>NZ_WMID02000003.1 GCF_009711165.2 Flavobacterium sp. MC2016-06 | reverse complement strand
ACAATTCCAGTTACGCAAGCTTTTATAATAACTATTTTTAATCTTTTTTTACTTCTTTCCTTAACTTACTGATAACACCGCTTTTATAAATTGAAAAATATTACTCTTTTTAAGATTTTTCTTAATTGCAATGCCGATCTGGTAATTTTGATTTTCATTCAATCCCCGGTTTTGCTGGAGTTTTTATTTTTTTATGGATTTCTTGAGGATTCTTTAATCTTAGCTTTTCTCTCTTTTTAAGGTTTTGAGACTGTTTTAGCTGGTTCTCGCAAAGACGCAAAGGCACAAAGTCTCTCTTTTTCTTCTGGAAATGGGATTTAAACCTAAGAAAAACACTTTTATACTTATATCAAAAAAATGTTTATTGTGAAAACAAATCCCCTAGCCCCGATGGAAGTGGAAATCCTTTTGCTTTTTTCTTTAAAAAGCAAAAGATTGAAACGGACAGCGGGATCTAGCTCCTTATTATATATATCTATAAATTTCACCCCTATATAATACTTCTTTCAATATAATAATATAGTAGGATAATTTATTAAATGGAATATGAAGTTCTAAAATATTATTAGTAAAATTAAAAACTAAACAAAAATAAAAGTTTTGTATTTAACTCTTCAACAAAATTTACAGATTAAGGGAAAATCTGGATTTTTTATAATCCAGATTTCGGTTTGGCCTATTTGTGCGATTACGCGAAAAGTTTCTACTGATTTTCCGTCTATCTGAACCTCATCTTTGTTTGCATTTTCATCTAAAACATAATTTGTATTGTTATAGATAAACTTATTATTTTTCATCAAATCTTGATAAGCCGACTGCGAAATCATAAAAGAAATTTCATTTGGCTTTAAATACAAAACAGGTGCATATTCTCCTTAATTAAAACTTAAAGCATTTCCATTTTTAAAAGCTTTCTGTGCCATTACAATACTGCTCTTTACACCTCTTGTATTCAAATCTAAGACCAATGTATCATTGGTTATTTTGAAGTCAGCGTTAAGCTTCTAGTCTGTCCGTGCAATTTACAGTCATAATTTAGTTCTGTATTGTTTTTAATGCCTTGTAAGATTCCTATTTGATAAACGGCTCAAAAAAGAATGGTTAAAATCACATTTTTCATCTGCTGTATGTTTTTGTATTGCTGGTGGTAAAATGATTATTCACCAAGCCGAAGGTTTCGAATCTATCTAAAATGGAATACTGCACTAACATCTATTCTATCAAATTAGAATTTGTCTAGGGTTTACATGTATTTATCGTAAACAACAATTATTTTATTTTTATTTTTAATAATAAGAAACTTTTCTTCATCAGAAAACAAGGAATTTATTTCACAAGTTTCATTATACAAAACATCACAATTCTCGTCTATTAATTTAATTAAATACTTATCACCTTTATCATCTTGGGAAATAAATGCATGGGTTAGAAAAAACGATTTAAGAACCAAAACATTATTATATCTACTTTCATTACATTCAAAAACTTTTTTTTGAACAGGAATTTTTTTGAATTTTATCTTCTTCAATCCATTTAAAGCAATAGTCTTGCATAAATTAAAAGACTTTAAATCGAAACCTCTTTTAGTACTATCTTTTTCATACGTTATTTTTATATAGTAACTATATTTTTGATTAGAAAGCGATATTTTTTTTAATGTCAATGAATCATTTTGTTCTATCAAACCTGTTTTTAGGTTGTACTTTGAATAAACTTTATCAAAAAAAATTAAATTTCCTTTATTATCGGTATGGAGGTTGTTATATTGATTGTCAAAACTTTGTATATAAATATTATTCTCAATGCTTTTTTGAGAAGATACTGTAACGCAAAACATACTAAGTAATGTCAAAAATATATTTTTCATAATAAATTAAAATCATTAATTCAATTTTACTCTTTTTTCACCTACAAAGTTAAGTGTTTCACAACAATATGATACTACCCGCCAATTACTTATAAACCATTTTCATTCCCTTATTTCTATCCTTTTATTTTAATTCTAATACCGAAAGTATTTTATGAAACACTTCATTGTTTTCAAATACTCCTTGAAAATCTTGTGAGTGCGGGCCATAAGAGAATATAGGCACCATCGTTGCAGTGTGGTCATTTGTTATAAAATCTCCTTCGATTTTGTGCTTTTTCAAATTTCCCTGCGGAATACCAAATCCAGAAGTTTCATGATCTGCTGTAATAATAACTAATGTTCCTTCATTTTTATCTGCAAACATAAGTGCTTCGGTTATAGCAGTGTCAAAATCTATGGTTTCGGCTACTATTCCAGCTACATTGTTTACGTGTCCAAAACTGTCAATTTGCGCGCCTTCAACCATTAAGAAAAAAGGTTTATTCTTTTTGCTTAAAAATTCAAGACTGTATTTTGTGGCTTCTGCTAATAATTCTCCTCTTCCTTCTAAAACTGACGGTACTCTATTTGGGGAGATAAAGACACCGATAGTATCAGATGTAACAGTTTGCATATCTTTTACAGAAGCCAATATTTTAAATTTAGATTCTACTGCTGTATTTTTGAAACTAGAAGAACCGCCGCCTACAAACAAATTCAATTTACTTTTTACTAAATCTTTAGCAATTCCATCTGTATCAGATCTTTCTTCTGTGTGTGCATAAAAAGCGGCTGGAGTTGCGCCGGTAATTTCATCTGTAGTGATAACACCTGTAGCGAATTTTCTTTTTTGTAAAATTTCTAAAATGTTCGGAATTGGTTTTCTCAAACTATCTGTTCCAATCGCTCTATTATTTGTTTTCTCACCTGTTGCTAAAGCTGTTCCTGCAGCTGCAGAATCGGTAATAAAATCATCTGCCGATTGTGTTTTTATAAAACCAATGCTTTTCAATTGTGTTACCGAAAGCGCTCCGTTATTGGCTAAAACAGCTGAAGATATTTGCGACAAACCATTTCCGTCTCCTATTAACAAAATAACATTTTTAACAGGAAGTTGTTTTTGATCTGTTTTATAACTTGGCTTATAGACTTTTGAAGAATTGCTTGCAGTTATAAATCGCTTTGGCAAAGATTCTACATACTGAACACAACTAAAAGGTTTGTCTGTGTTAATAATATCTACTCCAAGTTCTAAAAATGCTTTCCAAGCGCTTTTGGTGTCTGGTGATCCCCAAAAACGAAATGGTTTATGAGTTTCTTTTGCTTTAGCAATAATTGAACTTACACGAGCATAATCATCATGAGTCAATCTTCCTAATCCGTTCCAGACGGAATATTTTTTAAAATCTAAACTCACCATGGCTACTTTTTCCCAATTTTCTTTTGAAATGGTTTTTCCTAATTCTTGAAAATCAAAGAAAATAAAAGCAGGATATTTTATATAGGTCTCTGAATTTGGTCTATTTCCAGATACAATTATTTTAATGTTTTGATTATGAATAATGGTTTCATATTTTTTTAAAACTGAAACAAGTTTGTTGAGTGTAGCTTCGGCTTCTGTTTTAATGTCTATTAATAAAACTAGCTGCTGCTCTTTTTTATATTTCATTTCTAGAGCCGTTTGCAAAGGCTTTAGGTACAAGGCTTCTAACGTTTTAGAAGCGGTAATATCTTCTTGATTATGGGAAACATACAAGTTATTGTCTTTCAAAAAAATGTCGGCTTCTATAGATGTCGCTCCGTTTGCATAAGCATCCCAAAAAGGAATGGTTTGATTGTAATCGTTATGTGAATGTATTTTAACTGCATCTTGAGAATAAAGCAGGTTACTTTTTCCAAAAAACAATAGGAACAGGGTAAGGAATAAAAATGATGTTTTCATTTGAAATTAATTAATGAATTTTGAGTAGGCAAAAAACAATTGTATTTTGTGATAGGAATTGAGGCAAAAAGAGTGATTAGAAATTTTCAACAGAAGTTCTAAAGGTTTTAAAGAATAAAAACAGGATGATGTTTTAAAAGTTCTAAAACAGTCCTGTTTTTATTAACTAAAAAAAAATAAAAATAAGAAGACTGCTCCTTTTTTGGTACAGTAGCAAAACGAATTGCAGTCTTCAAATTAAACAACAAATAAACAAACTTATCTTAATATCCTTTATTCTGTACTAAATATCCAGGAGTGTTAGAAGCTCCGTCGATTGCTACCTGTGGAATTGGGAACAATCTTTTGCTTACATCTGTATCTGATTTTTCAGTCCATTTATCTTCAAAATGGCTGAAACGAATTTGAGTGTTTCTTCTTAAACCTTCCCAGTAAAACTCAAAACCGTATTCTCTATATAAAATATCTAAACTAACCGCTGGAAGTGCAGCAGGAATTGGAGCACGAGCTGTTCTAGAAGTTCTTACAGTGTTCATATCGGCCAATGCACCTGCATTATCACCTTTTCTTAATTTAGCTTCTGCACGCATCATAAAAATCTCAGCGTATCTCAACAATACCATATCTACACTACTGTAATAGTTTCCGTCTGGAGAAGTATGGCTAAATTGGTATTTTGAAACTCTGTATCCTGCAGCATGTGTACTTCCTTCATTAGTAAAATCTACTTTTAAAGTAAGGTTTACATACCCAACATTTTTATCAGGTCCGTTTCCTTTAATCTGCTTAACTGGGTAAATTCTATATCCCGTATCACATTTATAAAAAGCACCGTTAGCATCTTTTCTTGCAGCCCAAGGAATTCCTCTCATGATTCCTCTGTCAATTTCAAACTCTTCTGCTTTTACACAGTAGTAATGATCTTGATCGTTTAATGGCGAGAATCCTGTTAGGTCTTTTAAATTTTCTGGTACTTTGGCATTGTTTTTATAAAATCTAGAATCTGCATCTGCAGGATCTACAGCACCATAAGCATCAACCCATGTTTGGTAAAAATCTGAAGTAATTGCTGGACCATCTGTTCCGTCTGCATTAATAGATTCTGGTCTAGGAAACATTGATCCTGGAATTGACCAATATGCCCAACGGTTGTTTTCGTCTTTTAAAACTCCACGCTGATCTAATGCAAATATTAATTCTTTGTTAGAATTATTAGCATCATCAAATAAATCAAAATACTCTGGAGATAAAGTAAATTTACCTGAATTTACAATGTTGTCCGTATATTTAATAACTTTATCCATATCTGCCGTTGTAAATGTAGGTTTACCATAAGGATCACGGTAAACTGCAGCATTTAGATTTAGTCTTGCAAGAAGTCCCCAAACCGCAGCTTGTGTCATTCTTCCTGGTCCTTTGTCTGTATTAATAACATCTGCAACAGACAACAATTCGCTTTCTATATAAGAAACCGCATCTTGACCTCTAAGTATTTCTGAAATAGAAGCCGATGATTCTTTTTTAAACACAAGTCCCCAGCTGTCTAATGTCATCATATTCAAATAAGCTCTCAGAGCTTTCATTTCGTAAAGTGCTCCCTGCGCTTCTGTATTTCCAGCAGCGGCAAGAGGAGTTAATACTTCAATAGCCGATAATGTTCTTGAAATATTTTTAGTAAGTTCATTCCACGTACTCGTAACCAAGTCATTAGTAGGCGTAGTGGTGTGTGCATGTACTGCTAAATATTTACCACCATCATACCAGTCTGTTCCACCTCTATAAGGTAAAATACCTTCGTCGCTGGCAATTAACTGCAGACCAAAATTGTTTGTATGTATCCAAGTCGATTTTAATTGTCCGTATGCTGGAGCAATAGCACCACTGATCGCTTCTGCTTGTCCTGCACCATCTAAGGATTCATCCAAGACTTTTTCTTCTAAGTTTGTACAGCTCCAGGTAAATAATAAACCTAATGCAAGAGCTCCTACTATTATTTTATTTTTCATGATATTTTATTTTTGATTAAAATGCAACGTTCAAGGCAAATACGATTGTTCTGCTTCGAGGATAACTGAAGTAGTCAATTCCGAAAGACTGAATGTCACCAACTGAAGTCCCCGTGTTGATCTCAGGATCATAACCACTGTATTTTGTGATTACAAATAAATTTTGACCAGTTACAGAAAGACGTAAATTGTCCATTACATTATCAAGACCAATTAATTTTGGGTTTAAATTATATCCTAAAGTCGCATTATTTAATCTTAAGAAACTACCGTCTTCCAAGTATCTAGTAGAAACAGTGTTAGAATTTGTAGAAGATTCGTTTAAGAATTCTGAAGCTCTGTCTGTAGTATTGAAAGAATTCGCAAGATTTCCTCTGTTGAATGAAGACATTGCCACGTGGTTGTAAATTTTATTACCACCAGCACCATTAAAATTCAATCCTAAATCAAAATTCTTGTATTTAAAATTCAAATAAAATGCATAAATATAATCTGGTAATGCACTTCCGGCAACCACACGGTCATTGTCTAGAATCTGACCATCTTTGTTAGTATCAGCAAACTGATTTAAACCATCGGCACCAATTCCTGTAAACTGAAGCATATAAAAAGAACCAATAGGCTGTCCGTTAAGTACACCATTAATAGTAGCACCAGATTGTCCGCCACCTTGAGCACCACCAGTTGTTAATATTTTGTACGGAGAGTTTACTACTTTATTATCTGTAAACGATACGTTTCCGCCAATGCTGTAAGAGAAGTCTTTAGCTTTATCACTACTGTAATCTAACGCTACCTCAATACCATTGTTTTTAATCTGCATGTTAGGAATGTTTGTCCAATATTTTGATGTTGGCTGAATTGGATCTACCGGCGCAACTTCTAATAAAATATTATCCGAAACTTTATTGAAATAATCAACAGTACCTGAAAGTCTATTATTAAACAAACTAAAATCTAAACCAATGTTTGTTTGTGTTGAAACTTCCCATTGAATATTTGGATTAGCCAAACGTGTATAGATTGAACCATAAGGATATCCGCTTAAATCTGTAGCAGATGGATCTAATGGATAAGTATCATTCCCTGTATTGCTTTCTGTATAACTTGCTTTTGTTATTTTAGAAGGAATCTCTTGAGAACCCGTTTGTCCCCAACTTGCTCTTAATTTAAGATTATTAATCTTTTCAGAGTCTGCTAGAAAATCTTCTTTAGTAATATTCCAACCTAATGCTACAGAAGGGAAATATCCGTATCTGTTGTTTTTACCAAATTTAGAAGAACCGTCTGCACGCATTGTTGCAGTAAGCAAATATTTATTGTCGTAACCATAGTTTAATCTTCCGAAGAAAGACTGCAATTCATTTTCTACTGCAGACGAAGCCTGAGTTGTACGTTCGCTTGCCGTTTCTATTTGATTTTTTGGTTCAACACCATTATTAGGAAATCCAGATAAAGTATACCCTTTTTGGTTTACTTGAATTTTTTGGTACGATTGACCTGCTAAAACCGTAAAACTATGTGCTTTTACAGCAAAGTTATACGTTAATGTATTTTCGTACAAAACGTTATTGTTGTTCGTAATAACATTATTTAAAGAACCTAAAGTCGTATTAGTAGCCGATGCATACGGTAAAACCTGTATGTCTCTTTCTGACATAGAATAATCAACTCCAAGATTAAATTTATACGTTAATCCTTTTATAAACTCATAAGACGGAGAGATGTTTGCCAAAATACGGTTGTTGTTTGTCAAATCAGAATAAATGCTTTCGCTGATTAAAGGATTCAAAGCATCATTGCTTAAATTAACATTTGGTTGTCCATTAACATAAACGGCATCCGTAGGATTTAATGTCAACATATTACCCACAACCGATCTAGCATCTGGTCTTGAATTTTCAAGTTTAGTACCCGTCATATTAAACGTGATATTAAATTTATCGTCTAATGCTTTTTGGCTTAAATTTAAACGTCCAGAATAACGTTTTAAATCACTATTTCTTAAAATACCTTCTTGATTGTCTACACCAATAGAAGCTGCATACGTAGATTTATCTGTACCGCCGCTCATCGATAAATTAACATTTTGAGATACACCAGTTCTCGTTAATTCATCCTGCCAGTCTGTATTAGCACCGCCATCTTGCAAAGTACCACCTACAGCAGCAACTTGTTTTCTAAATTCGTCAGCACTAAAAACATCTACTTTGTTTGTCAATGAAGAGAATCCAGTAGACATAGAAAGATTTATTTTGGCTTGACCTTTCGTTCCTTTTTTAGTTGTAATTACAACTACACCATTAGACGCTCTAGAACCGTAAATTGCAGAAGCAGATGCGTCTTTAAGAACTTCGATACTTTCGATATCCTGCGGGTTAATAAAATTCAGCGGATTTGAAGCAACTCCATTATTAGAATTGTCTAAAGCAAAACCATCTACAACATAAAGCGGTGTTGTTCCAGAACGTAAACTTCCAACTCCACGAATAATGATATCTTGTGTTGCACCTGGTTCTCCACTTGCTCCCACAACATTAACTCCGGCAACTTTACCTTGAATTAACTGTCCGGCATTGGCCACAACTCCTTTATTAAAATTTTCACTTTTTACCGAACCAATTGCTCCGGTTACATCTGATCTTTTTTGAGAACCGTAACCTACAACTACTACTTCATTTAAAGTACTAACTTCTTCGGTTAACGAAACATTTAATTTTTGAGTACCTGTGAAAGGAATTTCTTTGGTTTGAAATCCTACATAAGAAAAAACTAAAACACCCTCTTTCAAGAACGTTTTAACTACAAAATTCCCGTCAAAATCTGTTGTTACAGCTCCTTTTGATTCTCCTTTTACATAAACAGAGACTCCGGGAACGGGTACTTTTTCAACATCAGAAACTACGACTCCTGATACATTTACCTGCGCATAGGAGTATGACATACATCCTAAGGCAAGAATTAACAATGCATAAATTTTTTTCATTTAAAATACTTTTTTGTGTTTAGCCAAAAGTATTTTAAGGATCTTGCCAACAGGGGGATTTTTGTTTCTCAAAAGAGGACTTTTAATTCAATTTAGAATATAATTAACGTTAAAAAAGGGGTGTTTTTGCACATTAACATTATCCTAACTTTCTGTAAATCCAGCGCTAACAGAGGTTCTACACAGAATACTCTTTATATTCCTTCGGACTTTTGCCAAAATACTTCTTAAAAGAGCGTCCAAAGTATTTTGGATCATTATAACCGCATTCAAAACTGATCTCAGAAATGTTTAATTTCTTGGTTTTTAATAAAACCTCAGCCTTTTGTAATCGGAGCGACATTAATACATCTGATGGAGATTGATTTAATGTTTCTTTAAATAAACGATAGCATTTTACTCTAGAAATTCCCAATTGTTCTACCAGTATTTCTACATTAAAAGAAGGATCTTGCAATTCCTCTTTAATAATTCCTAAAGCCTTTTTCAAGAGTCTTTCATTTGGTGTAATATGATCGTTGTCTTCGGTTAGAATCTCAAATATTTTCTGCTGCATTTTATATTCTCGCAGCGGTTCTTTATTTTGATCGATCAAACGATCAATCTTTTTTCTAATGAAAGATACACTGGCTGGCATTTGAATATGAGTATCAATACCAATCTCTAATAATTGTTCGTTCAATTCGTAATTAATATCTTCTGAGATATAAATCATGGGGATTTTTTGATTGGTATTTTCTTTATTTAATTTTAAAAATTGAATAAGCTCTTTTGAGAATGTTGCTTGATAAAAAACCAAAGCGGCTATATCTGTTTGTTTGATTATTGCATTTAAATTCAAAACAGAACTTTCGAACATAAAGTTATAATGATCGCTTTCTAAAACCTGATTTGCTGCCGGATTGTTGTAGGGATCGCCAAAAACCAAAAGGCATTTTTTATCTGAAGAAAGCTGATCTTGATGATTAAAATTTTTCCAAGAAATGGTTTCTTTTAAATTCATTTTTGGATCAATAACTTCTATCGGAATTTGTAATATTGCTTGAAATTGTTCTTCTGAAGAAGGAATAAATTCTCCCTGCAAGTCTTGCAATAAAACCTGTAAAGCTTTAAAATAAGGACTGTAATGTGAAATATTGTGCCAGTTGTTTTTTAAGATTACACTATCTGAAGTGACTTTAATAGTTACAGCATTATTTTCATAAGCAATTGCAATATTTAAAGTACTGTCTCTATCGGAATATTTGCAGACATCATTAAAAAAATACTGCAATGCCAATTTTAAACGCAGTACATCTACAGTCGCAAAACACTCAGAACTGTCTATTTCGCAATTAAAATTAACTTGATTAAGCTGTAAATCATTTTTTAATTTTTCGACATTATTCTTTAAAACTGGAAATAAATAAACGGCTGATTTTTTTATAGACCCCAGATCTTTTACATGTTCCAGATAATTCCATTCTGAAATAAGATTTACCAATTTACCCGATTGTACTATTAAATCCCGCTGTGTTTCTGTATCTTTTTTTAAGGTGCTCGAAATTTTAATGATTCTAGAGATTGGTTCTTGAAATTCTGCCAGCATAAAGCTTTTAAACTTTTCAATTTCAAAAGTTTCATCTTCAAAATTGCTGTGAAGCATTAAAAGTTTTTCTTTCTGTTCTACTATTTTTTTGTTTTTTTTATCGAGTTCTTCATTAATTTCTTCCAAGTTTTTTTTCTGATATGCAATAACCTTCGTGCGTGCAATTACAAGTTCTTCTAAATACTTTTGATGAATAACTGCCGCTTTGTTTTTTACATACATCACTATTAAACAAATTATTACAACAAAAATTAGCAATAAAATGTAAAACCAGATCGTTTCGTAAAAAGCTTCAATAATATGAAGCGTAAAAACTTCTGGTTTAGCCGTTCCGTTTTTGCCTTCTTTTACTAGAAATTTATAATCTCCCGAAGACAAACCCGTGTATTCTACTTTTTTATTAGCACCTAATAAAACCCAATCCTCATCTTTTCCTTCTAACTTATAATAAATCTCGGTTTTCTTATTATTCGGAAAAATAATAGGCGTTATTTCTATTTCTAATTCATTCTCCGAAAAACTCTTTTCTATTGCAGCCAAATAATTTTCATAACCGTCTACTTTCAATTTTACTTTTGTTTTCGAATCATACGATTGAATAGTACTTGGATTGAAGTAATTAAGTCCGTTTATACCGCCAAAAAACAAAATTCCTTTAGAATCCTGAAAATAAGCACCTTCTGAAAACTCAGGCGCCTGCCATCCATATTTTGGGTTATAAGACGTAACCGTGTATGCTTTTTTATCAATAGAAGCAATTCCTTTTGTAGTACTAATCCAAACCTTATCGCCATTGTCTATAAGTCCGTAAACCATGTGACTTGGTAATCCTTCAGACTCTGTAATATTTTTTATTACGCCTCTTTTTCTATTGTAAACCGTTACACCGCCCAAAGAAGCAATCCAATAATTATCAGATTCATTGTCTACAAAAACCGAGTAAATACTATTGCCTAAAATTCCTTCTTTGGTCGTAATTTTGTTTAAAGTGTTAGTCGTTAAGTTAAAAACCAATACACCATTATTTTCGGTGGCTAGTATCAGATTTTGATTGTTTTTTTTAACGCATCTAATATGATATTTGCTTAATAATTCCTGCCCTTTAAATTTTTCAAACTTTCCCGTTACCAAATTAAACTTCGCCAAACCTCCCCAACATCCCATCCAGAGCTGTTTACTTTGATCTTCATATATAGAATAACATCTATTAACAGGCATTCCTTCTGCAGTACTCGTCTCATAACTCGTATAACTATTCCCCGAAATGCGCAAAATTCCTTTATAAGTTCCTGCCCAAACCGTTCCATCGCTTGCCGTAAACAAAGTTCTTATGCGATCCCAATCTGGATTTGAATTGGCTTCATTTATTCTGAATTTTTCAAAAAAATGACTGTTATCATTATAGCAGTAAAGTCCTCTTGTATAATAACCCAGCCAGATTTTTCCTTTACTGTCTTTGGTAACTGCTCTAATGGTTTCTGCCGGCAGATAAGGTTCTTTTATCGGATGCGGAATAACAGAACTTATTTTTTCAGAGCCCGTATAAGCCATACTCAAACCGCCGTCTTTATGTCCTAACCAAATATTCCCGAAATCATCTTCATGAAGTGTTTCTATCTCATTACTTTTAAAAGAGTAAGGCGCATACAAATCTGAAGTAAAATGTTGTATATTATTTTCATTAGATTCATTTGTAATGATATACAAACCATTTTCGCGGGTAGCAAACCAGATATTTCCTAATTTGTCTTTTAAAATATCATTGATAATCAGTTTAGGATATTTTCTGAGCAGGATATTTTTTAGATTATTAAAATCTTCTCTTTTTACATTATTACGAGCTGTTTCTACAAAAGATTTATTTTTAAATTCATAATACGCTACAGCAGTTTCTACGACAAGATTTCCTTTTTGAGATAAATGAATGTCTTTTGGATTGCTTTTAAATTTAAATTCTTCAAATTCATCATTCCCAACATAGCGATTTACATTGCCTTCTTTTGTAATAATCCAGATTTGTCCCACAGCATCTTTCTCTAATTTGGTAATATAGTTGCTTGAAATTGTTTTATGATTATTAGAATTGTTTTTAAATATTTTAAAATTATAGCCGTCAAAATAATTTAAACCGTCCCAAGTCGCAATCCAAAGTCCTCCATCTCTGTCATTTTCTATATCAACTACCGAATTATTAGATAATCCTTGATTTGTTGTAAAGTTTTCAAACTTTATCTGCTGTGCAAATAACTGTACTGTAAAAAAATAAAATACAATTAATCCTCTCTTAACCATCGTTTCTGTTTTAACTCACAAGGATACAATCGTAAGTTTACTTAAACATAAACTGCATGTTAAGTTAAAAATAGGTTTAGTAGAGGACTAACAAAATAAACATAAAAGGTAAAAATATATTAATATTAATTCATCCTCTTACCATTTTTTGCTTTAGTCTTTATTCACTTTCTATTTAAAAGATATTTCAAAACTTTCTAAAAACAAAAAAACACTCATAGAGTGTTTTTTGTTTAAACGCATAAGAATTCGAACTTTCGCTTCCTTGGCTATTTATATGAAACTTTTTTATTTCTATTTTAATCTATGATGAAGATAATACTTCTATAAAATTATCTTTTCCCTTTTTTATTATTTTCAAGTATTTCCAATCTTTTATTCTGCTCTAAGATAATTTCTTTAAGTTTTTCAGTATTTTTTTGTTGCTCAATTGCATATAAAGTCAACTCCTCAATCTTCTTAAGTAAAGCCATATTCATCTCTGCAAGCATAAGACCATTTTTATCTATTTCTTTTGCAGAAGGTATTTCAGGTAAATGGCTATTTTCTTTTACATAATCTTCTACCTCTTTTAATGTTTTTAACTTATAATCTTCAGCAAAAACATAATCTGGTACAAGTGGACCGTTCATATCCACTCTTACTTCCTGTGTATGGATTTTTCCTTTTACTGTAAGTCTTTCGTCTGGAGACGATGTTCCTATACCTACTTTTTCATTTACTATAGACATTACCAATGCTGAATCATATATAGATGGATAGCCTTGATTATAAAATCGAATTCCTCCATAAAAAGAATGTGCATTAAATGTTAATCCCGAATGATGTTGAATAATAAATGGTTTAGCATTAGCGTCATTAGGTCTGTTGTCCCAACTTCCATTACCAACACCCCAGTTAAAATAACTGTCTGTAGAATTTGGCCCTCCAAATGTCGTTATATAACCTCTTATTTCAAGAGCTGATAGAGGGTTTACGGTACCTATTCCAACATTACCAGTAGCAGGGAATGTATTTTGACCAATACAAAATGAAGATATTAAGAGTGCTCCTAAAAGAATATTTATTTTCATAAATTGATTTTATTTTCAAGTTTTTTCAAACGTTCACTTTGATTTAATAAAGATTTATTCAAATCAACAATATATTTATCTTGTGTTTGAACATACTTCATTATTGTTTCTGTCTTTTTTTCCTGCTCTATCGCATAAAGTGTCAATTCCTCTATTTTCTTCAACAAAGCCATATTCATCTCTGCAAGCATAAGACCATTTTTATCTATTTCTTTTGCAGATGGAATTTCAGGTAAATGGCTATTTTCTTTTACATAATCTTCTACCTCTTTTAGTGTTTTTAACTTATAATCTTCAGCAAAAACATAATCTGGAACAGGAATGTTTACATCAACTTTTACTTCTTTTGAATGGATCGTTCCATTTACTGCAAGTTTTGCATCTGGATTTATGGTACCAATGCCTACATTACCATTACCTCTAATAGTCATTGAAACAGCACCTGTATAATTTTGATCTGCTAAAACAGAACCACTTTCATTAGTGTAAAATAAAATTGATCCCTGATTCTGTTGATAATTTCCAGGTATTAAAATAGCTCCACCAGACATTGTAGGATGAGTATTAGCCACTTTTAAAAAATCATTATCAGAAAAATATAAATTAGAAGACATCAAAACACTTCCATGATTGTTAGTGCCAAAATTCGCATAATTTTTTGTACTCGTTAAAACATCTGTTTGTCCAAAAGCTGCATTATAGCTAATTACTTGACCTGCCAAATCTAGCTTTCCTTTTGGCGCTGCTATACCTATACCAATATTACCATTGATATCAATTCTCATACGTTCTACACCTCCCGTACCAAATACAATATTAGAATACATATCTGGGATTGTCGAATAACCTGTTAAATCAATATATGATTTAACAATTTTACTACTACCTCCTCCTGCAGATAATCGTAAAAAGCCGTCGTCTGCACCAGTACCAGCATTACTATAACCTCTGATTTCGCCGTTTACCAAAGTACCTGAAGCTATAAATGGCCTCGCCAATGTATTAGACAGCCCTCCATTTATTGTTAAAGAACCATTAACCGTTAATTTTGAAACGGGATTAGTCGTTCCGATACCAACATCGCCTGTAGGAGAAAGATTATTTTGTCCAAAATTAATTTGAGTTGCCAATATCATTAGCAAAAAAACATTATTCTTCATAATTATTTTTTTAGATTTAAACACCTTTATTTGTCTGCATTATAACTTCAACAAACAACTGATCTGTGTTGGTTTTATAATTTTTTTTCTTAGTAAAATTTAAATGTTTGATTGCTCCTAATTTCGGATTATTCTCTATCTGATTTAATAAAGCAAGGCATCCATTAAAAGATCCTTCTAAAGTAAAAACATAACTTGTTGTAATAAATCCTTTTTGATTTATAATATGGGGTTCTTGAAAATCGGTAATTTTAAGATGGTAATTAGTACTATAAGAACTCAATTGTTTTAATAAATCATTCTGAAAAGAATCGGAAACATTGATCTCATATTGAGACAAAACCTGATCTAATTGTTTTTCTTTTTGAACAAGCTGACTTACTAAATTTGGCATATTGCTGTCATTAGCAATTTGCTGCTCTTTTTCTTTATATTCTTTATAATAGATTATAGTATTAGAAATCGCAAAAGAATAACAGATATACAGGATTAAAACAAATCCTAATACAAGCAATTTATTTTTCTTGTTTAGTCTCATTTTATTTTAAAGTTATTTTAATGGCAAATTCCGTTTCGTTGGCTTCATTTTTTCCAAAATGAGTAATTAGAACCTTATCAATCCATCTCATTTTTTCTATATTTTCTACCCAATGCGTAAAATCTTCATTAGAAAGTGTGGTTCCTAATAGTACCAAAGTTTTATCAGTGGTAAGAATAGTTTCTTCTGCTTTGATTTTTTTCTCTAAGGGATAAAATATCAATTCCGTTAATAAAATTGAAGATGGGATTTCTTTAGCAATTTCATTAATAAAAAATGAGCTTTTAGAATCTGTTTTTCCAATACTATTTTTAACTTTTTCTTCTTTTACAATAATTCGCTGCTTAATTTTACCAACATCTTCAAGAGAAGATTTGTTTACCAAAACTGTTTCTGATGTTTCTTGTGCTAGTTTGTAATAATGTGTAAAAAAGGCAAAATTCAATAGCAAAACAGCTAACAATATTCCTACCATGATTTTTAAACCTTGAGTAAAAAATTGTTTTTGATTGTAGCTGTCATACAATTCTTCACTATAAGATAAAATAGATCCCGAATTGGTTGAAGAATTTAAAATCAATCGTAATATTCCTGAAAAAGCCAATAATTGCCTGTTTTGAATCTCAAGTCCATTAATATTATAATTAATCGAAGAGTCGTGTACATTTGAAGAAACGATTTGATTCTCTTCTAATTTGGAAACGGATTGATTATTGGTAAAAATCTCCTCTTCCCTTATGTATTCAAAAACTTCAGATAATGCACAAACTCCCAGACTAATTCCAGCAATTGTTATTTTTTGTTTTTCGTATTGACTTACTATATCATCTAGATATGTTTTTCTGGTAATAACAATTATTGATTTTGTTTTTAAGCGCCAGATTTCAAAATAGAATTCTTCCCAATTGGTATTGGGAAATGCTTTATGTAATAATTTTTCATCTGAAGCTTCAACACTTAATACTTCTTTTTGAATTACTTGATTGGTATTTATAATTAAATAAAAAGGCAGTTTTGTATCCCATTTTTCAGCAATTTTTTGATTGTAGCTAACTCTGTCTTTTTGAGAAATTACTAATCCTTCTTTTTTATTTTCAATCAAAAGCAAAGCAACTTTCTCTTCATTGTTTAAAGTAAAGTGCTCAACACCTACATATTTTTTACCTAATAAAAGTGAAGTTATTGATGGAAAAGTCATTAGTAAATAACGGTTGGTTTAATTAGTACACTTAATTTTTTCTTAGAATCTTCGCGTGTGCGGGAACTAAATAACCATTTTATAATAGGGATTCTAGATAATAAAGGCACTCCTGTTCCTGAATCGTTTTTAACAGATTCTTCAAGTCCTCCCAATACAATTAAATCTTGATCTTTTACTCTAATAATTGATGTAAACTCACGCGAATTAATTCCTGGAGGCGCATCTTTATCTACTTTTTGTCCATTAAAACTAGATTGAATAACTTTGATATCCATAGTAATTTGTCCATCACCAGCAACTAATGGCATTATTGTTACCGATAATTCTGCATCGATTGGCTGATAATTTTTAACTTCTGAGGCTTGCGGAATCTGTGAACCATAATAATTTTGATTGGTCACTACATAATAAGTTGTCTCACCAATAGATAAATAAGCCTTATGTCCGTTTAAAGTAGATAATCTTGGGGAAGAACGTATTTTTACATTGCCATTGGTTTCCATCGCTTTAAGACTCAGATAGAAATTAGGCACCACTTTTCCAATATTTAACGATCCAAATCCGCTAAAACCATCAATAATATTATTAATTGTTGCTGCTCCTAAGTTAATATCTGCACTTGGAAAAACGGTTCCAGTAGTGGTAACTGGTTTTTCTCCTATTCCTGCTGTTATTCCTGTTTCTACAGTAGCTGTTTTGTTGACTTCAAGAAGCATTACTTCAATCAAAATAACTGGTACTGCTTTATCAATGTATTTTATAAAAGATTCAAAACGCTCTATATTTGCAGCTGGACCATTGACCAAAAAACTATTAAGTTCTTTATCTATTTTTATGTCTAAATCTTTTTTAATCTCATCTGGAATAATAGTTAATATTGATTCTGATGGATTACTGCTTGAAGAAGCAGAGGATGAAGTGGATGAATTATTCTGATTCTGATTTTGATAACTCGAGTTTGTACTAGAACTAGATGAATTATAATTGGTGTAACTATTTGTATTATTTAATCGGCCTGCACTTCTTCCTTCTTTTGATGGATCACTTAAAATCTCAATAGATCGATACATCAATGGAATTGATTTAATATCCCTTACAACTAATTGTTCTTTGGTTCCAAAATAATAAATAGATCCATTCTTCATAAAAGTAAAAGAACCTGAACTTGAAGATGCAGAAGAATTATTGTTTGAGCTTGAATTAAACGGTTGAGAAGGATTATTGTTTTGACTTGAGTTTCCATTTACCTTGGTTTCAAACAACTTTACTAGTAATGCATCAAAAGTTATGTTTTTTGCTTTTACTGTTGCATTTCCAGCACTTTCTAAAGGTGTTGAAATAAACATATCAATATCCAATTCATGCCCTATATCATACACGATACTAGAAATTGGAGTATTTTCAAAATCAACATCTAGGAGTTTTTTATCTGCATCTACTACATTAAAAAAGAAATTAGATTTTCTAGATCGCTGCGGTTTATTCTGTCTTATACCTGCATTTGCATCTCCTACTTCTGGCGTATAATTCCCCTCAATCTTATCAAAAACATAAAAATTATCTCTTGTTTTATTAACCGTTAAATTATTAGCAAATGCCAACTTATTTAAAGCTGCATCAAAAGGCATATTTTTAATGTAAACTGTCAATAATTGATTTTCTAAACCTGGAGCAAAAACTAAGTTTTTTGCACTTTCATCCATTATCTTTTTAAAAACATCATATAATTTATCGTCTTTTAAATTAAGAGAAAGTAAATTCCCATCTGGATAATAAATTACATCTATTGCTTTTAAAACTGGAGTTTGAACAGGTTTTTCATATGTTTTTATGGCTAAAATATTGCCTGTAAAATCTATAGTAAGATTATATTCTTTGCACAAAAAAATCAATAAGTCTCCAACTGTAACATTAGAAAAATTATTAACTATATTGATCTGGCTTAAATTAGGTGCTACGCTAATATTTAATTTGTGAATTTGTGATACTGCCAATAAAAAACTAGACAAAGAGGCTTCTTTAATATTAACATTAACTTTTTCATTTAGTCCCGGAGCATCAGTCGTAATAGCTTCAATATTATTTTTGAGCTGCAAAATTCTATTTTCCTGCGAAAAAGAAAGTTGGAACGTTAATATTAGGAGTATGATAATTATTTTTTTCATGAAAGAATGGAGTAACAAATTGTAATTGATTTTATAGTAACAAAGAAAAAACTTCATCTATAGAAGTAATACCGTCATTTATTAAAGACAAGGCATTATGTCTAAGTGTAAAAATGTCATTTTCTTCTAAGTAAGAATTTATATCTAGTTGATTATTTTTTATTAAAGATGCTAATTCTGATCCTATTGGTAAAATTTCATAAATAGCTTTTCTGCCCGAATAACCCGTATGGTAACAATGTTCACAGCCTACAGCGATATGATGTTTGGTTAAATCCTTTGGAATTTCAAAATCAGAAGGAAAAACTGCAGACTCAATATCTTCTTCAGTTTTACAAGAATTACATAATTTTCGAACTAAGCGTTGTGCTACACTGATATTTAAAGTACTAGCGATTAAAAAAGATGGAATTCCCATATCAATTAATCTTGATACTGTTGCCCAAGCTGAATTTGTATGTATTGTTGACAATACCAAATGTCCTGTTAGAGCTGCTCGAATAGCCATATTTGCTGTATTTACATCTCGAATTTCCCCAACCATAATAATGTCTGGATCTTGTCTTAAAAAAGTTCTCAATGTAGTAGCGAAATCTAGACCTATATTTTCTTTTAACTGCACTTGATTAATTCCTTCGAGCGTATACTCTATCGGGTCTTCAACTGTTAAAATATTAGTATTAGGGAGATTTAATTTTTTTAAAGTTGCATATAATGTTGTTGTTTTTCCTGATCCTGTGGGACCTGAAATCAATACGATACCATTAGGACGTTTTATATTTTCTAAATAGGCTGTTAGTTCTTTAGCTGTAAATCCTAAACCATTAATATCGATATGGCTGGTATCTTTACTTAAGATACGCAATACCACTTTTTCTCCGTGTAATGTTGGCAGAACTGAGACACGTATATCAAAATCCTGATAATCCGTAACTATCGTAATACGTCCGTCTTGTGGTAGTCGTTTTTCAGAAATATCAAGCTGTGCTCTAATTTTTATTTTATTTACAATAACAGGATATTCTTCTGTCGAAATATGAAACTGCTCTTTTAATTTTCCGTCTAATCGAAAGCGCACACGGGCATTTTTTTCATAGGGCTCAAAATGAATATCACTGCTTCCTATTTCTTTTGCATTCAACACAATTTTTTCTAAAAAATCTGCTGTATAATGAATGTCTGAAACACTATTAGAATTCGTTTTACGATAGTTTGTACTTAAATATCGATTTATATTTTCTGTTGTATCTGCTTCTAGTTGAACCGAAAAAGGTAATAAGACGGAAAGCTCGTTTTGTAAGTTTTGTATATCTGCATCATCTGTTTTTAATAAAACAGTTTTTTGCTCTCTGCCAAAAGGAACAATTCGGTAATGATAAGCTTGTTCTGATTTAACAAGCTGTTGAAACTCTATTGGGATCTCAAAATTTATCATCTTAATAGGCGTATAAAAAATTACTATTATTAAAAAAAGTAATTGTATACACTACTCCAAAAAATAACGCCATATATCCTGCCAACGGAACTGTTTTTAATTGATTTTTTTTCTGAAAAACAAAATGCAGTATCAAGGAAAATAGTAACGCAAAAACAAACAAAATGATAAATGAAACAACTGCAAAAGCAAAACTCATGAAAACAAAAAACAGTATGTCTCCAAAACCGATAGCTTCTTGAAAAGACAATTTTCTAAATTTGATATAAACAAAACTAACTCCTAATAAAAGAGTTATAAATAAAAGGTTTAAACCTGAATTTAAAAACGCAAGTTTTATAGGTAGATATTGTAACTGGATTACAAATACTAATATTCCAATTATAGGATACAAAAACCAATATACCAAGCGATTCTTAGAATCTTGGTATAAAATAGCTGCGAATACTAAAAGTAAAATTAATTTTAAATACCACATTAATCGTTAATAGTTTGTTTAGGAACACCATTTTGATCGATTTCCCAAACATTAAAAATTCCATTTCCGTTAAAGTCAGTTATAGCAGTTGCTTTTACTTTAAATTCATTATTAGTAGACTGAATAATCTCGTAAGTATAGTTAGCGCTACCGCTTTCTTTGGTAGTTTTTGGAGCTTCAAAATCTATTTCGGTAAAATTTGGACTGTATTTAGAATACATAAAATAATACTGTTTTTCGGCATTATAAATAGCCTTCAACTGAACTTGGGCTTCTACACTTTTGGCTTTGGTAATCAGCGGCATTAGATTAGGTAAGGCAATCAATAATAAGATTCCAATAATTGCTAAAACAATAAGCATTTCTTGAAGGTTGAAAGAAGAAACTTTCTTAAAAAAACATTTTTTCAAAACAAAAAGATTTAGTGTGCGACAAATATATGTTTTTTATTGAAAAACCTCTTACGCAATCAATAAGAAATTATCTACTAATGTTTTTTTAACAAATTAACATTAGCACTTGTTAAATTAACATAATTTTCATAATCTTGTACGAAATTAGTTCCAAAAATACCCATGAAAAAAATCCCTTTGTATGCAGCTGTTTTAGCTGTTGTTTTAAGCCTTATTGCCATTTATTTTGCAAAATCTAGTTCTCAGTTAGTTTATGTAGACGTAAATAAGTTAATTACTGGTTACAGTAAAACAAAAATAGCTAAAGCCGAATTTGATAAAAAAGCAAATTTAATGAAAGCCAATGTTGATTCTTTAGTAAGCAATTGGCAAAATGAATTGAAAAACTACGAAAAAGAAAGAACTGCTCTATCTCCAAAAGAATTAAAACTAAAACAAGAGCTGTTGAGTAATAAACAACAGCAAATTAATGGCTATCAAGAAGCTATTCAGAAAAAAATTCAGGAAGAAGACAAAAAGGTAACTCAAACTGTAATTAATGATATAAATGACTATATCAAAGAATACGGGAAAGATCATAACTATAAAATTATATTTGGCGCAAGTGGCGGTGGAAACATCATGTATGCTGATGAATCTACTGACTTAACTGAAGAAGTATTAAAAGGTCTTAATGCTGAATATGCTAAAAAATAAATTTTTACTATTTCTTTTATTATTATTCATTTCCTCTTGCTCTCAAACTTTTGAGACAACAGAGGAAATGAATGATTATATCAAAGAAGAAGACAACGGCTACAACTACAAAAAAACTGTTGCTGATGTTGATTATATTTTACAGTACAGACCTACAGATTTGTTAGTAAAACAAGAATTAGGAGACGAAACGAATCCAGCCAAAGTAGAAAAATTGAGAAAACATTATAGTCAGTATATGTATTTCAACTTGTCTATGTCAAAAAATGAGCAAGAATTATTAAATGGTGTTGCTCAGGATAAAGCCAAATTTGGACAAATGGTTAATGAATTGGCTTTTGGAATGGAAAAAAAACTACATGTTTACACTCCCACAAAAGACACTCTTGCACTAACCGATTTTATCTATCCCAGAATGTATGGTATGAGTAATTCAACCTCAATAATGATTGTATACTCCAGAGATCCCAAATATCTGAAAGAAGAATATCTCAATTTTGTAATTGAAGATTTAGGTCTTGATACGGGAGATATTAAATTTAAAATAAACACCAAAGCCTTAACAAACGAACCCCAATTACGTTTTTAAAACAACTAATATGACCAAATACCACAAACGCCATCGTATTATTGCTACTCTTTTCTTATTGATTTTTTTTCCAACATTATTTCCAAACAATTTGTTTGCATCTAATAATGGACCAAAATCTCCTGAAGCAGCTAGTTTTGAGCCTGTAGATGCAACTGATATGGTTAATTTAATTACAGGGCAGTATAGTTATGTTTTGCCTTTACTTAACGTACCTAGTCCAGAAGGTGGTTATCCTTTAGCTATGGCATATCATGCAGGAATAGGATTAGAACAAGAAGCATCATGGACTGGATTAGGATGGAATGTAAATCCTGGATCTATAGACAGAAATATTAATGGCTACCCAGATGATTATAACTCATCTCATCTTAATGAATATTTTTATGATGCTGGCGGGCAACAATATGCTTCATTTGTTTCAGTAGGATATAGCTTAGGTGTTGCTTCTGCAAGTATTGGCTTTAATTGGGGCAGTAATCAAGCATTGGGTGGTTATGTAGGTGTAGGTGTAGGATACAGTACTGGAAATGCTACAGTAGGTGTTAATGCTACTGTAGGTACCTCAGGAGCTTCTGTAGGAGTAGGAGTGCAATTTACTGGAGGATTAACAGTCGGCGTAAGTGCAGGTACAGATGGTAACGTAGGAGTATCAGCAGGTTTTAACTCAAATGGTCAAGGCTTTAATATAGGTTATAATACCTCTGGATCTTATTCGATGGGGCTATCTACTGGCACAGGAAATAATAATACAGCATCACTAGATATTAGCTTCTCCTCAACTGGTATAGGACTTTCTGGAGGTATTAAAAATAGAAATTCTGCAGGTAAGACTGTAGGTGGTGTTGGTGTTGGCTACAGCATGCAATTTAACAATACTGCCAAAATGGGGGACTATAATAGTAGTAAAGGTGGCTGGATGGTACCATTGATGGTCCCTACACCATATGGAATTTTCAGTTTATCTTTTGGAAAACAAACTTTTAAGTATTGGCTTGCAAAAAATAAAGAAAATTACACTACAGGACCTCTTTATTTTCAAAAAGGCGTTAACAACGTAACTAGACAAGTGTGGCAACCTGAACAGGTTGATGATTATGGAAGAATAATTACTGAAGGTTATTGGTATGATGTAATAGTTGGCCAAGCATTTATGGATATTAATGAAATACCTATTGAATCAAATGCTTTAGCCACTTCAACCGATTTAAAAGTAAACAATGCTGCTTTTCCAAGTTATGACAATTATAATATTCAAGCACAAGGACTATCTGGGACAATGTCAGCACCTATACATGAAAATGGAGCATTGTTTGGATTAGATGCTAAAGAAAACATGAACGATTATCTTTTACGTTATAATATAAATGGTAGTGTTCAACCTCCCGACTTTGCTCAATTTAATGGTAAACCTACCTTTTATTTAGAAAACGAAATTAGTACCTACATCAATGTTCAAGCTGCATCTTATAATAGCACTTTAACAAATATAGACATTTTAAATTCTTATAATACTGGCAGTGTTGAATTGGCAGCAAAATCTAGACGTAAAACCTCTACATTTATTGAGTATTACACAAATAATGAAATAACAAATTTAACTACATATCCTGCTTTAAAACAAAATGGTTATTTACAACCCAATGTAAGTGGTCTTGATAGAAGCAGTTTACCTAAAGATGGAATTGGTGCTTATAAAATTACAGCAAGTGATGGGAAAACATATCATTATTCATTGCCTGTTTATAATCATGAAGTTATAACACGGACATTTGGAGCGGTTGCAAATAATCTAACAGAAAATAAATCTTACTATGAAAAAAGACAATTAGAGCCTTATGCTACACACTGGTTGCTTACTGCTGTCACAGGACCTGATTATGTTGACAATGGTGATGGAGTTGCGGGAGATGGAGACTTAGGATATTGGACAAGTTTTGAATACGGAAAATGGACTGATGCTTTTGTTTGGAAAGCTCCATATAAAAAAGATTATATAATAGATGATAGAAACTCTAATATAAAAACCTGGATAAGAGGACGAAAGCAATTATATTATTTAGATAAAGTAAAAACTAGAACTCATACTGCACTTTTTATTAAAAGCGAGCGAAATGATGGCGCTTCAGAAAATTGGACATATTCTTCTGTAAGTCATATAGATTCTGGTCCAGGATCTTATACATCAAGATTTACCATCCCTTCACAAAATCAACTGCGTCTTGACAAAATAATTTTATTAAAAAACGCTGATGATGTCACTAATAAAACATATGGAACAGATCTAAATCAAAATGTAAATATTTCATATCCAAATTCTGAAAAAACACTTCAAAATGCAAAATACAATATGAAAGATAATGTTTTAGATACAGGAGACAACTGGTCTTCTTGTGTTGCTAAAGCAATTAAAGTCATTGATTTTGGTTATGATACAAGCTTAGTTCCAGGAGATAACCGCCTAACATTATTAAATGTAAATTTTAAAGGAAAAGCAGGAGCAAATGTTTTACCTCCTTATAAATTTGGATATCTAAATGATGTCAATACTTTTAATATTGATAAAAAAGATGGGTGGGGATATCCTATAGAAAATCCTGCAACTTATTCTTTAAATAAAATTACAACACCTCAAGGAGGTACAATAAACATAAATTACGAGTCAAATAATTTCATCAGTACAGTCCCTAACGAATTACTATTTGCAAGTTATAATACTAATTCTTTTACTGCTAATGCAATTCTTACAAATTCTAATCCATTAACAACAACAATTGAAGTTGGAAATCAAAATTATTACCCCATTACCTTAGGACAAACAGTAAATATTTATTATAGTAATACTACTTTAAGCAGTGCGTATGGTGATTATATCGTTTCGTATAATGGTACAGGTTATATTTCAAATATCCTTGGTAATGGCAAATATCAAGTAACTTTTAATGGACCAACTACATCTACTGGTACTAATCCTGGGCAAGGAATTACTTATGTATCTATGGAAGTAAAAATAAATCTAAGTAACCTAATTTATATAGGAGGTGGTCCACGTGTCAGTAATTTAAAAATTTCAGACGGACTTAATAATTACATCACAGACTATAAATATGGTCAAAACGAAAATGGTCTTGGATATGTTAGTTATGTTCCTTATACTCAAAACATAACAAAAGAAGCGCCTTATAGTTCTCAATTACCTGCTCCTAGAGTAATGTATGAATATGTAACTATGAATACTCACAAGGAAGGAATGCCTAGTGAAAATAAGATTAGATATAAATTTAATATCATGAAAACTAAAGATCCAAATAAAGTAAAATATGGTGATTTTTATGAAATTGTAGAAACAAAAACTCCAACTACAATAACCAATCAAAATAAGGAGGTTAACATCAGTTCTTTTATTGTTAAAGATAATTTAGCTGCTATAGGTCAGCTACTTGAAGTCTCGACATTCAACAATAAAGGTCAGCAATTAAGTAAAATTAATAATTCCTATTATGGAATGTCTGATAATACAACAAATATAGGAGTTACACAAGAATCTTATCAAACCTACAAAACTGTAGATTATACAACTAATACAGCAACTTTACTAGACAAATGGATTGTTAATTCTTCGACCAGAATAAAATATCCGAATATAATAAAATCATCAACTGAACAGACAAATGGATATTCTTATACAACTGAATTTTCAGACTATGATCCTATTTCAGGTGCCAGTAAAGAAACTAAATATAGTTCTAGTGACGGACAATCATTTAAAACAAGAATTATTCCTGCTTATCTAAAATATCCAGAAATGGGTTCTAAAGTTGATAACATTACTAATAAAAATATGCTTTCTCAAGTAACTGCAAATTACTCTTACATTCTCAATAATGCTGTTTGGAAAGAAACAGGAGTCGGCATCACAACCTGGAGTAATGTATGGGCATATAAAGATATGGCGGGAACTACTGTATCTCCGACTGCTCTTAACGAAAAAATCTGGAGAAAACATAAATCTTACACTTGGAATGGAGCAAAAGATGCAAATGGAATCTTTTCTTCTTATGCAAGTGCGACAGATGATAGTTTTAACTGGAACCTTCCATCGGGTGTAGGTATAGATGTTGTTCAACCTGCACAATGGAAACAAATAGGCGAAATAACGCTCTATGATCATTATTCAAATTCTCTAGAAGCAAAAGACATTAATGGTAATTACGCTTCAACTAAAATGGGAGATAATGATACCAAAGTGACGACCACTGGTAATGCAGGATATAATGAAATGTTCTTTTCTGGTGCTGAAAACACACCTCCGACAAGTTTCTCAATTTATCTTGAACCAGAGGTGACAATGATAAATGCATCAAGAAATTCTGTCTATTACCACACAGGAAAACAATCTGTTGCAGCAACATCAAGTTCGCAATTTGGTGTAGCTATGAAAAATGGACAACACAGAGCCGGTAAATACAAAATATCTGTGTGGGTAGAAAAAACAAATGCTGCTAAAGCCAGAATTAATAATAATGGAACCATTGTTGACTTTACTGAATCTTATAATGCTGGTAATTGGGTTCTAAAATCAGGCTATATAAGCGTTCCTTCAGGTGCATATTCTGTAAATGTTACATCAATTGATACATCTACAGTATACTTTGACGACTTAATGATACGTCCAATAGCATCTTCTATAAATGGTTACGTTTATAACGAATGGGATGAACTTACTTACATTATTGGAAATAACGGATTAGCAACAAGATTTGAATACGATGCCAGTGGAAGATTAGTAAAAACTTATTCCGAAGTAATAGATGATACGGTAAATCAAGTAACGGGAGGCTTTAAGTTATCAAAAACAACTACCTACAATAACAGATATTTAAATTAATCAAATTATGAAAAAAAATATATACATATTGCTGTACATAATAGGATTGTTAAATTATACTACTACATACTCTCAAGTATCTACTAATAAATCTGCAACTACACAGGCAATTATTGACCCAGATAACTGCACAGATCCAATGGCATGGTATTTTGATAATGATGGTGATGGTTATGGAAATCCTAATAATTACTTAATGGCTTGCATTAAGCCTGTTGGAAGTTATGTAGCAAATAGTTTAGATTGCAATGATAATAATGTAGAAATTACAATTCCTGTCTGGTACTATGACAAAGACAATGATGGATTTGGCGACCCTGGTTATCCCGCTTACGAATGTAATCAGCCATTAAACTATGTGGCAAATAGTCTAGATTGTAATGATAATAATTCTCAAATTAATCCTAATACAAAATGGTATGTAGATACTAATGGAGATGGTATTATTTCCGAATTAGACACAAATTTTATTACAAGTTGTACTAAACCTAATGGGAATTATATTGTACTCGGTACAGATTCTAGCGCACATTGGATACACAACGTTAGTTTTGATACAAAAGGTAATATTGTAGGATCGAGTAGAACTTATTTTGATGATCTTGGAAAATCTGATGTAAGTCTCTCAAAAGATTATGTGACTAATAAAATCTGGGGAACAGAAACTACTTTTGATGATTTTGGAAGACCTGACAAAACTTCTTTCATAGCTCCATCTCCTTTGACGACTTTTGATAAAATTAATTTTTTTAAGAGTAATTCTCAGGTACAGGCTGATTCGTATCCTACAATTCTTCCACTACCTAACATATCAACAAGTAAAATCTATAAAGCAAGCGAGTCTATTTCTGCAACAGGAACAGTAAGTTCTGGCCTAACAGTAAGCTTAATTGCTCCAAGTATAACCTTAGGTAATACCTTTACCGTAACAGCAACTGCTGGAAGCAGCTTTATAGTAACTGCTGCTATTTTACCTGATGTATCTGCAAATCCAAGTTTAGCCAATTATTATAGTGATAATAATACAGATGAACCTTATCAAGCAACAGCGACGCATCCTTTTGCTCAAAATAACTATGATCAACTCAATCCCGGAAATGTAATAAATATTGTAGGAGGTAATAAAATAAATAATGAGTGGAAAACTGGCTATTCTTTCACTGTTCCTGCTGCTCAAGAGATGTATTATGTTTATGGGTCAGATTATTATGATGGTGCCATAACATCTGGTAAAGAAGAAGTTATTACCAAATTTTATAAATCTGTGAGTGTTGATGCAAATGGTATCGAAAATGTAGCTTTTTCAGATGGTGAAGGCAAAGTTTTAGCCACTGCCCGCTCAGGAGGAAGTACTTCTTATCCGGTAGTTTCTCTTATTGGTGCGCAAGGTTTTGTAGATGTACACATTCCAGCAGGAATTACATCTGGAATTTCGTTAATAGGCAATGCATCTTTATACAAAATATATGATTTAAAAACAGGATTAATCACTTCTACTTTAATTGGTGGGAATGCTTACAGAATTGAAGCTGTAACACCTCCTACAACAGATCCTAAAACATACATTTCAGCTGGACTGCCAATATACGATACTGGAGCATTAGGTATTACATATAGGGTTAATTATTATGATTATGCTGTTAATATTTATAACAAAACTGGTCAATTAATTAAATCTGTACAGCCAAATGGATATACAGCTAATAGTACTATTGTGGGTACGCCTGCACATATGACCTCAATAAACTTTGCTTCAACTTATACCTATAACACACTAGGCCAATTGATAGAAGCATCGAGTCCAGATGAAGGAATAAGCAAGTTTGTGTATAGAAAAGATGGTCAAATACGATATTCTCAAAGTGCTCTTCAAAGGATTAACAATGAAATCTCTTACACCAATTATGATGGCTTGAGCAGGCCAATAGAAAGTGGTGTTATTATTGGTAATACTGGAATATGGACTTCGGCAGTTACTGCTGTTGATAATAATGCAACTGTTGTAGGCACTAATGTTAAGGAAAGAACTTTTTCTGTATATGATTACACAGAGAATGTAGTTACTGATCCTAATCTCTTACCAACAGCATATTCATTAACTATTCCTATATCTTTAAGTCTTGCTGCTTTAATGCCAGCGTATACAAATTTACAAAACAATTTATCTGGAAATGTAGCAGTGAGTTATAAAGTAGGTAGTGACAATATTATAAATGCAATTACTTGGTATAGTTATGATCTATATGGCAGAACAGAATGGGTTGTGCAATACAATGAGGGTATTGGCGCTAAAACCATTCATTACGAATATGATTACAAAGGCAATGTAAAAAAAGTTCTATTTCAAAAAGATAAAACCGCTGAATTATTTATTCATCAATATACTTACAATGCAAATGACGCACTAACAAAAGTAGAAACATCTGTTGACAACTCAACTTTCATCACTCATGCAGATTACAGCTATTACAAAACAGGTGAACTTAAAAGAGTAAATATTGCACAAGGCGCTCAAGGTTTGGATTATGTATATACTCTTGGAGGACAGCTTAAAAGTATTAATCACCCTAGTTTAGAAGCTGCTAAAGATCCTGGTGGAGATAATAACGATGTTTTTGGTTTAGCACTGGACTATTATAATGGCGATTATTTACGTACTGGCCGAAACATTATATCTTCTCCTACAGCAGGAGCTGATTATAATGGAAATATAAAAGCTGCACGTTGGGCCAATAAAGGAATAACAGGCGATTATTCTGGAAGTACAGCTAACCAGAAAGGATACTTGTACAATTATGATCGTAACAATTGGTTAACAGGAGCCACTTTTGGAAACACTAACTCTGCTACGGCAGTCATTAGTCCAACTCCCAATTTAGCAGAAGGAGGATTAACATATGATCCTAATGGCAATATTAAAACATTGCAGCGTACTAATGAATCTGGAACTGTTGTAGACAACTTAACTTATAATTACACCAATACAGGTAAAAATCAATTAAACAGCGTTACCGAAAGTGCTCCTGTAACTGCAGACATAAATGATATAGAAAATCAATCATCAGGAAATTATGTATATGATGCCATTGGCCAATTAACTCAAAATATTTCAGAAAACTTATTTTATTTTTATAATGTACAAGGATTAGTAACTGAGGTAAAAAAAGGTACAAATACAGCTGTAAAGTTCTTTTATAATGAAAGGGGACAACGCATTAAAAAAGAAAGTTATAATACGAGTTCTCCTTATGCTCTGCAAGCTACAACATTTTATCAATTAGATCTTTCTGGAAATACTATGGCTGTTTATAATCTACCTAATAGTGGCAGTATAGTTCAAACAGATTTACCTATCTTTGGTCTTAGTAGATTAGGAGTATACAATAGAGCCTCAACAATGAGTAATTATGAAATTACAGATAATCTAGGCAATGTTAGGGCTGTTATTCAGAAAATTAGTGGCCAGCCAGTAATTCAATCTTATGCAGATTATTACCCTTTTGGAGAACAATTACCATCACGTAATTCACTAAGCAATTACCGTTATGCATTTCAAGGACAAGAACTTGATAAAGAAACTGGGATGGAGGCTTTTCAATTACGTCTTTGGGATGGTAGATTAGGTAGATGGTTGTCTACCGACCCAAATGGACAATATAACTCTCCTTATCTAGGAATGGGAAATAATCCAATTTCTAGAATCGATCCAGATGGGGGAGAAGATTTTTACGAAAAATTAGATGCTAATGGAAAAGGCACTGGTCAGTATGAATGGTTTGACGGAAGTGATGATATAGAAGGATATGAGCATTTAGGTGTTGCTTTTAATAATAGTGATACAGGAGCTTGGGGAGAAAGTAGATACGGTAATATAGTTTCTTGGTCTAAAGAGGGTGGCTTTTTTCATCATGATTATTCTTTAGATGAAATATTTATTAATAATACTTATAAAGGTGGTGGAAATACAAGTTATAATGTAGACAATGCAGTAGATTGGCTGGATACTAATTCTCATTCTTCATATGCTACAGCAGAGGCAAAAGGTAATGGAGCTAGGTGTGCATATTTTGTTAGAATGGCTTTAGAGGCAGGAGGTATTAATACAGCTAATCATCCAGTAGCCGCTAGATCATATGGACCCTATTTAAGAAATTGGGGATTTAATGCAGTCGCTACTGATAATTTCATTAAAGGAGATATAGCTGTAATACAAGGATATACAGGAGGTACAGCAGATGCAAATGGTGTGCCATATGGTCATATTCAAATGTATAATGGAAAAATATGGCAGGCTGCTTTTAAACAAAATGGTTTTTGGCCAGGAGGAGGTTATCGCAAAAACAAACCTTCTTTTGAAATTTATAGAATGCCAAAAAAATAATCAATAATTAAATTATTATACATATTTTAAACAATTTTTCATGAAAAAATCTTTTTTTTTAATCTTAATTAGTCTTTATTTTTTAATTAATTGTAATGCTCAAGAAGTTACTAAAGATCAACAAATTTCAAACACGCTAAAAGAGTTTTATACAAACTATACAAAAATAATAAGTAAAAGTTATTTTCCTTTTAAAAAGGATCAATTAGTAGAATTAAAATTATTACAAGAAAAGTATTGTACCAAAAAAATAAGTATGGAGTATAAACAATGGTATGAAGATGATCATGACTTATTTACAAATGACTGGGAAATAGATATAAAATCATTAAATACAATGAAAATAATTAAAGATCTAAAGAAACAAAACAGCTATAATGTTTCCTTTACTGTTGATTCTACCCCTGTATCTCCTACAAAAATTGTCAAAAAAAATATACAATTACAAATTAATTTAATAAAAACTGGTGAAAGTTATAAAATTAATTCAATTACAGATATTACGAAATAATAATTCTGATTATACAGATATCAACTTTTTACAATATGATGATGTAAATTTATAATATTGTTATGATAACCATTACAAGTCTTTAGCGCAGATTCTTATCTGTATTTGCAAAATCAGGTAGACAATATAAAAATAAAAGAGGCAGTTTCATGATTTGAAACTGCCTCTTTTTATATATCGCTTACAAAAATTATTTCCCCTTAAGTAATCTCTCCAAATACTCTACTTTCTCTTTTTCTGCTTGAACCAAACGCTCATAAAGTTTTTTATTTTCTTCAACAACTTCCATCATTTTATCTAGCGGATTAAATGAGCAACTATTATAATGGTTAAAATTGTTACCTGAAACAGCTTCATTGAAAGTATTAAAATAAGTAATCATATTTTCTTCTGAAAAATTCTTAATTGCTTCTACTGTTACTCCAAGTACTTTTGCTACTTCAATAAGTCTTTCTTCATCAATATTTTCACTTGCTTCTATGTTAGAAACATATTGCTGACTTACTCCAATAGCAATAGCCAATGCTTCTTGTTTCATGCCTTTTAGTTCTCTTATTCGGCTTATATTTCTGCCAATATGTTTTGGTTTTGTTGTGCTCATAATTCAAAGATATTTAAAAATTGTTCAAAAAAAATAAATTGGTAAATAACAACCCAATCTTAGTAAGAAACGAATTAAAAGTGTTTGCTGTAATTCTCTTAATCATTTTTCTGGGTTTAGCAAAAATACAATTTTTCATACAGTAATTATTAAAAATATAACCCATTGCAAAAACCTAAAACTCTAGAAAATAAAAAAACAGCTTCACAAATCATGAAACTGCCTCTTTTATTCTTTCCTTAACAAGGTTATTTTATTTCCAATTTTTTAATCTTAGATTCTAAAACCTCATTGTTTTCTACAAGCTTAGCATTACTAACCTGAAGTTCCTTTACTTTTTTGTTAACATCAATCATATACAAAGTCAATTCTTCAATTTTCTGCAAAAGTTTAGAGTTCATTTCCCCAAGGTTAATCCCATTTTTTAAAACTTCCTCTTCACTAGGAATATTTTCCAAATGTCCTTTTTCATTAATCTGTTTCTCAACTTCTGTAAGTGTTGGTAAGCTATATTCTTTTTTAAATACAAAATCAGACCAGCCAGTCATATCTACTTTTACTTCTTTAGAATGAATGGTTCCGTTAACATCTAGTTTATTTATTGGAGTTTTTATTCCGATACCAACATTCCCTTTATTAATTGTTAGATATGTTTCTGCATTATTTCCCCAGGATTGAATATTGTCTAAAGGATCTCTTTCCCACCAGGTTTGTGTATCAACATTAGGTGTTTTATAAGAATCATCTATAGATATACCATCATGAATCCTTGCAGAATACCAATTATTCAATGTTTTATCTCTATAAGTCCACAGCCTATTTATAATTGTGTTTTCTCCAACATTTCCACTTCTTTGATTTATTAATTGAAAAGAATTTACAGTAGCTCCTAATGCCAAAGGCTCATAACTGCTTATTGTACCTATTACATCTAGTTTTACTGCTGGGTTTGTATTACCAATTCCAACTTTACCATTTGTAATCTGCATTACACTATTACTTGTTACGTCACCAAAACGCATTCCTCCATACCAATGCAAATCTAAACCAGATGAGCCAGGAACATCATAAGTGTTAATTCTATAATTGGAAACGTCACCAAATCCAACTATTGGTAAACTTTGGCTATAAAAAATTGATGATTTGATAAAGATTAGAAATAATATATAATTTTGTTGTAAGTTAAATAATTTCATATTAGGTTATTTAGATTGATTTTTTTCAAGTTTCTCAATTCGTTTATTTTGTTCAATAATATAAAGAGTCATCTCTTCTATTTTCTGCAATAATTTAGTGTTCATTTCTCCAAGATTAATCCCATTTTTTAAAACTTCTTCTTCACTAGGGATATTTTCTAAATGCCCTTTTTCATTAATCTGTTTCTCAACTTCTTGAAGTGTTGGTAAACTATATTCTTTTTTAAATACAAAATCTGGCCAACCAGTAATATCAACTTTTACTTCTTTAGAATGAATGGTTCCGTTTACATCTAGTTTATTTATTGGAGTTTGAATTCCTATACCGACATTACCACTATTGTTATAGACCAAATTTGCACCATTATTATCCCAATTATTAACAGCCGAAGCAAGCAGACCTGCATACGGAGAAGTAGCTTCTGGGTGAATAAAAAACAATTCTGAAACTCCTACCGCACCGCCTGTTTCAGAGGTGTAAAATGTAAATTTCAATTTAGTATAAACTCCGCTAGGTACAACAGTAGAAAAATCATAACCATTATAATCTACATTAGAATAATCTGCAATAGTCCTCCAAGTATTTGGCGAACTATATACGTCATACCCCTCTATTTTAAATCTCTTAGCATACCAATAACGAGTAGTCCAACCCACCCAAGCTCCTGCTTGTGTATGATAACCTGGTAGCCCTTCGATAAGAATTACAGTAGGATTTGCTGCAGTAATTGTGCCATTAGAATAAGATGGATACATTCTTCCATCAAACAAAGTTGGAATATCTAATGCTGGTCCTTGCTGTGTAACCGTATATCTAGTTGATGCATTAAATAAAATATTGTGCTCCAAACCAACCGGATTCCTATTTGTTGTTAAAACTTGACTTGTCACCACTTGACATAGTATAATACTAAATAATAGTATAATTTTTTTCATTTTAAATTATTTTAGTTCTTTTTTAGTAAATCAATTTCTGCTTGCAATTTTTCAAGTTTAGAGGCGAGAATTTCTATATTATTATTTTCTTTTTTAAGAGCATTTATTTCTTTGTTCTGCTCAATAAGATATAAAGTCAATTCTTCAACTTTTTTCAAAAGATTCATATTCATTTCAGAAATATTAATTCCATTTTTTTCAAATTCCTTAGCCGAAGGAATTTCAGGCAAATGATTATTTTCTTTTACATAACTTTCAATTTCTTGCAGACTTCTTAATTTATAATCATTTGCAAAAACGTAATCTGGTGCTGTTATATTCAAATCTACTTTAACTTCTTTGGAGTGGATTGTTCCGTTTACAGAAAGCCGAGAATCTGGATTAGAAGTACCAATTCCAATTCTTGCTGCATCTAAAATTAAGGGTTGATTTCCTCCTCCTGTTTTTAGTACCACAGGGTAATCGTTATCTAAAAACGGTGCATTGCTAACAGCATAATCTACTACGAGAGTTCTAGCATCTCCATTAGTAATTCTAGCAGGAAAAAAAATAGATTTCCCATAAACTGTTAATGGAGCAGCAGGATTGGATGTACCAATGCCTACATAACCATTAGAATTCAAAACCAATTGATTGAAATTCTCTGTACCATTAATCTGAAAAGTATGCATATCTATATCAGCATTCCATCCTTTACTTATTATTCTAGAAATACCATTAGTGTTCAAATCAAATACCAAATTCGAGTTTAATTTTCTAAGATCTAATGTCCCAGCTGGAGTTGCATTACCAATACCAAGATTTCCAGATAAAATATATGAATTACCTCCATCTTTAAAATAAACTTCATTCCCAATTCTAGTTCCACCTGTAAAATCTCCTCCATAGTTTAATACTAAAGTATTATTTAAATCGTGCACAATGGCACGCCCTCCAGTTCCTCTTTCTGGAAATTTAAAAGTAACATCGGCTAATCCATTGTAATAAAACAAGTTATTACCATTTGGGGAAATAATTTGAGAAAAGGATTGAAAGTAAATTAAAAAAAACAGAAAAGTAAAGTAATGTTTCATAATCATATATATAGTTTATTAATTTTTAAGACCGCATAAATGTAATACATTACCTAATAATAAAAATCATTAACAAACTAAATTTTATCTATTAAATCTACTAACTTTTAGAGAGTCTAAAAAGAGGGATTATGATTGCATTTGTATGAAACTTGATTTTATTTTTTGATATTCAGGCTTATTTTTAATATTCAATAATGATTAAAAACAATTGCACAAAATCTTACAAATATATATTCTAATTTGTTAGATTTGTTAAAAAAATGTTATTGAGTTTTTTCAATCAAAAAATATTAAAATACCTTAAAATTAAAAGCATGATAAAGAAATTTGTTGTATTTGTAGTTCTAATTTGCGTTGCATGTCAGACAACAAAAATTAAAAATGAAAAATACAAAATCGCCACTACTTCACCAGAATTAGGAAGTATTGGTCAATCTGGAATAAAAAATGGCGTTGAGAATAATTTTGCAGTTAGAACACTTCCAAAACTCGAGAATAAAATAAGAGTAACTATTGGTGTAGTACCTTTTAACAGACAATTAAATAAATTATATGCTTCAAAAGCAAAATACAATCAGAATCACAAAAAAATTGCTTACATAGATAGTCTTCCTAATAAACCAGAACTGGTAACCATTAAAATTTTAGATGTAAATGGTTTTGTCAATGAATTAAATGCGTCTTATAATTTAGATGTTATCAAATTAATACAAAACATCAAAAACCCTCAGGTTATTACTAGTATTGCTGTAAGCTTATCTGTAGACGAAATTACAAAAATAAGACAGTCTGATGCCTACTACCTTACAAACTCTCAAGACAAAAAATACTTACTAACTACCTATAAGTCTGGTAAGAAAGCAGATGTAATAGATATTGATCCTGAAACAATAGTGGCATATCAATCTAGTAAATTCTGCTGGGCTGGTACATCAAAAAATCACTGGTACATTGCCGATATTGTATCAGACAACGCTAGTTGTACTGGAAACACAAAAGCTAAAATTCCTAAGGAGGATAAAAACAACAAAAGCCTTTTTGATATGTAAATTGCCAACTCGGTATTTACATTCTTTTCTATTTATCTGTAATCAATTAATGAAGTATACCTTCATGTTTAAAATTAAAATCTCAATGAATAAATCTCAATTATATAAGCTCCTTTCATGCATTTTCTTCTTATCTATTATCTCTTGTGAGGAAATACTAATTGTTCCTGATATTTCAAAAGAAGAAGTTACTTTAATTGCACCTGCCAATAATTCTGTCTTATTTTCAACTGGTGTATCATTTTCTTGGGATAATGTAAAAAATGCTGAAAAATATCGTCTTCAAATTGCAAAACCAAATTTTACAGCACCTGTAGAAATGGTACTAGACACTTTAATTACTAAAAATTCATTTACACAACAATTGAATATTGGTAAATACGAATGGCGCATAAAAGCGGTAAACAGTGACTATGAAACACCCTATAAAACCAGTGCTTTTGAAATTTTAAATAATGATGATTTTCAAAATAATACTGTCGTTTTAAATGCTCCAAGTAATAATTTAATAACTCAAAATACAACTCAAAAATTATCTTGGCAGACAATAATCGGAGCTACCGAATATCAATATCAAATACTTGATAGTAATAGTGAAATCGTCAAAGAAGACAAAAGTTCTACAACAAGTTTTGATTACACATTTCCTGATGGAAATTTTACATGGAAAGTGAGAGCCAGTAACGGAACTAAAGAAACATTATATACTTCTAGAACTTTACTTGTAGATACAAAAGCTCCAAATACTCCTACCCTCTCTATACCTGTTGATAAAAGTACCACAACCTCTACCGATATTAATTTTCAATACAGCAGAACGCCAATCGCTGGTAGCACAGAAAAAGACAGTATTTATGTGTATACCGAAAGTGCATTAACTAATCTTAACTTTAAAGCACAAGCAACAAGCCCTTATAACAAAACTCTTACTGCAGGAACTTACTATTGGTATATAACATCTTTTGATCAAGCTGGAAATTCTAGCAGTAAAAGTTCTGTTTTTAGTTTTACTATAAATTAAACAAAAAAATAAAATAGACCTCCCTAAAAGACATTCTAAAATCAAAACCAATTAAAATATGAAAAAAATATTACTCCTACTTTTATTTATTTTTTCTTCAAAAATCACTTATGCTCAAGTATCTAGTAATTTTACGGTTAATGGCGATTTCGATAAATTTTATCCTGTTACTTTTTACGACGGTGGATGGGTAAACAACGTTTCTACAAAACTAGCATTAGGCAGAAGCAGTTTGCATCTTAATTCAGATGGGAGAGGTTCCTTAATAGCAGATTTTAGTTATCACGTTACTAGTTGGGGTCATGGCTCAAATTTTATAAATGCTGATATAAAACCTGCTTTTGTAGCACAGAATACAATTTTTATCGCAGGATGGCGTGATGCAACAAATAACGGAACTTGTAACTGCATAATAATTTGGCTTCGTGGAGGAACAACAACATATTATTATCAATCTAACTATGCTGTAAACCCAACTGTTTATGATGGTGTACAAAACCCATTACCTTATAATGAAGTTAATGGCCCAGCACATTCTTTTAAAACAACTCCTGAAGAATATACAACTACAACAGGTGTTTATCAAAATAGGAATGCATATTTCATGGGCAATGTAGGTATCGGAACCATAAATCCAACCTCAAAACTTACAGTAGCAGGAAATATCAACTCACGCGAAGTAAAAGTTAGTGTAGATGCTGGCGCCGATTTTGTTTTTGATAATGATTATAATTTACCTTCTCTAGAATCAGTTTCTGATTACATCAAAGAAAACAAACATTTACCTGAAATAGCTTCTGCAAAAGAAATGCAGAAAGACGGTATTAATCTTTCTGAAATGAATATTAAACTTTTACAAAAAATGGAAGAAATGACGTTGTATATGATCCAAATGAATAAAAATTTAGAAGAACAAAATATTCAAATTCAATCGCAAAATAAAGAAATCAAAATTCTTAAAAAGAAAAAAAACTAAATTAAAAACTATTTCTTTAAATTAATTTTTCTAAAATATGATCACAAAAAGAAATTTATTATTATTAATCAGTTTTCTTATAACTATTAATATTTTTTCGCAAACTGATTTAGATCAAAATGGCCTTAAATCAACAGTAATACGTGGCTTAAGTGCCACTAATCAACCAACAAGATTCGAAATAGCAACTATTGGATATAATTCTTTTCACTGGCAACACGGGGGAATAATAATCATTGAGCTGTTTAATGAATATTATGGAACTGGTTATGAAAAATATATAATTGAAAATGGTTTTGGACAAGGTGCCAATTGGGGCGCTCCAGTTCTTAAATTAATGGAATCAAATGGATTTTATCATAATGGCAGAATCATTTTAGGAGCAACTACAGATTTAAGTACAAGTTTCGGCGGTTACGTAAATAAACAATTGTCTATATTATTTGATGCAAGGGATTATACAAGCTATGTAATTAAAATAACTTATTTACAAGAAAAAGTTAATACATTGACTGATTTGAATCAAATAAAAATTAATCAAAATCCAATTGGTACTACTATTCCAGAATTTTCGGTTTCTAGTGAAGTAAATACCAATATCATTTCAAATGGTAATTTACAAATTAGCGGTAGTGGTAATCATTACATAAAAAATGGCAATGTGGGAATCGGAACAATAAATCCAACCTCAAAACTTACAGTAGCAGGAAATATCAACTCACGCGAAGTAAAAGTTAGTGTAGATGCTGGTGCAGATTTTGTTTTTGATAATGATTATAATTTACCTTCTCTAGAATCAGTTTCTGATTACATCAAAGAAAACAAACATTTACCTGAAATCGCTTCTGCAAAAGAAATGCAGCAAAATGGTATTAATCTTTCTGAAATGAATATTAAACTTTTACAAAAAATGGAAGAAATGACTTTATACATGATTGAGATGAAAAAAGAAAATGAAAAGCAAAATGAAAAAATAATTGCTCTTGAAAATAAACTAAAAAACAAATAGTCAATGAATATAAAATCAACTTTAATTTATCTACTATTATTTTCTTCATTATTTATATATGCTCAAGTAACTCCAGTTGCAGGAAATTATAAAGTTATAGATATTGGCAGTAATGGCGTTGGAGATTACACTAAAAATTTAATTTTAATACATGAGATTTATGGTGGTACATTGATAGGTATGAATAATGCTGTAGGGACAATCACTGCTTTTAGAGGTCATCAAGCTGCTTATAATAGAATAAATATTGTAGAAATAAATTCTTCTTCTGCTTATAATGGTATTTCTGCTACCATACATTCATACAATAACAATTCTAATTGGGTTCTAAAAACCTGTATCTATAATGGGAAAAAATATTTAGCTGTTGATGTACCATATAGTGCAGCCTACCATAATGAAACTTATAAATTTGCAGGATGGACTATATCTACTGGAGAAAATATGAAATCTGTAAATTATGAAGTAAATGGTTCAGCAGTGAACACAAATATCCTATCTAATATCGAGAATTTTACACCAAATATGGACGAAACTCATCTGGTAAATAACTTCTTAATATCAGGCAATAATGTTGGTATTGGGACACTTAATCCAACAAGTAAAGTCGAAGTTGTAGAAACTAGTGAAAGTAAGCCATTAGGTCAAAATGCACTAACTAAATCAATACTTAAATTATCAAGAAGTGGGACTCCAAACTATAGCTATCCTGAAAGTGCTGAATTCAGAATTGGTCATGGAGGAGATTATGTTTATGGGAGCAAACTTGATCTATATATTAATGGTGGCTCAAATACAAACTCAGTACCAGATCAGCATGTAATGACTTGGAATTATAATGGCAACGTAGGAATCGGAACCTCAAATCCAGCCTCAAAACTTACAGTAGCAGGAAATATAAACTCACGCGAAGTAAAAGTTAGCGTAGATGCTGGTGCCGATTTTGTCTTTGAAAACAATTACAATTTACCTCCATTAGATTCTATCGCTAATTACATCAAAGAAAACAAACATTTACCTGAAATCGCTTCTGCAAAAGAAATGCAGAAAGACGGTATTAATCTTTCTGAAATGAATATTAAACTTTTACAAAAAATGGAAGAAATGACTTTATATATGATTGAAATGAATAAAAAGTTAGAAGAACAAAATATTCAAATTCAATCGCAAAATGACAAAATAATTTCTTTAGAGTCGAAAATCAAAAATTAGAAACATTAAGCTTAATTTAAAATGAACAAAAACATACTTTTTTTAATCATATCATTAATAACTTTTACAAATCTTTTTGCAAAATCAAATACAAGTTCAGGTTCTAATAATTTTATTTCTGTAACTGAATATGAAGCTAGAGTTGTCTTTCCTGCTGGTTATGTAATAGGAGATTATATTGAATTCTTAAAAGTTGCCCCCATTAATGCTGGAGCATCAGGTTATTACCAAATTTCAATTAGTTATACAAGAAATAGTGTTGCTGCAGGCGCAACGCATATCGCTTCAATATCCCATGCTAATCCTGCTGTTTGGAGAGAAACTGGACGTCTAAATAATAATCCGTATGTTGGGTCTATGACTAATTTTACTGTTGATTGTAACACCGAATATGCTAATCCTCGTTTCCGAATTAGAGCAGTAGGTACCTTTGGATCAATTGATCAAGCAATAGGTATAGATATAAAAGTTACTTCTATTAATGTCAATGGAACATTTACAGCATTAAACACTACTGGAAATGATTTAAGCGTTTCTAAATTTTTACCTATGACTAGTGATTGGAATCTATATGTTGGAGATGTATTCACTAGCAATGGAGCACAGCTTGCTATTAAAGCAATTCAAAACGGAAATGTTGGTATAGGAACTGCAATTCCAGACGAAAAACTTACGGTAAAAGGAAAAATTCATACACAGGAAGTAAAAGTTGATTTATTAGGATCTCTTGTACCTGATTACGTTTTTTCTAATGATTACAAGCTGAAATCGTTGCAAGAAGTTGAAGAGTATATTAAACAAAACAACCATTTACCCGAAATTCCATCAGCAAAAGAAATCGAAAAAAATGGACTTATGCTTGCTGAAATGAATATGACTTTGTTAAAGAAGATTGAAGAAATGACGCTTTATATGATTGAGCAAAATAAACGAATTGAAAAACTTGAAAAAAAACAATCTAAATAAGATCTATGAAATTATTTAATTTACGTCGAAATTATATATTATTTTTAATCTTCATCAAATCATCAATATTTTACAGCCAAAACTTACCAATAGTTGGATTTGGCGATATTTCCAATTATAGGGTTAATACATATGATGTTCCAGGTTCGTCTGGTTTAGATTTACATTGGTATGGAGGTATTCGCTTTGGTGATAAATCAGGAAACAATGTTATGCAAATAACAAATGGAAATGTCGGTATTGGCACAACAAATCCAAGAGCATATTTTGATATGGGCCAATATATTTCTAATGGGCAAATCGGAACAGTTTTGGGAAGATTAGGTGAAGGAGATGGTGTTGGATCAGGTACTTTTTTAGGAGTTCAGGGATATGCTACTCAAGGAGATGATTTTAGAAATGTTAAAAGTTTCTCGTTGGTTCATAATTTTTATGGTCAAACTAATAATTCTATTAATTTCTACAGAGGTTCTGGAATGACTGGCGGTTTCATGACCTTTTGCACTTATGATAATACTGAAAAAATGAGAATCGATATTAATGGATATATAGGCATTGGAACCACTGCACCAGATGAAATGTTAACTGTAAAAGGAAAAATTCACACACAAGAAATACGTGTAGATATGAAAGGTCCTTTAGTACCTGATTATGTTTTTGCTACAGATTATAAACTAAAATCTCTAGAAGAAGTTGAAAATTATATTAAACAGAATAATCATTTACCCGAAATACCTTCTGCACAAGAAATTGAGAAAAATGGACTTATGCTTGCCGAAATGAATATGAACTTATTAAAAAAAATGGAAGAAATAACACTTTATATAATTGATTTCAAAAAAGAAATGGATGCATTGAAACAAGAAAACAAAATTCAGGAAGAAGAAATCCAAAAATTAAAAAAACAAAATAAAATTTGATTTTTTAATCCTACTAAAAATTCAATTAAACCTTCATCCATAATTTTAAACAATGCAAAAAATTATTAAAACCATTTGTTCTAGTTTATTTCTTTTCTCTATAGTAACGAATGCACAAACATTAACGGCAACCCAACAACAAAATGCCAGGGCAACTGGCTATGCTATAGTTGCAGCAAAAAATCCTGGAAAGAGTTTTGCTGTCTACATGATAAAATGGGATGGTATTCACGATCTAGAATATAATGCCAACAATCAAATTAATTATATGTGGCATCCTCAGGCAGTTATTAAAGGGAACTATTTTGATCAAGCTTTTAGTGGAAACGATTTTTCTATGTATAGTTCGGTAATAGTAAGCCAAACAGAATTTGATATTTACAAAAATACTGGATCTGACTGGTGGATTGTATGCTCAAATTTACCTTCATTCAATAATTCTAGTATATCGCTTTCAGATAATGGAAATCTAGGAATTGGCATCCCTGCACCTGCATATAAATTAGATGTACTGGGCAGCACGGGTTTAGGCAGCGAAAGTGTAAATGCAAATACGACAAAAATATTTCTTCGAAATCCAGTAGGAAAAACATGGGCAATAAGTTCTGGCGCAAACATGGTAACAGAGTCTAGCTTCTCCATTTATAATTGGACTGATAATCAAAATTCACCTTATTTTCATATTGATGTTAATGGAAACATAGGAATTGGCACTTTCGCTCCTGATACAAAATTGGCAGTAAATGGTACTATACATACAAAAGAAGTAAAAGTCGATATGAATGGCTGGTCTGACTTTGTCTTCAAAAAAAATTATCCTTTACCAACGCTAGAAGAAGTAGAAAAACACATTAGCGAAAAAGGACATTTAGAAAACATTCCAAGTGAAGAAGAAGTTTTGAAAAACGGAATTAATTTGGGCGAAATGAATATAAAGCTTTTGCAGAAAATTGAAGAACTCACTCTCTACTCTATTGAGCAAAACAAGAAAATATCGATTCAAAAAAAGGAAAGCGAAACTCAATCAGATGATATCAAACAATTACAAGAAAAAATTAATGTTCTAGAAAAACAAAACGAATTCTTATTAGAAATAGAAAAAAGATTAAATAAAATAGAAAAAAATCAAAAAAACAAATAATTTCTAAATGAAAAATTTTGCTCTAATTATCATTACCTCTTTTTCTTTATTTTTTACAAAAGCAAAAGCCCAATCCTATTTTCCCTTACATAACGTAGAAACAAATATTGCCCCTGTTTCTAATGTTAATGGACAATGGATTGCAGTTACTCCTTTAAATAACACATTAGGCTCTAACTATTATCAGGGCTTAAGTTTTGGTTTTGACACAAATAATTATGCTAGTATCGTAAATGGTGTAGGAACCAATGATTTTTATTTTGGCAGATGGGATTATGCTTGGAAAGGCTGGAATAAAATCTGGCATTCTGGTAATCTAAATAATTCAACCTCTGATTTTACAGCTAAAACTATTAGTTCTTCTAAAATTAATTTAAGTGTTCCAGGCAGTGGAGACCAAATAGATGCCTTCACCATTGATGTAAGTTCATTTGGAACAGCAGAAAACGCAGCAAGAAGTAGTTTCTTTAGAGTACGAGATATCGGTGGCGGTAATTGGATTCCCTTTATAATAAAAGGAAATGGAAACATCGGAATTGGTACAATAAATCCTTTATATAGATTGGATGTTATTGGAACAATTAGATCTAGAGAAATTAAAGTCGATTTAGCAGGAGCAGATTTTGTTTTTGGTGATGATTACAAATTAATGCCTCTAAATGAATTGGAAAATTATTTAATAATAAATAAACACCTTCCTGAAATAGCTAGTGCAGAAGAAATGCAAAAAAATGGAGTAGAATTGGGAAAGCTAAACAATCAGTTACTTCAAAAAATTGAAGAATTAACACTTTACAGCATTGAGCAAAATAAAAAAATTGAAGAACAATCAAAAGAAATTGAAACATTAAAAAGCTTAGTTTTGAGGGTTTCTAAAATCGAAGATAAATTAGCTCGAAAATAAATTTATTAATGAAGAATAAAAAAAATATTTACATCCTTTTACCTCTCGTATTATTTGTATGGGGAGCTGTTTTGTATCAGGTTTTTTCTTTTACAAATCATGATGAAATTATTTCATCAAACAATCCTGAGTTTATTATAAAACCTCTTAAAATAAAAGAAAGAGAAACTTTTGTCATTAATATTAATTACAGAGATCCCTTTTTAGGGAAAATGTATGCTCCCGAAACCGATTCAAAATTAAAAGCAACAGCTTCAAAAACAAAAAAAGCGCCAGCTGTTAAGGAACCTTTAGTCTGGCCAGTGATTTTATATAAAGGAATGATTTCTGATACAAAAGATAAAAATAAAATATTCATGCTTATTATAGATGGTCACAATCATTACATGAAAATTGGAGATACCGATAATGAAATTTATTTAAAAAGTGGAGATAAGGAATCTGTATATGTAAAATACAAGGGGAATCTAAACATTATAATGCTTCAAGATTGAAATTTAAAATAAAATCTGGAGCGTTACAGTTTACTGTCTTTGTAGCTGTATTAATAGCTTTGCTTTTAGCAGGATTAATTCTGTATGCCTATACTTTTATTTATATGAAAGAACAGTCAAAAGGTGCGATTGAAAACATTCAATTTGCAGATATAGGAATGCATTCTTTATTAGAACAAAAAGTACTTAATACCGATACAATTCAACTGGATTTTATTAAAAAAGAAAATCAAACCATTAAGACCAATTTATCGCAATGGGGAATTTTTGAAAAAGGAATTTCCATAGCTCAATTTCGAAAAAAGAAATTTGTAAAATCGGCTATTATTGGGTCTCTTATAAATACCGAAGAATCCCCTACTTTATTCCTGCAAGAAACCTATAATGCATTAACTGTTGTAGGCAATACTGCAATTCGCGGTATTGCATATTTACCACAACAAGGTGTAAACTCAGGATATATAGCAGGAAACAGTTATTATGGATCTCAGCTAATCTATGGCACAATAAAGAAAAGTTCAAAAGAATTACCACAAGTAAAAAAAAGTGTTTTAGAAGCTATAGATTATGATTTAAAAAGCTTTAAACCTGTAACCAAAGAAGATTATATTTCTTTAGATAAACAAAGAATAGTCAATTCATTTCAAACAAAAACTAAAGCAGTGTACTCCGAAAATCCAATTGTACTAGAGAATAAAAGTATAACTGGAAATATCATTATCAAGTCTGAAACTTCAATCAAAATTAAAAAGTCAGCACTATTAAAAGATGTAATTCTAATTGCTCCCATTATTGAAATTGAAGATGAAACCAGCGGTACTTTTCAAGCCATAGCTTCAAAAAAAATAACGATCGGAAAAGCATGCCAATTAAGTTATCCATCTGCTTTGATATTATACCAAGATAATAAAAACAATCCTGACGAAGTTTCAATAAATCCAATGGATAATAAAATTTTTATTGATACAAAATCAATTGTAAAAGGAAGCATCTGCTATTTTCAAACTAAAACTACTGCCGATTTTCAAACTCAAATTGTATTAGAAAAAGAAGCAGTAATAAAAGGTCAAGTATATTGCAATGGTAATTTTGAAATTAAAGGAACTGTTTCTGGTTCTGTAATTACAAAACAATTTCTAGCCAATCAAGCGGGATCAATTTTTATGAATCACATCTATAATGCTACAATAGAAAATCTGAACATTCCAAGCATTTATGGAGGAATACCGTTAGAAGAAGAACAGCCTAAAACTATATTGAAATGGTTGTATTAAAAAAAATAAAATCGGCTACTTTAATAGAAGCTATTGTAGCTACTGTTTTAATTGTAATTGTCTTTGTAATTGCGAGTTTAATACTTAATAATCTAGTATTAAATACATTTTCAAAAAACACGCATGCTATTGAAAATCGAATGAATGAATTAGAATATCAAATTCAGAACAACATTATAAAACTACCTTATCAAGAAAGTTATAAAAACTGGGAGATTACCATACAAGAAGAAAAAAGCAAATCTAAATCAATAATAAATATCCAAGCTGAAAATATTGATCGCAAAAAAGAAATAACAAAACAAATAGTACTATGGGAACACGTAAAATAAAATCTTTTACTCTCGCTGAGCTATTAATTGTAATGATCATCACTGCTATTGTTGTTGGTATGGCGTTTAGTGTTTTAAGGTTAGTGCAAAAACAAATTCATACAATACAAAGCAATTTTGACAAAACAAGTACATTGGCTCTTTTTGAGCAAAAACTTTGGCAGGATTTTAACGAACCACATAGTATAACATACAATGATCAAAAACAGCTTTTATTAATGTTATCAGAAATAGATACCGTTACCTATTCTTTTCAAGATAATTATACATTGCGAAATAATGATACAATTCCTTTAAAACTAAGTATTCAAAAGATTTTTTTTAATGGAAAAGAAATCAAAAACGGTACTGTAGACGCTTTGAGTATTTCTGCTGTAAAAACACTCCCAGATTATGAGATTTTTGTCTCTAAACAAAATGATATAACCTTTTTTATGAACCAAGAAGATGGCCTTTAAAATAGAAAACACCCCTGTTAAAAAAGGGATTCAGACCAAAAAACCGAATAGTATTGAAGATCTTCTTAAAAAAGAAATTACGCTTTTTGGTGATTCTTTTAATAACAAAAAAAAGCAGGCATTTTATCAAGAATTAGCCGTTCTGCTAAAAGCTGGAATTACTTTTAAAGAAGGATTGTCATTAATAATAGAATCTTTAAAGAAAAAAGCAGATAAAGAACTTATCCAAACAATACTGAATCAGGTTGTAAACGGAAAACCATTTTCTGATGCCTTGTCATCATCAAAATCTTTTACAGAATATGAATATTATTCGATTCAGATTGGTGAAGAAACAGGAACTACTGCTCAAGTCTGTTCTGAATTAGGACATTTTTTTGAACGTAAAAATGAACAGAAACGAATTATTATTGCGGCGCTAACCTACCCTTCTATTGTACTAAGCACAGCCGTTTTGGTAGTAGTTTTTATGTTGAGTTATGTTGTTCCGATGTTTCAGGATATCTTCAAACAAAACAATATGGAATTGCCCTTTTTAACACAGGTAATTGTAAAATTATCCGTCTTAACTAAAACATTCGGACTGTATTTTTTTCTAGCAATAGCTGCATTTATTTTTTCAACACAATTTTTTAAAGACAATCCTAAATACAAGAAAGCACTGCATTACTTTTTAATAAAAATTCCTATCATAGGACCTTTTATGACTAAAGTCTATCTCGCACAATTTACACAAGCTGTTACGCTATTAACAACAGCTAAAGTTCCGTTATTGAATAGTATTCAGATGGTTAAAAAAATGATTCGCTTTGTGCCTTTACAAGATGCTTTAGAAAGAGTCGAAGAAAGTATTTTAAAAGGGAATAGTTTAAGTTCTAGTTTAAAAAACAATCCGTTATTTGACAACCGAATCATTTCTCTTGTAAAAGTTGCCGAAGAAACCAACCAAACCGAATATGTATTTAAACAACTAAGCGAACAATACAATCAAGAAGTGGTGCAGCAATCTAAAATTATGACTACTGTATTAGAACCTTTTATCATCCTTTTTGTTGGAGTTTTGGTTGCTGTTTTATTGGTTGCTATGTATTTGCCAATGTTTCAGCTTAGTAGCGCGATTGGGTAATATTTTTAAAAAACATTGTTAACAACTAAGAATATTTTTACTAATATTTGTTCAAGAAAAAGAAATACAATTCTAACTATATTAACTAAACTTGCATTTTCTAACAAGAAATCCATTTAATATGTTTACAAAATTTCATCCTGAGAATAATCTCTTAAATCATTTTTTGCAAACACTTTAGTTTTCATCTCAATAAATTTCAAAATGTAAACTTTAGAAACTATCAAAAAGACAAAAATCAAATTAAACAAAAGATATTTCATGGAATTAACATAGCGAATTCGAAAATTTTTCAGCTTTACAAATAAGACAAAATCTAAAAATGCACTAAATAAATTATAAAATGTACAAACTTACTTTAAAGAAATCTATTAAAATTATCCTGATATTAATGGTGTTGCTTAGTGCTTCAACAAAAGCTATAGCACAGGTAAATAGCTTAGTTCCTAATATTGTTCCTCCATCACCAGAAGCAGCTTCATTGGGTAAATTTGTAGAAGTTCCTGTATCACTTTACACAGGTTTACCTAATATTACAGTACCACTTTATACCATTGAATCCGGAGAAATAAAACTACCAATATCGGTTTCATATCACGCAAGAGGAATTCAGGTTAGCGAAATCGCTTCCCAGGTTGGTATTGGCTGGGCTCTAAACTCAGGAGGTTTAATTACTAGACAGATAAGAGGACAAGCAGATGAAAACAATTTTGGTTATCTGACTGGAAATTTTTATAATACATTTTACACATCTCCAGAAACAAGAGCGACAGTATATGCACAAAGTACATCTGGTATAGAAGCAGATCAATTGATAGATATGGAACCAGATGTTTATTTATTTAATTTTTTAAATTTTTCTGGGAAATTTATTTTTGACCAAAAAACTAAATTACCTATTATCCAAAAATTTAGTGATTTTAAAATTGTTCCTATTTATGAAACAGCAAACAGTTATGCTATAAAGGGTTGGATTATAACTGATAAAGATGGAATCGAATATTATTTTGGCACCTCAAAAGATGGATTAAGAAAAGCTATAGACAGACCACAGTCAACATCTTCTTTTGTTTATCTCTCACAAGGAGGCCTTCAAACGCCAACAAACAGTAGTCCTCACAATAATGCCTGGCAGTTAATGGATATCATTACTCCTTCTAATAAGTACATTAAATTTGAATATGTAAAAGATCAACCCAATTATTTTACAAAAAATTTTGACGATGGTCCATCATCTGCTCTTAATTCTCATTTTTCGAGAATTGTAATGGATCAATACCATATTAAAACTATTACTTTTGATAAAGGCAAAGTAGTTTTCACTAAACTAACAACTGAAAGAGAAGATCTTACATCAAGTTATGCGTTACAAAAAGTAGAAGTATTTGGTACTGACAATCTTTTGAAGATTCAACAGTTGTTTAATTATAATTATACCAATAGTGAGGATACCAACTCAATCCTTTATTTGAGAACCACTGAACCTCAATCTAAAAAAAGACTATTTTTAGAATCGATAGTTACAAAAGGATCGGATTCAGGTGTATCTGGAAAAAAATACTCTTTTGTGTATAATGCTATTGTACTTCCTAATAGATTTTCTACAGCACAAGACAGCTGGGGATATTATAACGCAAAAAATAACGGACAATTTTCTTCCTTTTTTGAAGGTGATAACAGACAAGTTGATACAATACAGTCACAGGCAGGTATGCTGAGTAAAATAATTTACCCTACAGGAGGAAGTGCTTCTTTTGAGTATGAACATAATACTGTAGTACCCCCATTTTATTATAAGGATTTATTAACAAATCCGACAACACCTACCGTTCCTAAAACATTTGCACTTTTAAAAGATGTGAGTTTGTATGCTAATAATATTTATACCAAAACATTTACAATAGGTCCAGATGCATCGCCGTCATTGTCTGTATCTACAAATTTAATGTTTAGTGGAAATACATCTACCTGTAGTTCTACAACGTCTGTATCTACATGTCCGTTCGAAGTATTAATTTATCGAACTTCTCCAAACCCTGTTTTATTAGGCAACTTATTTATAGGAACTGGAACTATAAACCTTGGTCCTGGAGAATATAAAGTTGAAGTAAAACCTAAAACTCCTGAAGGTCGTGATCCTGATAATTTTGAGAATGGATTTTCTGTTCGTTTAAATTGGACAGAACCGATGCCTACTCAACTTTTATTTGCCGCAGGAAAAAGAATTAAGCGTATAGTATGGGAAGACAATTTTGGAAATATTACCTCAAAAACCTATAAATATTTAAAACCTACAGGGGAATCATCTGGAAAAACTTTTTCTCTTCCTAATATGTATTATATACAAAAAATGGTTAACAATATTCCTGTAGTTGATCAATTTGGTGCTACTGCAGGAAGTCCTTTGGCTAATTTTCAAGGAAATTCTGTTGGATATTCTTTTGTAACAGAAATTAATGGAAACAACATTGAAAAAACAGACATTACAGGAACTAATAATGCAATAATCCGTAATACAGGTAAAACAGAATATACTTTTACTATGCCAGAAGATACTGGTGATTTTTATAGATTTCCTTATCATTCTCCATCTGATAATGAATGGTTAAGAGGATCACCTCTGAATATTAAATACTATGCAAATAACCAAAATATATATTCTTTAATTAAAGAGGTTAATAATACATATTTGTATGGAGATGAGGCAAACATTTTTTTAAATTTAATAGGAGTTAATCCAAGTGAGACTCCTGTATATCTTAGTACAAAAAGAAAGTTTAGTTTTCCTATTGCTATTTTTATTAAAAATGAAAGTTTAACAGGAATTGCAGCCTATACAGACCCTAATTCATATAAGTTCTATTATACAATGGGAGGTACAGTAGATTTATTTAGCAGTGAAGAAACAGAGTATTTAAAGAATGCCGGTGAATACAAAAAAACTACAAATTACTTTTATAATTATGATCTTAGTAATCAATTAAATTCTCAAACTTCAATTAGTTCAAAACAAGAAATTTTAAAAACCCGATATTTTTACCCTACAGACTCTGAAATGGCAAATGAACCTTTTAGAGATGATATGCTTAGTAAATATATGATTGGAATTCCTTTGGATGTAGTGACATCTAAAAATGGCATAAAATTGTCTGAACAGAAAACAGTTTATGATAAAAGCGCAGCTACAGCTAATTTTTTACTTTCTAGATACATTTATAGCAATAAAGGAATAGGTGATATAAATACTCAAAAGGATAAGAAAATTACTTTTGATCAATATGATACCTCAGGTAACATTACTCAATATACACCTGAAGGCGGTATGCCAGTTTCTATTATTTGGGGATATGAAAAAACACAGCCGATTGCCAAAATAGAAAATGCAACAAATCTTCAGTTAGCTGCGATTTTAGGAGTTTCTGATTTAAGTACTGTAAACGAAACTAATTTGACAGCTGTAGACAATCTGCGTAATACGTTATCAAGCGCAATGATTACTACTTATACCTACATCCCATCAGTTGGAGTAAGCACCATAACAGATCCTAAAGGTGATAAAATTACCTATAGCTATGATTCATACGGTAGATTAGAATTTGTAAAAGATAAAGATGGAAATATTCTTTCTGAAAATCAATACCATTATAAACAATAAAACTAAAACAACCATGAAAAAAATTACAAACCTTCTTCTAGTTTTATTTCCTATACTGGCGATTGCACAGACACAGACTCAAAACTATGTTAAAACAGTTAATTATAAAACGGCTACTCCTGTAGCGATAACAAATCCTACTCCTGCTCAAGCTACACAAAATACAACTTATTTTGATGGGTTAGGGAGGCCAATTCAGCAAATTTCCGGCCAGCAGTCTAATAGTGGCAATGACATCATTACTTACATTAAATATGATAGTTTTGGCAGACAAGTAGAAGAATATCTTCCGTTTAAATCATCTAGTACTAATATGGCTTTTGATTCAGCTGCTGAGTCAAATGTATTATCCTATTACGCAAGTCCTAATCCTGCCATAAATGGAAATCCTTCTTTAGAAGCTACTATAAACCCTTTCAGCAGAAAAGAACTTGAAAATTCTCCGCTTAACAGAGTTTTAAAACAAGCGGCACCAGGAAATGATTGGAAATCTGGATCTGGTCATGAAATAAAAATGGAATACCAAACCAATACCGCTAATGAAGTAAGACTTTTTACTGCCAACACAAGTTGGGATTCATCACAAGGACTGTATACTATTTCATTATTAAGTTCCCCAACTAGTTTTTATAATGCCAATGAACTTTACAAAACTATTACATATGATGAAAATACTGATGCAAGCCCATCTGAAACTAATGGATCAACTGTTGAGTTTAAAAACAAAGAAGGACAGATCATCTTAAAAAGAAATTATGCTACTGTTGGAGTCGGAATAACCAATGAAAAACACGATACCTATTATGTATATGATATTTATGGAAATCTAACTTATGTAATTCCCCCAAAAGCAATTGATCTTATTGACAGTAATATAGTTGATGCAGATATAACATCAACTGTAGTCATTACTTCTGGAAATCTTCCTTTAAATTTAAAAGCAACAAATTCTATACGTTTATTACCTGGATTCTATGCTCAGGCAGGAAGTACTTTTAGTGCTATTATTGACAACAGTATCTTAAACAATTTATGTTACCAATATAAATATGACAACCACAATCGACTAGTAGAGAAAAAACTTCCGGGAAAGCAATGGGAGTTTATCGTATATGATAAACTTGATAGACCTGTAGCCACAGGCCCAGCCAATTCGCCTTTTACAGACATAACCACAACAGGATGGACTGTAACTAAATATGATATTTTTAACCGCCCAGTACTTACTGCTTGGTTGCCAGCTACAGCAACTTCTGTAACCCGAAAAACATTGCAGGACAACCAAGACGGATATACCAGCAACTTTAGTGAAACCAAAATTGCTACAACAGCAAATACTACAATACCTTCAGGAACTGGAGTATCTTTTAGATATACTAATGTCGCATGGCCAACATCAGATTATCATGTATTGACAGTAAATTATTATGATGATTATAATTTTCCAGATGCTCCAGTAATTCAAAACACTGTGGCAGATGGGGATCAAGCTGTTTACTACAATACCAGTAAAAAACCTATTAGACTTTCAACAGGAAACTGGATTAGGATTACAGAAGCCAGTACTAACTACAAAAATGAGCAGACTTACACCTTGTACGATGCTAAAGCAAGACCTGTACGCACTTATACAAAAAACTTCTTAGGCGGTTACACGTATGTAGATAGCAAACTTGATACTTTCTCAGGTCAATTGAAATATACTATTACCAAGCACAGCAAACTAGAAGGTGGTTCTGAGTTAAAAATAATTGAAGCTTATACTTATTCTCCTCAAGATAGGTTATTAACACAAACCCATCAAATAGGAAATTTAGCATCGGAGACTATTCTAAGCAACACATATGATGAACTGGGGCAGCTAATATCTAAAAAAATAGGAAATACTACTCAAAACATAAATTACACTTACAATATTCGCGGCTGGCTTACAGGAATAAATGATATCAATGCTTTAACCAAAGTTGGAGATCCTAAAGATTTATTTGCATTCAAGCTAAATTACAATACCCCAAGTACAGCAGATGTTAAAACTTTATATAATGGAAACATTGCCGAAACCTCTTGGACAAGTACCTCAGAGGCAAATCCGATAGTGCGTAGTTATGCCTATAAATATGACAATCTTAATCGTTTAAGAACAAGTATCTTTAAAAGAAACGGGACTATAAATAATGCATATGATGAAACATTAACCTATGACAAAAATGGAAATATCATGTCGATTGTCCGCAGTGGTAACAACGAAACCAGTGCACAGGAAATAGATAGATTAGACTATAGTTACCTCAATAACAATACTACCAACCAACTCATGAAAGTAGTTGACAATGCACCTGCTACGTATAAATCTAACGGTTTTGTAGACAGTGCATCAAACATTGTAGACGACTACAGCTACGATGCAAATGGTAATATAACTATAGACAACAACAAAAATATTACTGCAATTGCATACAATCATCTAAACTTACCTACCAAAATAACTTTTGGCACAAACGGAAACATTATATACCTTTACAATGCGGCAGGCCAAAAAGTAGAAAAAACTGTAAATAAAACTGGAGTTCTTTCTGTTACTACAGATTATTTAGGAGGATTTCAATATTCAGATAATATTCTTAAATTTTTTCCAACAGCAGAAGGCTATGTAGAGCCTTCTGGAAGTTCTTACAGATACATATATCAATACAAAGATCATTTAGGGAGCATTCGCTTAAGTTACGACAAAAACCTTGTTATTCAGGAAGAAAACAATTATTATCCTTTTGGATTGAAACAAATAGGATATAACAATGTATCATCTTCATCTGATGCTTTAAAGTATAAGTACAACGGAAAAGAGCTTCAAGACGACAATATTGGCGGGAATCAGCTGAATTTGTATGACTATGGGACAAGAAATTATGATCCAGCACTTGGAAGGTGGGGCACTCATGATCCTTTATCGGATGCTACTTTTCAACCATATAACTTTGCAAATAATAATCCTATTATGTATAATGATCCAACAGGAATGATAGCAGAAAATTCTAACGCTTTTGCTAGTACTGATGTAGTAAATAATTCAGATGGTTCATATACTGTAGTAGGTGCCTACGATGATGGAGATAATAATATTTATGTTGTAAATAATAAAAGAGAAAAGAAAAGAACTGGAGAGATTATAGGAGAAACTATCCAACCTTGCGATTTTTGTACGACTAATGATAAGAAAGGGGGATATGATATTTTCAATCCAAGTTTATCTGGTGTTACATTTAATTTAAAGAAGCTGAATGTTTCAGGAACTGCTAGAGATAAAAGTGGAAGAAGAGTAGATCTATCTGATTTAGATGCTGAGGAACTTATAGCATGGATTCAAGAATATTATATGAATACAATTAACAGCGACATGCCTGGAACTCCATATGGATGGCTTGAGATTCTACAAGAGTTGTCATCAAATGAAGGAATTTTAAACGTGAAAGCTAGTTTGGGTTTACCAGCGTATACTGCAATTGGAAATGGAGTAAGTGCTAGACATAAGCCTATAATAACTACACTTAGAGCGATTGGAAATATTGGATTTGGAGCAAATATGTTTCAAGCAAAACCTCCAATAGTAGGTCGTAATTTTTGGTATGGCGCAGTTATGAATAGGGCTGGTCAGTATAATCAGTCTCAAAATAGCGGTAACGGGTATAACCCTTATTTCCCTTATTTTGGAGAACATTCTTACTCTGGAGGTTATATTTATTATGGATACTATAAACAATTTTACAAGCAATGAGAAAAATTTTAGTCATTATGCCTCTTTTAGTTTTAGGCTGTGTAAATAAATTACGAGAAGATCGTCTTTATTTGAAAGAAATAAAAGCAAAAAATAAGATTATAGAATGGTTTTATTATTCAAATGTTAGTTCAACGAGCGCTGATTATGTATTACTCTGTGATACAATAAATGGTAAAAACGACACCGTTATTAACTCAACAAATATAAAAGATGTTCGTTTTATTAACGATACAATTACTTTATTTTTTTATGGTAAGCCAAAAAACTATGATGATTATTTAATAATTAAAAAGACAATTGGTGATTTTAAAATTACAATTGATACAAATTCAGTATCTAACGGACCAATACCAAGCAGGGAATCTTATTTAAAAAAACAATAGTTTTTTTGGTAGTGTTGTCAATCGCGCAGATATTTCTTCGCAACGTTAGCGCAGATTTGCAATCATAAGTGTTCGAAACCTTAAAAATAGTTAATTTTGAATAAAAAACTATGAGTCTTTCGTATGTGTTAAATTACATTCCCAAAGCTGAATTAGAAAATTTATCATAGAATATAAAGTTGATTATCAGGTAAAGAAACTAGATGGGCAAACTATGTTTCAACTGCTGCTGTTTTCGATGCTTAATGTTAAGCAGAACAGCTTACGTGTTATGGAAGAATTTTATCATTCCTTATTCCAGCTGGCGCGAGCGTCCCTCTCGTGAACGCAAAGAAAATCAAAAATAGCCATTCCATAACGGAGTGGCTTTTCTTTTGTCTCTTAGACAATAAATATTTAGTCTAGAAACAGAATCCTATAGACATACTCCAGTCTAAATTTATACTTATAAGCATAGCAAATTAAAAAGGTAAAAACCAATTACTATTTAATCCCCTATTAACCAAATAAAAATATTTTTCCAAGTTTAGTCAACTAAACAATCTATTTACTACAAGGCAATTATTTTTCATTATTTATTTTTGAAAGAAAAACAATGTTAATTAAATTAAAAATATATGAATAAATTTACATAATATTGTAATAAATTAAAAAAGTCAAATCTAACGAAAGACCTTTCATAATATTTAAAACTTTACAATAAACAATAATGAATACAAAATTTATATTACTATTTACGCTCTTAACTTTAAGTCTATATAGTCAAAAATCAACAGAATATGATTATGATATTCCCTTACCTCCTGAATCCTATCAGTTCAAAAAAAGATTATTAAATAATGTATCTCTTTATACAGGACAACCTTCAATAGACATTCCACTATTTACAATTAATCTCGATGGTATGGAAATACCAATCTCAATCTCATACAACACGGGAGGCATCAAAGTAGAAGAAGATGCAACATCGGTTGGATTAGGATGGAGTTTAAACATTGGCGGACAAATAACTAGAAACAATAATGGTTTACCCGATGAGCGTTATTTTATGACTCAAGATTATAATGGAATTCATGGCATTGGAAATTTTAAGGAAACACTTCGTCCTAATACTCTCGGTCATTTTAATTGCTCACAAAATTATTTATACGCTGGCAGAGTTGGCATGTATGATGATTCATTTAGAGCAGGTGACAATATTACTACTAACTATCCCCTTGCAGATATTCGTCCTGACGAGTTTTATTACAGTTTTTTTGGACACTCTGGTAAATTTATGTTCAATCAGGAATGGAAAAAGTTTATTACTTTTCCTCTTGATGATATCAATATCAATTATGAATTAACACCCATAGCCTCAGCTGGCTATTTTTTAAATAAATTCAACATTCAATTACCTAATGGATATAATCTAATTTTAGGCCAAGACGGCCGTTCATCTATCAGCGCATATGGAGGTACGCCTTTTGACCAATCATGGCAGTTAAAAAAAATAATTTCTCCAAAAAACAAAGAAATTGTCTATAATTATTTTATTGCCCGCTATAATTTATATACAAATTTATCTAATTACACCTCTCAAATACTTACGATGGGTAATAGTCAAGTTATTGGGTCCACTTTTGAATCAAACGTAACTAACAATATCGAACAGTTAATTTCTGAAATAAATTTCCCTTCAGGTAAAATAAACTTTATTTATGCAGACAGATTAGATTTACAAACAGGAGCCAAAAAACTACAAGAAATCAAAATTTATGATACCTCAAATAATTTAATAAAAAGGATAGAATTGGTTCAAAGTTATTTTATGGCCAATAATAATCTTTTTGGTAAAGATGCTGTTGACAAAAGATTAAAACTTGATGCCGTTAAATTTTACGATACAAAGAATACAGTAGTCGAGAATTATAATTTTGATTACTACCTATTTGATAAAATCCCTTCAAAATATTCAAAAGCACAAGATCATTGGGGCTATTTTAATGGCAAAGAAACCAATACTTCTCTTTTTCCTAAAAATTTATTACCACAAGCTTATACTGTAGAAAGTAATTATGGTTATAATAGAGATTTGGATACTTTGTATACAAAAACATTTTCTTTAAAAAGTATTAAATACCCAGAAGGCGGTATTAAATATTATAACTATGAAAACCATGTTGCCTTAACAGGAGCTACTACTGGAACTTATTTTGATGCCATCTCCGATGAACGATATGCTGTTAAAGAAGTACCCTTCACTATATCAGGTTATAACTTAAATTATTTTTATCCAACACCCAGCGAAGTAAACTCTCTCAATAAAATATTCTATAGTGAACCTTTTGACACTAGTATCTATAGTTCATCTCTAAAAGGTGCAGAAGCAAGTATATTAATAAATACTAATTTACCTTTTCAAGTTACGAGATATTCAAGTATAAATACCGAATTTAACCAAGTACAATTTTATTTAGAAAAGAAACAAGACGATGGTATCTACAAAACATTGAAATATATGGGAACCGTTTCTAAAGATCAAAACTCTTCAGGAAAAATAAATGGCTTTTTTGATGTTGGTGGAAAAGGAACTTATCGAATGAAGGTAATTGTCGTTCAAAATTATTTACTATCAAGCCCTAACGATTATAATTTTTATCATAACACCAGCTTCACTGTAAAATATAGAGAGAAGGTAAGAGATGATGTACGCATAGGAGGTTTACGAATAAAAGATATAAAAACCTATACAAATGAAAATTTAAGCGGACCAAAATACTTAACTAATTTTAAATACACAGATGATAATAACATCACCTCTGGCAGAATGATGAATGTGCCTTGTTATGCTGAGTTTATTTCTGTTTATATTCCCAACAACGCAAATAGTGAAGGACAAGTTCTTACCAATGAGCATCAATTAGGTATTAAATTGTCATCATCATCAACTTTGTCTTTATATAAGACATCAAATTCAAATGTTGGTTATACAAAAGTAAGTCAAATTGAACATGATAACATTAATAACACAGATATTAAAGAAAGTGATTACTACAGTTGGGCAGAACCTAAATTTTCAGAAATATCAGTATTTGACGATTTAAGAGAACAAGAGCCTAAAGATTGGCACAGAGGTAAATTACTGAAAAAGTTATTTTACAACAATGAAAAGATAGTAAAAGAAGAACAATACAATTATTACGGAGATCAGATAGAAAAAAACATGGGCTATGTGGATGAAATTAATTATCAATTAATCGATAGAAGTTCATTTTGTTTACCACAAACAGGAGTTTCAAAACATATATATCCAATTACTGTAGGACATCCTGGACTATTTTCAAAATTCACACCTCTTCTTTTCGAAAATATCCCTCAAATTAATAAATACGGGATAGAAAATAACGTTAGTCCAAAAACAATAATTCCTTATTTTAAAATTTATACAGGTTTTGATAAATTAAAATCAAAAACCATAAAAAATTACTTTAAAGATGGCACTGTAGAGCAGACAGAAGATTATTTATATAAAAACACTCCAAATAGTATAGAACTTAGTTCTATTAAAAATTCAACTTCATTAAATAATGAGGTCTTAGAAACGAGATATTTCTATCCTCAGGATGTCGAAATGATTGGAAAACCAAACGTAAATAATTTAATTACCAAAAATATGATAGCTACTCCCCTAGTTACGCAAACATACAAAGGACTTGAGAAACTTTCAGAGCAAGAAACACAATTTGGATCTTTTCAAAATTTACTTTTACCACAATACATATATTCTGGAAAAAGCTCAAGTACAGAGAAAAAAGCCACATATGATCAATATGATGATAAAGGAAATTTATTGCAGTATACAATTACAGGAGGAGCTCCAATAGCTCTAATTTGGGGTTATAATCAAACGCAGCCTATTGCAAAAATAGAAAATGCATCTTACAGCCAGGTTGCTTCTTATGTTGCGAACCTGCAGAATATTTCAAATATAGGAACAGAAGCTGCTTTAATTACAGCCTTAAATTCATTAAGAACAGCGTTGCCTAATGCTATGATTACAACTTATACCTATATCCCATTGGTTGGTGTCAGCACTATAACCGACCCTAAAGAAGATACTATAACGTATACTTACGATACAGCGGGAAGACTCCAGTTTGTAAAAGACAAAAAAGGCAACGTCCTTTCTGAAAACCAATATCATTATAAACAATAAAACCAAAACCACAATGAAAAAAATAGTAACCCAGCTTTTGGTTTTATTTCCTGTATTATTAATTGGCCAGACACAGACTGAAAATTATATTAAAACAATATCCTACAAAGTACCTTCTCAAGCCGCTATTACTGCGCCAGCAATAAATCAGGCTGCGCAAAAGATAACTTATTTTGACGGACTCGGAAGACCTGTACAGCAGATTGAATATCAAGCTTCAGCTTCTGGAAAAGATATAGTTACACCAATTGAATATGATGGATTTGGCAGGCAGGTAAAGGAATATCTTCCTTTTACCTCTTCACAGACAACCTCAAATTATATCAATCCAACTGCACTAATTCCAGATTTAATCACACAGTATAAAACCAATTATGGTACTGTTAATGCAAATCCATTTAGTGAAAAACAGCTGGAAACATCTCCCTTAAATCGTGTACTGCAGCAGGCAGCTCCCGGAGACGACTGGTCAATGGCTAAAAACCACACTATAAAAATGGATTATCAAACCAATAAAGACAATGAAGTTAGATTATTTACTGCTGTTACTGTATGGAATTCTAATACAGGTCTTTATGATATTACCTTAGGCAAAGGAAACGGAACTGGTTTTTATGATGCAAATCAATTGTATAAAACCATAACCTATGATGAAAATACAGCAGCTTCACCTCTAGAAGCAAATGGATCAACTGTAGAATTTAAAAATAAAGAAGGACAGATTATTCTCAAAAGGACTTATGGCGCTGTGGGTGTAAATCCTGCAATTGTACAGCACGATACCTATTATGTTTATGATCAATATGGCAATCTAACTTATGTAATACCTCCAAAGGCTGTAGACATCATAAACGTATCAAACGTCTCTAGTGATATTACTTCAACAGCAGTAGTTCCTTCCGGTACCTCATTACAATTAACTGCTGGTAATTCAATAAGATTACTACCGGGATTTAACGCTGTATCTGGAAGTACTTTTAGTGCAAAAATAGAAAATGGCAGTCAAGCTGTTTTAGATAATTTATGTTATCAATACAAATATGACAACCGAAATCGTTTAGCAGAAAAAAAACCACCTGGAAAACAATGGAATTTATTGTCTACGACAAACTGGACAGACCTGTCGCATCAGGACCTGCAAACTCACCTTTCTCAGACATAAGCACAACAGGATGGATTATAACTAAATATGATGTTTTTGGGAGAGTTGTATATACTGGATGGAATAATACACCCAGTACTGCCGCAGCAAGAAAAGCACTGCAGGATGCTCAGAATACAGCCTCTGTAATATCTGAAACCAAACAGTCTTCAGGAACAATTGACGGCATCACAGTGTACTATAGCAATACAGCAGCTCCTACTGTATTTAAACTTCTTACTGTAAACTATTATGATAATTATACTTTACCTCCAAGTTCGCCTGCAATAACGATACCTGCAACTGTAGAAGGGCAGAATACCTTAACTTCCTCGCAAGTAAAAAAGTTAACAACAGCTTCATGGACAAGAATACCTACTTTAAGCTCAGCAGTATTGGGAGAAACAAACGTCATTTTTTATGATACAAAGGCAAGACCTATTCGTACCTATTCACAAAACTATTTAGGCGGTTATACTTATACTGATAGTAAACTTGATGAATTTTCAGGACAGCTGCAATATACAATAACAAAACATAAACGATTAGCTGGAAGCACCGAATTAAAAACGAAAGAGGCATTCACGTACTCACCACAAGATCGTCTATTGACTCATACACATCAAATCAATGATGGAACAATTGAATTAATGGCTTCTAATACTTATAACGAATTAGGGCAGTTGATTACTAAAAATGTAGGGAACACTGTTGCTGCGCCTATTCAAAAAATTGATTACTCGTACAACATCCGCGGCTGGATGACAGATATCAATGATATTAATGTCTTAGCCAAATCTGGCGGAGTTCCAAAAGATTTATTTGCTTTTAAAATCAATTATAACACACCAGCTTCTGGAATCACAGATGTAAAACCATTGTATAACGGAAACATCTCAGAAACCTATTGGTCTACCAATTCTGACAATGGAACAATAAGAACGTATGGCTACCGCTATGATAACTTAAACCGATTAAAAGATGCTGTCTACAAAAAAGGTTCTGTTGTAAACAGCTACAATGAGAGTCTGTCTTATGACAAAAACGGCAATATCATGAATTTGACCCGCTACGGAAGTATTGATGATAATGCTCAAACTCTGATCGATAATTTAACCTATACTTATAAAGACAGCAGTAACAGTAATCAATTGATGAAAGTAGCTGATGCAGTGGCAAACAATCCGAATTTTAAAAATGAGTTTAAAGACAGCGCATCAAACACTGCAGATGATTATGACTATGATGCTGATGGTAACATGATTAAAGACAATAACAAAAATATCACAGCCATTACTTATAACCAGCTTAATTTACCAACAAAAATAACTTTTGCCTTAACCGGAAACATTGCCTACATTTACAATGCAGCTGGACAGAAAGTACAAAAAATCGTAACAGAAGGTGCTAATATAACTACTACAGATTATTTAGGAGGTTATCAATATGTAAACGCCGTTCTTAAGTTTTTCCCAACCGCCGAAGGTTATGTTGAGCCTTCCGGAAGTTCTTACAAATATATTTACCAGTACAAAGATCATCTGGGCAACGTCCGTTTGAGTTATGACAAAAACCTTGTTATTCAGGAAGAAAACAATTATTATCCTTTTGGATTGAAACAATTTGGATATAACGGTGTTGCACCTTCTTCTAATGATGGATTAAAGTATAAGTACAACGGAAAAGAGCTCCAAGACGAGCTGGGACTTAACATGTATGACTATGGAGCACGTAATTACGACCCAGCAATTGGTAGATGGATGAATATTGACCCATTAGCTGAGCATACCCAAAATATGACACCCTATCATTATTGTTCTAACAATCCGATAAATAGAAATGACCCAAACGGAATGTGCGATGACCCTAACTGCCCTCACGGAGCAATTAGAAGAGGCTGGGATGCAGTTGGAAGATTTTTTGGAGCTTGGGGACATAGTGATTCTAGTAGTGCCATAGCACAAAATAGTAGTAATGTGTCAGTAGGTCCAATACAAGAAGTGGCTTCACAGGCTACATCTTCTACCAATACTGTCACAAATCAGGTGGATTTAATCCCCGATAATCTATTAGCAAAACTAGATTATAGTACATCAACAACCGTAGGTGATGCAAAAATTTTTAATAGCAATTCTAAAACGACAAATAATTTAAGTACTGGTTCGGTTGATAGTTCAGTTGATAATCAATTAAATCTTTATATTGCAAATTTTAACTTTGAAACCGCAAGTTCATCAATAAGTTTCGGTGGAGAAGTCTCTGCTTTTGGACGATTAGGTTTAGGCGTTTCTGTCAGTCTTAATAGTGATGTAATAAGTAGTAATATTTCCATTAATGGAAATGGAAATCTAAATGGAGATAATACTTCAAGTACGATAAGTGCTGGAATTAAGCCAGTAGGGATAGTTGTAGCAACTTTAGCAACAATTATCGAGCGATTTGTACCTACTCCACTGATTCCTTATGGAGCACAGATGAGCACTTTGCCAATTGCAGGTCAAACACCAACTTTTGAAAATTAAATATTGTAAAAAAAATGAAAAATAAACCTCTAATTACTATCCTTTTTTCTTTTATACTATTATTTGTAGTTTATAAATCTATAGCTTATTTTATCTTAGATTCACAAATTACGTATGATAATATAGAACCTAAGATAAAACTTAGTCAATTTGTAAATATTTCAGAAGACAGAACAAAGTACAATAGAAATTATTACTTTACTAAAGATTTTATTGGTTTTAATGCTATTGTCGATAAAAGTTATTATATAACAGTTAGTAAATTAGGAAAAACATCTAATAATTACAAAATCATTAACACAGATAAGAGGTCTGATAATAATTCAAGCATTGCAGGTTTACCTCCTGCAGATTCTAACGATTTAAATAGTCGCTATTATAATTTGGATTTTTTCCCATTTAGTATCAATGAAATTTACTATTATGTAGAAAATTCCGATGAAATAAAAGTAAACCAAGATAAATTCTATGAAATAGAAGGAACCTTCACTTTTTTTAATGTTTCACTTAAAGGAGAAAATAGAAAGGATTTTGGATATGTTGGACCAAAAAGAAAAAAATCTGTCAGCTTCATAAAATATCAGAATAACTTATATCTATTGAGCGTTTGTCCTATCGAAAATAAGAAATTTAAAAGCTTACATGAATTAATAAATTAAGAAAGCACAAAATAAAGTCTTGGATAATAACTCTGAAAATTGGTAATGTATCAGATGTGTTGGTTGTTAATAATTCCATCTAACATTTACAGATTATCAATAATTTATAGTAATATCGCATTAAAATTAAAACAACCTTCGGGTTGTCCAAAATCAAAAAAGCTCCTGCTGGCGCGAGCGTCCCGCTCGTGAACGCAAAGAGAATCAAAAATAGCCACTCCATAACAGAGTGGCTATTTTGTTTACACCCGCAACTAATAATTAAATAAAACGAAAATTTAAAATTTAAAAATTGATAACGAATAGTATCTGTTTTACAGCACATTTTCAAATTTTCTAATCTCAAGAACTCACAGCTATTGGTTGAGAAATAATAACATTAGTCCTCTCAACGGAAAACTTAGAATTACTTTTCTTTAAAGGAGACCCAACATACAACTCATATTTAGGCAGGGAATCTTTTGTGAATTGAATACGCTCAACTTTAATAATTTTATTAGGAATCTTAGCTCCATACCATAAAGAATCTGCTTTTTGTTCCCAAGTGACTTCATAAAATAAGGAACAAGCTGGATAGGCACTGCTTTTATTGGTAAGAATCAGTTGGAAATCAAACTAAAAACGGCTGCAAATATTGATATTATAATTAGTAAAAACAAAGTGGCTGAATTTAAACAATGACTAGATCAGTAAAACATCAGGACAACTTTTTTACCTAATTTTTATTTCGCAGGTTCACTTTTTAAAATAAAACAAATCCACTTTACAACTGTAAAATGGATTTGTTTTTCTCTTAATCAATAATGATTCATTTAATTATTTTGTCTCATCTACAAACACATATAGTTTTGAAACTTTACCATTTTCAATAACAAACAAATCCATACCTGTTACAGTAGCTGGTTTTGTCTTTGAACCAAACTGCCAATAAAGACGGGCAATATTATGGTGTGTTTCTACAGTTTTTACAGTAAACTTAAAATCAGGATTTTTTTGTTGCAGCTCTAAAATAAATTTACTGATTTCTTCATATCCTGTCGCTATAAAATGTCGGTCTACCATTTCAATATCTGAATCATATGTTTTATTAAGCAATGCTAGACGTTTTACAGTATCTTTCTCGTTCCAAATTTGCAAATGTTGTTCAATCAGTATTTTATTATCAACAAGATTAATGCTGTTATTGGTGTCAGACTTTGATTTGGTAATTGCATTTTTTGGCGACCACAATACTGCTTTTGGATTCGTTTTTTCATATCCTTTGCCATTTGGATACGATACTAATTCCATCTTAGAACCCCATGGTGTTTCAAAATACACCCATGATTCCCCAGCCGTATCGCCTGAAGGTGTTAAAAAGGGTTCGCCTAAAATCTTTACACCTTTACTTTTAAGGTATTTTACTGCATCATTAATATCTGTTGTATAAAATGCAATATGCGATGCTCCAATATCATCAGAATTAGGATGTTGTTTACTGCCTTTATTATTAGCATATTGAAATACTTCTATACTTGCGCCTGTTCCAGCATTGATCATTTTTATTGTAACCTCTCCCGTATCAGGATTAATATGATTCAAGTTTTTCCAACTGGCATCAAGCGGAATTGGTCCTAGCTGTGTTACAGGAATGAAACCAAGAACATCACTAAAAAAAGTTACCGCCTGATTGATGTCGGGAACATTAATTCCTACGTGATCTATTCCTATAATTCCGGCACCGTTTTGAGCCAATCCTTTTTCTGAAGCGGAGAAGAATAGTAGTAAGTTTAATAAAGCTATTGCAGAGGTCTGCACTTTTTGTCCAGCTTTTTTATTATTTGTTTTCATGATCTATTTATTATTTTATCTTTTATTTTAATTAATCATTATAAGCTGCTAACCATTTAGCTTTAATATCTGCACGTGCTTGTATGAATTCTTTATCGGTTCCTTGTGCAATTTCATCAAGTGGAAAACGAAGGGGGTGCTCTCCTTTTTTCATCGAAACTAATTCTAAAATACCATCGGCAATAGTTTGCGGATTCATATCGAACTGAGCCATTTTACCAAAAAGCGCAGTTCCCAATGCATTAAATTTTTCTGTAGCTGCATCGCCGTAAGCTTCTATAATTTCTTGTTTATCGGCATTTATGCCAGCTTTAGAACAATTGTTCATTTCTGTTGGGTATACTCCTGGCTGAATGCTTACATTCTCAATTCCGTAATCTCTTAATTCATCCTGCATGCCTTCTGTAATACTTTCGACTACTAATTTTGATGCTATATAAGGAATCATAAAAGGCAGTGTATGTCCGCTTGCTCCTGTAGTTATGTTTATAATAAGTCCGTTTTTTGCTGCACGCATAGAAGGAAGTACTGCTTGATACATTCTTAGCACACTATACGTGTTTACTTCAAACATATTGCGAAACTGGTCTATAGAATATCCTTCTAGCAGACCAAAACCGCTTACAGCTGCATTATTTACCAATACATCAATTTTTCCGTATTTAGTAAGGATGATTTCAAAAGCTTTATTAACCGAAATATCGTTTGTAATATCGATCTCTACTACTTCTATATTTGGAATGTTTGAAAGTTCTTGTGCTGCTGCCGCATTTTTGCTATCGATGTTGCGCATTCCTGCAATAACTGAATGTCCTGCATTTGCAAGAGTAATAGCTGTAAGTTTACCAAATCCGGTGCTTGTACCTGTAATGAAAATTGTTTTTGACATGATTTCTAATTTTAATATTTATAATGTTTTAGTGTTATCTTTTAACATTACAAAGTTGCGCCAACTCGCAAACCTGGGCATTGATTAGAAATAAGTAAAAACTTGATATAAATCAAGACAATGAGATTGAACATAAAAAAAGGAGCTTAAAAAGCTCCTTAAAGTAGTATTATGATTTTTTTGCAGTTTGTTTCCTTATTCGGCTTAATGTTTCTGGTGTCATTCCTAAGTAAGATGCAATCATTGTTTGAGGGATTCTCATCGCAAATCCTGGATACTTGTTTATAAAATTAAGATACTTTTCTTCTGCAGTGAGACTAAGAGTCGATCGGATACGATTTTGTGAAGCGATAAAACTTCGCTGCAGTATAGAATTAATCATATTATTGAAGGCTGGTATCTCCTGACAAAGCAATTCGAAATTTTCATGAGTAAACAATACTAATTCGCTGTCTTCTATAGCATCGATATTAAAAAGAGAAGGCTCTTGTGATAGCAGGCTTTCTCTGTCGCCCGTCCACCAATTCTCAATGCTAAAATTAATAACATGTTCATTTCCCTTTTCATCAACTGAATAAGTTCTTAAACAACCTTCGGTAATAAAAGCATCATATTTCCAAATATCGCCTTCCTGAAGCAAATACTGTCTTTTTCGTAATTTTTTAATAATGGCAAAAGATTGTATTCGATCTAATTCCGATTTGGTGAAACTTGTTTTTTGCTCTAGATAATTTTGAAATATTTCGTACATATAATATGCTGCAATGGTATTAACAGCAAATATAAAATAAGTCCTTAAAACTTATACTTGTGTTACACGAAAAAAAAGGATTAATTGGGTCTACCCATTTAACAGAATCTTTGGTCTCAACTATTGTAATACTTAAGAAATTCGCTACGATCATTAAATCAGAAAACCAATATACTTTCTTCTGTTAGCAAGTATAAAAATTAAGTACGCACAAAAAACAAATAAAAAATACAATTTTGGCTTCGTTTTTGCCTTTTATACATTACATTAACAAAAAACATAATATTATGAAAACACTTAAATATTTTATGATCGGAATTTTATTCCTTTCTTTTAGCAACTCACATGCACAAGTATCAGTAAATGTAAACATTGGAACTCCGCCATCATGGGGACCAGCTGGTTATGATGATGCTCGTTATTACTATCTGCCGGATCTTGAAGCTTATTACGATGTAAGCTCATCAAATTATGTATATATTAGTAATGGAAAATGGATCAGAAATAGATCATTGCCTTCAACTTATAGAAATTATGATCTTTATAATGAATATAAAGTAGTATTGACGGATTACAGAGGAGATAGACCTTATGATAATTTCAAAACCCATAAATCAAAATATGGAAAAGGTTATAAAGGAAAACCTCAAAAAACAATCGGGCAAAAACCTGGAAAAGGAAATAACAAAGAAAAACATGATAATGGCCATCACGGAAACGGCAACAGCGGCAACGGTCATGGGAATGGAAAACATTAAACTAATAAAAAAGAAGCTCTTTCAGAGCTTCTTTTTTATTTAAGATTATCAATGACAAACTTTTCACAATATTCTTTTATTAACTGTCTTACTTTTCTAAACTCGTTACTAACTTCTTCCTCGGTTCCTATTGCCTTGGCAGGATCAGGAAAATTGTAATGAAATATTTGAGCTTTGGTTGGAAAAAATGGGCAGCGTTCTTTTGCATTATCACAAACTGTTATCACAAAATCAAAATCGATTTTATCATATTCCTCAATGTTATTTGAAGTGTGGTTAGAAATATCAATTTGGTCTTCCTTCATAGAAGCAATTGCTTTTGGATTTACTCCATGAGTTTCTATACCAGCACTATAAATTACTGCTTTTGAACCTGCAAAATATTTAAGATAACCTTCTGCTATCTGACTTCTGCAACTGTTACCAGTACAAAGAACAAGAATCTTTTTTTCCATTTTTTTAATTTTAAAAGAATAACCAAATAATATTGATAATAGAGAATTTTGGATCAAAACCAAAAATCAATTGTAAAACGACTAATGATGTTGTTACAACTATAGTCTTTTTGTATCTAATACACGCTGCTCTAATTACTAACAGCATGACGAATTTGGTGTACAGCAAGAGCTGTTATTTTCTGTTGTATTTAATACTTTTATTGGAATTCCGCATGCTTCCTGTGCAAGACAAGCTGTCGTTTTATTTTTCAATACAAAATGTTGTCCGTTAAAATCTAAATCATATTTCCCAATGGTTTCACCTTGATATTCAACTTCAATCTCATTGTCTCCAATTCCTAATTTCTCTTGAGACAATTTTATAATATTCATCAATTTCATTGGTTTTAAACGATGTTCATAATCGTTTGCATTCCACAACTGAAAATTTACTACTTTTTCATTTCGAATACTTCCGCCACAATCTATAAAATGCTTCGTTATTGTTCCTATTTCAGTAACATGGAAATATTCTGGTACAAAATCTCCGTTTTCTAATTGAAAAACAACATTTTCTAATGTTGGCAAAATTTCTTTTACAGTTGATAATTTCATATTAATTGTTATATTGCATTATTACGATGATTTAAAATAAAAAAACGCTAACAGCATTTTTCAATTTTTACATTATCTACAAAAAATAAGTTTAATTCTATTTTTATTTCTTTCCAAACAACTTCATTGATACAATAACAAATACTTGCTCCTTCAATATTACCTTTAATAATACCAATATTTTTCAATTCTTTTAGGTGCTGTGAAATTGTAGCTTGCGCAAGCCCTAATTCATTTACCAAATCATTGCAAATACAAGCATTTTGTTTGATAATATATTGTAGTATAGCAATACGAGCTGGGTGTGCTAAAGCTTTTAACACAGTAGCAAGATGATTTTGTTCTTCACTAAATATATCTGTTCTTGTTATACCCATAATTTAAATTACATCTATCGCAATATTACGATAAATATTTAATACATTACTATAATTAACATTCCTAAAGGCAATAATTTCACCTTCTATCTGCACAAAACTACCTATTATTAAACCATAACCACAAAAACAGGTATAAATACCTGGTCTTTTGTGCTCGGAATTTTTTAAATTACGTTCATTTTCAATTATAATAAAATTACCAAAAGAGATGAAATTTACAAAAGGTCAAAATGTTTTATATACAACACTGAGCGGAAAATCATATTCCGCTACTATTGTTGAGAGAAAAATAGACCTTAGACAAGGATTTGTAATAAGATCTTATGCTTTTTACTATTTAATTAACTTAAATAAAAATGGCATTAACCAAAATATAATTTGTCAAGAAAATGATCTAAAAGCTTTAAAAATCTCCAATAGCTTAAATACAAATACAGATTTCTCTATCTATAGCTTTTAGCACAAAGAGATTTTTAATCTTTCTTTTTTTAATTACAGTGAGAAATTCTAGGATTGTTTGTAGAACTACACTGAAATAAATATTTTGACTGAGGATATAATGCAACGGGATTATCTGTAACCACTAAAGGCTCTAATGCCTGCCCATTATAACTTGGCATTGTAATTTGTGCTGCCGAACCATTACCCAAAGCTACATTTTTTCCACTTAAATTTCCATTAAAACTATAATCTATCATAGCATCAAGAAGGCGATAAACTCCATAATAATCATAAGCATCATACGATGTTTGAGTATTGGGCAAACTATGATCTGCAATATATGTGAAGCTTGGAAGGACACTTTTCTTTATTAGAATAAAGTCTTTTTCTGAATTTGCGATATTAATATTCTTGAAGATATCAATAGCCAAACGATGGTCATTAGTAACATCATCATCGTAAACTTCTGTAATTAGTTTTGTATTCGAAGGAAAATCCAGCAATTGGCTATCTGAAAGCTGATAAGCATACCATTGAGCCATTGCAAAAATAAATCGGCCATTTACGCCCCAGCCCTCTTCATTAAAGGCTTTGTGTGCTAAAGAAAATGACGCTCCACCGCCAAAAGAATGCCCCATAAAACCTACTTGTTTAGTATCAATTATATTAGGATAATCTGTTACTGCTTTTTTAAAGCTTTGCCACAAAGTATTGTATCGATCATCAACCGTAACTCCTGTTGTTGGATAAGGTGCAAATACTACAACGTATCCTTTTTTGGCAATAAATTCATAAAGTCCAATATTATAAGCACTTTCTTCACCTCCATACGGATGCGAATAAAAAATAGTCGGCTTTGGTGATGTTATTCCTTGTGGATAAAAAATTTCAACATTTTTGCCTGTATATACCGGACTTGGAAAAGTAATTTTTGCTACAGTATAAGTACCGTCTGCTCCATATCCAGAAGCTGGTCTTGAAATTGGCCCTGCCAGATCATCATCTACATAAGGAGTTGAAGGATCACTTGTTTCTTTGGAACAAGATGCAAAAAGTAAGGCGAATAAAATAATTTGGGGGATATACTTCATCATTGTTAAAATTAAGTTAGTTCATAAAATTAAGTTAAATTTATACTTTGACCATGCTTATTAAAAAAGGTTTAATCGATTTATTTATTTTTTTAACAAAAGGTTTGAAAATTATTAACCTAACTAAAAAACACCCTAATTTTTACTTAATTTTTATTTCTAACGCCTCACGATAGAAGACTTGTAAACATAAATTCAAAAAAAAGAATCAATTTGATTCGCTGTTTTCATTTTTAAAATCGTTATTTCCTGTATTTTTTTGATAATAGCAGATCGATAATTGTGGTTGTACAGGGAACATTAAAGTTTCTAGTCCGTTTGAATCTTCACAGTTTTTAGAAATCAAATAACAGCCTTCTATAATATCCATCAAAGTGAGTAATGGAGAATAAAAGGTAATCCCTATTTTGTGTTTTAATTCGTCTGTAATATCAGAATTGACAATGTCTAATTGATAATTGGTAAACGGCAGATAATTGTTTCCTAATACATCTTTTACTCTATGAAAATTTCCTTTAAGCTGTGCTACGTATCCGCTTGCGACAATACCAACTAAATAATGTAACTGACTCGCTTTTTCATTTTCAGCCAATAATTCTCTAAAGGTATTTTTAGGATTTTCTTTTGAGTTAAACTGCTGGTTCTGCATCAGATATTCTTTAAAAGTATCTTCCCAAACGTATTTATCCCAAGTAATTATCGATGTATTGTCGATTACTATTCGGTATGCCAATCTAATTCTAGCTTTATACATAATACTTTATAGTTTTTCTATCGGAATTTCTAATAACAATAAAATCGCATTTTCTGAGAGTGCTTCCCATTCTACACTTTCTATTTCACTTAAACTCAAACCGTCTTTTGCCTGAAGTAATCTATTTTCTACTTCGAATGCGCCATTGATTACAAAAACAAAAATTCCGTTATTCTTGTTTTCTAATTGATATAATCCTTCTTTTCTTCCATCGTAGCTACCGATAAATCCTTTTGCAGCTGAGAAATTAAAAAGAGAATTCATCTTATTTCTTTCAGAAAAACTAAAATCTTTTTTGCTGGAATTCTCTCCGGTATTTGATGCTTTGGCTGAAAACCAAATTTCTAAATAGCTAACATTTTCTGTTTCATAAGGATTAGAAAGTTCAAAAAAATCCCAGCTTTTGAGCGATAAATGTTTTATCTGTTCGATTCTAATAAAATCTTCACTGCCCTGCTTATCTTTATAAACAATTCCGCCAAAAAGAGGGAGCAGAATTACCTCTGTATTGATACTAATAAGTCTGGATACTTTTTGTAATGGAGCCAGAATTCCTTCATTAAGAACCTCTAAATTCCCAAAAGCTTCTCTGGATTTATCTTGATAGGTTCCAAAATTGAACGTAGCTAAATTTAAAAAAGCATCCGATTTAGAGATACCTCGTAAATCGGATTTAAATATTTGAGATGGTGATTGTTTAATCATTCTACTATAATTAAGATTCTAGCCGGCAACATTTATAGTATGGGTTAAAACAAAACCTTCGGAAACACTTCCGGTAACCGTAGACATTTCGTTGGTTACAGAATCTGAAAATACATTGTCGGAAGCATTATAAGTATATCCCGTAAGTCCTTTTGTATATCCGTTTGCCGTTGAAGCATTTACTAACGCAACCGCGCTGTTTGTTCCTTCTGGGAAAGCAATTTGAGTTACTAATAACGATTTTCCAGATGCGTTATAAATATGAACATGTATATGTGTCGCTCTACTTTGGTACCAGCCTGGAAAAATAGATTTAAAAGAAACCAATCCGTCAGTATCTGTAGTTTGTCTTCCTCTTAAAAAATGTACCGTTGTAAAATCGGCAGTCTGCATAGATGTTCCTCCGTATTCCGAATAATATCCGTCCTTATCACAATGCCAAATATCTACAAGTGCCCCAGCAAGTGCTGCACAACTGGCACTGGTGTTTTTTATATAAATCTTTATTGAAAATGCTACTCCTGTTCGATCACTAATAATATTAGAAGAAACTAAAGTTGCAGGTGATTTGGTTGGGAATGGTCCTTCTGTTTCTGATGGTGTAACACTGCAGCTGCTTGAAGAAGAACCACTAGAAGAACTGCCGCTTCCTGAACTTGAAGAAGAATCAGAGTCAGAATCTGAGCTTGAAGAAGAACTATCGTCATCTTTACTGCAAGAATTAATAATAGGAATTACTAAAGAACCTATTCCTACTAATCCTAAACCTCTTAAAAAATCTTTTCTTTCCATAATGATACCTTTTAATATTACGATTATAGAATAAAAGTATTTAAACCAAAAAAGGTATTAAAATTTATGAGGTAACGGAATGGTTTTATGAGGTAAACAGATTTAAAATACTGTTTTTATTCTTTTTCCATCAAAGCTAAAAAAGAACTTTCGTAACTCGCACCTACAGGAATTTCTTCTTGATTGATGTAAATTACTTTATTTCTAACTTTTTCTATTTTAGAAAGAGACACAATATAAGATCGATGTACTCGAACAAATTCTTTCTCAGGTAATTTTTGAAGTAAAACCTTTAAAGTCATTCTGGCAACAATGGTTTTTTGATTTTGAATGTGAATTTTAACATAATCATCAAGTCCTTCGATAAAAAGAATATCTGATACAATAATTTTCATCAAACTATAATCTGCTCTAATAAACAAATACTGCTGTTCTGTTTTTTGATTGTGAAATTTCCACTGCGTAAATGCTTTTTCTACTGCCTGCTGAAATCGTAAAAAGGTAAATGGTTTCATTAAATAATCTGTTGCACTCAACATAAAACCTTCTACAGCATATTCAGAATAAGCCGTAGTAAAAATTACCATTGTTTTGTGCGGTAGTTTTTTATAGAAATCAATACCCGATATCGATGGCATATTGATGTCTAAAAACAATAAATCGACTGGATATTTTTTTAAATATTTAAAGGCATCATCAGATTTTGTAAAGGTTTTTTGTAGATGAATATTCTCGATTTCATTACAAAAACTTTGTAAGACATCGAGTGCATGCGGTTCATCGTCTAAAGCAATTGCTTTTATCATCCAACTTTTATCTTTAAGGTTACCTTATACATTTCCTGACTATCATCTATGGTTAAAACATGATTATTGGGATACAAAAGTGACAGTCTTTCTATAGTATTCTGTAAACCAATACCACTTTCTACTTGAATAGATTTTACTTTATTGTTGGAAACAAATAAGGTTAGATAATCTTCATCAATATTGATTCGAATAAAAATTTTAGAACTTTCATTAGGGTTTACACCGTGTTTAAATGCATTCTCGATAAAGGAAATTAAAATAAGCGGTGTAATCATTTTTCCACTTGTATCACCTTCAAACGTGTAATCGAGCATTATGGTATTTCCTAATCGTGTTTTTTGAAGCTGAATATAATTGCTGATATAATTAATTTCTTTGTCTAAAGCAATTACATCTTCATTGGCATTAGAAATTATATACCTCATCAATTCTGATAATTGTACAACTGCATCGGCAGTTTGATCGTCTTTTTTTAAAGCTAATGCATAAATACTATTTAAGGTATTGAATAAAAAATGTGGGTTGATTTGTGCTTTCAAAAAAGACAATTCTGATTTCATTTTATCATCTTCTACTTTTTGCAGACGTGTTTTTATGGCAATAAATAAACTAGATATAGCTCCTATTATAAAAACTAAAATGGTATGACTGTATTGTATAGGCGGTCCTCCTAAATGTGCCGGGCCATATAACGGTGGTCTCATCCTGTGAGGCACTGAATCTTGTAAAGGTGGAAACTCACCCGGTTCTGGAGGATGAATGCCTTCTCTAGGAAATGAATGACGAAGTGGTCTGAAATCTAGAAAATTTTTATCTGGTGTATCAAAAACAGTTGAGATCCAGAGAAAAAATAAAAGAAAGAAAATCAAAATAACTACATACAGAAAATATTTCTTTTTAAAATAAAACTTAGGAATTAGACCATAATAGTTGAAATAGAAAAAGACAAGTAATAAAAAATAAATAAAAAAGTAAATTCTATCATGCGGGTTTCTTGCTAAGTCCGGCAGATTGAAAATACTACCTGTAGAAGTAAACGCATACGGCAAAAACAGAAACACAAAGCACAGGCAAAAGTGCATTCCGTAAAAATAAATATTTTTTTTCAGGATATAGTTCATTATTCAAAAATAGGATTATTAATGAATCTTGTACAAAAAATGAATAGAAATTAATTCTTTTAATGTTTTAGCCATTTACTCTTTATCTAAAAAACGAGCTTATTAAAAACTATAAAAACCACTCGTTTGAACTATAATTCTTGTAAAATATTAAAGTATATTAGCTCTTTATAAAAGAATATTTAAAGGTATAAATTAAACCTTCAAAATTCAAGATTCAACTCATTTTATAACTGCTGTAAACAAATTCGCTGCAAACTTTAGAAAACTAAAATTATATGAAACATTTTATTGTATTGATTCTTTTTTGTTTTTTAGGAAATATCACTTTTGCACAAAACGATAATCCTAAAGAAATAACTCCTGAAATTTTGAAAAAAATAAAAGCAGAAGTAGAACTTCAAATTCCGAAATTTAAAAAAAGCCTTTTAAAACAAAACTTCAATACAAAGGAAATAGAATTTGCTGTTGACACTTTTAGAATTGAGCGAATAACAGCTAAACGAATCCATATTGATTATTCAACTGCGGGTATGAGTAATTCTGTTAACGAATTGACCGTTTTGTACGATCAATTATTGAACAAGTATTACAATAAGCTTATGAAATTACTTCTACCTGAAGATAAAAAAGCATTAATAAAAACGCAAAGAGCCTGGCTTGTTTTTAGAGATACTGAATCTAATTTTGCCTCAGTAATGTCTGATGATGAATATTCTGGCGGAGGTTCAATGCAGTCAAATGCAAGATCTGGGGCTTATTGTGGATTAGTTACAGATAGAACAATTGAAATTTTTCATTACTATAATCGTATTATTAAACAGTAATAAATAAGAACTTTACCTTTCAAACATACACTGCATGCTAAGTTAAAGGGACTTTGCCTTTTCTACACTTCTACAGAAAGGCATTCTTTTTAAAAATCTCATCTATATAAAAGCACTTCCTATCTATTTTGAAAGTGCTTCTATCTATTTCGCTATAATAATTGGACCGTTGTTCTGAATTTTGATCCTAATTAAAATAGTATCAAATGAAAATAGCTGTAATAATAAGTCTCCTAGTATGTTCATTGTCAAGCTTTGGACAGGGAACTCAGGATGTAAAAAAGCAATGGACTCTTGAAGATTGTTTTGCTTATGCTAAAGAAAAAAACATCAGCATAAAAACGGCAGCATTGAGCAAAGATGCGGCATCTGTAAATTACGAACAATCTAAATCGTCAAGATTACCCAATTTAAACGGTTCTGCTTCGCAAAATTTATCTTTTGGAAATTCCATCGATCCCATTACCAGTGATTATGTAAGCCAGAAAGTAAATTCTACAAGTTTAGGAATCAGCTCTGCGGTGACTTTGTATCAAGGAAGTACAATTTCTAATCAAATCAAGCAGAATAAATTATTGGTAGATCAAAATTCGATGTTTGTTGAAGAAGCGCAAAACAATGTAATCTTAAGTATTACCGAGGCTTATATCCAAATTTTATACAATAAAGAAGGAATTAACGTTGCCGAAAACAATCTGAAAGCGAGCGAAAAAGAAGTACAAAGAGCCAAATTAAGATTGGATGCTGGAACGGTAGCCCGAAAAGATTATACCGATGCACTTTCGCAGGCTGCAACTAACAAATACAATCTTATTGCGGCTCAAAATGACCTTACCAAACAGGTTTTAATTTTAAAACAATTGTTAGAATTAGGTCCAGATCAGGATTTTGAAATTGCCATTCCGCTAGAAAGTAATGCAGCAGAAGTTATTCCGAATAAAATTGAGGTTTACAATACTGCTATTTCTAAAATGCCCGAAATCAAAGCGTCACAATTAAATGTAGCGGTTTCTCAAAAAGAATTAGATATCGCAAAAGGCGGTTATTTACCAACCTTATCTCTTTCTGGAAGTTTAGGTTCTGGTTACACCAATACGCAGGATTTAAGTTTTTCAGATCAATTAAACTTAAACTTTAATCAGCGTGTAGGTTTGTCTTTAAGTGTGCCTATTTTTAATAGAAACCAAACTAAAGCACAGGTTCAAAATGCTAAAATAAGCATTGATAAGGCTCAAATTGATTTGCAGACTGCTCAAAAAGATTTGTATAAAAAAATTCAAACAGCTTGGGAAAATGCTACGGCTTCGAGCGAACAGCTTGTGTCTGCGCAATCTGCAAAAGAGGCTGCAGAAGAATCATATTCGCTGGCACAAAAGAAATATGAGTTAGGCGCTTTGAGTACTACAGATTTAGTTATTAGTCAAAATACGTATACCAATACGGCTCAAAATTTTATACAAGCAAAATATCTTAAAATATTATACACTCAATTATTAGCCTTTTATCAAGGAAACGAAATTAAAATCTAAAAGACAATGAAAAATAAAAAGAACAAGATTGTAGGAGCGATTAGTTTAGCTTTTATAGTAATAGCGATTTACTGCTCTTTTTCGTCAGGAACTAATGAAGTTCCTGTAAAAGCGGAATCCCTTAAAGCTAAAATTGCAGACATTAAAACTACGGTAACGGCGACTGGAACGATACAACCTGTAAAAGAAGTAGAAGTAGGAACTCAGGTTTCTGGAGTTGTAGAAAAAATATATGTAGATTATAATACGGTGGTTAAAAAAGGACAGCTTATTGCTGAATTAGACAAAACCAATCTGCAAGCCGCTTTAGTTCAGGCAAAAGCTTTGTATGAAAGTGCTTTGAATGAGAAAAACTATTTACAGCGCATTTTTGACAGACAAAAAACGTTGTTTGACAGCAAAGTAATCAGCCGATCTGATTATGATGAAGCTCTTTACAATTTAAATAATGCCAAAAGTACTGTTGTACAGCGTTTGTCTGATTTGCAAAAAGCACAAACCAATTTAAGTTATGCGACTATTTATTCGCCAATAGACGGTGTTATATTGTCTAAAGCTGTAGATGAAGGACAAACAGTAGCAGCAAGTTACAGCACTCCTACTCTATTTACTATTGCAAAAGATTTGACAGAAATGCAGGTTGAAGCTAATGTTGATGAAGCGGATATTGGACAGGTTAAGGAAGGACAACGCGTAACTTTTACAGTAGATGCGTATCAAGGTGAAGAATTTCAAGGTGTGATTACGCAGGTAAGACTTAACGCAACAACAACTTCAAATGTGGTAACGTATACGGTAGTTATTAAAGCGGATAATCCTGATTTAAAATTAAAACCCGGACTTACAGCGACAATTTCGATCTATACTTTAGAACTAAAAAATGTGCTGACTATAGAAGCTAAAGCGGCCAATTTTGAGCCAGATGCTAAAGCTTTAGCGACGTATCAAAAACAGAATAATCTTAAAGCTGTTCCATTACAAGAAAATAAAACTAAAAACGAAGCTCAGGTTTGGGTGCTTAACGGAAAAAACATTAGTCCAAAAACAATTATTTTAGGTACAAGTGACGGAATTAATGTGGCGGTTTTAAGCGGTTTAAACGAAGGCGATGAATTAGTATACGGTCTTAAACAAGCAACTAAAGACGAAGTTGTGGCAGAAGCAGGAAATAATGATAGTCCTTTTATGCCAAAACCTCCAGGAAAAAAGAAATAAAAATGGCTAAAACGATTATAAAAATAGAAGATTTAAAGCGCTCTTTTGTAATGGGAGAAGAAACCATTCATGCTTTAAAAGGAGTTTCATTTACGATAGAAGAAGGAGAATTTGTAACCATAATGGGTTCCAGCGGTTCTGGAAAAAGCAGCTTATTAAATATTTTAGGATGTTTAGACCAGCCCACTTCGGGAGTTTATGATATTGATAACGTAGCGGTAAAACAACAATCTAAAAAAGATTTGGCTAAAATTAGAAATGAAAAAATAGGTTTTATTTTTCAATCTTATAATTTACTGCCCAAAACATCGGCAATCGAAAATGTAAAACTGCCTTTGATGTACAATACTAAATACGACGCTGATGAAATGGAAGCACTTGCATTAGAATCTCTTGAAAAAGTAAATCTTAGTAATAGACTGCATCATACGCCGGCACAGCTTTCTGGCGGTCAGCAGCAGCGTGTTGCAATTGCTAGATCGTTAGTCAATAATCCCGTGGTTATTTTGGCCGATGAAGCTACAGGAAATCTAGATACTAGAACTTCTTATGAAATTATGGCTTTGTTTCAAGAGCTGAACAAACAAGGAAAAACGATTGTTTTTGTAACGCACGAACCTGACATTGCCACTTTTAGCAGTCGTACTATAATCCTTAAAGACGGACATATTATAAAAGATAGTCCTAATACTAATATTCTCTCTGCTGCTAATGCTTTGGCGGCGCTGGGAAAAGAAGAAGAATAATTATGAGAATTCTAAATTTATTTAAGATCGCTTGGAGAGCCATTATTCTAAATAAGGTTCGAACCTTGCTTACGATGCTCGGAATTATTATTGGTGTAGCTTCTGTAATTGCAATGCTTGCCATTGGAGAAGGCTCCAAAGAAAGTATTAAAACTAAAATTTCGAGTATGGGTTCTAATATGATTACGATTCGTCCCGGAGCAGACATGCGCGGCGGCGTTCGTATGGACCCAACTGCAATGCAGACTTTGACTTTGGGAGATTATCAAGCTTTAAAATCGCAGACTAAAATGCTTTCGGCAGTTTCTCCTTTGGTAAACGGAAGCGGACAATCTATTTACGGTGCGCACAACTGGCCGACTTCTATTTATGGTGTAACACCAGAATATTTAAAAATCAAAGTCTGGGAAGTAAAAAGTGGCAGCATTTTTACCGATCAAGAGATTAAAACGGCTGCAAAAGTTGCCGTAATTGGGCAGACTGTCGTTACTAATTTGTTTCCGAATGAAGATCCGATTGGTAAAATGATTCGTTTTAACAGTATTCCGTTTAAAGTAATTGGTGTATTAGAGAAAAAAGGAGAAAGTACTTTTGGACAAGATCAAGACGATGTTATTTTATCGCCTTACACAACGGTACAAAAACGTATTCTCGCTCAAGATTATTTAGGTTCTGTTATTGCTTCTTCTATAAGTGAAGAAAAATCACAGCAGGCAGTTGATGAAGTGAGCCAGATTTTAAGAGAACGTCATAAAATTACAGGCGATAAAGAAGATGATTTTAATGTTTTTTCGATGGAAGAAATGATTGCAACTTTTAGTTCTACCAGCCAAATGCTTACGATATTATTAGTGGCAATTGCGAGTATTTCTTTATTAGTAGGCGGCATTGGTATTATGAATATCATGTATGTTTCGGTAAAAGAAAGAACGAGAGAAATTGGACTTCGTTTGGCCGTTGGCGGAAAAGATTCTGATATTTTAATGCAATTTCTAATTGAAGCCATTATGATTAGTATTACTGGCGGAATAATTGGTGTATCTTTGGGATTAGGAGCAACTCTTTTTATCGAAAAAGTACTGCATTGGCCTACAGCGGTAACAAGTTATTCTATTGTTATTTCGTTTTTAGTATGTGCCGTAACAGGAATCTTTTTTGGATGGTATCCTGCAAAAAAAGCGTCGTCTTTAGATCCAATTACCGCATTGCGTTATGAATAAAACAAAACAGAAATGAATTTTATAAAGAATAAAGTACTGATCGGAATTTTGCATTTAATGGTTTGGTTGGTATTGTTTATGCTGCCTTATTTATTGTCTTCTGGACAGAATCAAGCGATACAAACCGTAATCTTTTTTTCTTGGATTCCTTTATTTTTGTACGCTGTTATTTTTTACAGCAACTATTTTGTACTTATTGAGCGTTTCCTGTTTTCCAAAAAAATCATTTGGTATGTTTTGATTAATGCCGTATTGATTTCCCTTTTTATTTGGGCAAATCAATCTTTTAAAGACTTTTTTTTCCAAAACCACATGGTGCCGCATAATGGGAAAGAAGATCCGTTTAGACCTTCAAGAAGTTTATTTATTTATATTGATATCATCTTATTCACCGTTCCTGTAGTTTTTTCAATTGCCGTAAAAACTACAGAACGATGGATTAAAACTGAGGTTGAACGCAAAGAAGCGGTTACGATTAAATTAGAATCGGAGCTGCAGCATTTAAAGTATCAATTACAGCCTCATTTCTTTTTTAATTCTTTAAATAACATTTATTCTTTGGTCGATATTTCGCCGGAACAGGCCAAACAAACCATTCATAGTTTAAGCAAATTGATGCGTTATTTATTGTATCAAACCAATGATGAAAAGGTGAGTTTATCTAATGAAATTCAATTTATTACGAATTATATTGAGTTGATGAAACTGCGATTTACAGAAAATACTAAAATTGAATATGATTTTCCTGTTTTAAAAACCGATCTTCAAGTTGCGCCTCTTTTGTTTATTTCATTAATAGAAAATGCTTTCAAACACGGCGTTTCTACAAGTCAGGAAACCGAAATTATTTTTAAAATGAATGTGGATGAAAACCGCATTTCATTCAACATAAAAAATCATAATTTTCCTAAAACAGACAGCGACAAAAGCGGTTCTGGCATCGGTTTGCAAAATATGAAGAAAAGACTGGAATTATTATATCCTGGAAAATATGAGTTTACGACTGTTGTAGAAGATCATTTTTTTATCGTAAATCTGATTTTAGAAATTTAAAAACCAATCATCATGTCTGATAAAATAACGTGTTTAATTGTAGATGACGAACCAATGGCTTTGAACTTGGTTGAAAATTATGTGAATAAAACTCCTTTTTTGCAGCTTCTAAAAAAATGCAACAATGCTATTGAGGCTTTGGATTTTTTGAATGAAGAGCGTGTTGATTTGATTTTTCTAGACATTCAGATGCCTGATTTAACGGGTTTAGAACTGGCAAAACTAATTCCGAAATCGACTCGAATTATTTTTACCACTGCTTTTGATCAATATGCATTGGAAGGTTTAAAAGCCGAAGCGATAGATTATTTACTAAAACCGTTTGATTATACCGAATTTTTTACTGCGGTCAATAAAGCCAGAGATTGGTTTACAATGACTAAAAAAGCTAAAAAAGAAAAGACGGATCAAATGGAGTTTATCTATGTAAAATCTGGATACAAACAGCTCAAAATACAGCTCGATTCGGTTTTATATTTTGAAGGTCTAAAGGATTATATTAAAATCTGGATTAAAAACGAACCTCAGCCGATTCTTACTTTGATGAGTTTAAAAACGATGGAAGAAGAATTACCCGCAGACAAATTTATGCGCGTGCACCGTTCGTTTATTGTTTCTTTAAAAAATGTTGAAGTTATAGAACGAAGCCAGATTGTAATTAACAAACAGCGTATCACGGTTTCAGAGCAATATAAAGTTCCGTTTATGAAATTCCTTTCTGAAAATTCTTTAGACTAAATACGCAAATTAGTGTAAAAGACAAATACGGCTCCTTTTCAGAACACCGTATTTATCAAACTAAACTAATTCAATCTTTATAGACTTGCTTTTACTAAACCGCAAGTCAGCATATTTTTTGGATAGTAAGGATTCTTGATTTCCTTGCTGTCACTTACCCAAACCGCACTGGTCATGGGGCACATTTGTAAATGTAATGTCGCATCTGCTGCTTTAAATTTTCCAGCCAAATCCCAAAACTTAATAGAAAGCGTTTCAAAAATCTTACGCTGTTTATTGATGTTTTTAGTTGCCGTAATTTCAGCTGTTAACGCTATAATTTCTTTTCTTTTTGTCGTTGCCTCGTTCATTTGTTCAAGACTTAACTTTTTAAATCTGAAATTCTTTAGTGAATTCTCTAATGCTTTTGCATTGGTAACAACTGCCAAACTATCAGAAAGGATCAAATTGTCTTTTAAAGCCAAATAATTCTTTGTGATTTCCTTTTTTTGTGCTTCGCGTTTTTCTACTAATTCTGGAGTAACTTCTTCTTTTGATGTTAACTGTGCATGCGCCAAAGTGCTTAGGCAGATTAATGCGATAACTAATACTTTTTTCATATCGAAGTCTTATCTATTTTATTGATGATTTTGTCTATTTCTGTCAAAAGACTTTCATAATGTTCTTTATTAAGTCCTGTTTCTGTGCTCATCAGTTTTGTAATATCAGTTCTTAATTTTAAAATATGCTGTTTGCCATACAATCTTATATCACTGCGCTGTGCTGCAGTTAAAGCTTTACCTGGTTCTACTTCTTTAGGTAATAAAAGCATGTTTAATTTATCAATATAACTGCGCTCTAAACCTCTTCTATAAAAATCTAATTTTTCGTCACCGCTAAATTTCACCCATACTGTTTGCTGTAAATCGTTTAAAAATTCTGGTACTGTATAAGCACCTTCAAACTGCATTGCTTTTAGGCTGATGTTGTAAAGCATTCCAGAACTTAAAAGCATATTTAATACTTGATTCTGCTGATCTGATATTTGATCTTCTGTTTTTAAAGAAATAAGCTGATCAATTTCCTTCGGATACATCCAAAGAGGAGCCACAAACAATTGTCTTCCTACATAACCAATAGCTGCTTTTACTTTTGCTTTAGGAACTGGCTGGTATACTAAACCTTTTTCATCAACTGTTCTTTTAGTTACATAGTTATTACCAATATATTTTAATACATGATATAAATACAAACCATATTGTTTTACAACTGCTTTGTGCATATCTGCTAAATTATCGTAAGCATCGTCAGGCTGATACGTCCAAGTAATAAGGTTTGGCACTACGCGCTTTAAATTTTTAATACCATAATCGCTGGCAAGAACTGCATCGTCACCAAGATCTTCTGTCTGGCTGCGTGGATCTTCTTCTTTTCCTTCGCCTCCAAACCACAATTTAGGATTAACAGACAAGCTATCAGTAGTCAGTTTACTTAGTATTTTTTCTTCTTCAAATTCATCTTTTGCTTTTGGAAAATAGCTGTAACCCCACTTAAGAGCCCATTTGTCGTACATTCCGATACGCGGATAAATACCTTCTGGACTAATATTGTCTTCTGGCTGTGCCACATAATTAAAACGTGCATAATCCATTATAGAAACGGTATGTCCGTTTGCTTCAACCCATTTTTTATCTCTTAGTTTTTCTACCGGAGTTGCACTGCTGGCTCCCATATTGTGACGTAAACCAATAGTATGTCCGATTTCATGAGAAGAAACAAAACGTATTAACTGTCCCATTAATTCATCATCCAGATGCATTTTTCTAGCTCTAGGATCTAAAGGTCCCGCTTGAATCATGTACCATCTTTGTACTAATTTCATCACATTATGATACCATCCAACATGACTTTCTATGATTTCGCCGCTTCTTGGGTCGCTCACTCGCGGTCCGTAAGCATTTGGCGTTTCAGAAGCATAATATCGTACTACAGAATATCTAGCATCTTCTAAACTCATCGTTGGATCATTTTCCGGCCATTCTTTACCAACAATCGCATTTTTAAAACCCGCTGCTTCAAAAGCTTTCTGCCAATCGTTGATTCCTGCAATTAAATAAGGTCTCCATTTTTTTGGCGTAGCTGGATCAATGTAGTAAACGATTTGTTTTTTGGGTTCAACCAATTGTCCGCTTTCATATTTCTTGATGTCTTTGTCTTTAGGTTCTAGACGATAACGTTGAATAATGTACTTCGCTTGCGCACGTTGTTCATCATCATCAAATAAAACATATTTATTAGCAAAAAAACCAACTCTTTCATCTGCAAAACGTTTGCGCATTGGTGTTTTTGGCAGCAGTACAATTGAGGTATTCAACCGCAGTGTTACCGTTCCGCTGCTTGCTGTAGCGTTTGTGTACGTTTTTGTTGTTTTTACCTCAACGTTAATTGGATAAGTATCTATTGTTTCTATAAAAGATTTATCATCTGCAAGAGAAGTTAGTTTTCTTTCTGTTTTCTCCTGATTTGCAATAGAGAACATCGGATTTTCTTTCTTGAAAACATCTGTTACTTCAATAACAACATTTCCCGTTGCTGGATTGATTGTTTTTATGGGAAAAGCCGCCACAATAGGATTTTCGTTACTGCTTGCTAATGCTTTTGCTAGCATTGAATCTGCATTACGTACATCTTGCTTGTATTGTAATGATCTTAAAAAAACGGTATTGTTAGCTCCTTTCTCAAAATAAATAGTCTGCTCGTTGGCTTTTTCACCACCAAAACTTCCCAAACCTTCAGGAGTAGAAAGATATCGGGTTACTACAATCATATATCGATTAAATAAACTGTCTGGAATTTGAAAGTAATATTTAGTATCGACCTGACTAACCGTAAAAAGACCTGATTTGGTTTTAGCATTTTCTTTAATTACCTTTTCATAAGGTTGTAAACCACCTTTTGGCTGGGCATTAGTACTATCTGCTTTTTTTTCTTGAGTTTGAGCAAAACCATGCTGCTGCAAAACAGTCAGCATGGTTAGTAATATAAATAATTTCTTCATCAGAATTAAAACGGAACTGTTTCGTTTGTATTTAAAGTAAGTTTTGGATTTTTTGTCAAAGCTGTTAAAGGAAACGGTACAATGTATAATCTTGAATCTGGTTGTAAAGTATACGTTTTTTGTGCAACCGTTTTATTTACAAGTGGAAATAATCTTGTAACAGTCTTTGCATAATCAGCTTCATTGTTTAATCTCTTAAGATCAAAAAAGCGATTAAAACCAAAAAGTAATTCTCTTCTGCGTTCGTTGATAACAAGTGCCATCGTTTCTTTTCTCGTCGCTGGAACTGCTAAATTTACGGTACCCGATAAAATACGTTTTGCTCTTAATTGATTTAAAATGTCAACTGCCTCCGTATATTTATCTTCTCTCGCATAACATTCGGCAAGCATCAAATACACTTCTGTTGTTTTCATTCCAACTGTAGAATAAAAATACTTGGTATAGGCGATTCCCCAATATGCTGTATTTGAACCTTGATCTAGATTTGTTGTGCTTGTAGTATTAAAGAATAAATTAAAACGTGCATCATTTGTTCCAAATAAAGTTCTCAATTCTGGGCTTATAATATAGCTGTAACCAAAAGTCATTTCGTTATAACCTGTCATGTACATATAGCTTAATATTTCTACATTATTTGCGGCTGGTACAGCAAGTACAGTTGGTCCTCCCTGCGTATTATACGCTACCATATCAAATATTTGTTTGTTATAGGTTAGTGACTTTTGTGATGCTGCTTCTGCGCTTGCAATTTCACGTTTAAACAAATGAACTTTGGCTTTAAATGCATAAGCAAATGCTAGTGACGGATGATAAACATCAAGTGGTTTTTCTTGAAGATACGGTAATGCATCTTCTATGTCTTTTTGAATAAAGTCGTAAACCTGAGCTACAGTAGATTTTGACGGCTCTGCTTCTAAATCAAATTTATCCATGATACAAATACCTCCATCGGTAGCTGCAGTTGCTGGATCATACGCTTTTGCATACGTGTTTACTAACAAAAAGTGATCGTATGCTCTGTAAATTTTAGCTTCTGCTTTTGCTAATAGTTTTGTTGCTTCATCTCCTTTACTATCATCAACTAATGAAATAATAGTATTCCATCTGTTAATATAAGCGTAAGCTTGATTGTAAAAGCTCGAACCTGTCATTAAAGCAACTCTATCTGTAGTTTCATCAAAAGTAAAATTAATAATATCGATGTTTGGCGTTTTTCCAATCACGTTTGCTTCTTTCATCCATTGATCGTCTACCAAATACTGAAAGTTATTAATTGGATAAGCTCTGTTTGGCAGCGATACCATTTGATGAAATTGATCGGCTGTTTCGATAACTAAAGCTCCTTTAGGTGTAATATCGGTGTAATTTTCGCAAGATGATGCAGTAAACATCAACAGCGCCAGCAGTGTTATATATATATGTTTCATTTTTTTTAAAGAGTTAGATTTAAACCAAATAAGTACGTTTTAGGCAATGGTAAATTACGAGTACCAGAATTAGCCGAATAAACTTCTGGATCAATATGATTTCCAGCAGCACTCCAATACCAAAGGTTATTTACTTGAAAAGTAAATTTAGCCGATGCCATTTTAATCTTATTGGAAAATGTTTTTGGTAAATTATAGCCCAATGAAACGTTTCTAAGCTTGATGTAATCTCCTTTTACAACATTTACGTCCGAATTTCTCCATTGACTGCTGATTGTTCCTGCATAATTTCTAACGCTTTCGTCTAAGTCTACATATAAACGTGTATTCCCATTTTGATTGGTATCGGTGTAACGATCTGAAATACTACTAAGATTTACTGCATCAGAACTCATATCAAGTACTTCTTTACGCATTACATTTCCTCCTGAGAAAACAAACAAGAAATTTAAGTCAAATCCTTCATAAGAAAATCGTTGTGATAACGAACCTGTATAAGTTGGTGTTAAACTTCCCATGTTTACTAAAGCATCAGGATTTGTAATAGTTTTTACACTGGTTGATATAGGTTTTCCATTTGCATCAAAAGTGATCGACGGATTTCCATTTTCATCTAAAACATAAGGATATCCGTTAACAGTTCCTCCATATTTGTAAGCATACAAACTATTATATCCCTGACCTTCTAAAAAGTAATCTATAGGTGAACTCACATAAACCGAAGCAAGCGATTGTGCTCTGGTAACTTCTTCAACAGAAGTTCTGTTGAATCCAAAAACTACATTAGAACCAATACGGAAATTTCCATGATTGTACCAGTCAGAACCAACAGTAAATTCTACTCCTCTGTTTAACAATGCACCTGCATTAATTTTTCTGCTCGTTGCACCAACTGTAGGGTCTAAATCGGTTGTAGCTAATAAATCGCTGCTGTATTTATTATAAACATCAATACTACCTCTTAACAAGCTTCTAAACAAGCTGTAATCGATACCAAAATTAGTAGTCTGTGTTTTTTCCCATCTTAACATAGGATTTGGCTGTGCCGTAATATTTATGTATTGTAGAGAGGTATATAAGTTATCGTTTTTTCTTGTAGCCGTTATGTATGGTGATGTATTCTGGTCTATATTTCCATTTATACCATAAGTTGCTCTAACTTTAAGCGCACTTACCCAGTCTATGTCTTTCATAAAGTTTTCGTCGCTTACATTCCATCCTAAACCTACAGACCACAAAGGACGGTTTTTATACTTAGGATCTACTCCAAACAAATCTGCTCTATCTACTCTATAACTTCCCGTTACGTTATATTTAGATAAAAAGGTATAACCTAAGGTACTAAACATCGAAAAATAACGATGTAAAATTTCTGTCTGTGTTTTTGATCCAGCTGCTAAAGTTCGGTTACTTCCAGAGATATAACTCGCAACTCCAGTCTGGCTAAGCGCAAGGTTGTTAAGTACAGCTGATGTAAGTGTAACTGGATCATAGCCGTATCTTAACTGTTCGATATTTCTTGGAAGATACGTTTCGCGCATTTCAAAACCTGCCAAAGCATTAATAGAATGTTTACCTCCGTCAAAATCATGATTATAATCCAATTGATTTCTTAAAGTATAGTCGCTTACCTTACTGCTAGATTGTTTGTATCTACCTCCTGTAGAGAAACCATCTATATAGGTATAGGTATTAGTAGCAGGAACATATCCAGTTAAAGCATTAATAGCATAACGCATTTTATACGAGTTAACGTCATAGTATTGATCGTTGTCATTTCTAGTTGTTTCGTATTGAAATTGTGTGCTGGCACTTAAACCATTCCAGATCTTGGCACGTATGTTTCCAAAAGCTCTTAAATTTAATGAGTTCTGGTGTGTAATCCCTTCCTGAAGTGCATCTAAAACATTAAAAGTTACGGGTTTAAAACCACTTAAAGCTGCTAATTTTTCTGCTACTGCTGGATTAATAACGCCACTGCCTGTAAAACCATCACTAATACCTACAAATGCTGATTGTACACGATTTCCATTATCATCGGTAATACGCTCGTATCTTTTTTGGATATCATAATTACCAAAATCACTATCGGTAACATCTGCGTTATTATAAGTTCCATTTAATCCAATTGTAGCATTTAACCAGCTGTTTACCTGAAAACTAGTTTTTGCGTAAAGATTAAATGCGCGGCTGTCGTTGTTTACAATACGATTTTTTGACTGGTCGTAATTAAATGAAACATACGTATTTTGTTTGCTGGTACTACCCGAAAACGAAACATTATAACGCTGTCTTAATTCATTTTGCCATACATTATCGCGATAATCTTTATTGTAGTCGTTCTTTCTCCATTGCGCAATAGTAGTGTCGTATGTTGTATTGTCAATTTTTCCTTCTTCCAAATTTCTGTTAAGCTGATAAAGAGGGCTGTAATATTTCATACTGCTGCTTCCAATATCTCCATAACTGCTAAACATAGTAGCAGTATCAGCATATCTTGCTCGCTCTCTATTGTATACAGCTTGTTCCAAATCTATCATATCACTAGTAGAAGCAAAGTTCATATCTCGTAGATTTGGCTTTGTAGAAATAAACAAATCAGAATTGAAACTTACTTTTAAACTACCGCTTCCTTTTTTAGTCATTAAAACAATAATACCGTTTGCTGCTCTTGAACCATAAATAGAAGCTGCTGCTGCATCTTTAAGCACGTTTACACTTTCAATATCATAAGGGTTAATCTGATCCAGCGTCAATTCTGTTGGCAAACCGTCAATTACGATAAGCGGACTGTAGCCAACTGTACTAGAAAACGTACCCATACCGCGTAATATTGGCTTATCTGCTGCAGATCCAGTAACATTTTTTTGAAACATTAAACCAGCCACACGGCCTTCTAATGCACTCAATAAATTAGTATTAACATTTTCATTTAAGGTCTTTTCATCAATCTTAACAATGGCTCCTGTAGAATGGCTTCTTGCAACAGTCTGGTAACCTGTTACAACAATTTCTCCCATTATAGAGACTTTATCTTCAACGATAAGCGTTAATTGAGTACGTCCGCCAATACTGAAAGATTTTTTTTCAATAGTCAATCCCGAACATTCGATAATGGCATCTGATGCTACTTTTTCAAAAGAAAAGCTTCCGTCAAAATCGGTTACGCTATGTCTGTTTGTGCCCGCAATATAGACACTTACTCCAGGAAAGGGCTGATTTTTATTGTTTAATACTTTTCCCTTGATGTCGATTAATCCGTTTCCCAAGTTCTCCTCCTTTGCAGCCGTTACTACAATTGTTTGGTTAGTAATGGTGTACTTTAAATTTTGATCATTAAAAATTAAATTCAGCGTTTCTTTTAAAGTTGAATTCTTCACATTAATGGTTACGGGTTTTGAATCTTTCAGCAGTTTCTGCGTATAAAAAACTTCGTAATTGGCTTGTTTTGCCACTTCTTTCAAAGCTTTTTCTAGTGGCACATCTTTAAAATTAATGGTAATATTTTGTGCTTGACTTGTATAACTGCAAAACAGCATAAACAGCACACTAAATACCCATAAATTACTAGAGAAATTAAATCCCGAAATCTTTTTTCCGAGTTTTTTGTAAGGTTTTTTTGGTTGTAAATTAAATTTCATACATTTACATTTGGTTATAGTTAAACAATGGTGAACAACTTATATTGGCTATAGACTTTTTAACAACCAGAGGCATCGCAACTGCTTCTGGTTTTTTAGTTTATAGGATCAATATAATCGGGTAAATTTAAAATCAGGGATAGACAATAATCGTTTTTCCTTCAACCTTAAATTTTATATTACTAAGCTCAAGTACCTTTAATACTTCAGACAAATTTTTATTCATAAACGTACCTCCGTTAAATCTAACATCCGAAACATCGCCGCGATATTCAACTTTTATTCCGTACCAGCGTTCCAATTGTCTCATTACCGTTTTTAAGTCGGCATTATCAAATTTAAAACGTCCATTTTTCCAAGCAATCGCAGCTTCTGTATCAACTTCTCTAATTTTAATTTTATCAAAGCTATTCGATACATTAGATTGCTGTCCGGGTTTTAAAATTGCTTTTTGATTTTTATACGTAACCGCTACACTTCCTTCTAATAAAGTAGTTTTTACAACCGATTCATTATCATAAGCGTGAACGTTAAAATGAGTTCCAAGAACTTCAATATCTTGATCGCCTGATTTTACTATAAAGGGTTTATTTTTATTTTTGGCTACTTCAAAATACGCTTCTCCATCTAACTCTACGACACGTTGATCGCCATTAAACTGAGTTGGATATTTTATAGACGAAACTGCATTTAAATAAACTTTGGTTCCATCTGCCAAAACAATATTGTATTGCCCGCCCGTTGGTGTCGAAAGCGTATTGAATGAATTAGCATCCTCTTTTGGAGCATCGGCATCTGGATTTACGATATACGTAATAACGCCATTTGCACCAATCTGAATCGTAACTTCTTCTTTTTTACCTTCTTTGGCAATTGTATCTGTAGCTGAAATATCTGCCAGAATAATTTGTTTTCCGTTCGAGAGCGTTAAAATTCCTCTATTTCCTCCGGGAGCAATTTCCTGTTGTTTTACAGCAACCTGAATAACCTGTTGTTTTGCTGGTTTATTAAAATAAAATATTCCTGCACCTAATAACAAAGCAATTGAAGCTGCCGCTGCAATACGAGGCCAAAGACTTCTAACTTTTTCTTCTTCCTGTAAAGGCAATTTTGACTTTAGCAATTCGTAACTATCTTCCAGTTCATACTCGTTGAGCTGTAAATTGCTATTAGAAGCTTTGTACAAATACCACGCATCTAGTTTGTCCTTATCTTCTAGAGATAAAGTACCTTCTTGGTATTTTTGCAGCAACGCTAAGATTTCAGATTCATTCATAATTACAACACGAAATTTTGTCCTGTTTTAAGTAAGACAGTTATAAATGGTTTTCGTCATAGACAAAAACGAAAAAAAATTAAAAAAATATTATTATATCATTAACAAATCCGAAACAATGTTATTTATTGTTTATCAATGAGGATGTTATGAGTAGATTTTAGTACGAAAATTAACAAAAAGCATTATTATAATTTACCAGATAAAAACATGCAGTAAAGACTTTAGTTTTTCTCGTAATATTTTTAGCGAATTATATACTTGCTGTTTGGCTGTTTTATCTGTAATATTTAATTGAAGTGCGATTTCTTCGTATGACAGTTCTTCTACTTTTCTTAAAAGAAAAACTTCGCGCATTTTTTCTGGAAGTAAAGCAATTTCTTTGGCAATAATTGCTTCTAATTCTTCTTCTCGAATTTTAGAATCTGCTAAAACATAAACATTTTCGATAAAATTTGAAATGGAATCAGCATAACGCGAAACCACTTTTTCGTGGGCGATATGATTTAGGATTCTGTTTTTTGTTGCTTTGTATAAGTAAGACGAAAGAGATCCGGTAACCGTGAGTTCGTAGCGTTTGTTCCAGATTGATAAAAAAACTTCCTGGACAACATCGTTTGCTTCATCTCTGCTACCAAGCATTTTGTAGGCATGATTGATCAGTATTTTAGAATATCTCTCAAAAATTTCTGTAAACGCCAATTGATCATCTTCCTTGAGAAGATTCAATAAAATATCATCAGCATATTTGCTATAACCAGACATTAATTAAAGGAGTTGAGAATCAAAAAAGCAATATTAAACATTTTTTATGTTAAAAACCAAAAGATGCAAAAACCGATCTAACTAACCATTTCAAACTATCAACAAGTCACAATCGACTTAATTACTTAAAAATTAGATGTTTACAAAAATATCTTTGTAGATAATATATTTTTTTTTACTTGAAGATTTAAGAGTTTTGAGTGATTTATCGCATATTTTAAAAATGGGAAATGTTTTTTTTGGTTAAACTTTTCTCAAAATCTAACATAAGAGAATCTTTTAAGCAAGCTTAAAACCTTAATCTAGCCATGTGGATAATAGCAGCAGTTTATTCTTTAACACTATACCAAGCATATATTGCAGGAGTTCCGTATAATTCCATTCTGATTTTTGGAAAATAAAACCCCATTCCTCTATTAGGAACCCAGTCTTTATAAATTTCCTTTCCCAAACGAGTTCCGTAATTTGTACTTTTTTCTAAAGCTGTTAATTTTTGACACCTGCTTGCCAGAAATTTGTTTCCTGAAACAGCAATAGTATTCAAACACATCATGATTTGTATGTGTTGAGAATCATTAATTAAATTAAGTTTTTTTGTTTTAAGCAACTCAATTGAAGAATCTACTAACCTGTCAAATTCTTTTTTAGAAATAGTTTTATGATTGTCTCGATCGACAGACTTGCCTTGCCCGAAAGAATATGGAATAACTACTCCAATGAGAAAAAAAATAACGAGATTTTTTTTGATAGTACTCATTTTTTTCAAAATTTGCTGGTTACGTTCTGTTTATTTGTCTAAAAGCCTAATCTTGTCAAACAGCTGTTAACTGATGTTTATGTTTTTTCAAATTTAGATTTTATATATTCTGTCAATCCGCTTTTGTCTTTTACTTTCTCATAATGTTTTGTTGCTTTCTTTTGCATTTTGTCATCATTTGTTGCAATTCCAACTTCATAAAGACTTAATGCATAATTACCATTAAAATTATCATCTTTTGAAAATTTTGACTGCACTTTTTCATAGTACTCGATTGCCTCTTTATGTTTTTTATTCAATGTAAGTAAAATAGCTTTCAAAAACTGAGTATCTTTATTTTCTTCTTTAAATTTATTTTCTGCAATATTGATATTTTCTAATCCATAATCAAAATCACCAATAATAGTACTTGTAAGTGCAATTCCATAATATCCTTCAGGATTTTCAGGAAAAAATGTTGTAATTTCTTTAAATTTTTTTCTTGATAAATCTATTTTACCAACTAGTATACTTGTAGTTGCTAAATTTTGTTTAAATTCAATTGATTTATTTTGGGATAAACTATCTGCAATGTAGTACATAATTACAGCTTCTTTATTCATATTGCTCAAACGAAATGTATAACCTGCAAGAAAATATGCGTCACAAAAACTTTTATCCTTTTTTATTATATCTTGGAAAATTATATTCGCTGCTCCGATATAAAGATTTTGTTTAATACAATCCATACCCAAGTCAAATAGTTTTTTAGTCTCACTATCTGATGGCATTTCACAATATGTTCTTTTTCCTAAAAAATAATCAGTTTGTCCAAAAACACAGGTATTTAAACTAAAAGTCAATAGTATTATTAATAATCTTGTTTTCATTTTTATTTTTGTTTTTAATATCGAATAAAATATTGATTTTGTATAGTTTACAGATTAAATATGTAAATTTTATTCATTACACACAAATTTCCCAAATACAAAACCACCTTCAAATTCAGTCTAAAATGTAAATCTAATCAAACAAATCTTCGAATTTTTTTTTAAGGCAAAAGAAAAAATCTCCAACCACTCCAATACTCACTATAATTTTCTTCAAAGGTTTTTAATTCACTTTTGATAAATATATTTTAAATCCATTTTTTCTAACATTATTAAAATCTTTTTCTGAAAATTTAATATTGTTGTTATACATACTGCTTGGAAAATGTTTAACTCTCAATATTAATTCTTTTTGTGATTTTGATATTATTTCATATTCAAAAAGCATATCGTATTCTAAAATCACAATTTTATTATCTTCAACATGATAGCTTTGAGCATCGTTGCAATTTTTCTTTTCTTTATTTGAATTATACACTTTCAAAATTCCATCCTCTGAAAATTCAAAAATTGAATTTATATTTAGATTTTCGCAAAATGAAATATGTTCAAACGGAAGAAAATCAGAATTAGTAACGATCCATTTTCCAATTAACCATTCATTTTTAATACTTTTTTCATTTCTATTTTTGCAGCTAACAACAAGAAAAATTGATAAAACAATTAATGAATAAATTTTTAATGATTCTGTTGTTTTTCTTTTCATCAGTATTTTAATTTTCAATAGTTATTGCATTTAACTTTTTAGACTTATAAGTCGTATTAATTTGAAAACATTTTTTATTTTTATTGATGAAAATTTCAAAGTTCTTATTTTTTATGTTTCCTAGATAGATAATAGGAGAGCTTTTGTCGCTTTCGTCTTTTTCAGTTCCAATAAGGATAAATTTATTTTCATCAATCCAAATTACATCGTCAATTACGTGTGTATACTCGCCGAAAAAAATTCTCTGCCAATATTTCGTTTTCATATCACATAAATATATTGCTTGTCCAACGTCTATTAAAGCATAATATTTTCCGTTTTTCTTTTCCAGATTAAGTTGATAACTATAAATATCTACGAACTTATCTTTTTGATCATTGTAAGTTAAAATTGGATTGTAAAGCGATACAAATTTTTCTAATTGCTTAAAGTTTTGTTTTTCAAAGTTTTGAAATTCAGCAATACTATCAACTTTAATAAAATCTTTAATTTCAAAATTCTTAAAAGATTCTTTCCAATCTTTAGTTAAGTATTTTTCGATGTTTATCAATTCCGAAGATTGTGCTTCTAAATTATTAAATATTATAAAGAATAAAATAGTTATTATGTATTTCATAAGTATAAAATTATCTTCAAATTCAACCTAAAACCCCAATCTCGTCAAAAGAATATTATATGATCATTCTTTTTTAACTTGCCAATTTACTTAATTCACTAATACATTTTTCCAAATCTTTTATCCATTCAGAATTTATACTAATATCGTCTTTTATTAATTTTAAATTTTGCTGCAGTAATGGTAAAAAAATCTTGTCTTCTGTTTCAATAATGGCTTCAAAAAGTAAAGTTCCATATTCACCATCTAGAATTTCACGTTTTATTATTTCAATTACTCGATTGTCTTTTCGTTTTGCTAAACCAACAATCGCTTCAAGTTTTGTTTCTTGATATTTATCGTTAACCCTGTTCCACAAAGCCTCTCTAATGTTTTCATTGTCTACTTCTATTTGAGTTCCAATTCCAAATGTTGCCCAATTTCTTATGTTACTTATTTTATCCGTCGAGAGTTTTATTAAAGTTTCGATTGCTTTTAAATTATCAATTCCAAGTAAAGAAAAAACCAGACCTTCTTTTACAAGTTTATTGTCGTTGTAAATAAACGAACAAAGTTTTTCAATTTGAACTTTAGTGAGTTTATCGTTATTGTGCCCAATTGAATACAACAATGACATTAAAACTTGAGGAGAATTTTCAATATTTAATAAGTCAAAATAGAGTTTTAAAGTTTGCTTAGAAAAAGGCCTTGGAGATAAACCTAATTGAGCTAAAATTTCAATTCCAATACTTCTAATTTTCGGATCTTCTGATTTTGTTAGCTCTACACACTTTGTGAATAATTCTTCACTAGGGCGTTTTCTTAAAACACTAATATTATCCCAACGAGATTTATCTGACTTATTATTTATAAGCTTAAATAATAATTTCTCGTCAGTCCAATTTTCTCTACTCATTTTTCTATTGAAGATGCTGTTTTTAGGATGTTCAAAATTTGTTTATAGCAATATAAATGATTTAAATCTATCCCATTTTAGAGGATTTTATATCATAAAGAATATTGTTTTTTATTTAGCTAATATAGAGAAACTTTCTTGCACACAGCTTAAATTTACAAATCTAACGTACAAAGAAATGAACTTTAAAACATAACTCATTAAAAATCGGGATACTCTAAAATTAAAACAAAATTTCAGAATATTGCCCAAGGTTTCAACCTTGAGATATGTATTGTCATTATACATTGCGCTCCAATGGTTGAAACCATTGACTATGTTTGAAGTAGATTGTGTAGTATCTATACCAAATTTTATTCTTGGCTCAATAAAAGCATTTAGATCGCAATTTAGAGGAGTTAGAAATATAGATTTTTTCTTATTCAGATTATCCAATCTTTTTGCATAATCCCCAACTTTTGCAACTGATCCCAAAAATGATTAATCATAGTATTGTATAAAACAAAAAAGCCACTCAATTGAGTGGCTTTTCGTGAACGCAGAAGGATTCGAACCTTCGACCGCCTGCTTAGAAGGCAGGTGCTCTATCCAGCTGAGCTATGCGTCCATTTGTTTTAAAACTTTATGTCGGGGTGGCAGGATTCGAACCTGCGGCCTCCTGCTCCCAAAGCAGGCGCGATAACCGGGCTACGCTACACCCCGAAGGCAAAAATTATAAGCGGAGAGACAGGGACTCGAACCCTGGCGACGGTTACCCGTCGACAGATTAGCAATCTGCTCCATTACCGCTCTGGCACCTCTCCAAGCTCAAGAAACGTGTTCTGTTTTGCGGTTGCAAATGTAAGACAACATTCCATATCTCACAACTATTTTTGCGCTTTTTTTTAACTTTTTTCAATCTTTTTTTTAAAACAGTTCACAATCAAACGAATAGAATTAATAAAAATTTCATCTTAATTTAAAATCCAATCCAATTGATACAAAATTTGAATTTGTTTAAATAAAGATTAAATTTGCTAGATTAACTATTATCACACAGAAAATGAACAAAAGAGTTGTTATCGTTTCTGCCGTTAGAACACCTATCGGAAGTTTCATGGGAGGGTTATCTACCGTACCCGCACCAAAATTAGGCGCTGCCGCTATAAAAGGAGCACTAGAAAAAATTAACCTAGACCCAAAACTAGTTGATGAAGTTTTTATGGGCAACGTAATACAGGCAGGCGTTGGACAAGCTCCTGCACGCCAAGCAGCACTTTTTGCAGGCTTATCTGATAGCGTTATTTGTACTACAGTAAACAAAGTTTGTGCCTCTGGAATGAAATCTATAATGTTTGGTGCACAGGCAATTGCCAACGGAGATGCCGAAATTGTTGTAGCTGGAGGAATGGAAAACATGAGTTTAATTCCACATTACGTACAAATGCGTGCTGGAAACAAATTTGGTCCTGCAACAATGTTAGACGGAATGCAAAAAGATGGTTTGACAGATGCTTACGACAACAACGCAATGGGAGTTTGCGCTGACTTATGTGCCTCTGAATATAAAATCAGCCGTGAAGATCAAGACAATTTTGCGATTCAATCTTACGAAAGAAGCGCAAAAGCTTGGGATGCTGGAAAATTTGACAACGAAATTGTTCCTGTAGAAGTACCTCAAAGACGCGGCGAACCTATTATAGTTTCTAAAGATGAAGAATATACCAATGTAAAACTGGATAAAATACCATCGCTAAGTGCTGTTTTTACAAAAGATGGAACTGTTACTGCTGCAAATGCCTCAACAATTAATGATGGAGCAGCTGCTGTAATTTTAATGTCTGAAGAAAAAGCAATTGCATTAGGATTAAAACCTCTTGCTTACATAAAAGGATATGCAGACGCTGCACAAGAACCAAAATGGTTCACTACAAGCCCAGCAAAAGCATTACCAAAAGCTTTATACAAATCTGGAGTAGACATAAACGATGTTGATTATTTCGAATTCAACGAAGCTTTTTCTGTAGTTGGCATCGCCAATTCAAAAATTCTTGGTTTAGACAGCGACAAAGTAAACGTAAATGGAGGTGCTGTTTCATTAGGACATCCGCTTGGTTGTTCTGGAGCAAGAATCGTTGTAACTTTACTAAATGTTTTAGAACAAAACAATGCCAAAATTGGTGCAGCTGCTATTTGTAATGGCGGTGGTGGTGCTTCGGCAATTGTTATCGAAAGAGCTTAAAAAATACTATTTTAGGAGTTATTTCGTTAGTAAATAGCTCCTAATTTTAAACTTATAAATTACCTTAAATGTTCGGAATTTGCAATCTTGCCATAGTACCCGTTCGATCTGAACCAAGTGACAGAAGTGAAATCGTTACACAACTTTTGTTTGGCGAACACATCGAAATATTAGAACGCCAAAATCAATGGGCTCGAATAAAAATTCAGTTTGATGATTATGTCGGCTGGGTAGATTCTAAACAATATCAAGTAATCTCAGAAGCAAATTATAAGCAATTAAGCAGTGAAGCTATTATATTAAATGCAGATTTAATTGATTACATCACTTCAACAGATAATTTATTATTACCCATTCCGCTTGGAGCCTCGTTATCTTTTTTGAATAACAGCGAAATCAATACCTCAAATTTTGATTTTGAAGGCACAAAAACCAGTGGCATAAAACCTAAAAGCAATTTAATCAACACCGCTTTTATGTACCTGAACGCACCCTATCTTTGGGGCGGAAAAACACCTTTCGGAATCGACTGTTCGGGTTTTACACAAATGGTTTACAAACTTAACGGTTACAAGATACACCGAGACGCTTCACAACAAGCTCTTGAAGGCGAACCATTAAGTTTTATCGAAGAATGTGAACCAGGCGATCTAGCCTTTTTTGACAATGAAGAAGGAAACATCACTCACGTCGGAATAATTATGGACAACAATTACATCATTCACGCAAGTGGAAAAGTCCGCATCGATCGTTTAGACCATACAGGTATCTACAATCCTGAAATAAATAAACATACACATAAATTACGTGTGATTAAGAGGATTATTTAAGTTTTATTGCCACAGATTAAAAGATTAAAAAAGATTTTAAATATGTGTAAATCGATTTAAATCCGCGTCATCGGCGTGCAAATTTTAAGTAATAATGCTATTTCTCACCACTTTTATCGCAAATTAAAAAATCCTTTTTAATCTTTTAATCTGTGGCAAAAATATTTAAGCACTAATCCGAATCGTTTTTCTAAACTCCGAAGGACTATTCCCTCTTTGTTTTTTAAAGAATTTATTAAAGTGGCTTTCATCCGTAAAACCAAATTCAAAAGCAATTTCGTTGATACGTTTTTCGCTGAATTGCAAACGATGTTCAATTAATTTCGTTTTATAATTGCTAATGTATTGCTGCATCGTTTCGTTGGCATGTTTCTTAAAATAACGTCCCAAATACGTATTAGAAATTCCGAAATACTCACTTAAATATTCCGCTTTAATTTTTTCAGGATAATAAATATTGTTCTGAATATATTGCAGAATATCCATTGCTTTAGCCTCAGTGCCAATATTTACCTGCTCCGGAAGATACTTCGCAATATTTCGAGCCACGATAATAATAAGTGTATTTACCAATTGCTGAATCAATTCGCGATTATAAACATCTTTATTTTCATGTTCACGAATAATCGATTCAACCATTACTTTCACTAGACCTTTATCTGAATCCAATTTTAAAATACAACCCGGCTGATGATTAGCATTCTGAAGAATATACTCCAATCGCTGAATATTTTCATTCTGCAGACTCGAATTCTTCAAATAAATATCATTAAATCTCAAAAAGAAAAACGTTGTTTTGGTCTCAATGGTAAAATTATGACAATCTTCAGGCGTCAATAAAAACATATGTCCAGCATCGTAAGTAAAAACATTTTTGTTAATGCATTGCGAACCCGTTCCTCCTAAAATATAAACCAGTTCAAAGAAATTATGACGATCTCCAACATCTGGATATTCATCCAAAGTTTCAAAAGAAACCGTAAAAGGCTCGTATAAATTTTCTTTTTTCATTTTCTGTGTATTTATTTGAAGTTGCAAATATACCTAAAAAAGACAAATATATACAAATTATAAGTCTTAAAAATGGTATAATTTTGCTCCATAATTATTTAAGCACAAAAACACAACGTTATGGAATATAGAAAACTAGGTAACACCGAACTCGAATTATCAGCCATTACATACGGCGCATTTGCAATTGGCGGCAACATGTGGGGCGGCAACGAAAAGAAAGATTCAATCGACTCCATCCATGCTTCAATTGACAATGGCGTAACCACTTTAGACACTGCTCCTTTTTACGGATTTGGTTTAAGCGAAGAAATGATTGGTGAAGCACTAAAATCGCAAGACCGATCAAAAGTGCAAATCCTCTCTAAATTTGGTTTAGTTTGGGACGGAAGTAATAACGGAAAAGGAGATTTTTTCTTCGACGCCGATGACAACGGAAAAAAAATACCAGTTTACAAATTCGCTTCAAAAGAAAACATAATTAAAGAAGTCGAAGAAAGTCTAAAAAGACTAAAAACCGATTATATAGATTTACTACAAATTCACTGGCCAGACTCCACTACTCCAATTCAGGAAACGATGGAAACAATGGATTTACTAATCAAACAAGGAAAAATAAGAGCTGCCGGAGTTTGTAATTACAGTGTTTCGCAAGTACAAGAAGCACAAAAAACAATTCAATTAGCATCAAATCAAGTTTCATACAGCATGTTGAATCGAAAAATAGAAGCCGATTTAATTCCACTAACTATAAAAGAAAACATCGGAATCATCGCTTACAGCCCAATGGAAAGAGGTTTATTAACAGGGAAATATTTTACAGACAGTAAACTAAAAGAAAATGATCATAGAAATGGATATTTTGGACAGTTTGATCTTCAAAAAGTAAAAACTTTAGTCGAAGAATTAAGTTCTTTAGCACACGAGAAAGAAGCAAGTTTAGCACAATTAGTTTTGCGTTGGACAACTTTACAAAAAGGAATTACAATTGTTTTGGCAGGCGCAAGAAATGCCGAACAAGCAATCTCAAACGCAAAAGCAATGAATTTTGATTTAAATAATTCAGAATTAGAGTTCATTAATCAAGCAATTTCAAAAATAAAATAAAAAACAATTTGAGTATCATTAAGTTAGGGATTATTTTAAAAAAGTCTCACGCAGATTTCGCAGATTTTAGCGGAAAAAGAATAAAAAAATCTGCCAAATCTGCAGAATCTGCGTGAAAAAATCACTTCAGTTAGTGACATTGGCTTCTATCCCTCAAACAAAACTCATATTCAAAAGAAATAAACAATGAAAAAAATATTTATAATAAACGGCGGGCAAAAATTTGCTCATTCAGGAGGAAAATTCAATCAAACGGTTCAAGATTGGACTGTTGATTTTCTTTCAAAAAGTAATGATTACGAAATAAAGACAACGCATATCGAAAGTGAAATCGATTTGCAGGAAGAAGTAGACAAATTCGCTTGGGCAGATTTAATTATCTACCATACACCAGTTTGGTGGTTTCAATTACCAAACAAATTCAAAAAATATATTGACGATGTTTTTACACAAGGCCACAACAACGGAATTTACAAAAGCGATGGTAGAAGCCGTGTAAATCCAGACATCAATTACGGAACTGGCGGGCTTTTGCACGGTCGTAAATACATGTTAACCACAAGTTGGAATGCTCCAAAAACTGCTTTTACTTTACCAGGAGAATTCTTCGAAGAAACTTCTGTTGATAACGGTGCAATGTTCGGTTTTCATAAAATGAACAAATTTACAGGAATGGAAAAACTAGAAAGCTTTCATTTTCATGATGTTGAAAAAGGCGCAACCGCAGAAAATATTGTTATCTTTAAAGAAGATTACACCAAACATTTAGAAGAAACATTTAAAAACTTATAATCATGATCTCAATTACAGCTATTATAAAAAGCAAACCAGAAAACCTTATAGAGGTTCAAAATATAATTACGCATCTGGTTACAGAAACCAGAAAAGAAGCGGCATGCATTCGTTATGATTTGCATACAACAGAAAATGTTTTCATAATCTGGGAAGAATGGAAAGATCAAATCGGACTTGATTTACACAACAGCCAACCTTATTTAGTTGATTTTATTTCTAAAAGCGAAAGTTTGTTAGCAGCTCCAGTTCAGGTTTATAAAACTGCACAGATTTTATAGTTTTTTTTGCCACGAATTACACTAATTTCCACTAATTTTTTATCTCAAAATTTAAAAAGATAGAATTGAATTCGTGAAAATTCGTGTAATTCGTGGCAAAAAAAAATTATTTAATCCCTCCAAAAGCACCAAAACACATATTCTTGTGTAAAATTTCTACTTTACTGAAACCAACTCTCTTCATCAAATCCAATTGATAATTCATGGATCTTGGCGAATCTTCTTTCTCCACATAATCCAATACTTTTTGGCGGTACTCCGCTCCTCCTATTCCTTCCAAATAATCACCGTAACGCTGCCAAGTATATTCGTTTAACAATTCTGTATCTTGCGTAATCAAGTCCGAAATCATTAAACAACCACCGGGTTTTAATAATTTGAATAATTTCTCAAAAGTCGTTTCCCAATCTTCATCATCACGTAAATGATGCAAAACAGCTCCAGCCAAGATAATATCAAAATGATTTTCAGACAAAGCAACTTCTCGAATATCGCCATGGAAGATTTCTACAGTTCCGTTGGTTGCAGCAGAAACTCTTTCAAAAGCTTTATCCAACATCGGCTGACTAAAATCAACCAAAGTCGCGTTTAAATTTGGCACTTTAGAAAGCATTTTCAAAGTATAATTTCCAGCGCCACAACCCACATCTAAAACATTTTTGGCATTCGGAACAATACGTTTTGAAGCTTCTGTAATTAATTCTAAAGAAATGGTTGCGTCGATTGTTGCGACTTGCCCCGTTTCTAGATTCGAGAATCTTTCGACATCATTATCAAAACGTTCTCTAATTTCTTCAGTAGTTGATTTTTTCATGGATTTTGTTTTTTATTTGTTTCACGCAGATTTAAAAGGATTTAAGCAGATTTTAAATGATTATTTTAAATTTAAAAATCTGCGTTAATTCGCTTAAATCTGTGCAAATCTGCGTGAAACATTTTTTTTCAAAACTATACTTTTAATATATACTTCAAAAATACTAATTTTATCAATTATCAATACTTAATAGGTATTTATGGAATTACGTCACTTAAAATATTTTTTGGCTGTAGCCGAAGAATTAAACTTCACCAAAGCTTCTGAGAAACTTTTTATTTCACAGCCACCGTTAAGCCGTCAAATCATCGAATTAGAAACGGAAATCGGAGCACGTTTATTCATTAGAAACAATAAAAAAGTGGAGCTTACAGAAGCTGGAAAATATTTCGAAAAAGAAATAAGAGAACTTTTCCAAAATTTGGAACATATTACTTCGAAAACAAAGAAAATTGCCGAGAATGTTTCTGGCGAATTCAGAATTGCGTACATAAGTTCTATTTATTCTTCAGAAATTTCAGGACTTATAAAATATCTTAAAGCGCAATTTCCTTACGTAAATTTCAAACTTTTTGAAGTTTCTACAACCAAACAAATTCAGGCTTTAGAACAAGGTAAAATTGATTTAGGAATTATTCGATCTCCTATAAAATCTCCAAAAATAAAATCGCAATTGTGGTTTAAAGATGGATTTTCGTTGGTTTATAATAAAGCTCAAATAAATATAAAATCAGAAGATGAAATTACAAATTTGAAAGACGAAACCTTTGTTTTTTTCAATAAAGATTATGCGCCACATTATTACGAAACTTTATTAGAACTTTGTGCATTTTATGGCTTTGCACCAAAAGTCGTTCACGAATCAAACAATATAAATTCTATAGTACAATTGGTTAAAAATGGTTTGGGAATTTCTATTGTTCCGTCGAATATTGCCAAAAACAATCACGATCCGGAAATTGATTTTATAGAATTAAAAAAAGTAAATCTCTTTACGGATGTTTCTTTAATAACTTCAAAGGAAGATGATTCTGAAATTACAAAAGCTGCCGTTGATTTTCTATTCAATTTCTCTAAAAAATAATTTTGCCACGAATTTCACGAATTTTCACGAATTAAATTTGAAGCGATGGAAATCCGTAAAAATTAGTAGAAAAAGTCTTTTAAATTGCATTCTATTAAAACAGATATAAAAAAATTAACACAATGTAATTCGTGAAAATTCGTGAAATTCGTGGCAAAAGCCTCAACTTTTAAATACCTTAGCAAATTATAATTCTACACAAAAAAATCAACAAAAATGGCTGAACAATCTTCAATTCTGTGTCCAAATTGCGGCACAACAATCGATGTAAATGATATTCTAAAACATCAATTAGAAGACAGCATTCGTAAAGAATATCAACAAAAAGCAAATGCTCAAACCAAAGAATTAGAGCTTAAAAACGAGCAGTTTGAAAAAGCCAAATTAGAATTTGAAGCTAAAAAGAAACAAGAAAACGAACTTTTTGCAGAACGTTTGGAGCGCGAGAAAAAAACAGCCGAAAAAGAAATCACCGAAAAAGTAAAAATCAAACTTGACGAAGAAAATAAAGATCGTTTGCTTTTAATGGAAAAAGAACTTTCTGAAAAATCGGAAAAAATTCGGGAGCTTAATAAAATGCAAGGTGAAATTGCCAAATTACAGCGTGAAAAACTGGAAATGAAAGAAGCCATCGAAGCTGAATCTCAAAAGCAGCTCAATGCAACTTTACTACTTGAAAGAGACAAAATCAGGAAACAAGAAGAAGAAAAAAACGAGTTAAAAATAAAAGAATACCAAAAGCAATCTGACGATCAGAAAAAACTGATTGAGGAAATGAAACGCAAACAAGAACAAGGTTCTATGCAATTGCAAGGTGAAGTTATGGAATTAGCGATTGAAGAATGGCTGGCCAATAATTTTCCGCTTGATAGTATCGACGAAGTTAAAAAAGGTGCAAACGGTGCCGATTGTCTTCAGATTGTTAATACTCGTGAATTGCAAAACTGCGGTTCTATTTACTACGAAAGTAAACGTACGAAAGCTTTTCAACCCGCTTGGATCGAGAAATTTAAAAATGATATTAGAACTAAAAAAGCCAATATTGGTGTTTTAGTTACCGAAGTCATGCCAGCCGGAATGGACAGAATGGGAATGCGCGACGGAATCTGGATTTGCACATACGAAGAATTTAAAGGCTTAAGCGCTGTTTTACGTCAGTCCCTAATACAAGTAAGTCACGCTGTTCAGGCACAGGAAAACAAAGGCGATAAAATGTCGATGTTGTATGATTTTTTAACAAGCAACGAATTTCGTTTACAAGTAGAAGGTATTGTAGAAGGTTTTACACAAATGCAAAGTGATCTGGATTCTGAGAAAAGAGCGATGCAGCGAATCTGGAAACAACGCGAAAAACAAATCGAAAAAGTAGTTCATAATACTTTAGGAATGTACGGATCAATTCGCGGTATAGCCGGAAATGCTGTACAGACTGTAAGAGCGTTAGAACTTGATTTTATTGAAGAGGAAGAGGAGGAAAAACCCGAAGAGTTGGAATAATTCTCATACAGAACAAATTATATAAAAACAAAAAATGGGATATTACTATCCCATTTTTATTACAATTTTTTTTAACTAACCTTTTAATTTAGTTACCTTTTTTGAAAGACATTGTCAGTCCAAACTGATTAGAAAGATAAAGCTTATTATTCTCAATAGAATAACTAGAAGTTGTTTTTAATAACTGTAAAAATTCAGCTTCTTTTTTTGCTTCACATTTTTTAGTTTCAGAAGTAAGGTTCATAAACTGAAGTTTACCAGCATCTTTAGCCAACAAGTTTCCTTTAATACCGTTACATCCTGTTGAACCAGAAAAATTTGACGAAGTCATTTCAATTTTTGGAGCAGTTGAAAAATCTTTGTCAGTGATTACTTTTCCGTTTAAATTTTCTAAAATCCAGGTGTGTTGTAATTTCTTTTCAATTGTACTTTCATTTGTCGAAGCCACAGAATTAGTAGCTTTACTTGATTTACAGCTGTAAAACAATGATACAGCAATAAATAACATTAAAATCTTTTTCATGTAAAATAAATAATATAAGTTTTATTTTACAAAAGTATTTTATCGCTATACCATTAATATATACTATAAGTCATATTTAAACCATTATAAGACATATTATAATCTGAACTTAATCGACTTTCTTAAAGACCAATAACTTACCCGAGGGATTTGATAATGTAAGTCTATTATCACCAATAGAATAAGTCGTTGTACTTTGCAAGGCTTTTACAAATTCACTTTCTTTATTTCCCGGAGCACAAGCCATAAGAGTCGAAACAACATTAGTAAATCTTAAAAGATCTTTCTCATAAAAAATACTTCCATTTATAGAATTACAGCCTCCAAATCCCATAAATCTATTTTCTGCGGCATGAATTTCTATTCTAGGCATTTCTTTTTGAAAATCGGAAGCAAAAACTTTAAAGCCGTTTAATTCTTCCAAAACCCAAATATCATGCAAGCGGTAATCAGTAATATATTTACCACATCCACTTAAGGTTTTATTCTTCATTTCGACTTTTACAGAATATGGAGAAATTGCTCCAGACTTAGAATCCTGACAATCGAGCTGCTGAATAGTAATCGTTGCCGATACGTTTGTATTTTTTACTTTATACATCTTAACATTAGCATCCATCGCTTTAATAGGTTCAACAGAATCAAAAGTCAATGATTCCAATCCGCCAATCGTCGATGTAAAAACTGTTTTCTCCTTCCCTATTTTCAATCCCCAAGATGGTTCATTTCCAGCACCTTTAAAATAAACAGTCATATCTTCTTCTTCAGAATTTCCTGCTAAAGCAGTTTCCTTTTTATCAGAACTTTGATTTACAGTTGATTTACAGCTTAACATCAGCAATGTTAAGACACATAATAAAAGTTTTTTTTTCATTTGATTAAAATTTAGTTCATGAAAAACTAAGTTAAAAGTCAACTTAATCTATGTAATTTTTCTATCGCTTACTAAAGAACTATCTCAAATTTAAGAAAAATAATACATTTTTAAAAATTTCTATTCTTCAAAAACAGTCTGAAACCCTTATAAACAAAAGACTACGATAAAATACTTATTTAGAACGGTTATATTTTCAACAAAAAAACAAAAAAATTACGTATTTTAATAAGTATAAATACTTATATTTGCGTAGTAATACTTAATTAAAGAAATCATGATTAAAGTAATAGTAGTTGGAAACGGAATGGTAGGTTATAAATTTTGCGAAAAATTCATTGCAAAATCAGGACAGGAAAAGTATCAAATTACCGTATTTGGCGAAGAGCCAAGACGTGCTTATGACAGAGTTCACTTAAGTGAATACTTTGGAGGTAAAACAGCTGACGATCTTTCATTATCAACAAGTCAGTGGTATGCAGAAAACAATATTACTTTAAATACTTCTGAATTAATTACTGATATTAATCGAGGTGAAAAAACAATACATACACATCTAGAAAAAACACATACGTACGACTACTTAGTTCTAGCAACTGGATCGTCTGCCTTTGTTCCGCCAATTGATGGTGTAGAAAAAGAAGGTGTTTTTGTATATCGTACCATCGAAGATCTAGATGCAATTATGGCTTACGCCAAAAAAATAAAACAAAAAGGCGCTACAGAAGCAGCCGTTTTGGGCGGAGGACTATTAGGTCTTGAAGCAGCAAAAGCCGTTCGCGATTTAGGTTTAAATCCACATGTAGTAGAATTTGCGCCAAGATTAATGCCAAGACAGCTGGACAAAGGCGCGAGTGACATGTTACAATCTAAAATAGAAGAACTAAATATTGGAATTCATCTTAACAAAGCAACGCAATATATTGACGGAGAAACATGCATAACGGGAATGATGTTTGCAAACGAAGAATTGTTAAAAGTTGACATGCTGGTTATTTCTGCCGGAATTAAACCTCGCGACGAATTAGCTCGAGTTTCAGGACTTGACGTCGGTTTAAGAGGCGGAATTGTGGTAAACAATCAGATGCAAACATCAGATCCTTCTATTTTTGCTATAGGCGAAGCAGCGCTTTACAATCAAAACATTTACGGACTTGTTGCTCCAGGTTACGAAATGGCTGATGTTGCTGCCGAGCAAATCTTAAATGGTACTAAAACCATGAGAGAAACCATCGATATGTCTACACAATTAAAATTAATTGGTGTTGAAGTTGCGAGTTTTGGTGATCCTTTTGTCGAAAATGAAAATGTTACTGCGATCATTTACGAGAATAAATTGAGCGGTGTTTACAAAAGAATCAACGTTACAAAAGATTCCAAAACTTTACTTGGAGGTATTTTAGTTGGAGATTCTAGTGATTACAATTCACTTTTTCAGATTTACAGCAATGCAATGGCTTTGCCTAAAAATCCAGAAGATCTAATTTTAGGTTCACGCGACGGTTCTGAAGGTTCTTCTTTAGGAAGCGTTATGGATCTGCCAGACACAGCCGTTATTTGTTCTTGCGAAAATGTAACTAAAGGCACAATCTGCTGTAAAATTTTAGACGAAAGCTGTGCAACTTTTTCAGATGTTGTCAAAGCAACCAAAGCAACTTCTGGCTGTGGAGGATGTAAACCAATGGTTTCTGATTTGGTTAAAGCAACTCAAAAATCATTAGGAAAAGAAGTAAAAGAAGTTATCTGCGAGCATTTTAGCTATACACGTCAAGAATTATTTGACTTAGTAAAAATCAATAAATATGAAAATTTCTATGATGTAATTGATCATCACGGTAAAGGAGATGGCTGCGAAGTTTGTAAACCTGTAGTTGCTTCCATTTTTTCTAGTATTTATAATGATACAGCAAATAAACACATAACAACGCAAGATACAAACGATCGATTTTTAGCTAATATTCAAAGAAACGGAACCTATTCTGTTGTGCCAAGAGTCGCCGGTGGTGAAATTACTGCCGAGAAATTAATCGTCATTGGAGAAGTTGCCAAACAATTTGATTTATATACTAAAATTACGGGCGCACAACGTGTCGATTTATTCGGAGCGCATTTGAGTGATTTACCAAAAATCTGGAAAATCTTAATTGATAATGGTTTTGAAAGTGGTCACGCTTACGGAAAATCACTTCGTGCCGTAAAAAGCTGTGTTGGAAATGCTTGGTGCCGTTACGGAATGGACGACAGCGCCGGATTTGCAATCGAACTTGAAAACAGATATAAAGGAATTCGTTCTCCACACAAATTAAAAGGCGGTGTTTCAGCCTGCATTCGCGAATGCGCAGAAGCACGCGGCAAAGATTTCGGATTAATTGCTGTTGAAGGCGGATGGAATTTATACATCGCTGGAAATGGTGGTGCAAATCCAAAACACGCCGTTTTATTGGCAGAAAAAATAGACAAAGCAACGGTTATCAAATATATGGATCGCTTTTTAATGTATTACATCCGTACAGCTGGTCCGCTAATTAGAACTTCGACTTGGTTGGAAAAATTAGACGGTGGTTTAGAATATTTGAAAGAAGTTATCATCGAAGACAGTTTAGGAATCTGTGAAACGCTTGAAGCTGAAATGGCAACTTTGGTCGATACTTTTGAATGTGAATGGAAACAAGTACTAGAAAAACCAAGATTATTGAAACGTTTCAACCACTTTATAAATTCTGATGATAAAGATGATAACGCAGTCTTTGTTCCGTTAAGAGATCAAAAAATGCCAAAATCTTGGTCTTAAATCTCACTTAATAAAAAAATTAAACACATAGACACATAGAATTTAGTTGCTCAAAAGAGGCGTTTCACTTGCATATATACACATAGCTATGTGAGGAAACGGGTTTCTTTCTATTCACTTTTAAAATAAAAAAACCTATGTTCCTATGTGTTAAAAAAGAAAATAAAGCTCCAAAAAAAAGAAAAAAATATCATTAACGTTTGCTGTCCTTCTTACCCTCTTTTTTACTGCGCCATCAACTCTCTTGATTGTAAAAAGGAGGGATAAGAAACAGGACCTAAAAATACATTCAAATGGAAGAAATTTTAAATCAATACGAAACCGTACACCCGAACGAAGCCAAAATATGGTTTAAAGCTGGAAATGTAAGTGACTTCCCTACTAACCGCGGCGGCTGCATTAAATACAAAAACAAACAAATTGCGATTTTTAATTTTACACGCCGCAACGAATGGTACGCCTGCCAAAACGCTTGTCCGCACAAAATGGAAATGGTTTTATCAAGAGGAATGACAGGATCAGCGGATGATATTCCGAAAATTGCCTGCCCGATGCATAAAAAAACCTTCTCTCTTGTTGACGGTTCTAACCTAAATGGTGACGATTATAAAATTGCAACCTATCCAATTAAGGTGATTGAAGATGAAGTATTTGTTGGTTTTTTAGATTAATTTATATGCCACAGATTTCACAGATTAAACGGATTTACCAAAAAAAGCTTATTTATCGCCACGAATTTCACCAATTTCACTAATTTAATTCGTGTAGATTCGTGAAATTCGTGGCGATAAAAAACTTATTTGAGTATCTTTGAAAATCTATTATCTCAACCAAAAAAATGAATACACCTTTTCAAAAAGCAAGCGAATGGATTGATGCAGAAAATGCACAAGATCCGAACATCGAAACAGACCAAAATACTGAATATCCAAAAGAATTATTGTATTCTAACAGGATGTACGAAAAGCTGATGCAGTTTGAACCAGAAGCTTCTGAAGAAGTTCAGATTGCCTCAAAAGCACAGCATATCTGCCGATGGAAAGTAGCGCGCGAATCGTACCCGATGGATCGTGTTGGATATCTGAAATGGCGAGGAGATTTGAAAAAATTTCATGCCGAAACTACTGCTGCAATTTTAGAAAAAGCAGGTTACAATCAAGATTTTACAGATCGTGTTTCTTTTTTAATTGAAAAAAAATTACTTAAAAAAGATGCAGAAACTCAATTACTTGAAGACGTAATTTGTCTAGTATTTTTAGAGTATTATCTTGATCCGTTTGTACACAAACACGATGAAGAAAAGCTGAAAAATATAATCAAAAAAACCTGGGATAAAATGTCTGACAAAGGACATCAAGAAGCCTTGAAAATTAATTATTCTGAAGAAAACTTAAACTTAATAAAAGCTTCTTTAGGATTGTAATCTAATATATGAAAGGAGCCAAAAGCGAATTTCATTTTCCTGAAAAAAGACAAATATTATCTTCGAATGAAAAAAAGCAATCAAGAAGCTGCAGATAAAATTACATTCAAAAATTTACGCCGTCTGTATTTTTTTGCACTCTGGACAATTGCTATAACCATTATTTTAAGTCAGGTTTTAATTCAATACAACTTAAAGCAGCAATTAAGCGATTCTAAAATCATCAATTTTTCGGGTAAACAAAGAATGCTGAGCCAGAAAATTGTAAAAGAAGTTTTGATCTTAAACTATGTTGCAGACACTACTCAAAATCCCGAAATCTCGCATTTAAAAAAGGTTCTTACAACTTGGGAAACCAATCAAAACGCACTGGAAAATGGCAATGACAGCTTGGTTTTCCCTAAAGAAAAAAGCGAAACACTGGCTAAATTATACACTGAAATAAAACCTAGTTTTAATGCTATTGCAGCATCGGTTGATTTATATCTTTCAAATTTAAAACAGAAAAACAGTACTACAAATAATCAAAAACTAGTACAGATTATTTTAAAAAACGAAAGTGTTTTTCTTTCTAAAATGAATCAAATTGTGAGTCAATATGATATAGAAGCTCATGAAAAAGTAACGCAGCAACGCAAAACCGAATATCTAATTTTTGGTTTTACACTTCTGGTTTTACTTCTCGAGTTTTTATTCATTTTCAAACCTACGAATAAAAAAATAGAACGCTTAATTGCAAAGCTTCTTTCATCTGAAAAGAAAGCTTTAAAATTAGCATACGATACCGAAATTATCAGCGAAATAAAAGAAAACTCTGTAAAAGAATTAAAGTCGCTTAATTATGCAATGGAAAACACATTGCTTTATGCACGTATTGCACCCGATGGTTCTATTATTCATATTGGAGAAAAATTTGCTAAGCTCTTAAATTATACCAAATTTTCATCTAACAAGACTTTTTCTCAGGTTTTAACGACTGATGAAAAACAGCAGATCAATATCGATCGTCTTATTTTTGAGAAACATAGAAGCAGCTGGCAAGGCGAAATTAATATCGCAAATCCGCAAGGTCAAAATATATGGTTAGATTTATCGATGTTTCCAGTAACGATTAAAAAAAACGAACTTGAACTTTTAATTGTTTGTTTTAATATTACCGAACGTAAAAAAGCACAGCGAGAAGTTGAACGATTAAATATTGAAAACAGTACCGAAAAAATCAATCAGCAAAAAGTAATTTCGAGTAAAATTGTTGAAAATCAGGAAAACGAACAAAACCGAATTGCTAAAGAAATTCACGACGGAATCGGGCAAATGTTGACGGGTTTAAAATTTAGTTTAGAAAGTATTAATCTGGACGACAGAGAAAAATCGGCTCAGAAAATTGAATATTTAAAGAAACTTTCTCTCGATATTATAAAAGGAGTCCGCACAGCAACTTTCAACTTAATGCCTCCAGAATTGAGCGATCATGGTATTGTTTCGTCACTTTCAAAATTGACGCAGGAACTTTCTAAACTAACCGGGAAAGAAATTCTTTTTTACAACAAAACCGATTTTGAACAGCGTTTAGATTCTTTAATCGAAATCAATATTTACCGCCTTACGCAAGAAGCGATTAATAACGCCATAAAATATGCCGAATCATCGCATATTATTGTCCAGCTTTCGCACAGTCCTACTTTACTAAGTATTATTGTTGATGATAACGGAAAAGGTTTTGACATTACATCGGTCGATAAAAAACGAAACAGTGAATCTGGAATGGGATTGTTGTTTATGAAAGAAAGAATTCAATACATAAACGGCCGCGTTTTCTTCAAATCTATTGTTGGTGAAGGAACTAGAATTACTTTTAATATCCCGATATAGAGAAGGAAATTCCAATTTTTTAAATTCCAAATTCCAACTTAAAAAGGAGTTTGTTTCAGGTTTCTGGTTTCAAGTTTCAGGCTTCAGGTTTTCACTAAATGTTTACCACAATATTGTCATTCTGAGCGAAGCCGAAGAATCTTCACAAGCAGCTCCATAATAAAATTCCGCAACAAAATTCCATAATTTATTCCGTAGAGACGCACTCCAGTGCGTCTAACTAAAGTAACCGCATTTTTTATTTACAACAATCTTGTCATTCTGAGCGAAGTCGAAGAATCTTCGCAAGCAGCTCTATAATAAAATTCCATAAAAAAATTCCACAATTTATTCCGCAATTTATTCCGTAGAGACGCACTGCAGTACGTCTAACTATAGTAACGAAATACAATATTTACCACAATATTGTCAATTCCTACACAAGGAGAAATCGTACAAGCGATTCCTCAAAGATTGGATAATTTTAATTGTCGAGCTGTTTGTGAAGATTCTTCGGCTTCGCTCAGAATGACAATATTGTGTTAAACATTTAGCAGAAACCTGAAACTTGAAACCTGAAACTTGAAACCTGAAACTTGAAACCTGAAACTTGAAACCTGAAACTTGAAACCTGAAACCTGAAACAAACTCCTTTTTAAGTTGGAATTTGGAATTTTAAAAATTTGGAATTTATTTTTAAAGAAATACGTATCTTAGCATCTTCTTTATAGAGTAAAATACGTAAAATTTCAGAATCAAAATTAAGTAAACGATGAGCAATATAATTCGAGTAGTTCTAGCAGACGATCATGTATTTGTAAGAGATGGCATAAAATCTTTACTAGAAAACGAAGCAAACATTGAGGTTGTAGGCGAAGCTATTGATGGAGCTGATGCACTGGAAGTTGTTGCCGCAAACAAACCCGATTTACTTATAGTAGATATTCGTATGCCGCACTTAACAGGTATAGAAGTAGTAGAAAAACTTAGAAGCGAAAATAATGCTGTAAAAATCATTATGCTTTCTATGCACGAATCTGAAGAATACGTATTAAAATCTATTAAAGCAGGTGCTGACGGATACTTACTTAAAGGCTCAAGCAAAGAAGAATTTTTAAAAGCGCTGCATATTGTTTCTGCTGGTGGAAAATACTTCAGCGGCGATATTTCTTCGATATTAATCAGTCAACTGACCAATACTTCTTTAGAGCCAAAACAAAACTTGGGCGAAGAAATGATGATTACTAAAAGAGAAAAAGAAATTCTAACGCTTTTATTATCTGGAAAAGGAAACAAAGAAATCGCCGAAGCTTTAGATATTAGCAAAAGAACTGCCGAAGTTCATCGTTTTAATTTAATGAAAAAGCTGAAAGTGAAGAATTTAATGGAACTTTCTAACAAAGCAACTGAATATTCTCTTTTATAAATCTAACTAAAAGATAAAAATCAGCCTTAAAAAATAGTGTTTTAGTAAAATAGAGAATCAATTTTGTGATGTTGACAAATCGCTCTAACTAGATAAAAATACTTAATTAAAAAATACGTATTAATACTTATAAGTACTTACATTTGACAAAACAAATCTAGGTACTATGAAAAATACAAACTCTTTATCACAATCACACAAGATTCTATTCTTGAATACTTTGGCCTTTACCGTATGTTTTGCGTGTTGGACCTTAAATGGTGTATTAGTTACTTTTTTAGTCGATAATGGTATTTTCCATTGGAGCGTTGTACAAGTTGGCTGGTTATTGGGAATTCCAATTTTGACGGGTTCGATTATGCGTTTACCAATCGGAATCTTAACCGATAAATTTGGCGGTAAATACGTCTTTTCACTTTTACTCCTTCTCTGCTCTATTCCGCTTTTTTTACTTCCTTACGCCGACAGCTTTTTTATGTTTGCCTTATTAAGTTTCTTTTTCGGAATGGTAGGAACAAGCTTTGCGGTTGGAATTGGTTATACTTCAATCTGGTATCCAAAAGAATGGCAGGGACGCGCTTTGGGAATTTTCGGAATGGGAAATGCCGGCGCCGCAATTACTACCTTTCTTGCACCTTCCTTATTAAATCATTTTTCTATAGAAGATCCTCAAAATGGCTGGAAAATACTTCCGGTAATTTATGCCGTTTCGTTACTTGTTATTGGAGTAGCCTTTTTAATTTTTGCTAAAAATAAAAAAATAGAAAACCAAACTAAAACAGTTTCTCAAATGTTAGAGTCTTTAAAATCTGCTAGAGTTTGGAGATTTGGAGCTTATTACTTCTTAGTTTTTGGATGTTTTGTAGCGTATTCGCAATGGCTTTTACCAAACTTTATGAATGTTTACCAAACTAGCTTAGTAATGGGCGGTTTATTTGCAACGCTTTTTAGTCTTCCTTCTGGGGTTATTAGAGCTTTTGGAGGTTATTTATCAGACAAATTTGGCGCTAGAAAAGTTATGTATTGGGTTTTAAGCTCTTCAGTAATTTTAAGTGCTTTATTGATGATTCCGAAAATGGAAATCACAACTACAGGTCCAGGCGTTTTGGCAACAAAAAAAGGAACTATTACTTCTGTTTCAAACGATAAAATAAAGATTGGAGAAACCGATTTTGCTGTAGCACAGAAAAAAGAAAACGATGCAGATAATGCCATTTTTCCAACCAAAACATCTTGGCAGCAAGTTGTTGTAGCACAAAACCAAACTGTAAAGAAAAAAGAACTTCTTGCCAAAGGAATTACCGTAATTAAGTTTGATGCCAATATGTGGGTTTTCTTAGTTCTAGTAATTCTAATCGGAATTTCTTGGGGAATTGGAAAAGCAGCTGTTTACAAACATATACCAGAATATTTCCCAACAGAAGTTGGTGTTGTTGGCGGTATGGTTGGAATGATTGGCGGATTGGGCGGTTTCTTCGGACCAATTATCTTTGGATATCTTTTAACTGCAACCGGAATCTGGTCTAGTTCATGGATTTTCATCTTAGTTTTTTCTTCTATTTGTTTGATTTGGATGCATTATACCATCACCAAAATTATGAATGAAAAACAACCTGTTTTAGCAAAAGTGATTGATAGACAATAAAATTTAAGAAAGATTAAACTGTATGATTTTTATCACAAAATAAATTTATTTTCTCTTTTAAATTCACACTTTATTTAAACAAATCACTTATGAAAAAACTAACAAAAATTCTCATACTTATAATTGGAATTACAAGTTTTGGGCTTCAGGCTCAGGAATTAGATGTAAATCTTCAACTTAGACCTCGTTATGAATTCCGTAATGGCTATAAAACACTGCTTCCTTATGGACAAGAAGGTACATCACAAATTACACAACGTTCCCGATTAAATTTTGATTATAAACAAGATTTATTAAAAGTAAAACTAACGCTTCAAAACGTTAGAACTTGGGGAGATGTTCCAACCAACACTACAGCAGATAAAAACGGAATTGCTGTTTTTGAAGCTTGGGCACAATATGACATTTCAGAAAAATGGAGCGCAAGATTAGGAAGACAAGTCCTGTCGTACGACAATCAGCGTATTATGGGAGAAATAGACTGGCTGCAGCAAGGACAAAGTCATGATGCGGTTTTGGTGACCTTCAATCCAAAAAATCATCAGTTAGATTTGGGAGGAGCTTACAACTCAAATGCCGAAAATTTGGTTCAAACTCCGTACACCGTTACCAATTACAAAACCATGCAATTTGCTTGGTATCATACTTCTATAAGTAATCTAAATGCTAGTTTATTAGTACTCAACACTGGTTATGAATACGCAAATGCTGCTACAAAATTACTAGTCGATTACAAGCAAACATTTGGAACTTACCTTACCTACAAAACAAAGAAAATCGACAGTGATTTGGCCTTTTACGGACAGACTGGAAAAAGTACTGATAAGCAGGTAAGCGCTTGGTATGCAGGAGCTAACTTAGGTTATTTTGCAACAGAAAATTTCAAAATTGGTTTAGGCTACGAATTCTTATCTGGAAAAGACATGAACGACGGAAGCACTGTAATCAAATCATTCAACCCTATTTTTGGAACCAATCACGCTTTTAATGGCTATATGGATTATTTTTATGTGGGTAATCACCAAAATAGTGTGGGTTTACAAGATGCATTCTTGAAACTGAATTACAATGTAAACAAATGGCAGTTTGCTTTAATACCGCATTTGTTTTATGCGCCAAATAAAGTAGTTACACCTGTTAATGAAACACTAGATTCTTATTTAGGAACTGAAGTTGACTTTACAACTGCTTATAAATTCAAAAAAGATATTGTTTTAACTGGCGGTTATTCGCAAATGTTTGGCTCTGAAACTTTAGAATTTCTAAAATCTGGAGATGCCGGACATACCAACAATTGGGCTTGGTTAATGATTTCTGTGAATCCTAGAATTTTTAGCTGGAAAAAATAGTTTTTCTTTAAAATTAACTTCAATATTTTACCCTTTTCCTAAATAGTAAAAGGGTATTTTTTTTATTTATAAAAACCATATTATATCCTTTAAATAATTATATTTGAACCGATTAAGAACCCCCAATTCTATCCAAATGAAGCAATTTTTAAAACTATCAATGTTAACCTTTATGGTGACGCAAACAGGTATCGCTCAAAAATACAATGATGCCTTAATTTCTCAAAACTCAGAAATAAATTTTTCAAAAACGCAAAAAAGAGGAATTAAAAAAAACAACATTATTTATTATGTTGAAAATGATTTACAAACAATATCTGCCTACAAAAGAAGCAAATTGCAATGGCAGACAAATGTAATTTCAGCTTGTGGAAAACCAAAACTCGGAGAACCTGAAATTAGATATATAGGATACAACTCAAACAAACTCCTTATTGTCATGGGAAAACACAATTTTGCAGAAATTGATATTCTTAATGGCAATACAACGCTTGTTGGTTAAGATTAATACCGTTTAACAAGAAAGCAATTTAAGGATGAAGATATCATTTTAAGCCTCGATTATTCTCAAATGTTTGGAACAAAAACTTTAGAATTTCTAAAAGCCAGAGATGCTGGATATTCCAATAACTGGTATTGGGTTTTTGATAAATGTAAATCCTAGAATATTTAGTTTTAAAAAATAAAATACAGTTACTATGTAATCTCTTTTGTTTATTCAAAAGAGATTTTTTTTATTGAAACAAACGTTTTTTAAGTTTCTGATTTAAGTACATTTGATTTACCAAAAAACATTTCAATATTCAATATAAAATGAGTTATAGATTTTAAAAACTGATAACTTTTAATCAAAATTTAATTCATGCTTCATAAATTATCATTCCTTTTTTTATTCATAAGTATTCAATGTTTTTCACAAGAAAACAAAGTGTTTACGCCGGAAGAAATTTACCAAAAAGATGGCCTTATTTATAAAACAGCTAATGATTCCATCTTTACAGGTTCAATAGAATTTCGAAGATGGACAAATAATATTTTATTGGCAAAGAAAGACTATAAAGATGGTTATATAATCCTCGCAACCGAATACTACAATAAAAGTGCAAAAGGAATTCCCAGCAGAAAAACGTATTATTACGATCATGAATATTTTAAAAAGAAAAAAACAGATCGTTTAGATTTTGATGGCACTGTCGATTCTACTATTTACTTTGATGAAAATGGAAACAAAATAAACGAAGAATTTTTTTCTAATGGTAAATTAACATTCAGCTGTGAGTATAAAGACGGAAAGAAAAATGGAAAAGAATTTTGCTTATCAAAAAAAGGGGAAGAAATAAACTCTATTTATGAAAATGGAAAGAAAATCAAATAACTAATCATGAAAAAGATTCTTAAAGCAATTATCCTCACTTTCATTTTAGTACAATCTGCATTTGCTCAAAAATATAATATTGAATTAGTATCTAAAAACTTAGAATTAAATTTCATAACAACTCCAAAAAGAGGAATTGAATACTGCAAAATTATTTATTACGTTGAGAAAGATTTAGAAACAATATCAGCTTATAAAAACAATACAATTATCTGGCAGACAAATGTTGTTTCTGTTTGTGGCAAACCTAAGGTTGGAAAACCTAAAATAAGATATATAAGACTTAATAAAGACAAGTTACACGTTGTTATTGGAAAACATAATTATGCTGAAATTGATATTATCAATGGTAAAACAGAATTTACCGGAGCAGATTAACCCATTTATTTAATATTCACTTAAAAATAAATTCCGAAAATTACGTATTTATACGTAAAAATACTTATTTTTGTTTAAGTTAAAATACGTGATTTAAGTAAATCACATTATACTACTAAAACAAACAAGTAATGCAAAATACCAAAATCAAAACTACCTGTTCATATTGTGGCGTTGGCTGCGGTATTATTGTAACCAATGATGCTAAAAACGGTGTGATGGTTACGGGCGATAAAGATCATCCTGTCAATAAAGGAATGTTGTGTTCTAAAGGAATGAATCTGCATTACGTAGTCAACGATACTTCAGATAGAATTTTATATCCGGAAATGCGCGGGAGCAAATCTTATCCGTTGCAACGTGTAAGCTGGGACACCGCTTTAGACCGCGCTGCAGCTGTTTTTACCTCCATCATAAAAAAACACGGGCCAGACAGCGTTGGATTTTATATTTCAGGACAATGTTTGACTGAGGAATATTACTTAGTAAACAAACTCGTAAAAGGTTTTCTAAAAACAAATAATATCGATACCAACTCCAGACTTTGTATGAGTTCTGCCGTTGTAGGTTATAAAAAAACATTTGGAGAAGATTCTGTTCCAATTGCTTACGATGATATCGAATTGGCAGATACTTTTTTGATTACAGGTGCAAATCCGGCTTGGTGTCATCCCATTTTATTTCGAAGAATCGAAAAACACAAAGAAAAAAATCCAAAAATAAAAATCATTTGTATTGATCCAAGGCGAACCGATACGGCAGCTTTCGCCGATTTACATTTGCAGATTATTCCGGGTTCAGATATTATTCTGTATCATGCCATTGCCAAACGTATCATCGAAAAAGGTTACGTAGATCATGATTTCGTAAAAAATAATGCCGAAAATTTCAAACAATATAAAGACTTAGTTTTAAGTACTTCATTCGAAAAAGCTTCAAAACTTTGCGGAATTTCGGTAAACGATATAAAATTAGCCGCCGACATTATCGGAAAAGCAAAAGGATTTATTTCGCTTTGGGCAATGGGATTAAACCAAAGTGCCGTTGGCGTTGATAAAAACACCGCTTTATTAAACTTATCATTATTAACCGGACAAGTTGGAAAACCCGGTTCTGGACCATTTTCTTTAACGGGACAACCCAACGCAATGGGCGGACGCGAAGTTGGCGGAATGGCAACTTTATTGGCCGCGCACAAAGACATTGCAAACCCTGAACATCGCAAAGAAGTTGCCGATTTTTGGGGCGTTGATTCTATTTCTGATAAACCCGGTCTTACTGCTACAGAAATGTTTGAAGCTTTAGAATCTGGAAAAATGAAAGCCGTTTGGATTATCTGCACCAATCCGTTAGTGAGTTTACCCGATTCCCGCCGAATTGAAAAAGCATTGCAAAAAGCCAAATTTGTAGTGGTTCAAGATATTTCGCATAATGCTGATACGGCTAAATTTGCCGATCTTTTGCTTCCTGCTGCAGGCTGGCTGGAAAAAGAAGGAACGATGACCAATTCGGAGCGTCGTATTTCTTATTTACCGAAAGGAATTAATGCGCCAGGCGAAGCACTTCCAGACATCGAAATTTTAATTCGCTTTGCTAAAAAAATGAATTTCAACGGATTCAATTTTAACAATGCCGAAGAAATTTATAAAGAGCACTGCGCTTTAACAAAAAATACAAACATTGATATTTCATTTTTAAATTATCATCGACTAAAAACCGAAGGAACTTTTCAATGGCCAGTTCCAGATTACGGACATCCGGGAACTCCTCGCCTTTTTACTGATAAAAAGTTTTATACGCCATCGCAAAAAGCAATTTTCAATTTACCAACGGCTATTGAAAATACTTCGGAACAACCCACTCCCGAATTTCCTTTTATTCTAACTACAGGAAGGGTTCGCGATCAATGGCATACGATGACCAAAACAGGAAAAGTGTCGCGTTTATTAACGCATACACCAAGTCCTGTTTTAGAAATAAATCCCATTGATGCTTTTAAGAATGATATAAAAAACGGCGAAATCATAATGGTTTCGAGCAAAAATGGAGAAGTTCGAGTAAAAGCAAAAGTTACAGACTCTATCAAAGAAAAAGTTCTTTTTTTACCGATGCACTGGGGAAAACAACTTGAAAATGATTTGAATAGAACCAACAATTTGACGAATACGGTTGTTGATCCAATCTCTAAAGAACCTGATTTTAAATACACTACCGTTTCAATAAAAAAATATGTAAAACCATTTCAAAAAATTGCAATTGTTGGCGCCGGAGCAGCTTCATTCCGATTTATTCAAAACTATCGCGAATTCAATTCAACCGATGAAATTATTGTTTTTTCGAATGAAATAAATCCGTTTTACAATCGTGTTTTACTTCCCGAATATATGACGGGAGAATTTACGTGGGAACAATTACTAAAAGTAAAAGATGGTGAAACGTTGAATAAACTCAACATCACAATGAAAGCCGGCGTGGCAATCGATAAAGTAGATGCGGAGCAAAAAACAATTACAGACAGTCTTGGCGAAACGCATACTTTCGATTCTTTGATTTTAGCAACAGGAAGCCGTCCGTTTGTACCAGAAAATGCGCAATTGCATCTTCCCGGCCGATTTACCGTTAGAAGAAAAGAAGATGCAGATCGTTTAAAAAAACATCTTGACAATACCAATTTACCTCCAGAAGAACAGCATGTTGTGATTATTGGCGGCGGATTATTAGGTTTAGAATTGGCTGCAGCTTTAAAACATAAAAAAGTCAAAACAACAATTGTACAACGTGCTTCTCGTTTAATGGAACGCCAGTTGGATAGAATTTCGAGTAAATTATTAGCCGAAGAAGTACAGCTTCGTGATATTCAAATTTATTTTGATAATGAAGTGAGCACCGTTTTTGAAACTGATAATCCAAACGAAATTGAAATCGCTTTAAAAAGTGGCCGAATTATCACAGCAAATGCCATTGTTTATACGATTGGAACAATTCCGAATATTGAAATTGCGCGCGAAACAGGACTTGCCTGCGGACGCGGTGTAAAAGTAAATCAGTATTTACAATCGTCAAATCCAGATATTTTTGCGATTGGAGAAATTGCAGAATTCGGAGGCAAACTTTTCGGAATCACTTCTGCTGCCGAAGAACAAGCCGATATTCTGGCTAACTTTTTAGCTGGAGATATCAGCAGTTATTACAAAGGTTCTATTTTGATGAATATTCTAAAATTAGAAGATATAAACCTTTGCAGCATTGGCGATATTGAAATTCCCGAAAATGATGATTCTTATGAAGAAATTGTTTTTACCGATTTGAAACAACGCTATTACAAAAAATGCATTGTTAAAAATGATTTGTTGGTCGGAGCTATTTTAATGGGCGACAAAAATGAGTTTGCCGAATTTAAAACGATGATCGAAAGTAAAATCGAATTATCAGACAAACGAAATTCATTGTTAAGAGGAAGTTCGAATGCCAAACCTGTTTTAGGAAAATTAGTTTGTTCCTGCAGTCAGGTTGGCGCCGGAAACATTGAAGAAACTATAAAAAGCGGTGTCAATAATTTCACCGATTTATGTAAAAATACTGGAGCTGGTTTAGGCTGTGGAAGTTGTAAAACCGAGGTTAAAGAGATTTTGGCGAAATGTAAGGTTTAGTTTTTTTTGTTTCAGGTTTCAGGTTTCAAGTTGTTGGAACGTGAAGAACTTGAAACCTGAAACAAACGCAAGATTTGTCATTCTGAGGAACGAAGAATCCTCATAAGAAGCTCCACAATACGGATTCAGCAAACGAAGATTCTTCGTTCCTCAGAATGACAAGATTGCGAGAAAACTTGAAACTTGAAACCTGAAACAAAAAAACTTGAAACCTGAAACAAAGAAAACCTGAAACAAAAAGAAAAAATGGAACTAACAAGATTAATAGTAAAAGGAGGCGTTATTTCGCCAGGGGAACTTCGTGAGGTTGTTAATATTGCAATGGATCAGGGATTAGATTCTATTTCTTTTGGTTCAAGACAGGATATTATTTTTCCGAATGGATTAAATTCATTTCATAAAGAAGAATTTGGGAAACATCATTTTGTTTATCCAGATCAAAAAAGCGGAAATAATATTGTTTCCTCTTATGTTTCTACAGATATTTTTAGAAATACGAATTGGCTTACCGGAAACAAATTTCTATACATTTTAGAACAGTTTAAAGAACAGCCAAAACTCAAAGTTAACATTACAGATCCTAAGCAACAATTGGTTCCGCTGTTTACAGGACATCTTAATTTTATAGCTTCAGAACACGAAGATTATTGGTTTTTATACATCCGACTTCCAAAATGGGAACGTATGGAACTTTATCCTGTTTTAATCTACAGTTGGGATATTTCTCAATTTTCTTATGAAATTGAAAAAATTACAGCGGAAGAATCGATTGGAATTGACTTGATTTTTAGTTTAGTCAGCGAAGCTTTAGACACTAATAATCGAACAATTGATAAACCATTAAACGTTCCGTTTTATCCTTTTCCTTATTACGAAGGTATGAATCGAATGGGAATCGATCAATATTGGCTGGGTTTGTATTGGAGAAATAACTTGTACGATTTGGATTTCTTGAAAGAAATGTGTGATTTATGTTTCGATTGTAAAATCGGAAAAATATGTATTACGCCTTGGAAATCCTTTATTGTAAAAGGAATTCCGAAGGATAGAAAATTAGAATGGGAAAAATTCTTAGGCAAGAAAGGAATTAATGTTCGTCATTCTCTTTTAGAATTAAACTGGCATTTGCCCGTTGCAATGGAATGGGCTTTGAACCTTAAGACTTTCTTGGTTAGAACCTTAGACCAATTCGACATTAGTACGTACGGACTAACTTTTGGAATTTCCGAATATAATCGCGACGGACATTATTTTACTTCCATTGTTGTCGAAAAGAATGATTTGCCAAAAGATCTGGAATCCATCAAAATTAGAGATACTTATAATGTATTGTTTGCGAAAAATTTTGATCCAAATACGAGAGAATATATTGTGCATTCACAAGATATTGACAAACTGGAATTACCAACAATTTTAATTGAATTGAGTCGAAAATACTTTGAAGAACTTGGAAACTCTGTTCCAGAAACTACTGAAAATTCACAGAAAAAAGAAAAAATTCTCTTAGATATTTATCAATGTCAAGAATGCTTAACGCTTTACAATCCAGAATATGGAGACGAAGACCAAAACATTCCAAAAGGTCTTTTGTTTACCAATTTACCAGAAACGTATTGCTGCTCGTTATGTGAAGCTCCAAAAAGTAACTTTAAGATTTTAGAAATTGCAGCCAACTAGGCTGCATTTTATTTTATAAAGTAATTTAGTTCATTTTCAAAATATAATTGTTAAGAGATTTCAATTTTTAAATTTTACACAAAATTTAATCAACTAAAAATCAATTATTTAATCCTAAAAAATAATAAAAAACTTAACATTGGCGGGTTTGTTTTATAGTTATCTTTACTTAACCGTAAGTTAACAATTTGTTTACATTACTAGTAACATACTCATTTAAAGCACATTTTATATGGAAAACAAAACCGAAGAAAGCACTCCGCAAAATCCTGATTTACCTAAAACAGATAGCGTTACGCCACCAGCAGAAAAAAAAGCTGAAACACCTGCACCAAAGGCGCCAAGCACTACACCAGTTAGGAAAACTACAGCTGTAAAATCTGCACCTAAAACTGCAACTGTCAAAACTGCCGCTGCAAAACCTGTAGCAGCTAAAACAACTCCAGCAACTGTAAAAACTGCTGCAGTAAAAGCTCCAGTTAAAAAAGTTACTGCTCCTAAAACAACAGCTGCTCCTGCAAGTAACGGAGTAGAAGCTAATAAATCTAGCGAAGAAACAGCTGCAACTACTGAAGAAGCTATTAAAGATAAATCAAAAGATAAAAACAAGAAAAAAATGAGCGACAAAGAAAAAGAGAAAGAGAAAGCAAAAAAGAAATTAGCAAAGAAAAAAGAAAAAGCTAAAAACGATAAAAAGAAAGAGAAAGCTAAAAAAGCAAAACAAAAAGCTAAAGCTAAAAAGAAAGAAAAAGCTAAAAAAGCGAAGGATAAAGCTAAAGCTAAAAAAATAGCCAAAAAGAAAGTAAAGTCTCAAAAAAAGGCAAAATCTAAAAAGAAAAAATAGATTAGAAAAAGGGTTTAACTTATAGAGTTAGGCCCTTTTTTTTATTTTCGTATTTGTCTTTGCGAGGAACGAAGCAAACGCAATCTTGTCATTCTGAGGAACGAAGAATCTTCGTTTACAAAATCCGCTTTGTAGAGTTTCTTGCGAAGATTCTTCGTTCCTCAGAATGACAAAACAATGCGGTATTCTCTAAAAATTTACCCCCCAATCGCAATCATACTGCGATTATCAAAATGCAAAGCAGGATCATCCATTTCTGAAATCGTAACCATTCCCGCTCTCACTTTTTTCTTGTTTTTGATGGAAGTTGAAATTAACTCCGTAATCGATTCTCCGTTTCTAAAAGCAGTCAACAAATCAGTTTCAGAATTTGAGAAAAGGCAATTTTTTATTTTTCCATTTGCCGTCAAGCGGATTCTGTTGCAACCGTCACAAAAAGGATTTGTAATTGAACTTATAATTCCGAAATTCCCTTGAAAATCTTTTATTTTGAATGTTCTTGCCGTGAAGTTTTTTTCATCTTCTAATTTTTGAATATTCTCTAATGGAAAAACATTTTGAACTTGCGATAATATTTCGTTTTGCGAAACCATCTTGCTTCTGTCCCACTCGTTTCCGGCAAAAGGCATAAACTCAATAAAACGAATTGAAATTGGTAAAAACTGCGTAAGATTAATAAAATCGATGATTTCGTTTTCATTAAAACCTTTCATCAAAACAACATTTACTTTTACTTCAAAATCATTATTTAAAAGTAAATGCAGATTATCAATAACTTTTTCAAACTGATTTCTAAGCGTTATGGTATGAAATTTAGAAGCAATCAAAGTGTCTAAACTCAAATTGATTTTTCTGACTTTAAATTGCTTTAAAACGTCAATATGGCGATCAATCAAAATTCCGTTTGTCGTAATGGAAAGTGACGTTTCTAAAGTCGCTAATTTGGATATTATTTCTGGAAAGTCTTTTCGCAAAAGCGGTTCTCCGCCCGTTAATCTAATTTTGTCAACACCATTTTCTACGAAAGTCTGGGCAATAGCAAAAATCTCATCGGCCGTCATTAAACTAGCTTTTGGAGACAATGTTATACCGTCAGCAGGCATGCAATACGTACAACGCAAATTGCATTTCTCTAACAGCGAAATACGCAAATAGTTGTGTTTTCGCCCAAAATCATCCGTCAAAATTGTGTTAGAGGGAATCATGATTTTTACCTTTTAAAATATGAAAAACGTGCAATAAATGCGGAAAAACTGCATCCATAGATTCTCTGGCTCCGTTGGTTGAACCTGGCAAAGCCAAAACTAAACTTTTGCCCAAAGTTCCTGCAACTGTTCTAGACAACATCGCGTACGGCATTCTTTGCTGTCCGTAATTGCGAATTGCTTCTTCTATTCCTGGAATTCTGCTTTCTAATAACGGAGACAAAGCTTCTGGCGTAACATCTCTTGGAGATAAACCAGTCCCGCCCGTAAAAATAACCAACTGATGATCTTCGGCGAAAGCCTTAGTTTTTTCCTGAATCACATCAATTTCATCCGGAATAATTTCGTAATGTTCTGTTTCTACTCCGTAAGAAGTTAGTTTTTCAACAATAATTTTTCCAGAACGATCTTCTTTATCGCCTGCAAAAATCGAATCGGAACAAACAAAAACTGCCGCTTTGATTACGTTTGGAAATTTATTTTTGAAAGACGATTTTCCGCCTTCTTTATTGATTAATTTAATAGTCGAAATCTCGATTTCTTTATCAATCGGTTTCAACATATCGTACATGGTAAGTGCCACGATAGATGCGCCGTGCATAGCTTCAACCTCAACGCCAGTTTTATAAACTGTTTTTACATTGAAGATAATCTGAATCGTTAAACCTTCAATTTTATATTCAACCGAAGTAAATTCAATTGGAAGCGGGTGACAATCTGGGATTGATAAATGCGTGTTTTTTACCGCAAATAATCCAGCTGTTTTTGCCATTTCCAAAACATTGCCTTTCGGAACCAAATTATTAACCACAGCGTCAATCGTTTCCTGCTTGCTTACTTTTACAATTGCCGTTGCCGTTGCCGTTCGTAACGTACTTATTTTATGCGTAATATCTACCATTTCTTAGGTGTTTTGCTTCCAGGTGAAAGCTCCATTTTCAAAAATTTCTTTACCAAAAATCGGCACATCGGTTTTTATCCAGTTTACAATTGCTTCTGTTGCTTCATAAACCTGTTTGCGGCGCGTTGCCGAAACAAATACAAACAAACAAATTTCGCCCGCTTTTACAACGCCTAAACTGTGGTAAATATGCATACAGATTAAATCAAATTTAGAAAAGGCCTTTTCTCTAATTACATGCAAAGCTTCGTTCGCCATATCGGTGTAAGCCGAATAATCAATTGCTGCAACTGTATTTTCGTGTATTACGTCTGCACGAACTTGTCCCAGAAAAATATTGTGCGCGCCAATCGTATGTTTTGATTGGTGTTTTGCAATAGATTCTGCAATAAATTCTGGAGAAATTGGTCCTTCTACAAATACATTTTTACTCATTATTTATATTTTTTTTTGCCACTCCCGATAGCTATCGGGATAAAGTGATTAAAATGATTTTTTCTTGCCACGAATTACTCGAATTTGCACTAATTTTTATATTGTTGGTTTGTGTTTTTTTGCCACTGATTACACAGATTAAATGAATTTTTCTTTTTGCCACGAATTACACTAATTAGCACTAATTTATATTCAAAAACTTAATTCGTGGAAATTCGAGTAATTCGTGGCAAAAATTTTAACCCAAAGTGATTAATCCTTTTAATCTGTGTAATCTGTGGCTATATTTTTATTTCTTCTATTAATGCCAAAGCACCTCCAGCAATACTTTTTACATTATCGAATTTGTTTTTCTGAAGCAATTCAACTGCAAGTTTACTTCTAATTCCAGATTGACAATAAACGTAAATTGTTTTATTTTTATCCAAATTCTCGATCTCATTTTCTAATTGAATCAATGGAATTTGAATGTTATTTTTGAATGTTATTTTTGGAAGTTCATCTTGATTACGAACATCTAAAAAAAGAATTTCTTCATTGTCTATTTGACTTAAAACTGTTTCAAACGTAATCTCTTCAACTTGATTTTCATTCGTTTTATATTTTTCTTCAAAAGCAATTTTATCTAATTTAAAATCGCTGCTTTTTTCGAAATCATATTTTTGCTGTTCATTATTCAAAACATTATAAACTAATATTCTTCCTTTTAAAACATCACCAATTTCAAGAATCATTTTAATTACTTCATTCGCTTGAAGCATTCCAATTATTCCAACTGAAATTCCGATAACTCCAGCATCTCTGCAATTTGCAGACTGACTATTTTCATCTGGAAATAAACATCTGTAAGTTGGCCCATTTTGATAATTAAAAACCGAAACTTGGCCTTCAAATCTAAAAATAGAACCGTAAACCATTGGTTTATTTGTAACTATACAAGCATCATTTATAAGATATTTTACTGCTAAATTATCTGTTCCATCAACAATAATGTCGTAATTTTCAAATAATTGAATTGCATTATTTCCTGATAATTTTTCTGTAATCGAATTGACTTTTACTAAAGGATTCAATTCGTTAATCATTGCTTTCGCTTCGTCAGCTTTGTATTTTCCGACAGCTTCGGTTTTATAAATTACTTGTCTCTGCAGATTTGAAATTTCAATACTATCATCATCAACAATTCCGATTTCACCAACACCAGCGGCAGCCAAATACGGAAGAATAGCAGCGCCCAAACCTCCGGCACCAATGACCAAAACTTTGGCTTTACCCAATTTATCCTGCCCGTTTTCTCCGATTTCTGGAAGAATCGTTTGTCTGTTATATCGCATTGATGCATTCATAAAAATCAATTTTAACCGCCTGCAAAAGGAGGTAATAAAGCCACAATATCATTTGTATTTAACTTATAATCTGTTGCTTTTGGAATTATTTTTTGGTTTACCGCTACACTAAAAGCAAGCGAATCGAATTGGTATTTTTCTTCTAAATCCTGCAATAAATCTTGCAGTGAAATCTCAGAAAAAGAAACTTTTTCGAAAGCGCATTTTGTTTTTTCAGCGACAGCTCCAAAATATTTAATCTCGATCATTATTCTAAATTTAAATTCTGAAAAATAAATTCATCTTCAAAATGTTCTTGAAAATAAGACGTTAGTTTCGACGTATTTTTCACCACTTCTCCAATCACAATAATGGCTGGAGATGAAATATTCTTTTCGGATACCAATTTAGCAATTGTACTCATAGTTCCAACTACTTTTTGCTCGGTATTTTTTGTCCCGTTTTGAATAATTGCAATTGGTAAATCGTCTGTTCTATTTTCTTTATAAATAGTAATTATTTCGTCTAATTTATGCATTCCCATCAAAATAACCACTGTTGCATTTGATTTTGAAGCTAGAAGAACATCTTTTGACAATTCATGATTCGAAGTCGTTCCCGTAATTACCCAAAAACTTTCGGCTACTTTACGCTGTGTCAGACTTATTCCGACTGAAGCTGGAACTCCTAAAGCAGATGAAATTCCGGGAACCATATCGGCTTCTAAACCAAATTTTACGGCATATTCAATTTCCTCACTTCCTCTTCCAAAAATAAACGGATCCCCGCCTTTTAAGCGTACAACATGTCCGTGGCGATTCGCCATCGAGACAATCAATTCGTTAATTTGATCTTGAGTGTATGCGTGACATCCCAAACGTTTTCCAACAAAAACAATCTCGGCCTGAGCTGCATATTGTAATAATCCTTCGTTAACCAAAGCATCGTACAAAACCACATCGGCATTTTGTAACGCTTTTATCGCTTTAAGCGTAATCAATTCAACATCTCCAGGACCTGCGCCTACAACTGTTAATTTTGGTGTTTTCAAGGTTTTCATACTGCTTAACTTAAATTGATATTCAGGTCGTTTAATTCATCCATCGAATTAATATTACTTAAATGAATATTTTCATTTTCTTCTATATTGATAATCTGATGCGGCATTTTAGCCAATAAATCCATCATTTTTAGTTCATCTGCTTCTATGGCTTCTTTTATTATCGGAAGCAGTTTTTTAGAATAAATTCCGATTAACGGATGCACTTTACTTTCCGAAGCAAAAACTGTAACTCCGGCTTCTTCATTATGTTTTAAAATTAATTCTGATAATAATTCGGTTGAAATTAGTGGAATATCACAGCTTAAAATCAAATTAAATTCGGTTTCAGAATGCGTCAATGCCGTATAAATTCCACCTAAAGGCCCTTTATCTGAAATAATATCTGGTATTTTTTCATACGGTAAATAATCGTATTCTTTGGTTCCCGTAATCAGCTTAATTTTTTCGGTTATAGGAAGAATCGCTTGTATAATATGTTCTACAAAAGGTTTCTTTTGAAACAAAACCAAACCTTTCTCAGCCTGCATCCGAGTGCTTTTTCCACCACAAAGAATAAATACTGTCAGCTTTTCCATGATTATTTTTGTTTCAGGTTTTCTTTGTTTCAGGTTTCAAAAAACTGAATATTTGCGTCTCCCAAGGTTGAAACCTTGGGCTATGTGCATAACATTCGTTTTATCTTTTTTTATAAAAATTGCCCAAGGTTTCAACTATGGAAAAATGTATGCTGTTTTTCAAACATTTTTATTCATTTCTCCAATTCTACAAATCCAATCGTTGAAACCATTGGTTATGTTCTTACCATTACTTTTACATTCACCTTTCAAACATAGCCCAAGGTTTCAACCTTGGGACACGCAATGCAATTTCATTTTAAGGAAAAATCAATTTTATACTTGCCATTAAAATCACCGTTCCTAAAACTATTTTTAAAGCTTTGTTTGTAAAATAACCGCTGCCATAATATCCTCCCAAAACACCGCCTACAACTGCAATCGGCACTAAATAAAAACTATCCATCGGAATTGTTTTTCCTCCTAAAAAGAATCCCATCAGTCCTGCTAATGAATTTACAAATATGAATAAACTCGAAATTGCCGCAGATTCTTTGATCGAAGCCCATCCTAAAAACAATAATATTGGACTTAAAATAATTCCGCCGCCTATCCCTAACATTCCAGACAATAAACCAATTGCAAATCCTATGGCTAATGCAAAAGGAAGATTGATTTTTACTTCCCCTTTTTCTTTAAAATTAAATATTCCGAATAATCTCAGTGCTGCAAAAACCAATACAATTCCTAAAATAATTTTATAAATGGTATTGTCTAATGTAATAAATCCGCCAATAAATGCTGCTGGTATCGATGCAATTGCAAACGGATAAAAGAGCTTTGGCTTAAAATAATTCATTCGATAATAAAACAAAAATGAGATACTTGAAACAAATAAATTCAACAATAAAGCCGATGGTTTCATGATTACAATTGGAAACGCAAATATTGACATTAAAGCCAAATAACCCGATGCGCCGCCATGACCAACACTGGCATATAAAAATGCAATTACAATTAATGCAATGCTGAATAAAAATATATTTTCTGAACTAAGTAAATTCATTTTTTGTTTTTTTTTGTTTCAGGTTTTCTTTGTTTCAGGTTTTCTTTGTTTCAGGTTTTCTTTGTTTCAGGTTTCAAGTTTCAAGTTCTATGCGTTTCAACAACTTGAAACTTGAAACCTGAAACAAAATAAACTTTCCAATTTAATTAATCGGTAGCAAGGTTACTAATTCTCCTTTTTTTAGATTTTCTATATCATTTGGAATTATTAATAAACTATTGGCTATTGCAAATGAATTGAGCATTGCTGAACTCTGACTTCCTAAAACTTCAACGTGAGTTTCATTATATAAGGCTTTTAAAAACAATGTTTTTCCAGTCGAATTACTTACGGCTGCATTTAATTTTCGAACCATTTTTGGCAGATGTGTTTCAGAAAAACCCATTCTATTTCTGATTGCTGGATATACGTAAACATAAAAATTGGTAAGCGATGACGCAGGATTTCCAGGTAAAGCAAATATTAACGTTTCTTTTTTAGATCCAAAAAACATTGGTTTACCAGGTTTCTGATTGATTTTATAAAATAGCTCTTCTACTCCATTTTCTAATAATGCTTCTTTTACAAAATCATAATCTCCAACTGATATTCCACCAGAAACTAAAACAATATCATACTTGGCAAGAATCTCTTTTAATGCTTTTTTTGTTGCTTTAAGATTATCTTCTACTTTATAAACTTTTGTTTTTTTAATTCCGATAGTCTGCAGCGCCGCTTGAAGCATAACTGAATTGCTTTCGTAAATCTTTCCTTTTTTTAATTTTTTTCCAGGTTTTATTAATTCGTTTCCAGTTACTAAAATGGTCACTTTTGGCTTTTTATAAACGGTAATTTCTGTAATTCCTAAACAAGCTAAAAATCCAATTGCAGCAGGTGTGATTAATGTATTAGCATCAAATACAACCTCTTCTTGATTTATTTGTTCTCCTTTACTGCGCACATTTGCTGCATGTTCGGGCATAATGGTGATCAAGATTGATTTATCGTTGGCCATTACGTGTTCCTGCATTACAACGGTATCTGCATCATTGGGAACAAAAGCTCCTGTAAAAATGCGGACTGCTTCGTTTGGTTTTAATTTTATATTACTATGATCTCCAGCCTGCGAACTTCCTACTAAATCATATTGATGTCTTTCACTGTGAATGAAGGCATAACCATCCATGGCAGATTGACGAAATGGAGGCATTGCAATTGGCGAATACACGGTTTCGGCCAAAACATATCCGAGTGATTTGCTCACTGAAATTTTCTGCAATGGCATTTTGATACTGTTTTCTGCAATAATCAATAAGGCTTCTTCAACTTGAATCATGGCTGCTATTTTATACAAGCAAAATACTTATTACAAACATAAGTATTTTTACTTAGTTTTAAGTGTTAATAATCTAAAATTTTTAAAGAATATAAATTTAAGCTTAATTCTTTGAATACTTCTAGAAAAACGAATCAAATAGCTTTTATAAAAAAATCATTTCCTTTTAAAATTTCCTGTCGGAAGATAATATAACCATGTAAAACCAATAAAAAATAAAACCGCAGAAGCAATAAAAGATGGCAGTAATATCTCTTTATTATTTTCTAATGCATTGTTTAAAGAGACATACAACAGCCAAATCTGAATACTTACATTTAAGATTAGAATAAAAATAAGTGTAGAAAGTATGTTATTCAATTTATTAGGACTGGAACTATTCTGGCTTTTTCTAAATGTGCTCATAACAATTGATTTTAATTTATACTAACTTTCTTTATTTACTGCTAATGCTTTTACAAAGACTTTGTTTTCTTTAAAAAATACTTCTAATTGCGGCAGTGCTCGCGGCGGCGGGCCGGCTATTACTTCTCCTGTATTAGCATCAAAAGATCCTTCGTGACACGGACAATGTATAATTCCGGTTCCGGGTTTATAGAATACGGAACAGGATAAATGAGTACATTTTTGTTCATAGGCTCTAAAATCACCACTTTCTAGATGAATCAAAATATAAGGTATTGTACTTCCTTCTATAACAAAACCTCTTGTTCCGCCTACGGGAATTTCTTCTTTATTACAAATAAAATGTTCTCCTTCTACTTCTTCTTTTGGCAGTAAATAGGCTTTGGCAGCAACAAAACCACTTCCTACCATTAATCCGCCAGAAACAAAAGTTAAGAATTTAGCAAAATCACGTCGGCTGACTTGAGTTGACTCTTGTTTTTTTATGGGGAAATCTTTTTTCCAGTTTTTATTTAAATTATCTTCTTTAGACATGGATGTAGATTTAATATATTATTAATTCATTACTGCCTTTTGGCATCATTATATTCACTTTGGTATTGACTACTTCTTTGCCAAAAATAAATGTATTTACTGGTGTGCTGTTTGGTCTCATTTCTTCGATTTGGGCTCTTGTTCCGTAAAATAATGCTCCACTTGGACATACAGTTGCACACATTGGTTTTTTACCTACACTTGTTCTGTCGTAACACATGGTGCATTTCATCATCAAATCGTATTCTTCCATTTTTTTAGGAACTCCAAACGGACATGCCATTACGCAGTTTGAACAGCCAATACAACGTTCTGTATTTGCGGTATGAACTACGCCAAACTCGTCTTGCGAAATTGCATCGGCAGGGCATACATTGGCACATACTGGGTCTTCACAATGCATGCAAACCTGCACTGTAGTTTGAATTGTTGAAGAACGATCGACATAATTTACACTGATTAACGATTCTTGCCCGTTGGTTTCACATTCTGCACAAGCCATTTCACAGGCTTTACAACCGATGCATCTTTGCAAGTCGACAAAAAACTCTTCGTTGGTATTAAAATTTGTTATATTCATAGATTTGTCTTTAGATTAAACACTTGCATAGGCTTCGGATTCTTTTGACGGCGGTGCAATTTTTCCTAACGGATCTAGCAGGCAGGCACATACTTTAAACTCCGGTATTTTTGAAATTGGATCTAAAGTTCCCGGTGTGAGCTGATTTGCTGATTTTGCCCCCGGCCAGTGATACGGTATAAAAACGGTGTCCTTTCGGATCGTTTCCACAATATTTGCCGGAAAAATTCCTTCGCCTCTTCGAGTTGCAACTCTTACTAATTCTCTTTGTTTGATACCATATTTTGCCGCTAATTCTGGATGAATTTCGACCATTGGTTCTGGAAACTGATCTACCAGTTTACCAATTCTACGCGTTTGTGTTCCGCTTAAATATTGCGAAACAACTCGACCCGTTGTTAACGTAATTGGATATTCTTCATCGGTAACTTCGCCCGGTAATTTATACGGCGCTGGATTAAAATGCGCTTTTTCATCGGGCGTTTTAAATTTTTTATCTTCCCATAATCTTGGTGTTCCCGGATGATCTTCTGATGGACATGGCCAAAAAACCCCCATATTATCTTCGATTTTTTTATAGGATATTCCAAAATAATCTGCTGTTCCACCTTTTGACGCAACTCGAAGTTCATTAAAAATGGCTTCACTGTTTTCATACGTAAATTTATCTTCTTCGCCCAGTCTTTTAGCCAATTCTAAAAATATTGAAGTATCCGTTCTTGCATCTCCCGGTGGCGTAACCGCTTGTCTAATTCTAATTACTCTTCCTTCTGCAGAAGTTGTGGTTCCTTCTTCTTCTTCCTGCAAAGAACCAGCAAGTATAATATCTGCATGACGCGCCGTTTCATTCAAAAAGAAATCAATGCAGACATAAAACTCTAATTTTTCGAGTGCTGAACGTACATAATTATTATTTGGAAGTGAAACCAATGGATTAAAACAAATCGAAAGCAATCCTTTTATTTCACCTCTGTGAATAGCTTCAATGATTTCATACGCTGTAAGTCCAGTATGCGGTAAATCTTCTTCCTTTATTCCCCAAACATCCGAAATGTATTTTCGGTGTTCCGGATTTTCAATATCACGATTTCCAGGCAATTGATCGCATTTATGTCCGTGTTCTCGACCGCCTTGCCCGTTTCCTTGTCCAGTAATTGTTCCGTAACCGCAATACGGTCTTCCGATTCTTCCAGTTGCTAAAACCAAATTGATACAGCCTAAAACATTATCAACACCTTTAGAATGATGTTCGATTCCGCGTGCATGAAGCAGGAAACTTGTTTTGGCTTTTCCCCATAATTCAGCTGCAACTTTGATTTTTTCTTTATCAATTCCTGTAATTTCTTCTGCCCATTCCAGTGTATAATCTTTTACAGCATCTAAAGTTTCCTGAAAACCTGAGGTATAATTGTCTATAAAATCGTGATCCAGCATATCGTGATCTACCAAATATTTCAGCATTGCGCCGTATAAAGCAGAATCTGTTCCGGGTTTTACATCCAAATGAATATCGGCAGTTCTTGCCAAAGGAATCATTCTCGGATCTATAACAATTAATTTTGCACCACGATCTCTGGCTTTCCAAATCCAATGGGTTAAAGTTGGAAAAGTCTCACTGATGTTTGCACCTGTAACAATAATTACTTCGGCATATTCTAAATCTGAATAATTGTTTGAAGCTCTATCTAAACCAAATGCTTTTTTATTTCCAGCGCCGGCGCTTACCATACAGAGTCTTCCGTTGTAATCTAGATTTCTGGTTTTTAATGCTACTCGGGCAAACTTTCCTACTAAGTAACTTTTTTCATTGGTGAGTGATACGCCAGAAAGCATCGAAAAAGCATGATTCCCATATTTCTCTTGAATTCTTTTGATTTCAGAAACTGTTTTATCCATCGCTTCATCCCACGATGTTTTTTCAAAACCTTTTCCTTCTACTCTTTTTAATGGATGTAAAAGACGATCTGGATGATTGTTCTGCAGATAACGCTGTACTCCTTTCGGGCACAAACGTCCTTCATTAAAAGGAAATTCCATCCAAGGTTCAAAACCTACTACTTTGTTTTCTTTTACTAATAATTGAATACCGCACTGCATACCGCAGAAACAGCAATGTGTTTTTACAACCTCATCTGGTTCGTCTCTTCCATCGTAGCCATCTTGCGGCGTATAATTTAAATGAGGTCCAAATTCTTCAATTATTTTTTCTGGTGCTATTGGTAATTTTGCCATCTTATTTTTTTGTTTCAGGTTTCAAGTTTCAGGTTTCAGGTTTCAGGTTTCAGGTTTCAGGTTTCAGGTTTCAGGTTTCAGGTTTCAGGTTTCAGGTTTCAGGTTTTTACGTTGTGTATAACTTGAAACCTGAAACAAAGAAAACCTGAAACCCTTTTTATTTTATCCAAATAAACTTCCGCCGCTTTCTTGTCTTGCTTTTAAATGCGCTTGAGCTAGACGAGATCTTTTTCCTTCTGGACTTAAATCTAAGTGAGATGTTCCGTCTTGGTGAGTAAAGTCGAATCCTAATTGTTTGGTTACAATTTTTAAATCGTCTATATGAAGCTGGGTTGCAAATTCTTCTCCTGTGTGCGGGCAGACTGCCATTCCTTTCTTGATTCCTTCTTGTTTATAAATATGAGCCCCAATTTGAGCTGGTCGCTGTATGATATGGAAGAATTTTCCAAAAGGAATCCAAATCAGAAACATAATTACGGTTACTGCATGAATCACCGCTAAGAAATCATACGCAAATCCTTTCATAAACTGATAAGAATAAGTCAGGCACAATCCTGTTATTGAGATTGCTATTAATAAAATCAAAGGCAATAAATCGCCTTCAAAAGATTGTGTTGCAATTAATCCCGGATTTGTTAATCGTCTTCTTAAATAATAAACTGATCCAAATATTACTAACCATGACGACCAGTTTAAAGCGTGAAATATTAAAAAGGCAAGAACAGATCCTAATTTGAAATCCATTATTTTGAATCCGAAGAAATGAGCTTCGTATACTGAAATTGAATTTTGTTCTAATGTAAAATGTATCCATCCAAACGTAAGCGGAATTGTAATGGCAAAGGCCGATAAACAACCTAATGCGATACAAAAATGTGCAAGCCAGCGGTATTTCCCTCTCGGATAAATAAATTTCTGAAACACAATATTTCCTACTGATTCTTTTGCCAAAAACCATAAATGCGAAATTATTTTTCCTGTGAATAAAAACTGCATACTGCGTTTAAAATACATCCACGTGGGCGGACGCTGTAACCAAACGGTATAGCGATATACAATTCCAAAAAAAGCGAATATCGTTCCGAATAGATAAGTAACTAAGGCTGCATCAAAATTTTGAAGTTTTCTGGAACCAAAAAATACAAGTATAATTGTGAGTACAGATACGAGCGTTGCTACAAGTAATGCTCTGGTATTAAAAGCTTTGTTTTTCATCTTTAACTAATTTTAAAAATTACTATTAACTTGGTTTCTCACATCCTTTACGGTTATAAAACCACCAGTTTACTGCTGTTGCTGCTAAAGCAAAAACAGCAACTCCAATAAAAAACTGATTTACGGTGCCATTGGCAGAAATATTATTTCCAATTAGTTTAGAAAAAATAAAGGGCCCAAATGCTGCAATGGCCGCTGTCCAGCCAATAACTCCTGCTGCTTGACGCGGGTTATGAGAAAAAATAATTGGATATTGTCTAAATGTACCTGCATTACCAATACCTGTAAAAAAGAACATTCCTAAAATTACGGTTACAAACAGCGGAAATTGATCCATGCTTGTTGGAGCTACCAAGCCTTCTGTAACTAAAATAACTGCTCCTGCCAAAATTCCTAAACCCGTAATTGTAGTCAATACAGCACCACCTACTTTGTCTGCTACAAAACCAAAAATAATTCGGCTAGATGATCCTATAAGCGGACCATAGAATGCGTATACTAAAGGATCTGGCGCATTGGGAAAATCTCCATACAAGAATTTTATCATTAAAGGAAACGCTGCAGACAAACCTGCAAATGTTCCAAAAGTCATTACATAAGTAATAGTACAATACCAAGTGTGCTTATTGGAGAAGATATCTAATTGTTCTTTTATCGATGCTTTCATCGGAATACTACGCAGATAAAACCAACTTATAATTGATAATAGCACTAGGAATGGAATGTACCAGAATGCTGCCGACTGCAGGTATATTTCTTTGTTTTTTACTGCTGCATTTTCTGGGCTGATTGCGTTTAATATTTTTTCAGCCAATTTTGGATTGGCATTGGCAATTGCTTTTGCCTTTGTTTTTATTGGCAGCGAACTAAATAAAATTACTTTGTTTTCTGATTGCACTGCTGCACTTACAGAATCTATTACGTTTTTCTTTACATTGGATAATATTTTGGTCTGCACTTCAGGATCAAGAGCTGCAAAAACTTCTTTTTGTTTTTCTAGACTTGAGTTTTGAAAAACACTGATAGTCTCTTTAGGATCAATACTAGTAAAGGTTGATGCTGCTCCATAAATTCCAACACTTATAATAAGCGGTGTAATAAACTGCGCTACCGAAACACCAAAATTTCCTATTCCGGCTTGTATTCCAAGTGCCGTACCTTTAAGTCTTTTAGGAAAAAACAAACTTGTACTTGGCATGTAAGACGAGAAATCTCCACCTCCAAAACCTGTTGTAACAGCTAATACTGCAAATACCCAAAATGGAGTATTGAGATTCATGACTGCAAAACCAATTCCGATTACAGGAATTAATTTAATTGCTGTTGCAAAAGATACAACGTGTCGAGTACCAAATATTGGTAATATAAAAGTGTGTATAATTCGCAGAAAACCTGCTGCCAATCCCGGAATGGCTGTTAGCCAAAAAAGCTGATCCTTAGAAAAATTAAATCCTAATCCGGGTAATTTTACTGCAATTACACTCATCATAAACCATGAGGCAAAAGATAGTATTAAAGTCAATGTTGTTATTGTTAATGTTTTCCAAGCAATTTTACTTCCTTTAGAACTCCAATACGCCTCATCTTCGGGTTCCCATTTGTCTAACCAAGTTTTCATGTTTAATGTATTATTTATTTTAATGTTTATTTTAATTGACATCAGATGTTTTTGAATAATTCTAAAAAATCCGTTTGATCAGCGTCTTTACGAAGTAAATCTGTTTTATCTGTGTCTCAGAATGTTCTACATAGGACGCGGATGAGACTGATTCGCTTTCGCGAAGGCGTAGATTTACGCGGATTTTTATTTTATTTCATGTTCAATTTCTCTGGTGAAGTTTGGTGATTTTGTTCGCATCACCTTTATAATTGTTCGATGCATCCAGAGCAGGCACAAAACTGATATTAGAAAGATAAATATCCATGAACTCGTCCAGAGACCTGTATAATTAAGGAGATAACCAAAAATAATGGGGCCGGCAAATCCGCCAAGACCGCCAATTAGCCCCACCATTCCACCTACAACACCAACCTCATTAGGAAAATATTCTGGAATATGTTTAAAAACTGCTGCTTTACCAATTCCCCAAGAAATCCCTATAAGAATTACCAAAACCAAATAAACCCAGATATTGGCACTAAACTTTATTTGCGTAATTCCTTGTGCCAATAATTCTTTCTTTTTGACGTCTTGATTTTGTTTTACAATTATTTCCTGCCAAGAACTTTTTACAGGAAAAATTGCTGTATCATGATTTTCTGAAATTTCTTTTGGATTGATTTTATGTACTTTATCATTTACTGTTACAGCATTGGCAGTAACTGCTGTAATTGTTCCATTATTAGCTGCCAAAACTCCAAGACCTGTTGTAAAAACTTCCATTTTTGGAAACATTAATAAAAAACTGATTGCAATTGATGAACCTAAAACCCAATACATTACTTTTCTAGCTCCAAATTTGTCTGATAAGTAACCGCCAAACGCTCTAATTATTCCAGATGGGAGGCTGAACATTGTGGCAAACATGCCGCCCATAACCAGTGAAGTATGGTAAACATTCATAAAATTGGGAAGAAGCCATTGTGAATAGGCTACGAAAAAACCAAAAACTAAAAAGTAGTATGCTCCAAAACGCCAAACTCTAACATTTTTTAGCGGGGACATTAGTTCTACCATTGTTTTTGAAACGGCATTGTTTGTTTTATTTTTAGCGAAAACAATAAAAAGAATACCAATTAAAACAAGTGCTCCTGCGTAGATTACGGGTAGTATTTTCCATCCATTTACAGGATTTTTTTCAGACAAATGATTTAATAATGTTGGTGCTATAAAGGTTGTAATTGCTGCTCCAGCATTTCCCATTCCGAAAATACCAAGCGCTCTTCCCTGCCAGTTTTTTGGATACCAAACTGAAGTATATCCTATACCAACTGCAAAACTGGTTCCTACTAATCCAAAAAGAAAACTTAATAAAGCAAAACTCCAAAATGAGTCTGCAAAAGGAAGTAGAAAAAGCGGTACAGAACATAAAAACAATAAAATGGAGAATACTATTTTTCCGCCATATTTATCGGTTAAGATACCGACAGGGAGTCTAAATATTGCTCCTGATAAAATGGGAATTCCTAATAACCAGCCGGTTTCTACAACTGTCCAGTTAAAAATTCCTTTATCTACGAGATAAGTAACCAAGACACCATTTAAAGTCCAACAAGCAAAACAAATAGTAAAAGCTAACGTATTTAGAAATAAAATTTTGTGAGATTGAGAAAGACTGCTCATAATTTAAACGAATTAAAACGTAAAAATAATAGCTAAAATTCCTACTTTAAATGATATATATCATATTAAAAGATATAGTTGTCTTTAATTGTTTTATTTAGATTTATTCTATGATGATTTGAATTATTGTAATCTGAAATTATCCCTTGTAAAACAGAAACTTATCCATAAAAAAAACTGTTTTTAAATTGTAAACCGATGTTTCAGACGTTTTAGTCCTTATTTTTTAGTTTTACAAGGAATTAAAAAGTAGTTAATTATACATAAAATACTACATTTTAAGACTTTATAAAAATATATTTTTAACATTTAATGGATTTAAATAATTAAATATAAGTATTTAAAAATCAATACATTAACCGTAATTGAAATTATTTAAAACTGCTTCATTTTCAATATTTTACAAAAATAATTGAACAATTTTTTGGTTTTTATTATATTAAAATTAACTTTGTCTATAGGATTAGTAGAGTTTAAATAATTATTTAAAACATAAAAAACTATATTTTGAAAACAACAGAAAGCATATCGTCTTACATTCTTCCTAAAAAATACACGCATAACATGTTTTGTTATATGTGTTTCTGTTGCTAATTCTTATCTTTTAAATTATTTGTTTTCAATCTTAGCAAAACGAATTTTTAAAAACCTCACAAAACCATTTATTGAAATTACAAAAGTCTATCTAATGCATCATTTGTATTGGAAGGATCGTTGAAATTATATCTATAATTCAGAAATTAAATAACTAACAACTAAAAAAACTAAAATGAAAATGATGCAAACTTGTTGCTGTAAATAAAAAAAGCCATTTCTGCGGCAACAGAAATGGCGAGGCTTAAAGAATATTTATCACTAAATCCAAGGAAACAATTAGAGGACTGAAAATTCAGTTCTCAAGGCGCCTTGTTAATTACTAAAAACCAATACAAAGAAATGAAAAAAATTTCAAACATATACTTATTACTATTTCTCCTGCTCCTGTCGGCAGGAATAAATGCCCAAAACACAACACCGCTGATACAATCAAAATTAGATGGAACTGTTGTCGATGATATTACAAATCAGCCCATTATCGGAGCGTCAGTTAATATAAAAGGAACAACTCATGGAGTTGTTACAGATGCCGAAGGAAAATTCTTTTTTCAAACAGGTCAGAAACTTCCGTATACCTTAATAGTAAGCTATATTGGTTATAAAAAACTGGAGATAATTGTTGAAAAAAATCCAGTTACTATTCATTTACAAGAAGAACGACAAGAGCTAGATGAACTAGTTGTTGTTGGATATGGTTCTCAAAAGAGAAAGGACATTACAGGTTCTGTAGCATCGGTTCCAAAGGCAAATTTATCTCAAGTAACTTCATCGGCAGATAATTTACTGCGAGGTGCTGTTGCTGGTGTGGTAGTTACACAAAGTTCTGGTAGTCCAGGCGCTTCATCAAGTGTTCGCATACGTGGAGGAAATTCAATCACAGCGGGTAACGAACCTCTATATGTTGTTGACGGAATTTTGATTTACAATGACAATAATAACAGCTCTGCAGGAGTATCTTTCGCTGGAGCGAGTATCAATGTGTTATCTACTATAAATCCTGCTGATATTGAATCTATTGAGGTGCTTAAAGATGCTTCGGCAACTGCCATTTATGGTTCGCGCGGTGCAAATGGTGTTGTAATTATTACAACTAAAAAAGGTACAAAAGGACAAGACAATATTTCGTATCAAGGTTATTTTGGATTTCAAAACATCTCAAAAAAACTTAATCTAATGAACGCGAGCCAATGGGCAAGTTTACGAAATGATGTTCAGGCAAGTATTGGTCAGGCGCCTTCTTTTACAGATGCACAAATTGAAGCTTTTAAATCTTCTGGCAATTACGACTGGCAGTCTGCTGCTTTTAGAACTGCTGCTCCAATTCAAAATCATCAATTGTCGCTTTCTGGAGGTGACGACAGATCAAGATATGCTATTTCTGCTGGATATTTTGATCAGCAGGGAATTGTTCTTGGATCTGATTTTAAAAGAATCTCGCTTCGCGTTAACTATGAAAAAAATTATTCTCCGGATTTTAAATTTGGTGTAAATGCTAATTATACTAATTCAGTTGCAAATGGAATAGGGAGTAATTCAACTGGTGGAAGAACTCCAAACCCGATCGTAAGTGCTGTTTTAACGGCTCCAGTAGTTCCTATTAAAAATGCAGACGGAAGCTATAACGTGACCAATAATCCTTATGCAACTTCTGTAAATGGTTATGTTCCAAACCCTATTAATGATTTGGAAAACACGACTAACGAAACCAAAATCAACAGAATTTTAACGAGTTTGTTTGGTGAATATAAAATCACTAAAAAACTTACTGCCAAAGTTGCGGTAAGCGGTGACGTAATCAATACCAAACAAAATTATTATGCTCCTTCAAACACAACAAATGGTGCAGGAACAAAAGGTTTAGCTTCTGTTGGAGATCGATTGGTAAGTTCTGTATTGAATGAAAATACGTTGAATTACAATACGACTTTTGGTGAAAACCATAAATTTTCAGCTTTAGGAGGTTATACGCTTCAATATACTCAAGGTGAAGTTGTAAATGCTGGTGCAAATACGTTTATCAGTGATGCCAATACTTATAACGCTATACAAGATGGTGTCGCCGTAAAACCGTATAGTGATGCTTTTGAAAGTGTATTAAAATCATGGCTTACGAGAGTAAATTACTCTTATAAAGGAAAATACAATTTTACGCTTTCTGGACGTGCAGATGGTTCTTCAAGATTTGGGGCTAAATCGCTTTGGGGTTATTTTCCTTCTGCTGGATTTTCTTGGAATATTACTGACGAAGAATTTGCAAATAATATAAAAGGCGTAACCGAGGCTAAACTTAGAATTACTGCTGGAACAACAGGAAACCAAGAAATTGGAAATTACCTTTCATTAGCTTCTATGGGTTCTGTAAACTATTCTTTTGGAGGCACTTTATATACAGGGCTCGCTCCTACTCGATTGGCAAATCCAGATTTGAAATGGGAAAAAACAAATCAATATAATGTTGGTTTAGATTTATCATTATTAGAGAGAAAAATCAATTTTGTATTTGATGTTTATTACAAGAAAACAAACGATTTATTAATCAGTGTTCCTGTACCGCTTACTTCCGGTTATGCAACGGTTCTTCAAAATATTGGAGGTGTTGAAAATAAAGGTATTGAAATTGGTTTGACTACAGAAAACTTAAGAACAGAAAATTTCTCATGGAATTCAAATGTTGTGTTTTCTGCCAACAGAAACAAAGTTGTATCTATAGGAAATGGAGTTGATCAATTCTTTCCAGTTGTACCAAACGGTTCTTTATTGCAGCAACAGCCTGTAACGGTAAAAGTAGGTCTGCCTTTAGGAACTTTCTGGGGATACAGAACAAATGGAATTTTTCAAACGCAGGAAGAAGTAAATACACAGCCAAAAATTAACAGTTTAGCCAATACAAAAGTGGGAGACAGAAGATATGTTGACACGAACGGAGATGGTATAATTTCGGCTCTTGATAAAGGAAATTTAGGCTCTTCTCAACCAAAATTTGTTGGAAGTTTCAGCAATACAGTTTCTTATCATGATTTTGATTTGAATTTCTCTTTTCAAGGTTCTTATGGCGGAAAAATATTCAATGCTTTAAATCAGCAGTTAGAAATTTCTACTCTTGGTACAAATGCTGCAACAACGCTGCAAGATCGCTGGACACCGACAAATCCTAGTAATGAAATTCCAAGAGCAACAAGTTCTCCGCTAGGAATTGTTTCTGAGCGTTATGTAGAAGATGCTTCTTTCTTAAGATTAAAATTAATCACACTTGGTTATACACTTCCAAAAAGTATTTCTAAAAAGTTAGGTACTAAGAGTGTGAAATTTTATGTGTCTGCAGAAAACTTAATTACATGGACAAAATACACTGGTTTTGATCCAGAGGTAAGTTCATACGAACAAAATAACTTATATCCGGGAATTGATTTTGGTTCTTATCCAAACTCTAAAACATTTATCTCGGGCTTGAACGTAACTTTCTAAGTAAAAAAATATATAAAATGAAAAAGATTATAATAACAATCCTTTTAAGTGCCGGTTTATTTACATCGTGCGCAGACCTTGAGGTAACACCAACCTCTTTTGTAACCGAAGATAATTATTTTATAACTCAAGATAATGCTACTGCAAGTGTAGCCGCAGTTTATGCTTCATTAAGTCTTGATCCAGGCGAGCAGAGTTTGTTTGGCAGGAATCTTTATTTCTTAACCGATATGGCTACAGATTATGCTGCAGCGGGAGTTTCTGCAACAAATCCGCAGGTAAGAGCTTTGAGCAGTTTAACACATGATGCTACTTCAGACCGTGTTCAGGTTGCTTGGAGACAAATTTATGCGGGAATCAACAGAGCTAATGTTTCTATTGATAATATTCCAAAAGTAACTGGATCTGAAGTGGTGAAAACCAGATTAATCAATGAAGCTAAATTCATTAGAGGTTTACTTTATTTTCAGGCAGTGCGTCTTTGGGGCGGTGTTCCAATTGTTTTGCATGAACCAACTTCTATTCAATTAGAAACTTTAAAAACAAATAGAGCTACTGTAGATGAAGTGTATACACAGATTATTGCTGATTTGACAGATGCCGAAGCATTACCTGCAAGTTACACTGCTGCTGATGCTGGGCGTGCTACTCCTGGAGCTGCAAAAGCAATTTTAGCTAAGGTTTATTTGACCAGAAAAGATTGGCCAAACGCCATCTTGAAAGCAAGAGAAGTAATAAATGGAGGTTATGGATATGCTTTATTTGAAAACTTTCAGGACATTTTTACTAAAACAAAAAAGAACGGAAAAGAACATATTTTTTCTGTACAGTTTGAGCCAAATCAAGCAGGAAACGGGTCTAGCGGAAGTACTTTTCAATCTACTTCTTTTACTGGATTTACGGCTACAGAACCTGCAGATATTATCTCGGATGTAGCTTTGTTTTATGATATTTATGATGCTGCAGATACCCGAAGAGATGTTAGTTATGCTAAACAGTTGGTAAACCCAACAACTGGAGCGCTTTATACGTTTCCGAAACCTATCTTCAAAAAATATTTGGATTTGACCAACTTGGCAACTCCTTCAAACGTAGCCATCAATTTTCCTGTAATTCGTTATGCAGACATCTTATTATCATTAGCGGAAGCGATAAATGAACAATCTGGACCAACTGCAGAGTCTTATGAATTGTTAAATGAAGTGAGAAGAAGAGCTTACGGAAAAGCAATTACAACACCAGACGCAACAGTAGATTTATCGGGATTAACACAAACTACTTTTAGAGCTGCAATTCAAGAAGAACGCAAAAAAGAATTTGTACAAGAAGGACAGCGCTGGTACGATTTAGTTCGCTGGGGAACATTAGTAACCGAAGTGAAAAAAGTAACAGCTAAAAACTCTGTTTCAGAAAGAAATAATTTATACCCAATTCCGCAAAGCGAAAGAAACATCAATCCTGACGGATTACCTCAAAACCCTGGATATTAACAAACAACCATAATAACTAAAAAAAATGAAAAACTTTAAAAATAGCATAACAATCAAAAGTCCGCAGAAAGGACTTTTGATTACGGCGCTGCTAGTCGCCCAGTTAGGATTTTCGCAATCAAATTCAAACACAGAATTTAAAGGTACAATTGGTAAAACTTTAGCCGATTCTAAAGAATATTGGCCAGAGCCTGTTACCGCACCAAAAGGTGCTCCAAATATAGTTTGGATTTTACTTGATGATGTTGGATTTGGTGCTGCAAGTACTTTTGGAGGTTTAATCAATACACCAACTTTTGACGAATTGGCAAATAACGGTTTACGTTATACCAACTTTCATACAACGGCTATTTGTGCTCCCACTCGTGCTGCATTATTAACAGGCAGGAATTCTGGAAGAGTTCACGTAAGCGGTTTTTCTCATACTATTTTGTCGGCAGGTTTTCCGGGATGGGATGGCAGAATTCCATCTGATAAAGGAACAATTGCAGAAATATTACGTGCAAACGGATACAATACTTTTGCTGTTGGTAAATACGGTGTAACTCCAGATGAAGATGCTACAGATGCTGGTCCGTTTGACAGATGGCCGACTGGAAAAGGTTTCGACCATTTTTACGGATTCTTAGGTTCGCAGACTGATCAATACAATCCTGATTTGGTAGAAGATCAAACGCATATTAAACCAGACGGACGTCATTTAAATGAATTGATTACTGACAAAGCAATCAGCTACATTAAAACGCAGCAAAAAGCAGCGCCTGGAAAACCTTTCTTCTTGTATTATGCTCCGGGAGCAGCGCACGCACCTCATCAGGTTGCGACACAATGGAGTGATGCTTACAAAGGAAAATTTGACGAAGGTTATGATGTTTACCGTGAAAAAGTCTTGGCAAACCAAAAGAAATTAGGTGTTATTCCAGCGAATGCTGTATTGCCAGAACGTAACCCTTTGATTACAGATTGGAAAAAATTAACTCCAGAAGAAAAGAAAGTTTACGCAAGGTTTATGGAAGTATACGCTGGATTCTTGACGTACACAGATGCTGAAATTGGAAGAGTTGTCAATTATTTAAAAGAAAGCAATCAGTTAGATAATACTTTAATTTTTGTTGCCATTGGAGATAACGGAGCTAGTAAAGAAGGAACTTTGCAGGGAACTATCAATCAAAGTCTTTTCTCTCAAGGAAAATCTGACGAAGAGAATCTTCAAAGCAACTTAAACAATATTGGAGAAATTGGAACTTCAAAAGGTTTAAATACCAATTATCCTTTAGGATGGGCACAGGCAACAAATGCTCCTTTCAAAAACTGGAAACAAGATGCACAATCTGAAGGAGGAACGCGTAATCCTTTGATTGTTTTTTATCCAAACGGAATTAAAGACAAAGGCGGTATCAGAAATCAATACAGCCACGTAACCGATATTCTTCCAACAACATTGGCTATTGCTGGTATTAAAGCTCCAGAATATATTAAAGAAATTAAGCAGGATATTATTCAAGGATCTTCATTTCAAGCTTCTTTAGACAATCCAAAAGCAGAATCTTTACACAAAGTACAGTACTATTACATTTTTGGAAACAGAGCTATTTATAAAGATGGATGGAAAGCTGCTGCAGCACACTTACCAGATTCATTTGCTGTAAAAAATTCTTTAGGCAAAAACGAAAAACCAGCTGCAAGTAATTTCGACACAGATGTTTGGGAGTTGTATAACTTAAACGAAGATTTTAACGAGCGTAATAATCTTGCTAAAAAATACCCTGAAAAACTGGCTGAACTTCAAAAATTATTTGATGAGCAGGCAAAAGAAAACAATGTTTACCCATTGATTGACTGGCAGGATGTTTACAACAGAAGAATCCACAATACAGGAGCTGACAAAGGTAAAACGGTTTCGGATTTGATTAAACAGGCAACTAAACCTGGAGGAGGCTCTAATTAATTAGCCCGTTCAATCCTGCAAGGTCTTTTTCTGACCTTGTAGGTATATGACCGTCAAACCTACAAGGTCAGAAAAAGACCTTGTAGGATGTGCGCATTCGCAAAAAATAAATAAAATTCATCAGAGCTGTTAAGCAATTAATAGCTCTGATATTTAAAAAAAACAGATTCTAACAAATTGATTAAAAATTAGAAAATAAAACTCTATTAATTCTATAGAATTAGAAGTTTATTTGTTTAATTTTACCATTTAAGTACTTAAATCCAAAAGATTATGAAACGAGTAGACTATGAAATTATCGGAAAAAAGATTGTCGTTGGCGCAATCGTATTTTTAGTACCGCTAGTCATTTTGGCTGGAGGTTTAGCATTAGTAAATCAATTTTTAAAATAAAAAATCATGGCAGCATCATATAATTCTCCAAGCAGACTGACAAGAGATTTAAGCATCAGTCTTTTTATATACACCTTACCTGTAATCGCAATTTACCTTTACTTTAAACTAAGTAATGGTGTTATAAGCGAGTCACACCTTACTATACCTTCTTTCTTAGAATTTACAAAACCTGCATTCGAAAACATTCGTACTTGGGGATTAACCGTTTTTATGATTGTTTTAGGAATCGTCGAATTTACAGCTGGTTTGTATGATGACGAATGGACTGGGGAAGAACGTAAAATAGATATCGTTTGTTTCTTAGCTCCAAAATTGATTTTACCTCCTGTAATTGCTTTTTTCAGCTTAACAGCTTTGCCTTATCTAGTTCCAAATCTTGCTAATTCACTATCATGGGTTCCATTTTGGGGAGGCTTTTTCCTAATCGCAATTGCCGATGATTTAACGCAGTATTGGTACCACAGACTTCACCATCAAGTACCTTTTTTATGGCGTTTTCATAGAACACATCACTCTGCTCCTTACATGGGAATGGCAATGGCTTCGAGACAAAACTTCATTTACACCGTGTTTTTCTCTCAAATATATTTAACTGCAGCTTTAACTTATTTTGGTTTAGGATTACCTGCTTTGTTTGTTTTGGTTATAAAAAGCATAATCACTTTGGGTGCACATTCAAGTATTAAATGGGATAAACCATTTTACAAATACAAAGTATTACATCCTATTGCTTGGGTTTTAGAACGTTTAATTTCTACTCCTGCAACACATCACGCACATCACGCAGACACTAGCGGTGACGGAGTTGGTCATTTTAAAGGCAATTTTGGAAATATGTTTTTTATTTGGGATATGATCTTCGGAACAGGTTTAATTACCCGTCAATATCCAAAATCATACGGAATGAAATCATACAAACAAGAAGAATGGTACGCTCAATTTCTTTGGCCGATATTCAAATCTAAAAAAGAAGGAAGTGCCTTGGCAGATGGTGTTTTGTCTGTTCCAATAAAAGCAAAAGTAGAAATTGCTGAGCCAAGTCCAATTTTATACGAGCAGGTTCAATCTTAAAAAAACATGAAAAATAAAACAATCCAAAACAGCATTACTATTGTGATGCTGTTTTTATCAATAATTGGTTCGGCGCAAGGAAAAAGTGCTAATCTTCTGTTAGATGCTTTTTATTCTAAAATTAAAAGTCAAAAAAATCCGCAGATAGTTGACGCAAGAGGTACAGACGAATTTGCTTTAAATCATATCGAAGGCGCTTTAAATTTCAACATTAAATCTGAAGATTATGAAAAACAAGTTGCAGCATTAAATCCCGCGCAACCCGTATTTATTTATTCGATTGCGGCGTACAGAAGCGGTCTTTTATCTACAGATTTAGCAAAAAGAGGTTTCGCTGAAGTATATATTTTAGAAGGCGGCATTGCGAGCTGGATTGGCGGCGGAAAACCTTTTTATACCAATTTGAAAAGTAAACTATCATTAGAAGAATACAAAAAAATCATTGCTGCTAATAATTATGTTTTGGTCGATATTGGTTCCAAATATTGTGCAACCTGCAAAACTGTAAAGCCTATTTTAGAAAACCTTCGAACTCAATATGGCGAAAAACTAAAAATCATTCAAATTGAATTAGAAGAAAGTCCGCAAATCATAGCTGATTTAAAAACCGTAAAAGTTTTCCCTACTTTAATCTTGTATCAAAACGATAAAATTGTTTTTAAGAAAGACGGTTTAGGTGATTTAAAAAATGATGTAGATCTGGCTTTGGCTTCTAAATAAACGGAAAAATTAATCATCAGCGGAAAAACGCACGAAGAATGGCTTTACAATCTTGCTAAAGACAAATCGGAAACGACAGATTTGGCACAGCAAAACCCAGAAAAAGTAAAAGAATTACAAACGGCTTTAAAAACTTGGGAAAAGCAGCTTATTAACCCGCTTTGGCCGAACTTGACGTATTATGAATTCGATTTTGGAAAACAAAAATACTTTGTTGATTTGTAATACAATCAGACAAACCAGACAGGTTTTAAAAACCTGTCTGGTTTAAAAATAGATTGTTGATTTATAAATTCAGCCTCCTGCAAGGTTTCCAAAACCTTGTAGGTGTTCTTTACACTAACTAATAATACCTACAAGGTTTTGGAAACCTTGCAGGAAATAAGCATAAAATGACAGCCAAAACAAAATCATACAACATTCACGAAGATTGGACAGTCGTAATTCTGGGATTTTTAATCATCGGGATTTCGTTATTCCTTTTTCTTCCTGAAATTCCTGTTTTCAAATGGTCAAACAGAACAGATTTACAAAGCGATGTCTTCAATTTCTCAAATTTAAAAATTCTTGTATTGCAGTTTATCTATTTCATTTCTATAGGAACCTTAGGCACAATTTTGATTGGAAAATCTGTTAAAAACTTCTTATTCGTTTTTCCTGTCGTCTATCTCTTAACTCTTATTGCTTTAATCATTGCAGGAAACACTGCCGTAAAAGGATTAAACCTAGAAGCAGTAATTTTCAGCCTAATCATTGGATTAATCATTGGCAATTTTTTTAAACTTCCAGAATGGTTTCGTACAGCACTTTCTACGGAAGTTTTTGTAAAAATAGGATTGGTTTTATTGGGAACCAGCGTCATTTTTGCCGATATTCTAAAAGCAGGTTCTCTGGGATTAATTCAGGCTTTAGCTGTCGTTTTATCCGTTTGGTATTTTGCTTTTTGGTTGTGCAAAAAACTAAAAGTAGACGACGAATTAACGATGATGATTTCGAGCGCGGTTTCTATCTGCGGTGTTTCGGCGGCAATTGCAACTTCTGGAGCTATTAAAGGTGATTCTAAAAAACTGTCTTATGTTATTTCTATTGTATTGGTAACGGCAATTCCGATGATGATTTTTATGCCAATAATTGCTAAATATTTCAATTTCCCAGAAGAAGTAACTGGAGCTTGGCTGGGTGGCAGTATTGACACTTCTGGAGCTGTTGTGGCTTCGGGAACTTTGGTTGGAGAAACAGCTTTAAAAATTAGCACCATTGTAAAATTCTCTCAAAACGTTTTATTGGGATTAGCGGCTTTTGCAATTTCAGTTTATTGGACGTATACACACAATACATCTTCTGAAGCTGCAGCTTCAAAACCAACATTGGGCGTAATTTGGGAACGTTTCCCAAAATTTGTAATTGGTTTTATAGGTGCTTCACTAGTCTTTTCTTTCTTGCTGACTCCAGAAATTAGAGATAATATAAAAGACAGTTTAAAGAACCTGCAGGGACTTTGGTTTGCATTGGCATTTACCAGTATTGGTTTAGAAACCAACTTCAAAGATTTATTGCACCACAATAGTAAAAAACCTTTATATGCATTTTTAATCGCGCAATTATTCAATGTTATCATTACGCTTCTCATCGCATTTTTACTTTTCAGTAAATAAAATTTAAATAAAATAGAATGAAAAAAATAACAATTACGCTGACACTTTTGCTTTCTGCAACAGTTTTAATTCAAGCACAAAACAAAACAGCTGCCGATAGTTCAAAACCAAACGTTATTCTAATCTTGGTTGATGATATGGGATATTCTGATTTAGGAAATTACGGCTCAGAAATTAAAACACCAAATCTAGATCGATTAGCAACAGAAGGCACAAGGTTACGAGAGTTTTATAATAACTCCATTTGTGCGCCTACGAGAGCATCGTTATTAACTGGACAATATCAGCATAAAGCGGGAGTTGGATTTTTTGATGTAAATTTAGGATTACCCGCTTATCAAGGTTATTTAAACAAAGAATCTTTGACATTGGGCGAAGTTTTCCGCTCTGGCGGTTACAGCACTTTGATGTCTGGAAAATGGCACGTAGGCTCTGAAGATCGAGCACAATGGCCAAATCAAAGAGGTTTTGATAAATTTTACGGAATCTTAAAAGGTGCTTCCAATTATTTTGATACTAAACCGCTGCCTTTCGGTAAAACGCCTTATCCTGTAAAATTACTTCGAAATAATGAAGAACTGCATCCAAAAGATGATTCGTATTATTTTACAGATGAAATCGGAAATAATGCAGTCACTTTCTTAGACGAACAAAACAAAGAAAACAAACCTTTCTTTTTGTATCTCGCTTTTACTGCGCCGCATTGGCCGCTGCAGGCAAAAGCTGTTGACATAGCCAAATACCGCGGAAAATTTGATGAAGGCTGGGATGTCTTGAGAGAAAAAAGAATTCAGAAATTAAAAGAAAGCGGTATTATTTTACCCGATCAAACTATCTCATCTAGAGATCCAGAAGTACCGGAATGGAACAAATTAACGTATGACGAAAAACAATTCTGGAAGGCTAAAATGGAAGTTTACGCCGCAATGGTAGACAACATGGATCAAAACGTTGGAAAGGTTTTAGATAAATTAAAAGCTTTAAAGAAAGACAAAAACACCTTAATTATTTTTATTTCTGATAATGGAGCTCAAGGCGGTTTTAATACTTACAATCCGTTAGGAAGAGGTTTAGTTAGAAATGAAGGTCCTGTTGGAACTTCTGGTTCTTTTGATTATCAAGAGCAAAACTGGGCGTATTTATCTAATACACCTTTACTTCAATATAAAAATAATATGCATGAAGGCGGTTTTAGTTCTCCGTTTATAGCGTGGTTTCCATCTAAAATAAAAGCGGGAAGAATTGATAAAGGAACTGGCCATATTATTGACCTTGCTCCTACTTTTTACGAATTGGCTGGAATTGAATATCCGAAAGAATACAATGGTGTAACCTCCAACCCTTTGGCTGGGAAAAGTTTACTTCCTGTTTTATTCGATAATGTTTCACAGGTTGACAGAGGCGCGCCTTTGTTTTGGGAAAGAGCCGGAAACCGTGCCGTAAGAGAAGGGAAATGGAAACTGGTTTCTATTTATCCATCTTACGAATGGGAACTTTATAACTTAGAAACAGACCGAGGCGAAACAACCAATGTAGCACAGCAAAATCTGGGAATTGTTAATGACCTTTCGGCTAAATATTTTGATTGGGCAGAAAAAACCGGAGTTGTAGAATACAGCAAATTCAAACTAAAAACTGAAATAATGCCGGGTGGTGCTGCACTAAAAAAATAATTGTTTTTTTTGATATTTTAAACAATTATAACCAAAAGGCGATTGTGTAATACAATCGCCTTTTTATTTTTTTTGAGTGATATTGCTCAATCGTTTTAATTAAACATGAAAAGTCTCTTTTTCATGTTTAAATTTTTTCAAAAACTTTCTATTGTACAAAACAGATTCGTGACTGCCTTTAATTTCTCCAGCCAATTCATTATAATATATTGCTTTTTCAAGATTTCCAATATTATAATAACATACACAAAGTTCAATCTTCGGAGTAAAATTCCAAGAATCTGTTTTAGTAATGCTAATATTCTCGTCAGATGGTTTTAGTGATAAAATTAATTCATACCAATAAATCGCTTTTAGATAATCTTTTTTATCCTTATATATTTTGGCAATTTCACAACAAGCTTCTCCTTTAGGAAGATCATAGTGAAAACTATTAAAAAAATAGTGAAGCGCATTACTAATATTATTATGCAATTTATAAATTTTTCCAATTTCAAGACAAGCATTGATGCATTCGTCAATCGATCCTTCTTCGGTTTCAAGAAACAGTTTAAAATATTTAACCGCTTTCTCATACATTTGGTGATCTCTTAACTCCTTTGCATAATAATATAATGATCTTGGCGACAGCGGAATATTATTACTTAATTGTTCTTCATATATTTTTAGATTTCTGTCTGATGAAGAGTCTATTTTTTTATGTGTTACAGCAATATCAGAAATTATGTAATTACCTCCGTATTCAATGTATTCATGCACAGGATCATTCCATTTGTAATTGTTGGCTCTTTTTACTAATCTTTCTCTATAAAAACAATAAACCGGATTATTGTTTGCATCAACCACATAATGATATTTCATTAAAACCATATCTATTTCTAGAGAAAGCGTTTGTTTTAATTCTCTAAAAGCAATTTGATCTTTTTCTAACAAAACATCATCGGCATCAAGCCATAATTGATAGTCCATTGTTGCTTTAGAAAAAGCAAAATTTCTTGCTGCAGAAAAGTCATTTATCCAATCAAAATGATAAACTTTATCGGTATAAGACAATGCAATTTCTTTTGTACGATCTGTAGAACCAGTATCAACAATAATAATTTCTTCAACTAAATCCTTAATAGAATTAAGACATCCAGCCAAAGTTTTCTCTTCATTTTTTACAATCAGACATAAACTTATTGTTATCATAATATAAAACTTTTATTAATGAATTACTAAATGATATTAATATATCAATTCATTATAAACATATCTTCTTCAAATAAAAACATGCAAATAATTATTGACCTAAAAAATATGTACAAAATTATTGAAATGACATTTTTTTGATAACCTCTAAACAACATATTTTTGCTAAAAAACAATAAAACAAGACAATTTTACTTTACCAAAAAACTAATAATCAGCATATTAAAAAAAACATGAGATTTTAAAAAGTATTATAAACAAAAAGGCAATTGTGTAAAACAATCGCCTTTTTTATAACAAAGTAAGTATAATTAAATATTTATCTAAAATCGTTCAATGATTTTTCGATAATTTCAAGACATTCGTGTATTTGAGCTTCTGTCATTACCAATGGCGGTGCTAATCTAATTTTGTTACCGTGAGTTGGTTTTGCCAATAATCCGTTATCTCTAAATTTTAAACAGATTTCCCAAGCTAAATCTGAATCTTCACTGCAATTAATAACAATTGCATTTAGTAAACCTTTACCGCGAACTAGTGTAATTAAGTTATTACGTTCTGCAATTTCGTTTAATCCTTTTCTTAAAATAATTCCTAAACGCTCTGCATTTTCAGCCAGCTTTTCATCTTTTACCACTTCAAGTGCGGCAATTGCAACAGCAGCGGCAACAGGATTTCCGCCAAAAGTAGATCCATGTTGTCCAGGCTTAATAACATTCATAATTTCATTATTTGCTAAAACAGCCGAAACTGGATAAACACCGCCAGAAATTGCCTTTCCTAAAATTAAAATATCAGGCTGTACATTTTCGTGATGAACGGCTAATAACTTTCCTGTACGAGCAATTCCAGTCTGAACCTCATCTGCAATAAACAAAACATTATGTTTCTCACAAAGTGCTTTTGCTTTTGCTAAATATCCTTCTGAAGGAACATAAACTCCTGCTTCACCCTGAATTGGTTCTACAAGAAAACCAGCAATATTTTTTGATGATTCTAAAGTTTTTTCTAAAGCTTCAAGATTATCATATTCAATTTTTATAAATCCATCAGTAAAAGGTCCGAAGTTTTTACGAGCACTTTCATCATTCGAAAAAGAAATAATTGTTGTTGTTCTTCCATGAAAATTATTCTCACAAACAATAATCTGTGCTGCATTTTCATGAATACCTTTTACTTCATAAGCCCATTTTCTACATAATTTCAAAGCCGTTTCAACCGCTTCTGCACCTGTATTCATTGGTAATACTTTATCAAAACCAAAATAATTGGTTACATATTCTTCGTAGTTTCCAAGTTTATCATTGTAAAAAGCTCTTGAAGTTAAAGTCAATTTCTGAGCTTGATCTACCATTGCTTTTACAATTGCAGGATGACAATGTCCTTGATTTACCGCAGAGTAAGCAGATAAAAAGTCGAAATATTTTTTTCCATCAACATCCCAAACATATACTCCTTCGCCTCTATCTAAAACTACCGGAAGCGGATGATAATTATGCGCTCCGTATTTATTTTCTTTTTCAATCAAAACTTCAGATTTCGATGAAAGTATTTCTTGTACATGTCCCATATTATTTCTTTTTTATTGAAACAAAAATATAAAAATTATTTATTCACACCTAAAAAACAATAGTTTTTAACTTAAAAATAGATATTAAACAGTTAAAATAACTTATTTATATATTATTTAAAGTCAATTTTCTATTTTATAGTAAACATCAAATCAGACTTATTTTTATCTTTACAAAAATTAAAGGTAAAAACAGCTTTATGGATATTTTAGATGAGTTTGACGTAAAAATTATAAAAGAGTTAGAAAAAGATGGACGAATTGCATATTCGACGATTGCTTCTAATTTAAAAATTTCAAATACAATGGTGCATCAGCGTATTAACCGTCTATTTGATCAAGGCATAATTACTGGTATCAAACCTATTTTAAACGAAAAGCAAATTGGTTACGACTGGGCTTCTTTTACAGGAATTACACTCAATAAAGATTCTGATTCTGAAAGAATTATTGAAGCTTTAAAAGAAATACCTGAAATTACAGAATGCTATTTTGTTACTGGATCGTTTACACTTTACCTTAAAATTACGGCAAAAAACCACGAACATATGCGTAAAATATTATATGAAAAAATTGATAATATTCCTGGAATTGCTAAAACAGACTCGATGATAGAATTAGGATGTGCTTTTAAACGAAATATTAGCTTGTAATAAGATTAATTACCCTCAAATACTCAAAGAATCATGCTGAAGTACTCAAAGAAAATCAAATTTATTGCTTTGGTTTATTGTATAACATTATCTGTTTTTGCACAAAAAATTAATCCAAAAGAAGTTTTACGTTTAGAGAAAGCAGCACAGCAGACAACTATAATTCGAGACAATTGGGGAATTCCGCATGTTTACGGCAAAACCGATGCCGATGCTGTTTTTGGATTGCTATATACGCAATGCGAAGATGATTTTAAGCGTATTGAAATGAATTATATTGAGAAACTTGGCCGTCTTTCTGAAATAAAAGGGCAATCTGTTTTATACAATGATTTACAAATTCGTCTTTTAATTGATACTGAAGAAGCCAAAACAGATTATAAAAAAGCACCTGTTTGGCTTAAAAAACTTTTAGACAGTTATGCTGATGCTATCAATTTTTATTTATACAAACACCCAGAAGTCAAACCCGTTCTTTTAACGCATTTTGAGCCGTGGTTTCCGCTTTTATGGACAGATGGAAGTATTGGCGCCATAAGTACTGCCGATCTTTCGGTTGGAGAACTAAAAACTTTTTATTCTGGCAATGCTGATAAAGTGGCGTATGTAGAAAGAGAAAAAAACGTGCAGACTGGATCAAATGGTTTTGCTTTTTCACCTTCTAAAACGGTTGATGGCAATGCCATTTTATATATAAATCCGCATACTACTTTTTATTTTAGACCCGAAGTTCAGATTACAAGCGAAGAAGGTTTAAATGCTTACGGAGCCGTAACTTGGGGACAGTTTTTTATTTATCAGGGTTTTAATGAAAATTGCGGCTGGATGCACACCTCATCAAATGTAGATGTTGCCGATATGTATGCGGAAAAAATCATTGATAAAAAAGGAAAATTATTCTATGAGTTCGATAATAAATTACTGCCGGTTGTTGAAAAAGAAATCACGATAAAATATACGGAAAACGGAAAATTGATTCCGAAAAAGATAAAAACCTATTTTACCAACAACGGCCCGATTATGGCCAAACGCGAAGGGAAATGGATTAGCTTACAATCGATGAACCGCTCTATGACGAGTTTAATCCAGAGTTGGGTTAGAACGAAAGCTAAAAGTTTTGAAGATTATAAAAAAGCAATGGATTTAAAGGCTAACACGTCTAACAATACCGTTTATGCTGATAGTAAAGGAAATATCGCGTATTGGCACGGCAATTTTATTCCGATAAGAGATAAAAAACTAAACTGGTCTAAAGTGGTTGATGGATCCACTTCGGCTACACAATGGAAAGGTTTACATGAAGTAGATGAAACCGTTCATATCTACAATCCCGTAAACGGCTGGTTACAAAACTGCAACTCCACTCCTTACAGCGCTGCGGGCGAAAATAGTCCGAAAGAAGAAAATTATATTCCGTACATGGCACCAGACGGAGAAAACTTTAGAGCGGTAAATGCCGTTAGAATTTTTAGCAAAAACTCCAACTATACTTTAGATAATGTAATTGCAAACGGTTACGATTCTAAATTATCCATTTTTGAAGTTTTGATTCCAAGCTTAGTTCGTGTTTTCAATGAAATACCCAAAAGTGAAGATTCAGAATATCAAACTTTATCAGAAGCCGTTACAATCCTAAAAAATTGGGATTATTATGCTAAAGCAAATTCGGTGGCAACCACACTTGCTGTTGAATGGGGATATAAATTAGATCCAATTATCTTAAAAGCTTATATTGGTGAAGGTGAACTAGATCAAGTAGAAAATACTCAAATTTTTGCCAAAAATGCAACCACAGCACAAATGATTCCGCAGCTGCAGGCTGTTATAAAAGACTTGCAGGCAAAATGGGGAACTTGGCAGGTAGTTTGGGGCGATGTAAACCGTTTTCAGCGTTCTAGCGGCGATATTGATTTAAAATATGATGACAGCAAACCAAGTTTACCAATAGGTTTTGGTCCTGGTTCTTGGGGAAGTCTTCCGTCTTTTAAAAGCAGTTACCAAAATGGCTCCAAAAAACGTTACGGTTACAACGGAAATAGTTTTGTCTGTGCTGTAGAATTTGGTAAAAAAATAAAAGCAAAATCATTATTGGCTGGAGGTAACAGTGGTGATGTTAATTCTAAGCATTTTTACGATCAAGCCGAAATGTACCAAAAAGGACAATTTAAAGAGGTCTTATTTTATAAAGAAGATGTTCTTAAAAATGCAGAGAGAAATTATCATCCCGGCGAATAATTTTAAAAAGACAATTATAGCATATAAACCTCACAAGAAATCTCTTTTGAGGTTTTTTTGTAACATAATATTTCTGATATTTGTTAAAAATCTACAAATCATGAAAAAATTAGTCTTATTGCTTTTTACTGCAATTCTGTTTTCTAACACTATAAATGCTCAATTAAAACCTGTAAAATATGCTGACGGCAATCAACAGTTAAACGGATTATTTATAAAATCTGCTAAAAAAAGCGCCAATAATCCAGGTATTTTACTTTTACCAGCTTGGCTTGGTATTGATAATGCTTCAAAAGGAATTGCTGAGGAATTATCAAAATTAGGCTATAATGTTTTTATCGCTGATATTTATGGAGAAGGAAATTACCCAAAAAACACTTCTGAATCTGGAAAAATAGCAGGCCATTACAAACAAAATTACAAAGAATACCAAAAACGTATTAATCTGGCTTTGCAGGAATTAATAAAAGCTGGTGCAAATGCTGATAATATTGCTGCAATTGGATATTGCTTTGGAGGAACTGGAGTTCTTGAAGCGGCTCGCGCTCACATAAATGTAAAAGGTGTAGCTTCTTTTCACGGAGGATTGGGCAGAGATGCAACAAGACCAACTGAACCAATTACTGCCAAAGTTTTAATCTGCCATGGAGCTGACGATCCATTTGAATCTAAAGAAGAAATTACTGCTTTTCAGCAAGAAATGCGCGATACAAAAGCCGATTGGCAAATGATTTATTATGCTAATGCAGTACATTCTTTTACAAACCCAGAAGCTGGAAACGATAATTCTAAAGGTGCAGCTTATAATGAAACTGCTGCTAAAAGATCTTTTGCACATTTACAGCTTTTCTTAAATGAAGTTCTTAAGAAATAAAAACTAAAAAACGAACCAAAACCAAATCAACCACAACCACCAATGTCATCACATAGTAAAATTAGAGAAGATAAAACCTGTCTGAACTGCAGACATGTTGTTGAACAAAAATTTTGTCCTAATTGCGGGCAGGAAAACTCAGACACCAGAAAAACATTTCATCACTTATTTATTCATTTCTTTGAAGATTTGACGCATTATGAAAATGCTTTCTGGAAAACCATTAAGAATTTACTTTTTAAACCTTCTACTCTAACCAAAGAATATCTTTCGGGAAAAAGATTGTCTTATCTGGCACCTGTTCGATTATATATTTTCATCAGTTTTGTTACCTTTCTTTTAATCGCTTTATTCCCAAGTAAAGTGAGCGAAGGTCTTGATAAAAGCGAAGCTGAACTTGCAAAATCACAGATCATAGCACAAACCAATAAAAATGAGAAAATAAAAATTTCCAGTGATTTTTTTGAATTAAAGTCAATGAAGGAATTAGATTCTATTCAGAAATACGGAAAAGAAAAGTACTCTGATTTTCAATATTGGACTTATGAAAAAGTGTTGCATGTTACAGAGCATTACACGAAAAAGGAAATTGCCGAAAAATTTATCGAATCATTTTTCCATAATATTCCTAAAATATTATTCATCATAATGCCATTTTTCGCTTTTACGCTATGGCTTTTTCATAACAAAAAAAAATGGTATTACTTTGATCACGGAATTTTTACGCTGCATTATTTCTCATTTCTCCTATTAATCTTTTTGATCTTATTTATCATCCAAAGAACAATTGGTTCATTAGACGACAACAATCCGCTGAGTTTCATATCTAGTATTGCAACTTTTGTGGGTGTTATCTGGATGTGTTATTATTTTTATCCTGCACACCACCGTTTTTATGGAGAAACTAGAATTGTTTCATTTGTTAAAAGTGTATTCTTATTCTTTATCAACTCGTTTTTTATCCTACTTTTACTGACCTTTTACGTTTTTTACACATTCATTAATTTACACTAAAATAGAAAATGAAAAAAATAATAGTTCTATTATTAATTGCCTCTGCGTTTTCATGTAAAACTACGCAGTCTGTTGCATCTAAAGACAATTCTGATCCAACAAAATACATGAATCTTATTACTGAGAAAGATTTAAAAACAATGCTATACGTTGTTGCTTCTGATGAAATGGAAGGACGTGAAACAGGTTCCAAAGGACAGAAAAAAGCAGGCGTTTATATGATAGACCAATACAAGAAAAATGGTGTGTCGTTTCCTAAAGGAGCAAGCGATTATTACCAGCATATTCCTGCCGCTTTCTTAAATGCTAAATACAATGAAAACCTACCAGATTCTGAAAATATCTGGGCTTATATAGAAGGTTCTGAAAAACCTAATGAAGTTTTAGTAATCTCTGCTCATTATGATCACGTTGGAATTAAAAATGGTGATGTTTATAATGGTGCCGATGATGACGGTTCTGGAACTGTAGCTGTTATGGAAATTGCTAAGGCTTTTGCTAAAGCAAAAAAAGATGGACACGGACCAAAACGTTCTATTTTATTTCTTCACGTAACTGGCGAAGAGCACGGCTTACACGGATCACGTTATTACTCAGAAAACCCTTTGTTTCCTATTGGAAACACTATTTCTGATATTAATATTGACATGATTGGGCGTCGTGATGTCGAGCATGCAAAAACTAACAATTATGTTTATGTAATTGGCGCAGATCGTTTGTCTACAGATTTACATAATGCTGTTGTGGCTCAAAATGACAAATACACTAAATTAGACTTAGATTTTAAATTTAATGATCCTAAAGATCCAAATCATTTTTATGAGCGTTCTGATCATTATAACTTTGCTAAATTTGGCATTCCAGCTGTTTTCTTATTCAACGGTGTTCACGAAGATTACCACGGAAAAGGAGACGAACCTCAAAAAATTGAATACGATGCTTTGGCAAAAAGAGCGCAATTAGCTTTTGTTATTGCATGGGATTTAGCCAATAGAGAAAATAGACCTGTAGTGGATAAAAAATAAGGTTATAAGGTTTTCGACTCTTTAATCACATATATACAGAATAAAAAATGGATGAGTTTTAAGCTCATCCATTTTTTTATATTTATTTTAAAATCCTTTAAAAGACTTAGAATTTAATTCTTAGTCATTCATCGAAATCAAAAACTCTTCGTTATTTCTAGTTTTCTTGAAACGGTCGTTTACAAAATCCATAGATTCTACAGGGTTCATATCTGATAGATATTTACGCATAATCCACATTCTTTGTAACGTTTTCTCGTCTAATAATAAATCGTCGCGACGTGTGCTTGAAGATGTTAAATCGATAGCAGGGAAAATACGTTTGTTTGCAATCTTACGATCCAATTGTAACTCCATGTTACCAGTTCCTTTAAATTCTTCAAAGATAACCTCATCCATTTTAGAACCAGTTTCTGTCAATGCAGTTGCGATGATACTTAGTGAACCTCCGTTTTCTACATTTCTAGCAGCTCCAAAGAAACGTTTTGGCTTTTGTAATGCATTGGCATCAACACCACCACTTAAAACTTTTCCAGAAGCAGGCTGTACTGTATTGTAAGCTCTTGCTAAACGTGTAATTGAGTCTAAAAGAATCACCACATCGTGTCCGCATTCTACCAAACGTTTTGCTTTTTCAAGTACAATATTGGCAATTTTTACGTGTTCTTGCGGTTCTCTATCAAAAGTAGAAGCGATAACTTCACCACGTACACTACGCTGCATATCTGTAACCTCTTCAGGCCGCTCATCAATTAAAAGAACAATTAAATAAACTTCTGGATGATTTGCAGCAATTGCATTTGCAATGTCTTTTAATAACATTGTTTTACCTGTTTTAGGCTGCGCTACAATCATACCACGCTGTCCTTTTCCTATAGGAGAAAATAAATCGATAATACGAGTTGAGATTGAACTTCCTTTTTCTGCTAATTTAAATTTTTCAGAAGGGAAAACTGGTGTCAAGTGTTCAAAAGAAACTCTATCGCGAACCACTTGCGGATCGTGACCATTGATTTTAAGTACACGAACTAGAGGGAAAAACTTCTCGCCTTCTTTTGGCGGACGAACCACTCCTTTTACAGTGTCTCCGGTTTTTAAACCAAATAATCTGATTTGTGAAGTTGATAAATAAATATCATCTGGAGAAGCTAAATAATTATAATCTGATGAACGTAAAAATCCGTATCCGTCAGGCATCATTTCAAGAACACCTTCACTTTCTATAATTCCATCAAATTCAAAGTCTGAATCTCTGAAATTACTTTTTTTGTTTTTATGATTTGGATTTTGATTATTGCTGTTTCCATTTCCATTCCCGTTTTGATTTGGATTCTGATTCGGGTTCAGATTCTGATTCGGGTTTTGATTCAGATTCTGATTTGGATTTGGGTTTTTATTTTGATTCGGATTGATCTTTTTTGTTGGAGCAATTGCTGGTTTTGCTGCTTGTGGCTCTGCTGCAATTGTTTCTGCACTTTCTTCGGCTGTAGTCTCTTCTGCTGTAACTTCTTTTACAACTTCTTTTTCTTTTTGAAGAGCTACTTTTTTCTCGTAGGCTGACTTATTGAACTTTACAATTTTCGGCTCTTTTTTCTCAGCTGTTTTAATTACTGCTGCTTCTGGAGCTTCAACTTCTGGAGCTTCTGCAACAGCTGTTGGAGTTTCCGCTTTTTGGGGAGCTTCCTCTACTTTATCAAATTCTAAGACTGGTGTATTTTTTGCATTTGCAGCTTTTTTAGCTGGAGTAATTTTTACAGGAGCAATTCTAGCTCTTTTTGCCTTATCCTCTTTTGCTTCTGGTACGGCTTCTGTTTTTGTTACTTCAGCAGGCGCACTAGCAGTTTCCTGATGTGCTAAAATCTGACTTATTAAAGTCTCTTTTTTGACACCAGTAATCTTTATTGTTTTAGCTAACTTAGCTATTTCTTGAAGCTCAGCAAGCTTCATTTCTTTTAATGCAGAAATATCAAACATGAATATTCTATGAATTTAATTATTTTAAAGGAAATACTGTAAAAAGAATAGGTAGATAATTGTTTTGAATTGACCGCAGTATGAAGTGCTTACGGTATTATGATGCAATAATACGAATAAAATTTAATCATACAATAGTATTTTAAAAAAAGAAAATATATTTTTGTAAAACAATTTTAGACCATGATACAACGAATTCAGACTGTATATTTAATTTTTACCTTTATCATTACTGGGGTAATATTGTTTTTTGTCCCGCTTTGGACATCAAACGGTGGGAAAGCATTCTATTTTATGCAAGACCAATTTTATACTATTTTGTTAGGTCTAAGTACAATGCTTACTATTATTAGCATTATTTCATTCAAAAAAAGACAAAACCAGTTTGTGATGAACAGACTGAACATAATATTAAACTTAATTTTATTAGGATTATTTGTATATCGATCACTAAATCTATCTGGAGAAACGGCAGCAGCTGTTTCGGAGAAAGGTATTGGGATGTTTCTTCCTATTGTTGCTATCGTGTTATTAGTTTTAGCTAATAAGGCCATCAAAAAGGACGAAGATCTTGTAAAATCTGTAGATCGTTTGAGGTAAACCTATAAACTTAATTTATTTGTGCGAAGAAACCCGGATTAAAGTCCGGGTTTTTTTGTGGATTAAAATTGAAACCTAAATTAAAGAAACTAAGTTAAAACATAGCCAACAAACAGACTTTGTAAGATATTTTTTTCATAATTTTGACATTCTCAGATTTAGAGAACATTATGACACCAAAAATAAAAATCCATCTTGCAGATGATCACCAAGTACTTATTGATGGTCTCACCAATTTACTACGAACTGTCGATAACTTTGAAGTTGTTGGTAATTCGCTGGATGGCACAACTGTATATGATGATATTATTGAAAACAATGCCGATATTTTAGTTTTAGACATTAGCATGCCCAAAAAAGACGGCATAGAAACTCTAAAAGAATTAAGTCAAAAAGAATTTCCCTGCAAAGTCATTATTTTATCCAGTTATGATGACCTAAAAATCATTAAAGAAGTAATGAAATTGGGCGCTAAAGGATATTTGACTAAAAAATGTGCCGGCGAAAATATCATAGAAGCTATTGAAGCTGTATACCAAGGACAAGAATATTTTTGCGACGCTGTGAGAGAGAAAATCTTTAACGCTTTTACACAAAACAATCCAAAACTACAGACAAATCCTTACACTGAAAATCAAATTTTGAGTGCTCGTGAAATTGAAATCATTACTCTTATAGCGCTTGAATTTAGCGGAAAAGAAATAAGCGAACAGCTTTTTATCAGCAGTAATACGGTAGAAACGCATCGCAAAAATATCATGAAAAAATTAAACATCAAAAACACTATTGGTTTGGTAAAATATGCTTTAAAAAATAATTTGATAAATTCTTAAAGTGACTTAAAAAATGAATTCTTAATATCCTGATATGTCTGTTTTTAGAATCTTTATATCGTTTCTTATTTTTCTTTCTTTCTTCACTAATCCCGTTTTGGGCCAGCAAAGCATATCTACTAAAAAAACTGTTGTCTCGTCTAATAAAGACCTTCATAAAATCGATTTTTCTAAACTTAAAAAGCTCGATGAAGAAAACAAAAAAGTTATAAGCCTTTCTATTGTTCTAGTTATTATATTATTTTTTCTATTTTATTTTTTCTATCAGAACAATAAATTAAAACAAAAAATAAAACGAAAAGATGTCAAACAAAAGATACTCTTAAATGTTATAAATGCTGGTATTGACACTCAAGAAATAGAAAGAAAACAGGTTGCCTCTTTTTTACATGACAATATCAATTCTCTTTTATCATCAGCAGGTTTGCATCTGAATGTTTTTACAACGCAAAACAATATAAAATCTGAAGAAATCCAGAAAGCAAAATCAATATTAGCAGAAGCTCATGATCTTTTGCGTGATATGTCGCATGATTTGGTTCCTACTCTTTTGGTTCGTTTTGGATTAATTTATGCTCTTGAAGATTTATGCGAAAAAAACTCAAATTCGAGTATTCATTTTAATTTTTCAAGCGCTATTTCGACCGAAAAAAGATATGTCGAGAAATTTGAAATGAAAATATATTTTATTGTAAGTGAATTGTTCAATAATATTATAAAGCACAGCGATGCCAGTAAAGCTCAAATTTCATTAGAAGAAAATAAAAATCATTTTACAATAATTATTCATGATGACGGGAAAGGCTTTAATGCTGTAAAGCTAAAGAAAGTTGAAGGTTTTGGTTTGAATAGAATAAGAGCCAGAATTAAAAAATTTAAAGGCACTTTTAGTATTCTTTCAAAACCCAATGAAGGAACTACTATAAAAATAGAAATCCCACTGCCTCATTAATTATTATTTCTTACCGATTTCTACAATCTCTAAATCTTTTATTTTATCATCGTCAATTACAAAACGCAGCATAGTTCTTACTTGATGAAAACCACTTTTTCCGGCCGCACCAGGATTCATATGCAATAGATTATTCTTTTTATCAAACATCACTTTTAAGATATGTGAATGTCCGCAGATGAATAATTTTGGAGGATTTGAAGCCATTTCTTCTTTAATATTCGGATTGTATTTTCCGGGATAACCGCCAATATGCGTAATCCAAACCGAAACATTCTCGCACATGAAGCGATTGTTTAAAGGGAATTCTAATCTCGCTTTTGCATCGTCTATATTTCCGTAAACACAACGTAAAGGTTTTAGTTTTTTTATCGTATCCGTAACACTCAAATCGCCAATATCGCCAGCATGCCAGACTTCATCAGCTTGATTTACATATTTTAAAATTGTATCGTCAATATGGCTGTGTGTATCAGAAAGAAGGAGGATTTTTTTCATTTTAAGGCGCAAAGATTTTATGCGGTAAAGGTACAAAGATTGTCAAGAATACCACAATCTTGTCATCACTCAATGACAAGATTGTGGTAAATATAATTAAAGATTTCAGTTTTTTTTCCTGCAAGGTTTCCAAAACCTTGTAGGTATGATTAGTCAAAGCTTAAAAATGAATTTATAATTGTAGAGTTATAGAAACCTACAAGGTTTTAAAAACCTTGCAGGATCATAGCATGAAATAAAAGTTTTTTTTCTATTTGCCACAGATTAAAGGATTATAAAAGATTTTATAATTTGTGTGAATCTGTGAAATTTGTGGCAAAAAAACAGGCACAGTTAATATAATTAAAGATTTCAGTTTTTTTTCTGCAAGGTTTCCAAAACCTTGTAGGTATGATTAGTCAAAGCATAAAAATGAATTTATAATTGCAGAGTCATAGAAACCTACAAGGTTTTGGAAACCTTGCAGGATCATAGCATGAAATAAAAAAATGCTATTATTTTTCTTTTTTGCCACAGATTAAAGGATCATAAAAGATTTTCTAATCTGTGTGAATCTGTGAAATCTGTGGCAAAAAAAATAGGCGCAGTTAATATAATTAAAGATTTCAGTTTTTTTTCCTGCAAGGTTTCCAAAACCTTGTATGTATGATTAGTCAAAGCATAAAAGTGAATTTGTAATTGCATAGTCATAGAAACCTACAAGGTTTTGAAAACCTTGCAGGATCATAGCATGAAATAAAAAGTGCTATTATTTTTCTTTTTTGCCACAGATTAAAGGATTATAAAAGATTTTCTAATCTGTGAGAATCTGTAGCAAAAAAAATAGGCGCCATTTTGTAATTTTCTTAACGTGAGTTCCGCGTGCGATTTCTCGTTCCTCGAAATGACAAACTAAATGCATTAATAGTTGTGGAGTTTCTTGCGAAGATCCCTCGTTCCTCGGGATGACAAGATTGAGACAAATTGGGATGAAAAATCTTTGTACCTTTGCATTTTGTTACTTTAAACCTTTACTAAAACACTCTTGAGATATTTCATTCAATTTGCGTATAACGGAACTCATTATCACGGCTGGCAAATACAGCCTAACGCTTCTTCTGTTCAGGAAACTTTAAACAAAGCGCTTTCGGTTTTGTTAAATTCTCCAATAAACATTATGGGAGCTGGGCGAACGGATACTGGTGTTCACGCACAGGAAATGTATGGGCATTTTGATTTTGAAACTTCAATTGATGTTCCGGTTTTGGTTCATAAACTCAACTCTTATCTGCCAAAAGATATTGCGATTTTTGATATTATTTTAGTTGACGATGAAGCGCATTGCAGATTTGACGCGACTAAAAGAACGTACGAATACCACATCAATACTGTTAAAAATCCGTTTTTGGAAGAATTGAGTTGGTATTTTTATCAAAAATTAGACGTAGCTTTGATGAATGAAGCAGCAAAGATCTTGTTGAAACATACGGATTTTCAATGTTTCTCGAAGGTAAATACGGATGTAAATACTTTTGACTGCACGATTTTTGAGGCATACTGGAAACACGAAAATGACAAACTGGTTTTTACAATTTCGGCAAATCGGTTTTTACGAAATATGGTTCGTTCGATTGTGGGGACGCTAATTAATATTGGATTACATAAAATTTCGCTGGCTGATTTTGAAACTATTATTGCCAGCAAAAGCAGAGAGAAAGCTGGATTTTCGGTTCCGGCACATGGGTTATATTTAACCAAAATAAATTACGATTACATCATAAAATAGCCCTGATTGCAGCGGAAAGCTTTTTTGATAAAAATAGTGTTTTTGTGTTTTTATAAAGCGACCGGAGGAAGCTCTTATAAAAACAGTACAAAAACCTATTTTTGAGAAAAACTTGAAGCGAAAAGCAGGATACAGCTCCTAAAAAATAAATGAAAGCAAAAGCATTTGATACCGGATTATTCAAGAGAATTTTAAAATATACTAAACCTTATAAATGGCGCTATTACGGCGTTATTATTTTTGCAGTTTCGCTGTCTATTTTTGCAGCGCTTCGCCCCTATTTACTTAAGCAAACGGTCGACGGCTATATCAAGACGCACGATAAACATGGTTTGTTGATGTATATTGTTTTAATGGGAGTTGTGCTTTTGTTTGAAGTTTTCTCTCAGTTTTACTTTGTGTTCTGGGCCAACTGGCTTGGTCAGGATATTGTAAAAGATATTCGCACGAAGCTTTTTAAGCATATTTTGAGCTTTAGAATGAAATATTTTGATTTGGTACCAGTTGGACAATTGGTTACAAGATCTGTTTCTGATATTGAATCGATTGCACGTATTTTCAGCCAAGGTTTGTTTATGATTATAAGCGACTTGATGAAAATGCTTGTAGTGCTTCTTTTTATGTTTTACATGAACTGGAAATTGACTTGGATTGTGGTGGTTGCTATGCCGATTTTGGTTTACATTACGAGAATTTTTCAGCGTAAAATGCAGGTTGCTTTTGAGGAAGTACGTACGCAGATTGCTAATATGAACTCGTTTGTACAGGAGCGTGTAACGGGAATGAAGATTGTACAGCTTTTTAACCGTGAGAAAATTGAGGCTGAAAACTTTAAAAATATTAATGACAAACACCGCGTTGCTTGGATTAAAACGATTCTTTATAACTCGATATTTTTCCCTATTGCCGATATTATTTCTTCTATTACTTTAGGTTTGGTGGTGGTTTACGGCGGTTTTAGAATTTTGGGTGGGGATCATTTTACGACTTTTGGTGATTTGTTCTCTTACACGATGTTTATCGGAATGCTGTTTAATCCGCTTCGTCAGATTGCGGATAAATTTAACGAGATGCAATTGGGAATGATTGCTGCTAATCGTGTCTTTGATATTATTGATACGCAAGATCATATTCAGGATACTGGAAAACTTGAAGCGCCTATTTTTGATGGAAGTATCGAATTTGCAGCCGTTCGCTTTAGTTATATTCCAGAGGAAGAAGTAATAAAAGGTATTGATTTATCTGTGGCTTCTGGACAGACAATTGCTATTGTGGGTTCTACTGGCGCTGGAAAGTCAACGATTATTAATTTACTGAATCGCTTTTATGAGATTAACAGCGGTACTATTTTTATAGACGGTCACAATATTGAGGATTATACTTTGGCTTCGTTACGTAAACAAATTGCGGTGGTTTTGCAAGATGTGTTTTTGTTTGCCGATACGATTTACAACAACATTACTTTACATAATCCTGAAATTACACGCGAACATGTTTTGGACGCCGCCAAAAAAATTGGCGTTCACGATTTTATTATGAGTCTGCCTGATAATTATGATTTTGATGTGAAAGAACGCGGCGTAATGCTTTCGTCTGGGCAACGCCAGTTAATTGCTTTTTTACGCTCTTATGTAAGCAATCCTAGTATTTTGATTTTGGATGAAGCTACGTCGTCTATAGATACATATTCTGAAGAATTGATTCAGCGTGCGACGGAAACCATTACTAAAGGCAGAACTTCTATTATTATTGCACACAGATTGGCAACAATTGTAAATGCTGATAAGATTATTGTAATGGATAAAGGTTTGATTGTAGAGCAAGGAACACATCAGGAACTGCTTAATAAGACTGATGGTTATTACAAAAACTTATATGATTCGCAATTTGCTGTAGCCAACTAAGTACTAAAGTGCTGAAAAACTATTTAAAACGTTAAAAAAGCGTTATAAGAATCATAAAACTGCACTTCATTACCAGCTATTTAACACTCTCTTTTTGGTGTTTTCTTTATCTTTGAGATTCAAAATTCAAATGAAAAAGAAAATGCCACAAACAAGATTTTATCCAAACGAAGAATTCAAAGAAATAGAAATAAACGCCTCATTGCAACTTAGATATGCCATTTCAAACAAAGGTCGATTAGTTAGTTTTTCAGACGAAATAGAAAACGGACGTCTCTTAAAAGGAGGTTTGAGTGATGGTTATCCTACTTTTAGGTTTAAAGTAAAAGTAGACGACAAAATCGTTAACAAATACCTCTTTCTATACAAATTAGTTGCCCAGTATTTTATTCCTAAAACATCTGAAGAACAAACTTATGTACTTCACATGGATTACAACAGAAGCAACGACGACATCAACAATTTACGCTGGGCTACAAAAGCAGAAATGATGGCACACAGCCGTAAAAGTCCGCGCGTGATTCAGGCCAAAAAGAATCTGATCGAGCACAACTTAAAAGCCGACGGAAGAAAATTGACTACTACTAAAGTGATGTTAATCAAAAAAATATTGGCTAGACCAGAGCAAAAAACACGTCTAAAAATGATTGCCAAACAATTTGGTGTAAGCGAAATGCAGATTAGACGTATTGCCAGTGGTGAAAACTGGGGACATATTAAAGTTTAAATTTGTTTCAGGTTTAAAGTTTCAAGTTTTGTTGCCACGAATTAGTGTAATTTGTGGCAACAATTTTTATGTACGGAAACTTGAAACCTGAAACTTGAAACAAAAAAACAAACTGTAAATTAAAATAAATCCTTAAATTCGCAATCACAAATAACAAAAGAAATCGAAAATGAGTTTCGGATTTATAAACTTCATTTTCGGTAGAAAATACTAAAAGCAAAAAAAATGAAATACGACGTTATTGTTTTAGGAAGTGGTCCTGGTGGATATGTAACAGCTATTAGAGCTTCACAATTAGGCTTTAAAGTAGCTGTAGTTGAAAAAGAAAACTTAGGTGGTGTATGTTTAAACTGGGGATGTATTCCAACAAAAGCATTATTAAAATCAGCTCAAGTTTTTGATTATTTAAAACACGCTTCTGATTACGGATTAAAAGTTACTGAATTCGATAAAGATTTCCCAGCAGTTGTACAACGCAGCCGTAACGTTGCAGAAGGAATGAGCAAAGGTGTTCAATTCTTGATGAAAAAAAATAAAATTGACGTTATTGAAGGTTTTGGAAAACTTAAACCAGGAAAAAAACTTGACGTTACTGATAAAGAAAATAAAGTTACTGAATATAGCGCAGATCATATTATCATTGCTACAGGTGCACGTTCTCGTGAGTTACCAAACTTACCTCAAGACGGTGTAAAAGTAATTGGTTACCGCCAAGCAATGACTTTACCAACACAGCCAAAATCTATGATTATTGTAGGTTCTGGAGCAATTGGAGTTGAGTTTGCACATTTCTACAACTCAATGGGAACTGATGTTACTATTGTAGAATTTATGCCAAACGTTGTACCTGTTGAAGACGAAGATATCTCAAAACAATTTGAGAAATCTTTGAAAAAAGCAGGTATTAAAGTAATGACTAGTTCTTCTGTTGAATCTTTAGATACTTCTGGAGCTGGAGTAAAAGCAACAGTAAAAACGGCTAAAGGAGAAGAAATTCTTGAGGCTGACATTGTACTTTCTGCAGTTGGAATTAAAACAAACATCGAAAATATTGGTTTAGAAGAAGTTGGTATTGCTGTAGACCGTGATAAAATCTTGGTAAACGCTTACAACCAAACTAATATTCCTGGATATTATGCAATTGGAGATATTACTCCAGGTCAGGCTTTAGCTCACGTAGCTTCTGCTGAAGGAATTAATTGTGTTGAAAAAATCAAAGGTTTGCACGTAGACCCAATTGATTACGGAAACGTTCCGGGTTGTACTTACGCAACTCCAGAAATCGCTTCTGTTGGTTTGACAGAAAAACAAGCAAGAGAAAAAGGTTACGATTTAAAAATTGGTAAATTCCCATTCTCAGCTTCTGGAAAAGCTAAAGCGGCGGGTAATTCAGACGGATTTGTAAAAGTAATCTTTGATGCAAAATACGGAGAATGGTTAGGATGCCATATGATTGGTGCTGGTGTTACAGATATGATTGCTGAGGCAGTTGTAGCTCGTAAACTAGAAACTACAGGTCACGAAATCTTAAAATCTATTCACCCTCACCCAACAATGAGCGAGGCTGTTATGGAAGCTGTTGCAGATGCTTACGGCGAAGTAATTCACTTGTAATAAATATCACGTTGTAAAAACGGTTATATATAATTTTCAATTAAAAATCCGATTTGTGAAAACAAGTCGGATTTTTTTTATGTTTATAAGCTTGATCAAAAATCTAACAAAAACAATACTTTTTAGTAAAAAAGATAAGTGGCTTTACGATAATAAAGTGCTAATTTTGCAGCACCCAAAAACCAAATCTACTTATGAAAAAATTATTTTTCATCATTGCAATTTCTTTTGCTTTACCTAATTGTTTTTTTGCTCAGACAAAAGCAAACACAGAAACTATTTTTGCTAAATCGTACGATTATGTAAATGATTTTGAAAAAATACTCTCGCCTAAACAAATACAAGATCTAAATACTACTCTTAAGGCTGGCGAGGGAAAAACAGATTATAAAATCATGATTATAACCACTGCTTCAATAGCACCTTACAATGATATTTCTGAATATTCTTTAGCTCTAGACAAGCATTTAGTTACTAATTTAAACATAAACACTTCGATACTTATCGTTATAAGTAAGAAAATGAGACAAATACAAGTTCAAGGTGTTAACAAATTACGCAATAAAATTACAGATAAAGAAATAGAAACCATTGTAACCACTTTTGTAGTTCCAGAATTAAAAAAAGGAGATTATAACAAAGGTTTAGAAAATGGCGTATCTGAAATAATAAAAAAACTGGGGTAAAATATCTCAAGAAATTATATATCATTTTCAATTAAAATCCGATTTGTGCGAGCAGGTCGGTTTTTTTTATTTGGGCGTGTCGTTTGCCCGAAAAAAGGCAAACACCGGGCTTTCGGCTTTATCTTTTGTTCCTCCCGATAGCTATCGAGATTCACAAAAGGATATCGCCTCTATCCCTCACGCGGCAAATGTTTTCATAAGCACTTTCACAATATAAAACTTTAAATCATTTGTAAGATTTTTTTAATATCTTCGAAAGAATATAACACGACACTTTATAGCCTATATACACTAGTTAACCGCAATCAATCGCAGAATCTAAAAAACAATCATGAAATTTAAACTACTATTTTTACTATCAATTCTAACTTTTTCAATTTACGGGCAAGATATTCAAACTTGTAATAAGAAATTAAAAAAGGTATTTGAAAAAATTAAATTTTATGCAGATCAACAACAAGAAAATGAACATGCATATGATTCAATTAATAAATATAATGTGAGTTTTGAAAAGTTACTATTGAAATATTCAGGTTCAATTCCTGAAAGTCTAACATTTAACTTTAAAGATTTAACAAAAAATGGTTTGGAAGTATCAACTTCTGAAAATAATCTTTTTAGAATTTATTCTTGGGATACAGAAACAGGAGGTACAATGAGAGGTTTTAGAAATGTATTTCAGTTTAAAAATGACGAAAAAATATTTTCTAAGAAATTACCCAGTGACATTGATGAAAGTGGAGAAAGTAATTTCTCCTACGAAATTATCGACCAAATAAATTCGGAAAACAAAACTTTTTATGTAGTAAAATGCATTTCTATTGGTAGTTCAGCTGCTTCAAGTCATAAAATAAAAATATTTAGTATTGAAAACATGAAACTAAATGACAATGCTAAACTAATAAAAACCAAAACCGGAATTAAAAATGAATTAGGCTATGAAATCGACTTTTCATCAAGTGCGAATCAAACTCCCGATGCAGTTAATAGAGAGTTTGCTTGGATTTCGTATGATAAAAAGAATAAGATAATTCTTTTACCTGTAATTCTGGAAAATGGAAAATTGACTAAGAAGAAAATAAAATATCAATTCAAAGGAGTATATTTTGAAAAGGTATAAAATGCTAGCCACTAACAGCTGTTTGGTAAGATTGGAATTTTAGGCTAAATTTAAAGATGGTTTTATACTTGAAAAATTTGTGTCTAATAGTAAAAACTTACATCTTTAATCCTCATTCCCACCAAGCGCAAGAATATTAGTGATAATTTTACATTAGAATCAAAACAATGAAAGAAAACGAAGATAAAAAGCAAATATATTTCAAACGAGTTTATGACAATATCAAAAATATTGGCTATCATACAACTGCAATAATGGAAGAAAAAGACTTCACTCCTTTTGCTTACTCTACTGGAATATTCAAAAACTTTAAAATACCAGAACTATTCATTTCTGGACTTGGTCCTAACCTATCTGGCGAAATAATTAAAAACTATGCAGAAAAATTTAAATTTGGAAAAATTCCTTTAAATGAAAAAATAGACAATTTAATCGATCAGTTCCCTGTTTACTTAATAAAAGTGAATAATGAAGACTTAACCGAATATACTCTTACTTCAATAAAGTTTTACGAAAACCGTAATTACAAATATTTGCAACTTGTTTTCCCTGACTTGAATGGAAATTTCCCAACGGAAATTAACTATGAATATGACCAAAAAATAATTGGAGAATTTAAAATATAAAAAAGCTACCGCTAAACTGCCTTTACACAAGATTGGAACTTTAAGCTAAATTCAAAGATAATTTTGTACATAATAGAATAAACTCGAATCTTCAATATCAATCGCGTCAAGCACCAGAACGTTATGTGATATTTTATCATAAGCACAAGAAATTAGAAACCAAATAAAAAGATGAAACAAATAATATTACTATTTTCTATGCTGATTGGACTTAATAGTTGTGGTCAGAAAAGTGAAAAATCAATCGAAACTGAAAACTTTGAAGCCAAAATTCTAAAAATGAATGATAGTGAATTATTGGCTTTTTCAAATAAATTATATGACTCTCGTTCTGAAAGTGGGAAAACCATAATTGCTTTTCAAGAGTGTGTAAAAAGAAATATTGACAACGGAAATAGCTTATACAGACTTGGAGTAAGTTATATTGAAAATGGAGAAACTGAAAAGGGAATAGCAAGTCTTGAACAATCAATTAAAATAAATCCGAAAAATTTTAAAGCATATTTTAATATTGGTGCAGTTTGTTATGATACAAGTCAATTTGAAAAATCAATTGATTTTTATAAAAAATCATTAGAAATTGAACCAACAAATGATGTAAGTTATTACGGTATTGCTTTATCTGAATATGTTTTAAAGAAAATGAAAAGTAGTAAGGAAAATTGTGAAAAAGCACTGCAATTAAATCCAAATAATGAAAATGCGAAATTATTAATCGGAAAATACTAGATAGAAAAAATGTCACATAACAGCCGTTTGGTGAGATTTGCGTTTTAGGTTGAATTTAAAGATATTTTGTACTTGAAAACTTTGTGAATTATGAAAAAAATTACATCTTTAATACTAAACTTAATGTAGCACCAAAACGTTAGCTGCTATTCCAAGATTCAACGTTACAACTCAAAAATATGATAAACTTTAGCTTAATATTATTTTTTATCGTTAATCTTTCAAATTCCTTCACTGAAAGAATTTTATACGTTTCAAAAAGTTTGAACGATGAAAATTATAACAGAGGGCAAGTTATTTTCAAAAGAGATTGTGCAGCTTGTCATTCAATAGAAATGGATTTAATTTCAACTGCACCAGCTTTGGGCGGAATCACAAAACGAAGAAAAAAAGAATGGCTTTACAGTTATACTAGGAATTCGTATAAAATGTTTATAGAAGGCGATTCAATTGCAAAAGATCTAAGATCTCAAAATTGGGGTTTAATGTCAGGTTTCCCAAAGCTTAGTAATAAAGATTTAGACGCAATATATTATTTTGTTGAAAAAAAATATGAAGCGAAAAAAATAAAGAATTAAGCAACTACAACCAACAACCATTTTACGAAATTGCAGATTTTAAACTTTCATTTAAAAGTAAATGAAATTTCAAGCATTGATCTACAATATAAAACATTCTTAATGATTTAAATTAAAAGATGAAAGAACTTTATTATGCGACAACTTCCAATTGAAAAAACAGAACTGCATAATAAATATTTACAAGATTTGTCTACATATAAAATATTTTGCTTTAAAATCTCAAACTTCAAATCTCATGCAAAACAATTCCCTTCCCAACCTCATCCAAAATAAAACAATTGCCCTTTTAAATTGTTAAAACCCAAAATACCAATCATAGTTGACACAGCAAAAAATCGTGTCAGAAATTGACAATTCCAACGATAGAAAATCAGGTCGTTTTAACATTTTTTTGCTAAAAATCTTCAAATGTTAATTTTAAAAATATTTCATTTTAACAGGAAATATTTCTATTATGTTTGCAGTATAAATAACTAATAACTATGATCGAAATTACTTCTTATTGGTGGATTCTCTTAATTGTATTATCCATCTTATTTTACAAATTTGTATTACGTGTTTTCTTCGGAATGGTAATCGTTCCCGAAGACAAAATTGGTCTAGTGACCAAAAAATTCGTTTTGTTTGGTACAGACAAATCGCTTCCAGATGGTAGAATCATCGCTACAAAAGGAGAAGCTGGTTACCAAGCTCAAACTTTAGCTCCAGGTTTATATTGGGGAATGTGGATCTGGCAGTATACGGTAGACATGACAGGATTTACCATTATTCCAGAAGGTAAAATTGGTCTTATTTTGAGTAAAGACGGAAAAGAAATTCCAACGGGACGAATTCTTGCCCGAAAAGTAGACAGCGACAACTTTCAAGACGCAACTTCATTCTTAAACAATGGAGGACAAAAAGGTCGTCAGACAGCATTTATTACTACAGGATCGTATCGTATTAATACGTTCTTGTTTGAAATCGTAATCTCTGATCAGATCAAGATTTACGAAACCATGATTGGTATTGTAACGGCATTAGATGGTGAACCAATTCCACAAGGACAAATCGCCGGAAAGTTTGTAGAAGGACACAACAACTTTCAGGATTTTGACAAATTTCTTGACACAGGTGGAAATCGTGGTTTACAACCTCAGGTTATGCTTGCCGGTTCGTATTACATTAATACATGGGGAATTTTGATCGAACAAAACCCAATGACAGATGTGCCTATTGGTTATGTTGGAGTTGTGATTTCGTACATTGGTGAAGACGGGCAAGACGTTACCGGCGATACTTTTAAACACGGAAATATTGTTTCGAAAGGACAACGCGGTGTTTGGATGGAGCCGCTTGGACCTGGAAAATATGCGCTTAATAAATACACCACAAAGTTAGAAGCAGTACCAACAACAAACTTGGTTTTAAACTGGGCAAATGCAAGAAGCGAATCGCACGATTTAGATAAAAACTTATCTACCATTACAGTACGTTCAAAAGATGGTTTCCCTTTTAACCTAGACGTTGCGCAAATTATTCACGTTCCTGCAAATGAAGCACCAAAAGTTATTGCACGTTTCGGAAGCATGAACAACTTAGTTTCTCAGGTTTTAGAACCTACAATTGGTAACTATTTTAGAAACTCGGCGCAAGACAGCGATGTAATTTCGTTCTTGACAACTAGAAAAGAACGTCAGGAATCGGCTAAAAATCATATCAAATTGGTATTAGACGAATACAACGTAAATGCCGTAGATACTTTGATTGGAGATATTGTACCGCCAGATTCATTAATGAAAACATTAACAGACAGAAAACTGGCAGAAGAAGAGCAAAAAACATATCAAACCCAAAGAATGGCGCAAGAACAACGTCAGGGTATGGAAAAAGAAACGGCAATTGCAGACATGCAGAAAGAGATCGTACGTGCCTCTCAAAGTGTTGAGATTGCACAGCGTACTGCCGATGCAACCGTTAAAAAAGCAGAAGGTGATGCAACCAGTTTAAAACTAAACGTAAACGCAGAAGCAGAAGCTACAAAAATGCGTGCTAATGCCGAAGCAGAAGCTACAAAAGCAAGAGCTGGAGCACAAGCCGAAGCTACTAAACTTACTGCAAGTGCCGAAGCCGAAAGAATCTCGAAAACTGGTTTGGCCGAAGCCGAAAAAATTATGGCTGTTGGTAAATCGACAGCAGAAGCGTATCAATTACAAGTTAGCGCAATGGGTGGAGACAACTTTACTAGATATAAAGTAACCGAAGAAATTGGTAAAGGAAACATCAAGGTAATTCCAGATGTATTGATTACTGGTAACGGTGGTTCAGATGGATCAATCAGTGGTTTATTAGGTCTGAAACTTATGGAAATGATGGATACAGACAAAAATGTAAAGAATCCTAAAAAATAATTCATTTTCAATTTTTAATATCAAATCCGATTTGTGAAAACAAGTCGGATTTTTTTTGTCTTTTTTATTCAGTTTCAAAATATTATATTTTGTAGTCTTAATTTTACAATTATTTTAATATCTAAATTATTATTTTGTAATAAAAAAGCTATAAATTTGTATTTCTATTTTCAATTAAAACTTAATACATCATCATAAAAACTTGACAATCAAGCATTAACTATATTTGTAAGTGATTTAAGCTTAAGTTAAAAATAGAATTCATTAAATATAAAATAACTTAAAAAGGAAAAAAAATGAAAAAGATAATTTTACTAATGACTGCTGTAATTTTTTCTCTAACAAGCTGTAAAAAAGAAGAACAGCAAACTGCTCTAGAATCAGATAAAGATTTAACTTCTTTAGAAAAATTGACTACAGGAAATCAAAGATTTTTGGATGAAAAATCAATCCATCCGCATCAAAACAAAAAAACAGTTTTAGACAATCAAGACGGACAAAAACCTTTTGCCGTAATTATAACGTGTTCAGACAGCAGAGTTTCGCCAGAAATTGTTTTTGATCAAGGTTTAGGTGATTTATTTGTAATTAGAAATGCAGGAAACTTAATTTCTGACATCGATATGGGAAGTATCGAATATGCTGTAGAACATTTAAATGCAAAACTAATAGTTGTTTTAGGTCATACCGAATGCGGCGCGATAAAAGCTTATGTTGCAGACAAAAATGGTTCTTACAAGAAACATCTCAGCCACATCGATAATATTGTAGAAACCATTTCACAGGAAAATGAAGAAATTCAAGCTGAAAAAGAAAATCCAAAAGAAAAGAATTTACTAGGCTGTATTAATGCCAATATTACACATTCTGCAAAACTTATCGAACAGAATAAAATAATAAAGAATTTTGGTGTGCAAATCGTATCAATGCGATATGATGTACATACAGGTAAAGTTGTGAAGCTGTAAAAATGCAGAGACATTTGTCTTTATTTCTAAATCCGATTTGCAAACACAAGTCGGATTTTATTTTTAGAAAAAATCACAATTTATTATAAAAACAAAGTTTATTTTTTGAATCAAATGACCTATATTGTAATTCATTTCAATCTTAAAAAAGTGAATATAAATGACATTAGAAGAATATAAAAAAGAGTTTTCAGAAGACGATGCTGTTGGGTGGCTAGCAATAGATCAAGAATTTGAACGTCTTTACCCAAATCAAGAACCTAAACATTTTGCACTAGCAATAAGTTATATGCTTGGTGGCGAAAGTCCGCTTGACGGAGTAAGTTTTTATGAAAGCACTAAGCAAACCGATCATTTTCATTTTATCACTTATGGTTTTTCAGAATTATATTATAGTGAAGACAAAATAGACGGCGAGTATAGTAAATGGGGATTTGAACTTACTTTTAGACTTAAGCCTTTTGCAGCAGATAACGGGAACCCGACTTGGGCAGTCGCTTTACTTCAAAACATTGCTAAATACGTTTTTAGCAGCGGAAAATGGTTTGAAGAATTTCATTACATGCCTGCCAATGGACCTATAAAACTGGATACTGAAACCGAAATTACTGCTTTACTATTTATATCTGATCCTGAAATCGAAAAAAAACAAACACCGCATGGCGAAGTTTCGTTTTTACAAATCGTAGGTATAACCTCAGCCGAATATGATAATATAATAGAGAATCGTAAAACCGTAGAGGAAATAGTTGCCAAATTAAAAGAAAACAATCCTTTGTTAATTACCGATCTAACTCGGAAATCTTAAACTTAAACACCTTTTATAAAAGCCAAAAATGAAATTATTTTCAACCTTAACTTTAACACTGATAGCTCTAACCTCATTTTCTCAAACAAAAATGAAAACTATAAACGAATTAATTAATGAAAAAGATTCTGGCTGGAAAGAAGTAAAAGAATGGATTGGTGCTGCAAAAAACAAAGTCGAAATACTGCCTGCTGATCCGCAAAAAGCAAAAAATGCTTTGTACCAAACCCAAGTTACGACAAGTTCGCCTATGGGCGCAATTGTATACATGACCGGCGGTATCTTAATAGATAACGGCTGGATTAGAATACTAGGTTCTGGAAATACAAAACTAGACCGAACACTCCCAGAATGGAACAAAGGAAAATCTTTTAAGGAATTTGGAGAAACACCTTCTTTTTTATTAATTGCAGATGATGCGCTTGGTGGTTTCTATTTATTGAATGGCGGCGGTCTTGGAAAAGATTTAGGAAAAGTCTATTATTTTTCGCCCGATAATTTAGAATACGAACCTCTTGATATTACGTATTCTGAATTTTTACAATTCTGTTTTAATAATGATCTTGATAAATTTTATGATGGCAGCAGGTGGAAAAACTGGAAAACCGAAGTTTCTGTTTTAAAAGGAGATAAGGTCTATAATTTTTATCCGTTTCTTTGGACAGCAGAAGGAGAAGACATTAATAAAGTCACTCGAAAAGTAATTCCTGTAGAAGAACAATACAGTTTGAATATGGAATTAAGAAAACAGCTTGGTCATTAACTCAAATCACTTACAAAACAAAACTAAACATCAATCTTACTCAAAAAGAAAATGACACTACAACAAATTATTGATGCACAAATGTTAGCTTTTAACAATAGAGATATTAAAAACATGATGCTTCTATATACCGATGATATTAAAATTTTAAATTTCTCAGATTACAAAATAACAGTTGACGGCTTCAATGAATGTCAAAAAATGTTTACCGAATTATTTGATAATTCACCAAATCTTTATGCCGAAATACTAGACACAATTATTTTTGATAATAAGGTTATTGCCAAGGAATTTGTTTCTGGTCGAAATGGAAACAGCGAAAAAAAGGAACAAGTTGTGATTTTTGAAATAAACAATGAAAAGATCAGCAGAATGGATTTGATTAAAGAACATCTTTAGAAGAGAAATTTCAACACTTCATCATATAATGCTGTACGACACTTCTCTAAATGTGCAACATGAGTTCCGTTTTTAAGCACAACATATTTTTTTGATGCTGCATTTTCTAGAGTATTAAATAAATTTTCAGCATCAGCATTATTCGGATATTGATCCCAATCGCCTCGTATTATCAATGTTGGCGCTTTTATCATACTTGGATTGTAATACGATTTGTTATGGAATAAATCTAAAACATCTTGATTAGGACCAGAAGGAAAACGAATACTGTCTAGTTTTAATTTTTGAAGTAAAGGATCGCTTTTTTTCCAAATTTCTCCCCAGCTTTCAAATACTTCTTTTTCTAATTGACATGTTTTTCCGTTTGGAGTTAAATTTTTCATGGCTTCAATTCTTTGTTTTGGAGTCATTTCGTCAAAAGAACCGCTGACTTTTTCCGCTTCATCAGTTTCATTTCTTACCGTAATTGCAGCCAATAAAACGAGCTTTTGTATATTCTCAGGAAATTTTGATGCATAAAGTGCAGTGACACTTCCACCCCACGAATGACCAATTAAATACACCTTATTTTTACCTGTTTTTTGTTTGATAAAATCTACTGCTTTTTCAACATCAAAAACTACTTCTTCTGCTCTTCCAACTACTCTAGCACTTTTAGAATTATCTTCCATTTCTGGATATCGATCTGAATTTCCATACCCCAAAAAATCCAATGCAAATACATCATATCCGTTTTTAGATAAATTGCTCATCCAGGAAGTATTATCCATTTTAAAACCAAAAGAAAGAGCAGTTGGAAAAGACGAACCATGAAGAAATAGCACCGGATACTCTTTTGAAATTACATCGGGCTGTAAATGATTTATCGCAATATTTAAATCATCGATATGACTTTGCGTTTTTAAAACTTCTATACTATTCATTTTATTAGATTTAGGAATTTTCACTGTATTTTGTGCACTTATTTGATCCATTCCCAAAAAAGAAACAGCCATCATTATTATACATTTTTTCATGCTCCGATTAATTTTAAACAAAAGTAAACGCTAGACCTGCTCAACACTTCAGTTAACATTTAACTATGATTACAATTTATAAACAAGCTTTAAATTTTATTTATTTTTACTGATAAAAGAAATATTTTTATTGTTTATCAATAAATTTTTATTATTTTTGATTATTAAATTTTAAATAACAACTATTATGGAAATCAAAATTGACACAAAACAAATACTTAATGTATTGTACATTCTTTCCTTTATAATTTTTATTGGAATATGTATAGAAGCGGGTTCTTTTATATTTAATGGCTTTTTTACGCTCGTAATCAATCCGCAAAATGCCAAATACTTGGGCTTAGTAAATCTATATCAATTTAACTCTGGATATTATGTACAGGAACTACTGCTTATGATTATTACGACTGTAATGAAAGCCATTATGTTTTATCTGATTGTAAAAATGCTGCACGACAAAAAACTAAATATTTTACAGCCATTCAATACTGAAATGGGACGTTTTATCTTCAATTTATCTTATCTGACTTTAGGAATTGGTTTGTTTTCTTATTGGGGCGTACAATTTAGCCAATGGCTTATTGACCAAGGTATAAAAATGCCGAGTATAGAAAACCTGCGTTTTGGCGGCGCTGATGTTTGGATTTTTATGGGCATTACTTTATTTATAATTGCACAGCTTTTTAAGAGAGGAATTGAAATACAAGCTGAAAATGATTTAACTATTTAAACTAATAAATTATGCCGATAATAGTAAATTTAGACGTAATGATGGCTAAAAGAAAAATGTCATTAAACGAACTTTCAGAAAAGGTAGATTTAACGCTGTCAAATCTTTCTATTTTAAAAACCGGAAAAGCAAAAGCCATTCGTTTTAGTACGCTAGAAGCAATCTGTAAAGTATTAGAATGTCAGCCTGGGGATATTTTAGAATATACTAAAGAAACAGATCAATGAATAGATAAAGTCTAATATTTTTTACAAAATGTAACTTTTTATAAAGTTATACACTAATAACTTAGTGTATAACATAAAAGTAAATTCATGAAGAACATTTCTAGACGCTCATTTGTAAATAAATTTGGAATTGGTTTAGGTGCCGCAGCTGTTATCACAACACTTCCCTCCTTTTTAACCGCACCGGAAAATTCAAAAAAACCGTATACTGGAAAAAAATTAAACATAGCGCTCTGCGGTTTAGGAAACTATGCAGGAATGCTGGCAGACGGAATTTTAGCTTCAGAATATTGTAATCTAGCTGGTCTTGTAACTGGTACTCCTGCAAAGGCTGAAAAGTGGAAAAAACAATATAACATTCCTGATAAAAACATTTATAATTATCAAAACTTCGACGACATAAAAAACAACAAAGACATTGATTTAGTGTATGTTGTTGTGCCAAATGGTTTACACAAAGAATTTGTAATTCGCTCTGCAAAAGCAGGCAAACATGTTATTACCGAAAAACCTATGGCGGTTTCTGTAAAAGACTGCGAAGAAATGATAAAAGCCTGCAATGACAACAATGTACAACTTGCAGTTGGATATCGTTTACATTTCGAACCTTTTCATTTAGAAATCAAACGCTTGGGACAACAAAAAGTTTTTGGACAAGTTCGTTTTATCGATGCTTCACTTGGTTATAAAACCTATGACACAACACATCCTGGTGTCGATTTTGATAAAAATGCACGCGAAGAATGGCGCCATAGCAAAAAACTCTCAGGCGGAGGTCCGTTAATGGATTTAGGAGTTTACTGCATACAGGCAAGCCGTTATGTTTTGGGCGAAGAACCAATTGCGGTAACGGCACAGTTTGGAACTGTTAATGATAAAATTAGATTCGCAGAAGTTGAAGAATCTATAAACTGGCAGCTGGAATTTCCGAGTGGTGCAGTTTCTAATTGTTCTACATCTTGCGGTTTTAATATTGATCGTTTTTATGCCTCGGCAGACGAAGGTTCTTTTGAATTAAGTCCAGCCTTGAGTTATGGCCCGTTTAAAGGAAAAACATCTGAAAAAGAATTAGTCTTTCCTGAAATAAATCAGCAGAAAACACAATTGGATGAAATTTGCAAAGTATTAATCGAGAATAAAAAACTACCCAACCATATTACAGGCGAAGAAGGATTAAAAGATATTAAGGTGATTAATGCCATTTATAAAGCGGCAGAATCTGGGAAAAAAGTTTTACTTTAAAAACAATTCAACTTTAACTTCTATAAAAATGATGCAAATTATAGAACCCAATGAAAGTCATTTACCCGTTTTAAAAAAATTGTTCCTGCAAGAAAGGCAATCTACTTTTACATGGGTGAACCAAGCCGAATTTAAACTCTCTGATTTTGACAGAGAAACCGAAGGAGAATATCTTTTAATTGCTCTTGAAAATGAAGTGGTAATTGGTTTTATTTCGGTTTGGTTACCCAATAATTTTATTCATCATTTGTACATCGACAAACAATATCACGGCCAAGGAATTGGCACAAAATTACTAAACGCCGTAACAGATAAAATTGGTTTTCCGATTACCTTAAAATGCTTAGAAAACAATACTCAGGCAGTACATTTTTATAGAAGAAAAGGTTTTGTTCAAAAAGAAAGAGGGCTTTCTGGACATGGCGGTTACATTTTATTTGAGTTAAAAGAACCCGTTTGAATTCTTTATTCCCTACTTTTATTTAGAAATCCGAAAAGGTTTAAGCTATGAGAAAGATAGTTATTGTAGAATTTCCGTCAAATCTTGGTTTAAAAGAACCTCAGCCAGGAAAAGAACCTGGGGTTAAAAATCTTCCCGATTGGTTACAGCAGCATCATTTGCATAAAGCTCTTAATCCCGAAACTGTTTTACGACTTGAAGCTCCAAAATACAATAATCTTAAGGATCCCGAAACCAGGATTCTCAACGCAGATTCTTTAGTAGATTATGCTAAAAAGCAAGCACCAATAATAAACAAAATATTGACGGAAGATAAATTTCCATTTATTCTTGGCGGTGACTGCAGTATTCTTTTAGGACCTGCAATGGCATTAAAACAAAGAGGAAATTACGGTTTATTTTATTTGGATGGACATACTGATTTTATGGATATTTCACTTTCTGAAACTGGCGGCGTTGGCGGTATGGCTGCATCAATTGTAACTGGAAATGGTTCTGAAAAATTAACCAATATTTTAAATTTAGCACCTTACATAAAAGAAGAAAATCTTTGGTGTGTTGGCAATCGAGAATACGATGACGAATATGAAAATGAAATTCGTAAATCTAAAGCAACCTATATTAGCCTACATGATTTAAGAAAAAAAGGAATTACAGCATGCACAAAATCTTTTCTTTCGGAAATTGAACGCAAAAATCTAGATGGTTTTTGGCTTCATATAGATGTTGATGTGCTAAACGATTTAATAATGCCCTGCGTAGACAGCAGAACTCTCGACGGTTTGACTTACGAAGAATTTAATGAACTTACTTTTAACCTTTTCAAAAGTGACAAACTCACTGGTCTCGAAATAACAATTCTTGATCCTGATTTAGACCAAACGGGAGAATATACTAGTGCTTTTGTGGCTAATTTAACGGCTGTTTTCAATAAAGCAAAATAATGATATCTGGTTAAAAATAAATTCCAAATTTTAAATTCCAAATTCCAAATTTTCGTCTTTCGCTCAAAAATAAATCAATCCAAAATAGCAGAATTACAAAGACACAATGTTTGCATTTTATATCTATCAAATTACATTGTTGACGCTTTAATGAAATAAACATATTTAACGCAACCATTTAACAAATTGACCATCTATTAAATAACTAAAACCTTTTAAAACCAAAAAAGATGAAAAAAATCACTTATTTATTTTTTACGCTGCTCCTATTAACATCTTGTAATGCTGATGAGGCTGCATTAAAATCATTAAATGGAAGATGGAATTGGGTAAATTCTAGCGGCGGTATTGCAGGAACTACAAATACACCTCAATCTACAAACAAAACTATAGTATTAGAATTTAAAGATTTTACCAAAAAAACATATGTAAATGATAAATTGACAGATGAAGTAACTTTTACCATCGAGACTCGAGAATCTATTATGGGAGGCAACCGCAAAATGATTATCATAACGGGAGGCGTCACACAGACTTTTGTAATAGAAGGAAACCGTTTGTATCTTAGCGATGAATGTTATGACTGTTTTCAAAGTAGTTATAAAAGAATAAAGTAACTTTCTTTTTAGGAAGATTTTAATCAATTATTCAAAATGAATTTCTGCAATTGTTGATAGAAAAATAAAGCTGAAAAAATCTTATATTGACCTAGAAGATTTATTTATTTTTAACTATAATAAAAGTAATCCTACGGCTTCGTTCAGGATGACAAAGACAATTAAATCTAAAATCTGAATTCTAAAATTGCTTGTTTTAGACTACGACAATAGTAGATTTGGCTACAGCTCTTGATTGGTTACTGCTGAACTTTGCAGTATCAAAAAAATAGACAAATGAAAATTATACTTACAGGTTCTTTAGGGAACATCAGCAAGCCATTGGCAGAAGAATTAGTGCAAAAAGGACACGAGATTACCATAATTTCGAGTAATCCAGAAAATCAGACTGCGATTGAAACATTAGGCGCAAAAGCAGCAATTGGTTCTGTAGAAGATATTGCTTTTTTAACCCAGACTTTTACTGGTGCAGATGCTGTATACTGCATGATTCCGAGAGCAAATTATTTTGATCCGAATCTTGATTTAGATGCTTTTACGGGAAAAATTGGAGATAATTATGCCGAAGCAATTCAAAAATCGGGTGTAAAACGATTGGTATTTTTAAGCAGTATTGGCGCGCATTTAGATAAAAATTCGGGAATTATTCTTCGTTATCATGAAATTGAAGCCGTTTTAAGCAAACTCTCAGATGTAGCGATTACGTTTATGCGTCCAACATCTTTCTTTTACAATTTAGAAGCCTATATTCCGATGATAAAATATCAAGGAATTATTGCCGCTAATTATGGTGCAGACAAAATGATTCCGTGGGTTTCACCTTTAGATATTGCGGATGCCATTGCCGAAGAACTTACAACACCGCTTGAAGGAAGAAAAATACGTTATGTAGCCAGCGAAGAACTTACAGGCAACGAAACAGCTCGCATTATAGGAAACGCTATTGGTAAACCCGATTTAAAATGGGTTTTAGCTACCGACGAAGAAACTTTGTCTGGTTTAATAACTGTTGGAATGCAGCCAAAAATTGCCAAAGGTTTGGTCGAAATGTACGCTGGACTTTACAATGGTTCATTAGGCGAAGATTATTACCGCAACAGACCTGCTGTAATGGGAAAAGTAAAATTGGCAGAATATGCAAAGAAATTTGCTGTACTTTTCAATCAAAATTAAGTAATTTGTACTATGGCAAATAATCAACCGCATCGAATAAAAAGCATCCGTGAATTTCGAGAATTTCGAGGGTTGCCAAAACCCGAACATCCGCTAATCAGCGTTTATAATTTTGAGGAAATAAAACAACTCAATGAAGATGAACCCAGAAGCATTATGCTCGATTTTTATTCCATTTCATTAAAACGAAATTCAAATGCCAAAATGCGTTACGGTCAGCAGGAATATGATTTTAATGAAGGTTTGATTTTGTTTATTGCACCGGGTCAGGTTTTTTCTATAGAAGCAAATACAAGTTTAGAACATTCAGGATGGTCCTTATTGGTCCATCCTGATTTTCTGTGGAATACGCCACTCGCACAAAAAATAAGACAATACGAATATTTTGATTATGCCGTTCACGAAGCACTGCATCTTTCTGATAAAGAAGAAGCGATGATTATTGGCATTATGAAAAATATTCAGCAGGAATACCATTCTAATATTGATAAATTCAGCCAAGATGTAATTATTGCGCAGCTCGAGTTATTACTCACCTATTCAGAGCGATTTTACAACCGACAATTTATTACCAGAAAAATAAGCAATCACAAGATTCTGGCTCGACTAGAAAATCTGCTCGATGATTATTTTAACGGAGATTCTTTACTTCAAAAAGGTTTGCCAACCGTTCAGTTTATTGCAGAAAGTCTTAACGTTTCTCCAAATTATTTAAGCGGATTATTGAAATTATTAACAGGTCAGAGCACCCAGCAGCACATTCACGATAAATTGATTGAAAAAGCAAAAGAAAAACTTTCTACAACAAATCTTTCTATAAGTGAAATTGCGTACGAATTGGGTTTTGAGCACCAGCAGTCATTCAGTAAATTATTCAAAACAAAAACAAATGTTTCGCCTTTAGAATTCAGGCAATCTTTTAATTAATTCCATCAATTTCATCATCATTAAACCAATAAAATTCATAAATTCGTTTCACTAAAAAATCGAAGATTATGAATCCTATTTTCAGGAATATTTTGGCCGTTATTGCAGGCCTTTTTGTGGGAAGCGTTGCTAATATGAGTATTATTTTAATGAGCAGTTCTGTTATTCCAGCACCTCACGGAGCAGATGTAACCACAGTAGAAGGATTAAAAGCAACCATGCATTTATTTGAGCCTAAACATTTTATTTTTCCTTTTTTAGCACACGCCATCGGAACTTTTGCCGGTGCCTTAACCACCATTTTTATTGCCTCGAGTCAAAAAGCAAAACTTGCTTATATCATTGGCGCTTTCTTTTTATTTGGCGGTATTGTAAATGTCTGCACACTTCCTTCGCCAATTTGGTTTAGTATTGTAGATTTAGTATTTGCATATTTACCTGTGACTTACTTAGCCATAAAATTAACTGCAAAAAAAGAAGCTGTTTAAAGAGGTAAATTTCTTAACTTAGTTAGCTTTTAAATTTTAAAATCATGACTAAGAAATATATCGCCAAAGACTTTCTAAAACTAGCTTCAAGCGGGCATTCTCACGAAGCATTTCGCCTTTATATTGGTAAGAATTTTAAGCATCATAATGTTTATTTTAAAGGAGATGCAGATACTCTGATGCTCGCTATGGAAGAATCATCAAGACAAAATCCCAATAAGATTTTTAAAATCCATCATGCCTTAGTCGACAAAGATTTAGTTGCCGTTCATTCGCACGTAAAACAAAACAGTAAAGATTCTGGCGTTGCCGTTGTACATATTTTTAGGTTTGAAGAAGATAAAATAGTAGAGCTTTGGGATTTAGGACAACCTGTTCCTGCCGAAACAATCAATAAAAATGGAATGTTTTAATTAAAAATAAAATCATAAAAAAACACAGCAAACCAACTTCATAATGAAATCTATTCTAAGGTTATCTTCTTTATTCTCTATTCTTTTTTTATTTTCAAACTGCAACTCTTTTGCACAGAAAAAAGACAATTTAAATACTCAATTAGACAGCTTAATTAAAGTTATCGAACCCAAACTTAATGGTGTTGTTCTAATTTCTAAAAAAGGAAAAACAGTTTACACAAAAGCTGCCGGTTTTGCTGATCTTGATAAAAAAACGCCATTAACAATTGACAGTCAGTTTGAAATTATGTCGAACACCAGACAAATTACAGCGGTTTTAATTTTGAAAGAAGTAGAACAAGGCAGAATTGATCTGCATACTCCAATTAAAAAATACCTGCCGTATTTAACTCAAACTTGGGCAGATACTATAACAATTCATCAACTATTGAATCATACGCACGGAATTGTAGATTTGCAGAAACCACTGCTTTTTAAACCAGGAACTGATTTTAAATATGGTAATATGGGTTATCCTTTTTTGGGAAAAATCATAGAATACTCATCTAAAAAAAGTTATTCAGAAATGGTTCGTTTACTTTTTAAAAAGCTGAAAATGAACAATACTTTTTGTTATACTAAAGACAACAATAGAAATTTAGTTACAGGCTATATCAATAATAAGAATAACTTAGAAAAGGCTGAGAATACCTTAATTACTCCAGATAGTGCACCTTCATGCGGGATTATTTCGACCGTAAATGACTTAGCAATCTGGAATAACAATCTTCATAAAGGGAAAATTTTAAAACCAGAATCTTATAAATTAATGCTGCAGTATAACATTCTGGCACAGCATAATTTTTTTGGAAAAGAAAAAGAAGGTTACGGCTACGGAATTAGAGTTATCGAACACGAGTCTAAAAAATATCTAGGTCACACAGGTCTAGGTGATGGTTTTTCTTCTGTAAATTTGTATTTCCCAGAAAGTGATGTCAGTATGATTGTTTTAGAAAATCAAATGAATGATAATCGAGATTTATTTTATGATGCTCCATTTAAAATTAAAAACCTGCTTTTGAAAAGTGATTTGTTAAATTAAAAACAAAACAAAATGGCAAAAAATAAAACAACAGAAACAGAAAGCAGTGTTATTGATTTTATTAATGCTGTAGAAGATATTACCAAACGAAATGATGCTTTTGAACTAGTTAAAATAATGCATCAACAAACTGGTTTTGAAGCTAAAATGTGGGGACCAAGTATTATCGGTTTCGGAAGTTACCATTATAAATACGAAAGCGGACGCGAAGGCGACGCACCACTTGTAGCATTTTCGCCAAGAAAAGCCGCTATTTCGCTTTACTGTTATATGGGTTCAGAAAACAGAGAAGAATTACTTTCAAAATTAGGAAAACACAAATCTGCTAAAGGTTGTGTTTACGTTAAAAAGTTAGCAGACATTGATGTTGAAACTCTAAAAAAAATGATTACACTTTCAGTCGAAAATTTAAATAAATTATATCCACCCCAATAAAAAATGATCACAACTTTATTAATAATTGTTCTTTTAGTACTTGCCCTTTATATTTTTTTACAAGATCCTAGATTTGGAAAAGCTCCAGCTGGAGCAAGACTCGAACTAATTCAGAAATCACCAAATTACAAAAACGGTAAATTCGAAAACCAGCATTTTACGCCAGACCTTACAGAAGGCTATACTATGACAGGCGTATTGTATGAGTTTATTTTTAAGAAACGACCACACAGAATTCCTAGCGATATAATTCCATCTGTAAAAACAGATTTATTGAATTTACCGCTAGATCAAGATATTTTAGTCTGGTTTGGGCATTCTTCTTATTTTATTCAGATTGAAGGAAAACGCATTTTGGTTGATCCTGTTTTTAGCGGTAACGCCTCTCCTATTCCTGGAACTACAAAATCGTTTAAAGGAACCGATATTTATACCGTAGATGATCTTCCAGAGATTGATTATTTGTTAATGACACATGATCATTATGACCATTTAGACTATAAAACGATTCTTCAATTAAAACCAAAAATCAAACAAATTGTCACTGGTTTGGGCGTAGGTTCTCATTTTGAGTTTTGGGGATTTTCTCCTGAAATTATCATCGAAAAAGATTGGTTTGAAAAAGTAGAATTAAATCAAAACATTACGCTTTACACGGCACCAACGCGACATTTCTCTGGACGTAGTTTTAAACGCTGCAATACACTTTGGCTTTCGTTTATTTTAGAAACTCAAACTTTTAAAATGTATTTGGGTGGCGACAGCGGTTACGATACGCATTTTGCTGAAATTGGCGAAAAATACGGTCCTTTTGATTTGGCTTTAGTCGATAACGGGCAATATGACATCAAATGGAAATACATTCATAATTTACCCGAAAATGTAATTCAGGCAGCTAAAGATTTAAAAACAAAAAGATTATTTCCAGTTCATTCTTCCAAATTTGCATTGGCAAATCATCCTTGGAATGAGCCTTTGAATAGAATTACAGAATTGAACCAAAATGAAACAAATCCGATTTCGTTAATCACGCCAAAGATTGGTGAATTAGTGGAACTAAAAAATAAAAATCAACAATTCCAGCAATGGTGGAAAGGATTAAAATAAAAATCCGCATAAATCCGCATCTTCGCGATAGCGAATCAGTGTCTCAATTCAAATGCTGGATATAGAACGCGGATGAAACTGATTCGCTATCGCGAAGACGCTGAGAAAAACGGATTTTTTTTAAGACTAAAACAGATATATATTTCTTTCACATAAAACACTATGTGCATTTAAAATAAGTAAAACGCCTTCTTTTAAAGTTCCAAATTCTATGTTCCTATGTGTTAAAAAACAAATCACAATCAAAGAAAAACTTCTATTCAATTGAAACTAAAAACTATATTTTTCGCTATTGCCTTATTGGCTTCATTTCAGGTATTTTCTCAGAATACGTATGTGTTTCTAGGATCGTACAACCGAGATAAAACAGCAGAATCACTTCAAGTGTATCAATTAGATACTTTAAAAGGTAAATTGACTAAAGTAACTTCGGCAAGAGATTTAATAAACCCGTCGTTTTTGACGGTTTCTCCAAACGGAAAATATGTTTATGCCTGCACAGACAGCAAAACGCCAAAGGCAGGAAGTGTGAGCAGTTTTGAATTTAATCCCGAAAAGAAAACACTGACTTTTTTAAACAAACAATCTAGCAGCGGCGAAAATCCAGTTTATGTTTCGATTCATAAAAGTGGTAAATGGCTCGTAAACGGAAATTATACCGAAGGGAGTGTCTCGGTTCATCCGTTATTAGAAAATGGAAAAATAGATTCTCTAGCACAGAATTTTCAATTTATGGATGGCAGTATTCATAAAGAAAGACAAACGCGTTCGCACGTGCATTCGACGATATTTTCACCTCAATTTGATTATTTGTTTCTGCCCGATTTAGGCGCAGATAAAATACGCTGCTATCAATTTGATGCCAGTAAAAAACAACCTTTAATTGAAGCTGAAACTCCATTTATAAAAACAGATTTAGAAAGCGGGCCACGACATTTAACTTTTCACCCCAATCAGAAATTTGGATATTGTATTGATGAAATGTCTGGAACTGTAGATATTTATACCTACGAAAATGGGATTTTAAAAAAGATCCAGAGAATTAATACGCATCCTGACACCATTACACAAGGTTTTGAAAGTTCTGATATTCATGTTTCTCCCGACGGAAAATTTTTATACGCCACAAACCGAGGTAAAGAAAACAATATTGCTATTTTTTCTATTGATGAAAACGGATTTTTGAAAAATATCGGCTATCAATCGACTTTAGGAAAACATCCGAGAATTTTCGCAATTGATGAAAGCGGAAAATTCTTGATTGTGACGAATGTTATTTCTGGAAATGTAGTCGTTTTTAAAAGAAATCAACAAACAGGATTATTGAAAAAAACAGGAAAAGAGGTTAAAATGGAAAACGTTTCCTGCGTTCAGATTAAGAGAATTTAACTTGGTTTGTTTTCTCATTTTATGTCATTCTTAGGAACGAAGAATCTTCACGAGAAACTCCGTTTAGGAAATCGTCAATCTTTGTAGAGCTCCTTACGAAGATTCTTCGTTCCTCAGAATGACAAGCTTTACGCATAAAATATGTGTCTTTAGCTTTGTCAAAGTTTTAAACTTTGACAAAGCTTCTCGTAATACTAAAACTTCTTACGTATCTACTTCTGCAAACATAGAATGACAAGTTTGTCAGTTTTCTTTAGGAATAAAACTAAAGGAAGTGTTGAAATAAATATAATTTAAAAAATCACTTTACAATGAGCACATTAATTTTAAATTTACAACCCGAAATCATAGAAAATGAATCTGTAAAACTTGTTCCGTTAAAAGAAACTGATTTTGAAGCTCTTTTCGAAGTTGCTTCAGATCCGTTAATCTGGGAACAGCATCCGAATAAAAATCGTTACGAAAGAGACGTTTTTCTTAACTTTTTTGAAGGTGCAATGGAAAGTAAAGGCGCTTTTCTTATTATCGATAAAAGTACGAATGAAGTCGCTGGAAGCACTCGTTTTTACGAATACGAATCTGAAAACAAAAGCGTTTTTATTGGTTATACTTTCTACGGAAGAAATTTTTGGGGAACGGGATTTAATGCTCAAGTAAAAAAAATGATGCTCGATTATGCTTTTAAAGCGGTCGATACTGTTCAATTTCATATTGGAGCAGAAAACTATCGTTCGCAAAAAGCCATAGAAAAATTAGGCGCAGTAAAAGTTGAAGAAATAGATGTTGCGTATTATAATGAACCTTCTCGTCATAATTTTGTGTACGAGATCAAAAAAAAGAATTAGAATGAAAAGAATTACAGTTTTTTGCGGATCAAGTTTTGGTACCGAAAAAGTTTATGCGACACAAGCCACTTTACTCGGGCAAACATTGGCCAAACAAAATATAGAATTGGTTTACGGTGGTGCAAATGTAGGTTTAATGGGCGCTGTTGCTGATGGCGTTTTGAATGCTGGCGGAAAAGCAATTGGTGTTTTACCAAATTTTCTGCGCTCTAAAGAAATTGCGCATTTGGGTTTAACCGAATTGATTTTGGTGGAGAGCATGCACGAAAGAAAAACCAAAATGAATGAATTGTGCGACGGTGTTATTGCACTTCCCGGTGGTTTTGGAACGCTCGAAGAGCTTTTTGAAATGTTGACTTGGGCGCAATTAGGTTTGCATAAAAAACCAATTGCCATTTTAAATATTAATGGCTTTTATGATTCTCTAATAGAATTAACCAAAACTATGGTCGAAAAAGGCTTACTAAAAAGTGCCAATAATGAAATGCTTTTGGTAAGCGACAATATTGATGATTTATTAGAAAAAATGAAGAATTACGTGCCGCCAACTGTTGGAAAATGGATTGATAAAGACAAATCGTAAAGCATTTTTTCTTACATTAGAAGATTGAAAAAAAAATGTTTCAAGTTTCAAGTTTCAAGTTTCAAGTTTCAAGTTTCAAGTTTCAGGTTTCAGGTTTCGGGTTATGCGCAATCTTGTCATTGCGAGGAACGTAGCAACCTCACTAACTAAAAGACACAAAGCTTGATTTAGCAAATGTGATTGCTTCGTTCCTTGCAATGACAAATTGTACTCATTTTACATTTCTCATTTCATAAAACACATCTCACAAATGAAAACACAAAACAATAATTTTGCAAAAGCCGAAATGCTGATTCGAAAACCTGTTTCGGAAGTTTTTCAGGCTTTTATTGATCCAGAAATTACGAGCAAATTTTGGTTTACCAAAGGTTCTGAAAAATTGGAAGAAGGCAAATCTACTGAATGGACTTGGGAAATGTATGGTTTTTCGCTTACGGTTGCTACAAAAGTTTTAAAGGAAAATCAAAAGATTGTGATCGAATGGGGAGCTCCAGAAGAAATAACTTTAGTCGAATTTATTTTTACTTCATTAAACGAAAATGAAACTTTTGTAAGCATTATAAATTCTGGTTTTAAAGGCGACATCGATAAAATAATCGATCAAGTAAGAAATTCTACCGAAGGTTTTACATTGGTTTTAGCGGGCGCAAAAGCCTATTTAGAACATCATTTACAATTAAATTTGGTTTTAGATCGTTTTCCTAAGGGACTAGCGTGATTTAATATAATTTCAAGTTTCAGGTTTCAGGTTCTGTGCAAAACTTGAAACCTGAAACAAAAAAACAAACAAAGCCTCTCATGGAAACTAAAAAACCCGAAAATATCGACGAATATATCGGCACATTTCCAAATGATGTACAGGAAATTTTGGAACAAGTACGAATGACAATTCAAAAAGCAGCACCAGAAGCCAAAGAGAAAATCAGTTATTCGATGCCGGCTTTTGAGCAAAACGGAATTGTGGTGTATTTTGCTGCTTTCAAAAATCATATTGGTTTGTATGCACTGCCAAGCGGTCATGGAGCTTTTGCGGAAGCACTTTCAAAATATAAATCTGGGAAAGGTTCTGTGCAGTTTCCTTTAAAAGAGCCAATGCCTTTTGATTTAATTACCAAAATTGTACACTTTAGAGTAAAAGAAAACCTTGAAAAAGGTAAAAAGAAATAAACGCAAATGAACTTAACCGAGCATTACAATCAACTTTACAAAAAATCTTCTGAAGCCATTTTGGCCTCTAATTATAATTTAGACACGCAAATAAATAATACTTCTGATTCTCGTTTTGGGATAACATTGCTCATTCGCCCAAGCGAAGAAATTAAAGCCAATATGAAGCTTTTTTTAGAAGAATTAAAAAAAGTTGATGCAGCGCAGTATTACTATCCAGATTCCGACATTCATATTACAGTTATGTCAATTATTTCTTGTTATGAAGGTTTTCGTTTAGACCAAATTGCTTCAAACGATTATATCGAAACTATTTGCAGAAGTCTTGTAGAGTTAGATGAAATTAAAATTCATTTTAAAGGCGTTACAGCTTCTACTTCTGCTTTAATGATTCAAGGTTTCCCAACAGATGATTCTCTAGATAATTTACGCAATAAACTGCGTGATAACTTTAAAAATTTGAATTTACAGCAAAGTATCGACAGTAGATATACCATTTCTACTGCACATACAACGGTTGTCCGTTTTCAAGAAAAACTTCAAGATCCTGAAAAATTAATGCAGGTTGCTGCAAAATTTCGTGATTTTGATTTTGGAGAATTTAATGTTGAAAATTTAGAATTGGTTTATAATGATTGGTATCAAAGAGAAAAAACTACGAAGGTTTTAGGAGAATTTCGTTTATAGTAATTTTTATTTCTTAAACTCGCCAAAATGCCACAAAACACCCGACGGATCGTGCAGAAAACATTCTCTTCCCCAATCTAGATTACGAATTGGAGTTAGCTTTACGCCTGCATATTTTTCTGGAAGTTTTAAAGCTGCAAGTTCTTGATAATAACGATCAACATCATCGACTTCTAAAAAAATCATCGTATTTTCTATCCATTCTTTTGCGTAATAATCTTGCAGATAAAAGGCAGTATTATCTGTTTTAAAAACAGAAAAATTAGCTTCTAAAACGCCTTCTTCAAATCCTAAATCACGGTAAAAACTTCTTGATACTTCAAAATCTTTTGCGCCAATAAAAGGTCTTATTGATTTTACTTTATGTTCCATTTCTTATAAGTTTATATCATTATAATAGATTAAAAACCACTTTTTATCAATTAGTTTAAATTGTCTTTCGACTTCAAAACCGCTATCTGGAATCCAAAATTTTTCTGTTATCAAAGTATCTGTTTTTACCAAAGTATGCTGATATTCTTGAAACTCATTTTTTTCTGAAACAGGAACAGGTAAAAACTGCCAATTCTTTCGTGTCCAGTTATAACGTTCAAAACCCGAAACGTGAGTTCCTTCAATAGGAAAATCAACTCTTGAAATTTGAAAAACAGAATCGGAATGGAATTTTGCATTAAAGGCATCGAAATTTTCTGCCTTTATATTTTCAATCTTTTTAGACTGAATATCTAGATTTGACTTTTCTTGGCTTTTATTACAACAAACCAAAACGAAAGTAAACGCCGCAAGAATAACTAGTCTAGAATATTTCATTACATAAAAAATAATTAACTCTTCTTCAAGATACTTCCCAAACCACGACCAATCTGTTCGATTGCTTCGATACCTTTTGTAAGCGGAGTTGCCGTAAAATCTTCGTAAGCATCCATCGCGCTTTCTTTACGATCATCTTGCGGATAAACCAAAATTAAATTGTTATCGTTAAATGATTTTTCGAATTTCTGAGGTAATTTATCAAAGATAGATTGATAGGAAACAGAACCTTTTCGAGATAAATTAAAAACAATTAAATCTGTTGGTTTTATTTCGTCTGAAATTGCTTCAAAATCATCCCAATCCAAAATACTTTTGAATCCTAATTTTGCATTTAATTTCAAATTACTTGCTATTTGAACAATAGTTTGATGTGTTTTATATTCGGCATAAATTACAATCGCAATGCTTAATTCCTGCGATAATCTAGAAATTTTTTGCAGTAAAAGATGAAATCCAACACCTCTTTCTGAAAAAGGCGGACAAACAAATACTAGCCTTTTTTCGTCTATAAATGTTTTTTCAAAACGGCAGATAAATAAACTTTTATCGACGTTGTTGATTATAGAATCTACATTTTCACCAAAAATTTTATCTAAGAATCCTGTTTTTCTCGGCCAGCCAACAATTACAATATCCGCCATAATTTCTTTAGACGTTCTCGCAATTCCACTAGCAGGATTATGATCTATTCTGGCAATGGTATTTATTTTTACTTCTGATGCAGAACCTTGTATAACAAATTTATCAACAGCTTTCTGGTACTTCAATATATTTTTTTCGGCCTGATCATTATTTGGAACAATCGTAAGCAGTGTTACTGGATTTGAAGATTTTTTGTCTTTTATTAAAAGAGCAAAATCCAATAAACTTGCTGTTGCAGAAGTTTTGGCTAACGGAATTAAAATATGTTCGTCTAAAATATGTTCTTTATTAGCATCTTCATGTGAAATTTCTTCTTCGCAGATTGCAATTTTTTTAGCCGCTTTTTCGGTTGCAAAAGAAGCAACGATACACGTTATTAAAATTAAAATAATAGTTCCGTTTAAGATATTTTCATCTAGAATTTTTGCTTTAAATCCAACTAAAATAACAGCCAGAGTTGCTGCAGCGTGTGCACTGCTTAATCCGAAAATAAGCTGTCTTTCGGTTTTAGTATATTTAAAAACAACCTGTGTAAAAAATGCTGCAATCCATTTTCCAAAAATAGCCACAACACTCAAAGTTCCCGCAACAATTAAAGCAGTCGGCCCGCTTAAAATTACGCTGATGTCGACCAGCATTCCAACAGAAATCAAGAAAAACGGAATAAATAATGAATTACCAATAAACTCAATTCTATTCATTAATGCAGAAGAATGCGGTATTAATGGGTTTAATGCTAAACCTGCAACGAAGGCTCCAATAATAGGCTCTACTCCTGCAGCTTCGGCCAAAAAGGCTGCAAAAAAAACGACTGATAATACAAAGATATAATGGGCATGTTTTTCACTTTCTAGTTTCTTAAAAAACCATTTTGCAATTCTCGGAATGACCAAAAACATAATAGCAGAGAAAATTGCTAATGAAACGGTCAATTTTATCCAGAAAGCCTGATTTAGATTTCCTTGACTGCTTCCCATAATTACGGCAAGAATAATCAAAACAGCAGTATCTGTTAAGATTGTTCCTCCAACTGTTATGGCAACGGCTTGATTTTTTGCAATTCCTAATTTACTTACAATAGGATAAGCAACCAAAGTGTGTGTTGCAAACATACTTGCGGTTAAAAAACTGGCGTTAAAATCATATTTTAACAGATAAAAGCAAACGGGAAATCCTATAGAAAGCGGAAAAATAAAAGTAAAAAATCCAAATAATAAACTCTTATTTCTGTTGGCTTTAAACTCATTCATGTCGAGTTCTAAACCCGCGATAAACATAATATATAAAAGACCAATTGTTGAAAATAAATCGACTGCTGAATTTTTTGCCAAAATATTAAGACCGTGCGGCCCTATTATTACACCCGAAATAATTAATCCTATAATTCCCGGGATGTTGATCTTTTTTAATAAAATAGGAGACAGCAGAATAATAAAAAGTATCAACGAGAAAATTAATACTGGATTAACAAGGGGTAATTCGAATTCGTGTAAAAAATGCTTGAAAAATTCTATCATATTGTAACTTTAACTTCTTTGTGGTATCATTGACTTTTACAAAAGATATTTCTTAGAATCAAAATGAGATCACTGAAGGCATAATAATTTAAAAAAACTCAAATAATCAAGCTCTTTTTGTTCTTGGTCCTTCTACAAAAATACCTAAAAAACATGAACTTTTGACGTAAACTGCATATTAAGGAATTAAATTTATTTCGTTGCCGAATTATTAATATTTAATATTTATTTTAACAAATGTGCAACATTAACAAACGAATTTAAATGTTCGTTGCATTATTCAATTATCTTTGTGATAACAAAAATTGCACAATGGAAGAATGTATCTCTGTTTTTGATATGCTTAAAATTGGGGTTGGCCCTTCAAGCTCACATACTTTAGGTCCTTGGAGAGCTGCCGAACGTTTTTTAGAAGAGTTAAAAGACGAATCTATTTTAGAAGAGATTAAGCGTGTAAAAGTCGATTTGTACGGCTCGCTTTCTCTAACAGGTAAAGGCCACGCTACAGATTTATCTGTTATGCTGGGGTTAAGCGGTCAAGATCCTGAATATATTCCGGTTGAGAATATTGCCGGAATTATTAAAACAATCGAAGATAAAAACGAAATTATTCTAGCAGATCAACATGCTGTTCCGTTTTATTTTCTACAAGATATTGTTTTCAATAAAGAATTCCTTCCTTTTCACGCCAACGGATTAAAATTTACAGCTTTTAAAGCAGATGATTCTGAGTACGAATCTACTTTTTATTCTATCGGCGGTGGTTTTGTGGTTAAAGAAGAACGCACAAATGCCAAAATAAAAGAGGAAATAAAATGTGCTTTTCCGTTTCCGATTCAAAATGCTGTTGAGCTTTTAAATTATACGATTTCTGAAAACAAATTGATTTCTGAAATTGTTTATGAGAATGAAAAATCAATGCGTCCAGAAGCAGAAATTCATTCTGAATTAATGCGCATCTGGCACACAATGCTAGAATGTATGTACATTGGCTGTCATTCTGAAGGAATTCTTCCGGGTGGTTTAAATGTACGCCGAAGAGCTTTTGATATGCATCAAAATTTAATTGGTTTATCAAATTATAATTCGCCGCAAACATGGCTGGAGGAAATTAGAAAAACCGAAGTAAAATTTCGCCAGATTCTAAAATGGGTAAGTTGTTTTGCACTTGCCGTGAATGAAGTAAATGCTTCTTTAGGCCGTGTAGTTACAGCACCAACTAACGGAAGTGCTGGTGTAATTCCGGCTGTTTTAATGTACTACTTGGTAATTGAAAACCACGATGCCGGAGAAAAAGAAATCAAACAATTCTTGATGGTTGCTGGAGAAATTGGAAGTATCTTTAAAAAAGGTTCTACTATTTCTGCCGCAATGGGAGGTTGTCAGGCCGAAATTGGTGTTTCGTCATCAATGGCCGCTGCGGCACTCTGCGAATTAATGGGCGGCACTCCTGCTCAGGTTTTAATGGCTGCCGAAATTGCCATGGAACATCATCTTGGTTTAACCTGCGACCCAATTGGCGGTTTAGTACAGATTCCGTGTATCGAAAGAAATACTATGGGCGCTATAAAAGCCATTAATGCAGCCGAGCTGGCTCTTGAAACTGATTCTAAAAATGCAAAAGTGCCTTTAGACAAAGTAATCAATACGATGTGGCAGACTGCAAAAGACATGAACTCTAAATACAAAGAAACCTCTGAAGGTGGACTTGCAATTGCTGTAAATATGGCCGATTGTTAGAATATATTACTTAAATTTACACCCACATTTTTCGTTTTAAAAGTTAATACCGCTTTTTAAACCATTTAAAAAAACTAAAAACTCACTCAGAATGTCAGTTGCAAAAAAAGATTACAAAAGAATCACTACAAAATCGTTAATCGAAATGAAAAGCAACGGAGAGAAAATCTCTATGCTTACGGCTTATGATTATACGATGGCAAAAATAGTTGACACCGCAGGAATTGATGTTATTCTTGTTGGTGATTCAGCATCAAATGTTATGGCTGGTCACGAAACGACTTTGCCAATTACTTTAGACCAGATGATTTACCATGCTTCGTCTGTGGTTCGTGCTACAGAAAGAGCTTTGGTTGTGGTTGATTTACCTTTTGGAAGTTACCAATCTGATCCTAAAGAGGCTTTGCGTTCTGCTATTAGAATTATGAAAGAAAGCGGCGGACACGCTGTAAAACTAGAAGGCGGAAAAGAAATTAAAGAATCTATCAAGAAAATATTAAACGCTGGAATTCCTGTTATGGGACATTTGGGTTTAACACCGCAGTCTATTTATAAATTTGGTACGTATACAGTGCGCGCTAAAGAAGAGGAAGAGGCAGAAAAATTAATTGAAGATGCTAAACTACTTGAAAAAATAGGATGCTTTGGTGTTGTTTTAGAAAAAATTCCTGCACATTTAGCGGAGCAAGTTGCTAAAAGTATCTCGATTCCTGTTATCGGGATTGGTGCTGGCGGCGGTGTTGACGGACAAGTTTTGGTTATTCACGATATGTTAGGAATGAACAATGAATTTAGTCCGCGTTTTTTACGTCGTTACTTAAATTTATTCCAAGAAATGACTTCTGCAATCAGTCAATATGTAACAGATGTAAAATCTAGCGATTTCCCTAACGAAAAGGAACAATATTAATTTCTTTTTAAGGTTCTTAGAAACTAAGGTTCTAAGTTTTTTTAGCTGAATAAACTCCTGCTTTAGCTCAATGTTATTAAGTTAAGAAATATAAAAATACTCACGCAGATTTTAGCGGAATTAGGAATAAAAAAATCTGCCAAATCTGCAGAATCTGCGTGAAAAAATATCTTTATTGCGCCTTAACGGGAGTAATAGATTAATTTTAACCTCAGTACTTTTTCAATCTAAAATCTAAGCTCTAAAATCTAAAATTTCACTCATCTAAATGAAAATTCTTTCTAATAAAGACAATCTCCAAGTACTGCATGAAGACAACCATATTATTGTAGTGAATAAACGCGTTGGAGATATTGTACAAGGTGATAAAACGGGTGACAAACCTTTGTCTGATGTTGTGAAAGAATACATTAAAGCTAAATACAATAAACCTGGTGATGTTTTTTTGGGCGTAATTCATCGTTTAGACAGACCTACAACCGGAATTGTTGTTTTTGCCAGAACGAGCAAAGCGTTAACGCGTATGAACGAATTGTTCTCTAATCGCGAAACACAAAAAACATATTGGGCTGTTGTAAAGAATAAACCTCTGGAATCAAAAGCCAAATTGGTTCATTTCCTAAAAAGAAATGAAAAAAATAATACTTCAAAAGCGCATTTAAAAGAAGTTCCAGACAGTAAAATGGCGAGCTTAGATTATACAATCATCAAAGAGCTTCAAAATTATACGGGTTTAGAAATTAATCTGCATACAGGTCGTCATCATCAAATTCGTGCACAATTGTCAGCAATTGGATCTCCAATAAAAGGCGATTTAAAATATGGCGCTGACCGAAGTAATCCTGACGGCGGTATTCATCTTCATGCCAGAAAACTGGTTTTTACGCATCCTGTTTCTAAAGAGAATATCGTAATTATTGCGCCAACTCCAGACGAAACAATTTGGAATGCTTTATGATTTTATGATTAAATTCTTATTTTTTTAATTTTTATCGATTAACTTGCATAGTCAAAAAAACAAGCTGATCATAAAATGGACTACAAAAGCGACATTGGTTATAGAAAAGAAACTCTTAAAAAGTTATTGCATAACATTCAGAAAAGCGAAGATTTAATCGCTAAAGCTTTATACGATGATTTTAAAAAGCCTGAATTTGAAGCTGTTTTAACCGAGACCAATTATGTTATTTCGGATTTAAAAAATACCATTAAAAACATACAGAGCTGGTCAAAACCCAAGCGTGTCTTCCCTTCGCTTCTTAACTTCCCTTCTAGCGATTATATTTATAAGGAACCCTACGGAAATGTTTTAGTGATTGCCCCTTGGAATTATCCTTTTCAATTAGCTTTATGTCCTTTAATCGCTGCAGTCGCAGCTGGAAACCGAGTTGTTTTAAAACCTTCAGAACTTACTCCTCACACTTCTTCCATCATTGCCAAAATCATCGAAAAAACATTTCACATCAATCATGTTGAAGTTTTTGAAGGCGGTGTAGAAGTTTCTAATAAATTACTAGCACAGCGCTGGGATTATATTTTCTTTACAGGAAGTGTTGCCGTTGGTAAAATCATAGCAAAAGCTGCTGCCGAAAATTTAACTCCGATTACATTAGAATTGGGTGGTAAAAATCCTTGCATTATTGATGAAACTTCAGATTTAAAATTAGCTGCTAAAAGAATTGTCTGGGGAAAATTTATAAATGCAGGACAAACTTGTATTGCACCAGATTATATTTTGATTCAGAAAAACATGAAAGTCAATTTTATTACTTACATGATCGAAGAAATCATAAAAGCTTATGGCAAGAAAATAGACAAATCGCCAGATTTTGCTAGAATTATTAATACTAAAAACTGGCTGCGTTTAATGAATATGATCGAATCTGAAACAATTATATTTGGAGGAGAAACAGATGCTAATAAACTTTATATGGCACCAACTTTACTCGATGAACCAAGTTTGGATAGTGCTGTAATGAAAGAAGAAATTTTTGGTCCAATTTTACCTATTTTGACTTACGAAACAGAAAATGATATTGACAAGGTTGTAAGCCGTTATGAGAAACCTCTTGCATTTTATGTTTTTAGCGAAAATAATTCCTTTGCCAAAAAATTAATCAAAACCTATTCTTTTGGCGGCGGCTGTATCAATGACACAGTGGTTCATTTTTCTAATAAAAGACTGCCTTTTGGCGGCGTTGGGCACAGTGGTATTGGTGCATATCACGGAAAATTAAGCTTTGACACTTTCTCGCATCATAAAGCAGTTGTTAAAAAAGGAAACTGGATCGACTTACCTATGCGATACGCGCCTTACAAAGATAAATTGACAGCAATAAAACGAATTTTAGACTGGATCTAAAAAACAAAAACAATTTCGGAATGTTTCATGGATTTTCATACAGAATTGATTAAAAATATTATATTTACGTCAAGTTAATAATATTAAATCACAATAAAATAAAACAATTCTACTTATTAAAATGAAATCTACACTTGACCAAATTGAGGACATCAAAAGAGATGGCTATACCATAGATTTTGCAACTGTCTTTAACCATGCATTCGAAAACTACAAAAAAGTAGCACTTTATTCTGGGCTTATAATTCTAGTATTTTCAATAATATTTGCATTTGCATTTATGGGCATAGTTGTCGCCTATTATGGAGCATCAAGTCTAACCGAAGATTTTTTTAAAAACCTTGCCGTTCAAAAACAATCGTATATCGAATTGCTGGTTACCACAATTGTACTTACAGTGGGAACAGCATTATTGGCGCCATTTGGCGCTGGATTTCTTAAAATTTGCGACCTTGCAGATAAAGATGAACCTTTTGATTTTTCGACTATTTTCACTTACTATAAAAGCTCTTATTTTGGACAAATATTTATTACTGCTTTTATTATTACCTTAATAAGTTCTTCTATTGGAGCTGTTATTGATAGCTTCGGAATCTTGTTTTTAGGTACCGCACTCTCACTTATGATTTCATTTTTAACATTTCTGGCAATTCCTTTTGTGATTTTTGGAGATTTAAAAGCCATAGACGCCATTAAGTCAAGTTTAATAGTTGTCAATAAAAATCCTGTAATGATTTTTGTTTTATTTATGACTGGTATTTTGGGATCTCTTGTAGGTCTTGCCGGATGCTGCATTGGAGTCTTATTTACTATTGTATTTAATACTTGTATTACCTATGCAACTTATTTTTCAATCATCAATATGGATGACCACAAAGATGCGATTGACTCAATCGGGCAGTCGGATTTAGAATAAAAAGAGAACTCTAAGAAAAAGAAGAGCCTAACCTACTCTCTTAGAAGGTTCAAAATTGCTATTTACGAAACCAACATACCCCAAATTCTATGGCAATTGACTATAGTTTTTTCAATACATTGATTTCAGGAATTGCTTTTTTTGGCGATGCCCTGAAATCATTCATTGTAAATTGGTATGTATATCATTCAGATATTATTTTTTACAACAATCCTAAACTCATTATCTTAGGATTATCTCTTTTTGGATTTCTTGCTTTATTGGTTTACCAGTTTTTTAGAATTAAAGCTAAAATTGGAAATTTCATTGATAAAAAACGAGATACCGATACGACAAGCAAAGAATACCAACTCTACATTTTATTTTTTGGTATTGCTGTAATTGTAATCGAAATTATAAATGAAATCTTTAAAATCAGACCCAAAAGTCTATTAGTTTTAAATGTTTCAATTGGTTGTTTTGTACTGCTTATTTATGTGGTAACAGACCGAGTTAAATGGCTGCGAGATAAAATCCCGCAAATATTCATCGTCAGTTTTTTTATTTATATATCTTATGTAATCAGCAATATCATTCTTCTTACCAATGATGTTGTTCCGATTATTGTTTTTTTAATTTCGTTTTTCTTCTCCTACAACATTCTAAAACCCATAAAAGTGTACTGGCTTTTTATTGGGCTTGTTTTTACTTTTTTAATTATTACAGTTGCTTTTAGTTTAATACCGTTAAAATCTTCCATTTTACTAATTAATTTCTGCATTCTTATCTTCATCATCAATCAGGTAAAATATGCTGTTTTACTTAATAATCGTGATAACTTTAGATTTGCAAATGAAATTGTACATAAAGGAAATTCACTAACAATTGCAACCAATAAGAAAGGTGAAATATTATTCTGCAGCGAAACCATAACTGCTATTTTAGGATACAATCCAGAGGAAGTTATGGGTATTAATTTTTGGAAATTAACCAAAGATGAAGAGTTTCAAAAGAAAATAAAAATCATCAATCATGAAGAAAATAAACTTTACATACGGAAATTAAAAGCCGAAAATGGAGAATACAAATACATTCAATGGAAAGATAAAAAATTCTCTGACGACCTAATAATCAGTATCGGACAAGATGTTACCGAACAAATTATTGTTCAGGATCAATACAAAAACCTAATTCAAACGGCAACCGATATTATTTTTGAGATCGATACTCAAGGTTATTTTACGTTTGTAAATGATTTTGCTTATTCTGTTTTAGGCTATTCTGAAGAAGAAATTATGCACCAGCATTATTCTAATTTTATTCACGAACATTATCTGCGTAATGCGGTCGATTTTTACGAAAATTTAGAACTTCGCGATAACAACTTCCCAGTAATCGAAATTCCGCTTTTAAAGAAAGGCGGTGATAAATTATGGGTTTCTCAAAAAATTATTGTCCGCAAAAATGATTTAGGACAAACCATTAGTTTTGCCGGAATTTCGAGGGACATTACAGAAATTAAGAATATCGAAAACGAGAAAAAAAGACGTCTCGAAAAAATTGAATCTTACAATAATTCCACAAAAAAATTATCGACTACAGACTTCAGCAAATACGATGATTTAAACTCGGTTATCGATTATATCATTAAAGAAGCAGCAACAGTCAGCAAAGCAAATCGCGTAAGTTTCTGGAAATATTACAAAGATTTAATTACTTGCAAAAATCTCTTTAGTGTTGACAATCAAAACCTAAACGACAAAAACATTCTAGATAAACAATCTTATCCTATTTATTTTGAAACGCTTAAAAACAAAGCCATTATCAATGCGCCCGATGTTTTTAATAAATTAGAAACTTCAGAATTTCAAAAACTTTATTTTACCAAAAACCACATCAGGTCTATGCTCGATGTTCCGATCTTTTCAAACGGACAGCTGGCGGGTGTAGTTTGTTTTGAAAGTACTGAAATTCAAAGAGAATGGGACAATGAAGACATCAATTATGCTCGAACAATTTCTGATGTAATTTCGCTGGCTATTTCTTCACAGATGCGTTTAGAAGCAGAGCGAAGACTCGAATTTAAAAGTCAGCTGCTTTATGCACTTTCGCTTTGTACAGAAAAATTCTTATTGAGCAAATCTACTCAGGAAATGTTTCAGGAAACTTATGATTTAATTGGAAAAGCAGCCAAAGTAGATCACATGTTTTATTATGAAAAAGATTTTACAACCAATACCATCAGCCAAAAACACAAATGGTCTAGAGAAGGAATAGATCATCAAATAACGGCACTTAGACACTTTTCAAAAGAAGATTTTAATGAAATTTACGATGCAGCTCAAAATAAAAAGATCTTAAATACCTTTACTCGAAAACTCGAAAATACCTTTTTCAGACAATTATTAGTTAACAACGAAATCAAATCGATTTTGATTTTACCGCTTTATATCAATGATGTTTTTACAGGATTTATAGGTTTTGATGATTGTACCAAAGAAAGAAAATGGTCTGAAGAAGAGATTTATATCTTTCAGGTTCTTGCCAACAACATTTCATCTGCTTTAGAAAGAAACCGAAACGAGGCTAAAATTGTAGAAAGTGAAGAGAAATTTAAATTAATAGCCAATAACATCCCGGGAACTGTTTACCTTTCTAAATTTGATGCTCTTTCGACTAAAATATTCTTGAACGATGAAATTTTTAATCTAACAGGTTATTCTAAATCAGAATTTATCGAGAATAATTTATCGTTTTTATCATTAATTCATGATGATGATAAAGAAGAAGTAATCAGCAATCAAGTTAATAATTTACAAAGCGGTGTACCTCTGCACAGCGTTTACAGAATTAGACGTAAAACAGGCGAATATATTTGGATTGAAGAATTTGGCGATGTTATTAAAAAAGAAGATGAAATTGAGTTTGTAGGCGGTATTTACTTTGACATTACCAACAAAAAAGAAACGGAAGATGCCATAAAAGCCAAACAATTGGCAGAAGCGGCTAATAAATCAAAATCTGATTTCTTGGCCAATATGTCGCACGAAATTAGAACGCCATTAAACGGTATTATCGGTTTTACGCATTTATTGATGAAAACTGATCTTGAAGAAATTCAGGAAAAATACATGACCACTATAAATCAATCGGCACATTCGCTTCTGGAAATTATCAATGATATTCTTGATTTTTCTAAAATTGAAGCTGGAAAACTTGAATTATTTATTGATTTATATGACATTAAAAAAGTGCTCGGACAGGTTTTTGATTTAATTGTTTACGAATCGAATCAGAAAGATTTACAGTTGGAACTTAACGTTGATCCTGATGTTCCTAAATACATTTGGACAGATATTGTTAGAATCAAACAAATTTTGATAAATCTGCTTTCAAATGCTGTAAAATTTACCAACGAAGGTTCGATTAAACTTAATGTTTCGGTTTTAGAAAAAAATAAAAACAATAATTGTGTCATTCGATTTTCTGTAATTGATACTGGAATTGGAATTCTCGAAAAGAACCAAAAGAAAATTTTTAAAGCATTTTCACAAGAAGATAGTTCTACAACGAGAAAGTTTGGAGGAACTGGTTTGGGATTAACAATTTCTAATCAGTTATTAGCGTTAATGGAAAGTCGTCTGCAATTGGAAAGTCAAATAGATATTGGCAGTAATTTTTATTTTGATTTAAATCTAAAAACGAGCAATCAAAGTATCAACGAAAAATACAATGCCGAGCTCAAGAAAACAAACTTAGATCCAGACCAGAACCCAGATTTTGGCAGTGAACTAGTCACATTTTTAATTGTAGAAGATAACAAAGTCAACATGTTACTGTTAAAAACTATTATTAGAAATTTGTATTCCAATGCTTATATTTATGAATGTGAAAATGGTTACGAAGCCATACAGCAATTTGAAAGCATTAATCCAAGTATTGTTTTTATGGACATTCAAATGCCAATTATGAATGGTTACGAAACTACAAGAGCAATTAGGAATATGGCATCGGGCAAAGAAATTCCGATTATTGCAGTAACTGCTGGTGCTGAGAAAGAAGAAAGAGACAAATGCATAACAGCCGGAATGGATGATTATATCTCAAAACCTATCATGAGAGGAAGTGTAGAAGAGACTTTGATAAAATGGCTGAAATAATTCAACTTATTTGTTTCTACTATCGTAAAATTCCATAAAAATACATAAATTCGTACATTAAAAAATATAACAAACTTAATTGCAATAGAATATGAAATGGCAAGGCAGAAGACAAAGTGATAATGTTGAAGACAGAAGAGGAATATCCGGAGGAGGAAAAACTCTTATAGGCGGCGGTGTTATTGGTATTATTATTTTGTTGTTAAATGTTTTTGGTGGTGAAACTGGTCAAACCGTAGGATCTGTATTACAACAAATGCAAGGTGGACAACAAACACAAACTGAAGCTGCAGCTCCCTTAAGTAAAGAAGACCAAGAAATGGGGGAATTTGTTAAGGTTGTATTGGCCGATAACGAAGACATCTGGAGCAAAATATTTGAAGAACACGGTATGGTTTATGAAAAACCAAAATTAGTACTTTTTAGAGGTTCTGTTCAAACAGCCTGTGGTGGAGCATCATCTGCTTCTGGACCTTTTTATTGTCCTGGCGACCGTAAAGTATACATGGATTTAGGCTTCTTTGAGGAACTAAAAACTAAATTTGGCGCCAAAGGTGGTGACTTTGCTATTGCATATGTTATATCGCATGAAATTGGACATCACATTCAAACCTTAATGGGAACCTCAGACAAAATGCGTCAGGAACAATCAGGAAAAAGCGAAGCTCAAGCCAATAAACTTTCTGTTGCACTAGAATTGCAAGCTGATTTTTATGCTGGAGTCTGGGCACACTATAATAAAGAAAATCTAGATGTTGGTGATATTGATGAAGCTTTGAGCGCTGCAAATGCTGTTGGTGACGATGCTATACAAAGTAAAATGCAAGGTCATGTCGTTCCAGATTCCTTTACTCATGGTACATCTGAACAGAGAATGTATTGGTTTAAAAAAGGTTTTAATACCGGTGATATTAAAGAAGGAACTACTTTTGAAGAAATAAGATAATAACCAAAAAAGCACAACTTAGCAGTTGTGTTTTTTTTTGAAATTCCAATCTTTTAAATTCCAAATTCCAAACTTGTACTTCTTGGAATTTGGAATTTAAAAAATTGGAATTTATTTATTTTTTATTTTTTTTGCACAAAAAAAGCCTTGAATTTCTTCAAGGCTTTAAATTTCTGGGTGGCTGACCGGGTTCGAACCGGCGACCCTCGGCACCACAAACCAATACTCTAACCAGCTGAGCTACAACCACCATTTTTCTTTGCGGTTGCAAATATACAACAAAGGTTTACTTCTACAAAGAAAAATTTGAAAAAATTTACATGAAATTTACATCAAATCATCTAAGCTATTGACTGCCAAACATCTTTCAATAGTAAAACCTTCTGCAAATTCGGTTCCAACTAACCTTCCTAAGTCCTGCGCACGATAATTTAAGCTTTCTAAGAAGTTTTTACTCGTAATTGGAGTAGCTGGTTCTTTAGAATTGGCATCATAAAATTGTGTTTTATAGGCAAGAATTGCTTCTACTTTCTTTTTTTCAAAACCAGTGATATCTACAACAAAATCGGGTTCAAGGTTTTTCCATTGAATGTAATGATACACCACTTTTGGTCTCCATGGTTCTTGATTCACACCGTCGATCAAAGTTTTAATTTTTACTAATCCAGATAAAAAAGAAGCATCAGAAACTAGTTTGCTTCCTTTTCCGTGATCAATATGACGATCGTCTACAGCATTACACAATACAATTTCTGGTTTGTATTTTCGAATCATTTTAATAACTTCTAATTGATGATTTTCATCATTCGTAAAAAAACCATCACGCATGGCAAGATTCTCACGAACCAAAACGCCTAATATTTTTGCTGCATCTGCTGCTTCTTTATCTCTAGTTTCGGCTGTACCGCGTGTACCAAGCTCGCCACGCGTTAAATCTACAATTCCAACTTTTTTTCCAAGCGAAACTTCTTTTAAAATTGTTCCAGCACAACCCAATTCTACATCGTCTGGATGAGCACCAAAGGCTAATATATCTAATTTCATTTTTCTTTTTGTTTTTTTTTGTTTCAAGTTTTTTTTGTTTCAGGTTTCAAGTTTCAGGTTTCAAGTTTGTGTCTCGGTCAAAACTCATAACTCATAACTCATAACTCATAACTTCTAACTCCTAACTCCTAACTCTCAAGACTCTCAAGACTCTTTTCATCGTCATTGATTTATTGACACTTTCCTCCCACTCTTTTTCGGAAATGCTTTCTTTGGTAATACCGCAGCCCATGTACAAAATAGCTTTATGGTCTTGAATCTGCATGCTTCGTAAATTTACAAATAAATCAGAACTTACGGCACTAGATGCGAGACTGCTGTTTAATTCACCCAGAAAACCGGTATAAAAAGTTCGATCGTAATTTTCATTTTCTATAATAAAAGCTTTTGCTTTTTTCTTCGGAAGTCCGCAAACTGCGGGCGTTGGATGCAAAGTATCTATCACTTCTTCCAAAGTCGAATTTTCGTTTAAAACTCCCGAAATATCTGTTTTAATATGCCAGATAGATCCCGCTTTTATGCTGTAAGGCTCTGTTAATTCAACAGAAAAAGCTACTTCGCGTAATCTTTTTACAATAAAATCGGTTACATACTGCTGTTCGTCTTTTTCCTTTTGTTCCCAAGAAATTTCGGTTGCTTCCGTTGCTTTCTGTGTTCCTGCTAATGCTGTAGTTTCAAAAGCATTTCCGTTGGCTTTCAATAATTGTTCGGGAGTAGCTCCCATCCAAAATCCGATTTTAGGATGAAAAAAACAATAACAAAAAGTCGTAGGATACAATTGAATTAACTGCTGAAAAGTCGTTACAAAATCAAAATCGGCTAAATCGACAGTTTCACTTCTCGACAAAACTACTTTTTTGAATTCTTCGTTTTTAATCGCCTTGATTCCTTTCTCAACTAAATCTTCATATTGTTTTTTGGCCTTTTCATCAAAACCCAAATCATTATTTTCAATTAAATTGATTTCGATATTTTCCTGTTCAGACGTTATAATTTCAGATTCGTTTTCTGGAATCAGAATCAATTGTTTTTCATCAAAAGAAGCAAAAACAAAACCTTTTTCGGTATAATCCGAAACGGTATGTAAAGTATCATTTTGCTGTAAAAGCCCAATTATTTTAGTCGAATTGGGTTTAGAATAAAGAACAAAAGGCAAATTTTGTTCTTTATGCAGTATAATTTTAGAAAAGAAATTATTCATAGTTTCCAATTAACTTTTCTTTCTATCCAAAACCATATTCGTCAGTTTGCAGAGCGAAATCAAATTTCCTTCTTCATCGGTAATTTTAATTTCCCAAAGATGCAGCGTACGTCCTTTATGAATAATGCGCGCTGTACCGTAAACAAAACCTTCGCGAATACTTTTTAAGTGATTTGCAGAAATTTCGATTCCACGAACTTCCTGTACTTTTGGATCGATAAAGAAAAAAGATGCTGCACTTCCTACGCTTTCTGCCAAAGCAACCGAAGCTCCTCCGTGTAACAATCCCATTGGTTGGTGAACTGCTGGATTTACTGGCATTTTTGCCGTCAAAAAATCTTCTCCAGCATCTATATATTCTATTTTCAGCGTTTCCATTAATGTGTTTTTAGAAAACTCATTGCAGCGGGCTAAAATTTGTTCTTTTGTGTAATTCATTAAAATAAGCTTTAAAATCGTAAAATTAAAGAAAAGATGAGATACAAATTAGAAAATACAATTGTAATATTAAAAATAGACTTCAAACATGTAAGTTTTTTGCTATTTTTACAAAAACAATAATTAAAGCTGTGACAGAACTAATAAAAGTTTTGCCACAGATTTCACAGATTAGCACAGATTAAAAAAAGGTAAAAAAATCTTTTTAAATCTGTGGCAAAAAAAATAAAGCAATTCAAAAAAGTATAGCCACAGATTTAAAAAATCATTTTAATCCTTTTAATCTGTGGCTAAAAAATAAAGCAATTCAAAAAAATATCGCCACAGATTAAAAAAATCTTTTAAATCTTTTTAATCTGTGGCTAAAACAAAAAAACGATTCAATGCGTCATTATTTTGCACTCTTCATTCTTACAATAATTTTAGCCTTCAGTTCATGTCGAACTGATTTTGACACTGTTGTCAGTTCAGGAGATTTAAAGTTTTCAAAAGACACCGTTTATTTAGATACTGTTTTTAAAAACATTGGTTCGAGTACCTACCAGCTTATGGTGTATAACAAAAGCAAAAATGATATTTCGATTCCAGTTGTACAGTTAAAAAAAGGTTTGAACTCTAAATACAGAATGACGGTTGACGGAATGAGTGGCAATCAAGGTAAAATTTTCAATAATGTGACTCTTTTAGCCAAAGACAGTTTGTATATTTTTATCGAAACTACGGCTGACATTACAGATGCTGATCCTACTGATTTTTTATACACAGACGAAATTGAATTTGACAGCGGCGCCAATCTTCAAGAAGTAGCTTTGGTTACGCTAATTCAGGATGCTGTATTTTTATATCCGAAACAAAATTCTGACGGAAGCAAAGAAAAAATAAAGATTGACGGTAAAGATGTTGATGGTTTTTATTTGGATGAAAATGATGCTGTAAACGGAAATGAATTGGTTTTTACTAAAAACAAACCTTACGTTATTTATGGATATGCGGGAGTTCTTGCCAATAAAACGGTGAGTTTTGAAGCGGGATCAAAGGTGTATTTTCATTCTAATTCTGGGCTTTATGTCGCTCCAAACGCATCACTTCAAATTAACGGCGCTGTTTCTACAACTGAAAAATTAGAAAATGAAGTTGTATTTGAAGGTGATCGATTAGAATCTCTATACGAAGATATTCCTGGACAATGGAGCTCTGTTATTCTCGCTAACGGAAGTACAAATCATACTGTAAATCATCTGACTTTAAAAAATGCAACTATTGGTCTGGATATAAAAAGTCCGAACAATACAATTCAAATAAAAAACACGCAGCTTTACAATTGTGCACAATACGGAATTTTGGCTCAGAATGCCCAAATTATCGGAGAAAACATCGTTATTAATTATGCCGGGTTGGCGAGTTTATCTTGTGTTTACGGCGGTAATTATAGTTTTACACATTGTACATTCAACAACAATTGGCAGAGCAATTCGCCGGTTGCTGTTAATCTAAGTAATAGTTTGGCTGGAGCAACTCCAGAAGCCAACAATCTTACTCAGGCTACATTTAACAATTGTATTATTTATGGTTCTAACACCAACGAACTTAATTTAAGTAAAAATACAAATGCTCAATTTGTGTATCAATTGAATAATTGTCTTTTAAAATTCAGCAGTTCAAGCACCAATCCAGATTATCAATTTAAAACGGATGCAGTTCATTACAACCAAATCATTTTAAACGAAAATCCGAAGTTTTACAACGTTTCCGAAAACAAATTTAATATTGATAAAACTTCTGCCGCTTTCGCGAAAGGAAATCAGACGTATATAATTCCGTTGGATATTATTGGAAAAACAAGAACTTCTCCACCCGATTTAGGCGCTTATCAAAGTGCTGATTTTCCTAAGTAGGATTTTGCCGCGAAGGCACTAAGACACAAAGTTTTTTTGCAATAATTACGTAGTATTTGTCATTTCTGTAAAGGTTACTTATTTCGGTAACGAATATTTCGCATCCATTTTCCACAATCTTGTCAATTTCGACGAAGGAGAAATCACACTCGTAAATCGCTAAAGATTGGATATCTTTTTTTGTGGAGTTTCTAGTGCGATTTCTCCTTCGTCGAAATGACAAAAATGAGAAACAAGCATTCTAATGAGTTTATTACAGTTAAAAAACCTCGTGCCTTAGCGCCTTCGCGGCAAAACTCAAGCAAGTAAGAAAATATATCTAAAATTTAAACATCTCTTAATACAGCGTATACATAAAAGTAGTATTTTTGATACAAATAATTAATAATCAATCCATTGGTTTTTTAATTTATACTATTAATCAAACCAAATCTTAAACTGCTTTTTATGAAAAAATTCTACTCTTTTTTATTCTTATTGGTCTTTACGGTAAGTTTTGCCCAGATTCCGAGTGGTTATTACAACACCGCAACCGGAACAGGCTACACTTTAAAAACTCAATTGTACAACATTATTAAAGGTCATACCGATAATGGTTACGCAGGTTTATATACAACCTACCAAACTTCTGATGTTGATAATTTTTACGAAAATGACGGAACTGTTTTAGACATGTATTCTGAAAATCCATCAGGAACAGATCCTTATAATTATAGTACAGGAGCTACACAGAGATGTGGTAATTATTCTGTTGAGGGCGATTGTTACAATAGAGAGCATATTATTCCACAATCTGTTTTTAATGAAGCATCACCAATGGTTGCCGATGCCCATTTTATTACTCCAACAGATGGAAAAGTAAACGGAATGCGTTCTAATTATCCACACGGAACTGTAAGTTCTGCAACCTACACTTCTCAAAACGGAAGTAAATTAGGTTCTAGCGGTGTATCTGGATATACAGGAACTGTTTTTGAACCAATCAATGCTTTTAAAGGTGATATTGCTAGAATGTATTTCTACTTTGCAACACGTTATGAGAATACAGTTGCAGGATATTCATACGCAATGTTTAATGGTACAAGCAATCAAGTATTTACCACTGCATTCTTAAATATGCTTTTGGCTTGGAATACACAAGATCCTGTAAGCGCAAGAGAAATTGCAAGAAACAATGCCGTTTATGCACGTCAGGGAAATAGAAATCCATACATAGATCATCCAGAATATGTAGCTCAAATTTGGGGAGGAACTTCTTCTTCAGATACGCAGGTTCCAACTACTCCAACAAGTTTAGCTTCAACTACAAAAACGGCTACTTCTATATCACTGAGCTGGACAGCTTCTACAGATAATGTAGGCGTTACAGGTTATGATGTGTATGCTAACAGCGTTTTAAAAACAACTGTTACAGGAACAACAGCAACGATAACAGGTTTAACTGCTTCTACAAGTTATTCTATTTATGTAAAAGCAAGAGATGCAGCAGGAAACACTTCTGCTTCCAGCAGTACAATTGCAGTAACAACAAACAGCAGCGGCACTGGCGGAACAGCAACCGATTTACTTTTCTCTGAATATATTGAAGGTTCTGGAAACAACAAGGCTTTAGAAATTGCCAATAATACAGGAAGTTCTGTAAGCATGTCTGTTTATACTATTAAAAAACAAACTAATGGCGCAGGTGCTTGGAGTACAGGTTTGGCTCTAACAGGTACATTGGCCAGTGGTGGTAAATATGTAGTAGTAAACAGTTCTATCTCTTCAACTTGTTTCTTAACAAGTGCTGCTAATATTTCTACAACTGCAACTGAACTTACTTTTAATGGAAATGACGCTGTAGGTTTATTCAAAAATGGCGTTTTAATTGACATTATCGGAACTTTTAGCGGCGGGACGGCAAACTTTGCTGCTGACGTAACTTTAAGAAGAAAATCTACGGTAACTGCTCCAACTACAACGTTCAACTTAAGTTCTCAATGGGATTCTTATGCAACAGATACTTGCAGCAACTTAGCAAGCAAAAAAGTTGAAGTTGAAGCAGCTGAAATCACTACAGAATCTGATGAAATAACAATTTTTCCAAATCCTTCAGACGGAAATTTCAATATTGGTTTTAATAATTCTGATACTTCTTCTTACTCAATCGAAATTATTTCGTTTGCAGGACAAAAAGTATACGAAAATCAAAACGCAACTATTCCTTTTGTATCTGCAGGTAATCTTTCTAAAGGTATATACGTTGTTAAAATAACCAAAGGCCAAAAAACTTTGATTAAAAAAATAGTAATCAACTAATTGAAAATTAGATTTTGATTCATTAAAAAGCGGCAATTTGCCGCTTTTTTTGTTTTGTTTTATGATCTCGAATCGTTTTTTGTTTCACGCAGATTTTGCAGATTAAGCAGATTTCTTTTTTTTTAAATCTTTGCGCTTTTACTCACGATGACTATCAAGATTGCGAGAATAAAAAATCTGCTTAATCTGCAAAATCTGCGTGCAAAAAAAATAATACTTTGTGTCTTTGCAACAAAAAATCAAAACTATAATATTTGACGAAAAATCAGCATTTTGCAAGATTCAAAAAGAAATCTTCAATAATTAAAAAGCATCAAATTGTTACTTTTTTTTTTGATTTGAAATGACTAAATTTGCAGCTCAATACAACAAACTACACAAAATGATCCATTTCTTTGAAAACCAAAGCAAAACTGTTTTTGCAGTACAAACGCAAAACGAAATTTCAGCTCAAGACATTTCAAAACTAAATTGGCTTTTTGCCAACTCTAATAAGATCGAAAAATCCGCATTGACGGATTTTTTTGTTGGGCCTCGCGCCACGATGATCACTCCTTGGAGCACAAACGCTGTAGAAATTACTCAGAATATGGGTATTCCGGGCATTATCAGAATTGAAGAATTTCATCCAGCAACGGAAGATTTTAATGATTTTGATCCGATGCTTTCTCAAAAATTCACACAATTAGATCAAGAAATTTTCACTATCAACGTACAGCCAGAACCTATTTTGGAAATCGATGATATTGCAACATACAATAAAGTGGAAGGTTTGGCTTTAAGCCAAGAAGAAGTAGATTATTTAGATAATCTAGCGCTTAAACTAGGAAGAAAATTAACTGATTCTGAAATTTTCGCTTTCTCGCAAGCCAATTCAGAGCACTGTCGTCACAAAATTTTCAACGGAACTTTTGTTATTGACGGTGAAGAAAAAGAAACTTCTTTATTCAAATTAATCAAAAAAACATCACAGGAAAATCCTAACGATATTGTGTCTGCTTACAAAGACAACGTTGCTTTTGTAAAAGGACCAAAAGTGCAGCAGTTTGCACCAAAAACAGCTGACAAACCAGATTTTTACGAGGTAAAAGAATTTGATTCGGTTTTATCTTTAAAAGCAGAAACGCACAATTTCCCAACAACTGTAGAGCCTTTTAACGGTGCTGCAACAGGATCTGGAGGAGAAATTCGTGACCGTTTAGCAGGTGGACAAGGTTCGTTACCATTGGCAGGAACTGCAGTTTACATGACTTCTTATTCTCGTTTGAACGATGACAGAAAATGGGAAAATGCTGTTGAAGAAAGAAAATGGTTGTACCAAACACCAATGGATATTTTAATCAAAGCTTCAAACGGAGCTTCTGATTTTGGAAATAAATTTGGTCAGCCTTTAATTACAGGTTCAGTTTTAACTTTCGAACACCAAGAAAACGACCGCAAAATTGGTTACGACAAAGTAATCATGCAAGCTGGTGGAATTGGTTACGGAAAACTAGATCAAGCAATAAAAAAGAAACCACAAGAAGGCGACAAAATCGTTATTTTGGGTGGAGAAAATTATAGAATCGGAATGGGTGGTGCTGCAGTTTCATCTGCAGATACAGGAGCTTTTGGTTCAGGAATTGAGTTGAATGCAATTCAGCGTTCAAATCCAGAAATGCAAAAACGTGCTGCAAACGCCATTCGTGGTTTAGTAGAAAGCGACAATAACCCAATTGTTTCTATTCACGATCATGGTGCGGGCGGACACTTAAATTGTCTTTCTGAATTGGTGGAAGAAACTGGAGGTTTAATCGATTTAGATAAATTGCCAGTTGGAGATCCGACACTTTCTGCAAAAGAAATTATCGGTAACGAATCTCAAGAAAGAATGGGATTGGTTATTGGTCAAAAAGATATTGATATTTTACAAAGAATTGCCGACAGAGAGCGTTCTCCAATGTACCAAGTTGGTGACGTAACAGGCGATCACCGTTTTACTTTTCAATCACAATCGAATGGTTCTAAACCAATGGATTACGCTTTGGAAGATTTCTTCGGAAGTTCTCCAAAAACGGTTATGAACGATAAAACGATCGATAGAAAATATGCTGACGTTGCTTACAACGCCGCAGATTTCGAAAGTTATTTACAAGACGTTTTACGTTTAGAAGCGGTTGGTTCAAAAGACTGGTTAACCAACAAAGTTGACCGTTGTGTTGGAGGAAAAGTAGCAAAACAACAAAATGCAGGTCCGTTACAATTGCCATTGAATAATGTTGGTGTAATGGCTTTAGATTATTTAGGAAAAGAAGGAATTGCAACTTCGATTGGGCACGCTCCTATTGCTGCTTTGATTGATCCGGTTGCGGGATCTAGAAATGCAATTGCAGAATCTTTATCAAACATTGTTTGGGCTCCGATTAAAGACGGAATGAAAGGTATTTCATTATCGGCAAACTGGATGTGGGCTTGTAAAAACGAAGGTGAAGACGCTCGTTTATACGCTGCTGTTGAAGGTTGTTCTGAATTTGCAATCGAATTGGGAATCAATATTCCAACTGGAAAAGATTCACTTTCAATGAAACAAAAATATCCAAACGACGAAGTAATAGCGCCGGGAACGGTTATTATTTCTGCTGGAGGAAATTGTATCGACATTAGAAAAGTAGTGGAGCCAGTTTTACAGAAAAACGGAGATTCTATTTATTATATCAATTTGTCTCAAGATGCTTTCAAATTAGGAGGTTCTTCTTTTGCACAAATTAGAAACACAATCGGAAATGAAACTTCTACAATTAAAGATGCTTCTTTCTTCAAAAATGCTTTTAACACGATTCAAGAATTAATTTTAGAAAATCAAATTCTTGCTGGACATGATATTGGAAGTGGTGGTTTAATCACAACTTTATTAGAATTGTGTTTTGCTGATGTAAATCTTGGAGCAAAAATTGATTTTAGCGCTTTCGCTGAAAAAGATTTAGTGAAAATACTTTTCGCAGAAAACATCGGAATTGTTTTCCAAGCAAAAACAGATGCAGCTGTTGAAGCTAAATTAAAAGCAAACAATGTTGAATTCTTCAAAATTGGTTCAGTTCAAAGTACACCAAGTTTGGAATTTGGAATTTATAATTTGGACATTGCGAAGTACAGAGATATCTGGTTTGAAACTTCTTATTTATTAGATCAAAAACAATCTAAAAACGGAAGAGCTCAGGCACGTTTTGAAAACTATAAAAATCAAGTTTTAAATTATACTTTCCCAGCACACTTTACAGGGAAAAAACCAGTAATCGATGCTTCTAAACCAAAACCAAAAGCAGCTATTATTCGTGAAAAAGGAAGTAATTCTGAGCGTGAAATGGCAAACGCTATGTACTTAGCAGGTTTTGATGTAAAAGACGTTCACATGACCGATTTAATTTCGGGTCGTGAAACTTTAGAAGATATTCAATTCATCGGAGCAGTTGGAGGTTTCTCTAATTCAGATGTTTTGGGTTCTGCAAAAGGTTGGGCTGGAGCTTTCTTATACAATGAAAAAGCAAAAACAGCTTTAGATAATTTCTTCAAAAGAGAAGATACGCTTTCTGTTGGAATATGTAACGGATGCCAATTGTTTATGGAATTGGAAGTTATTAATCCAGAGCATGAAGTTCACGGAAAAATGCTTCATAATGAAAGTAACAAACACGAAAGTATCTTTACTTCTGTAACAGTTCAGGAGAATAACTCAGTAATGTTATCTACTTTAGCTGGAAGCACTTTAGGAGTTTGGGTTTCTCACGGAGAAGGAAAATTCAATTTACCTGAACCAGAAGCAAACTACAACATTGTTTCTAAATATGCTTACGAAGGTTATCCTGCAAACCCTAACGGTTCTGATTACAACACGGCAATGATGTGTGATAAAACAGGAAGACACTTGGTTATGATGCCTCATATTGAGCGTTCTACTTTCCAATGGAACTGGGCACATTATCCAAAAGACAGAAATGATGAAGTTTCGCCTTGGCATGAAGCTTTTGTTAATGCTAGAAAATGGATTGAAAAAAACTAAAAAAATATATTTTAACAAAACGCTCGAATTTATCGGGCGTTTTTTTTGCCACGAATTTCACGAATTGGCACGAATTTAATTTGTGAAAATTAGTGTAATTCGTGGCGAAAAAAATATTCTTTGTATAAAAAAAATGCCTCGACACTATCCCTATTGGTCGAGGCATTTTTTTATCGTTTTAACGAGGAAACGAGACCTGTAACGATACTGGCGGCAGCAAAAGCAACTAGTCCCGAAGCGATTGCAGCTTGTCCAGCAAAAAGCTGATCGTCTACAATTCTGTTATGAAACAAAGTTCCTCCTGCCAGCCCAGCAATAGTCCCCAAACCAATTGCACCAATATACCACCAAGGTTCCGGATCTGGAGGTGGCGGCGGTATTTTAAAAAAACGTCTCCACCAACCCGGATACAATGTTCCGCAAATTCCCATTGCGGCAAAAAATAATGTTCCCATGATATTTATATTTATAAAATAATACCTACTCTTTTGCTTTTCGGCCTACGCATTAAACTCATTCCAAAACTACTCTGTACTTCAAAACAATTCGTTATGCGATTTCCTGTTTTTATTAGGGGAAAAATACCCTTTTTTCATCTCAACTATTAAATTCAGCAAATACCTTAATAAGGTCTAAGGCTAATTTAATACTATCTTAAGCTGGTTTTTCTAAATATTTTTCAACTGATAAATATATTTGCCAAATGAAAAATATTATTCAAAAACTGACTTTCTTGTTTATCGTATTTATGTGTCAGTTTTCTTTTGGGCAAAAAGCACAACAAATAAAAGGAACTGTTTCTGATGGGAAATTACCTGTAGAATTTGTTGATGTTGTTTTAAAAAGCATTTCAGATTCTACTAAAGTTGCCGCTTATGCTGTAACAGATGCTGCAGGAAATTTTTCTTTAGATCAAATTCTTCCTGGAGATTATAAATTGCAATTAAATTTAATAGGGTTTAAATCGTCCATTCAAAAATTAAAAATCAATAATGCTGCTATAAATCTTGGAAATATCGTTTTACAAAACGATACTAATTTATTGAATACTGTTGTGGTAACTTCTCAGAAAAAACAAATTCAGAGAACAGAAGGAGGTTTTGTTTTTAATGCTGTTTCTAATATTTCTCAAACTGGCGGTACTGCAACAGATATGCTAAAAAGTATTCCGACAGTTGCTGTTGATGCCGATGGTGCTATTTCGTTAAGAGGAAAAACACCAATGATTTTAATTAACGGAAAAAACTCGGCGATTACCAACATGGATCAAATTGCTGCGAGCAGTATCGAAAGCATTGAAGTAATTAGCAATCCTACAGCCAAATACGATGCTAATGCAGAAAGCGGCATCATCAATATCAAACTTAAAAAAAACGATCAAAGTGGCCTGAATGGCGCGGTGGTTTTAGGTGGCGGTTTTGGAGCTAAAGGTAGAATGAATAGTTCTGTACAATTGAATCAGAAAACAGATAAATGGAATTTTGGTTTGGGCTATGATAATCGTTTTGCAGGAAGAACTAAAAAGATAGAAGGTGATAGAACGAATTATTTTATTGATGATGAACATTTTATTCATCAAAACAGAAATGACGAACGTACGGAAGGTTTACAAAATTTAAAATTGAATATTGATTTTTCTCCAAACGAAAGAAATTCTTTTTCTTTTGAAGCGCTTGGAAACATGGAAAGTCAGGATAATGATGAAACTTTACACACAAAAGTTAATACTAATACAGACAGCTTTTACTCTGACAATATCAGGCATTCTTTAGAATTAGAACGTTCTAAAGCTGCAGAATTGGCTTTTACTTATGATCGAAAATTTTCTGATGACAGAAAAAGTCTGACTGCGAGTATTACTTCCTCTTATAATTTCGGTAGAGAGAACACGAATATTGACACGAATAATTATGATGAAAATCAGGCATTAATTGGAGATACTTTTTGGCAGCGAACTCATAATTACGAAAAAGAAAACATCTCGAATGCTATTTTAAATTATGCTTTCCCGATTTCAGAAAAATCAATAATCGAAACAGGTTACAAAGGAACATTTCGCTTTTTTAATTCCGATTTTCAAAGTGCCGACCAAGTTAATAATGAATATGTAATTAATCCGTCAGCGAGCAATATATTTGATTTTAACGAGCAGATAAATGCCGTTTATGGAATGATGAACTCGACTATAGGAAACACTGAAAACCCTAAATGGAAATACAATTTAGGGCTTCGTGCCGAGCAGGTTTCAAATACTGGAAGCACAAAAAATAACAGTGATAATTTTTCGAATGATTATATAAAGCTTTTTCCTTCGGCTTCTCTACAATTGAATTTACAATCGGATGAATTTATAAAATTTGGCTACAGCAAGCGTATTAACCGTCCAGATTTAGACGAACTGAATCCGTTTGTAGATATTACCGATGCATTAAATCCGCATAGTGGAAATCCGTATTTAAAACCAGAAATTATTCATATCATAGAAACGAGTTATAATAAAGAATGGGATAAATATTCTTTCTCTACCAATGCTTTCTACAGAAATGCCAATAATACAATAAAACAATATGCACAGCTTCAAGATAATGGAGTGATTTTATTGAAACCAGAAAATATTGGAAGTACAATAACTTATGGTTTAGAAACTATTTTCAGTCTAAAACCTATTGGCTTTTACGATGCTAATATTAGCATAACTGCTTTTGAGCAAAATATAAATGCTTCAAATCTGGCGCAGGATGTTGTAAACAATGCTTTTAGCTGGTACGGAAAAATGATTAATAATTTTGTGCCGTGGAAAGGCGGAAAACTGCAAATAATAGGAAATTACAATTCGTCTTTGGCTACTGCACAGGGTAAACGAATTCCGATTTATAATGTCGACATGGGTTTTCAGCAAAAATTAGGCAAAGGAAATGCACGTTTAGGATTGGTTGTTACAGATATGTTTAACACACTCGAAAGCGGTTACAAAAACAATACAGCTCTTTTTGGCAGTAATAGAACCTCTAAATCAGACACAAGAGCATTCCTGCTTACATTTGCTTATACTTTTAAATCTGATTTTAAAGAAAAGTTATTAGAAAATCAGTTCTCGACTGAATAATAGTCGCACAAAAAGAGTAAAAAATCATTCTTGTAATTTGGATTTCTTTTTCTATTGAAATTTGAACTATATTCGCAAAAAAAATCCAGCCACAGGATTTTTTTTGCGTTCCAAAAACATTTAAAAAATCTACATAGAATGAAAACCCTTAAAGTTATTCTTTTTGCACTATTTTTAGTGTCAGCACAATCGTATTCTCAAATTAAAGTACAACAGATTACTTATAAAATTCACGATCATTACATTGCAACAACTATTGGTTATGATGTAATTGGAACTTATTATTCTGAAGGAAAAAAGGATCCTACAATTGTTTTAAATTCAGACGGAACAGGTGTTTTTCAATACGAAGATTTAAGCAAAAAAAACATCAATTGGGGTATTGAATGTTCTGAAGAAGGTGTTCCTGAATTTAAAGAGGGCTTTAATAGCGCAACCTATACATTCTGGTATCAACTAAAAGGTACTGAAGATTGGATGTATACACAGTTTTCGATCCATTTCAACAAGAAAAAAATGTATATAATGGGCGAAAGAGTAAAAGAATATGAAGAAGACTATGTGTCTCAAAGTGCTTCAAATAAATAATTCTAGTTTTTTTGAAAAAATATTACAAAAAAGAAAACGTTTTCGTTGAATTTTGAAAGTACATATAATTTTTAGCATTTAATTTCATAAAATATAAAATAATACCTATTTTTTATTTAATTTGCGATAAAATTCAATATATTAAACAATGGTTTCAATCACACGCCTTTTTGATTTTCCTTATTATCAACAAGAAACTTACGACCTTCCAGTTGCCTTAGCAACCAAAAAAAATGGAGCTTGGGAAAAAACATCCAGCAAGGAATATATTGCAAAGGCAAATGCTGTTTCGAGGGCATTATTACGCTTGGGTATTCAGAAAGATGATAAAATAGCTTTAATTACTTCAAATAACCGCACCGAATGGAATATCATGGATATTGGTATCCTGCAGACTGGTGCGCAAAACGTTCCTATTTATCCAACAATTGCAGAAGAAGATTATGAATATATCTTAAACCACAGCGGTAGTATTTACTGTTTTGTTTCTGACACAGAAGTGCTTCAAAAAGTAAATGCTATTAAAGCAAATGTTCCTACCTTAAAAGAGGTTTATTCTTTTGACGAAATTCCTGGCTGTAAACATTGGTCTGATTTATTATTGTCTGGTGAAGACCAAAGCAATCAGAATGAAGTTGAAGCTAGAAAAGAAAGTATTCATACAGACGATTTAGCAACTATAATATATACTTCTGGAACTACAGGAAGACCAAAAGGAGTTATGCTTTCGCACAAAAATATTGTTTCTAATGTTTTAGACAGTGCGCCAAGAATTCCGTTTGATGCTGGAAAAAGTACAGCATTGAGCTTCTTACCAATCTGCCATATTTTTGAAAGAATGATTTTGTACATCTACCAATATTATGGTGTTTCGGTGTATTTTGGAGAATCTATCGACAAAATCAGTGACAACTTAAAAGAAGTACGTCCTACAGTTATTACGGCTGTACCAAGACTTCTGGAAAAGGTTTACGATAAAATTTATGCAAAAGGTGCTGAGTTAACCGGAATAAAGAAAAAACTATTCTTCTGGGCTATTGATTTAGGTTTAAAATATGAGCCTTACGGAGCAAATGGAGCTTGGTATGAATTTCAATTAAAAATTGCCCGTAAACTTATTTTCAGCAAATGGAAAGAAGGTTTGGGAGGAAATTTAGATTTAATGGTTTCTGGAAGTGCAGCTTTACAACCAAGATTAACGAGAGTTTTTGCTGCTGCAGAAATCCCAGTTATGGAAGGTTACGGTTTATCTGAAACTTCGCCTGTAATTGCTGTAAACGACCAGAGAAATAAAGGTTTTAAAATTGGAACTGTTGGAAAAGTAATTCAAAACGTTGAAGTGAAAATTGCTCAAGACGGCGAAATTCTCTGCAAAGGACCAAACGTAATGTTAGGTTACTTTAAAGATCCTGAAAAAACTGCCGAAGCTTTGCAAGACGGATATTTCCATACGGGAGATATTGGTGAAATTGACAGTGAAGGTTTCTTGAAAATTACAGACCGTAAAAAAGAAATGTTCAAGACTTCTGGCGGAAAATATATTGCTCCTCAATTAATCGAAAATGCAATGAAACAATCTCGTTTTGTAGAGCAGATCATGGTTATTGGTGAAGGCGAAAAAATGCCGGCTGCTTTTATTCAGCCTAATTTTGAATTTGTAAAAGAATGGGCTAAACTTCATAAAGTAACTCTAGGAAGCAGCGATGCTGAAATTGCTGCAAATCCAGAAGTAATTAAGCGTATCGATAGTGAAGTGGAAGAAATAAACAAAAAATTTGGACATTGGGAACAAATCAAACGTTTTGAATTGACTCCAGATGTTTGGTCTATTGACGGCGGACAGCTTACTCCTACTTTAAAATTGAAACGTAAAATTATCAAAGAAATCTATAAAGATCTTTACGCAAAAATCTACGATCATAATTAAAAATCAAAATAAAATAACCAACGGAAAAGGGCTGTCTTAATAAGACAGCCCTTTTTTATTGAACTGAAATTTCCGTTAATTTAAAAAAAGTCTTATTTTAATACTTTTATAACTTATTGGTCTTGTTTTAATAATAAGCTTAATTATATATTTACAAAAACCGTAGTCCCAAACTATCTAACCCAAATCTAACAATGCCTCAATTAAACCAAAAAGTCATAGAATTAGTAACTCAAAAATACATTTCGCCAATAGCGGTATTTGGGAGCCATTTAGATAAAATGATAACTATTATCAATACCGAAAACGGTACTTTATTTCATATCTCACACGATTCTTCGTATGCTTTTAAGGACAAAGACGGAAATCATTGGCACACGATTCTTAAATGCTTTCCTTTTGATGATAAACTCTATTATCCTGTACTCGGAGATAAATATATTTTGAATGAGAGAATGACAATTCATTTTACAACCAAAGAAGCCATTATAGAAATAGCTGCTGTTTATTTTGAAGATTTTCTTGTGCACAAACACGAAAATAAAACAATCAATCAAAACGATTTTTTGACTAATACGGAAACAGCACAGGACATCTCTCCTCTTTTTTTTAATACCTAAATTCAAGACATAAAAAAACAGATAACATTACTATTATCTGTTTTAATTAAATAAATTAATTAGAGATTAATCTTCTCTATCACCAAAAGGCGCTTTCCAATCTTTCTGTAAAATAATGGCTTTTACCTCATCATAAGAAAGTGGTGCGTAATTATGACAATCAACACCTACATCAAAAGAACGCGAAGTTGGATCATCGGGCAAATTACCATGTGAGTGGCCATACAAATGCCATGTTCCTCTAAAAGAACTCCTCCAGACTTTCATTGCGTAGTGAAACAAAATTATTTTCTGTCTTCCGTTTGGTGCATCTGCATCTTCAACACTTAATTCATAATAATCTTTGATCCACTCAAATCGTTTGTGAAAGCTTAAAGCCGATTTATCGTGATTGCCTTTTATTAGAAAAATAGAACCGTTTAATTGGTTTAAAGTCTCTTTAACTAGTTCTGGCCTTTCTAAAGAAATATCACCTAAATGATAGACAATATCTCTTGGACTTACCTTTTCGTTCCAGCGTTTAATGAGTTCAGCATTCATTTCTTCGACCGATGAAAACGGCCGCTCACTAAACTTAATTATGTTTGTATGACCAAAATGATGGTCAGACGTAAAAAATATATTTTGATTCATTTTTATTTTAATTATTCTAAAAACCGCTTGTATTTTTTCAAGTGATTTTCTTATTCAATGAAGAATTCATTAGTCCTTAGGGCTATTTCTTTTCTTCAATTTAAACTTCATAATGTCCTTTGTCATTGACGTGTTCTTTTTATTGAAATAAATCAATCTAGAGGCAATTTCTGGGTTCTTGTCAATTCTGTCTGCAACAATTTCAAAAGCAATGTTTCTCGTAAGATCTTCCATTGTTTTATCTTTCTCATATTCGTGCTTTAAAAGGTCAAGGAATTTTTCCTTATTACTTGTTTTCATCTCATTCTTGTAAATATCAGTTAAGGCATCAGGCAATTCTTCCAGACTAATATTCGCAAAATAATTATTCAAACAATTGTATGCATCTTTATCCGTTCTCCAGCCTTCGATTAACAAATCTTGAGCTTCTTTCACATTTTCTATCTTTTTTTTACAAACCAAAGCTGCTTTTACATACTGAAAATTACTTTTATAATTTTCAACAACGCTGTAATAATTTTTGTCCGCCTCTGGTTTATTATTCAAAATAGTGTACAAATCCCCCACTTTTTCATACTCGTTGACTTCTTTATAAAGCACTATAGCTTCACCATAAGCATGTCCTTTTTCATAACATTCTGCTGCCTTACTTTTATTTTGAAGGTATTTTAAATAAACTGCACCAGCCTCACGATACAATTTTCCGTTTTCTAAAGTTGCTGCTGCTTTGTGATTATTTTTCAAAAGCTTTAGGTAAACATGCGCTGCTTTCTCATATTCGTTTCTAGACACAAAATCTTCTGCCAGTTTTTCATACGTGTTTTGTAATGTTGTAAACCTATCAGAATCAACTATAGCGGCACCTCCTGTTCCTGTGCTTGGGGAATTAGATTTGTTCATACGCATGAATAAAACAAATACTCCAATTAATACTGCTATAAGTATAAAAAGATATACTCCTGAAGAGTTTGAATCCAGAACAGAACGAATGCTGCTTCTAGCGAAAAGAACAAATACTAATATAAAACCATATTTGAAGATCCCTTTGTCTGTATCACTGTAAGATGAATCACTGCCAAATCCAGAATTAAAACGAAAAACTCCTTCATTTCCACCTCTTCCAGATCCAATTGTATCTAACGGAATTGCCAGTTTCATTGCTTTTTCAGGATTTTTCGCTAAGTACGCCAGGAATTTATCTATTTCTTTATTATTGCCATTCATCAGTTTTTTTAGATCAAAAGGTAGTTTTTCATTCATTTCTTCCTCAGAAAAAGGATTTTCAATTTCTTTTAAGAGTTCTTCTTTATCAACCTCAATTCTCAAAGAAACAATACTTTTAGGTATAGAAATGCCTTTATTTGGTTCTAGAATTTCAACAGTACTAAAATTAGGTTTCTTTATCAAATTAGACCAGATTACTTCATCTTCTAAAGCGACAAATCCTATTTCTGGATGCAGAAAATGATAGTTTTCAGAAAACAAATTATTCCATTCTTCTTTTGCCAAAGCCGGAAAAACTGTTGTATTTTCTGGAATAAACAATTTATTTTCTATAAGCTGGCAAAAATTATTCTTCCCTATATCTTTTACAGCAGCATTAGTAGAGTTTAAAAAAACAATGCATCCGTACAACTCATTTGCAGTTGTACCAGGTACAGGGAAAACTTTTACAGCATCTAACGATAAACCCATATTCTGAATTTCCTGCAGCCAAAAAGATATCAAGCTGCCTTTAATAAAAATTCCTTCTTTTGGGAAAGAATTCTTAACCTGTATTTTTAACTTAAGCTCCATATTCTACTATTTTCGAAATAAAAGGGTTGAGATACTTTTGTTCAAACAATTCATATTCAATGTATTCCTGTGCAAGTTCTTTTGAAACAAAATAAGTATTCCCTGTATATTCAGCTGCTGTAGCCAGAATTGTGTTTTTATCAAAAATAAAAGGAATATAAAATAAAGGCAGTTGTTTGTCACTGCTTTCAAAAATTAAAATTCCGTCTTTGATTGTAATTCTGCTTCCATCTGCAGATTCAAAACAATTCGTTTCTATATAACAGACTGCTCCGTTACTTTCTAATCTCTTTTTCAAATCTTCAGCAAAACTGATTTCTACATTTTCATAAATGACACTCATTTTTTGATCTACAATTTCTTTGGCCTCTTTTAAAGTTTTACCCGTTTTTTCACGTATTAATTTAAGAACAGTTAGCGCATTTTGTCCTCTATTCTTTAAAATTAGATTCCCTTTGGCTGTAAATTTATTTCTACGGTTCGCTCGATTTGTTGTTTTTTTTAATTGACATTTTTCCAGAAGATAATTATTTATCCTAATTTGACCATTTTCAATTGATACATTAGTTAATCGTTTGATAATACCATATTTGGATCTGTTGTTTTTAAAATTCTGTACAAAAAGAGATTGTTGGGTAAAATAATCATCAAAAGCACTTACAACCATTGGATCGTAATTTAACTCAATCTGGCAATTACTTTTTATGCTCCAGAAATTAATATTGTTGGTAAAATAAAATACCTGATTATAGTCAAAAAAGCTGAATTTTGTATTTTGCTGTTCTTCAGAAAAAGCTTTATGATTTTGAGATTGATTTGTCGTTAAATTCACAACCGTAATATTCTGCGAAGTACCATACGAATAATTCAAGAGTAAAAGCTCTCCTTTTTGATTGCTTCTTATCGCAAACTCTCCCATATAAAATGGAAGATTTGAAGCTATCTTAGAAAATCCTTTGTCAAATCCTTCATCATTAAACAAAAACAAGCTGCCGTTTACATACAAATAATACTGACCGTGATTATGAAAAATGTTCTGGTAATTTCTTTCGACTGGGTACAACAGTGGAATACTGTTGTCTTTGTTTATATCAAAAATAAAATTATCATATGTTACTTCTTCTCTCCTCCACAGCTCTTCAAGTGGCATTACGATTTCTTGCAACAGTTTTTTTCCTTTATTCTGATTTTTATAAATACTGATACTTCCTTCTATATTGGTAACAAAAACATATTTGATACTTGTAAAATAATCACTCATTGCTTTTTGCATGAGCTGTAGTTTCAGACTTTCATCAGAAGAAATAAAGAAAACTTCTTGACTTTTTTCATCAATAGAATTTTCTGAGAAAAACAAATCTAATCCTTCTGCACAGGTCAATTTTCCGCTTACCTCACTTAAAGCACTAATAACTTGATGTACATTTTCGACATGAATTTCCTGATACGTATCTCCAACTGCAAAAACCTTGCATTGAATATCTGTTTTAGGATGTGTCGCAACTGCTATTGCCGATGCAAAACCTAAAATCTTAGGGTTTCCCCAATTGATTAATGTTGTATCAATCAATAAAACCCTTTCAAATTTATCTGCTTCCGGCGGCACTTCTCTCTGAATATACAACGCTTCATTGTTGGCAATTCTAGACATAAAAACATCATCGTCATTGGCAAATTCAGAAATTACAAGTTTATCAAAATCTCCTTTATTGGTTAAATCTGAAATCCCGCCCAAAGGCTGCGCGCTTGGCATATTATGATGTAACGGAATATTTAATCCTGACCAAATGCGTTTTACCAGACTTCCTACCTGAAATGTTCTTTCTTCACGAATAAGCTCTTCGATAAAATCTAAAGGCTTATCAGTGATTTGCGCTTCAAAAACTTCGTCGCTCAATTCGGCTTTGATTTTTTCTTGAGGTAGTTCCTCCATTGCTTTTATAACAGATTGAACCGTTGGGAATTTTGTTTTCAATAAAGCAATAGTTCTAAAATCCTTTATAAAATTAGCTTCATTAAAAGGAATTTTATTTTTAGCTCGTCTTACAAAAGCATTATTTATTTTATACTCTTGCAGAATTTTTTTTGTTTTTTCGAAAGAAATCCTGTTATGACAATCGTGAAATATGGTCTGAAAAAGTTGTAAACGTTTTTGTCCTGTTTTATATTCTTCTGGTAAAGAAGACAATATTTTTAGAAAATCAATTGCGGCACTTGCTCTAAAAAAATTACCATCAGGTTTTTGGAAAGGCTCTTTGTTTATTCTTTCCTTAGCCAATTTAAATATATCTTCGATTGTATCTAAACTTTCTTGATTTGTAGCTATAATAACCAGCAGTAATGATCCGAACGGCGGAAGACTGTCATCTGAAAGAAATTCTAGAATTTCAAAAACAAATTTCTCGTAAGCAATCGTTTTTCCATCAGGAATTATTATGGTATCTAAACCTGGTTCTTTAGAAAAAAGATTACTCTCCCATTCCCAAAAATAATCCTCAAAAGATTGAATGTATTTTTGTAATTCCATTATTAATTTATAAAAAAGTTAATCGAAACGAACTTATTGAAAGTTGTTTCATTTTATTTTTAGCAATTTTAATACAGCTGTTGTCTTTGTTCCAAATCAGGATTTCTTCGCTGAAAGGATTCAAATTCTGCTGTATTGTTTTAGATAAAACAGACCATTCAAGATCATAACCTGCAGGCAGTAAAAAATCATTTTTAAACCAATAAGTCTCGCCTTTTATAGGCAGTAACGGATTTCCTATTACGAGTATATTTTGGTCTAAAACAACCCATGTTAAAGGTTTTAGTCTAAAATCTGGCGCTGTTTCTATATAGGCCTTCATTTCTTTATAATCTGTAAGCAATGCATGAGATTGATGTGCTGTTTCTGACGGTTTTAATTGTATTTGAAGCGTTTGATCAATGCCGAAATAATTGTGATTGAATTTTGGCAATTTAACTGGAAATGCACGCATAATTGGTGTCCATAACAAACCTGAAGGAAGTTTTTTTGACGGCAGTAAACTTCCTTTTTTAAACAACAAATTGGCTTTCAATTCATAAACAATATGAAACGGAATCTGCTGAATTTCTATGGAATTCAATTGTTCTGGCAAAAAATCTTTTAGCCAGACAGTCTGCTCATCAAAAGCTGCTTTTACAGTGTCCCAATTTCTAATTGCTCCTAAAAAATCGGTATATTTTTTATTTATTTCTAAAAAGTACATTTTAAACGGTTTGAAGAATTTTTTGCCATAAGGCTTCTATTTCTTTTTGAATATATTGTTTCTGATCGTTGTTTTTAATCCAATCACATCGACTTTGCAGATACCTCAATTTATCTTTTATCACATTTTGTTCTTCAAAAGAAAGAGATTCATCCTGCCATCTTTCGGTTAAATGCTGCATCTCTTTCATTACTTCTTCAGGGTTTGGCGTTTTATTGTACAAAGCCTGAGGATGCTGAGATGTAGAATCATCTTTCTCAATAATATGATTAATGATTCCTTCCAGGATTTCGATTTGTTCCTCATTATCCCAAATGTATTTCAATACCCATAAATCAGACAATATAGCTTCTTTACGATCGCACATTAAAGCACTTGCAGCAATTAAATTCTGAAGTTTTACGGCACGTCTATCTGATACTTTTATTCCTGTATTTCTAAGGTTATGAATAATATCTACATATTGTTTACGAATTCCAGTTAGATCTACAGTTCGGCAGAGCGATTGCAGCTCTTTAATTTCATCTGCAGAAATAGTCGGCGTTTCTTTACTACCATTACTTTCTATTTTCCAACCTGCCAAAAGCACCTCGTTCAGCAAATCTGGATCTACATAATCACATTTTACACGAATAAGAAAACGGTCTAACAAAGCATTCAACGCTTCATCTTCTGGTAAAACATTACTCGCACCGATAAACATTAATGCAGGAAGTTTTTTAGTTTCCCTTCCTCTACGAAATATTTTCTCATTTAAGGCCATCAGTAAACTATTCAAAATAGCCGAATTGGCATTAAATATTTCATCAAAAAAGATCATCGATGCTTCTGGCATCATTCCCTCTGTATTGGTAACCAATTCTCCTTCTTTCAATTTACGAATATCAAAAGGCCCGAAAATTTCATTCGGTTCTGTAAAACGAGTCAAAAGATATTCAAAGTTTTTACCTCCTTCAATTCCATTTGACAATGCTCTTACCAAAGCACTTTTTGCCGTTCCTGGAGGGCCTAGCAAAAAGGCATTTTCTCTTGCCAATAAACCAATTCCTAATAGATCTATAATTTCATTTTTTCCAACAAAAACATCTTTAATGTGCTGTAAGACGTTATTTAACTTTTCTGTAGATTTCATTTCTTTTATCTGAGGTAATTTTATTTTATAAATACGCTGCTTTTTATTTTACAATTCTTTCCAAAATACTTGTTTATAATCTCCAAACCCTGCCATTAACGCTCCTTTTACAGTTTCTATTTCGGCTGTTTTTTTTGCCTTTCTTTCTACTACACGATTTAGATATAATTGTTTAAAGCATGGATCTGAAAAAACAACTTCTAGGTTTATATTTTCAGAAACTACATCAAAACCTATTGCGGCATAATGAAAGTATTCTAGATGTTTTTCTAAAATAACAATTGCTGCGTCTTCTGCATCTATTCGTTTCATTTCCATTACAACCTGAGGCAGAAATCGCAGGCATAAATCGGCAGAGAGTATAACCGAAGCGTTTATTTCGCCATTATACGGAGGTAGAAATACATCGAGTTCTTCTATTTTATGTTCTCTGTACAATAGCAGCTGTGCGGCAGAATATACTGTTTTGGCTCCCCAAAATGCTGCTGTTGCACTAAATTTGGGTGCTTGGCACGGATAATCTAAAGTTTCCCTTTCATATTGAGTTTCTAAAAACGAGATTGTTTCTTTTTCTTCTTCTTTAGAAATAGTCATCAGCTTATTGTACAAAATAACCTGCTCAATAGTTCTGAGATGATAAATGGTATCCAAAAAAGGTCTTTTCGCTTTATTCATAATGGGTTAATTATCCTTTTCTAAATCAATTTATTCTTGCGAGGATCAATTAAAAATTTATTTTAAAAATTGTATTCTAACAAATATATCATTAAATCTCAACGGTTATTAAAATAGTATTTTATTCTAAAAATCCTCAAAACCTGTTTCTTTACAGTAAAAAGAAGAGCTGCAAATAAAAATATCTGCAGTCTCTCTCTACAACTATCACCTAATGGTAACAGCTGTTAAACAAACAAATTCTAATTCTTCAGGCACCAATGCATAATTTTAGCAATATTTTTTGCATCATCAATACCTCTATGATGTGTTCCTTCCAGCGGAATATTCAACAAATGCAGCGCACCATTCATTCCGGTTGATTTTTGCAGACCAAATTTTTCTGCAAACCATTCTTTTACGTTAATGTGTTCGTCTCCCATTGGGTAAGAAACACCAAACGATTTACATTGTTTTTTAAGCATATTCAAATCGTACTGACCGTAACTTGCCCAAGTATATAAATCGGGCTGATATTGATCGGCTAAACTTTCGATAGCATCTTCAAAACTTACTCCGTTTTTATCCAGCAAATCTTGTGTAATCGTGGTTAGTTCTGTACAAAACTCACTTACATTTGAGCGCTTCGGCTTAATAAGAATTCCTTTGTTTTTACTGATTTCTCCTGTTTCCGAATCTAAAACGGCAATGCCTATTTCAATAATTTCATTTTCCTGCCCCGCAGGAACAGCACCTTGCCAACATGTGGCTTCTAAATCGATAATAATAATTTTATCTGTAGTTTTCATTTTTCTTTTTATTTGTAATTGTACATTTAAAACACTGGCCTTTTTACCAGTGTTTTTTTATTTTGCAAAAATCTCTTTCATTTGTCCCATGAAGTTTCTGCCGCTCTAAATCGTCATTACTTTTCTTGAATATATTTTCTCTTCTATTTTTTTAGAAAAGATATTTTTAAAATGTAAAAAAAGATTTCCTTGTTTAAGATGATTTCCTGACACTTCATTTTCGTTTCCTGCAAAGCGCTCTCTTGCTATAATTGCTTTCTCTATTTTAGCAGCTGCATTAGCTTTACCAAGACTTTTAATCGGTTTTGCTTTTTCAGTTTTACACTTTTCATGAAACTTTTTAAAAGGACGCGGTTGAAAATCAACCATAATTGCCGCCAGATTTATTGCATCAATATTTGCTGGATCTGTTTCTCCTTTAAAGAAGGTTTCAATAGGTCTAAACTTATCTTTTTTCTCTTTAAACTTATTCTTTTTGGTATGATCAAAATCTAAAGAAAATAAATTTCTAAAAACATTTAGATCATCCTGAGTTGGATTATTTTCAAAAATGAGCCAGCAAAAATCGCGAAGCTTTCCACGAGAAGGCTTGTGCAGATAATCAAAGTATTCGCCGCCTTTTTCTATCTCATATTTAATTTTAATCGCTTTTTTATATTTTTCTAATGTATTGTTGTGCATGATATTTCTTTTTAGAAATTCTTGAGAATCTCAGGAAAACGCAGGAATTCTGGGAATCTAATATCTGCAAAGGTTCAAAAGCCTCTTTACTTTACCAGAGAAATATCAACTAAATGATATAGTCTTTCCCGTGAACTTACGTTTTCATTCCATAGTTTAATGAGTTTCAAATTCATTACTTCTACCGAAGCAAACAAACACTCACCAAACTTAATTATATTTATTTGACCAAAATAAAGGTTAACCGTAAATACTATTTTTTGATTCATTCTTAAATTTTATTTTTAAACTAAACTACCCGCATTTACTGCTAATAGCTCCTTTTTTTACTTTACAAATATTTTAAAACAACTGCGCAATTATTTTACGCAGGTGTATTTTTATTGAATTTAATTCGTTGTGAGTAATTATCTAACACAATAGAAACATAGATTTTGTAAGCTTAAAAACAGTCGTTTCACCTCTTAAACACACACATAGCTTTGTCTATAGGAAGGAAACGTGTTTCTTTTTGCATTCTCTTTTTATTAATAAAATCTATATTTCTATGTGCTAAAAAAATTACACACACTACATTTAATCATTAAGCCATTCTATAACAGTCGATAAATAAACATCTCTTACGGCTTCAAATCGAGTGATGTTTGGAATATGATTTACTTCTAATAAATATTTAGAACCGTCTTTTGCAACGATATAATCATTCCCAATCATGTCCATCTGTAAAGCATTTTTAATATGCATCGTATCGGCAAGCAAATCCTCATCAACAGTCATAAATTGTGCATTATCTGGATGAATAGATTTTAACCAGTCATCACCTTCTAATTTTATCTGCCAGTATATATCGCCAATCATCATAATACGCACAGCTTCCCCTTCGTAATAAGGTTCAATCGTTGCTGTAAATTCGCTTTCCCATTCGCCTGTAAAACGGTTTTTATTTTCACCGCAATGCCAGTTGCCCCATTTTGCAACCGTATCTTCGGTTACATTTACAGAAGCTCCAGCACTTACAAAACCTCTAGGCGCGCTAAACTGCGAAAGTGCCAAGGCTTTAACTAAGCAAGGAATCTTAAATCTGCAATCCAGCATTGCTGCTGCATTTGGGTAACAATCTCCTTTCCAGATGGCTAAACCTGCAATAAAATCAAAATCATTATCATAGATGCCGTAATAAACTACTTTATCTACAGGAAGCATTCCAATGCCGTTAGATTTTTCCATAAAAAGCACCTGATCCTTAACTACAATTTTCGGAATAGATTGGTGCCAGATAATATGTCCAGAATAATGGGCTTTTATATGATCGTATTCTTCTTGTTCGATACCAACTAAGGCTATTCGATTGTAATCTTGTTTCATGGTTTCTATTTTTAATGTTATTTAATCTACTTTTTTATACGGGTTCCAATTCTAATCTTTTAATACCGAAATCCGTTTTTCTCAATTTGCACATTCTTCCATCCGTTTTGTGGTGAAAAACAATGCCTTCAATGTCATTTTCTGTTAAGAAATCTCTCAAGTCATCAAACTCAAAACTTAAAAAGTCAAACACTTCAATACCGTGTTTAAGCAAAGTATGTGTTGCTAACTTTTCTGGATTTCCTTGTACTTTTGGTCCGCATAACTCGTACGTTCCGTCTTCTTTACTTTCTAAAGCATCAAATCCTTCAAAGAAAAATTTATCTTCGGTTTTGGTACGATCGCATTTTAACCAGTGCGGGTGATGTCCAGAAATTAAATCGGCTTCTTGACACGGAATTGCGCCAACGGGAATTTTTCTTCCTTTCTTGGCATCAAATCGTTTGTACAATTCGCCATTGATAATGGCTGTAGAAGTACCGTCAAATTTTCTTGTTGCAATAGCTTCTCCATCTATTACCCACGCATTTTCTACGTTGATTTTATTAACTACCCTTGCTAAATCACTCGGATTTTTAGCAAATAATGTACTTATCTTTTTCATCTTTAATTTTTTTAATTAAATTTATTTTTGGTACAGGAAGAGAGACTCGAACTCTCAAAAAACTGATTCTAAGTCAGCTGCGTTTACCAATTTCACCATTCCTGCATTTGTATAAGAAACAGGACTCGAACCTGCAGCCTCCCGCATATAAGGCGGGCAAACGACCATCGTTTTCCTCTCATACATTTGGGGTGTCTTCGGGAATCGAACCCTGTTCTGCGGATCCACAAACCGCCGTTTTACCAAATAAACTAAAAACACCATTTTATTTTTTGCCACAAAGACACTAAGTTTAATTTTCTCTGCGTCTTTGCGACTTTGCGAGATTCTTTTTTTTAACAATCCAGCTTCTTTTTCTCGCAAAGTCGCAGAGTCGCTAAGTTTTAATTTTCAACTTTTAATTTTTAATTTTTAATTTCACTTGCGGCTCATACGGGAGTCGAACCCGTTTCTCCCGAGAGACAGTCGGGAAGGTTAGCCAGTAACCCCAATGAGCCAGTTCTTTCTAGAGAACAGTGTGATTTTGGAAGGACTCGAACCTTCATCACTAGTTAAAAAACCTGCATTATACCAGTTTCACTACAAAATCATTTTATTTTTTGGACATAAAAAAAGCACCCGATTAAAGGTGCTTTCATGAGATCTAATAAGATATACCTATCCTATTGCCTATATTCATGCACCTGCATTGCTAAACATCCAAGATCCAGACTTGAGATGGCTAGTTTTGCGTTATATATGTTTTTATTAAAATTCATTTTATATGATGTGTTATATTTTTAAAATCTTAGTTCTTATAGGAATTTTATTTGTTCCCATTTTTCTTCGGCAAAGATAAAGTCTAAAAAATCAATTATCCAAATCTTTTTTTCGATTTATTTTATTGACTATCAATCAGTTACGCCTAATTCAAAACCATAGAAATACCTGTCCGCGTAGTAAGGCAGATTCTCAATTGTATCAAATGACTGTTTATCATTAGATTACTTTTCAAGATTATATTTCAATATTAGTTCTATGCATTAAACATTTTTCCGATTATTTTTTTCATTATTTTAATTTAATTTTCTTTCTCTCACTTTTAGCGCTCTTTTTGTCACACTGAGCGAAGTCGAAGTGTCTTTTTTTAAACTACTTTTTATCGCTTTTTTATCTCACTAAACCACTTTTCTGTCACACTGAGTGAAGTCGAAGTGTAATTTGAACGTTAAAGCGCTTCGGCTTCGCTCAATGTAACAACAAAAAAAAAGCGTCCTGATACCAGGACGCTTTTCTATGTTTATATTGAATTTGAAATTACATTTTACATTTCAATTCTATACCACACATACTACATCCATAATCGGCAGCTGGATATTCTCCGGCTAAACGATCACTTTTTTGTCCAAAAGACAGGTTGATATGTATGTTTTTAGTTTTCATTTCGAGGACAAATGTAATTATTTTTAGGCAATGTCTTAACAATTTATGTTAAAATTGTTAAATTTTATATTCACTAACTTTTCAACAACTGTTTTGGAAGCTTAATTAAGCTTCGTAACACTAATTTTTTCTAGTGTTACTTTAGCGTCTCCGCTTCCTGTTTTTTTAATAATAATCTCAAAATCTTTGTCCGAATTGGTTAAATCATCTGAAATATAATACGCAAAATTAAGTTTTACACCTTCTTCACTTATTTCGTGAGTACCAACCATACCATGATCGTGAGCAACGCCAAAGAAAGTCATTGCTCCAACATATTGATCTGGTTTGCCAGGATAACGAAGATAAACCGTGTAGAAATCTTTTGGTTCTTTGTAAACCACTACGTCTAAATTTAGCACTAATTTAGAATTTACCTCAGTCTTAAAAACTTTATTGGTACTTTTAGCTAAAGTCGTCGTTACTTTATGTGTAAAACCAGTACTTTCAAGTGTTTTTCCTATTTTTTGCTCCCAGATAATTTTTTCTTTAGAATCCTGAAATGCAATCAGTTTTTTTGTTTTCGATTCATTAGAAGCCAAAACAGGAGGTTCTTTAGATCCATAAAGCAACGTATCGTAAGTATAATCTAAATTGAAAACAATATTATATACTTCTTCCATTGTGTACGTAACATGATCTCCGTTTGGCGCTATAAACTCGTAAGGCCAAGGATTGGCTTTTAGCTGCTCTAATGTTGGTCGCTGGCCATAAGCCGAAACATCCCAAGATTCCCAAATACGATCAATCATACTGTGGTGTAACCAAAAAACGGGATCGAATCCTGCCGAAGGAACGTTTGCCATTAAACCCGAAAAATCTTTCTGATATATTTCATTATAATACGTTTCAGGAGATGGCGTAGCATACTCTCCTCCTATAAGATCATGCATATAACCATGAGGCGCGATTTCAAGACTTTTACTAAATCCAGCCGAACCCGAAAAAGAAGGATTCGTTTTTAATTCATTAAGTGAAGCTTGAATATCTTTTACATTACTTTCCGGAATTGGTTTTCCGGCGTTAAGCACAGTATATCGCGCTGCAGTATACAAAGAACCATCCTTGCTGCTTACTTTTTCCGGCAAAGTGTTATCTACAGTGCCTTCATTTCCATAATTCCAATATGGGAGCGCAAAATCTTTTTTTCCAGATAAGTCTCTAATAATTTTTTCTAAATACCAAGTGTACATTCTATGCCATAAAAGAAAATTTAAAGAAGCACTTTCAGAATTTCTTTTATGCGTACAATCTGACCATGCCCATAGTTTGTCTTTCTCGGTTTGATATTCTGGACAAAGAACATTTTTTCCGTTGATTTCCAGCGGAATATTATGTATCGCGCCTTGATAATACCACGAAAGCCCTTTTTCGCAGCCCATTTCACGCATTTTTTTAAAAGCCACATTCATTGCTTCAAGATCTGCCTGCGCTCCGGGCGTATTGGCATTCTTTCTTACATACTGCACATTGGCTCTATTTTGACCGTGGGATAACAACGAAATCAAAATAATAAAGGATAAAGTAAATTTTTTCATTTTGTTTGTTTTTGGATGAGTATTCAATTATTTATTTCCCTTAAAGTGCTTCGACTTCAAAGGTTAATATTTTAGCATAATCAGGATTTGCTTTGTCGTAGATTTTAAATTTTACAATACCGTTTCCTCCTTTGTCACCAGGAATTACATGTATAGCAATAAATCCCTGCTGGTCTGCATTGAGTTTATTAAAAGCTGAACCTTTTGGAATTCCGATCTGGCACGCGCCATGCTGGCACATAGAGCAGTCCCATTCTTTTGGAAATGTATTCGATACCGTTTCCCAAACCAGAAATATGGGTTTGTTAGAAATGTTTTCGACTTTGATCTTAGAAATATCAAGTCGTTTATTTTTTAGTACACTTTCTTTATTTACAGCATTGCCTACTACAGAAAAAGTGGGTTTCTTTTGCGCTGAAGCGAAAGAAAAACACAGCAGCATAACGAGATAAAACATTATTTTTTTCATAATTATGGAGTTTAATTTTTAATAAAAAACTGGAATACCAGCCTTGTAAAGTATTTGGTTTGAAATGGGTTCTATAAAATGATATACAATCTCTTCCTTATCGGCTGTGTTTTCTAAAGAGACAAGCAACTCGAGACATTCTCCCGAATGAAGCGATACTTTAAAGCCGTTAGAAAATGCCGTTATGCTGGTCTCTTTTCCCGAAATTAACTGCAGTTTTGTATTTGCTGGAAACAGAATTTCATGAACATATAATCCCGAATTAACCAACCGAAGAAACACTGCTTCTTTTTTGTGCTGTATCGATTGTAAACCTTTGCTGTTTGGTAGTGTTCTGCCATTTACTAAAAAATAAGCAGGCTTATACTTTGGAATAACAATTGGCTTATTTGAAGAATCGTATTCTGTACCCATAATCGCATCTGTATGCCATTTGGTATCTATTTCGTAACTGCACCAGAGCATTTCGCTGGGTTTTACGGCCAAAGAATAATCTTCTTTTGGGCGAATAATAATTACGCCAAACATACCAGCCTGAAGATTGAAAGGATAATTTTCTGGACTATAATAAAGATACGTTCCTGCTTTTTGGGCAAGAAAAGAATAAAACCCATGTTCCATATGGTGAATGGATTCTTTCTTTTGCATTATCACGTTTTCTTTATCACGCTGTACAAAATCTATTTCCTTACAATACAATGAGACTGGATTTCCTTGCGAAATATTCCAAAAATCGACACTTACATTCTCTCCTTCTTTTGCCTCAATACTAGAACCCGGCAAAGTAACTTGTGCCGAAAGCGATTTTGTAAAGCCAAAAGTTCGTATCGTTACATTTTTGGTAACGGACAGTTTTCCTGTTGTTCTGCCAATAATTAATTTTTCGTTTTGAGAAAACAAAAATGTACTAACCAATAAAAAAGAAAATACCAATTTAACTTTATTGCACGCTTTCATTTCTAAACTTGAATTACTATTCAACTCATTTGTTAAATATTAAGATTCAAATGTAGAATTAAAGAATATTCTGAGACAGCGTATAAATACCCTATTTTGTAGTAAAAATCTTGATTTATTTTACTCTAAAACACTATAAATCAATTATTTAAAAATAAATCCAACAATACTTGCTCGAAAAACATTTCTGATAAGAGGCTAATTTGAAATTAAAAATCATTATTTGTCGGCAGAAATATTGCTTTTATTAAAGTAAGAAAAAGAATATATTTACTTCCTGAAAAAAATATCTAAAACGTAATTTACCAAATCGATTTTGTATTTTACGGATAGCCGTTTTTATCAAAAAAAATAAATACCTTTGAATTATGAGCACAGAAACTAGACCAAAACACATAGGCCGAAATATCAGCCGAATAAGAGAGCTTCGCGGTATGAAACAAGGAGCACTTGCTGATGCCATTGGCACAAGCCAACAGACTATTTCCGGCATTGAAACCAGCGAAACTGTTGATTTTGAAAAACTGGTACAAATTGCAAAAGCACTTGGCGTTACAGTAGAAGCTATTGAAAATTTTACAGAAGAATCTGTTTTTAATTTCTTCAATAACTTTTATGATAATAGTGCTAATAATGGTCAGGGAAATGGAAACACTAATCACAATTGTTGTACTTTCAATCCTCTTGATAAAGTTGTGGAACTTTACGAACGTTTGGTTCAGGCTGAAAAAGATAAGGTTGAGTATTTAGAGAAGTTGATGAAAGGGAAATAATATTCTTTTTCTTTATATAAAATTGGGAAAGCGCAAACTTTTGAATGTTTGCGCTTTTTTTATTTTATTATTCCTAATTCTTTTGCTATGTTTTTTTTGTATTTTTCAAACGGCTCATTTGTATTTTCTTTTTCAAAAATTACTGAGCCAAAAATTTGTTTTTTGAATGTTTCTTTATCAATTAGAATTCCTTCATTCTGAAAAATTTTTTCAATTTCATCTATTTGAGAATCCGAATATATTTTTCTTTTTTCAATCAAATCAAAAGATATATTCTTGTGAAACTCATATCTTGATTGCAACTTAAAGATTTGAATATATTCATCTATTCCTTCTAATGAAAGCTTATTTTCCAATTTAACTAGTACATCATCAACTTCAATATTTTTTTTTATTTTTTCTTCAAAACTAGAATTATTAACATCAAACTTCATTTTAAATTCTATTAATTCATCAACATCACATAAATCTGAACTAGGACATATTTTATTCAATTCTTTATTTATGGTAAATTCTTTATTATGTTTAAACTTAGAATTACATGGATAGCAAGAAGGTACTAAATTAAATAAGGAAATTGAAAAATAAGGAAATTTATTTTTAGGTAACACATGATCCAAAGTAAAATGATATGATCTATTTTTATCAAAAACATTAACAAAATCAATATTACAATAATAACATCCTTTTATAGCTAGGTAATCATTTTGTCTCATAAAAAATTCCGAAATAATTTTCGAAATTGTACCATTCTCATATAAAATACTTGTTACATCTAAAATCCCACAAATCTGATCTTCTATATATTTATTAATTTTTTTTTTCTCTTCTTTCTCAATTTCTTTTTTAAGTTCAATTTCTTTATTTATCCTATTTTCAAAAAAGCTTATTATATAATCTCTTTCATTAGCAAACTTATTGATAACATCAGTTTTAATATCATTTTGAATATATTTTTCAAAAATTTCATTTATCACTAATAACTCTGAAAAGCTTCCAAGAACAATTTTTTTCAAACATAAAGAAGGATCAATCAACTTTAGCTTATCATCAATTTTTGATTCTTTATCATAAAGTATATAACGTTTGTCTTTATTTGAATCAAAAATTGCAGAATAATATTTATCCAACATAACATTATCAGCAATGATATTCATTTTTCTCATCCTTTCAATTTTTCAATTTCTTCTAACCTTCCTATTAATCTTTCTTTTTCTAAAGTCAATAAATTTTTACCCATATATAAACTTTCTAATTCATCAAAATGATTCTCCAATATCTTTCTAACATAATCTTCACCAATCAACGAAATTAATCCTTTAAAACTTGCTTTTTTTTCAATAAAATCTTCTTTTGTCTTTTCATCTTTCTTTTTATAAAAATCTAAAAAATCATTTATTTTAGAAATAGTAAAAGCTCCTTTCGTACTTTCTAGGAAAAAACCATTTGTTAACATTTCATGAATATTAGCTCCAAAAGTATTGTATCCTTCATAAATACTTGGTTTTGCTTGTTTACTTATTTCATCTATTTCTAAAAATAATACATTTTGTTTTGGAATATCAGATAATATAAATGGAGAATGAGTTATAAAGATTATATTTAGATCGATATTTAAAGTGTTAATTTTTTTTATTTTATCAAGTAATTTTTTTACAAAACTTCTTTGCATTTCGGGATGAAAATATAGTTCAATTTCGTCAAGTATTAAATTTATATATCTATATTCTTTCAAATTATCTGAGTTATGTATTGACTCAATATTCATTATATGATATAAAATTGTATTAATACTATATACACTTTGCTTCTCACCAGAACTTAAAAAGTTAAAACTTCCCATATTATTTTCAAACTTTATATCAATTTCAAAAATAGAAGGAATAATAAAATTTATTAATGAAAGCGCAGATGGTTTAAAATAAAACTCTTTTTTATCCGCCGCAACAAAACTTTTATTGTTAGAATAAAGCTTAGCCAGCTCATTTATCTGATTATTAATGTCATCCGATAAATCTTTAATTGAAATATTTGCAACATAATTAATGTCTGTTTCAAAATTCAATAAATTATTCAAGCTTGCATAATTTCTATAATATTTAAAAAAATTAATAGCTTGACGTAATTTAAAGGTAATGTGGGTTTGTTTACTTTTTAGTTGTGTAATAAAATCCGTTACAACATGTAAGTTATCGTACGAGAATTTATCTTTATATTTATACCTTCCAATCTTATATGTTTTTGCTATTTTTTCAATCTTTCTAAAAATATACTCAATGATAAATTTATCTATAAGATTATTTTCTTCTAACCTTTGTGCTAATTCATTTTTTGAAACTTCATTTTCATATTCATGGCTTGTAAAAGAATTTAAAATATTCAATAAAAAAATTTCTTTATGTAAATCATAATATTTAAATTCTAATTGGTCCTTTTTGTCTGTATATTTTTTGACTTTTAAATTTAAAATTAAACTACTTGCAATCTTATCTTGAACTAAACATCTAAAGCTATTGGTCAGCTTTTCATCTTCCGGAACGAAAGTTAAAACATTAGACAATAAACGGGATTTTGATAAATCATTTTCAGTGTTAATGTCAATTTTCCCCTCAGTTCTCATTGGATTTATAACAATTGGTGTTTGGTATTCATCATTCTTATGAAAAATATATGAAATCCAATCTCCTATTTCATTTGAATTTAATCCATATAGAGAATAATTATTAACTATATTATAAAAAAAAAGTTCTAAAGCATTTTTTTCTACCTGATTTTCACTGAACTCTTTTGATTTTTCCCTTAAATCTAAATTAAATTTTAAAGAATTTTCTTCTTCAAAATCGCAAATTTCTACAAAATCTTTTTTCACCTGCAACATTCTTGGTAAACCTTTAAGAACATAAAACAATTGAACATGAATATCTAAATATTCAATATTAGATTCAATTGTTGGTAAACTCGATTTTATATGCTCTTTTAATTTGTTAAGAACCTCAATACTACTATCAATCGAGTCGATTAAATCATTATCAAAATTAGATTTTTGTATTACATCGCTAATTATTTTAAATTCATCACGTGAGAAATCATTTTCTTCAATATCTTTAACTTCATTATAAATCAAGCCTTTTTTAACAGAATAATTATATATTGTAGCATACAATAATTCCATAATGCTACTTTTTCCACTTCCATTTTTTCCTACAATCGCAGATATATTAATCTTATTACCTATATCATCATAATATAAATCTAAAGGAACTGTAGGGTTATGATTTATTGTTATTAAATTATTTTCAGAATTTATTTCAAATCCATAGTCATTGTAAAAAGTATAAAACTCATTTTTTTTAAGATTTTTTAAAAAACCATCTCCTGCTAAAGGTCTAATTGCTAACAATTTAAAACTCATCTTTTTTATATTTAATATCTAAAATTTTTCTAACAAATCTAAACTCAATTTCATTACTAATACTACGGATTTCCACAAATCCAAAAAACAAAGCATTCTCAAATATACCTAAAACAAAAAGCCTTTAAGCCAAGTAAAAATACCTGATTTAAAAGCTTGTGGAATAATACCTAACCCGTTTTGGAAACCTGTTAGGAAAACGCTTTCTTGTTATTTATATATTTCTAGTCGTCATATTCTTCGTCTTCTTTTGGTGCTGTTTTTTGGCGTGTAGCAATTTCCCAATTTTCTTTTTGATAAGGATTATCAATTTTATCAATGTTAATTAAAAACCTTAAATCGTTTTTGTTTTCTCTATCTTTTTGAATTAAAATTCTAAACTCATACCCTTTTACTTTCTTGATATATTCATCTGTAATAGGGTTTTCGCTGAAATAATTTGCTACGATATCAATTTCTTTAGAAAACAGTGTATTTTTCGATAAAAAACTTAAAAACTGTAAGGACGTATTTTTTCTAAAATCGGCATCATCCATGTCACTGCTGTCAACTTTGTAAGTCGTATCAAAACTTAAAGACAAATTATCGCAGCCCGTTAAACTTGCTGAAATTAAGGTGTCATTGTTACTATAACTCTCGTCAATAGTTTCGGTATAATTGTGCATATCTATACTTCGCTTACGCATTGATACGTCAGGGATATATTTAAAAATAATTTTCGACTTTAATTTTGCCAATTTACAATCAGACAAATACGATTCTTCATATAAATTATCATTCTTGTATACAAAGGAAAGCGATGTCGATTTTAAATCTTCTACATTAGAGCTATAAGTTCTAAAATTTTGTGTAACATCTACTTTAAATTTATCTCCTACAAAATTTGCTTTATCAATTATATTATAAGAAAAAGGCGCGTAACCTAAAATAGAATGTTCCTCTCTTGGCGTAATTTCATTTATCATAATGTAATAAACAAATCTTTGATTCGTATTTGCATTGCCTCCCAACATTCCTTCAGATGAAATATCAACTACATAATCTATAACGCCATCATTATTAAAATCACTTTTCTTTACAATTGAATACGAAACCGAATACGGATCGCCGTCGTTGGCAAAATGTACTGAATAAGGTGAATATTTGGTTTGTAAATCATCGTACTTTTGTTTTCCGATTTCTTCTTTTATAAGTCTCTTTAAAAAATTACTTTCTTCTTCGGGTAAAATTATTTTTTCTTCTTCGGGCTCAACAGCTGTAACGGTATCTTTTTTAATTTTTTTCTTCTCTGTTTTTACCTCCTTTTGACATGAAAACATCAATACAGATACTACTAAAAGCAACATTATTTTACTCTTTTGACAATACATTTTTTATTGTTTTATTAAAATTAAAATCGAAATCTGAAAATTGAAATACTGTAAAATAAAGATGTGCAGGATTCTAACCCGCAACCGCTCGCGCAATGTCATTAAGTTAAGCTGTTTTTTCACGCAGATTTAGCAGATTTTAGCAGAATAGGAATAAAAAATCTGCTAAAATCTGCTAAATCTGCGTGAAACTTTTTTATTTATTTCTTAACTTAATGACATTGCTCAACAGGCAAGTGCTCTTCTAATTGAGCTAACACCTTTGCAGGATAATTGGGACTCGAACCCAAAACCACTCCGTGAATGGGAGTAATTTTTCCAATTAAACTATTATCCCATATTTGTATTTTTCTTATAAAAAGGTGTGCAAGGACTCGAACCCGCACCTTCTGTTGTGCCGACAGACGCTCTTCCAATTGAGCTAACACCTTAGTAGGACAGTTGGGACTCGAACCCAAAACATTCCCCGTGGTGGGAGCGGTTTTTCCAATTAAACTACCATCCTAAATTTTACCAAGCAGAAACTTTGTAGTTTTTTAATAATACTCCAAATATAGTTTTTCCGTTGATTCCCTGAAATATTGGATCAAAAATTCTGCTGGCTCCGTCTACAGAATCTAATGGCGGAATATAGCCTTCTTCAAATTGTTTTTTACGCAGACTTTCTTTTGCTCCTGTCGAAATCCAGCCGACATCTACACTGGTCATAAAAACATTATCAACCGCAAATTCTTTGGCAGAAGTAAGCGTCATCATATTCAGCGCCGCTTTTGTCATATTGGTATGCGGATGAAATATGGTTTTGTTGGTATAACTGAAAATCCCTTCAGACGATGTTACGTTGATGATAAAACGCTCTTTAAATGCTGAGTTTAAAAAAAACGGTTTCAGTTCTTTTATTAAAAAATAAGGCGCAATTTGATTGATTAAATTTACCTCAACCAACTCGTACATGCTTATTTCTTCTAGAGTCGAATTCCAGCTTGTTTTTTCTCTATTGTCTACAGGTTGTCCAAAACGAGTAAGCTGTACTTCGGTTTCTTCTCCAGCGCTGTATTCTAAGGCTTTTACTTCTTTTGTTACGGGTGTTTTATTGCCAATTAAATTTACATTAGCTTTAAATTTATCTAATAATTTTTCTTCAATTTTCATTAAAGGCACATAATGTTCGTCTGTATATTTTATGGTTTGAGCCGCGTTATTTATTAAAATATCTAAGCTGTCAAATTTTGACTTATAGAAAGCAATAAAATCGTTGATGGCATTTAGGTTTCTTAAATCTAAACCATAAACAATCAGGTTTTCTTTCCATTGCTCAAAATCATTTTCCTGCATTAACTGTTCTAAAGCCAAAGCCGGAAAACGTGTTGTTAAAACTACATTGGCATTGTTTCGTAATAACCTCAGCACCGTTGCAAATCCTACTTTTACGCGGCCGCCGGTTACGATTGCATTTCTGCCTCTTAGATCGATATTCTGAAAACGTTTTTCGTAATTTTCTGCAGCACAATCTGGGCAAAGGCGTGTATAAAAACTATGTGCCAATTTGTACGACTGTCCGCAGGAATAACAATTTTTAGGAATATTTAATGCTGTAAACTGCTGCTCATCTGGATTTTCTTTTTCGGCATACATTGTTTCACCTTCTAGGGCTTTGCTTACCAATGTTGCATTTAGACTTGTTTGCAGATCTTCTTTCCTTTTAGAACTATAACTTGTGCTGCGAAGGTTCTTTTTTGCATTTTTATGGATTTTGGTAATCAATCCGGCAAACAAATTATTGTCTGGATTTTCAAACGGAGTGTCTTTTAAAGCTTTTAAAACCTTGATGCAGTTTTCCCATTCTTCGGCACTAAAAGTATACTTTGTATTTTCTTTCATTATTATTCTTCTAAAAAATGTTCTAAAAACCCGATAAATTGTTTTCCATCAGCCGACCATCGTAATCCTTGTCCGTTTTCTACTCTTACTTCGTAAACCAAACCGTGTTTATAATGGTAAAATGTATTCCACCAGGTTTTATAACCTATGATGTGATAAACTAGTCTTTCTACTTTTAACCGTTTTTCGCTTCGGTTTCCTTTTATCTCTCCCAAAACACTATTACTGTCTTTTGTTCTGCCAACGTGTTTTTCCCAAGCTCTTTCTACAATAGATATTTCACTGTTATAAGGTTCGAAACAACTTTCAAAAAGAGTACTTTTTGAAGGCGGAATTCCCGTTTCGTCTCGTCTGCTGGCCGAAGTTAAACGCTGTCCTAAAATAAGTAAAATAACGTCAAAAGGCGTTTCTTCAAACATTTTTATAATTTGAAATTCTAATTGGTCTAAATTGTTTTTAAAAGCTTCGAAAACCGCTTCGAAATAAATCCTGTTTTCTTGTATCGAAATTATAATTTCGTCTTTGAAATAAGGCTTTCTAACTATTTCTGTATTTTGACTGTAAAAGGCAATGAAATTGGCTGCGAAAAGATACAGATTTTCGTCTGTTAAAAACAAAGCATATTTTTCTTTCCATTCTTTATTCAAGTTGGGAATTACGGCTTTTATAGCATTTTGAAGCTGAATTGGGTGCATTTTTATTCGCTGTTGATAATATTACTAATTAAAAAAAAAATGTGTTTTATTGTTTAAAAACTCATCGATACGAGTATCGAATTCCTCTTTAGAATTTATTATTCCAGATGATATCGATCCATCTGAAAGAATTTTATTCAAAAATATTGGTCTATTCTCAAAATCTTTATTTCTAATAATAGCTAATTTTTCTAATCCCCAATTTTTCTCTTCTTCTTTATCTGAAATAATACTTTTAAGTATTAATCTAAAAACCATATAAGAAATATGCCTTTCAAATTTGAGTAAATATTTATCCAATTCTGTATTATACCTTAATGCTTTGTCACTTGTGTCTGTAAATAAAAGAGGTTGTTCTGAAATAAAATATTGTTTTTCATCTTCAGACATCATAAATTGAGCATCTAAATATAAATCTAACATTGCCTCATCACTATCATCTTCATTTTTTTTAATTGAAATAATCTCTGCAGGAACCTGCGCTGCCATATAAGCCAAATATTTATGATGTCCATCTAAAATAAAAACTACATCTAAACATCCTGTCGTTATAATTTTTGGTCTAATCCCTTTTTCAATTAATTCTTTATAGAACTTAACTCTTTCATGTGATATATCATAAAAAGGTATTGTAAACATTACATTATAAGGGTCTTCTATTTTCATTCTACTTTCATATGGATAAGAAAAATTATTTGAATTTTGAATTTTATCATAATATCTATGTAACTCAAATTTTGACAAAACCCAGCTTTCCAACTTTACTATATATCGACCAGACAAAAAAATATTTAGAAAAGAATAAACTTCTTTTTTGATTTCTTCTTCATTTCCATAGATTAAGATTTCATCGAAATTATATATATCGTCAATTTTTTCATGATCTCCATTTAACCAAAATTGTTTAGAAGAATCTTGTTCTGTACAGTATTCATGTTTATCAAAAGCTACAGGTTTCTTAATTTTAAGACAGGTAATGAAACCATCCCAAACGACATCAATGATATTTTTTCCATTCTCAACTATTATTATCTCATCCATGTTTGATATTTTTAAATTTTCAGATTAACCAAATAAACAATTATGTTCTTTTTCTAAATCCCAAAAAAAACTTTAGAATTTAATGTTGTCTGTTCCGCCACTCTATCCAAAGATACTCCTTTAAACTGCGCAATTGTTCCCGCAACATAAGGCAGAAACGCAGGTTCGCATCTACGATCGTGGTATTTTTTTAAAAGACTATTCGGAACATTTTTTGGAAGCATAAACGGCGCATCGGTTTCGATCATCATTTTGTCCAGCGGAACATATTGAATGACTTCTTTTAAATGTTCAAAACGTTTACTGTCTGAAATTGCTCCTGTAAACCCCAGATAAAATCCGTTATCGAGATACGTTTTAGCTTCTTGCAAAGTTCCTGTAAAACAATGTACAACGGCTTTTGGCAGTTTCGGCAGATATTCGCTCGTAATACTGATAAACCGAGTAAAAGCAGCTCTTTCGTGCAAAAACAAAGGTTTCTGAATTTCGATCGCTAATTCTAAATGTGCTTTGTAACACGATTCTTGTACGTTTCTAGGCGAAAAATCACGATCAAAATCGAGTCCGCACTCGCCTACCGAAACGACATGTTGCTGCAGCAATAAATTCTTTAGTTTTGAAATACTCTGATTGTCAAAACTCTTCGCATCATGCGGATGAATTCCTGCTGTGGCATATAAAACGCCCGGATATTGTTTGGCTATTCTAGCTGATTCTTCGCTATTTCGTACGCTTGTACCTGTAAGGATCATTTTTGTAACGTCGGCATCTTGTGCGTCTTGTACGATATCGTCTGTATCGTTTTGGAATTGTTTATTGGTTAGGTTAATACCTATGTCTATGTATGTTTTCATATTTTTTTATTTTTGCCGCTAAGGCACTAAGTCGCAAAGTTTTTTTTTATTCTTTGCTTTGTTTTTTTGTTTTTGCCGCTAAAGCGCTAATTCTCAAAGTTTTTTAAGCGTAATATTTGTCATTTCGAGGAACGAGAAATCACATTAGATTGTCTACAAAGATTGAAGCTTGTCGTTATGGAGTTCCGCGTGCGATTTCTCGTCCCTCGAAATGACATAAAAATGAGGATAAATCTTTGCGTGAAACAAACCTTTGCGAACCTTTGCGTATCCCAATAGTTATCGGGATTACGAACTTTACGGTTAAATCTACGCCTAAAAATCTCCATAATAAACCTGGAAACAAGGCAGTCTTAAGTCATTTCTCCAGGTATCAACCACTTGGTTTCTATCGTCCAAAACAAACTCTACAAAGTAGTTCTCTTTAATAAACTCATTGTAGATTTCTGTTTTAATGATTGAATCTTTTGAACCTAAAAAAACCTAACAGGCTTTAAAAACCTGTTAGGTTTGCTTAATCTTCTCTACTTCCGTCATCGGCCATTCTGACCATTTTTGGAGTAAATTTTGCTACAACATCAACTAATTCTTGTTGTGATGCCATAACTTGGTTAATATCTTTGTAGGCCATTGGCGCTTCGTCTAAACCTGCACCAATAAGCGTTACGCCGTGATCTTTTAAGATCGACTGCATTTCACTTTTAGTGATGTTTTTTATGGCTTGTGTTCGGCTCATTTGTCTTCCTGCTCCGTGCGAAGCCGAATTGATGGCGTTCTCCTGGCCTTTTCCTCTTACCAAAAACCCAGGCGCGGTCATACTTCCGGGAATGATTCCCATAACGCCTTTTCCTGCTGGAGTTGCGCCTTTTCTATGCACGATTACTTCTTCGCCATTCCAGATTTCTTTCCAAGCAAAGTTGTGGTGATTTTCGACTTTTGCCAAAACTACGGCGCCTAAAGCTTTTTCCATTTTGGTATGAATAACTTCATGACAAGCCGAAGCGTAATCTCCTGCAAGATTCATCGCCAGCCAATATTCCTGACCTAATTGCGAATTCATATCTAAGTAGGCTAAGTTTCTTGCCACTTCTGGCAATTTACAAACATCTTTCGCAATTTTGGTATAATGTCCCGCAAGAGTTGCACCCATTCCTCTAGAACCAGAATGCGTTAACAAAGCCACATATTTCCCTTTCGGAATATTCAAAATCGTATCGTCTTGGGCAAACTCCATAATTCCGAATTCAACAAAATGATTTCCTCCTCCAGAAGACCCCAATTGTGACCAAGCTTTATCTTTTAAGTTCTTCACAAACGGATTCATATTAAAAGCTTCATCGCTCAAAACGGCGTGATCTGCTTTGTACTGTCCTTGAAAACCGTGTCCAGCTCCAAACTTAGAATGTGCAATTAATTCTCTTTTAAATTTAGCTTCGTTCTCAAAATAAAAACCTTCTGGAATATCGTAAACCGACAAAGCCATTCTACAGCCAATATCAACTCCAACGCCATACGGAATAACAGCATTTTTGGTTGCCAAAACACCTCCAATTGGTAATCCGTAACCTTGATGAGCATCTGGCATTAAAGCGCCGGCAACGGTAACAGGCAATTGCATTGCAACTTCCATTTGTTTTCTGGCGCCGTCTTCGATATGCTCTAATCCGTAAGCCGAATAAGCATTTGGGGTTGGATTTAAGGCAATAAAATCTTCTGGCTTTTCATTTGCTTTTTCGATTAAAACAACTGCCAGTTTGCTAAAAATAGCATCGTCTATATAGTGTTCTGGATTTTCTAAAACGTTCTTGAAATTAGTCATCATTTCTTCACGTTTAAGTCCATGTCTTTTGCTGTTTATTTTTAAGGCAACGCCAATTGCTTGGCCTTGTGGGAATCCTAATGCTATTAATTCAAATCCGTTGATTTGTGTATTCATGTTTTCTATTTTTTTGATAGTACAAAGGTTGTTTCGTACTGCGTAATTATTTTGCGTAGATAACTTTAATTTGTTTTTTGCCACAGATTTAAAGAATTAAAATGATTTTTTCCTCATTTTATGTCATTTCGACGGAGGAGAAATCGCACTAGTATTTCCTCAAAGATTTGGCGATCTTGATTGTCGATCTTCTAGTGCGATTTCTCCTCCGTCGAAATGAACAATCAATTCGTTTTAATCTTATTTACATGGTGTCTTTTTACTACATTCATTTTTTAATTTATAATTATAAAAGAGGTAATGTTTAGGAATGGTTTGTTTTTTCATGTAAGGCGAAGTAACCATTTCCTGACGACACTCTTTTGTTTTTTTAAGAGCAATAATTTTACAAGTGACTTTAAGGATTCGAACCTAATATTATCATGCCGCGAAGTAGCACTTATAAACGGCATCTTATAAATTTGAAAAAGTAATAATTGATCAGCGTTATTTTTTGGAACGAAGTAGCGCTAACACACGACATTTTTCAGTTTTTAAAAAGAAGCAAAAGCAATAAGAGAAACGGGGCGTGCGTGTGCCAGAGTCGAACTGGATAACCTTGCTGTTTTTACAACTTCGCTATTCCTCCCCTAAATATTGACGAAGTATCTCTTACTTACGGCATTCTTTTTTTTAAAAAAAACAAGGTAAATGGCAATAAGTAACTGTTCATCTTACTCTAACCGCTGAGCTACATTTTTATTACTAACAAAAATGGAGAGATTCGAACTCCCGACCGAGACGTTTGGATCGAAGTAACACTTATCTACGACACTTGTTTCATTATTTTTCTATTACAAAGATTCAAATACTACTGCGCAATTATTTTACGCAGTAGATTTTTGTTTTACAATTCTATTTGATTGATGTAATTTAAAGCACTGCTTTTATCTTCTAAAGCATGCAATACATCAAACACTTTGTCTGACCAACCGGCGATTAAATAAACGTCATTTTTTTGAACGTTTATTGGCACTTGACCGTAACCTGCCAAATCAAACAAATACAATTTAGCATTTGGAGCTATTCTTTTGTATTTCATCCAAGAATTACTAAAAGTATTGCTAGTTCCATTACTGTTCCACATTTGTACATCGGTAAACAACATTACTTTATCTACAATTTCATTTCGTTTTATTAAGTCTTCTAAAACCAAATAACCGTTGGTTGAGTAACCTACTTCACCTTCGCGTCGGTAGTATTCGTTTACGTTAGACAATACACTTCGTTTTGGCATATTGATTATTTTCCAAAAATCACCAAACATACCGCTCACTACATTTTGACAACGGCTTTGCATTAACATACCCAGCATTAAACCAATATCGTAAAGCATTACTTTACTTTTTGGAGAAATCGCTTTTTGCATCGAACCCGAAACATCGCAGGCAATAACTACCGAAGTATTTACATCAAAACCTTTTATGTTTTGAGCACTTACCATTACCGCACTTTCTAATGCATCTAAAACGGAAGCAGTATATTTAGAGTTTACTAATTTTAGTTCTCGGTACGCTGCTAAAAATCGGAATGGCAATTGTTTTGAATTCGAAACTGCTTTTTCATTCGAAAGAAAATCACACACTTTCATAATATGAGAACCAGAAACATTGGCTTCTAATATATTTCGCAAATTACGAAGCAAAGCCATATAACCCAATTTGTTGCTTTCGATCAGTTCTTCCCATTTTTGAGTGAATGCTTTTTGCTTTTCCTCTTCATTGTAGAATTTAACTTGACCTAATTGCGACAATTCTGTTTCCCAAGTATAAGGTGTTTGCAAAGTATCGTTTACAATTTTATTGAACAATTCTTGCTGCACCTCATCTTTAGCTTTTGGATGTACCAAAAACAAAGCATCTTTCAATTTTACTGCACCGTCGCGGTTGTATTTTGCCAATTGGTACTCGTCAAATTTATTGAACGAAACTGCCAAACCTTTTTGGATTTGTTTTGACAAACGATTCAATTTTTTTACACCGTTTCGGTCATTTGCCATTTGGTAATAGGCCAATAATTCTGTTATCTCATCGGCACGCTGTATAACATGTGTGATTGTTTTACTGATTAATGAATCACCAGAATATATTTTTGCCAATTCTACAACCAAAACTAATGGTACTGAACGCATGTGCATTTCGTTACGTGCATAAACTGCCAGCTTTGCTACAAATACTGGATTGCATTTTTGGATTAGGTTTTGAATTCTCTCCAAACGTGTTGTATCTTTTTCATAAAATGAAGCATTTAAACTTGTTGTTACAACTGCTGCATACAATTCGTATTCTGGTGTTAACGGAAAAGCAATAGCATTTTCGTGATTAACTATAGTAGTTTTTTCTTTTGATATAAAATTGAATTTCATAATTTCTGGTTTTTAAAATTAAACAATCTGTGTTGTTTCGTTTTGACATTACAAAGATTTCAAAACTACTGCGCAATTATTCTGCGCAGTAAAATAAAATTTGTATTTTTGATTAAATCTTACTTATGAATCTACAAGAAAAGTATTCAAATCTGCTTTCCAAAATTGGCTTTGATCCTAATAAAATTAGGCTTTTATGGCTTGATTTAGAAAAAACATATTCTACCAAATCAAGACATTATCATAATTTGAATCATTTAAAAGAAATGATCGAATTATTTGATGAATATCAAAATAACCTTAAAGACCCTGATGAAGTATTGTTTAGTATTTTCTATCACGACTATATTTATAAAGCAACAAAAAAGGATAATGAACTCAAAAGTGCTGAATTGGCACTGAAAGTTTTATCTAAAAATGATTCTTTAAATAAGAATTTGATTTTTGATGCGATCTGCGCGACACAGCTTCATCAGCAGAATGAAATTGAAGATATCAACTGGCTTATTGATTTTGATTTGAAAATCCTTTCTAAAGAATGGGAAGATTATCAAGTTTACTTTAACCAGATTAGAAAAGAATATCGCATTTATCCTGATTTTCTATATCAACCCGGTAGAAAAAAGGCTTTGGAACATTTTCTGGAAAATGAATTTATTTTTCAGACGGAGGAATTTAGAAGATTGTATGAAGAAAAAGCGAGAATCAATATTAAAAAAGAGATTTCTTTATTAACGTAAATGCGTGAGGGATGGAAACGGCATCCTTTTGTGGCGGTCCCGATAGCTATCGGGAGCCACAAAAGATATAGTGTACAGCCCGGCCCTTGGGACACGCCCAAAAAATTAAACGCATAAATAATCTCGCAAAGTCGCGGAGTCGCAAAGTTTTTTAATGCCACAGATTAAAAGATTAAAAAGGATCGAAAAAAATCTGCAAAATCTGCGTGAAACAAAAAAACCTCTGCGCCTTAACGCCAAAACCAAAAAATTATGGCTCAAAATAAAAATGCCCTTATCAGATATAAAACGATAGACAAATGTCTGCAAAATTCTTACAGAACTTGGACTTTAGAGGATTTAATGAATGCGTGTTCGGATGCTTTGTATGAATATGAAGGAAAAGAAAACCCAGTAAGCAAAAGAACTGTTCAGCTGGATATACAAATGATGCGTAGCGAAAAACTCGGCTACAATGCGCCTATTGTTGTTTACGAAAAGAAGTTTTATAAATATGAAGATGATGAATTTTCGATAACTGATATTCCGCTTACAGAAACTGACATTAATGTTTTGACTGAAACGGTTTCGATGCTGAAACAATTTAAAGATTTCTCTTTATTCAGCGATGTATCGGATATTCTACAGCGTTTGGAAGATAAAATATACGCTGAGAAATCGAACACAAAACCCGTTATTTATCTGGATAAAAATGAAGGCTTGAAAGGTTTACATTATTTGGATGAAGTTTATCAGGCAATTATTAAAAAAATGGTTTTGATTATTACCTACAAATCATTTAAATCTAGAGAAGAAACTAAATTTCATTTTCATCCTTTTATTTTAAAGGAGTTTAATAACAGATGGTTTTTAATCGGAAAACAAAAAAGTGGTGCTGCTATCACCAATTTAGCGCTGGACAGAATTGTTGCTATAGACTACGATTTTAATCTACCTTATATAGAGGAAGATTTTGATGCTGACTTATTTTATAAAAATGTAATTGGCGTTACCGTAAATACGGGTTTACAGCCTAGAAAAATTGCACTTTGGATAGATGCCGTAAATGCTCCTTATGTTATAACAAAACCTTTACATCACACTCAAAGAGTCATTAAGGAAAACGAAGATAAAAGTATTATTGTGCATTTGTTTCTTTCTCCAAATTATGAAATGGAACGTATTCTCTTAGGTTTTGGTGATGGAATTGAAGTCATTCAACCCGAATATCTTCGAAACCGAATGAAAAAAATACTGCAGAAGGCACTTGATAAATATGAAGTATAAAATTCCAATCTTTTAAATTCCAAATTCCAATTGTAGAAGAGTACTTCTAAATAAAATTCCAATTTTTTAAATTCCAAATTCCAATTGTAGAAGAGTGCTTCTAAATAAAATTCCAATCGCTGAAATTCCAAATTCCAATCGCTGAAATTATCGTAGAGACGCACTGCAGTGCGTCTCTATACAGTGTGTTTCTGGATGATAATTCGCAATTAGAATTTGGAATTTAAAACATTGGAATTTCAATACAACTGTATATTTCGTAAAAATTCTGCCAAATAAAAGAATCATTACAATTTAGAATACCAAAAAATAACATTTCTGCTATTCTGTTTTATCAAAATCTAAAAAAAGAATAGTATATTTCAATTAAAAAACTAACCTAAACCCTTCTAATTCAAAGACATTTTATTATTAACACAAAATTTATCTTAAAATTATATGCACGCATAGTATTTTTTGATTATATTTGAAATCGATATAGTTACATATGAAAGACAAAACAATAGATTATATTTTGAGAGCTACATGGCAAGCCGTATCAAGAATGTATAACGAAGAAGCTGCAAAATACGATGCTACAATGGCAACAGGATTTGCACTTTTGAGTATAGACAAAGAAGAAGGCACGCCATCTACTGCTTTGGGCCCGAGAATGGGCATGGAAGCAACGAGCTTAACGCGAACATTAAAATCAATGGAAGACAAAGGCCTGATTGTTCGCAAGAAAAACCCATCTGACGGTCGCGGTGTTTTGATATACCTAACTGATTTTGGAAAAGAAAAAAGAGATTTATCTAAAAATACAGTTTTGAAATTTAATGAAACCGTAAGAAAACATGTTTCAGATGAAAAACTGCAGCATTTTATTGAGGTTTCTGAAATCATAAACGAATTAATTCAAGATAAAAACATATTTAATCAAACAGAAAAAATAGAAAATGAAACGCACAATTAAAAAAGTTGCTGTAATTGGATCCGGAATTATGGGTTCAGGTATAGCTTGCCATTTTGCCAATATTGGTGTTGAAGTTTTACTGCTTGACATCGTACCTCGCGAGTTGACAGAAGCTGAAGCTAAAAAAGGATTAACACTTGAAAGTAAAGCTGTTCGTAACCGAGTGGTAAACGATCACTTAGCAAACTCTTTAAAATCGAAACCATCTCCTATTTACAGCCAGAAATTCGCTAGCAGAATTACAACTGGAAATACGACTGATGATATGGCAAAAATTGCCAATGTAGACTGGATTATTGAGGTTGTTGTAGAGCGTTTGGATATCAAGAAATTAGTATTCGAACAAATCGAGAAATTCCGTAAGCCGGGAACTTTGGTTACATCAAACACTTCTGGAATTCCAATTCACTTTATGAGCGAAGGAAGAAGCGAAGATTTTCAACAACACTTCTGCGGAACACACTTTTTTAACCCTGCGCGTTACTTAAAATTATTTGAAATCATTCCTGGCCCAAAAACTTCAACAGAAGTATTGGATTTCTTAAACGAATACGGATCTAAATTTTTAGGAAAAACTTCGGTTGTTGCTAAAGATACTCCGGCATTTATTGGAAACAGAATTGGTATTTACGGAATTCAAAGTTTGTTCCATTTGGTTAAAGAAATGGGATTAACGATTGAAGAAGTTGATAAATTGACTGGTCCGGTAATTGGCCGTCCAAAATCGGCTACTTTCCGTACGGTTGATGTTGTTGGTTTAGATACTTTGGTACACGTTGCTAATGGCATTTACGAAAACTGTCCGAACGACGAACAACACGAATTATTTAAACTTCCTGAGTTTGTAAACAAAATGATGGAAAATAAATGGTTAGGAAGTAAAACTGGTCAAGGTTTTTACAAAAAAGTAGACAAAGATATTCTTTCTTTAGACTTAGATACATTAGAATACCGCGCTGCTAAAAAAGCAAATTTCGCGACATTAGAATTAACTAAAACTATCGATAAACCAATCAATCGTTTTAAAGTTCTAGTAAAAGGAACTGACAAAGCAGGTGAATTCTACCGTAAGAGTTTCTCTGGAATGTTTGCTTATGTTTCAAACAGAATTCCTGAAATCTCAGACGAATTATACAAAATTGATGACGCCATGAAAGCTGGTTTTGGATGGGAAAATGGTCCATTCGAAATTTGGGATGCTATTGGTGTTGCAAAAGGAATTGAAATCATGAAAGCGGAAGGTTTAGAGCCTGCTGCTTGGGTGACTGAAATGTTGGCTTCTGGAAACGAAAGTTTCTATTCTGTAAAAGAAGGAGCAACTTTCTTCTACAATATTCCAACAAAATCTCAAGTTAAAGTTCCTGGACAAGATTCATTTATTATTCTGAACAACATTCGCGAAAGCAAAAAAGTTTGGAGTAACAGTGGAGCCATTATCCAAGATTTAGGAGATGGAATCTTGAACTTAGAATTCCAATCTAAAATGAATACAATTGGTGGCGATGTACTTCAGGCTATCAATAAAGCAATCGACTTATCTGAAAAAGAATACCAAGGTTTAGTAATTGGTAACCAAGCAGCGAATTTCTCTGTTGGTGCTAATATTGGTATGATTTTCATGATGGCGGTTGAGCAAGAATACGATGAATTGAACATGGCAATCAAAATGTTCCAAGATACTATGATGCGCGTTCGTTACTCTTCTATTCCAGTTGTAGTTGCGCCTCACGGAATGACTTTTGGTGGTGGATGCGAAATGAGCTTACATGCTGATAAAGTTGTAGCTGCTGCTGAAACGTACATGGGATTGGTTGAATTTGGTGTTGGTGTACTTCCTGGTGGTGGTGGATCTAAAGAAATGGCTTTAAGAGCTTCTGATTTATTCCGCAAAAACGATGTGGAGTTGAATGTGCTACAAGAGTATTTCTTGACTATCGCTATGGCTAAAGTTTCGACTTCTGGTTATGAAGCTTTTGACACTGGACTTTTACAACACGGAAAAGATATCATTGTAGTAAACAAAGATCGTCAGATTGCTGAAGCTAAAAAACATGCCTTGTTAATGGCTGAAGCGGGTTATACACAACCTATTAGAAGAACTGATGTGAAAGTATTAGGAAAACAAGCTTTGGGTATGTTCTTAGTTGGAACAGATCAAATGGAAGCTGGAAAATACATTTCTGAGCATGATAAGAAAATCGCAAACAAACTAGCTTACGTTATGGCTGGTGGTGATTTATCTGAAGCGACATTAGTATCTGAGCAATATTTATTAGATATCGAACGCGAAGCTTTCTTGAGTTTATGTACTGAGAGAAAAACATTGGAGCGTATTCAATATATGTTAACCAAAGGAAAACCTTTGAGAAATTAATTTATTTTAAGATTTATTGTCAAAAATGAATAAAGAATTAAAAGCTGGAATAATCTACCTGATAATAGGGCTGCTAATTTCAATAAATCCTTGGTTTTGGTTTTTTACATGGCCTCTTATAATTTTTGGAACATTTAAAATTTGGAAATCAAAATCAAATTTAAAATTGAGATTAATCTGGACTTTCGTTCCTTTCATTTTTTGGATTCCTCTTGTAATTGCATTTATTGAATTATATATGGAAAATAAATCATATTAATAAAGAATAAAATCAACAAACAATTGGAAAATCTTAATACATAATTCTCCAATCTAAATACAATCATTTATGAAAACAGCATATATAGTTAAAGCTTACCGTACTGCGGTAGGAAAAGCACCAAAAGGGGTTTTTAGATTTAAAAGACCTGATGAATTAGCTGCAGAAACCATTCAGTTTATGATGGATGAACTGCCTGATTTTGACAAAAAACGTATTGATGACGTTATGGTTGGAAATGCCATGCCGGAAGCAGAACAAGGACTAAACGTTGGGCGCTTAATTTCCTTAATGGGATTAAAAGTTGAAGACGTTCCTGGAGTTACTGTAAACCGTTATTGTGCTTCTGGATTAGAAACTATCGGAATGGCGACTGCTAAAATCCAATCTGGAATGGCAGATTGTATTATTGCTGGTGGTGCAGAAAGTATGAGTTTTATTCCGATGGGAGGTTACAAACCAACTCCAGATTATAAAGTTGCAGCTGCAGGTCACGAAGATTATTACTGGGGAATGGGATTAACTGCTGAGGCGGTTGCTAACCAATTTAAAATTTCAAGAGAAGATCAAGATGAGTTTGCTTACAATTCTCATATGAAAGCTTTGAAAGCGCAGGCAGAAGGAAAATTTGACAAACAAATCGTTCCAATTACTGTTGATCAGACTTTCATCAATGAAAATGGTAAGAAAGAAACTAAATCATACGTTGTAAAACAAGACGAAGGTCCAAGAGCTGGAACTTCTGTTGCTGCACTTGCTGGTTTAAGACCTGTTTTTGCTGCTGACGGAAGTGTAACTGCTGGTAACTCTTCTCAAATGAGTGACGGTGCTGCTTTTGTTTTAATCATGAGTGAGGACATGGTTAAAGAATTAAACCTTGAGCCAATTGCACGTTTAGTAAACTTTGCTTCTTCTGGAGTTGAGCCTAGAATTATGGGTATTGGTCCAGTAAAAGCAATTCCGAAAGCGTTGAAACAAGCTGGATTAACTTTGAATGATATCGACTTAATTGAGTTGAATGAAGCTTTTGCTTCTCAAGCTTTAGCTGTTACTCGCGAATTAAACATCAACCCTGAAATCGTAAACGTAAACGGTGGAGCGATTGCATTAGGTCACCCACTTGGTTGTACAGGAGCTAAACTTTCTGTTCAATTGTTTGACGAAATGAAACGCAGAGGTAATAAATACGGAATCGTAAGTATGTGTGTGGGAACTGGACAGGGAAGCGCGGGTATCTACGAAGTATTGTAAGAAAGAGAATAGAATATAGAATAAAGAGAATAGATATACGCCTAAAATAGAATGAGACATAATTATAAGAATTTGAAGATTTGGCAGCTTGGAATTGCAATTGCCAATCAAATTTCAGATTTGTTATTAGAATTTCCAAAGCATGAGCGATATGATTTGAGTTCTCAAATAAGCAGATGTTCTGTTTCTATGCCAAGTAATATTGCTGAAGGTTCTTCGAGAACAGATAAATCGTTCAGCCATTTTTTAGACATTTCTCTAGGTTCTTCATTTGAACTCATTACACAATTATTGATTGCAACGCATAGAAAATATATAAACGAAACACAATTTAACCAATTAGAAATTAAAATAGAAGAATTCCAAAGAATGACCATGGGTTTTCAAAACGGACTAAAGTAAAAGTCTATTTTCTATACTCTATTTTCTATTTTCTTTCACAAAAAACAAAAACAAATGGCAGATACTATCGAAAAAAACGTGACTCGTGGTGGTCAGTTTTTAGTTAAAGAAACAAAATGCGAAGATGTCTTCACACCAGAAGATTTCTCTGAAGAGCAGTTAATGATGCGTGACTCTGTAAAAGAGTTCGTTGACAAAGAATTATGGGCACATAAAGATCGTTTTGAGAAAAAAGATTATGCATACACTGAAGCTTCTATGCGTAAAGCTGGTGAACTTGGACTTCTTGGAGTTGCTGTTCCTGAAGAATACGGCGGATTAGGAATGGGATTTGTTTCTACAATGTTAGTTTGTGACTACATTTCTGGAGCAACTGGTTCTTTCTCTACTGCTTTTGGAGCTCACACAGGGATTGGAACGATGCCAATTACACTTTACGGATCTGAAGAACAAAAGAAAAAATACGTTCCGAAATTGGCTTCTGGAGAATGGTTTGGAGCTTATTGCTTAACTGAACCAGGCGCAGGATCTGATGCTAACTCAGGAAAAACTAAAGCTGTTTTATCTGAAGATGGAAAATACTACTCTATCACTGGGCAAAAAATGTGGATTTCGAATGCAGGATTTTGTTCTGTATTTATCGTATTCGCTAGAATTGGTGATGATAAAAACATTACAGGTTTCATCGTTGAAAATGATCCAGCAAACGGAATTTCAATGAATGAAGAAGAGCATAAATTAGGAATTCGTGCTTCTTCTACTCGTCAGGTTTTCTTCAACGATACTAAAGTTCCTGTTGAAAACATGTTGTCTGAAAGAGGAAACGGTTTCAAAATTGCAATGAATGCTTTAAATGTTGGTCGTATTAAATTGGCTGCTGCTTGTTTAGATGCACAACGTAGAGTTACTGCAAATGCTGTAAAATATTCTAACGAAAGAATTCAGTTTAACACTGCGATTTCAAGCTTTGGTGCAATCCGTGCTAAATTAGCTGAAATGGCAACTAATGCTTATGCTGGAGAAAGTGCTTCATACAGAGCTGCAAAAGATATCGAAGATAGAATTGCTGCTGGTGAAGCAAAAGGAGCTACTCACCAAGAGGCAGAATTGAAAGGTGTTGAAGAATATGCTATCGAATGTTCTATCTTGAAAGTTGCGGTTTCTGAAGACGTACAATCTTGTGCTGATGAAGGAATTCAGATTTTTGGTGGAATGGGATTCTCTGAAGATACTCCAATGGAAAGTGCTTGGAGAGATGCTCGTATTGCTCGTATCTACGAAGGAACTAACGAAATTAACAGAATGCTTTCTGTTGGTATGTTGATCAAAAAGGCTATGAAAGGTCATGTTGATTTATTAGGACCAGCGATGAAAGTTTCTGAAGAATTAATGGGAATTCCATCTTTTGATACTCCTGATTTCTCTGAATTATTTGCTGAAGAAAAATTAATCATTGCTAACTTGAAAAAAGTTTTCTTAATGGTTGCTGGAAGTGCGGTTCAAAAATACGGTCCAGATTTAGATTCTCACCAACAATTATTGATGGCTGCTTCTAACATCTTAATCGAAGTTTACATGGCTGAAAGTACTATTTTAAGAACTGAGAAATTAGCTAAAACTCAAGGTGAAGCTAAAGTACAAGAGCAAATTGCTATGGCAAAATTATACTTATACCATGCAGTAGACATCGTAAACTTAAACGGAAAAGAAGGAATTATTTCTTTTGCTGAAGGTGACGAACAACGTATGATGTTAATGGGACTTAAACGTTTCACTAAATACACAAACAATCCAAATGTAGTAGCTTTAAGAGAAGTTATTACTTCTAAATTAGTTGCAGAAAACGACTACTGCTTCTAATCTAAAAATAGTTTTTAGCTTTTAATTTGTTTAAACCCGCACTACTCCGAAACAGTGCGGGTTTATTTTTTGTTTTTTTTACCATATAAGTGATATAAGTTCATTTAATTCAAATCCATAAAAAAAACTTCTATTTACTTATATCCCTTATATGGTTCATCTAAGCTTTTAAATTTTACTGTATTAAATGTTCGTATATTACTTACATGTTTAACGAATTTCACAAATCTTTACTAAAATTGGACTTTTGTTACATAATCAATAGCAAAATTTAAATTCTAATGTTTTACTTTTAGCGTTCTAAAACTTAAAAAAACTTAAAATGAAACAAATTAATGTAATTGCTTTATTTTTTTTATGCCTTTGTACTGCACATACATTTGCTCAAAAAAATAAAAAAATGGACATTATCGCTTATTACACAGGCGATGACAAACTAATCAATGAGTATGAAGTAAATAAATTGAATCAAATTATTTTTAGTTTCTGCCATTTAAAAGAAGGAAAACTAACAGTTGATTCTCCAAAAGATTCTACTACAATCAAATATTTAGTTTCTTTAAAAGCAAAAAACCCACAGCTTAAAATAGTTTTATCACTTGGCGGCTGGGGCGGATGCGAGCCTTGTTCGGCAGCATTTTCTACACCAGAAGGCAGATTAACTTTTGCTAAATCGGTAAAAGAAGTAAGCAGCTTTTATAAAGTAGACGGTTTAGATCTGGATTGGGAGTATCCAGCTATCGAAGGTCTTCCTGGACATTTATTTCAACCTGCTGACAAAAATAACTTTACAGAATTAATCAAAATATTACGCTCTACTTTAGGCAAAAAATTTGAATTGAGTTTTGCTGCTGGTGGTTTTCAGAAATATCTAGACGAATCTATTGACTGGAAAGCTGTAGCGCCTTTAGTAAATCGCGTTAATATTATGAGTTATGATTTAGTAAACGGATATTCTAAAGTTACAGGTCATCATACTCCTCTATACAGCACTAATGCAAATGAGGAATCTACAGACAGAGCAGTTGAATTTTTATTGAAACAAGGCGTTCCTGCTGAAAAATTGATTATTGGCGGTGCTTTTTATTCTAGAACTTGGAAGAATGTAGAAAATATAAACAATGGTCTTTATCAAGCTGGAGAACATATTCCTGGTGCAGATTTTAAAAACTTTGCGACTACTTATACAGAAGCAAACGGCTGGAAATATTTTTGGGATGACAAAGCAAAAGCTCCTTATTGGTACAATGAATCGACAAAAACTTTTGCAACTTCAGACGATCTAAAATCTATTAAAGCAAAAACAGAATATGTAAAATCTAAAAAATTAGGTGGTATCATGTTCTGGGAACTTACTTTAGACAGCCCAAAAAACGGAATGGTAAATGCTATTTACGAAGTTAAAACTGCTAAATAAATCATTTATTTATAGCTAAAAAAACGTCCGTTATTTGTAGAAATAACGGACGTTTTTTATTTTACCAAAGTAAGATTAATGAAGTTTAGTCTTATCTAATTCTCCAATAAATGGAATTGACTCCAAAATTTCAGCTTTAATTATAGTTTGTAAATAAACTTCTAACTGAATAAATTTTGCTGCATTTATTGCGCCAATCGCTTTTTTAGCCTGCCCGTAGGTTTTAGAATATAATTTCTCATAATCGATATGATTTTTTAAAGTCGCTTTGGCTAACTGATCTGCTTTTTCATCTGTAAGAGTAGCATAATTTGCTGCATAATCATTTATTAATTGAAATTTTGCCTGTCCAAGTGTATTACGTTCTATTTCGTAATTATCATAAACTTTAGAAAAAGCAGCACTTTGTGCATCAGACAAATTCATGTACTGTTTTACAAGATCACCTTTAGATTTACCATAAACACTTTGCAATACATCTACATCTTCTTTAAACGTAGATTGTGCATAAGACGAAAATGAGGCCACAGCCATAATAAGAATAAGACTTAATTTTTTCATAATTCAGGTTTTTAAATATTTTAAAAAAATTTACATATCAGTAAAAATACTTATTTTTCTTACAAAAAAGAGTTAATTTTTTAAAAAAATGAATATTGATACGAAAGCGTTAAAGCATAATAATTCAATCCGTTATTGGTATATGCTCCTACATGATATTGCAATTTTATAGATTGTCCTTTTGCAACTGGTGTAGAAAAGGTACCTCCTACGCGCCAATTATCAATTTGACTATCATCTGCAACACCATCCGTAATGGTTTCTCCTCCAAAAAACCAATTGGTGTTAAAACCAATCCACATATTATTTTTAAAATAATAACTAGCATGGGCTTGTAAACTATATGTAGGCTTTTGTTCGAGTTTTTTACCTAGATAATCATTGTTATTGGTATAAAGCCAAATTCCTCCATAAGCTTCGGCATAAAAATGTGCAAAGCGTTTAGAAACTCCAATTTCGGGTTTAAAAGCCCAGCGATTAGTTCCTATATTAATTTTTTTATCGCCATAATAATTTCCCGTTGGAATCGAAGTTACAAAACTGACTCCTAAAATTGTTTTCTGCTCAAAATTTTTAAATTCCTTTTTCTCAAGCGCAGGAGAACCTAACAAATTGATTCCGAACCTAACTTTCGTATCTCCAAAACCATGTCTTGAACCTGCTAAAACAGAACCATTATCAGCTGTTAAAGATCCGTCCATAAAAGTATACGGAAGCGTAACTTGCACGCGCGCCAGCTTATCTGCCAAACCAAAGGTTCTAATATAGCTTGCTACCAAATTATGACTCTCTATTGTAAAATCTTTAATAGGTAAAGACGGATCTGTTAATACATTCCCATCCATAAAACCATATCCAAGAGCCACAACATTAAGATCTTTGGCAACATTGGCATATACTCTAGGTTCTAAATCCTGACTAAAAATTGGAATTGAAAGTAAAAAAGACATCACAATCAATCGATGCTTTTTAGACAAAAAACAAACTGTCTTTTTTATCATAAAATAAAAGAATTCGGGAAACAATAATTAAAACTAAAAACTCTTAATTCTTATTCTCTTCTGCTTTGGGTGCACTGATAACACCGTCGTATGAAATTGGCGATCTGTTATTACTATTTACAGAAAGTGATGCACTTCCGTTAGAAAAAATAGTAAACATTAAATCATAAACATCGTCTTTACCTTTTACGGTAGCTCTAAAAGTGCTGCTTTTTTTCTTTTTTTCAATTCTTATGTTTTCTGGAGTGCCTTCAAATTTTATTCCTCCATCACCTCCTCCATAAGGAACATTAAAACCACGTCCGAAAAAGGGTAAATCGCAGGTTGTTTTTTCGGTATTAAATTTTAAGAAATAGGTATTGTAATCTAAAATAATAAGTCTGCCTCCTTGCGGATTTACTTTTTGAGCTTCAAACACAAATTTTTTAGAAGCTATCAAAGCGTCTATTTCTTTCTGCTGTTGTAATTCTTTTTCCGCTTTTAGTTCTTTCTTCGTTTTTTCTTGTGCTAAAACGGGAAAACTTAAAAAACAGAACAACACTAATAAAATGGATAATTTAGTTTTCATAAAATAAATTTTAGCAGCGTTAAAACAAATGAAATTTTATTTTTTGGTAAATCTCATCATGGCAATATCTCCCGAAATAAAATTTAAGGTTTTACCATCGTCTGTAATATTATACGAAGTAATTTTTGAAAGCGTACTCATAAAAACCTGTTCGCCCTGTCCGTCTATACACATCATTTTGGTAACGGCCATTGGCTTGGTAAAATCAATTTTATTTCCGTCAATACTTAATTTTCCAGTAAAAGAGTTACAACTGTTGTTTCCAGAAACCTGATTTTCTTTTGTATTAAAATTTATAATTGGTTTTTTATGAGGATATAAACCATCAAAAGCAATTCTTGGACCTGTTATATAATTCAATTCCCAGCTTCCTTCTAGTTTAGAAACTGTATCTGTTTTTTTGCATTTAAATATATTGCAGGAAATCAACATTACACTAATAAAAAAAAGTACTGAAATATTTTTCACCATAACGTTAAGTATTAAATTTTAATGAGTTATAAAACTTGATTTCAGAAAATTATCGTTAAAACCTATACGAATTTAAACAATATTTTTGGGTTCTGTTCTCAAACACAACTTAAATTATGCTAAATAGTTTGACTTTTTTTTAACTTTTGAGCCCAGACTATTCCGAATATTTATGTTAAATTTACTTAATCTTTAATTTAAATGCCCACATATATGAAAAAATTGATCGTTTCTTTCGCTATAATTACAGCTTTAGTTATTGGCTGTAAGACCAATACAAAATCCAATGATGCCAAAACTTTAACGGTTGCTTTAGAGCCAAAAAGCAATAGTACTGTTGCTGGAACTGCAAGTTTTACCGAAAAAAATGGTAAAGTTACCTTTGTTGCAAAAATAACTGGTTTGCAGCCTGGAGTTCACGCTATCCACATTCATGAAAAAGCAGATTGTACTGCTGCCGATGGAAGTTCTGCTGGCGGACACTGGAATCCTACCTTTAAAAAACACGGAAAATGGGGAAGTGCTGAATATCATAAAGGTGATATAGGAAACTTTACTGCTGATGCAAAAGGTAACGGAACTATAACTTTGACTACTGACGAATGGTGTATAGGATGTCAAGATGAGACTAAAAACATTTTAGGTAAAGGTTTAATTGTACACCAAGGTACCGATGATTTTACAACACAGCCTACGGGTAATGCAGGTGGTCGAGTTGCCTGTGCAGGAATCATTAAATAAAAAAAATACAACAAAATTGAATAACCACTACTTTTTTCACAAAATTTAGTGGTTATTTATTTTAAATTCTGTCGTAAAACGAGAAAAAGATATAGCTTTGCAGCATCAAATTAAAGTTAATGATTAACCCATCTGCACCAGGCTGGATAGATAAGTTTTTTAGCGAGCAAAAATTTTCAGAAGCTATTCCTTTTGAGACTACAGATTCTTTTTATTATAAAGTAAGAGAAACTGGTTTTATCTATGGGCATATCATAACTATTGATTCTCAAATTCCAATTCCCATAAAAGGCTGGTTTAAAACTGAAATTTCTAAAATTGCACTTTTAAACACTTTATACAATGTTTTCTGTTTAGAAAAAAGAAGTTCAGAACCTAATAATTTCATCACAGAAGTATTAAAGTTTTACAAAGAAATGAATCCAGAAGGATTTAGTTTGTTTAAAATTTTACTGCCAAAAGATTCTCCTTCCCTTTCTTTAGAAAATATAATAGATGAAAGAGTACAAACTAATGACAGTATCATTAGTAAAAACTTCTCTCACTTAGTAACCAATGCATTATTGTTTATTGATGTTTTGGCTTTTAGACAATATCTAGAGCATGGCGAAATTCCAGAAAAGTATTTAAAAAGAATTGAAGAAACGGTACTTGGTATTGTGGCTTTAGCTTTAAAAACTAAAACTGCAAAATCACAGCACGACGATTTATTGATTAAACTTTTTGAAGCTTCTATTCGATATTCAAAATTCTCTAAGGTTACTGTAGATACTTTAGAGACTTTACAATTAAGTTATTTCAGCAACAAACTTGAGCAATATTATTTGATTGATATGGCTGGAATGGCATTATGGAGTGACGGTGTTGTAGAAAACGAAGAGGCATATTTTTTATATTCTCTGGGTTCTATGATGGGTGTTAAAGATGATTTTGTAACTCAAAGTATAGACACTACTAATGATTTTATAACGACACACAAAAAGAAGATTCCGTATTTTAATTACTCAAATCCTGTAAAACATTTTTACGATCAAATGACGCACAGTGTTGTAAAACTGATTATAAGAAACAAAAACAGATTGGTAAAGGAAATTATGCAAAGTAAAGAATTGGTTGTTCTTTTGGCTTATTCTACTACGAGAGACTTGGATGCTAAGGAAAAGAAAAAAGTAAAAAAACAACTTTTAGATATCTGTAAAACAATCCCATCGCTGACTATATTTTTACTTCCGGGCGGCAGTTTATTACTGCCTATTTTAATTAAGTTTATCCCAACGATGTTACCTTCGGCTTTTAATGAAAATCTAGACGAAAACGAATAAAAAAAATCGCCCTTTTGGGGCGATTTTCTTTTTTATAGATCTAATTGGTAAACTTCATCAAGTTCGTCGTTCGACGCAATGTTTACATTCAAATCGGTAACAAAACCAGAATTTAAACCGTAAACCCATCCGTGAAGCATTAAGTCTTGACCATTTTTCCAAGCTCCTTGTACAATAGATGTTTTAGCTAAATTGTAAACTTGCTCTTTAGCATTGATTTCAACAAAAGCATTAAAACGCTCTGTTTCATCTTGAATCGAATTTAAATATTTATCGTGCAGACGGTATTCATCTTTAATATGACGAATCCAGTTGTCAATAATTCCAACCGATTGATTCCCCATAGCCGCTTTTACACCACCACAGCCATAATGTCCGCAGACAATAACGTGTTTTACTTTTAATACGTTTACCGCGTAATCTAAAACGCTCAACATATTCATATCAGAGTGAACAACCATATTGGCAATGTTTCTGTGTACAAAAACTTCTCCTGGTTTAGCACCAACAATTTCGTTTGCAGGAACACGGCTGTCAGAACATCCAATCCATAATAATGGCGGTGTTTGTCCTTTTGCTAAATCTGCAAAATAATTTGGGTCTAATGCTAATGATTTTTCTACCCATTGTTTATTGTTTTCTAATAACTGCTTATAAAACTCTCTCATTTTTTTTCTTTTTTTTGAATGGTATTTCTACATGATTAAACATATCAAAAATAACTTTAATGTAAAGTTACCTAAATTTTGATATTTCTCAAGCTATAGAAATACCTTAATTTTATTAATTTGTTTTAAAATTTTTCTTTTACTTGTTCTTTCTTCACCAGCGCTCTTTTTGCAACATCATAATAATGCTCAATTGACACGTGGTTATTAATCTCTGGTGAATTTTCTAATTCGTAAGCTGCTTTAAAACCTTTAAGTTTTACTTTGATGTTTGCATCAATGGCTCTGGTTTCTTTAAATTCACGAATCAAATCCAACACATCATGTGCAATATACTCTGTATCATGTGCATTGATAATGACTTTAGAGTTTTCTGGAATTTCATTTAATGTCAATTTAATCGCTGCTTTATTCAAAAATGAAACTTCCTGCGCTAAATCGATATGAATAACATCTCCATCTTCGTATTGTTCTTTTTTAAAGCTGTAGGCTCTTTTTAAGTTTCCTCTTAAGACAAAAATGATACTAATAATAATTCCTAAAGCGACTCCTTTAAGTAAATCTGTAGCTACTACAAATACTAAAGTTGCGATAAATGGTATGAATTGGTATTTTCCTTTTTCCCAAAAATGGAAGAATGTTGCCGGTTTTGCCAGTTTGTATCCAACTAAAATCAATACTGTTGCTAATGTTGCCAACGGAATTTTATTTAAAATCGTTGGAATTGCTAAAACACTTATCAATAAAAGTACACCATGAATAATGGCAGACATTTTAGATTTTGCTCCAGCATTATTGTTTGCAGATGATCTCACTACAACAGAAGTCATGGGTAAACCTCCTAAAAGAGAGCTTACAATATTACCAATTCCCTGTGCTCTAAGCTCAACGTTTGTATTGGTGTAACGTTTTTGAACGTCCATTCTATCAGCTGCTTCAATACATAATAATGTTTCGATAGAAGCTACAATAGCAATTGTAAGTCCCACAACCCAAACCTGCGGATTTGTTACTGCAGCAAAATTTGGCAATATAAGAATCGATTTAAATTCATCAAAAGACTGTGGAACTGGTAAAGAAACCAAATGATCTTTTGCAATGGCCAATGAACTTCCTGTAGCAGTAAATATTTCATTTAAAACTACTCCGGCTACAACTGCAACAAGTGCCCCTGGAACGAGTTTTAAGTTCTTTAAAAATGAAATTTTATCCCAAGAAATCAATATTACCAATGAAATTAAAGAGATTACAACTGCTCCTAATTTAATATGATTTAAGATATCGAATAAAAACGAAAAAGTATTCGTTCCGTCGTTTTGAATAAAAGCTTGATCGCCTTCAAAATCGGCATCATAACCAAAAGCGTGTGGCAATTGCTTTAATATAATAATGATACCAATACCAGCTAACATTCCTTCAATTACATTTGTTGGAAAGTAATTTGAGATACTTCCGGCTTTTAAAAATCCTAATGCTAACTGAATTAATCCAGCTATAAAAACAGACATTAAAAATACATCGAAAGCGCCAAGATCAGTAATAGCGGTTAAAATAATAGCTGTTAAACCAGCTGCTGGTCCAGAAACACTAATATGCGACTGGCTTAAATAACCTACCACAATACCGCCAATAACACCTGCGATAATTCCAGAAAATAAAGGTGCGCCAGAAGCCATTGCAATTCCTAAACACAACGGAAGAGCCACCAAGAAAACCACTAAACCTGAAGCAAAGTCAGACTTAAGGTTGGCAAAAAGATTGATTTTTTTTGTCATAATACAATACTAAAAATGATACATTAAAGATCTGCTGCATTTAGAACAAATACAGGTAGTTTAAAATAATCGGAAGTATTATGCCAAGTTTGGAGGTGGAGCAAATATGCTCGGAGAAATATTATCTAGTTTTACGATATTTTCAGATAATATTACTTTAGATTCAATGTACACTGGTACAATAAAATCGTGCTGAAATATTTGAGGATAAACAGCCGCTTTAAGTTCTTTATGAGAATGCTCTTCTTCAGAAAAACTGAAAAACATAGACGTATCATTGCTCTTCTTCATCATCGTTACAATTGTAGGCGTTGATAAGAAAGCAATAAATATGAATAATAATATGCGAGCGATTAATTTCATTGACGCAAAAATAGTGTTAAAGGAATAAAATCAAAGCGAGAAGCCTAAAAATTTTATAGAAATTTAACATTAATAAAAAAACAGAATAGTAAAATACTACTATTCTGTTTTTAATTTACTTATTTTAAACGCTTTACAACGATTCTTCAAGCCAAGCATTCATCATCCAAATGGTCTTTTCCTGCTCTGCAATGAAGTCACTCATCATAGAATTTGTCCCTTCGTCGTTGATTTCGCCAGATTTATTTAGAATTTCTCGCTCAATTTTTAATAAATCAGATAAAGAATGGACAATTAACTGCACTGCTTTTTCATCGTTTGAGATATTTTTTCCAACCGTTAATTTGTTGTTTTTAATGTAATCTTCAAAAGTATGCAGCGGTGTTCCTCCTATTGTTAAAACTCTTTCGGCAATCATATCAATTTTTAACTGCGAATCTGTATATAATTCTTCAAATTTTACATGCAGATCAAAGAAACGTTTACCACGAATATTCCAATGAATTCCTCTTAAGTTTTGGTAATACACCTGAAAATTGGCTAATAATACATTTAATTCTTTTACTAATAATTCTGACTCTTTTACAGGTAATCCTAAAATATTTGTTTTCATAATCTTCAATTTTACACTAATTTACTACAAATTTAAAGTAAGTTGTTTAATTTTTATATAAACAAAAATTATATTTTCTTATTTTTGCATCAAAAATTACTATCAATATGACGATAACTCAATTACAATATGTGTTAGCTGTTGCCGAACATAAAAATTTTACTCTTGCTGCCGAAAAGTGTTTTGTTACACAGCCTACTTTAAGTATGCAGATTCAAAAAATTGAAGAAGAACTTAATATTTTAATTTTCGATAGAAGCAAAAAACCTATTCAGCTTACAGATATTGGGCAAAAGATTGTAAATCAAGCCAAAAATATCGTAAACGAAGCCGATAGAATTAAAGATATTGTAGAACAGCAAAAGGGTTTTATTGGTGGAGAATTCCGTTTAGGGATTATCCCAACGATCATGCCTACGCTTTTACCAATGTTTTTAAACAACTTTATTAAGAAGTATCCAAAAGTTAAACTTTTAATTGAAGAGCTTAATACAGACGAAATAATTCTAAAATTAAAGAATGGTCATCTTGACGCTGCAATTGCTGCAACGCCGCTTGAAGACGAAAAAATAAAAGAGATTGTTTTGTATTTTGAGCCTTTTGTGGCTTATATACCAGAACACCACGCTAGTTTTCAGAAAGAAGAAATTGAGGTTGCTGACTTAAATCTGAATGAAATTTTACTTTTACAAGACGGTCACTGTTTTAGAGATGGCATTTTAAATTTGTGTAAAAATGGCTCAGACGTTGATCAAAACAATTTCCAGATACAAAGCGGCAGTTTTGAAACGCTTATAAAATTAGCAGACGAAGGCCTTGGTACAACGTTACTTCCGTACTTGCACACCTTAGACTTAAAAGAGTCCGACAAACTAAAACTACGCAACTTTAAGGAACCGAAGCCAGCTCGTGAGGTAAGTTTAATTTACCCTAAAAGCGAATTAAAAATGCAAATCATTGACGCCCTCAGATCTACAATCGCCGGAGTTGTAAAAGGAGCAATTGTTTTTCAGAATGTTCAAATCATTAGTCCACTGCAAAAGAAAGCATAATAAAAAAGGAGCCAATTTGGCTCCTTTTTTTATACTTTAATCAGTAGTAAACTTTGTTTTAATTCTGGTTTTTCAATAATGAAATTTAGTAACCATTCTTGCAATTGTTCCATTTCGTATGGTAATAGCGTTTTGATAGCTTTTTCTAGCTCTTTGCAGAAAAGTACCGGATCGAAACTTACTCTCTCAAGTATTGATTTCGTGTAATCAAACATCATTTTTGACATAATAAAATAAGATTTTTGGGGGTTATCTATATTTCTAAACTCGCACCAAAAGTAAACAAATATCACACATAAAGTTTTATTTTAACTTATTTTTTTAAAAACTTTAGCAACGAATACGTTTTCTTAAAACACATACATCAATATAGAATCATTCTAAACAACTCATTTAAACCTTTTTAAAGGCACGAAACATCTCTCGCTTGCCAGGAGGTCCTGCCAATTTCTCGACCGTAAATCCAACCGAAATCATACTCCTCTTAACAACTCCGCGCGCAGCGTAGGTTACCAAAACGCCATTAGGTTTTAAACTATTGTACATTTTCTGAAAAATTTCGGTGCTCCATAACTCTGGCTGTACCCGATATCCGAAGGCATCAAAGTAAATCAAATCAAAAATTTCAAAATCGTCGATTTCATCAAAAAATTGTTTTCTTTTGGTTAACGAAAAATTAGAATTAATCACCGTTTTCTCATTCCATTCACATTCGTGCATCTTTTTAAAGACGTCCTTATATAGAACAGCGTTTAATTCTTCCACATAATTCATTTCTAAAACCTCATCAGCCCCAATTGGGTATGCTTCTACTCCAACATAATCTATTGGCTGTTTTTTGGTTTCTGATTCTAAAAAAGTAATAAAAGCATTTAAACCAGTTCCAAAACCAATTTCTAAAATACTCACCGGTTTATCTTCAAATAACGAAAGTCCGTTTTTTATAAATACATGTTTGGCTTCCTGAATTGCTCCATGTTTAGAATGATAACATTCATCCCATTCCTGCAAATGAATTGTTGTTGAACCATCTAGCGTTTTAATTATTTCTCTTTTCACTTTTTTAGAAATTAATTGCCTGATTTTATTGGTTTTCAAGCCTTTTTACGAGTCAAATTTAGTCAAAACAAATGCGTAAAGCCTTAAAAATTGACTCTTTTTTCGTAAATTCTCTATAAAAACAAGCGAATTATTTGACTTTATTATAAGATAAATAAATCTCAGTTAACAGGCGTAAATAATGCACTTTTACCAAGCAAATTATATATTTTTACGTAATTTTGCATTCAATAAATTCTATTTAACACCAAATCATCGCTTTAGACCTTTTCTACAGCCATGAAATTTCGTAAAAAACTTATATTACTATGCTTACAACTCAAACAAGCAAAATTGAAATCTTGAAAGCTTCTTCGACTAAAATAAACGAAGTTGACTTTGAAAATTTAAGCTTTGGTGCTGTTTTTACAGACCATTTATTAGAATGTGATTATAAAAACGGCCAATGGCAAAATCCTGTCATTAAGCCTTATGCTCCTATTTTAATGGATCCTTCTTCAAAAGTCTTTCATTACGGACAAGCTATTTTTGAGGGAATGAAAGCTTACAAGGATGACAATAATGATGTTTGGCTGTTTAGACCAGATGAAAACTACAAACGTTTTAACAGTTCTGCAGTGAGAATGGCTATGCCAGAAGTTCCTGAGTCAGTTTTTATGGATGGTTTGAATGAGTTATTAAAACTAGACAAAGACTGGGTTCAAAAAGGAAACGGAAGCAGTATGTACATTCGCCCTTTTATGATCGCAACTGGTGCTGGCGTTGTTGCTAATCCTTCTGACGAATATAAATTTATGATTTTACTTTCTCCTGCTAAATCGTATTATGCTGGTGAAGTAAAAGTAATTATTGCTGAACACTATAGTAGAGCTGCAAACGGTGGAATTGGTGCTGCAAAAGCGGCTGGAAATTACGCTGCGCAATTTTACCCAACTAACTTGGCTAACAAAGACGGTTTTCAACAAGTTATCTGGACAGATGATGCTACGCACACTAAACTAGAAGAAGCTGGAACAATGAATGTATTTTTTAGAATAAATGATACTTTATTGACTGCACCAACTAGCGAAAGAATTTTGGATGGTATTACTAGAAAAAGTTTGATCGAAATGGCTAAAAAAGAAGGTCTTAATGTAGATGTTCGTCCAGTTATTGTTTCAGAATTAGTAGAAGCTGCTAAAAACGGATCTTTAAAAGAAATTTTTGGAGCAGGAACTGCTGCTGTAATTAGTGTGATTAAAGGTTTCTCTTACCAAGAGCAGTATTATGAAATGACTCCAATTGAGGATTCTTATGCTTCTCTTTTAAAAGAAAAACTAACAAGTTTACAAAATAAACTTTCTGAAGATACTTTTGGCTGGACTGTAAAAGTGCAGTAATTAAAAGTCTCTTAAACATAAAAACCCGACAGCTTTTTAAAATCTGTCGGGTTTTCTATTTTAAAGCAATTTTGAAAAATCTGGCTTAAAGTAATTAGGTCCTTTCAACACTTTTCCATCTTCACGATAAATAGGTTTTCCGTCTTCTCCCAATTTACTCATATTACTACGCTGAATTTCATCAAAAACAGCTTCAATTTTATCCTGCAGACCGTGTTCTATAATAGTGCCGCACAAAATATACATCATATCTCCCAGCGCATCGGCAATTTCGACTAAGTCATTATTTTCAACAGCTTCAAGATATTCTTCATTTTCTTCCTTCATTAAATTGTAACGAAGTATTTTTTTAGTGCTTCCCAAATCAGCAATTGGAGTCTGACTGTATCCTATTTTAAATGCCGTGTGAAACTCAGTTACTGCGTCAAGTTGTTTTTTCATAAATATATTTTTTGTTTTTTTTCTCAAAAATAAGACATCGTACTCTTTATTTAAACTTATTGTCTAAAATCATTACAATTTAGTGCTTTTATTTGATGAATTGAAATAGCAATTAGCCGCAAATCATATTCAATTCTCTAAATTTGTCAAAAAAATTAAAACTATGTTTAGTCAAGGACAATTAATATTTGCAGTTTGTTTTCTTATCGCCTTTATAATCGTAATGATTTTTGCTTATCGTAAGGATTTGGCATTGCACAAAATCTTTTACAAAGACAACTATAAAGTATTGCTTGCGTTCTTGCTTTTTATTGTGTTATTATTTGTGATTAAATTCTTTTTTAAAAGGTAATATCAAATTTGTTTTATCATAAATTAGAATTAACATTCAATAATTACAATTAAAATACTGTAAAATCGTTTAATTTGAAGGTATTTTGATCTGAGCCGCATTTAAAAGTATATTTTAAATTTTTCGCAATTAGCTTAGACTCGCAATAAATTTATAACTTTACGACACCAAACAACCTACACCAATGAAGATTTTAAAATATTTATTTCTCTTATTGTTATTAAGCTTAGTTTCTCTAACCGTTTTTGTTGCTACTCAAAAAGGAATTTTTTCTGTAGAAAGAAGTAAGGTGATTAATTCTCCTAGAGCTACGGTATATAATTATATTAATGATTTTAGAAATTACGAAGATTTTGAATCTTGGGCTCTTGAAGATCCTTCGCTAAAAATGACGTATCCTAATAAAACTATTGGTAATGGTGCATCTTTTTATTGGGAAAACGGAGAAGTAACAGGAAATGCTATCACTCTTAAAACTAAAGACGGCGAAAGCATTGAGCAAAAAATAAAATACGATGGTACTCTGGCAGATGTAAACTGGACACTGAAAGATACTTTGGCTGGAAAAACAAAGGTTACTTGGAAAGCTAAAGGAACTATGAGTTTTTTATTTAAAATCTACACAGCACTCCACGGAGGTTCTGATAAAGTTATTGGTACAATTTACGAAAAAAGCCTTGCTAACATTGATAAAAACTTAGATTACGAAACTAAAACGTATGCTATAAAAGTAAATGGAGTTGTAAATAAAACAGAAACACCGTATATCAAACAAACTTTTACAAGTGAAATTGGAAAAGTGAATAAAAATGCAAGAGTAGTAATTCCAAAATTGATTCATTTTAGCGAAACAAATGGTTTATCTACAAACGGAAAACCTTTTATTATTTACCACACTTACGATACAACTACAGGATTAGCCAAAATTTCGATCTGTTTACCTATCAATAAAGACATTTCTATTAGCTCTGGAAGCGATATCCTTTCTGGTAAACTAAATGGTTTTGAAGCTGTAAAAACAACTCTTAACGGAGATTATTCGCATACTGCAGAAGCTATAGCAAAAACTACTGCTTATATAAACAAAGAAAAGATAATGCCAGATTTAAGCTGGTCGCATCTTGAAATTTTAACGTTAAGTAAATTAGATGTAAAAAGTTCATCTAAATTAATGACTGAAATCTATTTCCCAACTAAACCAAAAGTAGTAGCACCTGTTGTTGCGGCACCAGTTTACAGACCACAAACACAAACGGAACCAGCACAACAAAAACCTGCAACACCAGCACCTGCTGTAAAAAAAACTGAAGAAGAACAGTCAGAATTCTAAATTATATAGGTTCCTTAAACCTTTTGTTTAAAATTCAGTCTAACTCTTATAAAGGTTTGATAAATTAAAAAACTTGACAGACGAGAAGGAATTTATACAACAATTACTAGATCCTAAAACGCAGAACACAGCGTTTCAGAAACTCTTGTCTGATTATCAAAAACCATTGTATTCTCATATTCGAAATATTGTTTTGAATCATGATGATGCAGATGATGTTTTGCAGAACACTTTCGTGAAAGTATTTCAATATCTAAAATCTTTTAAAGGAGAAAGTAAATTGTTTTCTTGGATGTACAGAATTGCAACCAACGAAGCATTGACTTTTTTAAATCAAAAAGCTAAATTAAACGGGGTAACTTCTGAGGATTTACAAAATAAAACCATCGACAATCTAAAAGCCGATGTTTATTTTGATGGAGATGAAATTCAGATAAAACTTCAAAAAGCGATCGTTACACTACCAGAAAAACAGCAATTGGTCTTTAAAATGAAATATTTTGAAGAATTGAAATACGAAGAAATAGCCGAAATTTTGGGTACATCTGTCGGCGCATTAAAAGCTTCTTACCATCATGCGGTAAAAAAAATTGAAATATATGTTACATCAAATTAAACCTTTTGTAAAAAAAACAATCTTATAGATATTATGAAAGAATTTAAATTAGAAAACCAACCGAAAATGAATCCTGGATTTAAAACTCCAGAGCATTATTTTGACAATTTTTCGGCCAAGGTTTTACAGAAAATAAATGAAGAGGAAAAAGAAGTAAAAGTAATTCCGTTTTACAAACGTAAAAAGGTATTAACAATGCTTGCTGCTGCAATGATAGTTTTTGCATTAATGATTCCTATAGTAAACAATTATAACGCTACTTCAAATGAACTTGATGAAGCTACTTTAGAAACGTATTTATCGTATCAATCTAATTTAAATCAATATGATTTAATTCAAAATTTGGATACAAAAGATATTCAAAAAATAAATAATAACGTTGCTCTTGAGAACGAAACTATTGAGGATATTTTATCTTCAAGCCCAAACATAGAACATTTAATCTCTGAATAAAACAAAACTTAAACAATGAAAATTAAAAATATACTACCGCTCCTTCTCTTTCTGTTAAGTTTTTCATTTTATGCACAAAATAGTAAAATTGAGGAAAAACGAGAAAAAATTAAAGCTTTTAAGGTTTCATTTTTAACGACTGAACTAGAATTAACTTCTACTGAAGCTGAAAAATTCTGGCCAATATACAATGCTTATGACGATAAACAATTCGAATTAAGACATTTAAAAATGAAAACGTACTTAAAAAAACTTGATGATGATAACATCAATTCTATTTCGGAAAAAGAAGCTGTAATACTTCTTTCTCAAATGGAAAGTACGGATAAGGAATTATATCTTTTGCGCGAAAAATATATGACGAATCTAAAAAAGGTTCTTTCGGCAAAAAAGATATTAAAACTTAAAAAATCGGAAGACGATTTTAATAGAAAATTATTACAGCAATACCGAGACAAAGCCGGTAAAGATTAAAATTTGTTTTACTCCAAAAACAACAGCGATAGGAGCCCTATATAACAATACTTACTTTGTTATTTAGGGTTCTTATTATTTATATAAAAGTGATTCGGATTAATTTATTATAACCTGCTGCAATTGCTGTATTTTTATTGATAAAGCGAATTGTAAAAAGCTTAGTATCATCTGATAATTGTTTCCAAGTAGCACCTTCGTCTTGAGAATACTGAATTCCAGAAGCACCTACACAAACAAGCTCTTTACCATTACTTCCTGGTACATACTGCACACATGATGCATATCCAAAGCCTTCGTTCTGACCTATTAACTCCCAGGTTTTACCTCCGTCTTTGGTACAAATTTTATTATCAGAATTCAGCTCAGGAAACTCATAATCTCCTCCTGTAGCAAACCCGTGTTTAGAATCGTAAAAATCTGCTGTAAAAATACCAGCCATCGCTTTACCTTGTATAATTGGAGTTTCTATAACTTTCCATGTTTTTGCTTTATCTGGAGAATAAAAAACACGTGCTTTTTTGCCACCAGAAACCAGCCAGGTATCATTTCCTTTAATTACAATATTAGTATTACTTGCAGCAAAAGCAGATTCGCCTTGTGCATTAGTTGGCAATTTATCTGATAATAATTTAGTCCAAGTTTCACCGCCATCTCGGGTAACAATTACAGAAAAAGTATCTTCGGTTGGATCTCCAATTGCGATTCCTTCTTTATCATTCCAAAACTGCATACAATCGTAAAAAACTTTTGGATGAACTTCTTTGTAAACCAATTTTACTTTCTGCGTTTTTTTAGAAACTTGATACAATAACGCAGGATTTCCTACGCTCAACAAATAAATATCTTTTGAGGTTTGTGCAATACTTCTAAATTCTAATTTTAAGGTATCACGATAAATATGATCTTCAAATTTTTCTCTTTTAGTTAAATCATAATAGCCAAAACGAGAATTATCTGCACCATACCAAACTTTATTATTATCTATAGAAATAGCGCGAATACTAATTTTATCCTGAAATAAAACCTCTGTCTGCATCGAAACAAAGCCACCAGGTATTGGCTGTTTATCATTATGATTCAGCGCTTTAAAAGACACAAATAAAACAAACACGCCAAAAAACAAGATTACTTTTCTCATATAAAATAAATTTTGTAGTTGCTAAAATACAATTATTTATAACATATAAAATAACTTTTGGCTTTTTTTCTAATACAGCAATTAAGCAATCCTTTTAATTTAATTTTATAAAACTTACAAAAATCAACCTTAATTAGTACCTCTTTTTGATTATTCGACACAATCTAAACTCATTATAAAAACAAAGAACCTATATCTATTAAACTTGAATAGTATTGAAAAGATATATTAAAAAATCACCTTCATTATAGTGCTCTGAAAAAAAATTAAATTTTGCTAATCGCAAAAGATCAAAATAGAATTACAATAAGCACTTTTATAACACCTCAACCATAAATAATAATCGAACAAAAATAAAAATACATCTTTTAAACCTTCGTTTTTCCCAACTGTTTTTATTATTTAAAAACCAATCAATACACTAACAATTAATACATTAACTCATAAAATTCGATGTTATTTATAAAGTGCAAATGCTTGTAATTATTTTATGGCACAGTAATTGGATATTTACAAATACAAAACTTAATTTAATAAGTCATGAAAACGAAACTACTTTTAATAAGCCTTTTTTCTTTGGGTATTGCAACAATGCAAGCTCAATCTGGTACAACAGTATATGCAAAAAATTCAGATATAAGTGATAATCTAGATTTAAGAGCTGTTGCCTCTATGTTTGGTGAATCTGCAAATCTTCAAGATTTTGAAAGAAGATTAAATGATCCAAAATATCAAATCTCTAATCTTGACTTAAATAATGACGACGAAGTTGATTATTTACGTGTAATAGAATCTGTAGAAGACAGAACACACGTTGTAATTATTCAGGCAGTTTTAGATCGTGACGTATACCAAGACGTCGCTACAATTGATCTAGAAAGAGACAATTACAACAATGTAAACGTACAAGTTGTTGGTAACTCTTATTTATACGGCGCAAACTATATATACGAGCCTGTTTACAATGTGGCACCAGTAATTTATGCATCCCTTTGGGTTACAAATTACAGACCTTACTGCTCTAGCTGGACTTGGAATTACTATCCAACTTATTATGCTGCTTGGAGACCTTATCCAGTTTTTAGATATAGAAATAACATCAATGTTTGTATTAATATAAACAATCGTTACAACTATGTAAACACTAGAAGAAGTTATAGAGCTCCAGCAATGTACGAAACTAGACGTACTTACGGATATGAAAGAATAAGTCCAAACAACAGTTTTGCTCAAAGACATTCTAATGTAAATAATAGATACGATTTAGATCAAAGACGTGTTGCAAGCAGAGATATGAACAGAAACAGTTATAATACAAATAACAATAACAGCTACAACACTAACAGATCAAATGCAGGAAGAGTTTCACCTTCTGGAGGAGAAAATAGAACTCCTAGTAGAAATTACAGCGATAACAGAACAACCTCTGATAGAAGCTACAATACAAACAGAACTACTTACAATAATAACAATAACAACAATACTGTAAGAACAAATAATCCTGTTAGAGTTGAAAACACACAAAGAAGTGAACCTAGAAGCTACAACAATAACAACATGAATACTTCTAGAGGAAATTCTGAAAACAGAATGAGTTCAAACACAACGGCTCCAACTCAAAGATCTGAGGCTCCTAGAAACTATTCTGAAAACAGATCTAATACACAAAATAATTCAAACGCAGCGAGACAACAAAACACACAACGTTCTGAAGCTCCACGTGTAAGCCAAGAATCAAGAGGTGGCCAGTCACAAAGAGAAAGTGGCTCTAACTCTAGAGGCGGCGGTAGAAGATCTTAATTTTAGAATTTTAAGTCCTTAATAAAAATCAAAAGCACAATTTAACGATTGTGCTTTTTTTTATCTTTTTGATTATAATTGACGCTATTTTGTTTTAAAACAGTAAATTTGCAACCGTCTTTTATAAAAACATACATGAGCGCATCGCATAAAAACTTACATAGTAAGTTGTCTATAGGGGGTTTATTGATAACATTGGGAATTATTTACGGAGATATTGGTACTTCACCATTATATGTAATGAAAGCCATTCTTGGTTTAAGTATCATCAATACCGACATTGTATTAGGAGGTATTTCTTGTGTTTTCTGGACTTTGACTTTGCAAACTACCATAAAATATGTTCTAATTACCTTGAGTGCCGATAATCACGGTGAAGGAGGAATTTTTGCTTTATATGCTTTAGTTAAAAAAACAAAAATCACATGGCTTATTGTCCCCGCCATTATTGGAGGTAGTGCTTTACTTGCCGACGGAATTATAACCCCGCCAATCTCTATTTCATCTGCAGTAGAAGGAATTAGAGCTTTCTATCCATCAATGGAAACCGAAACTATTGTTGGTATTGTAATCGGAATTTTATTCGTTTTATTTACCATTCAACAATTTGGAACTAAACTTGTTGGAAAGTTTTTTGCGCCAATGATGTTAATTTGGTTTGCTATGCTTGGAACTTTAGGAGCTGTTCAGATTTATCATCATCCTGAAGTAATAAAAGCAATTAATCCATACTACGCATATCGTTTATTACAAGTTCATCCTGAAGGCTTTTTTGTTCTTGGTTTAGTATTTTTATGTACAACTGGAGCAGAAGCTTTGTATTCTGACATGGGACACTGCGGTCGTAAAAACATTAGAATCAGCTGGATATTTGTTAAAGCTACTTTAGTATTGAACTATTTTGGCCAAGCAGCGTATTTAACTCACCACGTTGGAAAAACATTAAAGCAATTAGGAGGAGACAATCCGTTTTACTTAATTATGCCGCATTGGTTTCTACCATTCGGAATTGTAATCGCAACTTTAGCTGCTGTTATTGCTTCTCAAGCGCTTATTAGCGGATCATTTACCTTGATAAACGAAGCAATGCGTTTGAACTTCTGGCCTAAAGTAAAAATTAAATATCCTACAGAAGTAAAAGGACAATTGTATATTCCGTCTATAAACTGGTTATTGTTTTTTGGGTGTGTTGGAATTGTATTACACTTCCAAGAATCAGGAAATATGGAACATGCTTATGGTCTTGCCATTATTTTATGTATGATCATGACTACCATTTTATTAAACTATTACTTAATCATGAAACGTGTAAAACTGTACTTTATGGTACCGCTTATCACGATCTATTTGTTGATTGAATTTAGTTTCTTGATTGCCAATATCACAAAATTTATCGATGGAGGTTTTGTAACTTTAATCATTGCAATGATTTTGATTTCTATCATGACTATTTGGTATTTGGCTAAGAAAATCAACAAAAACTACACGAAAGTGGTTAAAATTGATGACTACAAAAAGGTATTAATGGAATTGAGCGAAGATTTATCTATCCCGAAATATGCAACCCATTTGGTTTATATGACTAATGCAAGCCGTGTAGATGAGTTGGAGGAAAAAGTAATTTATTCAATTTTACAAAAACGTCCAAAAAGAGCCGATATCTATTGGTTTGTACACGTAAACATTCTTACCGAGCCTTATAAAACACAATATAAAGTAACTGAGATTGCGAAAGACGATATTTACAGAATCGATTTTAATTTAGGATTTAGAGAGCCTACCAAAATCAATTTGATGTTTAGAGAAGTTATTCGTGATATGGTAAAACGTGGTGAAGTTGATATTACGAGCCGTTACGAATCATTAAACAAAAACAACATTATTGGTGACTTTAAATTTGTATTGTCTGAGAAGTTCTTATCGAATGACAATGATTTAAGATGGCACGAAAATATTATTATGAACTCTTATTTCTTTATCAAGAAACTGAGTTTGTCTGAAGAAAGAGCTTTTGGATTAGACAGCAGCTCTGTAAAAATAGAGAAATTCCCAATGGTGCTTCATGCGCCGGAAAATATTGGATTAACGCGAATTATAAAATAAGACGCATTTCTAAATCATTTCAAAAACACTCTTTTAAACTTTATTAGAGTGTTTTTTTTCTTTTTAATGAAAGTCAAAATAACAATCAAAATTAAAAATTTAACTTTCAATCAATTAATAGTACCTTTGCAACTCAAATAATTAAAATGAGATTACACAGAAATTTAGTTTATACTACCATCGATTCTTTAAATGCTATTTTCAATGAAGGAGAATATGCGGATAAAGTGGTAGCAAGAGCATTAAAAAAAGACAAACGTTGGGGAAGTTCTGACAGGAAATTTGTTGCTGAAACGATATACGAAATTGTTCGTTGGAAAAGATTATACTCTGAAATTGCCGAAGTTAAAGAACCTTTTGACAGAGATAATTTATGGAGAATGTTTGCCGTATGGGCAGTTTTAAGAGGATACCCGATTCCGGATTGGAGACAATTGGAAGGAACTCCTGAAAGAAAAATTAAAGGACGCTTTGACGAGCTTTCTAAAACTAGAGCTTTAAAAGAATCTATTCCAGATTGGATGGATGAATTGGGAGTGAAAGAATTAGGCGAAGCAGTTTGGTCTAAAGAAATTACAGCTCAAAATCAGCCTGCAAAAGTTATTCTTAGAACCAATACATTAAAAGGTACTAAAGAAAACTTGAGAAACACGTTGATGGATTTGAATATTGAAACAGAATATTTAAAAGATCAACCTGAGGCTTTGGTATTAAAAGAAAGAGCAAATGTATTTTTGACAGATGCTTTTAAACAAGGTCTTTTTGAGGTTCAAGATGCCAACTCACAATTGGTTGCTGGTTTTCTTGATGTAAAACCAGGAATGCGTGTTGTTGATACTTGCGCTGGTGCAGGTGGAAAAACATTGCACATTGCTTCTTTAATGGAAAACAAAGGACAATTGATTGCGATGGATTTGTACGAAAGCAAATTGAAACAATTGAAATTAAGAGCCAAAAGAAACGGTGCTTTTAATATTGAATATCGTATTATTGACACTACAAAAGTGATCAAAAAATTACACGAAAAAGCAGACCGTGTTTTAATTGATGCGCCTTGCAGCGGTTTAGGAGTTTTAAAAAGAAATCCTGACGCGAAGTGGAAATTAAAACCTGAGTTTATTGATAACATTCGTAAAGTTCAGGCTGAAGTTTTAGAAAGCTATTCTAAAATTGTAAAACCAGGCGGAAAATTAGTGTACGCAACTTGTTCTGTTTTACCATCAGAAAATCAAGAGCAGGTAGAGAAATTCTTGAAAACTGAAATCGGAAAACAATTTACGTTTATAAAAGATCGTAAAATACTAGCTTCGGAATCTGGTTTCGACGGATTTTATATGGCATTATTAGAGCGCAAGGAAGTATTAGGTTAAATTCCAATAAAAAAATTCCAAATTCCAAATTCCAATCTTTGTCTAAAATTTAGATTGGTACTTTTATAACAATAATAAAAAACCAGTAAAGATAACTTTACTGGTTTTTTGCTATAATGACTTATTTGCAACCTAAACAAATCTATAAGACATTGTTTTTCTGCCGATTATATAGTTCTGTGTTTTCCTGCAAGGTCTTTTTTGACCTTGTAGATATATATAGACTAAATCATACCTGCAAGGTCAAAAAAGACCTTGCAGGAAATTTACAGCAATGCATTAAACCGTAATTTAATAATCAAGTTTATAAAAATTACTGTTTTTTTACACCAGCTTTTCTCTTTCCCAAAGACGATGTTTTCCCATCATTTTAATAAAGGTATTTGACAAATTTTTATCTCCTGTTTTTTCGCTGGTGATTACTCCTTTATCTGCATTTTTAGCATTGGTTATAGACAGAATATCTGTTCCCTCACCTTCGGCTGCTATAAATTTACAGTGTTTAAAAGAATCATTGATAAACTCTGCAACTTCGGCAACATCCATAAGCTTAAGAATACCTTCGCCCGAAGGAATAAATACAGCGTCAAAAAGTACTGAGGCTGCAATAAGATAACTTTGGTCTACCTTAATTTCATTTCCCTCTTCAGATACGATTGTCCCTAAATGAGGTGCAATAATTTTGACTCCTGCTCCTGCACTTTCTAAGGCTTTTTTCATTCTATCTACAGAACTGCCATTTACGCCGTCTGCACATAAAAATGCAACTTGTCTTGTGGCTATTGTATCAGAAAGTGTTTTGTTTTTTAGCATGCTCAAAGCATCCGAACTTTTAATGGCTTGTTTTACATTTGTTGGTTCCTGCTTGTCATTGGCATCTGCTCCAACTCCATGATTAATCGGTTTTTCTAAAGTAGAAGGTACAGTAATACCCAAACCTTTTGCTACTTTTACTGCAAGAGTTGTATCTATTTTAGAAAGAAGTCCTAATGTTCTCTCTCGAATAGCAAGAGTTTCTACCTTTCCTAATTCAAAGCGTAATGCTTTGATGATATGATTTTGTTCTATTGGAGTCTGACTGTTGTAAAAAAGGGTTGCCTGGCTAAAATGATCTGCAAAACTAGTACTTCTTTCTCGGACTTTTTGAGCGTCTATTCGTTCATTAAAACTCACAAAACCACCTTGATCTATTTTTGCCTGAAAAGGACAGCCTCCGCCTAATGAATTAGGATGATACGCTACGCGTCCTGTATTTACTTCTTGACGCATATGCCCGTCACGCTGATTATTGTGCATTGGCGCAACAGTTCTGTTAATTGGAATTTCATGAAAATTAGGACTTCCTAATCTTGACAGCTGTGTATCGGTATAAGAAAACAATCTTCCTTGTAATAAAGGATCATTTGTAAAATCAATACCTGGCACAACATGTCCGGGATGAAAAGCAACCTGTTCTGTTTCTGCAAAGAAATTATCAGGGTTTTTATTCAAAACCATTTTTCCAATAATCATTACAGGAACTAATTCTTCTGGAACCAATTTTGTTGGATCTAATAAATCAAAATCATATTTATGTTCATCGGCTTCAGGAATAAGCTGTACACCTAATTCCCATTCTGGGAAATTACCATTTTCAATTGCTTCCCATAAATCTTGTTTATGAAAATCGGAGTTTTTACCTGAAATTTTTTGTGCCTCGTCCCATACAACACCGTGAGTACCTAATTTTGGTTTCCAATGAAATTTAACAAAATGAGATTCATTTTTTGTATTGACAAATCTAAACGTATGTACGCCAAAACCCTCCATCATTCGTAAACTTCTTGGAATAGCTCGATCGCTCATCGCCCACATAATCATGTGCATAGACTCTGGCATTAAAGAAATAAAATCCCAAAAAGTATCATGTGCAGATCCTGCTTGAGGCATTTCATTGTGTGGTTCAGGCTTAACTGCATGTATAAGATCAGGAAATTTCATAGCATCCTGAATAAAAAATACAGGCATATTATTTCCTACCAAATCATAGTTTCCCTGCTGTGTATAAAATTTAACTGAAAAACCACGAACATCACGTGCTAAATCTGTAGAACCTTTCGATCCTGCAACAGTCGAAAATCGAACAAAAACGGGTGTTTTTATATTGGTATCATTCAAGAACTCTGCTTTGGTATATTGCTCCATAGACTTATAAAGTTCAAAATAACCATGCGCTGCAGAACCTCTAGCATGTACAATTCGTTCTGGAATACGTTCGTGATCAAAGTGCGTTATTTTTTCTCTTAAAATAAAATCTTCAAGTAAAGAGCCTCCTCTTTCACCTGCTTTTAGAGAATTATTATTATCGTTAATCTTTACTCCTTGATTTGTTGTCAAAAATTGATTGTCAGCATTAGATTTATTCAACTCTAAATCTTTTTGCTTTTCGTCATAATGATCTTGATTTGATTCTTTTGAGTTTTTCATCTTAGTAATAGTTTATAATTTTTATCCTTTTTAAAATCTACCAGCCTCAAAACCTCTTTTAAGTAAGAATATAATTTAAATGTCTTCATAAAATTCATTGGCTGTAATAAGTTTGACAAATTTACCTTACAATAAAACGAACTGCTTACATGATTTCTTTCTGAAATTACAATATTTAAATATTTGATTATCAACATCATTAAACCGTATCTACTAATTAAAAAAAACAAAAAAGCCTTTAGAAAATAAATCTAAAGGCTTTTATTAATTGTAAATTTTATGTTTTTAAACTACTAAACTAGATTTACGAAGCAGTTTACCATTTTCGTTTTCTTTGAATTTTGGAACAAAAACAATTTCTTTTGGTTTTTCGAACTTTCCTAAAACATCAAAAAAATCAGGAGCAAAATCCAGCTTTTCACCTTCAATTACCAAAATTAATTTTTCACCCAAAACAGAATCAGGCACGCCCGTTACAAAAAATCTAGTATTTATTTTTCCTGTAAGTTTAGCTTCAATTTGTTCTGGAATTAACTTTACTCCTCCACTATTAATTACATTATCAATTCGGCCTAAAAATACAAACTGATTATCGTTTATTAATTCAATTAAATCATTCGTAACAATAGGTTTGTCAGAAATAGAAGCTACAGAAATTACCAAACAATCGCGTTTATCTTTTGCAATTTTGACATTGGGTAAAATTGAAAATGCACGCTCTCCTACTCTCTTTGCAGCAATATGCGTAATAGTTTCGGTCATTCCGTAAGTTTCGTAAATCTCCGACTTTAACGGTAGAAGTTTTTCTTCGAGAGCACTGTCTATTTTAGCACCGCCAATAATTAATTTCTTTACCTTTTTTAAGGCTTTAATCGAATTTTGAACTTGCAGTGGCACCATTGCCACAAAATCATATTCTTTTTTATTTAAAGCCAAAGGTTCAACGCTTGGCGAAACAACATCTAGCTCTAATCCTAAAATAAAACTGCGTACCAACATCATTTTACCAGCAATAAACTGAACTGGCAGACAAAGCAAGGCTTTATTACCAGGCTCTAATTTAAAAAAATCTCCTGTTGCCAACGCAGACTGAATCATGGCTTGTTTTTCTAAACGAACCAATTTAGGAAGACCTGTTGTACCAGAAGTTGTCATCTCGATAAAGTCTTTATCATCAAACCAATCCAATAAAAACTCCCCAATTGAGCGCTCGTATACATCTCCTTCTTTGATGTAACTATAACCCATTTGGCTCAGTTGTTTTCCGCTTAAGTGATAACCGTTGAGTTTAAAATAATTATGGACATTTTTATGTGTTAAGTTTAACATGATCGTATTAATTTAAATATTCTACAGCATTAATTTTACCCGTTAATTTCTCCTTCCAATTCGTCCAATTGTATTTTTTACTAAAAATAAAAATCAGAATTGGATAAACAATTACAACCGGTAATATAACATCTAAACCTGCTGACGGCTCAGACATATCTTTAAAAATAGAATGTGTCTGAAAAACAGACCAATCTGAAGTAACTAACAAAGCTCCAATTAAATTATTACTAGCATGAAATCCTAAAGCCAATTCCATACCTTCATCCATAAGTGTAATAATACCTAAGAAAAAGCCAGTTCCTATATAATAAATCATAATAATATATCCCATTTTAGCCACTTCTGGATTAAAAACGTGCATAGAACCAAAAATAAGCGAAGTCATTAAGAGCGGTAACCATCTGTTTTTAGCCAAATTAGCAAATCCCTGCATCAAATAACCTCTAAATACATATTCTTCAGTACTAGTTTGAATTGGTATCAAAATACACCCTAAAACAACTAAAATTAGAAAAGGAACGAGTTTAAAATTCCAAATAAAATTATCTGGAGATTTAAAGTAAACAAACAGAAAACTCAAGAAGGAGAAAAAGGACCATAAGGCAAAAGAAAAACCAATACGTCTCCAATCTATTTTGCTTCGAGAAGTAGTAAGAGACAAAAGGGTTTGATTGTGCAAATATTTCACCACAAAATATATTCCTGCAAAGGCAAAGGCAAAGGAAATCATTACTAAAAACAAAGTAATATTGGGCTCAAACATATTCATTACAGCCGCATTATCTTTTGGAGCGATTTTATCTTTAAAACTTTTATAAAGAACAGCCACAGAAAAGGGAATCTGACCAACAAATGAAGCTGTAATAATAAAAACTGAACCTAAAAGGTATTTCCAAAAAGCATTTTCAGTCTTAATTCCTTGTTCTAAAAACATATGTATAAAATTTAAAAAAAATGAGAATTCAATTCAATAAGTAAATCTTACTTTTGGTATTGCTAAAATACCTATTTTTTATTTTATCAATCCTAAAACAGTTAAAATATAACAAAATGATACAAATTTACCATAATCCACGCTGTGGAAAATCAAGAAACTGTCTGGCTTTTGTTGAACAGACCAATCAAGAATATGAAATTATTCCTTATTTAACAGACACTCCTTCTTTTGATGAACTAAAAAACTTACTTAAGCAATTAAATTTAGAACCTATTCAATTGGTTAGAACCAAAGAAAAAATCTGGACAGAAAATTACAAATCAAAAACATTAAACAACGACGAAATCATTGAGGCAATGATAGATAACCCTATTTTAATAGAACGTCCGATTGTTATAAAAGACGGAAAAGCTATCATTGGAAGAGACATGGATCTTGTTGCTTCTTTTCTAAGTTAAGCCAAAAAGCTAAATTAACATTATTTTATGATTCATATCTTTAAACCAAAAGCTACTTTTGCCGTCTAAAAAGAAAATGAAACCAAAAACATAATGAAAAAAATGAAAATTGCTGTAATGCTTGTACTCTTTTTTACAAGTTTTTACAATTATGCACAACAAGCTCCTCCTGCTAGAAACAAAGTAAAAGTTACAGGAAAAGTTTTCGAAAAGGTTACTAAACAACCTCTTGAATATGCTATTATCTCTATGATGGCTCCAAATGACACAAAAGTCGTTGCAAGCGCCAGTACTAATCCTAAAGGAGAATTTGAAATTCCTGTTACACCGGGAATTTACGATATAAAAATTGAATTTATTTCTTTTAAATCAATTGAGATCAAACAAAAAAGTATTCAAGACGACACTAATTTAGGTGTTGTTAATCTTTCTGAAGATGCAGCGCAATTAAATGAAGTTGTAGTTCGCGCTGAAAAATCAACAGTAGAAATAAAACTGGATAAAAAAGTTTACAATGTTGGTCAAGATATGATGGTAAAAGGTGGTACAGTAAGTGACGTTTTAGACAACGTTCCATCTGTTTCTGTTGATACCGAAGGAAATGTAAGCTTAAGAGGAAGTGACAATATCAGAATTTTAATTGATGGAAGACCTTCAAACGCTATAAACATTGCCGAAGCTTTAAGACAACTTCCTGCTGATGCAATTGACAAAGTAGAAGTTATCACCAATCCATCTGCACGTTATGATGCAGAAGGAGGTTCAGGATTAATTAATATCATCCTTAAAAAAGGTAAAAACCAAGGTCTTAACGGAACTTTTATTGCCTCAACTGGTCTTCCTGAAACATATGGTTTAAGTGCTAACTTAAATTATAAAACAGAAAAATTAAACTACTTTACTACTCTTGGCTACAACCACAGAACAAGTGAAGGTGCTGGAAAAACAAATTCTCAGTATTTTAATAATGACGGAACTACTTCTAGCTTTTTAGATGAAGATCGTGATACTAAAAGAACTTCTGACGGTTTTAACGGAAGAGCTGGTATTGAATGGACTGTGGCTCCAAATACTTTTTGGACAAATGCTATTAATTACCAAAACAATTCGGGTGATACAAGAGACTTAATCAACTATACTAATTTTGATGCTGCTCACAATTACACAGGTACATCTTACCGCTTAAACAACGGAGATACGGGCAGTGAAAATGTTGAGTATACTTCAAACTTGATTAAAAACTTCAACGATAAAGGACACAAACTTACTGCCGATCTTTCTATTTCTAGAAATACAGATGACAGTAACAGTATCATAGATGCTTCTCCTAACTTTAATACTACGCTAAACAATCAAGTACAAAAACAAGTATTGTTACAAGCAGATTATGTATTGCCATTAGGAAAAGGAAGCCAATTTGAAGCAGGTTATAAAGGAAGTTTTGGAGACTTAAACAACGAATATTTCGTTACAGACGAAACTGGTGCAAAAGATCCAAACTTATCAAATACTTTAGAATACAAAGAAAATATCAATGCAATCTATACACAATATGGTTTCAAAGTAAATAAATTCTCTTATTTATTCGGATTGCGTTGGGAAGACACTAATATTCAAGTAAACTTATTAGACAACAGCGATTTTAATACCAAAAAGTACAACAACTTATTTCCAAGTGCTTTTATTAGTTACGAAATTTCAGATCAAAGTAATTTTACAGCAAGTTACAGTAAACGTCTAACTAGACCTAGAGGACGTTTTATGAATCCTGCGGTAAATTATTCAAGTAACATTAATATTTTTCAAGGAAATCCAGACTTAGATCCATCTCTTACCGATAAATACGATATTGGATATATCAAACGCTGGGACAAAGTTACGTTTAATACTTCTGCTTATTTTGAAGATACTAAAGATGTTTTCAGCTTTGTAAGATCTCCTACAGGTGATGAAGTAAACGGAATTCCAGTTATTTTAAGCCGTCCAATTAACTTAGGAAAAGAGCAGAAATTTGGTTTTGAGTTTACCTTAAACTACACACCTTTTAAAGTATGGAGATTAAACAGTAACTTCAATTTTTACAATGTAAAAACAACTGGAGATAATACTTATACAGACAATAACGGTAATCTTGTAGTTCAAAATCTTGACAATCAAGCCAACACATGGTTTGCAAGAATTAGCTCAAAAGTAACTTTACCATACAAAATCGACTGGCAGTTGAGTGGTATGTACAACGGATCTCAAAAAACAGCTCAAGGTAAAAACTTAGGACAATTTGGTATGAATACTTCTTTAAGCAAAGATGTATTAAAAGACAAAGCTACAATTGCATTTAATATTAGCGACGTTTTCAATTCAAGAATTATGAAATCATATACTTATCTTGAAAACCAAACTTCATATGGCGAAATGCAATTCCGTAAACGTCAGTTCAATTTATCTTTCACGTACCGTTTCAACAAAGCGAAAAGCGATAGAGATAAAAATGCACCTAAAAATGATGGTGGAAATGATGGCGGTGGAGAATTTCCGGGATAATATTTCTTAAATTCCAATCTTTTAAAATTCCAAATTCCAATATTTAGAGGGAATTCCAATATTTTTAAAATTCCAAATTTCAATTGTAAGGCTCTGTTAGCTTTATAAAATTGGAATTTGGAATTTTTTTATTGGAATTTTATTTTAAGATTAGGATTTGATTTTTTTTTGGAATTTGGAATTTAAAAAAATTGGAATTTAATTGATTTCAAAAAAAAAAGGATCCTTTTAGGGATCCTTTTTTTTTTGAAATCAATTTATTGTTAAATCGATTGTTCTTCTTTCTTTTTTGCTCTCATTTCTTTGAACATTTCCCAGCTTGCTCCCGTAACCCAATAAGATACGAAACCAACTAAGAAAAACATCAACCAAAACCCTATAGTTAGTATGGTTAAGAAAAGTAAAAAGCCTAAGTACTGTGAAAATTCAAACATGTTTTCCGGAATTTTTGAATGTAAGCACAAATGTAGGTTTTATATTTTTTCTCGGCAATAAAAACCAAATCAATTTTCGTAAAAAGACAATTATAACTATATTTATACTCATTTTAAATAAGCTTTTATTTGAACCTTTTTAAATTTTATTTGAAAGCGGCAAAATAACAAGAAATCTCATGTTTTTCAGGAGCTGATTCCTGCTGTACGCTATATCTTTTCCTGGCTAAAGAAGCCAGAAAAAGGATACCGCTTCCATCAGGGCTAGATCTCTCGTTTTCAGTAGAAAATCAGTTTTAAATTAAAAGATTAGGCAAAAAAGGAAACACTATACATTTTACAAAACCTATTTTACATTCAAAAAAATGAAATACAGAATCGAAAAAGACACCATGGGCGAAGTTCAAGTCCCAGCCGATAAATATTGGGGTGCACAAACAGAACGTTCAAGAAATAATTTTAAAATTGGAGCATCGGCTTCAATGCCAAAAGAAATTATAGAAGGTTTTGCGTATCTAAAAAAAGCGGCTGCGTATGCCAACTACGATTTGGGCGTTTTACCAATCGAAAAAAGAGATGCTATTGCTGCAGTCTGCGACGAAATATTGGCAGGAAAGCTAGACGATCAGTTTCCGTTAGTAATCTGGCAGACAGGTTCAGGAACACAAAGTAATATGAACGTAAACGAAGTTGTAGCAAACCGCGCACAAGTTCTTAAAGGATTTGAAATTGGCGAAGGCGAACAATTTATAAAAGCCAATGACGACGTTAATAAATCTCAATCCTCAAATGATACGTTCCCAACCGGAATGCACATTGCAGCTTACAAAATGGTTGTAGAAACTACCATTCCGGGAGTAGAAAAATTACGCGATACTTTACTTGCTAAAGCAACCGAATTTAAAGAAGTTGTAAAAATTGGCCGTACACACCTTATGGATGCTACACCGCTTACATTGGGACAAGAAATTTCAGGCTACGCTGCTCAATTAAATTTCGGCTTAAAAGCTTTAAAAAATACTTTGGCGCATTTATCTGAAATCGCTTTGGGCGGAACTGCTGTTGGAACTGGACTTAATACTCCAAAAGGTTACGATGTAAAAGTTGCTCAATATATTGCAGAATTTACCAAACATCCTTTTATTACTGCAGAAAATAAATTTGAAGCCTTAGCAGCGCACGATGCAATTGTAGAAACTCATGGAGCATTAAAACAATTAGCTGTTTCTTTAAACAAAATTGCCAACGATATTAGAATGCTTGCTTCTGGACCACGTTCTGGTATTGGCGAAATCCATATTCCAGAAAACGAACCAGGATCATCGATTATGCCTGGAAAAGTAAATCCAACACAATGTGAAGCTTTGACAATGGTTTGCGCTCAGGTAATTGGAAACGATATGGCAATTGCGGTTGGCGGCATGCAGGGACATTACGAATTGAATGTTTTTAAACCTGTAATGGCAGCTAATTTTCTTCAATCGGCACGCTTATTAGGAGACGCTTGTGTTTCTTTCGACGAACATTGTGCACAAGGTATTGAACCTAATTACAAACGCATTAAAGAATTAGTAGATAATTCACTAATGTTAGTTACGGCTTTAAATACTAAAATAGGTTACTATAAAGCAGCTGAAATTGCTCAAACTGCTCACAAAAACGGAACAACTCTAAAAGACGAAGCTGTTCGTTTAGGCTACGTTACCGCAGAAGATTTTGATGCATGGGTTAAGCCTGAGGAAATGGTTTAAACTTAATTATGAGTTATAAGTTATGAATTATGAGTTGTCTTTGATAATTAATAATTGATCTCTGCTTGTCATTTCTGTAAAGGTTACTTATTTCGGTAACGAATATTTCGCACCCATTTTCCACAATCTTGTCATTTCGACGAAGTAGAAATCTTCGCGAGAAGCTCTACAAAGACTTGATTTTCGTTGCAGAGTTACTTGTGGAGATTTCTCCTTCGTCGAAATGACAAATAGAGCCTTTAAAATAAAAATAGCAGAATAATATATCTCAATTTTGTTACCGAAATAAGTAACCTTTACAGAAATGACAAAAAATAAAAAAACCTGCAATTTTACTATTGCAGGTTTCTTTATTTTATAACTCATAATTTATAACTCATAATTATTTACCATCCACATAATCCTGCAAATAGCTAAATCTTGGAGTCAATTTTCCGTTTTCGGTCATTTTTGCGCGTTTTAGGATTCCGTCTTTATCACCATTAAAAAAGGCAGGAATTACGTGTTCCATAAATTGCTCACCAAAACCTTCGCTGGCGTCTTTTGGAATTTCGCAAGGAAGATTATCAACCGCCATCACCACAATTGCAGCCGGATGAAAAACATCAACCTCTTTATTTTCTAAAGGCCAATATCCATATATAGGTTCAGCAATAGTCGAAGAACGTAAAGTCGATGCAATTGGACCATTTACATCGCAAGAAATATCGGCAACGACTTTTATTTTACAATCGCTGGCATTCAACATTTCGCGAGTCAAAATCATCGGAGCTTCGCTGGCATAAAAATGACCTGCGAAATAAATATCAGTAACTTTTGTGAATTTCTCAAAATCAGAAACATAAGCTTCAGGATGATCAACAAAATCTTTAAAATCTAAAACCTGTCCGTCAATTCGTTTATTATACTCTAAAACATCTAGCTGAACGTATGTTGGCTGCGTATAATTTTTAGTCAAATAATTCTCAACCGTGATTTCTTTTACTTTTATAGCATCGAGAATTTCTTTGGCACCGCTTCCTACCTTACCCGTTCCTGTAATTACAAATTTTAAAGGCGGTAATGTAGTACGTTTTAAATGCATAATCAATGCATCTTTCCCTGCAAGAGTTTCTGCTTTTGGAAGTTTAAAAAGTTCAAATTTTATTCCGAAAGCACGAATACCATTATAAACTCCAACCATTCCGGCATATTTACCAAAACCAATTAATCGTCGATCAAGAGCATCAACAATAGTTTCGTGATCGTATAAATCAATATTTTTTTCCAAAATAGCTTTTAACAGCTTTTGATTATAAGGCTGTTTCTTTATAGTATGCGAAAAAAAGAAATACGCTTTATTCGGAATTAAATTTTCAACGGGAACTTCTTTCACTCCAAATAGAACATCACAACCAGAAACGTCATCTGTAATAGTAATTCCCATACTTTTATATTGAATGTCCGAAAAAACACGAATATCAGAACTTTCTACCTCAACAGAAGCGTCATGATATTGTTGTTTTAATTTTGCAAGTTCATTTGGTGCAAACACCACACGTCTGTCTGGTGGGTTTTTTCTTTCTTTTATAATTCCAAATTTCATTTATATCAGATTAACTTAAATATTAATATAACTTTTTATACTCTATTTGTTTCAAATATAACAAATAAAGTTAAATTTTTGTTGTTGTTTCCTTATTTTAAATGATTATAAATCGTTAAAAGCTGACATACAATCGACTAAGAGAAAATCGTGTTAATTTTTTGTTAAAAACATTCTCATGCTAAATAAAAAAAGAGAAAACGAAAGTATTGAATTCTATATATTTGTTTTTAAAGAACGATGAAAATGAGCCTCCTTAAAAAAACAAAGATACCACAAATACTTTTCTCTATACTAGTTTTAAGTTCTTGTGGAAAAGCAAAAAAAACAGAAACTACAGCCGCTACTCCAACAGTCGAAGATACTTTACCCAAAATGAAACCGTTAGGTCCTGAACCAAAAATTTCTCAGGCTTATATCAACTCTGTTGTGGGAAGAATAAATCACTTTTACAATAAAAATTGGCCTAATAATACCATGAACGGAAGTTTCTTGGTAGCGCGAAACGGTCAAATTATTTTTGAACGCTACAATGGTTTCGCAAATAAAAATGAAGGAACTAAAATAACGGCAGAAACTCCGGTACAAATTGCTTCTGTAAGTAAAGTTTTGACTGCTACGGCAGTTTTAAAATTGGTAAATGCTGGTAAACTAGATTTAGATCAAAAAGTAAATACGATTTTAAAAACATTTCCTTACGAAGAATGTACTATTAGAATGTTATTAAGCCATCGTACTGGAATGCGTAATTATGCTTATTTTACAGACCATGACAAATCGGTTTGGGACAGACATAACCAGCTTACAAATAATGACATCTTAGATATCCTGGCAACAAAAAACATTGGTTTAGAATCAACAACTGGAACACGTTTTAGTTATTGCAATACTAATTATGCTATGCTGGCACTTATTATCGAAAAAATTACGGGCTTAAAATACAAAGAAGCAATGGCTGAAATGATTTTTAAACCTTTAGGTATGACACATACCTATATTTTTGATGATGATAAAGAGAAGAAAACAATTGTTCCTTCTTATAAAGGTAATGGCGCAGAAATTGGTTTTGACTATTTGGATAATGTTTATGGAGACAAAAATGTTTTTTCGACTGCACGAGATCTTTTAAAATTTGACAGAGGTAGAAATTCTCCCGATTTTTTAAAACCTGAATTATTAAAACAAGTGTATACAGGTTACAGCAATGAGCGTAAAGGAACTAAAAATTACGGATTAGGAATTAGAATGATTAATTGGGAAACGGGTCAGAATTTCTATTTCCATAACGGCTGGTGGCATGGCAATACCTCATCTTACATCACTTTGATGAAAGAACATGTTACAATTATTGCATTGTCTAACAAAATGACAACAAAAACTTATGCGGTTCGTAAACTAGCTCCTATTTTTGGCGATTATCCGTTTAATTTTAAGGAAGAAGAATAAAAGAATTTTTCTGTAAAATTTATTCAAATAGTAACTTCAAATAGTATAAATTTGCAAACTCATTTTTGGGGTCGACTGGTTTTGACAGCAAGTCGAATTGAAAAGTAAGCACGTCGAGCATTGAGACCTTGCTCGTAAATATAAGATCTTACAATTTTACACGGCGAAAATAACTACGCTTTAGCTGCATAATCTGAATTATAGTAAGATTAGCCACGTCCCTATCAGATAGGGAAGCTGGATTCTCCTTGAAAGCCTTGGTTTGTGGCGGTCAGTTTAGGAGAACCGTAAAAATAGACCTAGATTTCCATGAGCTTCGGGTGGATTTCGAAATTAAGAAGATAAGTGTTGAGTGGTTGTTCCTGACCTAGCTCAACATCGAAAATCCAATCAGGAAATAAACGCGTAGAAAGCTCTTTAGTTGCTTGTTTGGACCCGGGTTCGATTCCCGGCGACTCCACAAAAGGCAGGAAAATTTATATTTTTCTGCCTTTTTTTATTTAAAATCAGCAAAAATAAACAAGGCCTTAAGTTCTAAAATTCAACTTAGCTGAAGAAAGTCTTAGTTTTGACCAGCAATTTGACGCTGCATATCTTTACGCCATAAAACTTAAACTTTTCTAACACTGAGATTTGGTACATCCCACCAATTTTTTAAGCCGTTCATGTCATTTTCTTTGTCAAGAAGAAAGCGTTCAATAATGTTTTGAACACGGCTGTCATTTAAGAATAGACCGTGAAAATCTAGATTGTTACTAATTTGATCGAAGAATTTTTCTTTTTTTACAGCTAGAGTTGTGATTTCTTTTGCATAAATCGAAGAACTCTTAAACGGCACGGTACCATCGCCAGAATCAATGCCTTTTTTCAGAGAATTTAAGTCAACCAAATTCTTTGTGCCAAACTTAGTTTTGTCAACTAATAATTGGGTATAAGTGTCATCTTTTTCACCTACCACAATCACTATTTTATCTTTTACATTTTGAGGTAGATCTGATAAATTTTTCAGTCCTGTTGTTGAGCGAAACTTTTTCAACAAATCTAACCTAGCATCAAAAATTGCTGGAATATCATCATAAATATTACTTTGCCAATATTCTTTTTCTAGTAAATTTAATGGTTGCTGATCGCTTTTATAAATCATCGCATTAGGATAAAATGGAAGTAATTCATAAACACCAGGATACGTACGTATGACCTTACGCATATCTTCATTTCTGCCAATTACCCAGTTTAAGATACTTCTTAATCCTCCGTCTCCTTTGATCATATGAACCATTGCATATGGCGAACCCATAAAAGGCGGAGCGTTCATTACTATTTTATCAATACCAGAATAATCTTCATTTAGCTGATTTAAATAACAACTCAAAACCAAACCTCCCATACTATGAGTTATAAATCGAAATCCCTCTATATTCTGGCCTTGCAATTTGTTACGGAGATATTCTACATACAACTTTAGTCTTTTGGCACTTTCCATGTTTGACATACGCCAATCATAACCAAACAAATAAATTGGAGTATCCTTATGCGCTGGAGAATCTTTTAACTTGTTTTTTAGCTTTATTATAGAATTCTCATAAGGTAATCTTGCTATATGATTGCGCTCAATAATAGTTTCAATTCCTTGATCGTAAATTGGATTTAATTGCAGGTTTTCTTTTATATAAGGTCCTGTAATTGCTGTACCTAGCGAAGAACTTAAGGTATCATAAGCATTCCAAATATAATCAAAATCGAAAGTATTACTATTAACTAAACTGGTTGCTTGAATACCAGGAATAAATATGATTGGTTTCATAATATTAAATTTTAAAAAGTTAGCTTAAAATTCTATATCTCTAGAAATTTTTAAGACGTTATTTGAGTGTTAATCATTGATCTATCACTTGTTATTTTTTAATTTTGCTACTTATAATTGTGAAATTTTCTCAATTGAATGATAACCTAACTTACGATAACTCTCGAATTGGGATTCATCAAAAAATTGATCTCCTGTTGATTGATTTGGAAAGTCTGGCAACCAGGTGTGATGGTTCTGAATAATCTTAATTGGTCTAGAAAAATTACTACTTAAGATATAATTACGAAAATCACTGCGTTTGAAAATTCTAAAAGTACTTTGCATAACATCTATTTTTAATTGTACACAAATTGTTTCTGCCTCAAAAAATTATAACGGCTTATAAATGAGATCACTATTGAATCTCTTAGTTTTAGTGAAGTAATCTAAAACTATTGTATTTACTCTCTATAACTTATCCGAAATACTATATCCGAAATCAGTTAATAGAATATTGTATATGATAATTAGTTTTTATTTTTAAAACTATAACCAATTATAACTGATTCAAAATTAGATATTTAACTCTTTATTTAATCACGTACAATTACCTGATTTTAAGCACAATTGAATTTCAAAGCCTAATTAACTCTTTCGGTACTCAAAAGGAGACAAACCCGCGGATCGCTTAAAAAATTTACCAAAAAAAGATTGCGAAGGAAAATTTAATTCTTCGCTAATCTGCTGCATGGTCATATCGGTAGATTTTAATAATTAGTATCGTCATCTTTTGCAGATGTAAAAGTCTAGTTCGTAATAAGAACAGCTCCGTTATAAGGTATTAACAATTCTATTTCTTGATTTTTTTCTTGAATTAAATCGCTCACTGAGCCTTTTAGCTGTTTATTATCACTATATTTCTTTAACTTCTCACCTGCAGGAATCATAGCTAATTTTACTTTTGTTTTAATGCTTTCTTTCTGAGCGTTTATTCCTGCGATGTACCATTTATTTCCTTTACGGCGTGCTAATACTGCATATTTTCCCGGATAACCGTCAATAAAACGCACTTCATCCCAAGTAGTTGGGACTTCCTTCATAAAATCAACAGCCCATTTTGGAGCATCCGTTAAGTTATTTGGAGCGAGTGCAAAATGTTGAACGCCGCTTTGAAACAGCACAGCCGTTGCTAAAGCATACACATCAGAGGTCATACGCTTAGATCCTTTGCCAGGAGTATTTTTATCGTTATAAAATTGATTCAGTGCACTTCCTCCAAAATCCATACTTCCCACAGTATTACGGATAAAAGTATGCAGTGTTGCGCTAAAGGATTCCTTGTCACAGCTTTCCTGAGTGAAAAATAAATTCTCACTGGCTAAAACTGCTTCACTTGAAGCATAATTAGGATACATTCTTTCCCATCCGCGAGGCAGAGTTGTTCCATGAAAAATGACAAGAATTCCATAATCATTGGCATCATATAAAATATCTTCATACAGCTTCATTGTTTCTTGTTTGTCACCTCCAAAAAAGTCAACTTTGATTCCTTTAATACCATTTTTTTTCATCCAAGCCATCTCTTTACGTCTGGCAATAGTATTATTCATAATACCTCTAGGTGTTTGCGGTGCGTCATTCCAATTTCCATTGGAATTATACCACAAATACAAACTAACACCTTTCGCCGCAGCATATTTTGATAAATCTTCTATTTTATCCCGCCCTACCTGCGTATCCCAAAGAGCATCAACTAAAAGAGTTTTATAACCTAACTCTGTACTAAAATCGACATACCTCACCTGTTCATCATAATTCATACTTTGATCCATACCCATAATCCAGCTCCATGTACCTTTGGTATATTCATATTGCTGCGAAGCTTTATAATAAGGTTTAACTAAGTCGAAAGGAACAGTCGTTTCTACTATTGGCGCTAAAGTTTCTCCAACTGTAATAGTACGCCAAGGTGTTTCGCCGGGAAGTGCAATTCCTGGTGATGATGAACCATTTCCATTATTTTCTCCATCCATTGGAAAACCAATCGTATAAAGACCTTTTGGACGACCGATTAATTTACTGGCACAATAACGGCTGTCTACTCCTGTTTCTGAAATTAAAACCCAGCCTTTACCCTCATTCAATTTAAAAAGACAGGGAAAAGTAAAACCATTGCCTTTTCCATTTTCTCCCATTGGTACATCTACTGTATAAGGAATTTCATAACTAGGCATTGTTCTGGCATAACCAGTCATTGCATCGCTTTGAGCGGAAACAAAAGAAGTGGATCCTTCAGGTAATACGAAACCGGATACTTCTTCTTTTACAACAGCCGAAAGTGTATTATTCTGCGGATAAATTTTATATTTAAAAGCCACGTCTGTATTACTGACTCTGAAAATTATGTCGATTGCGGGCTTCTTGTCTTTGGTAAAAGAAAGAGAAGTCTCATTTGCCGTATAATGAACTTTGCTTTGTTTGATATTAGGCAGCTCGTAGATTTCTTCAATCTTATTTTCTATTACTTTACTACTCAATTCCAAACCCTCAGTAAAATCTCCAACATTTGTTTTTAGTCCAAGTGGTGATTTTTCGATAAATATTTTTCCATTATAGAAAACTGTGTAGACAGGTTTACCTCCAATTAAAGATAGCTCTACTTTTATTTTAGCATCTGGGCTCTTTACTGAATTTGACTGAATTTGAGCACTTCCTGTATAAAAACCAAGCAGGAAAAAAGAACAAAGTAATTTATAAATAATTATTCCACGTATTTTAAAAACTCTATAGGTCATAATTTTGGTCAGTTAATAGTTGTAAAATCAAAAATAGTAATCCTTGGCTTTAAAATATGTAAATTCCTATTTTTAAACTTAAAGTTTTCTTTTTGTGAAAAAATTAGCTCTGCATAGAAATATTTCAATTCTGCGAATATTGAAAAACTCTAACTCTTTCGATACTCAAAAGGAGACAAACCCGCTGATCGCTTGAAAAATTTACCGAAAAAAGATTGCGAAGGAAAATTTAATTCTTCACTTATCTGCTGAATAGTCCTATCTGTAGATTTTAATAATGCTTTGGCTTCCCAGACTACATAATCTTCAATCCATTTTTTGGCCGATAAACCGTTATGCTCTTTTACCACTTTAGAAAGGTATTTTGGCGTTACATATAGTTTAGCTGCATAAAATTCTATACCTCTTTCTACCTTAAAATTGTCTCGCACATCGTTGAGAAACTTCCCGACCATTTCTTCCTGTCTTGATTTTTTTCCTTCATTATTATATTGGCTGATTTGATGAATGTTATAACTCAGTGCATAAAAAAATGCTTTGGTAAGATGCCTTACAATTTTTTCGGCAAATGGATTGTGTATTTCATACAATACTCGATGAACCATATTAAAATACCCTTTCAAACTAATTAATTCATTCTCATTTAAAGGAATACAAGGATTTTTATGCAAGGCTAAAAAAACAGGAAGCCGTTCTTCTATATCCAAAGTATCTGCAAACTTTCTAGTCATGATAATAAAAAGCCCCGAAAAATCGTCACTTACACTATCAATAGTTATAGTATGTTCTGCTAGAAGAATTAAAAGACAAGACTGTTCTGTTTCAAAATGACGCATATTAGACGATCCCTTCATCTGTCCATTCAGACAAATAACACATATCGTAACGTCTAATTTTACAGGATGCGCTAAAGACTGAAAAACGGGTTTATCAAATAACATCATTATATCATTATGATTTTCTGATGTTAACTTTTCTTCAAATACAAATGGGATCATTCTTCTTATTGTCTAATAATTTCAATCAAAAATATCCTTTTTTATCCAAAATACGACTTTTTGACCAATTTATTCCGCTAATTGGACTTTCCAGACGCCAAAAAGCCCAATACATTTGTCCCATATTTAATTAAAAAAAATCACATGAAAAAATTATTCTTAATCTGCCTTACTATAACTGTGACGCAGGTATCTTTTGCACAAGGCTTTTTTGGAAGCATCACACAGCGATTAAGTTTTGGTCTTAAAGCAGGAGGAAATTACAGCAACTTTACTAATGCAGATTTTGATACTGAAGGTCTTGCAGGATTTCACGCTGGAGCGATAATCAATTTTAAACTTTCAGAGAACTGGTCTGTTCAGGAGGAATTTCTTTTCTCTACGCAAGGCGCAAAAATTAAAGATAATCTATTAGATACTACTAAAGACCTTAAACTCTCTTACGCCGCCATTCCAATCGTATTAAAATACCATTCTAATATTGGTATTTATGGCGAGTTAGGTTTTCAAGCCAACATGCTGATTGAAGATGCAAAAAACTCTGGTTTTGAAAATTTTGCAGACAAAATAGATGCGGGTGCTTTAGCTGGTTTTGGTTATCAATTTAGAGACAGCCCCTTAAAAGGATTAGGAATTGGAGCAAGGTATTATTATGGTTTAATGGATGTAGGTAAATTTAATTCTTCTACTGTAAAACCTGATTTTAAAAATAGCACAGCGCAATTGAGTGTTTTCTATATTTTCTAATATCATTTTCTTTTATAAAATAAATGCTTTTGAAACTGCCTAAACAGCTTTTTCAAAAGCATTTATTTTTAAGATTCTTCTCAAAAAAAATCAATCCAAAGAATAATATTTTCAGAAATCCCTGACGTATATCATTTGTAAATTAAAAATTGCAGCATTTTGAATATAAATTAAATAAAAGGTACGTTAAGCGGATAATTAAATAATATTCTATGGCTACTTTTGTCAAAAATCCACAAGAATACAATCTTAAAAAACAAATTTAAATACAAAACTATGTCTGATTTTTTAAAACAATTTGGAGAAGATCTTAAAGCAAACATTCCAGGTTTTATTGCAGTTTCTGTAGCCGAAATCAAAAGCGGTATGTCATACCATTCACAATCTGTTCTTGCTGATTTTGACCCAGAATTAGCTTCTGCTTTTAATCTTGAAGTGGTTAAAGCAAAAATGAATGCCATTAAAGCATTAAACTTACAAGGTCAGGCTATTGACAATATCATGATTACACTTAGCTCTCAGATTCACATTATTGATGTTTCTGATAACGGAGAATACTTCATTTATCTTGCTGTTGATGCTACAAAAGCAAATTTAGGTATGACAAAATCTATCTTAAACAAATACAAAAAAGAAATAGCTGAGAAGCTTTAATTCTATTTTTATTCAATAAAAAAAGGAATATTCAATCTACTAGACTGAATATTCCTTTTTTTATTTTTATACAATTGCTTTACACTTAGCCGAATTAATTTATATTTATCGTGTAAATCGTAAATTATACGAATGGAATTACGTGAGTATTTCGAAAAATATCCTAACGAAGCTACCTGCATTGAAGAGTTTAAAAACAAACGCCTAAAAAATGGACTGATTTGTAAAAAATGCAATCATAACTTACACTCTTTTCGGAATATTGATTTAAAATTTCAATGCAAAAATTGTGGTAATCGAATTGGTCTCCGATCAGGAACTGTAATGGAGAATTCAAATCTTCCCATTAGATACTGGATGATTTGCATCGAATTATTAACATTGTCGCAAAGAAGAATCTCAATACTAAAAATTCAATATTTACTAGGCCATAAACGCTATGAACCTATTTGGTTAATGGTTCAGAAAATACGCTTGGTAATGCGCAAAAGAGATTATAAATATCGGTTAAAAGCTTACTCTGAGTTTGATCCAGAATTTCTTGAAAAAATTGATAAATTGACTTTTGAGAAAAAGAAAACTATAACTGTTGACAATTAATTTAGTGTGAAATTTGGTTCTGTTTACTTTAGCGCTTCTACAATCTTGTTTTTCAATCTTTGTAGAATTTTTAGTGTGATTTCTCGACTTCGCTCGAAATAGCAAAACTAGATAAAATACTTAAAAATAAGTCTTACCAACAAAATCTTACATCTTAATTATAATAAACTCAGAGCGTCTGTTTACTTGATGTTGTTCATCTGTACAAGGAACACCATTTTTACAATTATTAATAAGTTGTGTTTCGCCGTAACCAATGGCGCTTTCTATGCGTTCTGGAGCAATTCCCTGCGAGATAATATAATCTCTTGTGGCTTTTGCTCTTTTGTCTGATAAAATAAGATTATAATTGTCGTTTGCTCTAGAATCTGTGTGAGCTTCTATTTTTATAATCATGTTTGGATATTCATTCATTAATAAAACTACTTTATTGAGTTCTATTTCTGCATCATATCTAACTTTAGATTTGTTTAAATCAAAGTAAATTATACCAATTTTTATTTTTAAAACTCCGTTCTCTTTTACAATTAAAGTTGATTTGATTCCTAAATCGAGAATTGTTTCTCCAGAAGTACTTTGGGTTACAACAGGAACTGTAATGGGATTAAATCCTTGTTTTGATGCTTCTACTTTATAATTTGCATTACAATCGACTGGTGTGTCAAACTGATATTCTCCATTAATGCCAGACATGGTTTGGTCTAATTTCATCCCTTCTGCCGAATACAAAATCACTGTTGCCTGTGGTATTTTTTCTTGGTTTATTTCATTAAAAACAGAACCTTTTATAAGCTGCTTACAAATTGGTATTCTTTCAAATGAATAAATATCATCATCTCCTTTGCCTGTTTTTCGGTTTGAAGACACAAAACCTAGATTGGTTTCTTCGTTTACGATATAGGCAAAATCATCTTTATTACTATTTAGAGGTGCTCCAAGATTAGTCGGATCATTAAAAATAGTATCTTTTAATGTGCTTTCAAAAACATCAAGGCCGCCAAGGCCTAAATGTCCATCACTAGCAAAATACAAAGCTTTGTCTGTTATAAACGGAAACATCTCTCGTCCTTTTGTATTTATTTTTTCTCCTAGATTTTTAGGCTGCGAATATTTATTTTCTCCTAAAATATCTACCACAAAAATATCTGTAGCTCCAATTGTTCCGGGCATATCAGAAATAAAATAGAGTTTCTTTCCGTCTTTACTCACACTGGGCTGGCCAACAGAATAAGCGTCACTATTAAAAGGTAATTCCTGTACATTTTCCCAGCTTATTTTTCCACCTTTATCTACTGCTGTTGCCGAATACAATTTAAGATTATTAATCCCTTTATCGTCTCTTTTTAGTTTACCGTTATAATTGTTTCGGGTAAAATAAATAGTGTTTTCATCTGGCGAAAAAGTAACGCAGGCTTCATGATACTTGGTATTTATACTATTAGAAAATCTTTCCAAATAGGTTACATCGGTTTGCGAAGGACTTATTTTACCAAGCTGTAAACTTAAAAACGGCTGATCGTTCCAAGCATATTTTCTTGTAGATACGTAAGAGGAATCTATAGATGTGGCATACAAAAGCTGTCCTTTATAAAACATTGGTCCAAAATCTGAATAGGCTGAATTGATTGATAGGTTTTGAAGTGTAAATTGTGGCTCTAGATTTATAATTTTGGTAATTGTATTTTCTTTCAAAGAAAAGTTTTCTTTTCTGGTATCTGCAGCTTCGGCTTTTTTACTGAAATTTTTAAGCCACTTTTTGGCTAAATCGTAACTCTGAATTCCTTCTAAGGTTTGTGCGTATCGAAAGATATATTCTGGTGCGACTTCATTTGGATATTGTGATATAAGCATTTGGTATTTTTCGTTTGCTTGCTGCATATGATTATTAAAATAATAAGAGTCTCCTGCTCTTTGAAGTGTTTCTTTAGAATTATCTCCTCCTTTTATAGCAAATTCATAAGCTTTGGCTGCTTCTACATACTCCATTTTATCAAAAAGAGCATCAGCAGTTTTGTTTTTGGTCTGCGAAAATCCAGCCACAACAATAAATAATCCGATAAGAGTAATTATTTTTTTCATAGCTCTTTATTTTAAAAAAATCGTGGCGATTTTAATCCTTTGTTTTTTGATTTTAATTCAAAACGCAGCAGTATTTCGTGAGTTCCTGAGGAATAATTTCGAATACCTGTTGTTGTATAATCGTAAGCATAGCCAATTTGTAGCTGCGGCGTAATCTGAAATCCTGCCAAACCGCTGAAAGAATCTCCTGTACGGTAAGAAGCTCCCAATCTAAATACATCGTAAAACATAAAATTGGCTGATATATCTACTGTAACAGGAGCACCTGTAACAAATTTGGCTAAAAACGCGGGCTTGAATTTTGTATTTGGACTAAGATCAAAAACCCAGCCTCCAATTAAATAAACATGCATACGTTCATCGGCCAAAGCCTGCTGCACATCATCATAACGTTTATCTGTTAGAAAATTAGGAATCGATAATCCTAGATAGCTTTTTTCGCTATGCAAATAAACTCCTGCTCCTATAACGGGTAAAAATTTATTCTGAATATTTTGTTGAAATTGAGGATCTCCATCTTTATAAGTTCCTTTAGACCAATCTATATTAATAACTCTTCCCCCACCTTTTACTCCAAAAGAAAGTTTGTATTCATCTGAAGCTTTAATGGAATAGGATAAATTAAGATCTACATATTGTTCTTCTGATGGGCCTATTTCATCATTTACAATAGACAATCCTAATCCAACATTTTTACCTACAGGAGTGTCTAATGTAAAAGATTGTGTGTTTGGTGATCCTTCTAAACCTACCCACTGTGTTCTGTATATTCCTGTAATTGTCAAATGACCTGCAGATCCTGCGTAGGCAGAGTTAACAGTCAAAGTATTATACATATACTGCGTGTATTGCGGTTCTTGCTGCGCATAAATAAGGTTTGCGGTAAGCAGCATAAGTATAGCGATAATTTGATTATATCTTTTGATCATTATTAATGTTATTAGCAATTTTACTATTCAGTTTCGTTACTACTTTCTGCTTATCGTTTTAGATATAGCCAGCCCGATGTTTTTGGCGTTCCGTCTCCCAGATCGAGAATATAGAAATAGGTTCCGACTGGTAATACTTTTAAAGATCCTTTTGTTTCAGATGTTCCATCCCAAGTATTTTTATAGCCTTTACGGATATAAACTTGTTTTCCCCATCTATTATAAACTTCTAGTGTATTGTCTGGATAATTAGCAATACAATCTATATAGAATACATCGTTTATACCATCATCGTTTGGAGAGAACTCGTTATTGATTTTTAGACAAACTGGCTCTATTGTAGCACTGCTTTGATTATTAGAACTATTAGTGTCTAATTGATCTAAGCCTAATAATTTTGCGGTATTTAAATAGTCTTTGCGATCTAGAACTTTTACTTGTAAGGTTAATGTCTGAACTGAATTGACCTCAACAGATGGCACTTTCCAGATTCCTGTTCCTGCATCATAAGTTCCTGCTGTTGCTGATGCAGCTACAAATTGATATCCGGTTGGCAAAATATCCTGAACTTCTACATTTGTCGCTTTTAGATCACCTATATTGTCTGCCGTTACTGTAAAGTTGATTAAAGCGTCTATAGCTGGATCTGTTGCATCTACTGTTTTTATAATGGCAATATCTGTTTTTGGCATTTCGATAAAAGCATTGTCTTCGTCATCTTCGCTTTGATCTCCATCATCGTTATCTGGTGTACTGTTTGGATCAAATTCATCGCTGGCTGTAATTTGTACTGTATTGACGTAATCAGAATCTTTTAAACCAACTGGAGAACCAACTGTCGCTTGATAAGTTAAGGTCATACCACTAAGCGGAATTTCAAGATTAGTCCAAGTTATTCTAAAACCAGCATAAATTCCACCATTACTAATATTGGTAATATTACTATAACCAATTGGCAGTAAATCCTCTATAGCTACTCCGGTTGCAATTGCAGTACCAGCATTGTTAATTTGAACTGTAAAAGTAACTACCTCATCTACATTGGCTTTTACATTACTTACCGATTTATCTAAACTTAGATTTGCCGATTGTACATCTACATTTATACTCACATAATCGTCTTCTGTAGTAACTCCGTTATTTGGTGTACTATCTGGATCGAGTAATGTGCTGGCAGTAATCTCGGCAATATTTAAATACTCGTTTGCAGTTCCTGTAGCAGGTTTTACTCTACCGTAAACCAATAAGGTTTGCTCACTATTAGTGAGAATAGAACCTAAACTCCATTTTCCATCTGCAAATGTGTAGTTACCGCTTGTTGTACTATGTGTTAGATAAGTAAATCCTGATGGTAATAGATCTTTTACTTCAACACCTGTTGCATTTCCTGGCCCGTCATTTTTAACTTTAACTTGGAAAGAAACAATATCGCCTACATTTGGTTTTTGATTTCCTATAATTGTTTTTTCTATAGAAAGATCTGCTTTAATAATTATTGGCGTTACGGATATACTACTGTAATCATCTTCTGTCGTGATTCCGTTATTTGGTGTACTATCTGGATCAAACTGGTTGGACGCTACAATTTCTGATACATTTAAATATTCATTGGCTGTACCTGTAGGCGTATTAACTAATACATTCATCAGCAAAGTCTGGCTGCTGTTAGGGAGTATAACTCCTGAATTCCAAATTCCTGTAATCTTATCATAAGAACCCGAACTTGCATTATAAAAAACATAGGTATAACCCGAAGGCACAAGATCTTTTACTTCAACTCCGGTTGCAATATCTGGTCCTGAATTTTTTATTGTAATTTGAAATGTAATTTGCGATCCCACTAATGGCGTTATTTTATCATCTACAATTAATTTTTGTATCGATAAATCGGCAATTTGAGCAACTGGAGTCATAGGAAGCGAACCTATATCGTCTTCAGGAATTAATCCGTTATTTGGTGTACTATCTGGATCTGGTAAATCTGAAGCAAATATCTCGGCTATGTTGAGGTAATTTCCTGTAGGATTTACGATAACGGTCATCAATAATGTTTCAGAAGATCCGTTGGCAATTTTCCCTATAGTCCAAATACCCGTTAATTCATTATAAACTCCAGCGGTTGAACTAAATACTACGTAATCATAACCGCTTGGTAAAAGATCAATCACTTTTACATTTGTAGCATCTTGCGGACCATTATTGTATACATTAACTTGAAATGTTATGGTTGTTCCAAATGCTGGGCTGGTATTACCACCAACAATTAATTTTGTCAATTCTAAATCAGCATATAGAAGACTTGGTACAACAGTCACACTTGCATAATCATCTTCTGCTGTAACTCCATTATTTGGCGTACTATCTGGATCTGGTAAACTACTGGCAGTAACTTCTGCAATGTTAATGTAATTTCCTGTGGCGTTTACTGTTGCATTAACTGTTAATGTTTCCGATTGTCCGTTTGGTAAAATTCCAACATTCCAAATTCCTGTCGATGCATTATACGTTCCAGCAGATGTTGTTGAAATTGTATAAGTATAACCTGATGGCAGTAAATCTTTAACTCGAACTCCAGATACATCTTTAGGGCCATTATTTGTTACTATTACTTCAAAAGAAATTTGTGAACCTATTAATGGCGCGGCGTTACCTCCCACAATTGTTTTGGTTAATGATAAATCGGCAATACTAGTTATTGGCGTTACAATTACACTTGCATAATCATCTTCTGCTGCCACTCCATTATTTGGTGTACTGTCTGAATCTGGCAAACCGCTGGCAAAAACTTCGGCAGTATTAGTATAATTTCCTGTTGTATTTACTATTGCGTTAATCACTAAGGTTTCTGATTGTCCGTTTGGTAAAACTCCAATATTCCAAATTCCTGTTACCGCATTATAAGATCCTGCTGATGCTGTTGAAAGAGTAAAAGTATAACCTGACGGCAATACATCTTTCACCTGAACTCCTGCTGTATTTTGAGGACCATTATTAGTTACAACAACTTCAAAAGAAACTGGAGAACCAATTAATGGTGAAGTATTTCCTCCAACAATAATTTTAGTTAATGATAAATCGGCAATACCAGAAACTGGTGTAATAATTATACTTGCATAATCGTCTTCTGCAGCAATTCCATTATTTGGTGTACTATCTGGATCTGGCAAACTACTTGCTGTAACTTCTGCAATGTTTGTGTAAATTCCTGTGGCGTTTACTGCAGCATTAACCGTTAGTGTTTCAGATTGTCCATTTAGTAAAACTCCGACATTCCAAATTCCAGTTACTGGATTATATGTTCCTGCTGAAACCGTTGAAATCGTATAAGTATAACCCGATGGCAATAAATCTGTAACTTGAACTCCTGCCGCGTCTTGAGGTCCATTATTAGTAACTACAACTTCAAAAGAAACTTGTGAGCCTAATAATGGCGAGGTATTTCCTCCAACAATTATTTTGGTTAATGATAAATCTGCTGTAGCAGTAATTGGAGTTGTACTAACACTTGCATAATCATCTTCTGTTGTAATTCCATTATTTGGTGTACTGTCTGGGTCTGGCAAAGTACTTGCTGTAACTTCGGCAATATTCGTATAATTCCCTGCTGCATTAACTGTTGCATTAACCGTTAAAGTTTCTGAAGCTCCAGCTATTAATGAACCAACGGTCCATAATCCTGTTACATTATCGTAATTACCAGTTGTAACATTGAATGAAACTAATGTATAACCTGTAGGTAAAAGATCTGTTATAACAATTCCTGATGCATCCTGCGGTCCTGAATTATTTATAACAACGCTAAAAGTAATTGGAGCACCAACTAATGGTGTTGTATTTCCTCCAACAATAATTTTAGTTAAGGATAAATCTGCAATGCCTGAAACTGGCGTGACAGTTACACTCGCATAATCATCTTCAGCTGCTACTCCATTATTTGGTGTACTGTCTGGATCTGGTAAACTGCTTGCTGTAACTTCGGCTGTGTTTGTGTAATTTCCAAAAGCATTTACTGTTGCACTTAGTGTTAATGTTTCAGATTGTCCATTTGGTAAAGGTCCAATATTCCAAACTCCAGTTACCGCATTATAAGTCCCTGCCGAATGGCTAGAAATACTATAAGTATATCCTGATGGCAGTAAATCGGTAACTTGTACTCCTGAGGCATCACTTGTACCACTATTCATTACTATAATCTCAAAAGAAATTTGTGAACCTATTAATGGTGATGCATTACCTCCAACAATTGTTTTAGTTAAAGATAAATCGGCAACGCCAGAAACTGGTGTTACAATTACGCTCGCATAATCATCTTCAGTAATAATTCCATTATTTGGTGTACTGTCTGGATCTGGTAAACTGCTCGCTGTAACTTCGGCAATATTAGTGTAATTACCCGTTGCGTTTACCGTTCCAGTCACAATTAAAGTTTCTGATTGTCCATTTGGCAAAGGTCCAATATTCCAAACTCCCGTTACATTATTATAAATTCCTGCCGAATGACTAGAAATTGTATAAGTATATCCAGAAGGTAATAAATCGGTAACTTGTACTCCAGCTGCATCATGAGTTCCGTTATTCATCACTACAATCTCAAAAGAAATTTGTGAACCAAGTAATGGTGACGCATTACCTCCTACAATTGTTTTAGTTAATGATAAATCGGCAACTGCTGTAATTGGCGTTAAAGTAACAGTCGCATAATCATCTTCAGTAATTATTCCATTATTTGGCGTACTATCTAAGTCAGGCAGACTGCTCGTTGTAATTTCGGCAAAATTGGTATAATTTCCTGCCGCATTTACAGTTGCTGTAACAATTAATGTTTCTGTAGCTCCAACAATTAATGAACCAACTGTCCATAATCCTGTTGTATTGTCATAACTTCCTGTTGTTACATTTGAAGAAACAAATGTAAAACCCGTTGGTAAAATATCTGTTACACTAATTCCTGAAGTATTCTGTGGTCCTGAATTATTTACTGCAATACTAAATGAAACTTGCGAACCAACCAAAGGTGAAGTATTTCCTCCAACAATAGTTTTGGTCAATGATAAATCTGCAACGCCTGAAACTGGTGTTACTATTACGCTCGCATAATCATCTTCCGTAACATCTGCATTATTTGGTGTACTGTCTGGATCAGGTAAACTGCTCGCTGTAACTTCTGCAATATTAGTATAAACACCTGTCGCGTTTACTGTTGCATTCACCGTTAATGTTTGTGATTGTCCGTTTGGTAATCCTCCAATATTCCAAATTCCTGTTCCAGCACTATAAGTTCCGGCAGAAACAGTTGAAATTGTATAGGTATAACCTGTCGGCAATACATCTGTAACTTGAACGCCTGTCACATCTTGAGGTCCATTATTGGTAACTACAACTTCAAAAGAAACTTGCGAACCTAATAATGGCGAAGTATTTCCTCCAACAATAATTTTAGTTAAAGATAAATCTGCTACTGCCGTAATTGGCGTTATGGTAACACTTGAATAATCATCTTCTGTCGTTACTCCATTATTTGGTACACTGTCTGGATCTGGAAGACTGCTGGCTGTCACTTCCGCTATGTTTGTATAATTACCTGTTGCATTTACGGTCGCCGTAACTGATAATGTTTCTGAAGCTCCAGTTATTAAAGAACCAACTGTCCATAATCCAGTTGTCGTATTATAACTGCCAGTTGTAGCAGTTGACGAAACTAACGTATAACCTGTAGGCAAAAGATCGGTTACGGTAATTCCCGTTACATTCTGTGGTCCTGAATTATTTATAACAATATTAAAAGTAATTGGAGCTCCAACCAATGGTGATGTATTTCCTCCAACAATGGTTTTTGTTAAAGATAAATCTGCAACTGCCGTAATTGGCGTTATGGTAACGGATGCATAATCATCTTCTGTTGTCACTCCATTATTTGGCGTACTGTCTGGATCTGGAAGACTACTTGCTGTCACTTCCGCAAAATTGGTATAATCTCCCGTAGGATTTACCGTTGCTGTAACTGATAATGTTTCTGAACCTCCAGTTATTAAAGAACCAACTGTCCATAATCCCGTTGTTGTATTATAATTCCCTGTTGTAACAGTTGATGAAACTAATGTAAAACCTGTAGGCAGAAGATCGCTTACGGTAATTCCTGATGCATTCTGAGGTCCCGAATTATTTACGACAATATTAAAAGTAATTGGTGCGCCAACTAATGGGGTTGTATTTCCTCCAACAATAGTTTTGGTCAATGATAAATCTGCAACGCCTGAAACTGGTGTTACTATTACGCTCGCATAATCATCTTCCGTAACATCTGCATTATTTGGTGTACTGTCTGGATCAGGTAAACTGCTCGCTGTAACTTCTGCAATATTAGTATAAACACCTGTCGCGTTTACTTTCACATTAATAGTTAATGTTTGTGATTGTCCATTTGGTAATCCTCCAACATTCCAGATTCCTGTAACAGCATCATAAGTTCCTGATGAAGTCCCTGCAATTGTATATGTATAACCAGAAGGTAATAAATCTGTAACTTGAACGTCTGTCACATCTTGAGGTCCATTATTGGTAACAATAACTTCAAATGAAACTAGTGAACCTAGTAATGGCGATAAATTCCCTCCAACAATAGTTTTAGTTAAAGATAAATCGGCAACTCCTGAAACTGGGGTTACAATTACGCTTGCATAATCATCTTCCGTAACATCTGCGTTATTTGGTGTACTGTCTGGATCTGCTAAACTGCTCGCTGTAACTTCTGCAATATTAGTATAAACACCTGTCGCGTTTACTGTTGAATTCACCGTTAATGTTTGTGATTGTCCATTTGGTAATCCTCCAATATTCCAAATTCCTGTTGTAGCAGTGTAAGTTCCAGCAGAAACAGTTGAAATTGTATACGTATAACCTGTTGGCAATACATCTGTAACTTGAACGCCTGTCACATCTTGAGGTCCATTATTGGTAACAATAACTTCAAATGAAACTTGCGAACCAACCAAAGGCGAAGTATTTCCTCCAACAATAGTTTTGGTCAATGATAAATCTGCAACGCCTGAAACTGGTGTTACTATTACGCTCGCATAATCATCTTCCGTAACATCTGCATTATTTGGTGTACTGTCTGGATCTGGTAAACTGCTCGCTGTAACTTCAGCAATATTAGTATAATCACCTGTTGTATTTACGGTTGCATTCACTGTTAATGTTTGTGATTGTCCGTTTGGTAATCCTCCAATATTCCAAATTCCTGTTCCAGCACTGTAAGTTCCGGCAGAAACAGTTGAAATTGTATAGGTATAACCTGTCGGCAGTAAATCTGTAACTTGAACTCCTGTCACATCCTGTGGTCCATTATTGGTAACAATAACTTCAAATGAAACTTGTGAGCCTAATAATGGTGATGTATTTCCTCCAACAATGGTTTTTGTTAAAGATAAATCTGCAACTGCCGTAATTGGCGTTATGGTAACGGATGCATAATCATCTTCTGTCGTTACTCCATTATTTGGTGTGCTGTCTGGATCTGGCAGACTACTTGCTGTCACTTCCGCAAAATTGGTATAATCTCCCGTAGGATTTACGGTTGCCGTAACTGATAAAGTTTCTGAAGCTCCAGTTATTAATGAGCCAAGTGTCCATAATCCGGTTGTAGTATTATAACTGCCTGTTGTAACAGTTGATGATACATAAGTATAACCTGTAGGCAATAAATCCGTTACAATAATTCCTGAGGCATTTTGTGGTCCTGAATTATTTATAACAATATTAAAAGTAATTGGAGCTCCAACCAAAGGTGTTGTATTTCCTCCAACAATAGTTTTTGTTAAGGATAAATCAGCGGCTGAAGTAATTGGTGTTATGGTAACACTTGAATAATCGTCTTCTGTTGTAATTCCATTATTTGGTGCACTGTCTGGATCTGGTAGACTGCTGGCTGTAACTTCAGCTATGTTTGTATAATTACCTGTTGCATTTACAGTTGCCGTAACAGATAATGTTTCTGAAGCTCCAGTTATTAATGAACCAAGTGTCCATAATCCGGTTGTCGTATTATAACTGCCAGTTGTAACAGTTGATGAAACTAATGTATAACCTGTAGGCAATAAATCCGTTACAATAATTCCTGAGGCATTTTGTGGTCCTGAATTATTTATAACAATATTAAAAGTAATTGGAGCTCCAACCAAAGGTGTTGTATTTCCTCCAACAATAGTTTTTGTTAAGGATAAATCAGCGGCTGAAGTAATTGGTGTTATGGTAACACTTGAATAATCGTCTTCTGTTGTAATTCCATTATTTGGTGCACTGTCTGGATCTGGTAGACTGCTGGCTGTAACTTCAGCTATGTTTGTATAATTACCTGTTGCATTTACAGTTGCCGTAACAGATAATGTTTCTGAAGCTCCAGTTATTAATGAACCAAGTGTCCATAATCCGGTTGTCGTATTATAACTGCCAGTTGTAACAGTTGATGAAACTAATGTATAACC
>NZ_WMID02000002.1 GCF_009711165.2 Flavobacterium sp. MC2016-06 | reverse complement strand
CCTGCTGCTGCGCTGTACCATTTTACTGATGTGCCTGTTACTGCTAAATCACTTACTTTTTTAGCATCACCTGAACAGAATGTCTGAGCTGAAGCTGTAGGTGCTGCTGGTGTAGTGTTTACGGTAACTGATACTGAAGTTCTAGTGCTCTCACATCCGCTTACCGTCTGGCTTGCATAATAAGTGCCTGTAACTAATGTTTCTGTTCCGGTATATAAAGTACCGCCTGCTGCTGCGCTGTACCATTTTACTGATGTGCCTGTTACTGCTAAATCACTTACTTTTTTAGCATCACCTGAACAAAAAGTCTGAGCTGAAGCTGTTGGTGCTGCTGGTGTAGTATTTACGGTAACTGATACTGAAGTTCTAGTGCTCTCACATCCGCTTACCGTCTGGCTTGCATAATAAGTGCCTGTTGCTAATGTCTCAGTCCCTGTGTATAAGGTACCGCCTGTTGAAGCGCTGTACCATTTTACTGATGTGCCTGTTACCGCTAAGTCGCTTACTTTTTTAGCATCGCCTGAACAAAAAGTCTGTGCTGAAGCTGTAGGTGCTGCTGGTGTAGTATTTACGGTAACTGATACTGAAGTTCTAGTGCTCTCGCATCCGCTTACCGTCTGGCTTGCATAATAAGTGCCTGTAACCAATGTCTCTGTTCCTGTATATAAAGTACCGCCTGTTGAAGCGCTGTACCATTTTACTGATGTGCCTGTTACTGCTAAATCACTTACTTTTTTAGCATCACCTGAACAAAAAGTCTGAGCTGAAGCTGTTGGTGCTGCTGGAATACTATTAACTGTTACTGTTGTAGAAGCTGATGCTGCACTTATACATCCAGAAGCATTTGCTATCTGAACGCTATAACTTCCAGAAGCAGATACTGTAATAGATTGAGTTGTAGCTCCTGTTGACCATAAATAACTATTACCACCAGTTGATGTTAAAACTACATTTCCACCTGAGCAGAATGTTGTCGCTCCACTAGCCGTAATTGTTGGTGCTGCTGGTGTAGGGTTTACAGTAACCGACACTAAAGTTCTTGTACTTTCGCAACTATTTAGCGTTTGGCTTACATAATAATTCCCAGAAACAAGAGTTTCTGTTCCTGTGTATAATGTACCACCTGTTGAGGCACTGTACCATTTTAAATTAGTTCCTGAAGCTGTTAGATCACTTACTTTTTTAGCATCAGCAAAACAAAAAGTCTGTGCTGAAGCAGTTGGAGATGCTGTATTATTTACTGTAACAGCTACTGAAGTTCTAGCACTTTCGCAACTATTTAATGTCTGACTTACGTAATAAGTTCCTGTTGCAAGTATTTCAGTTCCTGTATATAAAGTTCCTCCTGTTGAAGCGCTGTACCATTTCAAGCTAGTCCCTGAAGCAGTTAAATCACTTACTTTTTTATTGTCAAGAAAACAAAATGTCTGAGGCGAAGCTGTTGGTGCTGTTGTATTATTTACAGTAACACTTACTGCAGTTCTTGTACTCTCACCACAACTGTTGGTCTGGCTTACGTAATAAGTTCCGCTAGACAAAGTTTGAGTTGAGGCATATTGAGTTCCTCCTGTTGAAGCACTATACCATTTCAAGCTGCTTCCTGAAGCAACTAAATCACTCACTTTTTTATTATCAAGAGAACAGAATGTTTGAGATGAAGCAGTTGGTGCTGCCGGCACAGCATTTATAGTTACTACTACTAAAGTTCTTGCACTTTCTCCACAGCTATTAGCCGTTTGGCTTACATAATAGTTTCCGCTGGATAAAGTTTGAGTTGATGCATATTGAGTTCCTCCAGTACTAGCATTATACCATTTTAAGCCAGTTCCTGAAGCTGTTAAATCACTCACTTTTTTACCATCGGCTGCACAAAATGTTTGAGCTGAAGCTGTTGGAGCAGATGATGTAGTATTTATAGTCACCGTTACAGCAGTTCGTGTACTTTCACAGCCACTTGATGATGTCTGGCTTCCATAATAAGTACCACTAGTTAAAGCTTGAGTTGATGTATATTGAGTTCCTCCAGTGCTGGCACTATACCATTTTAAATTAGTTCCCGAAGCAACTAAATCACTCACTTTTTTATTCTCAGAAGAACAAAATGTCTGAGCAGAAGCTGTTGGCGCTGCTGGTGTAAAAGTTACTGTTGTAGCTGCTGAGCTATTACTCACACAACCTGAAGCATTTACCCTTTTAACTGTGTAGCTTCCTTCAGTAGTAACTGTAATATCTTTTGTTGTTTCTCCAGTTGACCATAAAAAAGTACCTGAATTACCCGATGATCTTAAAACAACACTTCCTGTTGAACATGAAGTTGAACCACTTACTACACTAATTGTTGGTGCATTTGAAGCTGAACTAACTGTTACTACAACTGGTTTTATAACTTGACATCCTTCAGGAGAAGTTCCTTTTATATAATAGGTTCCTGCAGTGGCAGTTGTTGGTGTTGTATAAGATGTTGTTGCCGCGGCATCTGTCCAATACGATAAAGTTAAATTCGTAGTACTTCCTGTTGTAACTGCTGGAGCTGTTATATCAACTGTAGAAGGTGAACAAACTGTCGCAGGATTTGTTACAACAAGAGATGCCAAAGGTTTTGGATTTACCGCAGCACTAGCTGAATTGTTTGCTGTGTTTGTATCTATTGTACTTGGTAAAGAAGCCGTATTGGTATAACTTCCAGATGCATTTACTGTCGCTATAATTTTTAATGTTATTGATGTTTGTGCGTCTATATCACCAATACTCCAAACTCCTGATGCAGCATCATAACTCCCAACTGATGGAGTTGAACTTACAAAAGTATAACCTGAAGGAAGTAAATCATTTACTGAAACACCTGACACATTATTACCTCCTAGGTTACTTAGTTTAACAGTAAATTCTACATTAGACCCAATACAAGGTGTTGCATTATCAACCGTTTTTGTAATTCCTAAATCTGAACATAAAGTTACACTAACAGGCTTTGAAGGAGTTTGAGACCCACAAGCTAAAGTAGAAGACACAGAATATGAACCTGTTTTAGTAGCTGTATAAGTTGATGAATTAGCACCTGTAATTGCTACTCCGTTAAAGTACCATTGATAGGGTTCAAAACCAGCAGGTGTTGTTAGGTCGGCTTTATTGTTAGTACAACCTCCACCTGAAATATAGGTTAAAGTTGGATCTTCTGGCTGAGCCGCAAAATTTGAGAAAAATCCGGCCATCGAAAATCCACCGTCTTGCTGTACAATCGAAACAGTTAATTTCGAGTTACTTGCAATAGAAAGAACATTTGGGCCTCCAATTTGAGTATTTTTAAAGTTTATCAAATACCAGCCTGTTGTTCCTATTTGAAAACGCGGTGTAATACCACTTATAGTCTCAATATTAGTTCCGTTTACTGTTACAACGTCCGTTGCGCTTTTTAAAAGAATATATCCAAAATAATCTAATGTCCCTGAAGCATAATTTCTAAACTTTGCAGTTTCTATAAAATTTGATCCTCCACATTCTGACACTGGTGCTATTGTTGAAATATCTACTTCACAAGATTGTGCCGTTCCTGAATATACTACAATTCTTTTATCAGCAGAAACACGTGATGAAGTAAAATTTGTAGCAGACACACCATTTTTAAAAGTATAAAAATCACCTGCTGTTGCCAAATTCACATTGGTAGTAGAAACTAATGCTCCAGTAGTTGAATATGCGTTTATTACTAAATTTGTATTGTCTTTTGTTGCGACTACAGTAGTTTGTTCTGCCGTGTCATTTCCTGTTCCTCTTTCAAGAAAATATTCAGTTCCTAAAACTGATTCAGGTGGAACTTGATTAAAAGCACCATCCCCACATCCACCTGGCATATCTATAGCAGCCGAAGTGTTCATAACACTCGGATTAGAGGTTTCTACTAAAGTTCCTATTGCTGCTTTAAACAAATAACTTTGTCCAGCATTTAGTGTCGTTGTAATTGTATTGTTAATTTTTACTGTAGTATTGTTTACAGTAGCCATAACACTATAAATAGGACGTTGATCTCCTAAACCATTGAAATTTCCTAACGTACCATCTCTGTAGTATCCTACTCTAAAACGAATCCCTATTCCTGCATCACCAAAACTTGTTAATGCGGCATTTCCCTTGATATTTGCATCAACATTTTCTCCGTTCGAATAATCATCTGAGGCAACATTACGTAAATTCACAGCTGTTGGACCATCACTTGTAACAATCAGACCCGCGCCTGTAAGCACTGTATTTAAAGCATTTAGCGGAAGATCTTTTGCCAGAAGTTTAAATCTGTAAACAGCAGGTGCTCCTTTTGTAGCCTTCAAAGTAGTTTCAAGAGTACCGTCACTTCTAGTTAACGTTATGTTTACTTCAGTAACAGAATTTGTGGCAATTACAATTTCATTTGCTTTACTAAAATACTGCCAAGGAGCTGGCGCTATATAATGCTTCGTATAGAACTGAGCCGATGCATTATAAGTAATCAGTAAAAAGAAAGTAATAAAAAAGTTAAGCTTTAAAAATTTAAGCAGGTTCAAAGTAATGTTACGCATAGACGTCTGAGATTTGTGGAACAGTAATAGCATAAGCCGATAAACCTAACAAGGTTTTTGGCTCATAAATGAAATACGAAAAAATTGAAAGATTGGATTTCGTGAATCCAATAAAAACCCTGGAAAGATTTTTATTCGAATAGTGAAGCGTTTGGACCATAGTCATGTTAGGTTCAAGACACAAATTTTGTGTTAGTTAATAGTAGTTTTGGAGATGCGAAAATATACAAACACCTAATTACTAGCTATATTAGTCGACAAACTACACAAAAAAAACGTTTAACAACACTTTTAACCGACAAAAAAGTATTTTTTACTACACGAACTATGAGTATTTAACAGTTATAGCGTTAAAATAAGAGGAATTATTGTCAAAATCTCAAATTCTTACAAAATATAATACATAAAACGCAATAAAAGGTAAGAAATTTACACTTGTAAAAACAAGCGAATACGACATAAATACCTAATATACAGTTATTTAATTAAAATAAAATTAACATTAAATTAATCTCTATTCTAAAAAACTAATATTACGTTTTAGACCTTCAAACTTTGTTCTTTTAATTGGAGAATTTTTAAAGACAGCCCGAAAAGTTTCTTCGGTAATTTCTTCCCAATCTTTCTTGGAAAAAGAAAGCAAGTCAGGATTCGGATTAAATAAAGGTTCTGAATGAGGTTTAGAAAATCGATTCCAAGGACAAACATCTTGACAAGTATCACAGCCAAACATCCACTCATCAAATTTTCCTTTCATCTCATAAGGAATATTTTCTTTTAGCTCTATTGTGTAGTAAGAAATACATTTACTCCCATCAACGACATAAGGAGCGACAATTGCCTGAGTAGGACAAGCATCAATACACGCGGTACAAGAACCGCAATGATCTGTAGTTGCATGATCATATTCTAAATCTAAATCCAGAATAAGCTCTGCAATAAAATAAAATGAACCTACTTTTTGAGTCAGCAGATTACTGTTTTTACCAATCCATCCCAAACCGCTTTTAGCTGCCCACGCTTTATCTAAAACTGGAGCTGAATCAACAAAAGCACGACCTGATACTTCGCCGATATTTTCTTGAATTGAATGTAGAAATTCTTTTAGTTTTTCTTTAATTACAAAGTGATAATCCTGTCCATAAGCATATTTAGAAATCTTAAAACTCTCGGTATTTTGGGATACCTCCGGATAGTAATTAAGCAAAAGGGAGACAACACTTTTAGCATCATCAACCAATAAAGTTGGATCTAAACGTTTATCAAAATGGTTTTCCATGTAAGCCATTTGACCATTCCTATTATTCTTTAACCAATTTTCAAGCCGTGGTGCTTCTTGCTCTAAAAATCCAGCTTTAGATATACCACAAGATAAAAATCCAAGTCTTTTAGCTTCCTCTTTGATGAATTTTGAATATGTCTCTTTAGAATTAATCATTATCTTTTAGAAAAAATAACTTCTATGCCTACTGGTTTTAATGTAATTAATGGATTAAACCGAACTTCATTACTAACTGATTTAATCGTATATTTTTTGACAATATGTGAAACAGCCAAACACATTTCATAAATAGCAAAACCAGCTCCTATACACATTCTCGGCCCTGCTCCAAAAGGATAGAAATACTGCATTGAAATTTTCTTTTGTTCACCAAGAAATCGTTCTGGAATAAATTCATCAGGATTGTCCCAATATTTTGAGTTTCGATGTAGTTCATAAAATGAAACTCCAATTAATGTTCCCTTTTTTATATTGAATGAACCAATTGTGTCATCTTCAATATTTTGTCTATCAGTAATCCATGCAGGCGGATATAAGCGCATGGATTCATTTAAAACAGCATTTGTATAAGTCATTTTTTGAAGCTGTTCAACGACATCATCTGTTTCTGATTGAACTTTGATAATTTCTTCAAATAACTTTTGCTGTACCTCAGGATTACATCCCAAAAGATGCATCGTAAAGGTCAAAGCATTTGCTGTAGTTTCATGTCCTGCAATAAAAAGTATTTTGATCTCGTCTATTAATTGCTTTACTGACATTCCCTCACCACTATCTTCATAGCGTGTTTCCAGAAGCATATTCAGCAAATCATTGACTTCAACTTTCGAAGTTGTTCTTTCCTCAATAATCTCCCGAATAATTCTATTATTCTCTTCAGCTAATTCAAGATGTTTTTTTACCTGACCGCTAATAGAAAACCACCATGCTTTATGAGGAAGCCTAATTTCTTTGATTAGAAAGTTTTGAACTTCTTCAATAATAAATTTTATTCTATTTAATTTTTCATCAGCTATAGAGAACTGAAATAATGATTTAGCAACAACATTAAAGGCTAATTCACTCATTACAGGAAAAAGATCAACAGCTTTCTCTTCAACTAAACCATCTAGTTCAGCAACGATCGTCTGTTCCATATTTTCGACCAACTGGTTCATCTTTTGTTTATGAAAAGCGGGCTGAATAAGTCGTCTTTGTTTTAACCAAAATTCTCCATCAACCGTCAAAAGTCCTTTTCCTAAATACTTAGATAAATAAACAGACTGAAATTTTGACTTATGATAATTCTTTTGATTTTTCTGTAATATATACTGTGCAACTTCATTATCTCTTGATAAAATAATATGCCTTGAACTTCCTATTCTAATTGAAAAAGAATCTCCAAACTTATCAAAATATATTTTATGAAATGGAATAGGATTTCTACGAACACCTTCGGCATCCTTAAAAAACCTAAATATTGATAACTTTTCTGGATAATTATATGTTCTGTTTTCAGACATTTCTAATAGAATTAAAACAATCCGCCTTGAATGTTCGTATTTATTTTACCTAAGTGTTTATATGCTTTGTCCGTTACTTCACGTCCACGGGGAGTACGCATAATGAAACCTTCCTGAATTAAAAAAGGTTCATAAACTTCCTCTATCGTTTCACTACTTTCACTAACAGCAGTTGCCAAGGTCGAAAGTCCAACTGGACCACCTTTAAACTTATTAATGATAGTGAGTAGAATTTTATTATCCATCTCATCAAGACCGTGTGCATCTACATTTAAAGCTTTTAAAGCATATCGAGCAATTTCTATATCAATAGTTCCGTTTCCTTTAATTTGGGCAAAATCACGAACTCTACGCAATAATGCGTTAGCAATACGAGGTGTCCCACGACTACGTCCTGCAATTTCAATAGCAGCTTCTAGAGAAATTGGCATTTTTAATATCGAAGCACTTCGTTCCACAATAGTTGTCAAAAGCTCGGTGGTATAATATTGTAAACGTGATGAAATCCCAAAACGAGCACGCATTGGTGCAGTCAACAAACCCGAACGAGTTGTAGCTCCAATTAAAGTAAAAGGGTTTAGATTGATCTGAACTGTTCTAGCATTAGGTCCAGACTCAATCATAATATCGATTTTGAAATCCTCCATTGCTGAGTATAAGTACTCTTCAACAATTGGACTTAAACGATGTATTTCATCTATGAATAAAACATCTCTCTCATCAAGATTAGTTAACAATCCGGCCAAATCTCCAGGTTTATCCAAAACAGGTCCAGAAGTAATTTTTATTCCAACTTGAAGTTCATTAGCCAAAATATTAGCCAATGTCGTTTTACCTAATCCAGGAGGCCCATGAAACAAAGCGTGATCTAATGCCTCACCACGTTGATTAGCAGCAGCAACAAAGACTTTCAAATTTTCTAAAACTTGGTCTTGTCCTGCAAAATCATCAAATGACAGAGGACGCAATCTTTTTTCAAGATCTAATTCTTCTGGGTTGTATCCGTTTGTAGTAGGATCTAAATTTTCATTCATCCTACAAAGATAGACAAAGTAATCAGTTTGTAAAACAGTAAAATTGAACAGAAAGAATTTTAACTAATACAAAAAAGGCTATCCAAATTGGACAGCCTTTTAAAATATTTTTAGTGGTGTAAAACTTCTTCACCTTCTTTCATCGGTACATTTTGAGGAACAAAATCTACATCGTGATTTGGATTACTGTAGTCATACGGCCAACGGTATACGTGAGGAATTTCACCTGGCCAGTTACCGTGAATATGTTCTACTGGAGTAGTCCACTCTAATGTTGTAGATTTCCATGGATTTTGTACCGCTTTTTTACCGTAGAATATACTGCTAAAGAAGTTGTATAAAAATACTAATTGAAAAGCACCTCCAACAAGAGCAAATGTTGTAATCAATACATTCACATTTTGCAAATCGTCAAATAATGGGAAGTTTGTATTTGTATAATAACGTCTTGGTAAACCAGCTAATCCAATAAAGTGCATTGGGAAGAAAACTCCATAAGCACAAACTGCCGTTACCCAAAAGTGAATATAACCTAAATTTTTATTTAACATTTTTCCGTACATTTTAGGGAACCAGTGGTAAATACCAGCAAACATTCCGTAAAGAGCAGAGATACCCATTACCAAGTGAAAGTGAGCAATTACAAAGTATGTATCGTGAACGTTAATATCTAAAGTACTATCTCCTAAAATTATCCCTGTTAAACCTCCAGTAATGAAAGTAGAAACCATTCCGATAGAGAACAACATTGCTGGATTGAACTGTAAATTACCTTTCCACAAAGTTGTAATCCAGTTGAACGCTTTTACAGCAGATGGAATTGCAATCAATAAAGTTGTAAAAGTAAATACAGATCCTAAGAATGGATTCATTCCAGAAATAAACATGTGGTGACCCCAAACGATTGTAGATAAAAATGCAATTGCAAGAACTGACATAATCATCGCTCTGTATCCAAAAATTGGTTTACGAGAGTTCGTAGCCATAATTTCAGAAACAAGACCCATCGCAGGTAAGATTACGATATAAACCTCAGGGTGACCTAAAAACCAGAATAAGTGTTCAAACAATACCGGAGAACCACCTTGATAATGTAAAACCTCTCCTGCAATATAAATATCAGACAAGAAGAATGAAGTACCAAAACTTCTATCGAAAATTAATAATAATGCAGCTGATAATAAAACTGGGAATGAAATAACACCAATAATAGCTGTTACGAAAAATGTCCAGATTGTAAGAGGAAGTCTAGTCATAGACATTCCTTTAGTTCTTAAATTGATAACAGTTACAATGTAGTTTAAAGATCCCATTAAAGAAGATGCAATAAATATAGCCATTGAAACTAACCATAAAGTCATACCTGTTCCAGATCCTGGAATCGCTTGTGGTAAAGCACTTAATGGAGGATAAATTGTCCAACCTGCAGAAGCTGGTCCAGCTTCAACAAATAATGACGATAACATAATTACAGCAGATAAGAAAAACAACCAGTATGAAATCATGTTCATAAATCCAGATGCCATATCTCTTGCACCAATTTGAAGTGGAATAAGTAAGTTACTAAAGGTTCCACTCAAACCAGCTGTCAGTACAAAGAATACCATTATGGTACCATGAATTGTTACTAACGCTAGATAAATATCATTTGCCATTACACCATTTGGTGCAAATTTGTCTCCTAATAAAACATTAAAGATTTTAAAAGACTCTTCTGGCCATGCTAATTGCATTCTAAAAAGTAATGACATTCCAATACCAATAATACCCATAACAATACCAGTGATCAAGTATTGTTTAGCAATCATCTTGTGATCAATACTAAATATATATTTGGTAATGAAAGTGTCTTTATGGTGATGTTCGTGCTCGTGATCGTGTTCGTGTCCGTGATCGTGTGCTTCTGCTGACATATATGTGTACTTTAAATTTTCTTAATAATATTATTTCAATGCAACTTTCGCTACAACAGCTTTAACAGTATCGATAACCGCTTTTACTGTATCTTTCACAGTACTGTCGTTAGTAGTAGCTTTAGCTTCTTCGGCTGGTTTCTCAGCAGCAGCTGCAGCTTTAATATCTTGAGCTAAAGTTGTTTTCTCACTTAACCATTTTTTATAATCTTCTGGAGTATCAACAACAACTTTCATTTGCATGTTGTAGTGAGAAGCTCCACAAATTTTATTACATAATAATAAATAATCAAATGTATAAGGATCTAAAGCAGTACCACCTTTTGCAACTAGTTCAACACTTTTTTCAGCTCTAAGCTTATTAATGTTAGCCACTTTTTCAATCATAAAAGGTAACTCTCTATATTCTGCAGTTGTATAAGTTGGTACAAAAGCAAACTCAGTAACCATACCTGGAACACAGTTCATCTGTGCTCTGAAGTGAGGCATATAAGCTGAATGCAGAACATCTTGAGAACGCATTTTAAAATGTATCTTTTTTCCTTTTGGGATGTGTAACTCACTAACCACAATATCATCTTGTGCATTAGGATCAGACATATCAACTCCTAAAGTATTAATACCTTCGATTAAACGTACGTTAGCTTTCCCTAAAACATTGTCTTGTCCAGAATATCTAGCAGTCCATTTAAATTGTTGAGCATATAATTCAATTTCAATTACATCTTCATCTTTATCAACAAACATAATGTTATTCCAAGCATATAATCCGTAAAGAATTAAACAAGCCAAAACTACAGATGGAATAATACTCCAGATTGCTTCTAATTTGTTACTATCAGCAAAGAATAATGCTTTTCTATCTTTATGACCTCTGTTTTTAAAAGAGAACCAATATAATAAACCTTGCGTAATAGCTTGAACCACAAAAATTAAAACCCAAGTAATATTCATTAAACTATCTACTAAAACACCATGCTCAGAAGCAGGGGTATGAAGTGCTAAATGCCCCCATTTTAGTAAACCATAAATCGTAAATATATAAATGAAAGCTAAGAAAGCAAACATAATATATCCTTGAATATTATTATCATTATCTGATGCAACTTGAGAATCGTCCGTATTTGTTCCTACTTGAGTAAGATCAAATATCTTGGTCAATTGCCACAATGCAACTGCTAATAAAACTACAACTATAATTACCAACAAACTTGTCATCTGTTTATTTCTTTAAATATTAATAATGAAAATGTTTACTTTCTTCTATGAAAGGATTTCTTTTTGCTAACAGAGGAGATTTAGTTAATGCAGTAAATACAACAAAAATAAACAAACCAAAGAAGAAAAGAATAGATGCAATTTCTGGAATTCCAATAAACCATTTATCTCCAACCGTGCCTGGCATAATCATATTAAAGAAGTCAATATAGTGACCTAATAAAATTACAGTACCAGCCATTACAATAACCCAGCTAAGACGTTTGAAATCAGTATTAATTAATATTAATAATGGGAAAACAAAGTTCATAACTACCGCTCCAAAGAAAGGAAGGTTGTATAATTGAATTCTTGTTACAAAATAAGTTACCTCTTCAGGAATATTAGCGTACCAAATCAACATAAATTGAGAGAACCATAAATATGTCCAGAAAACACTAATACCAAACATAAACTTAGCTAAATCGTGAATGTGACTTGTATTTACAAACTCTAAATATCCTTTAGATTTTAAGTAGATCGTAACCAAAGCAATTGTAGTAATACCGCTTACAAAGAATGAAGCAAATACATACCATCCGAATAATGTACTAAACCAGTGTGGATCAAATGACATAATCCAATCCCAAGACATAATTGATTCAGATACGATAAAGAATACTAAAAATCCAGCAGATTGTTTGAAATTCTTTTTGTAGTTTAAATCATCATTAGCTTCGTCTTGAGCTAAACAATTTTTTCTAGAATAATGACGGTATAAGTTCCACCCTAATAAAAATACTGCAGCTCTCGCGATCCAGAAAGGAAAGTTTAAATAACCAGATTTACCAGCTATAATAGCGTCATAATTTGCACTTTTAGGATCCGAAACCCCTTCTCCTAACCATACAAAAATGTGATTAAAATGAAGTCCGCATAAAATCAAAATTATAAAGAAAACAACAGAACCAACAGGCAAATATGCTGTTATTCCTTGCATAACTCTAAACAAAACAGGAGACCAACCAGCCTGAGCCACTTGTTGAATAGCATAAAATGCTAAAACTCCCATAGAAAGCAGTAAGAAGAAAATACAAGCAACATATAATGCAGACCAAGGCTTATTTTGCAATTGGTGCAATGCATGCTCTAAATGTTTTTCTTTCTCATTAGCAACACCAGCTTTAGCATGCTCCCCACCTTCGTGTGATTCATGAGCAGCTTCATTGTGTCCTGCTGTTTCATGAGTAGCTTCAGCAGCTTCTCCATGCGCTGCGTCATGAGATCCATGAGCGTCATCTGCAGCTAGTATTTTTTCAACTTCTTGAATATCTTTAGGTGCACTTAAAAAACCATACCCAATCCCTAATAAACCAACGGCCATTAGGATGATAGAAAAAGTTTTTAATTTACTTGAAAATGTATACATATCTATTACGATCAGTTTTGTTCAACAATTATAATTGGCTTTTTAGTTTCAGAACATAGTCAGCAACTAACCAACGTTCGTGAGCACTTAATTGATTTGCGTGCGAACCCATTGCATTTAAACCATAAGTCTCAACATGAAAGACACTTCCTTCAGTGATATTTCTGTCTTTGTAGCTAGGTACTCCAAGAAATTTTTCTCTTTCAACCAATTTACCTTTACCGTTTCCAGCTGCACCATGGCAACTGATACAATAAATTTCGAAAAGTTCTTTTCCTTTTCCTGAATTTCTTTCGATAGAATCCAAAGGTGATTTTGAATTTGCTTTCGCTAATTCATAACCAGCAGTTGTATTTTCATACTCATAAGGCTCAAAACCTCTATTAATAGTTCCTGCAACAGGAAGCTGTCCTTCTTTTCCTCCTTTAAATATTTTTGCCTCTGAGTAAGGTTCATAACTTACCGATTCATACATATTTGGAAAATACTGATAGTTTGGTGCCGAATTATTGTGGCAAGATGAAACTAAAATAGTTATACCAACTAAAAGTGTTATTTTATATATCCTTTTCATAGCTACAATTAATTCTTTTCAATTACTTTAACTTCAACTGCTCCCGTACCTTCGAAGAAAGAAACAAGTTCTGCTTCGTTATCGTTTACAGCAACCTCCATTAAAAAGTGGTCATCTGTTGTTCTTACATCAGGATTTTCAGCTTCTTTAAATGGCCATAATCTACTTCTCATATAAAAAGTGATTACCATTAAGTGAGCTGCAAAAAATACAGTCATTTCAAACATAATCGGCACAAAAGCCGGCATATTCTGAATGAAACTGAAACTTGGTTTTCCACCAATATCCTGTGGCCAATCATGAATCATAATATAACTCATCATTGTTGTTGCAACAGAGATACCAACACATCCATATAAAAAAGCGCAAATTGCTAATCTAGTTGGTGCTAATCCCATAGCTTTATCCAATCCGTGAACTGGGAATGGAGTAAAAACTTCTTCAATATGATGATGTGCAGCTCTAGTTTTCTTAACTGCATCCATCAAAATATCATCGTCATTATAAATGGCGTATATTACTTTATTACTCATGATGTGAATCTTTATTTGCTGCTCTTTCTCTAATGTAATTATCTCCTGTTCCTTTCAAAATTGTTTTCACCTCTGCCTGAGCAATTACTGGGAATGTTCTTGAGTAAAGTAAAAACAATACGAAGAAGAAACCGATCGTTCCGATGAAAATTCCAATATCAACAAATGTTGGTGAAAACATTGTCCAAGAAGATGGAAGGTAATCTCTATGTAAAGAAGTAACAATAATTACGAATCTTTCAAACCACATTCCGATGTTTACAACAATCGAAATAATAAATGAAAACATGATACTTGTTCTTAATTTTTTAAACCACATAAATTGTGGAGAGAAAACGTTACAAGTCATCATTGACCAATATGCCCACCAGTAAGGTCCAGTAGCTCTGTTTAAGAATGCATATTGCTCATATTCTACACCTGAATACCAAGCTACAAATAACTCAGTGATGTAAGCAACCCCAACAATAGAACCTGTAATCATGATTACAATATTCATTAATTCGATATGTTGAAGTGTAATATAAGCTTCTAAGTTAGAAACTTTTCTCATAATAATCAACAACGTGTTTACCATTGCAAATCCTGAGAATACTGCTCCAGCAACGAAGTATGGAGGAAAGATAGTTGTATGCCATCCTGGAATTACAGAAGTAGCAAAGTCCATCGATACAATTGTGTGTACAGAAAGTACAAGTGGTGTAGCTAAACCTGCAAGTACCAAAGATACTTCTTCAAAACGCTGCCAGTCTTTTGCTCTACCACTCCATCCAAAACTTAGGATAGAATATACTCTTTTATGAAAAGGTGTTATCGCTCTATCACGTAACATTGCAAAGTCAGGTAATAAACCAGTCCACCAGAAAACTAATGATACCGAAAGATACGTTGAGATCGCAAATACGTCCCATAGCAATGGTGAGTTAAAGTTTACCCATAATGATCCAAATTGATTTGGAATAGGTAAAACCCAGTATGCTAACCATGGACGACCCATGTGAATAATTGGAAATAAACCTGCTTGAACTACTGAGAAAATAGTCATAGCTTCGGCAGAACGGTTAATCGCCATTCTCCAACGTTGACGGAAAAGTAATAATACCGCAGAAATTAATGTTCCGGCGTGACCAATACCAACCCACCAAACGAAGTTAGTGATATCCCAAGCCCAACCAACTGTTTTATTTAATCCCCATGTTCCGATACCGGTAGATACAGTGTAAATAATACAACCTAATCCCCAAAGGAAGGCCGTTAATGCGATTGAAAATACAATCCACCAATGTTTATTTGCTTTACCTTCAACAGGTGCAGCTACATCTACTGTTACATCGTGATAAGATTTATCACCTATAACTAAAGGTTTTCTAATGGGTGCTTCGTAATGAGACGACATAATCCTTTATATTGTTTCTAATTAATAATTATTTTTAACTAAACGTTTCTAACTTTAACATGATAGAAAACGTTTGGTTTTGTTCCAACGTGCTCTAATAAATGATACATTCTATCACTTTCAGCAAGTTTTGCAACTTCACTTTCTTTATCATTTACATCTCCAAAAATCATTGCTCCAGAAGAACAAGCTGCTGAACATGCCGTTTGGAATTCTCCAGGGGCAACAGGACGTCCTTCGTTCTTAGCTTTTAATTTTGTTGCTTGAGTCATTTGAATACAGAAAGAACATTTTTCCATAACTCCACGAGAACGAACGTTTACGTCTGGGTTTAATACCATACGACCTAAATCATCATTCATGTGATAATCAAACTCACTATTTTTGTTGTATAAGAACCAGTTGAAACGACGTACTTTATACGGACAGTTGTTTGCACAATAACGAGTACCAACACATCTGTTGTATGCCATATGGTTTTGACCCTCACGTCCGTGAGATGTCGCTGCAACAGGACAAACAGTTTCACATGGTGCATGGTTACAGTGTTGACACATTACTGGTTGGAAAGCCACTTGAGGATTATCTCCTGGTTTTTCCATTTCGTTAAATGTAGACAATGAACTAGATAAACCAGCAATATTCTCTTTTCTTTCGTTATCACCTGCAAAAGTACTTTCTGAAGAATAATATCTATCAATACGCAACCAGTGCATATCACGACTTCTTCTTACTTCAGCTTTACCTACAACTGGTACATTGTTTTCTGCATGACAAGCAATAACACATGCTCCACATCCAGTACAAGCGTTTAAGTCGATAGAAAGATTAAAGTGATGTCCTGTAGAACGATCAAATGACTCCCATAAATCAACTGTTGTAGCTTCAACTTCTTGGTGATCTAAAGACACCATTGGTTGTTCGTTCCAATGTTCAGCATCTTCAGAATTAAATACTTTAAGAGTAGTTTCTTTAATAATATCTCCTCTACCCATTAATGTTTTCTGTCCTTGAACACAAGCAAACTCATGCACTCCATTAGCTTTTGCTAATGAAACAGATTGAACACTATTAAAGTTTTTATATAAAGCATAGGCATTAATACCTACTTGCATTTCTTCTTTTAAAGCAGCTTTACGACCATAACCAACAGCTAAACCAATTGTACCAACAGCTTGTCCTGGCTGAACAATTACCGGAACGTTTTCTAACTTAGCACCATCAGCTGTAGTAATCGTAGCATAACTACCATTTAAACCTCCGTTTGCAACAATTTCATTTGTTAAACCAAGTTTCTTTGCATCTGCATTAGAAACCGTAACGTAGTTATCCCAAGAAACTCTTGTAATCGGATCAGGAAACTCTTGTAACCAAGGATTGTTTGCCTGTTGTCCATCACCCATACCTGTTTTAGTATATAATACTAACTCGTAATCTCCTGCTTTTTTAGATTTTGAAACTGCATTAGCAGCAGAAGTAAAATCAAAAGAACCAGCAACTAAAGCGCTTGAACCTATTACAAATACACCATCATGTAAAACTTTGTTCCAAGTAGAACCTGTTACAATACCTGCAGAACTAGCTTTAAGGTAATCGTAGAAAGTCCCAGGAATTCCGTTTACTGATAATAAAACTTCTTGAAATTGTTTTGTATCAAATATAGGGCGAATAGTTGGTTGAGTCAAACTATAAGTTCCTTTAGTAATCTCAACATCTCCCCAAGACTCCAAATAATGAGGCGCAGGAGCAGCAATTGTAACAATTGAAGCAGTTTCATCTTCTTTTAAAGAAAAAGTAACTGATGTTTTTACTTTTTTCAATCCAGATACAAAAGAAGCTGAATCAGCTAATGTATAAACTGGATTAACACCACTCATAATTAAAGTATGAACACTACCTGCATTCATATCTTTTAACAATTGAGCAACAACAGCATTAGAACCTTTTCTAATTTGTCTTGTTCCAACTGTACTAAAAGCTTCACTAGCCAATATTTGGTTGATAGCTAAAACTAATAATTGAGCGTTTTTATCTTCTATTCCAGATACTAAGACTCCTTTTGTTCCAGCTGCTTTTAATTGCTGAGCAGCTTTAACTGCTTCAGCTTTAACGTTAGGATCTAAAGAAACTCCAACTGAAGCACCTGCAATAATATTATAAATTTGAACTAGAACTTGCTTTTGATCAGCAGTACTTATTGCAGTACGCTTATCGGCAGCAGCTCCAGATAATGTCATGTTTGATTCGAATTGGAAATGACGAGACATTTTTCCGCTTTGAGGAATACGTCCTTTTGCATATCCGCTATCGTATCCACCACCTTGCCAATCTCCTAAGAAATCAGCACCAACAGAAACAATTACAGAAGCTTTTGAAAAATCATAATCAACTAAAGCTCTTTCACCATAAACTGTTTGAAATGCATCTAATGCTTCTGATGAAGAAACTGCATCATAAACAACATGTTTTGCATTTGGATTTTTAGCGATAAATTCAGCAATCAATCTTTCTGTAGATGGACTTGCTAAAGTATTCGTTAACAATACCACTTGTCCACCTTTTGCTTTCGCTTCAGCTATACTTGACTTAATTTTTAAATCAACAGCTGACCAGCTGCTATTTTTTCCTTCTAACTTAGGTTCTTTCAAACGCATGCTATCATATAAAGATAAGATAGATGCATGAATTCTAGCGTTAGCTGAAAATTTAGCTCCAGAAATAGTATTGTTTTCAATTTTAATTGGACGACCCTCACGAGTTTTTACCAAAAGGTTAGCAAAATCAAAACCATCAAAAACAGTTGTTGCATAATAATCTGCAACACCAGGAATGATTTGCTCTGGTTGTAACACATAAGGGATAGACTTGTGAACAGGACCTTCGCAAGCAGCAAGCGTTACCGCTGCAGTACTAAACCCTACGTACTTTAAAAAGTCACGACGTGAAGTTCCAGATGAAGCTAAAGCATCTGCATTCCCTAAGAATTCTTCTGTAGGAATCTCTTCAACAAATTCGTTATTTCTAAGCGCCTCAACAATAGAACTATTTTCTAGTTCTTCAACACTTTTCCAGTATTTTTTGTTTGATGACATTGTATATAAATATTAAAATCTTAATAATTCGATTAATAGTGGCATTTACCGCATTCTAAACCTCCCATTTGCGCTGCAGTCAATTTGTCTACACCGTATTTTTTAGAAAGTTCAGCATGAATTTTATCATAATATGCATTTCCTTCCATCTTAACATCAGTTTTTCTATGGCAGTCAATACACCATCCCATTGTTAATTTAGAATATTGCTTCATGATTTCAAATTCCTGTACTGGACCGTGACAAGTTTGACATTCAATTCCTGCAACAGAAACGTGTTGAGAGTGATTGAAATAAACAAAGTCAGGCAAGTTATGAATACGAACCCATTTCACAGGCTGTGTTTTTCCAGTATAAGCTTGTTTAGCTTTATCCCATCCAACAGCATCGTATAATTTTTGGATTTGAGCATCGTAAAATGCTTTACTGTACTCAGGAGTAGCAGTTGTTTCAGCAACCTCAGAAATGTTTTTATGACAGTTCATACAAACATTTAACGAAGGAATACCAGCAGTTTTACTTACACGTGAAGCAGAGTGACAATATTTACAATTGATCTCATTATCACCAGCGTGAATTTTATGTGAATAGTGAATTGGCTGAATTGGCTCATAATTCTGATCTACACCTACTTGCATCAAGAAAGCATATACAAAATAACCACTTGCCAATAGCAAAAAGATAGAAGTAACTAATACTAGAAATTGATTTTTAGCAAAAGCTTTCCAAATAGGAAGACGAGCTTCTTTAGGAGCAACTTCAATACCGTTTTTACTAGCAACTTTAGTTAATACTTTATTCACCATGAATAACATAACAACCAAAATAGCCATTACAAGAGCAAGAGCACCTAAAATTATATTATTAGAAATTCCACCGCCTTCTTGAGGATCGCCACTTGGTAAAGTTCCAGCAACAGCTTTAGGAGCTTCAGGTTTCGGCTCAGAAGTATAAGCGATGATATTATCAATATCAGCTTCTGCTAATTGAGGAAAAGGAGTCATTACAGACTTGTTGTTTTCTTCAAAAAGTTTAACAGCAACAGCATCGCCTGACTTGATTACTTCAGAGCTATTGTGCACCCACTTGTAAATCCAAGCCATTTCATGCTTTGCAGAAACCCCTCTTAAAGCGGGACCTGTTGATTTAGCATCTAATTTGTGACATGCAGCGCAATTTGCATTAAAAAGTTCTTTCCCTTTTACTGGATCACCACCTTTAGTCGCAGCTGGAGCAGCCGCTGCTGGAGCTGCTGGAGCAGCCGCAGGATCCTGAGCAAATGAAGTTAGGGAGAAAATCAGCGTTAGCGATAAGCTAAGCAGCAATTTTCTTGAGATCGAATTATGGTTACCCACCTTTTTCATATAGTATAATAATTATCTACTAATTTTTGGTATGATTTTTTCTGTATTAAACCAGTTAAAAATCTATACCTTCTTTTAAAACTTGCACAAAAATACGACTTATGAACTATTCTCAAAACCTTAAAATACCCTTAAATACCAATTTATATCAATTTATATCAATTCTAAATAAAATTAAAATTTTTCACTCAAACTTTAAATACTATTTTTGCATAAAAACCATCACATTATGAGAATTTTAACTCCTTCTAAAAGTGTTTTCTTAACACTATCAATGTTCGCCTTAGCATGCAGCGTTAATGCTCAAGACCAAAACTTAACATTAAATCAAGATCCTAAATTTGAGCAATTACTTAATGACAAACGAAAAATTAACAATACATTAAGCACAAACGATACGTACAAAATTCAAATCTTCAGCGGAAAAAGCGACGAAGCAAAAAAGACTTTAGCTGACTTCAAGAGAGAGTATTCGGATATTGACAGCACCATAATCTTCAACACACCCAACTACAAAGTAATGGTAGGGAATTTCAAAACAAGGATAGAAGCAGAACGAAATTTAGCTGAAATTAAAAAACGATACAAAAGCGTATTTTTAATCAAACCAAGCAAATAAGAAATTCAAACAACACACACAAACCACTTTTAAAGTGATTTTTTTATATCCAAACGCTACAAATAAGGCAAAACCAGGCAAAACACGCATAAAGTACTAAAATCACTTAAATTGCCCCACAAGGCCTTTTTTTTCAAAACAAAAAGAATGCAAACAAAAAAAGTCCCAATTTTCATTGGGACTTTTTAATATAGTATTGAATCTTATTTCAATTTCTTTTTGATTGCAACTTCATGATATGCTTCAATAACATCTCTTTCTTCGATATCATTGAATCCTTTAATTTGAATACCACAATCATATCCTTTACTAACTTCTCTAACATCGTCTTTGAAACGTTTCAAGGCAACAAGTTCTCCTGTATGCACCACTACTCCATCTCTAATAACTCTAATTTTAGAAGTTCGTAAAATCTTACCATCCATAACCATACATCCAGCAATAGAACCCACTTTAGAAATTTTGAAAATCTCACGGATTTCGGCAGTTCCAAGAATTTCTTCTTTCATCTCTGGAGCTAACATTCCTTCCATCGCATCTTTTAAGTCGTCAATAGCCGCATAGATAATAGAATAGTAACGGATATCGATTTCTTCTTTATCAGCCAACTGTCTAGCATTTCCTGCAGGACGAACATTAAATCCGATAATGATTGCATCTGATGCAGAAGCCAGCATAACGTCTGTTTCTGTAATTGCTCCAACACCTTTATGGATAATATTAATTTGAATTTCTTCTGTAGATAGTTTAGAGAACGAATCTGATAATGCTTCAACAGATCCATCAACGTCTCCTTTAAGGATTACGTTCAATTCTTTAAACTGACCAAGAGCGATACGACGACCAATTTCGTCAAGTGTAATATGTCTTTGTGTACGTACTGATTGTTCACGCATTAATTGAGAACGTTTAGACGCAATTTGTTTTGCTTCTTTTTCGTCTTCAAAAACATTAAACTTATCACCTGCTGTTGCAGCACCATCAAGACCTAAAACTGAAACTGGAGTCGAAGGACCTGCTTCTAAAACAATATGCCCTCTTTCATCATGCATGGCTTTAATTTTACCATGGTGTTTTCCTGCTAACATATAATCTCCAATTTTCAAAGTTCCATGTTGAACTAAAATTGTAGATACATATCCTTTTCCTTTATCTAAGAAAGCTTCAACAACTGTTCCTTGAGCCGCTTTATTTGGATTTGATTTTAAATCTAAGATTTCCGCTTCTAATAAAACTTTTTCTAATAATTCTTTCACACCTGTTCCAACTTTTGCAGAAATATCATGTGATTGAATTTTTCCTCCCCAGTCTTCAACAAGTAAATTCATACCAGCCAAACGCTCTTTGATTTTCTCAACATTAGCATTTGGTTTATCAATTTTATTGATTGCAAATATAATTGGCACTCCAGCAGCTTGTGCGTGAGAGATTGCCTCTTTTGTTTGTGGCATGATATCATCATCTGCCGCAACCACAATAATTGCAATATCGGTAACTTGAGCTCCACGTGCACGCATCGCGGTAAACGCCTCGTGACCCGGAGTATCTAAAAATGCAATTTTTTGACCATTGTCTAAAGTTACGCCATAAGCTCCAATGTGCTGTGTAATACCTCCAGACTCACCAGCGATAACATTTTCTTTACGAATATAATCTAGTAAAGATGTTTTACCGTGATCGACGTGACCCATTACAGTAACAATCGGCGCTCTAACTACCAGGTCTTCTTCTCTATCAGCAACTACCTCAATAGCTTCTTCAATATCTACTGTGATAAACTCAACTTCGTAACCAAATTCATCAGCTACAATCGTTAATGTTTCAGCATCTAGACGTTGGTTCATGGTAACCATGATACCAAGAGACATACAAGTTCCAATTACTTTAGTAATCGGCACATCCATCATAATCGCAATTTCACCTACGGTAACAAATTCTGTAACCTTAATAGTTTTACTTCCTTCGTCAATTGCTCTTTGCTCTTCATCAGATTTCTGACGGTGCGTATCTCTTTTATCTCTTCTATATTTTGCCGCTTTAGATTTTCCTCCTTTACCTTGAAGTTTTTCAAGAGTTTCTCTAATTTGGTTTTTTACTTCTTCTTCTGTAGGCTCTACTTTAGCTACAATTGCAGGACGGTTTCCTTTTACAAAACCTGGTCTTGCACTTCTATTAGCATTAAAACCTCCTCCGTTACCACCTGTATTTGGCGTAATTTTGTTAGGATTTGGAGTTCCCGGCGCATTACCTGTTGCAGGTCTTGGTGCACCCGGAGCGCCTGGCTTAGGAGCAATTCTTTTACGCTTATTTTTATTAGCGTTATTGTTATTTCCAGCTCCTGGAGCTCCTGGTTTATTAGGAGTTATTTTAGGATCTTCTTTCTTTTTCTTAGGCTTGTTAAACTGAGATAAATCAATTGTTTGTCCCGTAAGAGTAGTTCCAGATAACTTTTGATATTGAGTAGTGATTGTCTCTTCTGCAGTTGAAGGATCAGTTGAAACAACTGGCTCTTGCGCTACTTTAGGATTTTCAACTTTTACTTCTTTTTTCTCAGTAATAATAGGTTTTTCTACCTTTTTTTCTTCAGAAACTACAGGAGCAACCACTGGTGGCTCTGCTGGCTGTACAATTTCTTTTTGAACAGGTTTTTCTGCTTGAACAGGAGGAGTAACAACAGCTTTTGGCTCTTCAACTTTTACCGGCTCTTCAGCTGGTACAGGTGTAGGCACAACAGCCGCAGGTTTCTTTGGATTTAAATCAATTTTTCCTACTTGAACAGGTCCAGTAACAACAGCTCTCGCTTTTATAATCTCTTGTTGTTTTTGACGTTCTTCGTCTTGTCTGCGTTTGTCTTCAATTTCTTTTTCACGCTCTACACGTAACGCTTCTTTTTCTTTTCTTTTCTCTTCACCTACCTCTTTAGAAGCTTCCTTATTCCCCTTATCGCCCGCAAATTGGCTTTGTAGGATATTAAATTCGCTATCAGAAATTTTTGCATTCGGATTTGCATCAATAGCAATTCCCTTATCTTTTAGATAATCAACAGCTCTTTCTAACGAAATATTTAATTCCCTTAAAACCTTGTTTATTCTTATTACTCTCTCTTCAGACATATAACCTTTTTATTATTACCTTTTTCGTTGTGTTGTTAGAGCAGATAACTACTAGCTATCAAACTCTTCTTTTAGTATTTTCATAACATCTAGAATAGTTTCCTCTTCTAAGTCTGTTCTTCTTACTAAATCTTCTACTTCTTGTTTTAAGATACTTTTTGCAGTATCTAAACCTATCTTAGCAAATTCTTCTATTACCCATTCTTCGATTTCATCTGAAAACTCTGTTAATTCAACATCGTCTTCATCTGCAACAGCTCCAGCAACATCTCCTTCACGAATAACATCAAGCTCATAACCTGTAAGTTGACCCGCTAATTTAATGTTGTGACCCCCTCTACCAATTGCTTTAGAAACTTCTTCTAATTTCAAGAATACTTCTGCTCTTTTGTTTTCTTCATCAATTTTGATAGAAGAAACTTTTGCAGGGCTTAATGCTCTTGTAATAAACAATTGAATATTATTTGTATAGTTGATTACGTCGATATTTTCGTTTCCTAATTCACGAACAATTCCGTGAATACGAGAACCTTTCATACCAACACAAGCTCCAACAGGGTCAATTCTATCATCATAAGAATCTACTGCTACTTTTGCTTTTTCACCTGGAATACGTACTACATTTTTAACTGTAATTAAACCATCGAAAACTTCTGGAATTTCTTGTTCAAATAATTTCTCTAAAAACTTCTCTGAAGTTCTAGACATAATGATCTGAGGTTTATTTCCTTTTAATTCAACGCTTTCAATAATTCCACGTACATTATCTCCTTTACGGAAAAAGTCAGATGGAATTTGTTTTTCTTTTGGAAGTACAATTTCATTTCCTTCATCATCAACCAAGATTACAACTCTTGGACGTACGTGATGTACTTCTGCAGTATAAATATCACCAATAATATCTTTAAATTGTTTGTAAAGATTTGTATTATCGTGTTCGTGAATTTTAGATATTAAGTTTTGACGCAAAGCCAAAATAGCTCTTCTTCCTAAATCGATTAATTTAACTTCTTCAGAAACTTCTTCTCCAATTTCAAAATCCGCTTCAATCATTCTTGCTTCTGTCAAAGTAATTTCTTCATTTTCAAAATCAAGATCTTCGTCAGCAACAATAACTCTTCTTCTCCATATTTCCATATCTCCTTTATCAGGATTTATAATAATATCGAAGTTATCATCAGAACCGTATTTTTTCTTCAATGCATTTCTAAACACGTCCTCTAAAATTGCCATAAGCGTTACACGATCAATAAGTTTATTATCTTTAAACTCTGAGAATGAATCGATTAATGCTAAATTTTCCATGCGAATTCTTTAATTAAAATGTTACTGTAACAATTGCCTCTTTAATTTCTATATAAGGTATTTGTTGCTCTTTTTGAACTGTTTCTTTTCCTTTTCCTACTTTTTTCGGTTCTCTTGCTTCCCAAGACAAAATTATAAAAACATCGTTAGCTTCCACTAATTCTGCTTCAATTTTTTCAGTTTTTGTAGTCACAATCAACGTTCTACCAACATTTTTCTTGTATTGTCTTGTTAATTTCAAGGGAGAACCTACTCCAACCGACGCTACTTCAAGAGAAAAATCCTGTTCTTCACGATCTAGATTGTTCTCAATTGCACGACTAATATCGATACAATCTTGTAGTGCCACTCCATTATCTCCGTCTAAACCTACACTAATTTTGAAAGAATCAGAAATAGCTAGATCAATCAAAAAGATTGATGGCTTTTCTAAAAGAGCCTCCGTAATTAATCCGTTTACTTTTTCTTTAAATGTCATAATTTTATAAAAAGAGGGGACAATTAGTCCCCTCATTATTTAGATTTTAATAAATAACAGTGCAAATATAGTGTTTTTTTTATAAATCAAAATAAATAGATTGCTCTAAAATATTTCTTATCTTTATAGTAGCATTAAATGTAACAGATTATTCATACTATTTAACCCAAAAAATTATGAAACGAATTTTAGTTCCTACCGACTTCTCAGAGCATGCAGAAGACGCTTTAAAAGTTGCTGCACAAATTGCTCGAAAAAATGATTCTGAAATTATTATTCTGCACATGCTCGAATTGCCACATCAAATGAATGATGCAATTATGGGAGGCGTAAGTATTCCTGAAACAATGCTTTTTATGAAAAAGGCAAACGAAACGCTTGACGAAATAACAAACAGAAACTACTTAGAAGGAATCCCGGTAACTGAAATTGTAAAAATGGACAGGCCTACGCACGGAATCTCGCAAGTAAGCAAAGATTATGACATAGACTTAATTATTATGGGCTCTCATGGTTCTTCTGGCATTGAAGAATTACTAATAGGCTCTAATACCGAAAAAGTTGTTCGGAATTCTGAAATCCCAGTTTTAGTGATCAAAAAAGACATTACAAATTTTAATGCTGATAATATTGTTTTTGCTTCTGATTTTTCTTCAGAAACTAAAAAACCCTTTGAAAAATTCTTAAACTTCACCAAATTCTTCGAATCTAAAATACATTTGGTTACCATTTGCACGCCTAACAGCTTTAAACCAACTCATGTGATTCAAAAAACAATGCATGAATTTATTTCTGAATTTAACCTTACCAATTATTCAACAAACATATATAACGACACTAATATCGAAAAAGGTATTATCAATTTTTCTAATAGTGTAAACGCAGATATTATCGGAATGTGCACACACGGAAGAACTGGTTTTGCACACTTTTTTAACGGAAGTATAAGCGAGGGTTTGGTAAATCATGCCGTGAGACCGGTTATCACTTTTAAAGTCTAAATAACATTACATAATAATAGGTTGTTTTATCTACAAACAAAAAACCTCTCGATTGAGAAGTTTTTTGTTTTAATAAATTAGATACAATAAACCTAACAACTCCTTTAATTTCATATTCACAATACTTTTCCCACTATGTTTTCAGTAAGATCAACAACACCCTGTACTTGCCCATTTACACCTTTTAGTATTTTGATAAGATTATCATCCAACCCTCCACCGTGCACTTGCTCCATCTCAGCAGGGTTTAATTTTTCCGAATTGAATTTTTCTAAAGTGTTCATAATTTTAAATTATTTAAATTAATATTTTAGTTAAAACAAAAACGTACTGCAGTATTTTTTTTGTGACATCAAATTTACACAAAACACTAATAAACAGGCGTTAAAAAAAATAAAATATTATCTCTTTTAAAAAAACCCATATTATTAGGTTTAAAAAAATACAATCGAAGCGCAAACAAATAGAAATTCAACTGAAGCATCTTAAACACTTCTAATACATTTTTTTATCACACTCCAAAGAAAAATTTAAATTTCAAATTATTTTAAAAAAAATATAAATAACAAAAAAAATGCTCACATAAAAATCTATATCATAAAAAAGCCTTTCAATCGAAAAGCTTTTTTTACAATTAGACCTTAGAGAAGTTTAACATCTCCTTTCTTTTTCACCTTACTAATACCTTATCAAAGATTAAACAATAGGTGATACAACTTTCAATAAATCTTTAGCCACAATAGAAGTTAAAGCAACCACCCCATGTATTGCGTCATTAATCAACCCACCTCCTTGCACTTGTTTCATTTCAGCAGGATTTAATTTTTTAAATTAATATCTAGTTAAAACAAAAAAGGCACTGCAGTATTTTTTTTTGCGACATCAAATTAACATAAAATATTGAATTACAGGTGTTAAAATGAGAAAAATCATTTTAACACAAAACCATACGATATGATTTCTAAAACATAATTTAAAAAACCTAAAAGAAAATCTCTTGACAGAGACTTTTTTTTTGCACCCTAAACATGAGCTTTCTAACAAAGTTGATTTGAGCTTTTCAACAAAGTCAAGAAGAGTATTTGTGATGAACTTTGTCAAATATAAAATCATAAATAAAAACAACATGAAAACAATTGACAAAATTTACATCAACGGAGAATTCGTAACACCAAAAGGAACTGAATATTTTGACCTTATAAGTCCAACAACAAACGAAAAACTAGGACAAGTACTTTTAGGAAATCCAGAAGATACGCGTGATGCGATTGCCGCCGCAAAAAAAGCCTTCAAAACATTCTCTAAAACCACCAAAGAAGAGCGCATTCAATACCTAAAAAACATGCAGACTTCTATAGAAAAAAGAAAACAGGAATTTATTGATATCACAATAGAAGAATACGGAGGAACCTTCCAGTTCGCTACAAACAGTTTTGAATACATGCGTCAAAGTTTCATTTCAGCAATTGAACTATTAAACACCTATTCTTTCACTAAAACAATGGGACAATCTGAAGTTCAAATGACACCTGTTGGCGTTGTGGGCATTATTATTCCATGGAATTCAAGTAACGGATATATCTGCGGAAAATTAGCCACCGCCATTACTGCTGGATGTACCGTAGTAATTAAACCAAGTGAAATGAGCGCACAACAAACACAATTAATTTTGGAATGTTTTCATGAAGCTGGATTACCAAAAGGTGTATTAAATATAGTTAACGGCTTAGGAGAAGTTGTCGGAGCCGAAATCAGCCGTAATCCTGATATTACAAAAATATCTTTTACAGGATCAACAGCAGTTGGAAAAATGATTGCAAAAGAAGCAGTTAATACCATGAAACGCATTACACTAGAACTTGGCGGAAAATCACCCAACATTATTCTAGACGATGCCAATTTTTCAAAAGCAATCCCAATGGCCGTAGCCGCTGCATACATGAATAGTGGACAAGCCTGTATCGCAGGAACACGTTTATTAGTTCCTGAAAGTAAACTAGAAGAAGTTAAAACCTTAATCAAAAATGTAGTTTCAAAAACAATTGTCGGCGATCCGAAAAACGAAACGACGGCGGTTGGACCAATGGTAAACAAAAAACAATACGAGCGTGTTCAAAATTATATTCAAATCGGAATTGACGAAGGCGCTGAAGTTTTAATTGGCGGACTTGGAAAGCCCGAAGGTTTAGAAAATGGAAATTTTACCAAACCAACCGTTTTTGTAAACGTAAACAACCAAATGCGAATTGCCAGAGAAGAAATTTTCGGGCCCGTTTTATCTATTATAACTTATAAAACAGAAGAAGAAGCAATCGAAATTGCAAACGACACCACCTACGGATTACAAGCTTATGTAAGCTCCGAAAATCACGAAAGAGCACTCAAAGTAGCCTCACAACTAAGCGCAGGACGCGTACAGGTAAACAAACTAGGACATGATCCGATGGCGCCTTTTGGAGGATTTAAACAATCTGGAATTGGAAGAGAATTTGGAGTAACTGGTCTTGAATGCTATCTTGAAACAAGAGTTTTAATTCAATAAAAATAAAAAAAACTAAAGATCCAAAAAGTCTTATTTGTGAAACTTTCTGGATCTTTTAGTAATTTTACATTATGTCAACACTCAAAACCAACACAAAGCCAAAAATACTCTACTCGTGCTATTATGCACGCAGTCGTGAAGGAGAACATTTTATTCCCGAACATGTTTTCAGCTACCAAATAGCAGGCGAAATGATTGCTTCTGATGGCAAAAAAAACTACCATTCTAAAGCTGGAGATTTTCGCATCAGTAAAAGAAATCATTTAGCCAAATTTGTAAAAATACCTCCAGAGGGAGGAGAATTTAAAATGATCTCTTTGTTTTTGGATCAGGAAATTTTACAGGAAATCAACGAAGAATATCAATTTAAAATTGATAAAAAATCTCAAGATGACGCTATAGTAATACCATTAAATTCACATCCGCTATACCAATCTTTTACAACCTCTCTTCTATCTTATCTAGAAGTTGAGCAGGAAAATAACGAAGTTTTATTTAATTTAAAAATCAAAGAAGCAATTCACCTTTTACTCAAAGTAAATCCTGAATTAAAAAATGTTTTATTTGATTTTACCGAACCTGGAAAAATCGACTTGGAAGCTTTCATGAACAAAAACTTCCATTTTAATGTTCACTTAAACCGTTTTGCTTATCTCACCGGAAGAAGTTTAGCCACTTTTAAAAGAGATTTCCAGAAAGTATTTCAGGAAACACCCGGACATTGGTTATTGAACAAAAGACTACAGGAAGCCTATTATCTTATTAAAGAAAAAGGAAAAGCACCGTCTGATGTATATTTAAATGTAGGCTTTGAAGATTTATCACATTTCTCTTTTTCTTTCAAAAAGAAATTCGGGATAGTTCCTTCATCCTTATAAGGTAAATTCCAAATTATTTTAATATTCAAAAGAAATTCCAAATTCCAATTCTAGAACTCATTAAGTTTACAAAATTGGAATTTGGAATTTTTACTATTGGTATTTCAAAAAAAAAGCCTCTCAAATAGAGAGGCTTTTTATGTTGGTCTACAAGGACTCGAACCTTGAAAGACTGCACCAAAAACAGTTGTGTTACCATTACACCATAGACCAGCAATGCTGTTAAGCGAGTGCAAATTTAAAACTTTATTTAGTTTCTGCAAACTTTTTAAGAAACTTTATTATATAAAAAAAGCCTCTCGATTGAGAGGCTTTTATGTTGGTCTACAAGGACTCGAACCTTGAAAGACTGCACCAAAAACAGTTGTGTTACCATTACACCATAGACCAGCAGTGCTGTTAAGCGAGTGCAAATTTAAAGCTTTATTTAGTTTGTGCAAACTTTTTGAGCAAAAAAAATCATTTTTTTTTATTTTTCTCTATCAAAAACCGCTAATATTCACACAAGTATTTCACAAACAACAGATTACTTTAACCAAATAGTTTTATAGAATTTTTTGTTAATGCTCTATTCTTTACGCAAAAAAACATTTTCTTTGTAGGATAGAAAACATTCAAAATTATAACACCTAAATATGGCACAATTCAATTTCAATAAATGGAATACAATTATTGGTTGGTTTGCATTTGCAATCGCTTTAATTACTTACACACTAACTGTTGAACCTTCTATGAGTTTTTGGGATTGTGGCGAATATATCGCTACAGCCGCCAAACTAGAAGTCGGCCATCCGCCTGGAGCTCCTTTATTTCAAATGATGGGTGCATTTTTTGCCATGTTTGCTATAGATGCTCAACATGTCGCAGTAATGGTAAACATGATGTCTGTTTTCTCTAGCGCATTTACTATTCTATTTTTGTTTTGGTCTTCGTCTATGATTTTAAAAAAAATCGTAGCTCGTTTTGCAGAAATTGATCAAAATAATTCAATTGTTATTTTAGGAAGTTCTTTTGTTGGAGCTCTTGCCTATACTTTCTCAGACAGTTTCTGGTTTAATGCTGTTGAAGCCGAGGTTTATGCTATGGCTTCCTTATTAATTGCATTGCTTTTCTGGCTTGGACTTCGCTGGGAGCAAGATATGGATAAGCCAAAAGGAAACAAATGGTTGTTAATTATTTCGCTTGTTGTAGGACTTTCTTTTGGAGTTCACTTCATGGCTTTGTTAACTATTCCTTCAATAGGATTTTTATATTACTTTAAGCACTATGAAAAAGTTACGATCAAAAACTTTTTAATTGCTAATGCTGTCGTAATCGGAATTTTGTTATTCATTTTCAAATTACTTTTACCTTTAACGATGGCTTTCTTCGGAAAGACGGAGGTTTTTATGGTAAACAGCATGGGAATGCCTTTTGACTCGGGTACCATTTTTGTTACTTTATTGCTTATCGCTTTCTTCTATTTTGGATTAAAATTTACGAGACAAAAAGGTCTAATATTCTACAATACTATCATTCTTTGTATTTTATTTATTTTCATTGGTTTCTCTACTTGGATGATGCTTCCTGTACGTGCTAACGCTAATACGGTCATCAACGAAAACAAACCATCAGATGCTGCAGAGGTTTTAGCGTATTACAATCGTGAACAATATGGTGTAAATCCTTTGTTTTACGGCCCTCAATATACTGAGGTTTTTGCTGGTTTAGATGCAAAAAATCCTTACTTGGATAAAGCACCTAACTACGAAAGAGATTATAAAACAGGTAAATATATTATTACCAATAATTATAAAAATGCAGAGCAGAATACTGATGACAATCAAAAAACGATTCTGCCTAGAATGTGGAGTACCGAAACAGGACACATTCAAAACTATATTAGTTTTACACATCCTCCAAAATTTAGAATAAATCCTGATTATAATTATGAAGATGACCTTTCTAAATACGGAATTGATGCCAGCCAATTAAGCGAGGAAGAATACAATAAAGCGACTGCTCAATTGCGTAATGAAGTAGAAAAAACTGTTTCTGAATTCAGACAGGCTTATGCTCAAAAACAAATTGACAACGAAGGTTATGTTAAATTCTTAAATAGTTATAAAGATTATTTAATTATTGAAAAACCAACTACTGCGGATAATTTCAGCTTTATGTTCGAATATCAATTTGGATATATGTACTGGAGATATTTGATGTGGAATTTTGTTGGACGTCAGAGTGATAACCAAGGAAAATACGATAATTTAGACGGAAACTGGATCAGCGGTATTAAAGCTCTTGATTCGGCACACTTAGGTTCTCAAGACAAGTTACCTTCTGATGTTTTAAACAATAAAGGACGTAACGTTTATTTCTTCCTGCCTTTTATTTTAGGTTTAATTGGAATAATGTATCATGCTAATAAAGATCTAAAAAGTTTTTATGTTCTATTAGCTTTATTCCTTTTTACGGGTATTGCCCTAAAAATCTACTTAAATGAGAGACCTTTTGAGCCTCGTGAAAGAGATTATGCACTTGTTGGCTCTTTTTATGTCTTTGCTATCTGGATTGGCTTTGGAGTATATTCTTTATATGAAAGCCTTCAAAAATATGTCGCTCCTAAAATTGCAGGACCAATTCTTATTGCCGGAAGTTTGTTAGCAGCTCCTGTTTTAATGGCTTCTCAAAACTGGGATGATCACGATAGATCTGGCAGATATACTGCTGTTGCAATGGCAAAAGCGTACTTAAGCTCTTGTGACAAAGATGCTATTTTATTTACGATTGGAGATAATGATACGTTCCCACTCTGGTATGCTCAAGAAATTGAACATTTTAGAACAGATGTTAAAATCGTAAATACCAGCTTATTTATGACAGATTGGTATATCGATCAAATGAAAGCTAAGGCTTACGAATCTAACCCATTGCCTATTTCTTTTACACATGATGAATATGTGGGAGATAATAGAGATTATGTGGCTTATATTCCAAAAATAGAAACACGTTGGAATATTACTGATTTTATTCAATTTATTAAAAATCCAAAATCGACTGTAGGTTTACAAAACGGGCAGACAATCCACTTTTATCCAACCAATAAAATCAGAGTCAACGTTGATAAAAATGTCATAATCAAAAACAAAGTTGTTGATCCTAAATACAACGATTCTATTGTACCATACATAGACATCGACATTAAAGGTGGTGCGCTTTACAAAAATCGTTTGATGATGCTTGACATCTTAGCTAATAATAATTGGAAAAGACCTATCTATTTTAGTGGTGGTGCTTTTGATGATGAAGATTATTTATGGATGAAAAACTATCTTCAATTAGATGGTATGGTGTATAAATTGGTTCCTATTAAAAATGTACCTTCTAAAGATGGAGGACCTATGGATATGGGACAAATTGATGCTGATAAAACATACAATATTGTAATGAAATGGGATTGGGGTAACAGTGACAGCGATAAAATATATCATGATCCTGAAACTAGAAGAAACAGTATTACCTATCGTACTAATTTATCTCGTTTAATGGATCAGCTTATTGCTGAAGGTAAAATAGAGAAAGCCAAAAATGTAATTAATTTGGCAATGACAAAAATGCCTTTAGACAAATTTGGTTATTATTCTTTAGTTGAACCATTTACAAATGGTTATTATAAAGTTGGTGAAACTGCAAAAGCACAGGATTTATTAAATAAACTGGTTCAGAAATACAAAGAAGATCTTGATTATTACAGGACTTTATCTCCTTCTGACCAAACTGATTTAGCAATGGATATTATCACTGATATCGAACGTTACAGAAGTTTACTGCAGGTTATGCAGCGTAATAAAGACAAGGCTTTCTACGAAAAACATAAAGTAACATTTAATACTTATGTCAATATCTTTGAACGTTTTGGAAGAGAAAAAGAATAATATACGAAAAATTTAGTAATTAAAAAAATGCAGCGCTGTTTGATAAATAGCGCTGCATTTTTTAATTTTACGTATCTCTAAATAATTTCACAATGGGCTTTTATTGGGTAAAAACAAATTCATTCATAAAAAGGGTATTTTCTAAATATTGCTGGGACATTCCTAACAATGAAAAGAAGATATACTTAACGTTTGATGACGGCCCAACTCCAGAGATTACAGACTGGGTTTTATCTGAATTGAAAAAGTTTGATGCTAAAGCTACTTTTTTCTGCATTGGCAAAAACATAAAAGCCAATTTAGCGCTATTTGAGAAGTTGATTACTGATGGTCACTCTATAGGAAACCATACAATGAATCACGTAAACGGATGGAAAATCCATACGAACGATTATATCGAAAACGTGAAGAACTGCGCTCATATACTAAAAGAGCAGGAAAAAACATGCGATCGTTTACTATTTCGTCCTCCTTATGGGAAAATCAAAAAAGCGCAGTCTAAAATTCTACGAAAATTAGGCTACAAAATTGTAATGTGGGATGTTTTAAGCGCAGACTTCGATCAATCTATTACACCAGAAAAATGCCTTGAAAACGTTACTAAAAACGTAAAATCAGGCAGTGTAATTGTATTCCATGACAGTGTAAAAGCATCGCCGAATTTAAAATTCGCCCTGCCTAAAACTTTGCATTTTTTAAAAGAAAATGGATATAAGTTTGACATTATTCACTAAACAACATCAACACTAAGAAGTAGTATTACATATTGAATTGTTCTTGAACAATTCCGATAATTGTATTTGCATCAAGTTCGCCCGACTGCCTCCAAATCATTTGACCCTCTTTATAGATCATTAACGTCGGAAGTCCTTTTATACGTAGTGCTTCGGCCAGTTCTTGATTTTTATCTACATCAATTTTGATTACTTTGGCTTTATCACCAAGTGCAGCCGCAACATCCTTAATTACAGGGTGCATAGAAACTGACGATTCATTCCAATCTGTGTAAAAATCAATTAACACAGGGACTTGAGCATTTATTAGTTCTCCAAATTTTGACATAAAACCAAAAATTTAATTTTTTTAATCTACTAAAAAGAGATAAACATTCTACAAATGTAGCATTTTTAACGAATTAAGCCACATTGTTGCCTTTTTTTAGTTCAATCACTGTTATTTCGGGCATGATACCTACTCGACCTGGATAGGCATGAAAACCAAACCCGCGGTTAACATAAACGTAACGACCAACGTTTTCGTACAACCCAGCCCATTGTTTGTAAATGTACTGCGCCAGACTCCATTTAAAATATCCCGGAATTTCAATACCAAACTGCATTCCGTGTGTATGTCCTGCTAGTGTTAAATGAAAGTTCTTAGGATGATTTTTGATTTCATACTCCCAATGACTCGGGTCATGGCTCATTAAAACTTTAAAATCGTCTTGAGCTACATTTTGTGAGGCTTTATTAAGATCGCCTGCTTTTTTAAAATTCTGTCCCCAGTTTTCTACACCAATCAATGCGATTTTATCATCACCTTTTTGAATGTAAGTATGCTCATTTAGCAAAAGTGTAAACCCAATTTGTCCGTATAGTTTTTTTATAGCTTGAAAATTCTCGTCTTTCTCTTTTTCAGAAGGCCATGTTACATATTCGCCGTAATCATGATTTCCTAAAACAGAAAACTTCCCGTATTTGTAGCTTTTTATTCTATTAAAAGTTTCCAGCCAAGGATGCATTTCTTTTGCGTGTGTATTTACAATATCACCTGTAAACAAAATCATATCTGCGTCTTGCTCGTTAATCAAATCAATAGCGTAATTTATCTTTTCAGGATTGTCAAAACTACCACTGTGAACGTCTGAAATTTGAGTGATTTTAAAACCATCAAAAGCATCTGGAAGATCTGGAAAAAACACGGTTTGTTTGATTACTTTAAAATTATATTTCCCTTCAAAAATTCCGTAAATCAAAGATAAAAAAGGAATTGCCGCAAGTCCTAAACCTATTTGACTGATAAATTTACGTCTAGAAGGAAAAACGCTTGTACTAGTAGGATTATCTATAAAATAGTTGATTGCTCCAGCGCCAAGTCTAAAAACATCTTCGCCCAATAATACTAATGTTATTACAATTTTAGGCACATAGATTAACAACAGCAAACCCATTGTAAACATAGTCTGCTTGGTCTGTCCAACAGAACGGTCAAATTGTGTAAAAGAGTAGATAATAAAAATTAAAAGCAGTAAACTTATAATTTGATAACTAACCAGAACCCATCTTAATTTAATTAGAGTTCGAAAAGCTTGATAGGAATAAACCTCTATAAATAAAAAAAGAGCACAAAGAATTACAAAACGAAGGATCATTGGTATATGTTTTAAGCAAAGTAACAAAGAATGAAAATTCTACAGCTTTTTATTATCAAAAATTTAACTCAATTAATAACAAAAAGCTGATAGATTTCTCTACCAGCCTTTTTTTCTAATAAAACTATCATTAGTAACCTTTTTTCATAAACAAAACCAATCAATTTATGAAAAACCAAAAATCTGTATTAGATTTTTATTTTTTAGCTTCTGGCTTAGCCATTTCTGGTTTAGCTTCTGCTTTTTTAGCTTTTTTATCTGCTTTTTTGTCTTTTTTAGGAGCTTTAGCTTCTTTTGCTGGAGTTGCTTGAGCTGGAGTTGTTTGAGCGCTTACCATTGCTGTAGTTCCTAGAACTGCTACTGCTAACATTACTAATTTTTTCATGACTTTAGTTTTTTTATTGATTATTATTATTTCATTATTTATAAGTCAAAGATATAATCAGTAAATGAAGATTAAATGAAGATTTGTTGTGTTAAAAAAAATTAACTTTTAATTAAGTTTTACGACTTCTGGAAGCATTAATACAAAGGCTGTACCTTCATTAATTACCGACGTAACCTTAATTTCTATATGATGAAAAGAAGCAATACCCTTAGCAATAGCAAGCCCTAAACCCTGCCCGTCCTGATCTGAATTAATTCTAGTAAACCTATTAAATACTTTTTCGATCTGAGATGCATCCATTCCAATACCAGAATCTGCAATAGAGATAAAATACTGATTGTTTAAGAACCCATCAGAAACTATAATTTCTCCTTTTTTCTTATTGTATTTAATGGCATTTGTAATCAGGTTGTAAATCAGAATATGAATTAGCGTTTTATTTCCTTTAAAACTAAAATCATGCTGCATTGTATTCGAAAAATTAATCTCTTTATCTTCAATTCTATCCTGAAGATCTTCCTGCATATCGGTTATGATTTCACCAAAATGAATTTCTTCATCAGTTGTGTATTGATTGTTCTCTATTCTAGAAATTAACAGCAGGTTATTGATGATTTTTTTTAGCATATCTAGAGTTCTAAGCGAACCTGCAATTTTATCTACCGCATTATCATCTAAAGAATCATTCTGAAGTAAATTTTCGAACTTGTTTTTAAGAAGCGCAATTGGCGTAAGAAGTTCATGCGAAACATTAGAAATAAATTGTTTTTCTTTCTTAAAAAGTTCTGCAATACGATCCATCATCTGATTTAAAACAAAGTCAAGCTCTCTAAAATCTCGCGACGCTGCTTTTATCGGAGTATGATCAAAAGCTTCCGGCTCATTAACACGCCTAATTTTGGTATCGATAATTTTATAAAAAGGTTTAAGCAGATATTCAATATAAAAAGTATCCGCCAGAAAAGTAATTAAAAGTATGATTACAAAAACAATGATGATAAAAAAGCGAATAATAAAAGTCAAGTCTTTTATTTCGCTGAGACTACTCCCTATTTCCAGCTGATAATCTTCATTTTCGTAGGTAAAATGATGCTGTAAAATTCGGTACTCATTGTCTTCACCTTCTATAACTCTATAATCGTTAGTAAAAGTTGTTTTTTTCTGATTGGGATTTTTCGCTGCTCTAGAAAGCACCAAATACTCACTGTGTAAAGTAGAAAACTGTGAATAAGTATCTGTAGAATCGGCAGTGTTTTGAATAAAATCATTTATTTCATCCTTATTCAAATGATCAATAAATTTTTTCTGCTTTTCTAATAAACTGTTATTGATATGTCTATAAACCACTTTTTCTACCAAAATCGGCAGCATCAGCCACAAAATAAAGATTAGCAGTAACCTAGATAATGCATTAAATATAGCCAATTGGTGTTTTATCTTCAAAGGAATTTCTTTTTAAGCGTTAATACGATACCCTACATTTCGCACGGTTTCAAACCAGCTGATGTCGGTATGTTTATCTAATTTTTTTCGGAGATTTCTAACGTGTACATCTATAAAATTTGAATCTGAATTTACTTCCAGAATATCTCCCCAAATATGTTCTGTAAGCTGTAATCTTGTAATAACACGATTTTTATTGAGTACCAAATATTGAAAAATATCAAATTCCTTTTTCGTTAAATTAATCGGAATTTCATCGTAACTCACTTTATAATCCTGCAATTGCAGACAAAAACCGTGTACCATTAAATCATTCATCGTATAACCGTGCATTCTGCGAATTACGGCAAACAATCGTGCGCTTAATTCAGTCAAAGCAAATGGTTTTGTCAAATAATCATCGGCACCAAGATGCAGCCCATTAATTCTGTCGTCCAATTCGCCGCGAGCCGTAATTACAATAACAGCCATTTTAGATTTGGTTTTACGAACCGCTTTTAAAATCTCAAAACCATCGCCGTCTGGCAGGCCAAGATCTAGCAGCATTGCATCATAATCGTTACTGTTTACTTCTTCTAAAGCATCGGCACAATTGTGCGCAATTTTACACACATAACCGCCATTGCACAAGAAATCGTACACTTCGACAGCCAGTTCTTTATTATCTTCAACAATTAAAATATTCATATCGTATAGAATTGTAAGCGCAATTAAAAGTAAGAAATTATAAAAAGCTTTTCTGCACCTTATTAAAATATTAACGTATTAAAAAAAGCTGATAAATTACTTTACCAGCTTCCCTTCATCTGCATTTTCATAATTACCCTTTTTGTTTTGCCTCCTTAAAATTCTTCGAAAGCAAAACAAAAACAATATTTATTTTTTCACTTTTGCAGTTTCAGTTTTAGAGGCTTCTTTTTTCTCCGTTTTTGCTTTTTTATCTGTTTTTTTCTCAGATTTTGCTTTTGGCTGAGTTGGAGCTTTCACTTCTTTTGCTGGTTCAGTTTTATGAGCAGGAAAAGCACTTACCATTACACTTGTTCCTAAAACTGCTGCGAGTAACATCAAAAAATTTCTCATGATTCCTATAAATTTAAATTAATAACCTTTTTAATTATAGATCAAATTTACTCTCATAAAGTGAAGACAAAATGAAGAATAAAAGCTTCTTAATAGTTTTAACTTGACATTAACTATTGTCGCTTTTTAAACCATATAAGTAATATAAGTTCATTTAAAAATAAGCTATATAGCAAGTCCTCTTATATTTACTTCTATAACTTATATGGTTTACTAAAAATCTTTACTGATCCGAATCGTTTTTAAAACCCAATTGATTATTTTTACAGACTAATATTTTTTTTATGTCAACTCAAAAACGTCTTTTTCTGCTCGATGCATACGCTCTAATTTTTCGTGGTTATTATGCCTTTATAAAAAATCCGCGTATTAATTCTAAAGGAATGGATACATCGGCAATTATGGGTTTTATGAATTCCCTTTTGGATGTTATTAAAAGAGAAAAACCAGATCATTTGGCTGTTGCTTTTGATAAAGGCGGAAGTGCACTGCGAAACGAAATATTCCCAGAATATAAAGCAAATCGCGACGTAACGCCAGAAGCTATTAAAATTGCCGTACCTTATATATGCGAATTATTAAAAGCAATGCACATTCCGATTATCGAAGTTTCAGGTTTTGAAGCCGATGATTTAATTGGAACAATTGCAAAACAAGCCGAAAAAGAAAACTTCAAAGTTTTTATGGTAACTCCCGATAAGGATTTTGCTCAATTGGTTTCTGAAAATATTTTTATGTACAAACCTGCCCGTATGGGTAACGGAATTGAGATTTGGGGTGTTCCTGAAGTATTAGCAAAATTTGAAATTGAAAGACCAGAACAGGTAATTGATTTTCTTGGAATGATGGGTGATGCTGCCGATAATATTCCTGGCCTTCCTGGAGTTGGTGAAGTAACGGCTAAAAAATTATTGAAAGAATTTGGTACAATGGAAAATCTTTTGGCTAATACAGACAAGCTAAAAGGCAAAATGAAGGAGAATATTGAGGCGAATAAAGAGAAAGGATTACTTTCTAAAACTTTAGCGACAATTTTATTAGACTGTCCTGTTACTTTTAATGAAGTTGATTATGAATTAACACGTCCTGATATTGAAAAAACAGATGCTATTTTTCAGGAATTAGAATTCAGAAGAATGGCAGAACAATTTGATAATTTGTTTAAAGCCGATGGAACTCAAACAGCAAGTGCTCCGCAATCTGATGCTAAATTATACAAAAAACCACAACCTAAAAACGAAGACCAGTTTGATCTTTTTGGAGGCGGAAGTGACGATGAAAGTTCAGAAACTGCAAGAACTTCATTTTACAATACCTTAGAAAACACACCTCACTCCTACCAAGCAATTGAAGGAGACTTAGGAATAAAATTGCTTTTACAAAATTTACAAAAACAAACTTCTGTTTGTTTTGACACCGAAACGACTGGTTTGGATGCTTTGCATGCAGAATTAGTTGGAATTGCATTCTCTTACGAAAAAGGAAAAGGATTTTATGTTCCGTTTCCAGAAAGTCAAGAAGAAGCTAAACTTTTGATCGAGAAATTTGTTCCGTTTTTTGAGAATGAAAACATCGAAAAAATAGGTCAGAACTTAAAATACGATTTGAAAATTTTATCTAATTACGGCGTAACCGTAAAAGGAAAACTTTTTGACACGATGATAGCGCATTATTTGATTAATCCTGATATGCGTCATAATATGGATATTTTATCGGAGACGTATTTAAAATATGCTCCAAAACCAATTGAAGATTTAATTGGAAAAAAAGGTAAAAACCAAATCACAATGCGTGATGTTGCGCTTGAAGAAATTAAAGAATATGCTGCCGAAGATGCTGATGTTACCTTTCAACTAAAAGAAATCTTCACAACAGAATTAGATAAAACCGAAACTAAAAAGTTATTTGATGAAATCGAAATTCCGTTAGTGAGCGTTTTAGCCGCAATGGAAACCGAAGGAATTCGTCTTGATGTTGAGTTTTTAAATTCAATGTCAAAAGAAATGGAAGTTGAGATTAAAACTTTAGAACAAAACATTTACGAAACTGCTGGTGAGAAATTCAATTTAGCTTCGCCGAAACAATTAGGTGATGTTTTATTTGATAAAATGAAAATTGGCGGTGCAAAACAAAAGAAAACCAAAACAGGTCAATATGCGACTGGCGAAGAAGTTTTAACTTATTTAGCCAATGACAACCCGATTGTAAAAGAAATTTTAGATTGGCGTCAAATGGTAAAACTACAAAGCACTTATATTTTGGCTTTGCCAGAACAAGTCGATAAAAAAACATTAAGAGTTCATACCGATTATATGCAGACTGTTGCTGCAACAGGACGTTTGAGTTCTAATAATCCGAACTTGCAGAACATTCCGATTCGTACCGAAAGAGGACGCCAGATTCGTAAAGCATTTGTTGCCCGCGATGAAAATCATACTTTAATATCTGCCGATTATTCTCAAATTGAATTGCGAATTATTGCTGCTTTGAGCGGCGAAGAAAATATGATTGCCGCTTTCCAAAATGGAGAAGACATTCACAGAGCAACTGCTGCGAAAGTTTTTGATGTTCCATTGGAAGAAGTGAGCCGCGAACAAAGAAGTAACGCTAAAACAGTAAACTTTGGAATTATCTACGGTGTTTCTGCTTTTGGATTGAGTAACCAGACTTCGTTATCTCGTAGTGAAAGTGCTGCTTTGATTGAAGCGTATTACAAAACATATCCAAGATTGAAATCTTATATTTCTGAACAAATTGAATTTGCACGCGAAAAAGGATACGTACAAACTATATTAGGTCGTCGTCGTTATCTTAAAGACATTAATTCTGCAAATGCCGTTGTTAGAAGTGCTGCTGAACGAAATGCTGTAAACGCGCCAATTCAAGGAAGTGCAGCCGACGTGATTAAAATTGCAATGATCAATATTCATAAAAAATTAAAAGAAGAAAACTGGAAGTCTAAAATGTTACTTCAAGTACATGATGAGCTTGTGTTCGATGTTCACAACGATGAACTCGAAAAAATCCAGCCTATGATTAAACACGAAATGGAAAATGCTTTTATAATGGCGGTTCCGTTAGAAGTTGAGTTAGGATTGGGCAAAGATTGGTTAGAAGCGCATTAAATGAATTTTAGATTTAGAGTGTTGATTTTAGATTATTTTTCACTTAACCGCAACCAAAACGAATGATTAAAAAAGTTTTTATATTCCTTTTTATATGCTGGTCGGTAACTGCTTTTTGTCAGGAAACCTATTATTTAGAAGGTACTTTAGGGAAAAGTAAAATTTTTATGAGAGTTGTAGTTTATAACTCTGATAACGAAACTAGTTTGGATATCGTTTATTTCTATCAAAACTCATTGAAAGACATCAAATTGGATGGAAAACTGAAAGACAATAATTTTACTTTCTATTTTAAACCCAATGATAAAGTATTGGAAAAGTTTTATTTAAAAAAATCAGTCAATAATAATTTTGAAGGATCTTGGTACGATGCCGCAGATAAACAACTGCCAGTAAATCTAAAACCAGTAAATTTCGCCAACTATAAATCTAATCTTAAAATTAGGTTTGAAGATGACAAATTGAATTTTATTAAAGCTAAATTTCTTGAGTTCAAAAAAGTAAAAACAACAACTTACAATAATAAAGAATTTGTATGGTATTCTGAAAAACACTGCAGTTCTATTTTCTTGAGATTAGGCAGTAATTTTTCAGAAAAAAACAAAGCTTTAATTAATCCCGTTTTAGAAGAAATACACATTCAAAATACATTGACACAACTAAACTGTTCATCAAGTTTTGAATATAGTAATGGCGAAGGAATACAAGGAGAAACAACGATAACATTTTTAAACTCTAATTTATTAGGTTTTCAAATCGCAGCTTTTTACGATTGCGGAGGAGCACATCCTGATGGAGGTACTAGCGGCTATTTAATTGATTTAAACAATGGTAAAGATTACGAACTAGATGAAGTAATTGCTTTTGACAAAAGTGTTACGACTGAAAAGGAAGGCGGTTTTGATAAATATTCAAAATACAGAAATGACTTTCTTGCGCCTAAACTGCTTTCTGTATTAAATTTAGAGCATCATTTTACAAAACCAGCAGATGAAGACAATTGTGATTATACAAACGTAGAATATTGGGATTTTCCTTCTTGGAATTACACTGAAAAAGGAATAGAGTTTACGCCTTATTTCCCAAGAGTATACAGATCATGTGAAGAAGCCTTTTTGGTGCCTTTTGAAAGATTAAAAAAATATAAAAATCCAAAATTCCCATATGATTTCAATTAAAAAAAAATCCATTCAAGTTGAATGGATTTTTTTTAGTTTATTTTTTTCGAGTCGATTCTCTTTCTTTCAATTTTGTTTTAATGACGATCGTTTCGTAATTTGAAGTTTCTTCTTCAGATTCTTCTAGTCTTTCAATTAATCTTTTGGCCGCAACTTCACCAATTTCAATTCCGTGCTGACTTACTGTAGTCAAACTTGGCGATAAACGTCTTGAGGCTAAAATTCCATCGGCAAAACCTATAATTGAAATATCTTCTGGAACTCTGAATCCTTTTTTCAAGCTGACACGTAAAGCGGCAACAGAGTCATTTTCATCCAAAGCAAAAATTCCATCGATTTTTTCATCAAAAATGCCTTCAATTTTACTTTTCATATCATCTTCAGAATCTGTTCTAAGAATGATTTTTTCGTTTATTGGAATATTATTGTCTTTCAAAGCTTTCAAATAGCCATCAGTTCTCAACTTTCCAACACTTAAATTATCTACAGAAGAAATTAAGGCTATATTTTTACACCCTAAATCTATTAAATGCTGTGTAGAATTTAAAGCTGAATCAAAATCATCTACTACAACTTTGTCGCACTCTACTTCATCAGCAATTCTATCAAACATTACAATTGGCGTTCCGTCATTAATAATTGCAGAGAAATGGCTGTATTCTTGCTTTTTCTGAGCTTCTTGAGAAACAGACAATATAAATCCGTCAATTGTTCCGTTGCTTAACATTTCAAGCGTGTGAATTTCTTTCTCTAAAGATTCGTTAGAAATACACGTAATTACATTATATCCTTTTTTATCGGCTACTTTTTCAATACCACTAAAAACCTTGGCAAAAAAGGAGTTTAATATATTAGGTATGATTACTCCGATAGTTTTGGTTTTACGATTCTTTAAATTTAAACCAATAACATTAGGCTTATAATTTTTGAGTTTGGCATACTCCTTAATCTTCACCTTTGTTTGCTCACTGATTTCTGGGCTGTCGTTTAAGGCCTTAGAAACTGTCGATACAGAAACATTGAGTTCTTTCGCTATTTGTTTTAGAGTTGCTTTAGCTTTCATTTAAGATAATTTATGGAATTAATACAAATATAGTGGAATTAGTGAAATTACAATAAGAACCCAACAAAAGCTGCATGAAAATTTTAGGTTATTCTACTTATTTATTCTGGATATTTTTTAAAACAAAACAAAAATATTAGCTCTATTTCTTAAAATCTGATTTACAAAAAATTTTAATTATGAAGTATATACTTACTTTTTGTAATTATTATGTTAAATGTCAAAAAAATAAAAACAAAATTTAACTTTAAAATATTTATAATTTTCTTACATAATTTAAATGAATTAATAAGTAATTACGGTACTTTTTAAAGCTTATTTAAAACTTAAAAACATTAAAATTAAGGCTAAGATTAATCATACAAGCACTTAAGGCTGAAATCATAAAGAATTTTATTACAAATGTTTACATATCTTTAATTATAAGTAAGGGTAAAAAAAACATTAAAAAAAACTAAAACCTAAAACCGCCCTCATTAAAATTTCGTTAATACTTATTTACAGACGATAAATGATTTGCTATTAATAACCTTAAAAGATTTAAATTATGAAAAACGAAGTTAAAATTCATGAAGTTGATCCTTCATTGAATAACAGAAGGAGCTTTCTTAAGCTCAGTGGTTTAACATTAGTTACCGCAGGTTTGGTTGTAGCTGGTTGCAGCAATAATGATGACGATAACGGAATGGAGGACACTTCTCTTCCCGGAATCAGAAATGGTGTTTTCGATTTAGGTTCAGGAGATTTTGGAGTATTGACATATGCTTATGCTTTAGAGCAGCTAGAAGCAGACTTTTATACTAAAGTGGTAAATGGAACAAACTTTAATACTGCTTTTAATGATATTGAGCGTCAGGTTTTAACTGACTTATATCATCACGAAGTAGTTCACAGAGACTTTTTTAAAGCAGCTTTAACCGGAGCGCTACCTGATCCAAGTTCTCAATTACTGCCAACTTTAGCTTTTAATTATGGTTCTTTAAATTTTAACAGCCGTACAGATGTATTAGCAACTGCAAAGGCTCTTGAAGATACTGGTGTTGCTGCTTATAATGGAGCTGGAAAATTAATTAAAAGTGCCGACTATTTATTATTAGCTGGAAAAATCGTTTCGGTAGAAGCTAGACATGCTTCAGCAATAAGAAGTTTAATAAATCCTAATTCAAAAGATTTTGCTGGTGATGACATTGTAAATGCAACTACCGGATTGGATGCTGCTCAAGATCCTTCTAAAATTCTACCAATTGCAGGAGGCTTTATTACAACAAAATTTACTGCCAAATATTTACCTTAATCCTAACTAGCTAAAACTTAGAAATTATGAATATTTTAAAACTTATAGAATCCTTTACTGACGATAATTTAATGAAAAGTACTGCTTCTCGCAGAGATAGTTTTTCGCAGTTTGGAAATATCGGAAAAAACCTTGCATTCGCATCAATCCCATTCGGATTATCGGCACTTGCAAACAAAGCGATGGCAAAAGACATTACTGCAACACCAGCAACTCCTATTGGAGCTTTGCAATTTGCATTGACCTTAGAATATCTTGAAAATGAATTTTATGCAATGGCATTAGATTCTGGAGTTATTCCTGCATCTGAAAACGGCGGGCGTGATTTGAAAGTTTTCCAGCAAATTGCTGCTCACGAAGCAGATCACGTAAAGTTTTTAATTGCTGGATTAGGCGGAACTGCAAGTGCTAACTTCGTTCCTAAACCTACATTTGATTTTACTGTTGGAGGAGCATTTGATCCTTTTCATGATTACCCAACCTTTCTAGCATTGGCTCAAGCCTTTGAAGATACAGGTGTTAGAGCTTATAAAGGTCAGGCTGCAAATTTAATTACAACACCAGACCTATTAACTGCTGCACTGCAGATACATTCTGTAGAAGCACGTCATGCCTCAGAGGTAAGAAGACTCCGCGGTTTAAAAGGATGGATTTCTAATGCCGATAGAGGCGCAGGAATGCCTGCTGCAACTCAAGCCGTTTATGATGGCGAAGGAGTTACGACACAGGCAGGCTTCAATACATCTACAGCTTTTGGAGCAGCTGCGGGCTCAGAAGCTTATGATGAGCCGCTTACAACGCAGCAAGTCGTAGATATAGCAAATATATTTATTGTTTAACAAAACAATTCTAAATACTGAACCACCTTCGCGTTATTGTGAAGGTGGTTTTTTTTTATTCTTTTAAATAAAAAACTGAGCCCCTGATTTTCAGCAGATAAAATAATCTTTTAAGGTATTTGGTTTTAAAATAATTAATTGTACTTTTGCATCCCCTTTATTGGGGATGGAATGTTTAATTAAAATAATATTATGGACGCATTAAGCTACAAAACAGTTTCAGCTAGCAAAGCCACTGTAACTAAAGAGTGGATTGTTGTTGACGCTGAAGGTCATAACTTAGGACGTCTTGCTTCAAAGGTTGCAATGATCTTAAGAGGTAAGTACAAGCCTAGTTACACACCGCACGTTGACTGTGGAGATAACGTAATTGTTATCAACTCAGAAAAAATTAACCTTACAGGTACAAAAATGAATGACAAAATTTACATGCGTCATACAGGTTACCCAGGAGGACAAAGAACTTTAACTGCTAAAGTATTGCAATCTAAAAACCCTGCATTACTAGTAGAAAAAGCTGTAAAAGGTATGTTACCTAAAAACAAATTAGGAGCAGAACTTTTTAGAAATCTAAATGTTGTTGTAGGACCAGAGCACAAACAAGGAGCTCAAAAACCTAGAACTGTTAACCTAAACGATCTTAAGTAATGGGAGTTATTCACAAAATCGGTAGAAGAAAAACCGCTGTTGCACGTGTATATGTTTCTGAAGGAACAGGAAAAATCACTGTAAACAAAAAAGAATTCGCAACTTACTTTCCAACTGCAACTTTACAATACAAAGTTTTACAACCAATGTCTATGACAGAAAATGTAAACAACTTTGATGTAAAAGTAAACGTTTACGGAGGTGGTTCAACTGGTCAAGCAGAAGCTGTAAGAATGGCATTAGCACGCGTTATGTGTGAAGTAAATGCTGAAAACAGAGCTATCCTTAAACCAGAAGGTTTATTAACAAGAGATCCAAGAATGGTTGAACGTAAGAAATTCGGTCAGAAGAAAGCTCGTAAGAGATTCCAATTCTCTAAACGTTAATATTACCTGTCTTGTAAATATCTTACAAGACATCATCAATTTATTGAAATTAAAAAACACAGTTGTTGTTGCTCTCCTATCGAGGTAGGAAATAGTTTAGCATCTAAATGTATAAAGCCTGGGAAACCGCCATTTATGCATTGCTAATCAACAGAACGTAAACTAGTACAAAAATGGCAAACAAAATAGAAGTTAAAGACTTACTAGAAGCAGGTGTTCACTTTGGACACATGACTAGAAAATGGGATCCAAACATGGCTCCTTACATTTATATGGAGCGTAATGGTATTCACATTATCAATCTATATAAAACTGCAGCAAAAATTGAAGAAGCTAATGAAGCTTTGAAAAAAATCGCTGCATCAGGTAGAAAAATTTTATTCGTAGCTACCAAAAAACAAGCTAAAGACATCGTTGCTGAAAAAGCAAAAGCTGCAAACATGCCTTATATCACTGAAAGATGGCCTGGTGGAATGCTAACTAACTTCGTAACTATCAGAAAGGCAGTTAAAAAAATGTCTTCTATTGATAAAATGAAGAAAGATGGTACTTTCATGACACTTTCTAAAAAAGAGCGTTTACAAGTTGATCGTCTACGTGCTAAATTAGAGAAAAACTTAGGTTCAATCGCTGATATGTCTAGACTACCTGCAGCATTGTTCGTAGTAGATATCAAAGCTGAACACATCGCAATAAAAGAAGCTCAAAAATTAAACATTCCAGTTTTCGCAATGGTTGATACGAATTCTGACCCAAGAGAGGTTGATTACGTTATTCCTGCAAATGATGATGCTTCTAAATCAATTGACAAAATTTTATCTTTAGTTACTGCTGCTGTAATCGACGGTCTTTCTGACAGAGGTTCTGATAAAGAAACTGAAGTTTTTACTGAAGAAGCTGCTGCTGTAGAGGCTGCACCAGCTGTTGAAGCTGCTGCTCCTGCAACTGAAGAATAAATCAAATTTAAATTCCAAATTTTAAATTCCAAAATCCAAAATAAAAATTAAAAACATTATGTTGATAATTTAATAAAATTGGAATTTGGAATTTAAAAGATGGAATTTTTACTTTTAACATTAAAATTCAAAATATTATGGCAACAATTACTGCTGCAGACGTAAATAAATTAAGACAAACTACAGGTGCCGGAATGATGGACTGTAAAAAAGCTTTAGTTGAAGCTGATGGAGATTTCGATAAAGCTATACAAAACCTTAGAGAAAAAGGACAAAAAGTTGCTGCTAACCGTTCTGACCGTGAGTCTTCTGAAGGAGCTGCTGTTTCTTTTGTTAATGCTGACCAAACTAAAGGAGCTATCATCACTTTAAACTGCGAAACAGATTTCGTAGGTAAAAATGAGGCTTTCGTAACTTTAGCTAAAGAATTAGTTGAAAGAGCTATTAACTTCTCTTCTAAAGAAGATTTTTTAACTTCAGATTTCAACGGAATTACTGTTGCTGAAAAATTAATCGAGCAAACTGGAGTTATTGGAGAAAAAATCGAAATCGGTGGTTTTGAAATTTTAGAAGGTGCTTTTGTTGGATCTTATGTTCACGTTAACAAAATTGCTGCATTAACTGCAATTTCTGCACCAATTGCTAACGCTGACGTTTTAACTAAAGATGTTTCTATGCAAGTTGCTTCTATGGGAGCTGATACATTATCTTACAAAGATTTTGATCCAGCTTTCGTTGCTTCAGAACTTGCTGCTCGTATTGCTATAATCGAAAAAGAAAATGAAGAAGCTGCACGTTTAGGAAAAACTTTAAAAAATGTTCCTAAATATATTTCTTACTCTCAATTAACTCCAGAAGTTATTAAACAAGCTGAAGAAGATGCTAAAGCTGAATTAAAAGCTGAAGGTAAACCAGAACAAATTTGGGATAAAATTATTCCTGGAAAAGTTCTACGTTTCATCTCTGACAATACTACTTTAGATCAAGAGAAAGCTTTATTAGACCAAAACTTTATCAAAGATGATAGTAAAAAAGTTGGTGATTATGTTAAATCATTCAACGTTGAAATCACTGGTTTCAAAAGAGTTACTTTAGGTTAATATATTATTTTTTCAATATAAAAAGCCCGAATATTAATTTATTCGGGCTTTTTTATTTGCAGTTTTTAAAAGAGATCATATCCTAATAAAAGAAAACCAGCAAATCACTTTGCTGGTTTTCTACATTATTTAAAACTTTTATCAGTACTCACTGAAGTTTTCATTATTACTTCTTCTCTACAATAGGGAAATTTCTAGCTCTCATCAAAGCATCAGACTTTGGTGCTCTACCTCTAAAGTTTTCGTATGCTTTTTCTTGGTCAATAGTATTTCCAACGCTAAATACATTATCATAAAGGCGTTTTGCAACTGCTTTATCATAAGGTCCTTTTCCTTCTAAGAAAGCCTCATAAGCATCTGCATTGATAACATCTGCCCATAAATAGCTATAATACCCAGCAGCATATCCATCACTAGAGAAAATATGTCCGAATTGTGGAATTCTATGACGCATTACGATCTCAGACGGCATATTAAGCGCGTCTAAAGTTTCTTTTTCAAATTTATGAGGATCAATAGTTTCTGTAGCTAAATGAAGTTTCATATCAACCAAAGAACTTGAAATAGTTTCAACCGTTGAAAAACCTTCACCAAAATTAGACGCTTTTTCTATTCTATCTACTAATGCTTGTGGCAGCGGTTCATTTGTTTTGTAATGCAAAGCAAATTTATTCAACACTTCTGGAGTAGCTAACCAGTGCTCTAACAACTGAGAAGGAAACTCAACATAGTCTCTCGCCACTGATGTACCTGCTAAACTTGGATACGTAACATTTGAACATAAACCATGAAGCGCATGTCCGAATTCATGAAACAACGTAGAAGCATCTTCCCAAGAAATTAAAATTGGCTCATCTGTTGCTCCTTTAATAAAGTTGCAATTATTAGAAACGATTGTAAGCACATCACCATCTAATTTTTGCTGATCGCGATATGCATTCATCCAAGCGCCAGAACGTTTGCCTGCACGCGCATAAGGATCAAAATACCATAAACCAACAACTTTACCAGTAACTTTATTACTTACTTCCCAAACGCGTACATCTGGATGATAAACAGGAACATTTGTAATTTGTTTAAAACTTAAATTAAACAATTCGCCTGCAACCCAAAACATACCTTCGCGTAATTTTTCTAACTGCAAATATGGTTTTACTTCATTCTGATCTAAATCATATTTTGCTTTTCTAACTTTTTCAGCATAATAACGATAATCCCAAGGTTGAATTTTAAACTTACCACCTTCTGCATCTACAATCTTTTGCATTTCTGCAACATCTTGATGTACTTTCTCAACGGCAGGTTTCCAAACAGACATCATTAAATCTAAAGTTTTCTGTGGGTCTTTTGCCATTTTGTTAGACAAACTCCAATGAGCAAATGAAGGAAAACCAAGTATTTTAGCTTTTTCTGTACGTAATTTTAAAATAGCAACTAAAGTCGAATTATTGTCGTGTGCATTTCCATTATCTCCGCGTTTTACAAAAATATCAAATGCTTTTTCTCTTAAATCTCTACGATTAGAAAAAGTCAAAAATGGCTCAATCGAAGAACGTGTATTAGCAATACAACCCAAAACATTTAATTTTCTTTCTTTCGCTTCTGCCATAGCCGCATTTTTTACTTCAGCAGGAAGGCCGTCAAAATCTGCATCAGTTTTTAACTCAACATATTGATCATGCTCTTCTGCTAATAAATTTTGACTGAATTTAGTGAAAAGCGTTGCTAATTCTGCATTGATTTTAGCCACTTTAGCTTTATCAGCTTCATTTAATTTTGCTCCTTCACGAACAAAATCAGTATAATACAACCAAATTAAACGTTGCTGCTCGCTCGTTAGTTTTTTGCTTTCTTTAGAGTTATACAACGTTGCTACTCTTTCAAAAAGTTTTTTATTTTGATTGATCTTATCGCTAAACTCAGAAAACTTTGGAGACATTTCAGTATCTACAGCATTAAATTCTGGGCTGCTTAAGGTAGATCTGTAAATTCCGTAAACCGTAGAAATTCTTGTTATTGTTTTACCAGAACGCTCTAAAGCTGCAATTGTATTATCAAAAGTTGGTGCTTTTGGATTATTGGCAATCACATCAATTTCATTCAGTTTTTCTTGAATTGCAAACTGAAGAGCTGGTTTAAAATCTGAAACCTTATATTCATTAAAAGCTGGAACACCTCCGTAAGGACCTGTCCAATCTTTTAATAATGGATTTTCAGCATTAGTTTGTGCGTTAGACGCAAAAAAAGTTGTTCCCATGAGAAAAATTGTCATTAATTTTTTCATTATCATTAATTTGCTTTAATAAAAATTAAATTTGTTCTTGTTTCAAAAATAACCAAAATTCATCATTTAAAAGAAAAATTTAACTTTAAGAGCATCTAAAAACAAACTTTTAATTTAAATCAAACCATTTTAAGTTATAGAGAAATAGTTTAAATTTGAATATTCATTTATAAAACCACTATGTTTAAAACCCGAAAAGAAATTGTTTTTGTTATCCTAGCAGGTATTTTTATAACCAATGCCGTTGTGGCTGAGCTTATTGGAGGAAAATTAATCCAGATTGGACCGTTTGTAATGAGTATCGGGATTTTACCATGGCCGATTGTTTTTCTTACTACCGATTTAATAAATGAATATTTTGGAGAAAAAGGAGTCAAAAAACTTTCTTTTATAACAGCTTGTTTAATTGCTTATGCTTTTTTAATTCTGTTTATGGCAATTGTAATTCCTGCTGCAAAAGGAATTAGTCCTGTAAATGACGAACAGTTTCATGCTGTATTTGGGCAGAGTATGTGGATTATTGTTGGTAGTTTAATTGCTTTTATGGCATCTCAACTAATAGATGTATGGATATTTTGGTTCTTTAAAAATAGAACAGGCGAAAAAAAAATATGGCTCAGAACAACTGGTTCAACTGTAATTTCACAATTATTTGATTCTTTCATTGTACTCGGAATTGCTTTTTGGCTGCCTGGTAAAATTGATTTTGATACTTTTATTTCATCTGGATTAACAGGGTATATTTTCAAACTTTCTATAGCCATTTTATTAACTCCGGCAATTTATGCTGGACATCATTTAATTAAAAAATACCTAGATAAAGACAATCTAGACAAAGACGGAGAAGAATTAAAATAATGAAAAATTACAATAAATATCTCTTAGTCATTCTCATTTGCTGTTTTGCGAGCTGTACCAAAAACACTAAAAATCAACTCATAGAAGCTACTGGAAACATTACAAATAGAATAAAAACGATTTCCAAAAATTCGCTTGAAACAGTTACAGAATATAAAAATTCAATTGTTGAAGGAATAACAGCAACTAAAGAAATGGTTTCTGAAACTACCGAAACAGCAAAAGATAGTACGGTAGAAAAAGAGCTGGGAAACGAAAAATTTCTTGGCATTACCTATTTCAGAAAATTTTTATCTGATTCTAAAATAGGGGAAACAATAACACAAAAAGAACTTATAGAAAATCATAATATACCTTCTGACGGCATTCGATTAATTAAAAGCATAACAAAAACTGCCGAAGACGAAATTGAAGTGAAATGGAAATCGACTTGGTTTGTAGAAAGGGTTTCGGATGCAAAATTTACTGATGCTAAAATGAAAATTAAGTTTGAGGCTAATAAAATGTATACCTCAGGAAAAGCAATTGGTATTAAATACAACAAAAAAATATATACTGATTTAATTATAATCGGAAATTCAGCCTACATTCCTTCTGTAAAAGGCTATCATTGGAAAATTGGGAAATAATGCAAAACGAAAATAAAGTGAGATGCGGCTGGTGTTCTGCCAGCGATTTATACAAAAAATATCATGACGAAGAATGGGGTGTTCCTGTTTATGACGACGCATCATTATTTGAATTTTTAACTCTCGAAACTTTTCAAGCGGGTTTAAGCTGGATTACTATTTTAAATAAAAGAGAAAATTTCAGAGCTGCTTTTGATTATTTCGATTATAAAAAAATCGCCAATTATCCCGAAGATAAAATCGAATCTTTGCTTGAAAATACAGGAATTATTCGCAATAAACTCAAAATTCGCTCAGCCGTTACAAACGCGCAGGCTTTTATAAAAATACAAGAAGAATTTGGAAGTTTCTCTGATTATATCTGGAAATTTACCAACGGAAAACCTATTATAAACAATCCCAAAACCTCAAAAGACGTTCCAGCAACTACGCCGCTTTCTGATGAAATTAGCAAAGATTTAAAAAAAAGAGGTTTCAAATTTGTCGGTTCAACCGTTATTTACGCACACATGCAAGCTACTGGAATGGTCAATGATCACGTTGAAAACTGCTGGACCAGAACAAAATAAACAGTCGCAATTTTCGATTTTCAATTAACTTGAAACCTGAAAATTTGAAACTTTTTTAAACACCCAAACATTTTTTACTTACATTTGCTTCACACTTTAGGGGTGTCTGCAACATTGCAGGCTGAGATTTTACCCTCTGAACCTGATCTAGTTCATACTAGCGTAGGGAAAAGTAAGATGACTTCTGCGCGCATTTTTATGCGTTCTTGTAGCCATTCCTAAAGTAAAGATGCACAGCAGTGCATCTCTACAAAACACTAAACCACTTAGGAATGGAACTAAAAATCAACCAACAAATCAAAAAATTCAATGCTGAAACTCTTAGCGTTCAGTCATTGCTCGATCTCGAAATTCCGAACAAACAAAACGGAATTGCCGTTGCTGTAAACAGCACCATAATTCCAAAACTCAATTGGAATTCACACTTCATTCAAGAAACTGACGAAATTCTAATTATTTCTGCTACGCAGGGAGGTTAGAATTTAAATTCCAAATTTTTAAAATTCCAAATTCCAATTACGTACGATTTTAAGACGCACTGCAGTGCGCCTCTACATAAACTTGAAACTTGAAACAAAAAAACTCTGCTATGACTAACGAAGAACAAATATCCAGAACGCCATTTCCAAATTCTAAAAAAGTATATGTAAATGGAGAAATACATCCTATAAAAGTTGCTATGCGTGAAGTTGCATTAAGTGACACTAGACTTTCTAATGGAGGAATAGAGAAAAACCCATCTGTAACAATTTATGATACTTCTGGCGCTTACACAGATCCTGATATCATAATCGATATTAGAAAAGGCTTGCCACGCTTGCGCGAAGAATGGATTTTACAACGAAAAGATGTAGAAATTCTACCTGAAATATCATCAGATTACGGACAAATGCGATTGAAAGATGAAAACTTAAATCATCTTCGTTTCGAATATTTACATCAACCTAAAAGAGCTAAAAAAGGTGCAAACGTAACGCAATTGTATTACGCTAAACAAGGAATTATTACACCAGAAATGGAATATATAGCGATTCGCGAAAACCAACGAATTGAACTTTTAAACGAACAAACCAAAGCAATGCAATGCCAGCATGCAGGTCATAGTTTTGGTGCAAATACACCTAAGAGCAAAATTACTCCCGAATTTGTTCGTAGTGAAGTTGCCATTGGCCGCGCCATTATTCCGAACAATATTAATCATCCTGAAAGTGAACCGATGATTGTCGGACGTAATTTCTTGGTAAAAATAAACGCCAATATTGGAAACAGTGCGGTTACTTCGAGTATTGAAGAAGAAGTAGAAAAAGCCGTTTGGGCTTGCCGTTGGGGCGCGGACACTATTATGGATTTATCCACTGGTAAAAACATCCACGAAACTAGAGAATGGATTATTCGTAATTCTCCCGTTCCAATTGGAACGGTGCCAATTTATCAAGCTTTAGAAAAAGTAAAAGGTATTGCCGAAGATTTAACTTGGGAAGTTTTCCGTGATACTTTGATTGAACAAGCAGAACAAGGTGTTTCTTATTTTACGATTCATGCCGGCGTTTTACTTCGCTACATACATTTAACCGCAGATCGTGTTACTGGAATTGTTTCTCGAGGCGGATCGATTATGGCTAAATGGTGTTTATTTCATCACAAAGAAAACTTTTTGTACACGCATTTTGAGGAAATCTGCGAAATCATGAAACAGTATGATGTTGCTTTTTCTTTAGGAGACGGCTTACGTCCGGGTTCTATTGCTGATGCTAATGATGCTGCTCAATTTGCCGAATTAGAAACTTTAGGCGAATTAGCCAAAATTGCTTGGAAACACGATGTACAAGTATTTATTGAAGGTCCGGGTCACGTGCCGATGCATATGATTAAAGAAAACATGGACAAACAATTAGAGCATTGTAACGAAGCTCCTTTTTATACACTTGGTCCATTAACAACAGATATAGCACCGGGTTACGATCATATTACATCTGCAATTGGTGCTGCTATGATTGGCTGGTACGGCTGTGCAATGTTGTGTTATGTTACTCCAAAAGAGCATTTAGGTTTACCGAACAAAAAAGATGTAAAAGACGGTGTAATCACCTATAAAATTTCGGCGCATGCTGCCGACTTAGCCAAAGGACATCCGGGTGCGCAATATCGTGACAATGCTTTGAGTAAAGCTCGTTTTGAATTCCGTTGGGAAGACCAATTTAATTTAGCACTCGATCCAGATACTGCAAGAGAATTTCACGATGAAACTCTTCCTGCCGAAGGTGCAAAAATTGCTCATTTCTGTTCGATGTGCGGCCCGAAATTCTGCTCTATGAAAATATCTCAAGAAATACGTGATGTTGCGGCTGCAGAAAAAGGCATGCAGGAGAAATCGGAAGAATTTATCGAGCAGGGGAAAGAAATTTATATATAAGAAAATACAGGACAGAATAAAGAGTAAAGAATGAAAATCTCTGTAATCTGCTAAATCTGCGTGAGAAAAACAAAGCTAAATACAAATGATTGTAATCTCAAACCCAATTGCAATAGCCAACGAAATCAATCTAATCCATTCTCTTTTTGAGGAAGGATTAGAATTGTTTCATATTCGGAAATTAGAATTTTCTGAGATAGAAATTACAGCATTCATTGATCAGATAAAATCGGAATTTCGATCCCAATTAGTGTTATGCCAGCATCATCATTTGGCTGAAAATTTCGGTATTAATAGATTTCATTTTTCTGAAAACAAGAGAAAAAAGAGATTACAAATTACATTAGAAAACAAAACATTTTCAACTTCTACGCATAACATTGAAGATTTTAATTTATTAAGTGAAAATTTTGAATATGCTTTTTTGAGTCCTGTTTTCCAAAGTATTTCCAAAGAAGAATATCAACCCAAAACCAATCTTTTTGAAGATTTAAAATCCAGAACAAATTTTAAAACAAAAGTGGTTGCTTTAGGTGGCATTTCATCTGAAAAAATAAAAGAAACACTTGAAAATGGATTTGATGACGTTGCACTTTTAGGCACAATTTGGAATAATGAAAATCCTGTAAAACAATTTAAATCATGTCAGAAAATCGTCCGTACGTACTCTCTATAGCAGGTTTTGATCCAACAGGCGGTGCTGGAGTTTTGGCAGATGTTAAAACTTTTGAACAGCATCAGGTTGCAGGCTTTGCCATTTCGACTGCCAATACCATTCAGACTGAAAATCAATTTTATGATATTCAATGGACGGAATTGAGCTTTGTTATTCGTTCAATAGAAACATTATTTCAAAACTATACAATCAAAGCAGTAAAAATTGGAATCGTGCCGAGTTTACATTATTTAAATCGAATTCTTTCGACTGTAAAACTACTTTCTCCAACGACAAAAATTGTTTGGGATCCGGTTTTAAAATCAACTACAAAATTTCAATTTATCGATGTCGAAGATTATTTTCATTTGAATAAAATCTTATCTAAAATTGATTTGATTACGCCAAATTATAATGAAATTCTACTTTTATTTCCAGACTTTTTCTCTAAAAAAATTTGGTTAACAAATGAAATTCCTACTGCTGTTTTATTAAAAGGCGGACATAATCTGTCTGCGCTTGGCGTTGATCAATTATTTCTAAAAAATGAAATTATCGATTTATTACCTTCTGAAACAAACTGCTCTGAAAAACATGGTTCTGGCTGTGTACTTTCTGCTTCTATAACCGCAAATCTAGCATTCAATCAAAGCCAAAAAGAAGCTTGTAAAAATGCCAAAACCTACATAGAGAAATACTTGAGTTCAACAACAACTTTAATAGGATATCATTATGTACAATAAATTACAATACATCTCGCAGGGAAATACAATCGAAAGACAATTGTATAATATTCATGAAGCACTCGACAACGGCTGCGATTGGATTCAGATGCGATTTAAAAATCAAAGTGAGAAAAACTGTTTTGCTTTAGCGGAAGCGGTAAAATTTTTATGCGAAGAATATCTCGCCAATTTTATTGTAAACGATAATGTACATCTCGCCCAGCAAATTGCTGCAGATGGTGTGCATTTAGGTCTTACAGATACTAGAATTGAAGAAGCTCGAGCTATTTTAGGAAACACTAAAATAATTGGAGGAACTGCCAACACATTTGAAGATATTCAAAATCATATCAAAAATGGCTGTGATTATATTGGTTTAGGACCACTGCGTTTTACAGATACAAAAGAAAAACTAAGTCCGATTTTAGGTTTTGAAGGATATTACGAAATCATTCAAAAATTAAAAACCCATAAACTTAAGATTCCGATTTACGCAATTGGCGGTATCACTAAAGAGGATATTGAACCACTCATGGAAATTGGAATTCATGGTGTTGCCGTTTCGGGAATAATTACAAGAAGCGATCAAAAAGAAAGACTTATTCAACAACTAAACGAAAAATTATATGCAAACGTCGTTATTTAAAATTGGAGATAAAACTCTGACTTCCCGCCTATTTTTAGGAACGGGAAAATTTGGTTCAAATCTGGAAATGGAACGCGCCATTTTAGCATCTGAAAGCGAATTGGTAACGGTTGCTTTAAAACGAATTGATTTGGAAACGGAAACGGACGCCATTTTAACGCATTTAAAACATCCGAGAATCAATTTATTACCCAATACTTCGGGAGCTAGAAATGCGAAAGAAGCCATTTTTGCGGCACAATTGGCTCGCGAAGCTTTAGAAACAAATTGGCTGAAACTCGAAATTCATCCTGATCCAAAATATCTAATGCCTGATGCAATAGAGACTTTAAAAGCGACGGAAGAATTAGCAAAATTAGGTTTCATTGTTTTGCCATATATACATGCTGATCCTGTTTTGTGCAAACATTTAGAAGATGCAGGCACATCGGCTGTTATGCCTTTGGGCTCGCCGATTGGCACTAATAAAGGATTAAAAACGATAGATTTTTTAGAGATTATTATTGAACAAAGCAATGTTCCTGTGATTATTGATGCTGGAATTGGTGCTCCTTCTGATGCTGCAAAAGCAATGGAATTGGGTGCTGATGCTGTTTTAGTGAATACTGCGATTGCTGTGGCTGGAAATCCAGAATTAATGGCGGAAGCTTTTGCAGCAGCAGTAATTGCTGGCCGAAAAGCTTTTGAAGCTAAACTAGGAAAACAATATAATCATGCTGTTGCTTCTAGTCCTTTGACTTCTTTTTTATATGAATGATTTTTTTGTTTCACGCAGATTTTACAGATTTAAGCAGATATAAATTTGATTTTTCATTTCGTAATTTCCGTGTGAACAGAAAACAAAAAAAAAGAAATTTCTTTAATTTTGAAATAAATTTAAATTAAAGAATTATGACAGAAAATGAAATATCATATCAAATTCGAGGGGCAATATTTAAAGTCTATAATAATTTAGGACCAGGATTATTTGAATCTGTTTATGAAAGTGCTTTGTTTTATGAATTAGAAAAATTAGATCTAAAAGTTCAAAAACAAGTAGAAATAACAATTCCTTACGAGGAAATAGTATTAGATCCTGCTTTTAGACTTGATTTGTTAGTAGAAGACAAAGTAATAATCGAATTAAAATCAGTAGAAGATTTAGCTCCGATACATTATAAGCAACTTACTACCTATCTCAGACTAACGAATAAGAAACTTGGATTACTAATAAATTTCAACACTCTAAACATTTTAAATGATATTAAAAGAATAGCAAATAAAATATAAAACCATCGACAGATAAAAAATTAAATCACTTTTATATCTGCTTAAATCAGCAAAATCTGCGTGAAACAAAAAAAATGAAAACATTTAAATCAGTATTTGAAAACTACGATTGGAATTCTATACAAACCAAAATATATCAAACTTCTACTCGTGATGTTGAATGGGCATTAGCAAAAAGCAAACGAGATTTAGATGATTTTTTAGCATTAATTTCTCCAGCCGCAATACCTTATTTAGAGCAAATGGCGCAAGAATGCCACGACCTTACTAAGAAACGTTTTGGCAAAACAATTCAGATGTATACCCCTTTGTATTTGAGTAACGAATGTCAAAATATTTGTACGTATTGTGGCTTTAGTTTGGATAATAAAATCAAGCGAAAAACACTTACTGATGTTGAAATTAAACTTGAAGTTGAAGCCTTGAAAGAAGCTGGATTTGATCATGTTTTATTGGTTACCGGCGAAGCTAATTATACTGTAAATATTAATTATTTCCTGAATGCGATTATTCAGATAAAAGAACAGTTTTCGATTATTTCTGTAGAAGTGCAGCCACTTTCAACCGAAGAATATCAACGTTTGCATGAAGCTGGCGTTTATTCTGTTTTAGTTTACCAGGAAACCTATCATCAAGAAGTTTATAAAAAGTATCACACAAAAGGTAAAAAATCAAACTTCGATTTTAGATTGGAAACTCCAGATAGAATTGGAACTGCTGGCATTCATAAAATAGGTTTAGGTGTTTTATTGGGCTTGGAAGATTGGCGCACGGATAGTTTTTTTAATGCTCTTCACATCGATTATCTTCAGAAGAAATATTGGCAGACTAAATATTCTGTTTCGTTTCCTAGACTTCGCCCTGCGGAAGGAATTATTGAGCCCAATTTTATTATGAATGATAAAGATTTAACACAGCTTATTTGCGCGTATCGTTTGTGGAATGAAGACTTAGAAATTTCGATATCGACTCGGGAAAACGAAAAATTTAGAAATAATATTATTCCAATTGGAGTTACGAGTATGAGTGCAGGTTCTAAAACCAATCCGGGCGGTTATGTGGTAGATCCGCAGTCTCTGGAACAATTTGAAATTAGTGATGAACGTTCTGCCCAAGAAATTGCACAAATTATCAAAAAATCAGGCTACGAACCAGTTTGGAAAGATTGGGATAAAAGTTTTCACTTAAATTCCAATATTTTAAATTCCAAATTCCAACCTAAAATCTAAAATCAACAATCTAAAATCAGCATGAGCATTATACAAGAATTTTTACGCTATAACAGGCAAACTATACTTCCTGAAATTGGTGACGAAGGTCAGGAAAAAATTAAAAGTGCAAAAGTTTTGGTTATTGGTGCAGGTGGATTAGGCTGTCCTGTTTTGCAATATATTGCGACTGCTGGAGTAGGAACAATTGGCATTGTAGATTTTGACACGATTGAGATACATAATCTTCATCGTCAGATTTTATATACGGAAGATCAAGTTGGACAATCAAAAGCTTTTACGGCTAAAAAAGTGCTTGAAAAACTAAACCCGCTGATTAAAGTAATTGCTTTTGAAGAGAAACTAACCTTAGAAAATGCATCAAAACTTATTCAGGATTTTGATATTGTTGTTGATGGCTCAGATAACTTTAAAACTCGTTATTTGATTAATGATACTTGCGTGAGTTTAAACAAAATTTTGGTTTACGGAAGCATTCTAAAATTTGAAGGACAAATTGCTGTTTTCAATCATAACGGAAGTAAAAATCTGCGTGATTTATTTCCTGAAATGCCCGATCCTAAAGACGTTCCTAATTGTAATTTGAACGGCGTTTTAGGAACTTTACCCGGAATTATTGGCACTATGATGGCGCACGAAACTTTAAAAGTGATATTAGAATTAGCTGCTTTAAAAAATGAATTAGTTCTTTTTAATACTTTAAATTGGAGCTTCAATACATTGAATTTCTAAAAAGCAATTTCATCTCCAACACTTATAATTCCTTTATTTAAAGCCACAATATTAGTTCCGAATAAAACAGAATTATTCACATTTCTATACTTGCTTAAAGTCTTTAAGGGTTCTTTTTTTATAATTCCCTTCTGCGGATCATTATTAACCATAATACATCTGCCACAAGGTTTTACGTTTTTAAAATCTACTTCACCAATTTTAAAAGTATCAAAATTATCTTCTTCGTGAGCAATTTTACTACTTACTACGATATTGGGACGAAATCTTAAAATAGAGATTTTATCGTCTAGTTTTTCATTCAAAAAATCTAAACTTTCAGTACCAATTAATAAATACGGATAACCGTCGGCAAGACTTACATTAAAAGTTTCTTTTAATCTTGAACTTTCATGTTTGCGGTCACCATTTTTTATGATTTTAACTAGTTTACATTCAAAACCTAAATGTTTACTAAACCATTCTGATGATGCTTTACTTACTTCTACCACTTCGCTTTTATCATCCCAAACTTTTGTTTCTATAGGAATGTCTAAGTGTTCATCAATCGAAAATTCATGTTTTTGATCTTGAAAAGTAATTTGAATTTTTCCGTCTAAAATCTGTGGATAAAACTGACTCATAATGGGATATTCTCGTTGTGTAACATGCAGTTTCTCTGCATTAATTAACATCCAGCGACGATCATTTTCAAATCCCATTTCTTCAGCAGAAGCTTGTTTACAGCTTATTCCTGCCAAACTTTTTATCGGATAAATATAAATTTCTTTTACAATATGACTCATTTTACTCTCTTTTTAAAATAGACATAAATTCTTCTCGATCAATTTCGCGACAGCCTAAACTATCCAAGTGCGGATTATAAACCTGGCAGTCTAAAAGTTTATAATTCTCTTTTCTTAAAGATTCTACCAAAGCAATAAATCCTACTTTTGATGCATTAGAAACTTTAGAAAACATGCTTTCTCCGCAAAAAACATGTCCCAAATCAATTCCGTACAAACCTCCAACCAAAACCTCATCCTGCCAAACCTCAACAGATTTTGCAATTCCTTGATTATGAAGTTCACAATAGGACTCGACGATTTCGTCTGAAATCCAAGTTCCATCCTGGCCATCACGCAGTATTTTTTGGCAATTTAAAATTACGTCTTTAAAACAGGTATTAAAAGTAACTTTAAACAGATTTCGATTTAAAATGTTACGCATGCTTTTAGATACATTTAATTCATCCAAAAATAAAACCATGCGAGGATCTGGCGCCCACCAAAGAATCGTTTCGCCTTCATTAAACCAAGGAAAAATACCTCTTTGATAAGCCAGTTTTAACCGCTCAGGACTTAAATCACCGCCAACTGCCAGAATACCTTCTTCATCGGCTTCTGAAACTGGAGGGAAATATAAATTTTCAAATAAAAAATACATCTTTTAAGAAATTATAAAAATTAAATTCCAAATTCCAAGTAAAAACTTAGTACTAAATTTAGTTCTTCATTTAAATACAAAAATTCCAAATCCCAGATACACGTTAATGAATTGGAATTTGGAATTTAAAATGTTGAAATTTAACCTTCGGTTTAGAAAGGCAAATCGTCTGGTTCGTCTTCGTTTAGGTTTGTTGCTGGAGCAAATGCTTCTGCAGCAGGCATTGGAGGTGCTTGAGAAGGCGCTTCGTTACCTACTCTTTCGATTCTCCAACCTTGAATACTATTGAAATATCTAGTTTCTCCTTGTGGATTAACCCACTCTCTTCCTCTTAAATTGATAGAAACTTTTACCGGCTCACCTTGCTTATAGCTACTTAATAAATCGCATTTATCTTGTGTAAATTCGATTAAAATGTGTTGTGGATATTGCTCATCTGTAGTAACAACTAACTCTCTTTTTTTGAATGAGGCACTAACTTGCTGCTCTGGATTAACCACTTTTACTTTTCCTATAACTTCCATCTTCTTTCTATATTAATTATTGTTTCTTTTCTTATTTCTTAGCTAGAAGCACTTTCCAAGCGGATAAAACATCATCATTATTCAGATATTTTTTGGCTTCTAAATGTACTTTTTCTTGATCATCGGAACTTAAAACTCCTTTGACAGAAAAATTTTCCTTCACAAATATACTAACTTCTTCCTTTGTAGGCAAGGCTTCTATGTTACCTAATTTTCCGAGATCATTTCCGTTAAAAATGGGACTTTCTTTGATAAAATTGGGAATTGCATCTACGCCAACGCCTAATGTTGTAAGTGGTTTTGGCACTTCAAAAAGTCCTTGGTTAGATCTTGAGTACCAATCTTTTCCTAATCTCGAAACCAAATCTATTTTATGCTGATCGATCGCTCCATTCTCGTCTAAAATAGCTTCATGAATATGCATTTTCACTACTTCACAAAGAACCAAATTTCCTGCTCCGCCTTCTGTTCCTAGCGGAATAATCTGCGTCACTTTGCATTCAAACTGCACCGGAGACTCTTTTACTCGATATGGTTTTACCAAATCTGAAGGTATTTGTGTTAATCCAGCTTTCAAAAATTCGTTTACTCCTTCCCCATATTCTGTACTTGCTAATGATGTTTGCTGTACTATATCGTAATTAACAACATTTATTACAACCTCGCGAGTTGCTTCTACATTGATCAGAGTATGCTTAACTGTATTGTCTCGAACTCTTCTTGCCGGCGAAAAAACCAAAATTGGCGGATTGGCACTAAACACATTAAAGAAGCTAAAGGGCGATAAATTCGGGATTCCCTTTGCACTTATTGTGCTCGCAAAAGCGATAGGTCTCGGACCAACAGCACTTTGCAGATATCCATGCAATTTTGCCGTTGGTATTTCTTTTGGATCGATGCTAATCATATTTTTTTCTTTTTAACTGAATCTCGTTTCAGCCACTACAAAAGTAGAAAAATCGTTTAATTAGATGAAATAGTTTTGGGTTTAAAAACAAAAATCTTTATCGAATCACAAAATATTAAATGTGTTTATTTCGTTATATTTATACCTCAAAAAAATACTTATGTCTTTTTCCGAAAGAAGAAATACTACGCGTTGGGTTATCATTTTCATTTCCTTTTTAATCATTTCTTTGATTCTTTGGAACACCTACACTTTTTTCCAAATCTTCAAAAATGAGGAACGATTAAAAATGAGACTTTTTGCTAATGCACAAATTACCATAGTTAATGCTAACGAAAATACTGATGTAGAACTGCCTCTTCAAATTTTTAGCAATAACACTTCAATTCCTGTTGTGTTGATGATGTATGATCAAGTTGTGAGTTCTAAAAATGTTCCAGATGAAATTCTTAACAATAAGAAAAAAACAAAGTCTTTTTTAAATAATTTAAAAAATGAAAATGAGCCTATAATATTTGAATATGCTCCCGGAAAATATCAGAAACTCTATTATGGTAATTCTGCACTGCTCAATAAACTTAAATATTATCCAATTGCTTTATTGCTGATTATTTTCTTGTTTGGTGCCTTGATTTACAATTTTTACAAGAGTACTAAAATGGCTACTCAAAATAAACTTTGGGCGGGAATGGCCAAAGAGACTGCACATCAGATTGGTACGCCTTTGTCTTCTTTAATTGGATGGGTAGAAATATTAAAAACAGAAGATATTGATCCTTCTATTACTACTGAAATAGAAAAGGATATTGAACGCTTACAAACGATTACGGATCGTTTTTCTAAAATTGGCTCTGTTCCTGTTTTAGAAGAACATGATATTGTTGCTGAGACTTTAAATACTTATGAATATTTGCAGTCTCGTTTTTCTAAACAAGTATCTTTTTCTTATCACGCTCCAAAGGAATTAATTTTAGGTATGATAAACCCAACACTCCACAGCTGGACTATTGAAAATTTGGTAAAAAATGCGATTGATGCTATGAAAGGAAAAGGAACTTTAGATCTGCAAATTGAACAAGATGCTCATCATGTAAAAATAAACATAAAGGATTCTGGAACTGGAATTCCTAAAAAGCAATTCAAAACGATTTTTGAACCTGGTTTTACTACTAAAAAACGCGGCTGGGGATTGGGACTTTCTTTAACCAAACGTATTGTTGAGGAATATCATAATGGAAATATAAAAGTTTTACATTCTGAAATTGGAAAAGGAACTACTTTTCAGATTTCATTAAATAAAAAAATGCAGTAATAATACTGCACTTTTTCTATTTTATTTCTATTTTACTTTTATAAGTTTGCTTGAATACTTTTAGCTAAAGCTTCAAATTCTTCTTTAGAAAGTGATACTTTATTCTGAAAGCGCATTTCGTCCATTTCATTTAATGGAATCAAGTGAACGTGTGTATGAGGAACTTCTAGACCCACAACAGCTATTCCGACACGTTTGCATGGGACTGTTTTTTCTAATGCAATAGCAACTTTTTTAGAGAACTTCATTAATCCTAAATACAATTCGTCATCCATATCAAAAATCTTATCGATTTCTTGTTTTGGAATACAAAGTGTATGCCCTTTGGCATTTGGATTTACGTCTAAAAAAGCAAAGAAGTTATCGTCTTCTGCAATTTTATAACTAGGAATTTCTCCGTTTACTATTTTGGTAAATATACTGCTCATTTTTCTAAATCCTTAAATAATTAGAATTAGTCTCTTGAAATTTCAAGAATTTCAAACTTCAAAACACCATTAGGCACAGTGATTTCTGCCACTTCTCCAACAGATTTTCCTAGTAACCCTTTTCCAATAGGTGAGGTCACCGAAATTTTTCCAGTTTTCAAATCAGCTTCACTTTCTGCAACAAGCGTATATTTCATTTCCATTCCGTTGCCTTGGTTCTTAATTTTAACATTAGAAAGTACCAATGCCTTAGAAACGTCTAATTGAGATTCGTCTATTAATCTAGCATTTGAATATACTTCTTCTAGTTTAGAAATTCTCATTTCTAATAATCCTTGTGCCTCTTTTGCAGCATCATATTCTGCATTTTCAGATAAATCTCCTTTGTCTCTTGCTTCTGCTATATCTTGAGATGCCTTTGGACGCATTACACTTTTTAAATGTTCCAACTCATCTTTTAATTTTTTTAATCCTTCTGCTGTATAATAAGATACTTTACTCATAACTTCATCGTTTATATAAATACAAAAAATCCCATCGGGACGGGATTTCTTATTACAAATATACTATTATTTTTAATAGTACATAATTATATGTTAATCATATAGAATTCAAATCTAAATAATTTAAATTTGTTTCACTAATTCTTATTAAAATAATGAAAAAAATCTGTCTCTTTATCGTATTTATTTCTGTTCTTTTCTCCTGCAGCGACAGTGGCAACAGCAACAAGAATCCATACATACCGAATTATGCTATTAATGCCTATCTCGAAACTAACTTACCTTTATACAGCAACTTGAAGTTTATCAGTAATCCTGTTTTTATTCCAAATTATGGTGCTAAAGGATTAATAGTAATGAAAACTGGTGAAGGAACGTACAACGCTTTTGATGCTGCGTGTCCTAATCAAGCCATAGCTTCTTGTAATGCGATGACTATTGACGGAATAAATGCTGTTTGTTCTTGCGATAAGACTTCTTACAATTTATTTACTGGACTTGGCGGTAAAGAATACCCTTTAAAACAATATCGAACGGAAGTAAACGGAACCGTAATTCACATTTATAACTAAATAAAAAAAGCCTGAAAATTTAAAACTTTCAGGCTTTTTTGTTTTCCAAATAGGATTAGAATTTTAATGTTAATCCTACTAGAAAATTAATTCCTGCCTGTGGATAATAGTACGGATAAACATCATACATTGCTCCGTTTGAAACATATTTTTTATCTAAGAAGTTATTTACTAAACCTGTTATCATAATCGATTTAAAAACTGATCTTGGTTTTATTTCATAAGAAACATTAAAATCGTTTACAAAATAATCTGCCAGTTTAGCTTCTGGCAATTCTATATTATTCATGTATTGTTCGCCTACAAATTTTTGCAGCAATGAAACGTGTACACTTTTAATAGGACTGTAAACAATAATATTTCCTGCAATAACAGATGGTGAAAACGCAATATCTGTTGTTCCGTAATTTTGTCCTTCTACAGCTAAATCAACGTTTTTATTGCTGCTTAATGTGAAATTTGGACGTAGTATGAATTTTTCTGAAAGTACAATTGTCGCATCAACTTCAAGACCTAAACGGTAACTTTTGTCTGTATTGGATCGAATTGGTGATCCAACATCGTCTAATCTTCCCGTTAGAATTAATTGATCTTTGTATGCCATATAATAAACATTCGAATTCAATTGAAATTTCTCTGAGTTAAATCTCCAGCCTAATTCAAAATCATTTAATTTTTCTGGTTTTGCATTTCCGCCTTCATAATCTGTTCTATTAGGCTCACGATTTGCTCTTGCATAAGAGAAATACAAAGTGCTCTTTTGATTGATTTCATAATTCAATCCTGCTTTTGGATTAAAGAAATTGAATTTATCATCTACTAAACCAGTTTCAATTGAATTTGCTTTATACGTTACTCGTCTGTATTGCAAATCTCCATAGAAGCTTAATTTTTCAGTAAATTGATAATTTGCTTTTGCAAAAACATTACCATCTGTCTTTGCCGCATAATCATCATAATAATGATCTCCTAATTCTGATTGAGATGCGTATCTCGCCCAAATTACTTTTCCGTAATGATCTCCTTCGTATTTATTCCAGCCTCCGCCAAAAACAACATCTAGTTTTTCATCCTTATATTTTGCCGAGAATGTTGTTCCGTAAAAATCATTATCTAACCATTTCTGGCGTACTAAATCTGTAGTTGTTATAGTTCCTACAGCGTTTAAATTATAATCGGCCATATCGGCATCTTCTTTATAATTTTCATAATATCCTTTTCCTTTAGTATAATGAAAAGCTAAATTGGTGCTCCATTTATCAGAAACCGATTCACTCCAATGCAATTGGTAATGATCTTGTTTGTAATTATCGGTTTCATTGTCATAAAAACGAACATTTCCAGCTTCATCAGTATACATTCCTGCAGAATTAAAAGTGCGGTTTGTATTTAACGTTTCCGCATCGATTCCGTTCCAAGATTGGTATGTTTTTTCAGTTCCTCCAAAAACAAGTGCTTTAATTAAAGTAGTCTTGCCTACGTAAGTTCCTTGTAAAAAATACGATTTTAAATCTGAACTTGCTCGATCTACATATCCATCAGATTTTAATGAAGACAAACGTCCAGCAATCTCAAAATGATCGTTTAATAAACCTGTACTAAATTTTACGGTATGTTTTTGAGAATTGAAACTTCCGAAAGAATTTGAAATCTCGCCATTTGCTTTAGAAGCATAATTGTCTGTCAGCATATTTAAACTTGCTCCAAAAGCACCAGAACCATTAGTTGAAGTTCCAACACCGCGCTGCAACTGCAGACTTTCTACAGAAGAGGCAAAATCTGGCATGTTTACCCAGAATGTTCCTTGACTTTCTGAATCGTTATACGGAATTCCATTTATGGTAACATTTACTCTCGTAGCATCGCTTCCACGAACTCTTATTCCTGTATATCCCATTCCATTTCCTGCATCTGAGGTTGTAACTACCGATGGCAGATAATTCATAAGAATTGGGATGTCTTGACCTAAATTTCTATATTTAATTTCCTTTTTATCCATATTACTAAAGGATACAGGTGTTTTTGCAGTAACACGAACTGCCGAAACGAGAACCTCATCTAAAGAATTAACTTTGGTTGAGTCTTGTACTTGTGAGAAAGAAATTAGAGTAAAGAAAAAAGAGAATAGAATAAAGAAAATAGACTTATAGTTTGTCTTTCTTTCGGCCTTTGAGCCTTTGTAAATTAGTACCTCAGCACTTTGATTAAACCTTAAAATAGTTTTCATTCGTAAAAAATTACGAATAAAAGGGGGAATTATTCTTTTGTTAAATTAATAAATGTGTTTCCCGACAAAATATAGTGTGCACGCTAAAATTTGTCGTTTTTTCCCTTAGCAACATTACTTGCTCAGGTTCTTTGGGTATGATCTCAGCTCGTTATTTAGAGCACCCCTTTGAGACATTGCAAATGTAATAGGTTAAACTCCAAAAAACAAATTCCAAATTCCAAAAACACATTTTTAATAGCTTTCGTTGGAATTTGGAATTTATAAGTTGGAATTTAATCTATATTCGGTTTCTTTCGAGATTGTTTAATCTCAGAAACATTCTTTTTATTCTTGATGCGTTTTCTGATTACTGCCTTTGGAATTTTAGTTGCTTTTCTAATTTTAGGAACAAATAATCCTTTTTTAATAATTTCTAAAAAACGTTTTACAACAATCTCTTTATTTTTAAGCTGGCTTCTGTCTTCATCACAGTTTAAAATTAAAACATTTTCTGAAGTTAAACGTGCTGCTAAATTCATTTGTAATAATGCTTTTTGTTCTTCAGATAAAGATTGAGAAGCATTCAAATCAAAAGTCAAGACTACTTTTGAAGATACTTTATTTACATTTTGACCGCCTGCACCACTGCTTCTAACGGCTTTAAAACTTAACTCTGATATAATTTTTTCGATGTCCATTACTGTGGCTGATGTGCAGGTTTTAATAAATCATTTACCGTTTTTACTGGATTAAAGGTTATCAATGGAACAGCAACAAAAATAGTTAACCAATTGGCCATAGAACCGTTCCATAACCCTGGTAATTCATAACTTTTTACTGTTTTACCCTCTGCGCTTTTTTCTACAATAAACCCTGCTTTTTCGTCTACAAATTGATTTAAATCAAATTTTTGATTCTTATAATTTTTAATAGCGCAAACTAAATCAACTGGATTAAAATGTGTTGATTCTGCCAAGATCTTAGCCTGTTTTTTATTTTCTAAATCCACTTGAGAAGCTTCAACAATCTGCAGGGAAACTAAACCTTTTTCATCTCTAACCCAAAACGGTCCACCGCCTGGTTCACCTTCATTTTTAACCATTCCACAAACTCGGATTGGTCTATCTAATAATTCCTTAATCTTATTGATTTTATTTTCAAAAGTAAATTTATTTAAATCATCTGTCATTTCTATGTTGAGCTTCTGCATTAAAAACTGAACAATTTCATCTATCTGATTTTCTTTTATTTCTCCTTTATCAATGGCTTTTAAATAACCAAAAACTTTTTGCTGTATTTCGAGTAAAATACCTGCTAAACCTTTTTTGTACAATGCAATTGTTTCAATATGATTTTGAATTACATTATCAATATTTTTTATAAAAATAATATCTGCATCAAGTTCACTCAAATTCTTGATTAAAGCTCCATGTCCGCCAGGTCTAAAAACCAACGCACCCTCTTTATCTCTTACAAATTTATTTTTTGCATCAATCCCAATAGAATCTGTGCTCTTACATTGATAAGAATAACTAATATCTATTTGAACTCCAGAGCTGCTTTCTACTTTACCTTTTACAAGTTCTACCGCTTCTTCAAAAAGAGTCTGATGTATTTCTGAAACTGTAAAATGTAAATTAGAAACTTGATTTTCAGAAGCATAATGAACGCATTCATTCAAATGTTCTTCTATCGGATTGGCAATATGAGTTTTATATTTATGAAAAGGCAGTACTGCTTTTGGCTTATTAGCAAAGTCAAAATGCTCCGAAGACAATAATGCTTTTATAAAGTAATAATTTTTATGCTGTCTGTCTAAAGCTTCAAAATCAGGGTAAATTGCTTTTAATTTTTTATCTACTGCTTTGAAAAAAGGAAACTTCTCCATTGCTACAATAAAAATTGGCAATTCTTTATTTTTCTTACTGTTAATGTAAGCATTTATACTTTCTTTCTCAATATCAAATTCATTCAAAAAAGCCTTTAAAAACTTAAACATTCTTGTTGCAGCACCAGAAGCGGGAACAAATTTATTTATTTTTAGATTTGCTTTTTGCTGCTCATAAAACAATGCTTTTTCTTTAAAATCTGTTTCCGATAAACTTAAAATACCATTATTGACAGTTGCCGGACTTATTAAGTTACTTTTTGCAATTCCTTTTTTTAAGATCTTAAATTGTTTAATTACATTTTCAAACGGAATTCCATGATCGTAGAGCTGCACAAAATCAGCCGAAGAAAAACCACGTTCTTTGGCAATAGACAAGTTATCTATAATAGATACAGCTTTAGCCAAACGAGATTCCTTATCTCCAGAAAGTGTTATAAATGGCTTTTTAGTGTCGATTAAAGTTTGTTTAAAAACCGAAAAAACAGTTTCTCTACCGTCAGGAGTATCTCTAAGATCATCTTTCTCCCAAGGAACATCAATATCTGTTAGGAAAAATAAATCATATTCGTGTTCTAAAGCAGCTTCATTCAGAATTGGGTCGCAAAAACCGTAATATACCTCTGAAAAAACCTTAGTAACCATTAGATTGGTATCACAAAATAGATATTTTACTGCCGAAGAAAGTTTTTCATTTTCTAAAGCAGTTTGTCCGTACGCAATAGGCAGCATATCATCAGCCACACAAATATGCTGATTCTCTTCCCATTTTTGCTGTAAATAATCACGAGCAAACTCAGGAACCCATTCGGTTTCATAATATGCGGCAAGCTGTTTTGCTAAAGTTGTTTTTCCTGTACTTTCAGGACCAAATAAAGCAATTTTAATTATAGTTGTTTTTTGTTGTCTAAGATTTTTCTCCATTCTAAATAAGCTGAAATAGCCAAAATTGTAAAAATTAAATATTGAAGTGACAACATCCCTAAGCCGCGATAAGCGTAGAGAGGCACTACAATAATGTCGCCAATAATCCAAAGTGTCCAGTTTTCGATTTTTTTCCTGGCCATATACCACATCCCTGCAAAAAATATTCCAGACGAAATCATATCGACATAATTGTCTTTTTTAATCTCATAATCAAAATATTTATAAATCCCGAAAACTACAAACACCGTTACAATAAACAACACAATTCCGATTATCTTCTCATTAAAAGTTGTTCTCGTAATTGGTAAATTATCTTCTACTGTTCCTCCCTTTGCCCATACATACCAACCATATATGCTCATAACAGAAAAATATCCATTAATAATCATATCACCTATATAGCCAGCAATATACAAAAGATATACTGAAATCACAGTAGCAATTAATCCCGTAGGATACACCCAAATATTTTCTTTTTTAGCAAACCAAACGCTTAAAATACCAAAGACAAAAACCAAAAATTCTAAAGCAATATGCCATAAAGGAGCGTTTTTGTAACTATCGAGAAAAAAATCTATCATTTTGGCTGGTTTTAAATTTCTGATTCAAAAAAATGGCTGTTATTTTCAAAAGCTGTTCCTATCACCACCAAGTCTGCACCCGCCTTGTACGCATTCTGAATTCCGTGCAAATCTACAATTCCTCCTCCAACAATTATAGGAATTTTAATATTTTGAGCTATTAACTGTATCATTTCCAACGGCACTGCTTGCTTGGCTCCGCTGCCAGCCTCTAAATACATCAATTTATTACCTAACATTTCGCCAGCCTGTGCTGTAGCCAAAACCAAATCAAGATCTTGACGATCGAGCGGCTGTGTTTTACTTACTCTTGCAACAGCTGTTTCGTTGCCGCTTTCTATCAAAATATAACCTGTTGAAATAATCTCGAGATCAGTCTTTTTGAGAATTGGAGCTGCCTGTACCTGATATTCTATTAAATAATCGGGATTACGCCCTGATAATAACGATAAAAACAAAATAGCATCTGCCTGAGGCGAAATCTGTGATGGATCTCCCGGAAATATAATAACTGGTAAATTTGTTTTTTGTTTTAATGCAGCAATTAATTCTTCTAAAATTGTAGCTTTAACAATACTGCCACCAACAAAAATATGTGTTGCCGGAGATTCGTTTATTTTAAACAATAGATGTTCTAAGTTCTCCCAAACAATTTTATCTGGATCTAAAAGAATAGCTAACAGCTTTCTATTTGCAATCTTAGCGTCAACAATATGCTGATATATATCGGGTAATTTATGTCTCATAATCGCCGTAAAAGTAAAAGTTTTTTAATGTAGAAGAACTATCTTGAATGAATTATATTTGTATGTGGCCTTGAATAATAAAAGACAAATTTATGATTGCAATTGAATTATTAGAAAAATACAGCGCTTTGAAGAAATCTTACCCTAAAGCTTCTATCATTTTTGATGAAGGAAAACTTCCTACTCATTATTATCAAATTATTTCTGGCGAAATAAAAATGAGCAATTTCAATGACGATGGACGAGAATTCATTCAAGGTATTTTTTACAAAGGGCAGTCTTTTGGAGAACCGCCTTTATTTATAAGTCAAAATTATCCTGCAAGCGCTGTTGCTGTAGAAGATGTAGAAATTCTCTCTCTTTCTAAACCTAAATTAATGAAGCTATTAGAAGACAATCCGTCTGTAAGCTTAAAAGTAATTGAAAACTTAGCACAACGCATCTATTATAAATCTGTTATGGCTGCAGAAATTTCTACGCAGGAACCAGAACATCGAATTTTAAAACTGATTGATTACGGCATTACTTATTTTAATTTTAAGAAAGATGAAAATGGCTACCTCATCAATTTTACAAGACAACAAATTGGCGACTTGACTGGTTTACGCGTAGAAACAGTTATTAGAGCGATTAAAGCGCTGGAAAAGAAAGGTGTTTTAAAAATAATCAACAGAAAAGTATACTTATAAAAAAGATCTTGTTTTATGATTTAAGTCATAAAATGATGGTGTTTTATGGTGGTAAATTTGTCCTATAAAACAAATATATCATGACACTTTATAACACAACATTCGAAAATTTCAACAAAAGTTACATGGGTTCTGCTGCAATGGCAGTAATTGCACAAAGCTGTTTAGGCGGTGCTGCAGCCATGTTTATACTTTCTAACGGAACATCTGCAACACAAATGATTCAATTGGCTATTATTGTATTTGCCAGCATATTTGCTAACACTTCTATATTAGCACAAATGAGCCATAAAACGGTTTTTAATTCAATTCTTGTTAGTATAGTTCTGAGTATTTTACTTATTCTAACAAATAGTATTTTATCATGAGAAAACAAATAGAAACCAGAGCTGATATTAAGGTTCTGGTTCATGCTTTTTATGCAAAAATAAGAGCCGATAAAGAAATTGGCTTTTATTTTAATACGATGATTAAAGACTGGGACGCGCATCTAGAAAAATTGACTGATTTTTGGGAAACCAATTTGTTTGCGGTTAAAAAATATAAGGGAAATCCGCATGCGGTACATAACGAAGTCGACTCACATTTTGAAAGCAAAATCACTTCAAATGAATTTGGAATCTGGCTCAACTATTGGTTTCAGACTTTAGAAGAACTTTTTGAAGGAGAAAATGTAGAAACACTAAAAAGACGCGCTAGAAAAATGGGAACTTTCCTGTTTGTAAGTATGTTTGAGCATCGAAAAAAAATGGCTGAGGTTAATGCTGAATTGTAATTTATCCTCATTTTTTATCGTTTAAATTTTACGTGCTTTTTGTCACCCTGAGCGAAGTCGAAGGATCTCCACAAGAAGCTCCACAACGTGAGTAACCAACGAAGATCCTTCCTCCGTCAGGATGACAAGATTGTGGCGATTGTGGGCGATAAAAACTCATTATCTAAATAAAAACCACAACACTTGGAATTTGGAATTTCAAATATTGGAATTTATGAAACTTGTTTCTCAAAAGCATAAACTAAAGTAAAGATATCTTCAGAATTATCCGATTTAATTTCTTTATAATGCACATCAAAGTCTTTTACTAAAGCATCAAAATGGAGGCTGGCTTGTGTTTTATCTTCTTCTAAAGAGAACGAATTTACCCAAATATGATCTTTAAAACTAATTCCTTTTTCGTTTCTAATTTTAAAGATGGCTTCTTTAGCGCTCCAGATAATAGTAAGCTTTTTTATGTATTCTTCAGAAAAATCCGGTTCCAAATAACTGCATTCAAAATCGGTAAATTTATCGGCAATTCTAATGATTTTTTCGCGTTGTAACTCCATATCGATTCCAACGGTTTCTTCACTGATAATTATTGCTGCAAAATTATGCGAATGTGTAATTGAGATATAATTGTGGCAATCAAAATAAGGTTTTCCAAACTCATCATAATGCAATTCATGATCAGTAAAACCCATTTCCTGAATCAACATACGAACACTCAAAAAGGCACGCTGATGCATTTGAGATTTCATGCCATTTAATCTCAGCTGTGTCTTTTCTTTTAAAACTACTTTACTTAACAGTTCTTCTAGAGATTCTGTTATTTCCCAAATTAGTATCTTGGTCGTATCACTGCAGTTTATGGTTTGAAATAAAGGCATTCGTATAGTTCGTTATGAGTTGTTAGTTTTAAACCATATAAGTCATTTAAGAAATATAAGTGCTGGCTTAAAAATGTATTAGTAAATATAAGGAATTAGCAGCAAAGGTAATAGTTTAAGAATCTTTTTTAAATGAGCTTATATCACTTAAATGGTCAAAAACTATTCTTTAACTAACATTCTAGAGATTAAGAAATTAAACATTTCACAAATCTTACAGAAAATAGTAAAATTCAAAACCTATTCCGTAAATTTGCAAAAATTTTACAATTCTACAAATATATAATATAAATGAGTACTACAACTACGCCTTTTGTGGCTTTCAAAGTAAAAGACATTTCTCTAGCGGCTTGGGGAAGAAAAGAAATTGAACTAGCTGAAGCTGAAATGCCAGGTTTAATGGCGCTTCGTGCTGAATATAAAGACGAACAGCCTCTTAAAGGTGCTCGTATTGCAGGTTGTCTTCACATGACGATCCAAACTGCAGTTCTTATCGAAACTTTAATTGCTCTTGGTGCTGAGGTTACTTGGTCTTCTTGTAACATTTTCTCTACTCAAGATCAGGCTGCTGCTGCTATTGCTGCTGCTGGAATTCAAGTTTATGCTTGGAAAGGTCTTGATGAGCAATCATTTGACTGGTGTATTGAGCAAACTTTATTCTTTGGTGAAGACAGAAAACCATTAAACATGATCCTTGATGATGGTGGAGATTTAACTAATATGGTTATTGATCGTTTCCCAGAATTGGTTCCTGGAATCAAAGGTTTATCAGAAGAAACTACAACTGGTGTTCACAGACTTTATGAAAGAGTAAAAGCTGGAACTTTACCAATGCCTGCTATCAACATTAATGACTCTGTTACTAAATCTAAATTTGATAACAAATACGGTTGTAAAGAATCTGCTGTAGATGCTGTACGTCGTGCAACTGACTTAATGTTGGCTGGAAAAAGAGTTATCGTTTGTGGATACGGTGATGTTGGAAAAGGAACTGCTGCTTCTTTTAGAGGTGCTGGATCTATTGTAACAGTTACTGAAATTGACCCAATTTGTGCTTTACAAGCCGCAATGGACGGTTATGAAGTTAAAAAATTAAACACTGTAATTGCTAATGCTGATATCATCATTACTACTACAGGAAATAAAGATATCGTTCTTGGAAGTCATTTCGAGCAAATGAAAGACAAAACTGTTGTTTGTAACATCGGACACTTTGATAACGAAATTGATATGGCTTGGTTAAACAAAAACCACGGTGCATCTAAAATCGAAATCAAACCACAAGTTGACAAATACACTATCGCTGGAAAAGATATCATCATTCTTGCAGAAGGTCGTTTAGTTAACCTTGGTTGCGCTACAGGTCACCCAAGTTTTGTAATGAGTAACTCATTTACAAACCAGACTTTGGCACAAATCGAATTATGGAAAAACAGCGCTGCTTACAACAATGACGTTTACATGTTACCAAAACATTTAGATGAAAAAGTTGCTGCTTTACACTTAGCTAAATTAGGAGTTGAATTAGAAACTTTACGTGACGATCAAGCTGCTTATATTGGTGTTCCAGTTGAAGGTCCATTTAAACCAGAATACTACAGATACTAGTAAATTTTAGATTTAAGATTGTAGATCTTAGATTTTTAATACATACTTTAAACCCGATAGATTTTTCAAATCTATCGGGTTTTCTTTTTTTTAATCTAAAATCTAAACTCATAAATCTAAAATAATTAGGGCGTGCCACCATTTAAAAAAAGTCCTAAACATACTTTGCGCTCATTAGGCCTTTTCTTAAATGCTGTCGGGCTATCCGGGCTACTTCGGTAGCTTCCTCCTATCCCTCACGCAGTCGACAATCATGAATTTTGTAAATTAATCAGATATTTAGTATCATTTTTAACAATATAAATATATTTTTGAAAATCAAAAACAAACCAAAAACCAATTTATGAAAATACTTCTAAGTATAGCGACATTCTTAATCTTATCCTTGTCTATGAACGCTCAAAGCAACTTTAATACGCAAGCAATGCAGCAAAATAGACAGATGCATCAACAAATGAACGCACAAAATCAAAAGTGGGCAAGTGAACGAGCAAGTGCAGATCAACAATGGCAAATGAGAACAATGATGAATCAATCAATGAATAAGGTTGGAAAAACAGAAAAAAAGATTTCCAATGAAGAAAAAAACAAACAGAAATTAGAAGAAAAAACGGCAAAACTAAATTCTGATTTAAAAAAACAGCAAGACCAACTGACTGCTCTTCAAAATTCTAAAAACAGTTCAAACAACGACTCTCAAAAAGAAGTAGAGAAAAAGAAAGAGCAAATATCAAAATCTGAAGAAAAACTAAACAAATCCAAAAATGAACTAGAAGCAAGTTCTAAAAAAATTGAAGATTTAAAAAAAGAAATAGAAATTTCTTTAACAGAAAAAGCAGAGCTTGAAAAAAAAGACAAAGAAGACAAAGAAAGAAAACAAAAACAGGAAGAAATAAACCAAGCTCTTTTAAAAAATATGAAATCTAATTAATTAGATTGATCTCATAAACATTTAAACCCGACAGGTTTTAAAAACCTGTCGGGTTTGCTTATAAGAATCTTAAAATTAATGAGATATTCTAGATTCTTTTTAAAATATAAGTATATTTTTGAAAACCAAAACCAAATTATGAGAAACCTACTTATCGTATTGATATTAATGACTATACCCGTTTTTGCGAATGCACAAGTTGATTATAGTATGCAGTCTCCCCTACCTATTTATGGTCAAGCTGGCCTGCCAATTCAGCGTCCAAATACTCCAAAATTAGAAACCGTGAAACCTATTGCTTCTCATAACAGTGTAGAAAAGGCAAGTGCTAAATTAGCAAGAGAAGAACAAAAACTAGTAAAACTCGCAGATAAGGCATGGAAAATAGAACTTGATTTAAGAAAAAAACAAGAACAATTAAAAATTCTCGAAAATACATCCGAAAATAACAAAACGGCTGAAGATCAAAAAAATATTGAAAAATATAAAAAACAAATAGCCGAATCTCAGGATAAACTCAATAAAGCAAACACCGAAGTAGACTTAAAAACAAAAGAAGTAGAAGCCTACGAAATGGCAGTAGAAACTGCTAAATATACAAGGTCAGATCAATAGTAAATAATATAATATTTCAACCCCAATAGATCTTAAAATCTCTTGGGGGCTCTTTTTAAGTATTTAATACTATACTTGAAATAAATGGAAATCAAAATCATAAAAATTAATCAGATTTTTTATATGTTTTCTGAAATATAAGCATATTTTTGACAACCAAAGCCAATATCTAAAAATCAAATTATGAGAACACGCCTGATTATAATGATCCTCCTGATCTTACCTTTTTTTGCAAATGCACAAAGTAACTTCAATATGCAAATGCAGCAAGCAAGACAGATGAATCAACAAATGAGCAACCAAAATGCACAATGGGCACGCGAACGCCAAATGAACATGCAGCAACAGCAAATGCGAAGCATGATGATGCAATCACAAACTCAGGTTCAAAAAGCAGAAAGTAAACTCGCCAAAGCAGAAAAAAAACTAAAAAAACTAGATAAAAAAGCGACAGAAAGAGAAGCTGATTTAAAAACAAAACAAGACGAATTAGCCAATCTACAAAACAATTCGGAAAACAATAATAATACAGATCATCAAAAAGACATTGAGAAATCTAAAAAACAAGTTACTAAATCTGAAGAAAAACTAAATAAGACCAAAACTGAAATAGAGTCTAGTTCTAAAAAAATTGATAACTTAAAGAAAGAGGTAGAAACAGCTAAATCAAAAAAAGAAGAATTAGCTAAAAAAGAGGAAGAAGAAAAAAAGGCTAAAGAAAAAGAAAAAGCAGAGAAAGAAGAAAAGAAAAAACTCGAAAAAGAAGCTAAAAGCTAAACCATATTTCAAACCCGACAGATTTTAAAAATCTGTCGGGTTTTGTTTTTACAATAAAAGTTAACTTTGTAAAAACAATAATCATGAAAAACTTCTTATTTTTAGGCATTGCCATTATCTTCGAAATCATTGCGACTTCGGCATTAAAAAAATCGGAAGAATTCACAAAACTTATTCCCAGTATTATCACAGTTATAGGTTATTGCGGCGCTTTTTATTGTTTGAGTTTTGCCATTAGAACTATTCCGGTTGGAATTGCTTATGCCATCTGGTCTGGAGTTGGCATTGTTTTAATTACTTTTATTGGAGCTGTTTTCTTTAAGCAAATTCCAGATTTACCTGCAATTATTGGTTTAGCTTTAATATTAATTGGAGTTGTTGTAATTAATGTCTTCTCTAAAACTACTGCACATTAAATAAAAAAGTTTCAGGTTTAAAGTTTCAAGTTACTATAGAACTTGAAACCTGAAACTTTAAACAAAAACAACAAAAAACACCGCAAGTTTCGGATTTTATAACCGCAAAATCCAGTCGATATTTGTATTATAAAATTCAACGAAATGAACACACAGGAAAACATTAATTATAACCGAATTGCAGAAGCAATAGAGTATATCAAAACCAACTTTCGGGAACAGCCGAATCTTGATGAGGTGGCCGAAAAAGTACATTTAAGTCCATTTCATTTTCAGCGGTTGTTTACAGAATGGGCAGGAACAAGTCCTAAAAAATTTTTGCAGTATATAAGTGTCGAACACGCCAAGAAAATCCTGAAAGAAAACAATCAAGCTACATTATTTGATACAGCTTATGAGACTGGACTTTCTGGCACTAGTCGTTTACACGATCTGTTTGTAAACATTGAAGGAATGACTCCTGCAGAATACAAAAACGGTGGCAAAAATCTTTTTATTAATTATAGTTTTGCCGAAAGTCCGTTTGGGAATATTACTGTAGCTTCAACAGAAAAAGGAGTTTGTTTTATGGCTTTCGCCGAAAATGAAGAAATCGGTTTTGAAGATTTAAAACACAAATTCCCAAATGCATCATTCACGAGAAAATTAGATTTGGTACAACAAAATGCATTGTTTATTTTTCAAAATGACTGGAGTAAATTACCTGAAATAAAACTGCATTTAAAAGGTACCGATTTTCAATTGAAAGTTTGGGAAACGTTACTTAAAATCCCAATGGGACAGCTTTCTACTTACGGCTCAATTGCACAACAAATAGAGAAGCCAAATGCATCACGCGCTGTTGGAACAGCAATTGGCAGTAATCCAGTGGCTTTTTTAATTCCTTGTCACCGCGTAATTCAATCTACAGGAACATTTGGCGGTTATATGTGGGGAAACACCCGAAAAACAGCTATAATTGGCTGGGAAGGTGTTCAATCAAATTTATAATCGAGCAAGAAACAGATTTTATTCTTCCTCTTTCAAAGGTAATTTTGTCTTATAATTTTAAACATTAAAAATATGAAGACATTTATTTTAATACATGGTTCATGGCACAGTTCATGGAATTGGCACAAAGTAATCCCAATATTAGAAAGCAAAGGACATCATGTAATTGCAATCGATTTACCCGGAATGGGGCGAGACAAAACACCAATAAATGAAGTGAAATTTGAAAAATCAGTTCAGTCAATTTGTTCTTTAATTGATAGTTTAGATTCAAAAGTAATACTTGTTGGGCACAGCAAAAATGGAATTATGATCTCTCAAGCTGCTGAATATCGATCAGAAAAAATAGAGAAATTAATTTATCTAGCGGCCTATTTAATCCCAAATGGTAAAACTCAAAGTGCCTATTCTGCTCAAGACATCAATGGCGTATTAAAACCTTTTGTTACAAGATATCCAGAATCAAATTCACATACTTTACAAACAGAAATCTATAAAGAAGGTTTGTACCACGATTGTGATGATACAATAACTGAATTAGCAAAATTATTGTTAAGTCATGAATCTGTAGAATCAGGAACTACGGCTCTGGAACTATCCGAAGAGAAATATGGAAGTGTTCCAAGATTTTACATAGAATGTACTGAAGATAAAGCAGTAACTCCTTTTATACAAAGAAAAATGTATACAGAAACACTTTGTAAAAAAGTATACAGTATGCAAACAAGCCACTCTCCTTTTTTCAGTAAACCAGAAGAATTATCATCCATCTTTTGTGAAATAGCAACACTTTAAAAATGCAAAATATACCATCAAAAATTGCTTCTCTTAATTGGGAAAGCATCACCGAATCTATGCACGAAAATGGTTTTGCCATTATTCCGAATCTTCTTGACAACGAACAATGTGAAGATCTAAAATTTGATTATTTGAATCCAAATTTATATCGAAAAACGGTTGTTATGGAACGTTATCGATTTGGTTTGGGCGAATACAAATATTTCAATTATCCGCTTCCCGATTTAATTCAAACGATTAGAACTTTGGTTTATCCGAAACTCGCACCTATCGCAAATGCTTGGATGAAAGCTTTGAATATAAATACTATTTTTCCGAAAACACACGAAGAACTTCTGGAACAATGTCATCAAAATGAACAGCTAAAAGCAACGGTTCTGATTTTAAAATATGGTAAAGGCGGACATAACACTTTACACCAAGATTTGTATGGTGATATTTATTTTCCTATTCAAACGGTGCTTTTCTTGAATGAACCTGATGAAGATTTTACTGGCGGTGAATTTGTTCTGACGCAGCAAACGCCTCGAGCGCAGTCTAAAGCAATTGTATTGAAACCTAAAAAAGGCGACATGCTGGTTTTTACGACCAATTTTCGACCAATAAAAGGTTCAAAAGGTTATTATCGTGTGAATATGAAACATGGTGTTAGCGAAATTCATAGTGGCGAACGACATACATTGGGAATTATTTTTCATGATGCCCTTTCGTAATTATTTTTTGCCACGAATTACACAAATGAGCACGAATTTTAAAAATTATTCCCCAAACAAATTCGTGCAATTCGTGTAATTCGTGGCAGAAAAATATACTTTCAATATTGAAAACAGCAACATAGATGCACTGCATTACTGTGATGTTGCAAATATTTTTTTCACGCAGATTTTGCAGATATAACAGATTAAAATCATTTTAATCCTTTAATCTGTGGCTAAAAAACATACAAAATGTTAGACGCACTGCAGTGCGCCTCTACAGTATAAAATACGATTAAATTATGGTATGGCACAACAAAATATCCGATTCTGATTTATGGAATAAAATTAAAAATGGCGAAATTTGCTTTGGCGGCAACCAAAAACTAAAAATCTATGGAACACTAAAATGTGGCTCTGGTAAAAGAATGAAACGCGAAAACCGGGTTTTCTTTTCTTCTGAAAAAGAAGCAATACAAAATGGTTTCAGACCTTGCGGCCATTGTATGAAAACCGAATATCTAAAATGGAAAAATGGACTTATTTAATCCTCAAATAGACGAAAACACAAACTTGCTTCCAAAAGATGGAACTGTAAATTATTACGGAAAATTGTTCCTGAGAGACAAAGCCGATTTCTATCGTGACAATTTATTGAATACGATTGAATGGAAAAATGACGAGGCTGTTATCTTCGGAAAATTAATTCTAACAAAACGAAAAGTAGCTTGGTACGGCGATCAAGAATTTGAATACACTTATTCTAATACAACCAAAAAAGCGCTTCCGTGGACAAAGGAATTGCTGGAACTTAAAGCTGTAATTGAAGAAAAAACAGGCGAAACATTCAACTCTTGTCTGCTCAATTTATATCATTCTGGAGACGAAGGAATGGCGTGGCACAGCGATGCCGAGAAAGATTTAAAAAAGAATGGCGCAATTGCTTCGGTAAGTTTTGGTGCCGAACGTAAATTTGCTTTTAAACATAAAGAATCGAAAGAAGTTGTTTCTTTAATCTTAGAACACGGCAGTTTATTGGTCATGAAAGATACCACTCAAACGTATTGGCTGCATCGTTTACCGCCCACAAAAACAATCTCAAAACCACGAGTAAACCTTACTTTTAGAACCATTGTTTTGTAAAAATATTTCACCATTAAGAGATTAAGAATAATTAAGCAGTACACTCTTAACTTTTCTTAATCTCTTAATGGTGAAAAAAAAATTATCTTTTTTTTGATGCCACATTATCATAAGAAAGCGACAAAGCATCTTCAAACATTTCTTTAGGAACTTTGACTAAATCTACAAATGTCCAGCCTTGTTTTCCCCATTTGTTCGGAATTGGGTAAAAAAACATGTTGCTTGACGCACAAAAAACAGATTGATCTATTTCGCTGAATTTTAAAATGCCAAGGTTCTTTTTTGCATCAATCGTGGCAAATATTTTTTTCTTAATTCTGAAAGAAGTTTTGTCAAAATGAGGCCCTTCTTCTGCCTCTGGAAATGCTAATGCTAAAGTTCTAAATGTTTCAATACTTACCATAACCTTTGATTTTAATTTTATTTATCAATTGGCTTCCATTTTCCTTTTTTAAAGAATACATTCCCAAATTTTGAGGAATTAAATACATAATAAAAAGACCAAATTTTTCTGTAAAGCGTTGGATTCTCTATAACAATATGATATTTGGGGTTTTCAAAATGGGTTTTAATTCTTGGCTTTTTGTATTCTTCAAGGAATTGAACTGTTCCTGTATAGGTTTTTATTATTTTATTTTTTTCTGTTAAATGAAATACTATTTTATTATTTCTCTTTATCTCAAATCTATAATGATTGTATTGCCAAACAGCTTGTTTTCCATAAAACTGGGTTGTATCAATTACGTATTCTCCATAAATATCATTTCTTTCAAGTTCTACTTTTCGGGTAATCCTTCTAGAAATGGAAATAAATAGTATCGCCAAGATTACTACCCAAATAAAGTCTGCTTTATTATTAACTGGTTTTTTTCTTCTAATAAAAAAGACAATTGCAACCATTAATATAAAACACAAAACAATACATAGAAATCTAAAATCCATACTAAAATTTTATTTGACCTTTCAATACTTACAATAACATTTATAAATCTAAATTACACCTTTACCAACCTTGATTCAATCCATTTTTAAGGACTTCTTCGTATTTCTCTTTATCAAAAGAATATAGGTTTGGCGCTTTGTGCGCTACATTGCTTTTCTTTTCGTCCAGCTTGGTTAAAATTCCGATGTTGGTGATTTTTCTAAGAAAATTTCTTCTGTCTAATTTTTTATCTAAAATTGTTTCATACAATTTTTGAAGTTCCGGAATGGTAAATTTTTCAGGTAATAAATTATATCCTACGGGCATTAAATTGAGTTCTATCCTAAGTGTATCTAAGGCTTTATCTAAAATTTCGGTATGATCTAAAATAAGTTCCGGCACTTCTTTATGGTCAATCCATTCTACAATTTCATCTTTATTTACAGGATTTGGAACCGTTTTTAAAAAATCTACTAAAGCATAATATCCAATTGTGACAAAACGCTGTGTAAGCCATTTTCCTTTTGCTTCTTCAATTTTCAGGTATTCTAAAATAGCTTTTCCAAAATGCTGGTCGTTTCTTTTTATTTTTCCAAAAGTGGCAAATTGTCTTAAAAAAACACCTTCAACACCAGTTCTGTTATTTAAAACGGTAACTGCAGCAGTATCTATATCTTGGTTTATTGGAATAAATCCTCCTGGTAATGACCATTTTTCACTATGTGGCACTTTAATTAATAAAACCTTCAGCTGATTGTCATGAAAACCAAAAATCACACAATCTATGGAAAGTCCAGGCTGGTAATTTTGATTGTTTTCTATTATATCTTTTAGCATTCTATTTTATTAAGTTGTCTTTCTCTTATTTGTATTTGAATATGCAATTTAATCATTTTTGTAATTGAGCTGTTATTTTAAAAAATTCAATGCTCTTTTAAAAGAAAAAAATGATTGCTTTTTTAAAAGTGTATAAATCACAATTTTTACTTAAAATGACAAATGAATTGAAAAAATAAGTACATTGCGTCATAATAACACATTTGAATTAAAAGTTTTGATTATTCAACAAAAAAGAAAGAATATCATTACAATACCTATTTATATTTGTAGCTGTTTACAAAAAAATGAAAACTAGAAAGTTAATGCAAGAGATATGATTACCAATTCATTAAAAAATATAAATAAAAAAATAAGAAACCGAATCTGGACTTCTTTTGGTTTTGTTTCTAAAACTTATCTTTTAGAAGCATCGATAAAATACAGCGAAGAACAAGAAAAGATTTTCAATCAAATGATTGTTGAAACTGAGGCAAAAGATAAGAAAGCAAAACGTGAAGCTTTTGATAAAGCTTTGTATGCTTCTTACAAAGGAATTGGTGCTATGGATTTTATAAATACAGTTCTGAAATAACTCAGAATTTTTATAAATCGACAATTTCTTTTTAAATTAATCGTATTCTCTACTCTTCAAGCAGATCTTACTTCAAAATTTCAAGATTCAATAAATATTAAATTTTTTATTGGCTTTTTAGCTGTACTTCTCTTTGCAGCTTTCTCATTTATTTTTGATTTCTTTTAAATTATCAAAAATAACACTTCTCTAAAATCAGATAATAAATTTATTTATTGTAAGAAAAACAAACTTATATCAATAATCTACTTCACATTATTAGATATTAGCAAAATTCTATATTTTTATAGTACTAAAGATTTTACTTACCTTAAATAAAAGCCGTACTATGGAACAAGCCATTCAATTAGAAAATTACAAAATTCAAAAACCTGAAAAATGGGCAAGTACTATTGATGACAATCAACTTATAGAATATATAAAAGATTCTGAATTCTCTCAAAAACAAGGAGATGAAGGACGTGATTACTGTTACTTTTTAGACAAAATTTATTATACAAGTGATAAAGAAAACAGCGAATATGCCTGTTTGGCTTATACGTTAAACGAACCTTCTAATTTAGAAAGAGCTTCTGTTGTAGATGTGGTGCTGGAGGAAAATGAAACTTATCTTATACACCGAATTAGTGTTTTGAGAGATGGTGTTTTGGTTGATAAAATTCCAGATACTAAAATTAAAATTCTAGACAGCGAAAACCAAAGTGGCGGCGGTGTTTTGAGCAGCAATAAAAAAGTCAATCTGACTATAAAAGATCTTCGCTTGTATGACATTTTGATTATGGAAGATTCTAGGGTTAAAGTATTTACAGAACGTGATTTTTTGCGTAAAGAGTTCTTAAAATATGTTTGGGTTGGCCCAGATAGTTATTGGGCTTATGGAAAATATAAATTCACTTTTATTAATGATCGTAAAAAAACGATTGCATACAAAAAAACGTTCTTTAGAGATGAAGAAGGAAATGTATTAGAACCAGAGATCAATCTTTTAAAACAGGGAGAGAAGTTTATAATTGACAAAGAAAATTACATCAATTTTGTGGATTCAAATCGAGAAGTTTCTTCTTTCATCGATTTTGCAACAGACAGTAATTGGACTGATTTATCTAATTATATTTTTCCTATTTATGACGAAATCTTCGAGAAATCTTCTCTAAAAGAGTTTGCTCCAAATTTAGTAGAAAAGCTTGATGCCATTACCAATAAAGATGAGCAATTAGAATTTGCTATAGAATATGTGCAGAATCATATTAATTATATTTTTAATGCTGATGAAATGAACGGCCATAAACCGCAGGAACCAGCTGTGACTTATGAAAACAAACAAGGTGACTGCAAGGCAAAATCAGTTTTATTGAAAGTTGTTTTAGATTATATTGGTATTGATTCGTCTATTGTTCTAGTCAACTTCAATACTGACTTTTATATGAAATATTATTTACCGTCACTGCTTACTTTTAATCATGTTATTGTAAAAATAAACCATAAAGGAGAAAGTTATTTTATAGATGTTACTACTCGAGATGAATTTGGATTAATTGAGAATCGCGGGTATATTTATTTTATGCATTATTTAGAAGTTAAACCAAACCAGCAACTACAGATTAAACCGTCTCATAAATTTTCTTATTATGGTGTTGAAGACAAATCTGAGCTTATTGTTGAAAATAATATTGGTAAATTAAAATCAAGGACAAAATACAAAGGCAGCCGAGCAAATAATATGCGTAAATACTTTAAGAATACCAATAAAAGAGAAATTATAGACAGCTGGAATAACTTCTTCTTTTATACTCTAAATTATTCTAATGACAGAAATGGCGTTGATGTTAGAAATATTTTTAAAGATGCTGTAATTGAAATCATTAGTGATGATAAAAAGCTGAATGAATTTACAATTGAATATAGAACAACAATTGAAAATCCATACTTTACAGACGGTAAGAACAATCGTTTTTTAATGTATTTTGATCGAAATATTATAAAAAACAGTGCGAGAGATTTTATTCATAAAGACATTACTTTCTGGCATAATTTTGACAATGAAAAGTATGAAATCAGTCTTATTACAGATCAAAATATAGATGTTTCAGAGAAATTTACTGCTCAGGAAAGCACAATCAATAATAAATATTTTGATTATACGAGCCGTAAAAAAATCACAAAAAATAGCGGAACAATCAATATTGACTTTAAACCTTTGGTTAACTTAGAAATTCTACAGGAAGATTTTGAAGATTTCAGAAATGCACATCATGAAGTTGCCGACAGCAATTTTGGAATTGGAGTTGATATTATTGAAAATGGTTTTATGAATAAACTGAAATTCAATTTCAAAAAACATTTTAATTAATCATAAAAAAAGCGGAGTTTTTAGAACTCCGCTTTTTCATTTTAATTACGATTTTAGAGATGTAATTGAAATTTTAATTTAATTGGAAATCAGATCTTAATTTAATATCTGCTGATGAAGCCCCAATCATTACCTCAAAATCACCAGGTTCAGCAGTCCATTCTAATTTATTATTGTAGAAAGAAAGTTTCTCTTTATCAATTGTAAATTCAATTGTTTTAGATTCTCCTGCATTCAATTTTACTTTTTGGAAATCTCTTAATTCTAAAACTGGTCGAACTACAGATCCAAATTTATCTTTTAAATATAATTGTACTACTTCTTCTCCCGCAACTTTTCCAACATTTGATAATTGGAAAGAAACTTTAATTGTTTCATTACTCGTCATTTTAGTTGAAGATAACTTCAAATCAGCATAATTGAATTTTGTATAACTTAATCCGTATCCAAAAGGAAATTTAGGAGAGTTTTTTAAGTCAATATAAGCTGATACATAATTGGTTTGATTTTCATCTTTAGCAGGTCTTCCGGTACTAAAATGATTGTAATAAATTGGCACTTGACCTACTTCTCTCGGGAAAGTCATTGGCAGTTTTCCAGATGGGTTATAATCTCCAAACAAAACATCTGCAATCGCAGTTCCTGCTTCAGTTCCTAACCACCAAGTGTATACAATTGCTGGAACATTGTCTGCTGTCCAATTAAAAATAAGTGGTCTTCCTGCATTTACCAAAACAACAACCGGTTTTCCAGTAGCTTGAATTGCTTTTACTAAATCTTCTTGAACGCCTGGTAAATGAAGATCGCTTCGGCTTTTAGCTTCGCCGCTCATGTCGCGTCTCTCACCAATACTCAAAACCACAACGTCTGCTTGTTTTGCTGCTGCAACTGCTTCTGCAAAACCATCTTTATTATCACCGTCAACTTCACAGCCTTTTGCGTAAAGCAATTTTGTATTTTTGCCTACTTTATTCTGTACACCGTCCCATTGCGAAACGATCCATTTGTTGTAATCTACATCTGGTAATTCTACAGACCAAAATCCCATATTAGCTTTGTATTCTTTTACCATTGGCCCGATAAAGGCAATTGTTTTTAGGTTTTTAGAAAGTGGTAATGTTTGGTTATCGTTCTTTAAAAGAACAATACTTTTCTCAGCAACTTCTAGCGCTGCTTTTCTGTTTTCTGGATTGTTTAAAGCTTTTTCAGCTCTTTTTTCGTCTGAATATCTATAAGGATCATCAAATAAACCTAACTCATATTTTTTGCGAAGAATACGCTTTACAGCATCATCAATCAAATCAATCGAAACTCTTCCTTCCTTTACTAATTCGGCTAGATTATATCGATAAGCATTACTTTCCATGTCCATGTCACTTCCTGCAGTTATTGCCGCATAAGCCGCTTCTTTAAGATCTTTTGAGTAACCGTGCGCTACCATTTCTCCTATAGAACCCCAATCTGAAACTACAAAACCTTGAAAGTTCCATTTTCCTTTTAGAATATCTCTTTGTAAATGTGCGTTACCTGTTGCGGGTATTCCGTTGATGTCATTAAACGAATTCATAAACGTTGCTGCTCCAGCGTCTAAAGCTGCTTTAAAAGGAGGTAAATAGGTTTCAAGAAGCATTCTCTCGCTCATATCTACTGAGTTGTAATCTCTTCCTCCAACTCCTGCTCCATACGCTGCAAAGTGTTTTACACAAGCCATAACTGAGTTTAAATCTCCTAATTTATTGCCTTGAAAACCTTTTACTCTTGCGTAAGCAATTTTAGAACCTAGATAAGTATCTTCTCCAGCTCCTTCCATAACTCTTCCCCAGCGCGGGTCACGGCCAATGTCTACCATGGGAGCAAATGTCCAATGAATACCGCTTGCAGAAGCTTCTGTTGCTGCAACTCTCGCTGCTAATTCTATTGCGGTTAAATCCCAGCTTGCTGCTTCGGCTAACGGAATTGGAAACGTTGTTTTGTATCCGTGTATAACGTCCTGCCCAAACAACAACGGAATTTTAAGACGTGACTGCATCGCCAATTCTTGATATTGTCTGGTATATTTTGTTCCGATAATATTTAACATCGACCCAACTAAACCTGCTTTTATTTCGGCTTGTTTGTTTGGGTTTATCGTAATTGGACCGGTTGCAGAGTTGTCTCCCGTGTATTGATTAAGCTGACCAATTTTTTCTTCAATAGTCATTTTTTTCAATAGAGCATTTACTTTCTGATCTATTGTTTCTTGTTGTGCGACCGCAAAAAACGATACCATCAACAAGGTAAAAGTGGTTATTTTTTTCATAAAATTAGTGTTGTTTACCAAACGTAAGTTGCTACTGAACCTGCATTTAATGATGTTGAAATTTGTTTTTGATTGTATTTTATATTGAATGTTTCTGCTGCTGTTCCATCATTTTCTACAATTAGAACAATTTGTCCAGATGGTGTTTTAAACGCTGCGTTGTATAAATTCCCGCTTATATTACTGCCAATTCTAACCGATCCTTCTGGAACAAATTTTGAGGCGTGGCCAATAATATAATACCCTACTTCTCTTTTAATATTCTGATTTTGATCGATCATTAAAGCTCCTTTACAAGTAGAACATCCGCCTGGTGTAAATGGTTTGTAGAATTCGTCATTGGCTAATCCCCACGAAAGTGCGTTTTTACTCCAATTACGCATCGAACCAATTACAACATTTTTTACGCTCCATTTCAAATCACTTTCAAAACTGCTTCCTGATCCTGTATATTGTTCTGTAAAATATAAATCTTTGTTTGGGTAAGCATCGTGTACTTTTGACAACGCGCTGATGTCTCCTTCGTATAAATGAAACGCTGATCCTGCAACAAAAGGAAGTGCTTTTGGATCATTTAAAATCGTTAAAGGATATTCTGGTTTATTACAGTTGTGATCGTAAACTATAATTTTGGTTTTGATTTTTGCTTTTGCGAAAGCGGGACCTAAATTCGTTTTAATAAATTCTGCCTGTTGTTCAGCCAGCATTAATAAACTTGGGTTATTTCCTGGATGCAATGGTTCGTTTTGAGGCGTAATAGCATCAATCGTAATACCTTGAGATTTCATGGCTTGAATATATTTCACAAAATATTCGGCATAAACCTGATAGTATTTTGGCTGTAAACTTCCTCCTTTTGAGCTTCCGTTGTCTTTCATCCAAACTGGAGGCGACCAAGGCGAACCCATAATTTTTATATTTGGATTTATGGCTAAAATTTCTTTTAAAAGCGGCACCACATCTTTTAAATCTGGACCAAGATTAAAATGTTCTAACTTTAAATCGGTTTGGCCTTCTGGCATATCATCATACGAAAAAACTGTTTCATTCAAATCTGAAGCTCCAATACTAATACGCAGATAACTCAATCCAATTGCATCGCTTTTTCTGGAAAACAATTCTTGAAGCAATGCTTCTTTTTTTGCTATATCCAATTTTAAGATCGCTTGAGCACTTCCTCCGGTTAAAGAAAATCCGAAACCTTCTATGGTTTGAAATTTTTGAGAAGCGTCTACTAAAATGGTTTGGTTTGAATTGGTTGCTGTATTAAAAACCAAATCGTCCTGTTTTTTCAGTTTTGAAGTTTCATCTGCTGCTGTAATCCAAGCTTCTGCTTTGTTAGAAGTACTTACTGCATTTGTTGAAGTTCCACATTTTATTTGTACTGCAATAAGCGGCAGTAAAAGTAAAATTTGAAGTTTTTTGTTGATGTTTTTCATTTTAATCTATTTCTATTAGTACAGGTAAATGATCTGACGGATATTTTAAATCTTTTGAATCACTTAAAACTGCGTGTTTTTTAACGGTTAAGCCACTATTTTTAGATATAAAAATATAGTCTAGTAATAAGGTAACAGGTTCATTATGCTTAAAGTCATTAAATGTTCCTGAAGGACCAAAAGGCTTTTCTTTCGAAATGTCTTTGGTATCATCCATTACTTGTTTGACTTCGGCAATTTGTTTGGTTTGAGGTTCTGAATTGAAATCTCCCATCAGGAAAACGGGATATTTTTTGGTATTTATTTCTTTCATTTTAGAAAGAATTAGTTCAACTCCTTTAACTCGCGCTTCGTCTCCAACGTGATCAAGATGCGTGTTAAAAACCCAGAATGTTTTTTTTGTTTTTAGATCTTTAAAAAGTCCATAGGTGCAAATTCTGTTGCAAGCACCATCCCAGCCTTTTGAAACTAGATTTGGTGTTTCTGACAACCAAAATGTATTTGTTTGCTGCACCTGAAAACGATCTTTTTTATAATAAATTGCACTTGCTTCTCCTTTTCCTTCTTCTTCTCTTCCTATTCCAAACTTGTTATAATTGGGTAATGCCGAAGCAATATCAACTACTTGATTTGGAGTTGCTTCCTGCACTCCAAAAATATCTGGGCTGTAAAATTGTATTTGATCTGTGAAATAATCTTTCCTGTTGGGCCATGCATTTTCTCCGTCTGAAGGATTATCCAAACGAATATTATAGGTCATAATTTTTAAATTTTGACCATAAAATGAACTGCTGCTTAAAAGCAGAGCTACTACTAAAACAATTTTATTTATTTTTTTCATCTTTAAAAAATTTTAATCCTGTAAAGCTACTGTTTCAGGAGCCTTAAAGGAAAAAACTAGTTTAAACCTTATGTTAATTATACACTCTTACATAATCAATTTCGTAGGTTGCACTTGTAAAATTAGGATCTACTGTTCCTCCAAAATTACCTCCCATTGCTAAATTCAAAATCAAGAAAAAATTCTGATTGAATGGCATATTGCTGTTGTTTGCAAAAGTGTAAAACAGTTTATCATCTACATAAAACTTAATGCTTTCTGCTGTCCAATCGGCTGCGTAAACATGAAATTCTGTTGCTGAATTTGTAACTGTTGTTATGGCTGTATCTGGCGTATTTCCTGATCTTCCAGGCGAATGCAATGAAGAATGGTTTACATCTGGATTATTTCCTACTACTTCCATAATATCGACTTCTCCGCAAGCCGGCCACGGTGCTGTATCTATATTATCACCCAACATCCAGAATGCCGGCCATGTTCCGCCTCCAGCAGGAAGTTTTGCACGTACTTCTGCACGACCGTATTTAAATGAGAATTTTCCTTTTGTAAGCAGTCTTGCCGATGTATAGTGGCTTCCCATATATTCTTCTTTTATGGCTTTGATTTTTAAGAAACCATTTTCTACAATTACATTCTCTGGTCTTGTGGTATAATATTCTAATTCGTTATTTCCCCAGCCATCGCCTGTTCCTGTATTATAACCCCATTTTGAAGTATTTGGTGCACCGTTTACATCAAATTCGTCTGCCCAAAGGATTTTTCTGGCTACAAAAACATTTATTGAAGTTGTCGAACTAACAAATTGTCCTGCTGCGTTGTAAGCTGAAACAATAATAGAATATGTTTTTGTTCCAGAAGCAGTAAAAGTGTATGTAAAATCTCCTGCTTTAAGTTCTTTAAGCTGTCCGTCTATCAATACTTTGTATGAAACTGCATTTTGTGCATTGATTTTCAATTGTATTTGTCCGCTTCCGTCTCCGTCGGGATTTTGAGCCGTTTTACCTGTTATATCTACCTGAACAGATAAATTTGATGGTGCTGCATTTACCGCCGCTCCGTCGCTGCTATCATTACCGCTGCTACAAGATTGAAAAACAAACAATAAGATAAAGGTTAAAACACCCGTCATATTTATAAGATTCTTTATTTTCATCATTATTAATTGGCGTTAGTTTCTAAATTATTTTTTTGAAGTACTTTTTTTAGATTCCGAAAAATCTAAATAATTTAAATTGAAACCACCTTTCTCAAAAACTACTTTGATTTTGTTTGTTCCAGCATTCAATTCAACTCCAGATAAAATAATCGTTTTCCAACCTTTAGTTGCTGGAAGAACAATTGTTTCCGATTTTTTTCCGTTTTCAATTTCGAAATGAAGTTTTGCTTCAGCATCACTTGAATAACGAACTGCAACATTATACTTATTTTGTTTTGAAACTTCGGCAGTAAATTGTAACCATTCTCCATCTTCAATAAATGAAACTTGATATCCGTTTGATCCGGCATCTTTGCAAGGCAGAATATCAACACCATCATTTCTCATGGTATTTCCTTTATTCCATTCGTCAAATTTTCCTGTTGCGACTTTGTAGTTTACAAAATCTGTGTCTGAATAGGCAAATCCATTTGTTCCCAAGTCATATTGCGTTGCAGCAATTTTTCCTGGAATTAGGTGTTTTTTATATGGCTTTGTATCGTTAGTCTGTACTTGTCTGAACATTGCATCAATTACATCTGGCTTAACGGTTACGTTTTCCATTTTGTAATTATCTGCCATTTTCATCAATGCTTTCTTTGCAAAATCTACAGTTGGTTTTTGTCCGCCGTCTTTCCAATATTTTAATAAAACATCGTATTCTGGAATTTTAGTTACCGAAGTTACACCTGCAATATTTTCGATTTTTTTCATTGGCCAAAAAGCCCATCCAATATTATTGCTTTCTACAAGTGTAAGTGCATCTTTAAACCAAACATTAGAATTTTCGCCGCTTTCTCCTAACCAGATTGGTACATTATATTTTGTTCTATAATCTAACATTTTCTGGATAGATTCTTTATCGTTGTGATTCCAATATTTATGAAAACTTAAAGTCATGTTTTCATCCCATAAAGGAAAAATTCCGTTGTAATTATTTCCCCAGCAGTTACCTTCGATAATCACCATATGATTTGGATCTACTTCGCGGATTGCTTTTGTAACGGCAACCATCAAATCTCTTAATGGTCCGTTTGAATTTTCGTCACAACCATTTTTATTCGTTCCTGTAAAATTCCAGTTTGGTTCGTTTATAATATCATAAGCACCAATCCATGGATTATCTCTGTAACGAGATGCTAATTTTTTCCATAAAGCAATCATTTTTTTCTGATTGGCTTCACTCTGCCAAAGTGATGGTTTTGTTGTATCGTAATCCGAAATTGCAGCATCATTTCCTTGTCCGCCTGGAGTCGCGTGCAAATCTAAAATAAGATAGATTTTATTTTCGGCACACCATTTTACAAGGTTATCAGTCATTGTAAAACCTTCCTCTATCCAAGTAATTTCGCCATTTTTTTCCTGCTCAATTGGCGGTGTATATAAATTATAGTGCATTGGTAAACGAAGCGAATTAAAACCCCAAGCTGCAAGAGAATCTACATCACGTTTTGTGATTCCGTTTGCTTTATAAGCGGCATAAAATTCTTTTGTTCCCTGTTCTCCAACTACGTCTTGAATTTTTTGTTTGATGATATATTGCGGACTTGCAAAAGGTTGTGTCTGCAGCATATATCCTTCCTGCACCATCCAGCCGCCTAAACCAAGACCTCTTAAAATTACATTTTTACCGTTTCCGTCTACAATTTTTTGTCCGTCTTGATGCAGGAATCCCTGACCGAAAGAAACAAACGAAACTAAAAGCTGTATAGTGATTATTATTTTTTTCATCTGAAAAACTGTTTTCTTTATATTTTATTCGATTACTTCCAAGTATACGTTCCAACTGATCCTCCGTCTAGCGAAGTTGTAACCCATTTTCCGTTGAATTTTATATTGAAGATTTCATTTGCAGTACCATCATTTTCAACAATTAATACTTTTGATCCCGTTGGCGTAAGGAAAGCCGCAGTTTGCAGATTCCCGCTAATGTTACTTCCAATTCTTACGGAACCCATTGGAACAAATTTAGAAGCATGAGCAATAATATAATACGCTACATTTCTTTGATAACTATCGGTTGATGTAACGGTAAGTGCGCCTTTACAGATTGTGCAACCTCCGTCTGTGTGCGGTGCAAAAGCGCCATTATTAGCTAAATTCCATTCTAATGCATTCTTGCTCCAATTACGCATTGAACCAATAACAATATTTTTGGTATGCCATTTTAAATCGCCGCCAAAATCTGATGTTGAAGAAGTGTATTGTTCTGTAAAATATACGTTTTTAGCAGGATAAGCATTGTAAACGGTAGAAAGTGCACTGATATCTCCTGCGTATAAATGAAATGCTGAACCGTCTATAAAAGCATACGCTGCAACATCTGCTAAAATTTCTTTTGGATAATTTGCATTATCACAATTGTGATCGTAAATAATAATTTTAGTCGTAATTCCAGCTGCTTTAAATGCAGGTCCTAAATTGGTTTTGATAAAATTAGCCTGATCTGCTGCTGCCATATACATACTCGGATTATTTCCATCGTGTAAAGGTTCGTTTTGAGGCGTAACAGCATCAATTATAATACCTTCAGCTTTCATTAATTGAATGTATTTTACAAAATATTTAGCATAAACATCATAATATTGTGCTTGTAATTTTCCGCCCACAAATGAGTTTTTGTCTTTCATCCAAAGCGGCGCTGACCAAGGTGTTGCTACAATTAAAATTTTAGGATTAATTGCCACTATTTCTTTTAATAATGCAATTACTCCCATTTTATCTTTGTCTAAACTAAATTTTGCTAAGTCTAAATCAGTATCTCCGGTTGGAATATCATCATAAGTAAATGGTGATGCATTTAAATCTGAAGCTCCGATACTAATTCTAAGGTAACTTACTCCAATTGAAGTTTCGCTTGTGCCGAATAACTCTTGTAGTAAAGCAGCTTTTTTAGAGGCGTTTAATTGATTGATTACATCGGCGCTTCCGCCTGTTAAAGTATATCCGAAACCGTCTATGGTTTGGTATTTTTGAGCATCTGAAACCTCAATATTGGCGTATAAATTATAAGCGGTATTAAATCCTAATGTTGTGTTTTGTTTTGCCAATAAAACAGTTTGGTCAGATTTTGTCAGCCAAAAATCTACATCGTTTGTTACCGTAACAGGAGGTGTTACCGGCGGCGTTACCGGCGGATCTGTAACATCACTTGACGATGAACATCCTATTTGAGTAAACATTGCTGTTGCAAAAAACAATGTTTTTATGGTGTTGTTAAAATTTAGTTTCATGTTTTTAGTTTTTTAGTTAGCGGCGCACTTAATATACAATGGTTTGCATAGCGTGTGCAGGAATAGTAATAGTTGTTTTTGAAGCTTTATTTATTAAGCTATAGACAATCTCTTTTTCTGATTGGTTCATGACAATTGTAATTATTTTGCCGTCAGAGTTTTTAAAAGAGGTGCTTAATAATCTTTTATCGCTTATGGTTTCGATTATTCTTTTGGCATTTGGTCTGATGAATTTTGAAAGATGTCCTATGTAATAATACATGGGTGTGTAAATAAGTTCATCTTTTGTAAGGTCTGCGTGAATTGGCGCAAAGCAAAAATTCCCCACATGATTTGGTCCTCCATTTTGGTCCAAAAGAATGTTCCAATCTGTCCAACCTACAGTTCCATTATTAAAATCATTAATCATATTGATTCCGTAACGTTCTGCATTTCCCCAAAATTGAAATTTTTGAGCATCAAATTTCTCAATACAGCCTTCAGTAAAAAGAAGGTTTTTGTTTGGAAAAGCTTCGTGAACTTTTGCTACAGATTCAAATCTTGGAGGTCCTCCATTCCATGTTTCATACCAGTGAAATCCGATTCCCCACGCAAATTTTGAAACTTCGGGATCTGAGAAAACAAGATTGGCCCTTGTTTCGAGCATTCCACCTCGGTTATGATCCCAAATAATAACATTTTTAGGTCCTAGTCCTTCTTTTTGTAAAGTTGGTCCTAGAAAATTTTTCAAGAAATCTCTTTCGGCTTCTGGAGTATAAATACAAGATTCCCAACGCTGTTTTGCCATTGGCTCATTTTGTATGGTTAATCCCCAAATTGGAATTCCTTCTTTTTCGTATGCTTTTATAAATTTAACATAATAATTAGCCCAAGACTGTGCAAACTCTGGCAATAAAACGCCGCCGTGTAAAATATCATTATTGTCTTTCATGAAAGCTGGGGGACTCCAAGGACTAGCAAATAAAGTTAATTTTCCGCCGGCTGTTTCAATTGCTTTTTTGATTAATGGTATTCTGTATTTTTGATCGTGGTCAATGTTGAAGGTTTTTAAATCTTTGTCTCCTTCGGCAATGTAAGTGTAGCTGTCGCTGCTAAAATCGCAGCTATGTATGTTGGTTCTGGCTAATGTGTAACCAATTCCTTTGTTTGGATCGTAGTAAGCGGTAAGGAATTCTTGTTGTTTTTTTGGTGATAATTTAGCGAAAACTTCGGCACTTGCATCTGTAATTGCGCCGCCAATTCCTAAGAAAGTCTGATCTGTTTTTTCAGCATCTATAGTGATAGAAACTGTTGGTGTTATTTGTTGTGAAGGTTTATTCGAAATTAAATTATTAGACAACGATAGTCTTAAATTTGTGTTTTCGGCAGTAGTATATACCTGTAGGTTTGGGTTTGATTTGGATGTGGCAACTGTAGAACTATCTCCAATTTTTGATGAAGTACAACTTAAGTTCAGTGCTAATAATGGAATAAATAAAATTATAGATGTGGCTTTCATTGTTATTTCAAAAATTGATTTAATTCAAATTAAAAGTAAACAGAGGGCTAAATCGGATGATTCAAATTAACCCTCATTTTTTACTTTACTTACAAAATATTAATAAACAAGCGTTTGTATTGCATGTGCAGGAATTTTTACTACTATTTTTTGGGCAGCAATAATTAAATTATAGGTAATTTCATTGTCAGACTGATTCATTACAATGGTTGCCATTGTACCATCTGTATTTAAGAATGAAGTACTTAACAAAGCGCTTCTGCTTACTGCGGTGCTGACTCTTACGGCATTTAAATGAATGAATTTTGAAAAATGTCCGATGTAATAATACGATGGCGTATAAATTAACTCTCCTGTTGTGGTATCGGCATGGATTGGTGCGAAACAAAAATTACCAACATGATTAGGACCTCCGTTTTGATCTAAAAGAATATTCCAATCTGTCCAGCCTACTGTTCCATTATTAAAATCATGAATCATAGAGGCTCCGTAACGTTCTCCGTTACCCCAGAATTGGTATTTTTTGGCATCAAATTTTTCGACACAACCTTCTGTAAACAAAAGCTTTTTGTTCGGATATGCTTCGTTTACTTTGGCAACATTATCAAACATTAATGCTCCTCCAGACCAATTTTCGTACCAATGAAAACCCATTCCCCAAACGTATTTTGAAGCTTCTGGATCAGAATAAATTACGTTTGCTCTGTAGTTCATTAAATCACGATTATGATCCCATACAATGATTTTGACCTTTTCTAATTTTTCTTTTTTTAATGTTGGCCCTAGGAAGTTTTTAATAAAATCTCGTTCGTCTTCTGCACTATAAATACAAGATTCCCAAGTTTGAACTGCCATTGGCTCGTTTTGAGTTGAAGTTCCCCAAATTGGGATTCCTTCTTTCTCATACGCTTTTATAAATTTGGCATAAAAATTTGCCCAAGTCTGATAATATTCTGGCAATAATAAACCGCCTTTTAGTACATTTTTGTTGCTTTTCATAAAAGCATTTGGCGACCATGGAGCAACATAAGTAGTTAGTTTTCCACCTGCTGTTTTTATGGCTTGCTTTATTAAAGGAATGCGAAACTGCTTATCATGATCTATTGAAAAAGTTTTTAAATCTTTATCACCTTCTTGGATGTAAGAGTAGCTTCCACTGCTAAAATCAGAACTTTGGATCGTGGTTCTTAGCAAAGAATAGCCAATTCCTTTTTGTTTATCGTAATAGGCATTTAAAAATTCAGTTTGTTTTTCTTTCGAAAGTTTAGCAAAAATTTCGGCACTCGCATCGGTAATAGCTCCACCAATTCCCATAAAGGTTTGAAACTTTTTAGACGGTTGTACAAAAACAGATGTTTCTATTTCTAGAGGCTGTTTGGCTCCTGAAAAAGTCAAATTATCTGTAGATGTTAATCTTAAATTTGAATTTTCTGCAGTTGTATAAACCGTAACTTTTTTTCCATTGGTTGTAAATTCTTTTTTTGTTTTTTGCTGCTGCGCAAATGCAGTTACTGAAAACAAAACGCATAGAATTTTTAAACTATTTTTTTTCATTCTTTCCCTATTATTTTGATTCTGAATTTAAGTTTTAGACGGAAACTATTTAAAAAATAGCCCATACTCATATTGATTATGGGCTATTTACAACCAAACTTAAACTTAACTTAACTCTTTATTTTCCTCGTAGTTCTACGCTTTTGATAGTTATACCGCCAGCAGCAATACCGCCGCCAGATCTAATCATTAAATAGATTTTTCCAGTACTATCAAACTTAACTACGTTACTTATTTTATTCTGAACTTTATTAGTAATACATCCAACTGCAGATAATTTACCTGAAACTGCCGTTTTACCGCAGCCATTCCAAGTATTTAATCCCATAACTACTCCTCCATCACTATAATCTCCTGCTGTAACCGCTGGATCTGCTTTACCAGCGTATACTTCAAACCACATATCGGTTGAAGCCCCACCGTTAACCGTCATATCAATAGTATATTCTTTGTCTTTTACAACATCAATTGCTTGGTAAATACCTGCATGAGCAGTAGTCACTGTAGCACCATTTGCGCTATATGTCCAGTTTCCACCAGTTACATACACTACTTTTTTCCAGTTTGCTTGATCATCAGCAGTAACAAAAGAGCCGCCTTTTACAAGGTTTCCTTTTACAGGATCTGAAGTTGCTACAACAATTTTTGCAGTAGCTGTTCCTGTCGCTCCACCAGCACCAATAGCAGTATGCGTAATGGTATAAGTTCCAGCATCTGGCAATGAAATGGTTTCATCCATTTTACCTTGGTAAGCACCGTCACCAGTGTTCCAAGTGGATGAAATAACACCTTTTGGCTGTGCCGTTAGGAGATAAGTATTTACTGCTCCAGCTACAGGAGTTACGGTAAATGCGGCGTCAACGCTTGCTGCTGTTAGACCATTTCCGCTGCCTACTTCGTCATCGCAGCTGGTAAGTGTTCCTAATGCTAAAGCTAGCATTAGGTATACACTTTTTCTTAAAGTTACATTTATTTGGTTCATTATTTTGTGGTTTTTGGTTAGATAGGTGTGGTTATTTATTGATAGTTAGGATTTTGTTTCAACTTAGTCCCAGTTAATTCAACAAATGGTATTGGAAAAATTTCATCCGTACCAGCATTAAATCCTCTGTCAGCTAAAGCTGTTGCAGCATCTCCCCATCTTACTAAATCAAAGAATCTATGTCCTTCACCAGCAAGTTCCATTCTTCTTTCATTTTTAATAGCAGCAAGTGTTACAGGAACTGGTGCTAAACCAACTCTAGCTCTAACAGCATCAAGTAAAGCTTGTGCTCTTGTTCCAGAACCTAAAGCTTCTGCTTCCATTAAATACGTATCAGCAAGTCTGATAATGTATGAGTTTTGTTTGTAGTTTAACTCTGCATTCCCTCCTCCAGTACGAACATCTGTTTGTCTTGGAAGAAATTTATTTAAGAAATAACCTGTGTCTTGGTAACCCGGAATGTAATCTGCTTTTCCAGCTGCTTTAAGCGCTTTCATATCAAAAATAGTAGCAGCAAACCTTGGGTCATTTTTCATAGCATCGTATAGCTTCTGAGTTGGAATACTAAAACTCCATCCTGAAGGAATGTCTTCTGCTGTAGAATTAGCTGGTCTTGAATATCCTCTTGGCCCAACCATAATGTTTAATGAGTTTCCTTCGTCTTTACCTGATCCCCAGAATGTCCAATCAGAGTTACCTGCACTTGTATGAGATACTTCTAAAAGTGACTCAGAATTAAATTTGTTTGAGGTTACCCATAAATCACTGAAATTAGCCAACAATTTGTTTCCATATTGATTTGCAGCTCCTGGAGTACCATTAACTTGAGCTAAAACAGCGGCAGCATCAGTATTCTTTCCTTCAAACAAATAAACTTTTCCTAATATTGCTTGAGCAGCACCTTTTGTAAGACGTCCTGAACCAGTTGCAGCATCTACACTTGTTGGTAATACTGGAATAGACTCTAATAAATCTTTTTCGATTTGAGCATAAACTGCTTCTGGCGTTGCTTGTTCTACAGTTAGCATTGTAGAAGTTGTAAGAGGCTCTAGAATTAGCGGAATGTTTTTAAACAATCTAACTAAGTTAAAATAGTATAAAGCTCTTAATGTTTTAGTCTCAGCAGTAAATCTTACTTTTAAGTCTGCAGACATATCAACGTCTGCCATTTTAGATAACAAAACGTTTGCTCTGTAAATTCCTTGATAATGATCATTCCAGAAACTTCCAGGAATAATAATTGAAGTTAGGGAGTGCGTAGAGAAATTTTGAATTCCGTTACCATCTGAAGCTCCACCACCACCAGCATAAAAATCATCTGAACCAGCATTTAGCATTGCCACTAAGTTTTCAAAACCACCAGTATTTTTTCTGATTGGATCATAAACTCCTACTAATGCAGCTGTTGCTTGTTGTTCATTTTTATAATAACTATTTGAAAGAAAAGATCCTTTTGGTTCAATGGTAACAAAATCTTCAGAACAAGATCCTGTTAATGCAGCCATTGCTATAGCAACGTATATATATTTTAGTTTTATGTTTTTCATGATTCTTTATGTATTAAAATTGTAAGTTAGCTCCAAGCATAAAAGATCTTGCCTGAGGATAAATACCTCTATCGATACCAAATACCTGTCCTCCAATTTCTGGATCGTATCCTGTGTATTTAGTTATTGTAAATAAGTTTTCTCCTGTTAGGTAGAAACGAATTTTATCTGCACCAATAGTTGATGATATTGCAACAGGAAGAGTATATCCTAATTGAACAATTTTCAAACGTGCATAACTTCCATCTTCAAGATAAAAATCAGACATATTACTGAAGTTTTTATTTGTGTCGTTGTTTGCTAATCTTGGATAGTCATTTGAAGTTCCTTCACCTGTCCAACGATCTAAAGCTTTAGTTTGGTAGTTTGCATTCTGGATATCAAGTCTTCTTAAACCTTGGAAGATTTTATTTCCTGCAGCTCCTTGAGCAAATGCCATGAAATCGAAGTTTTTGTAATCTAAGTTAATCGTAAGACCAAAAGTATATTTTGGAATACTTGAACCTAAGAATTTTTTGTCATCATCAGAAATAGCTCCATCACCATTATTGTCTACCCAACGGAAATCCCCTGGTTTAGCATTTGGCTGAATCATACCTCCTGCAGCATTTTTGTATGCAGCAATTTCTGCTTGATTTTGAAAAATACCTGCTGTTTGATATCCGTAGAATTCGTTGTAAGAATGTCCAACTTGAGTTCTTGTAACTGGTCCCATAGATTGGAAAGATGCATCTCCAATAATATAGTTGTTATCAGCACCAACATAAGTAATTTCGTTTTTCAAAGTAGCAAAGTTTGCATTTACTCCTAAGTTAAATTCACCCAGTCTTTTCTTGTAACCTAATTCAAATTCAAGACCTGTGTTGTTCATGTCTGCAACGTTAGCCCAAGGTTGTTCTGCAACTCCAACATAACCAGGAATAACTACTGGTCTTAAGATACCTGTTGTTCTTTTCTTGTAGTAATCAAAAGTAAAATTGAAATCGTTTAATAATTTTGCATCAAAACCAACACTTGTTTGAGAAGTTTGTTCCCATTTCAAATCAGGGTTATCAAGAGTAACGTTTGCGTAACCTGTAGTAATTGCTCCAGTATTTCCAAAAGAATAGTTATACCCTCCAGAAACTAAAGAGATATATCTAAAATCATCTACTTGGTCATTCCCTACAACTCCATAACCTCCACGGAATTTTAAAGTATTAACGATATTGTTTTCTTTCCAGAATCCTTCTTTTGAAGCTACCCATCCTAAAGAGAATGAAGGGAAAACTCCAAATTTGTTGTTTTGTCCAAAACGAGTTGAACCATCACGACGAATAACTCCTGTGAAAAGGTATTTCTCCATATAATCGTAGTTTAAACGACCAAATAATGAAGTTACTTTATGTTGAATAAAATCGTCTGTACTACTTGTTCTGTCACTTTGAGGAATGTCAAATTTGAAAGAAGCATCTTTATAACTTGTAATTGGTAAACCAAACATAGTTGCTCCAATATAACCACCAATGTTTTCAACATAAGTTCCTTGACCTGCTAATACATTAATGTTGTGATCTCCGAATTTGTTAGAATAAGTAAGAACGTTCTCAATGTTCCAGTTGAATTTTTTGTTATTATTTTGAGCATAATTGTTTTTGTCTGCCTTAACGTTTGAGCTTAAGAAATAAACCGGCGTAAATCCTTGATCACCGTAGTAAGAAATTTTCCCTCCAAGTGTAGATCTAATTTTTAAGTGACTTGTAATGTTAGCTTCTAAATAAGCATTTCCAACGAAATCATCAGACCAGTTGTATCTTCCTAATCTTGTTTGAACATATCCTAATGGATTTGTCATCTCTTGACCAACAACGCTAGAGATTCCGTAAGGATTTCCGTTTCCATCACGAATTACAGGATTTGTAGAATATGGAGCTCCGTTAGCTACAGCTGGATCAGTAACTACCAAAGGAGTAGTTGGATCTAAGTTGATTGCAGAACTTAAAGGACCACCAAATTCACTGTTTTTGTTTCCTATATCTAAAGTTTTTTGTCTTGTATAACTAAACGTTTCTCCAAAAGTAAAAAACTTAGAAATTTTATGAGTAGAGTTTAAACGGAAACTCTTTTTAGTATAATTAGAGATATCTGTTGTTACAATACCTTCTTGATCTTGAAGACCAAAAGAAACATAAAAAGTAGAAAATTCTCCACCGCCACTAATACTTAATTCGTGAGAATATCTGTAAGCACTATTGTTAAAAATAGCATCTTGCCAATCTGTTCCTTTTCCTAAAGCTGCAGGATTAGCATATATAAGTCCACCACCATCTGCTACAGATTTCTCATTCATAAGAGTAGCATACTGAGTTGAATTTAACAAGTCTAATTTTTTTGCTGGAGAAGAAACTCCTGAAAAACCAGTATAACTAACTGTTATTTTTCCTGATTTTCCTTTTTTAGTTGTAACCAAGATTACTCCTGTCGCAGCACGTGTACCATAGATCGCTGCTGAAGCTGCATCTTTTAAAACCTCTACAGATTCTATATCTGATTGGTTAATAAAACCTACTGAACCAGCATCAACAACGTTTCCGTCTACTACCCAAAGAGGGTTATTTCCACCATCTCCGAAAGTAGTTATACCACGAATACGAATTGTAGATGCAGCACCTGGCTGTCCTGAACTTGAAGCAATTGTTACACCGGCAACACGACCTTGTAACGCTTGTTCAACACGACCATTAGGAACTTTCTCAAGATCTGCGGCTTTTACACTAGAGATTGCTCCAGTTACTACAGATTTCTTTTGTGTTCCGTATCCAACTACCACAACTTCATTTAATGATTGAGATTCTGGTTTTAATTGGATTGTGATTTTTGTTCTTCCGTTTACAGCTTCATTAACTGTAGTATAACCTATAAAAGTAACAGTCAAAATACCATTTGAAGGTACTTGAAATTGAAATTTTCCATCAAAATCGGACGCTGTAGATTTAGTCGTTCCTTTTAATAAGATTGTTGCACCTGGAACTGGCATTCCACTTTCATCATTTATAACTCCGTTTACAGTGACATCCTGAGCCACAGCAATAACCGAGAATAACAAAGATGAAACACAAAAAATAAATAATTTTGTTAATTTCATTTTTCTAAAAATTTTGGTTAATTAATTAGTAATTTGATGCAATAATAATGTTAATTTTTTACTATTAGTAATTAAAATTCATTACAAAAACACATCAAAGTAAAATTTTATACATTACAAAAACACAACAAATTTTTCATAAACATTTGATTATTAAATATATAAAAATATTTTTAACGATGTTATTAAAATGTTAATTATAAAAATAAACACTACAATAATAGAAGATTGCTTATTTTTATAAAAAAAACAAACTTCTACAACGAAATAGTAGCTACAAAACTACTATAAAACACTACAAACAAAGAAGTTAACACCCCTGAACCAAAACAAATAGAAAAATTTATGAAATTGATAAAATCATATTTTTATATTACTTTTTTTACATTATTCACAATTACATTTTTCGGACAGGTAAAAGACATTGGTCTTCCAGATGTAAGAAATTACAAGCGAAACGAATATAGAGGAGGTACTCAAAACTGGAACATTGGTCAAGACAAGAATGGAAATCTATACTTTGCAAATAATAATGGACTTTTACAATTTGACGGCTCTTCATGGCGAAAATATCCACTGCCGAATTTGACTTCGGTTAGATGCTTAAAAATCGATAATTCTGGGAAGATTTATGTTGGAGGTTATAACGAGTTTGGTTATTTCCACCCTGATCAAAAGGGAAAACTTAAATACACATCATTGGCAAAGTATGTTGATAAGAATAAAATCAAAATCATAGATTTCATCTGGAAGATTCATTCTTTCAATAATCAGATTGTTTTTCAATCTTTTGCAAGAGCTTACATTTTTAAAAATGGTAAATTATCTATATTAAAAGCACCTAAACGCTTTCAGTTTTCATTTGTAGTAAACAATAAGCTTTATTTACAAGACGTAGAAAAAGGTATTTTAGAATATCGCGATGGCAAACTTTATGCTTTACCAAACACAACTTCTCTAAACAATACTGAGATTTGGGGAATGTATGCAATAGCAAAAGACAGAACCTTAATTATTACATTAGAAAAAGGGCTGTTTATCTACGAAAATAATACCGTAACTCCTTGGGCTACGGACGCTAATAATTTTGTTAAAAAGAACAATTCTCTTGGAGGCCAAATCATAAACAATAAATTTATTGTTTTAAATTCTGTTTTAGATGGCATTATTATCAGCGATTTTAACGGAAAAATCATTCAACATATCAACCAGAAAAAAGGACTGCAAAACAATACCGTTCTAACCTCTTTTATCGACAATAAAAACAATCTTTGGCTTGGCCTTGATAACGGTATCGCTTTTGTAAACGAGAGTTCGCCATTTACTTATTTCGGATTCAGTTATGATATTAGTACTGTATATGCCTCTGTTATTCATGATGGCAATTTATATGTAGCCACGAACCAAGGTGTTTTTTATCATGCTTGGAATAACAATAACAGTTTTAAAGAAGATGTTTTTAAACTTGTTGAAGGTACTACTGCACAATCTTGGAATGTACAAGTTATAGATGACGAGCTTATTTGTGCCAACAATAGAGGTGCTCTCGCTATAAGTGGCGGAAGAGTTACCAAAATAATAGATTCAAAAGGTTATTTTGGTTTTAAGAAAATACCCAATCATCCTGGATTTTTTATCGGCTCTAATTACGATGGTTTTGCTATTTTTCAAAAATTACCCAGCGGATTGGTTTTTAAAAATCAAGTTGCTGGATTTGATAAATCTTCTAATAGTTTTGAATTGGACAATAATTATTTGTGGCTTAAAAAAGATGAATCTTTATACCGAATGCTTCTTAGCAGTGATCTTACCCGATTTTCTGCTATCAAAAAAATAAATACACTCACAACAAAATTTAAAAATATCGGAAGCATCCAAAAAATTGATGCTAAAATATATTTCCAGACTCATAATCATTTTTACAAATACTCTGAAGAGCAGGATTTATTTTATGAAGATAAAAACCTAACCAGCTTATTTAAAAACATTCCTATAATTAATGCTTTAAGTCAAGATTCACAATCTAATTTATGGTATGCTTTTGATGAATCTCTGGGTGTTTTAATGAAAAACAACAATCGATATATTAATGTTGTTGCTCCTTTTTCAAATTTAACAGGTAATCTGGTAAGCAATTATTTATCTGTAAACACAATCGATTCGAAAAATATTTTCATTGGTTTAACCGATGGTTTGGCTCATTATGATTCTGAATTATTAAACAAATCTGTCACAAAGCCAAAAGCTTTTATCAGAAGTTTTTCATTTCCTGGAGACACTATTATTTTGGGCAACAATCAAGATAAAACAGAAAACATCCGAATTCCTTATGCCTCAAATCACGTACGCTTTACATTTTCATCGCCAACGTATGAAAACCTCGAAAATGTACAGTTTTCTTATCAATTAGAGCCTTTTGATGACAAATGGAGCAATTGGTCTACTATTTCTATTAAAGAGTACACAAACCTACATGAAGGAGACTACACGATGAATGTAAAGGTTAGAAACAGCTACGGAATTCAATCTGAACCTTCGACGCTCACATTTACAATTTCACCACCTTGGTACAGACATTTTCTAGCGCTGATGGTTTATTTCGTACTCCTTATTATTGCAATATATGTAGTTTCAAATCGAATAAAAATGAAGATTAGAAAAAACAAATATTACGAGACGATCGAACAAAGAAGACTTTATCTAGAGAAAGAATCTAAAATCAGACAGGAACAATATGATCTAGAAAAAGAAATTGAAAAACTAAAAAATGACAAATTACAGATCAAAATCCTCGCAAAGGATAAAGAATTAGTAAACAATTCACTGCAGGTTGTAAAGAAAAACAAAATTCTAAACGGGATTATTCACAAACTGAAAGAAATTGACGTTGAAGCATTAGACGATTCTACAAAATTTCAAGTCAGCAAGCTGAATAAAAGCATCGTAAAGGAAGTTAACACAGACAAAAGCTGGAAGGATTTAGAAAAGCACATTAAAAACGTTCACTTTGAATATCTAAAACGCCTAAAAGAAAAATATCCAACGATCTCTCCTCGTGAGCTCGATTTATCGACTTATTTATTAATGAATATGTCGACGAAAGAAATAGCAGAAATCATGAATATTTCAACCGGCGGAGTTGAGTTAGCCAGATATCGTTTAAGAAAAAAACTAGGCTTAAATAAAAAGGAAAACTTAATAGGTTTCCTTATGAGTATATAGCTATAAAAAAAACAAAGCCATCAAATTTGATGGCTTTGTTTTTATGAAATATATTCTAAAGTTCGTTCCAGAGCCATTCCTCTAGAACCTTTTATTAGGATCGTATTATCTTTAAATTGAATAGTTTTAAGGTATTCTGCAAAAGCATCAAAGGTTTCAAAAAACTGAATATTTTCTTTAGAAATCTTATTCTCAAAAAATGATTTCCCGATTAAATAACAAATAGATTTATCTTGTTTTGACAATGAATCTACTATTATTTTATGTTCTTGCGGACTTTCATTTCCTAATTCAAACATATCCCCCAAGATCATTACTTTATTTTCATTCTCTAATTGCAGGAAGTTTGCAATTGCCACTTCCATACTACTCGGGTTTGCATTGTAAGCGTCTAAAATGATCTCATTAGATCCTTTTTTCAATAATTGAGATCTATTATTGGCTGGAATATAATTTTCAATGGCCTTTTTTATTGCTTTGTCTTCTACTTTAAAATAACGACCAATAGAAACTGCTGCATTAATATTATTTGCATTATAAAGCCCAATTAAATGCGACTCTACATCAAAGTTTTCATATTTTACAGCAACAAAAGGATTAGCTTGAATGTTTTCAATTTTAACATCTGCTGCTTCTTTCTGCACACCAAAAGTAAATGATTTTATTCCTTTTGATTTTTCAATCTGAATTGGATCTTCAAGATTTACAAAAACCATTTTGTCGTTCTTGGCAAGATATTGATACATTTCACTTTTCCCCTGAATCACACCTTCAACACCTCCAAAACCTTCTAAATGCGCTTTCCCAAAGTTGGTAATATAACCATAATCCGGCTGTGCAATTTCACACAAAAACTCTATTTCTTTTTTATGATTTGCACCCATTTCTACAATACCAATTTCTGTTTCTTGGGTAAAAGAAAGCAAAGTAAGCGGAACGCCAATATGGTTATTTAAATTTCCAACAGTGGCTTTCGTTTTAAATTTTTCAGATAAAACTACATTTATAAGTTCTTTTGTAGTTGTTTTTCCATTACTGCCCGTTAAAGCAATAATAGGCAGTTTTAAATAAGTACGGTGGTATTTTGCCAGCTCTTGAAGTGTTTCTAAACTATTTTGAACCAAAATAGTTCTTTCGTCTATAAAATAAGACGCATTATCAATAACCACGAATAAAGCACCTAAATCAAGTGCTTGTCTGGCAAATGTATTAGCATCAAAATTTTCACCTTTAATGGCAAAAAACATAGAATCCTTCTCAATTTTTCTAGTATCAATTGAAAGGGATTTACATTGTAAGAACAAGTTATGAATGTCTTGAATATTCATTATAAACAATTTTATGGATCATAAAAATATAAAAAAATTCCAAATTCCTTACTGAAATATTCAGCATTGGAATTTGGAATTTTTTTTATTGAAATTTCTAAAACTTAGTTTCTAGGTGATTTTCTTCTTTCAGTTTTAGCACCTACTCTAGACATTGCACATCTGAAACCAATGTAATCAGTTGCCATATCTTGAGGGAAATATCTTCTTTGAGCTGGATCTAACCAATATGCTCTATCTCTCCAAGAACCACCTTTATAAACTCTTACTTTATCATCGATCAAAGTAGTACGTTTACTAGAGTTGTCGTATTTTCTAATCATTTTACCTAAACTATCAACTGTAACATTATGTTTAGGTGAATTGTACATCGCTTGTTCTGTTTTAGAACCTGATTCTGAATCTCCAAAGTCAAAATATCTTGAAGATTGTTTATCACCGTCTCTGTAATTGATGTTATCACTTTGACTAAAGTTTTGTCTCAAATAAGTTTCTTGTTCATCAACAGGAACTTGAGCAATTTCACCTGGAAGGTTTCTTGCTATAACTTTACCATTACTTAAAGTATCATACTTAATAGTAGCTGGCGTAACAATTTCAAGTTTTCCGTCTTTACCAATTTTGTTTTTAGCATATTGATTTCCTCTAAAATAGTTAAAATCATTTGCTTCATTATCAATAATAGGTCTGTAAACATCGGCAACCCATTCTGCTACGTTACCTGCCATGTCGTATAATCCGAAATCATTAGGAGCATAGCTTTTTACAGCATTAGTAATATCTGCACCATCATCAGACCAACCTGCAATTCCACCGTAATCACCGTTTCCTTGTTTAAAGTTAGCCAATTGATCTCCTTTGTTTTTACGTTTTGCTGAACGAGTATAATCTCCAGACCAAGGATATTTCTTTTGCCCTTTATAGATATTATATTCTCTTTGTCCAACATCTGCAGCCGCTGCGTACTCCCATTCTGCTTCAGTAGGAAGTCTGTATTCTGGTAAAATAACACCTGAAGAACGTTGTGCGTACACATTTTTCTCTTCTGGAACTACACCGTCTTTACCTGCTTTTGGTTTTCTTCCGTTAGGATTTTTCTTTAATACAAGCTCTTCGCTTCCTCCGTAAGTTGTAGATGGAGAAGCAAGGTAGCCTTCTGTATTAAATAAACTTTCCGCAGAAACGTCTTGAGTTTTAGCACCTTTTTTAAGGTAACCATTTTTCTCTAAAACAGCCTCATTTACACGGTCAGTTCTCCATTTGCTAAATTCAACAGCTTGAATCCAGTTAACACCTACTACTGGGTAGTTAGCGTAAGATGGATGTCTTAAGTAGTTGTTAGTCATCGTTTCGTTATATCCTAAACGATTTCTCCAGACTAAAGTATCTGGCGAAGCTCCTTCGTATATGTTTTTGTAATTTTCTTCTGTTGGAGGAAAAACTTTCTTTAACCACTCTAGGTATTCTAAGTACATACCATTCGTAACCTCAGTTTCATCCATATAGAATGATTGAACGTGCTGTTGAGAAGCTGTGTTATTCCAATCGTGCATAACATCATCTTGTACTTTACCCATAGTAAATGTACCTCCTTCAACAAAAACTAAACCAGGACCAGCCTGTTGTTTTTTACCTGCGTTTCTAGCAGCGGTTCCATTCTGACTATCTACATCCCAACCTGTGGCTCTAGAAGCGTGAGCGGAACTCGATTTTTTGCTACAACTAGCCGTGCCCAACATCAATACCATTGACATCATTAATTGCAAGACTACAATTTTGTTTACTTTCATACTCATTCTTAGGTGATAAATTTAGGTGCTGCAATATAATAATTAACATTTAATTAGCAACATCTGTTCTAATAATTTTATTTAGCTGTTTTTTTTACCAGAAAATAACCTATAGTTACGAACGCAAAAATATACTTTTTATTATTTACTATAACATGAAATACTATATTTTTACTTACTAATAAATTTTTAATTTAATTTCATTTTTAAGCCTGATGAAACAAGCCCTAATCTTATATCTTTTTTTAATTCCATTCATCTCATTTTCCCAGATAAATGGGAGCTTAACACTAGATTGGCAAAGTAAAAAAGAGATGAGTTATGGCGACTTCAAAACCACAATTCCATACTTTACAGGAAACAGTTTTCGGTACGACATTACAAAAAAAAACATAACACTGCTCCTTAATTTAGACCAATCGAGCTACTCCGCAGGCAATTCTATTCAAATTTCTGATGTTATATACGAAACAATTTCCGCTTCGGATCTTGGAGATTTAACTATTGCAAACCTCCCAGAAAAACCAAATGAATCACTTAAGATCGTCACTTCGAGAGATAAAAAACAAGCTTTCTTATTTCTTTACCCTATTATTAAAAACGGAAATGGCTTTAAAAGGATAAAATCTTTCTCTTATTCGGCAAACAACTCAACATCAAGAAGCAGCAGTTCCTCTTCTTTTCAAAAAACAGCCGCAGTTTACAATTCTGTTTTAGCTTCTGGCGATTGGTATCGCTTTTATGTTGAAAAATCTGGGGTTTACAAAATTTCAAAATCATTTTTACAAAGTCTAGGATTTGATGCCAGCAAAGCTGATCCGCGAAGAATTAAAATTTACGGTAACGGAGGACGAATGCTCCCACTGGCCAACAATACTTATTACCCAGAAGATTTAACCGAAAATGCGATTCAGGTAATTGGAGAAAGTGACGGCGTTTTTAACAATGAAGATTATATTCTTTTTTATGCTGAAGGAATTGAGAACTGGAACACTGAAAGCCAGACTAATCTGAATTTGTACGATACAAAATCATACTATTATATTACCGTTACTGGAACCGATGGAAAACGAATTTCAACCATAAACCAGCCAACAGGGAACAGTACATTAGAACTAAACACGTTTGATGACTATCAATTTCACGAAATTGACCTTACTAACATTGCACATTTAGGGCGTCAATGGTATGGAGAATCATTTGATGTAAATCAAGAACAAGAATTCACCTTTAGCTTTCCTAACATTGATACTTCTGTTCCGGTAAAAATTGAATTAAGCGCAGCTTCTGCAGCTTACACGCCTACTTCGTTTGCTGTTGCCGCTAACGACCAAATTGTTGGGAACATTAATTTTAGTGCGTTAATATCAAGTTCAGACACTAAATTCTATGATGGAAAACTGGCTTCAAACACCACTTTTACAGGTGCAGAAACCGTAAAAATCAAAGTCACCTATGATAACAATGGAGTTCCGGGATCAAAAGGATATTTAGATTATATCAATCTAACCGCAAAAAGAAAACTTCTTGGCACAGGAAAACAGTTTAAATTTCAATACAACAATGCTGGTTCTGTTGCAGGAATTGCAAACTATACTGTTGGAAATGCTGCTGCAATTTCTCAAATCTGGGATATTACAGACCTATATAATGTATCAAGAATAGAAAATGCAAATCAAGCATCTTTTAGCTTTAAAGCATCTTTAGGAGAAATCAGAACCTATGTCGCTATTGATGCTTCTGATTATTACACTCCTTTAAAAGAAAGTCAATCAAAAATTACCAATCAAAACTTAAAAGGAACGCTTTTTAAAAACACACAAAACAGTTTTCAAGACATTGACTATATAATTGTTGCTCCAAAAAATCTAGTATCACAGGCAGAGAAATTAGCAGTATTCCATAAAAATTACTCTAATTTAAATGTAAAAGTAATTTCACTGGAGAACATCTATCAAGAATTTTCATCGGGAAAACAAGATATCGCCGCCATTAGAAACTGTATTAAATATGTATACGACAATGCTTCTTCTTCTGACAAAAGAATAAAATACCTAAACTTATTTGGCGACGCTTCTTTTGATTTTAAAGACCGAATTACCGGCAACACTAATATTGTCCCTATTTATCATTCTGTAAATAGTAATACAATTGGCGAATCTTCTTTTGCATCTGATGATTTTTATGGTTTGATGGACCCCGAAGAAGGAAATGTGGTTGCACCTTATGGAGGAATTGATATTGCAGTTGGGAGAATGTTAGTTTCGGATAATGCTCAGGCTGGCGAAATGGTGAACAAAGTTTTAGAATATCATGATGCAAAGTCGTATGGCAATTGGAGAAATAATTTTGTTCTTGTAGGCGATGATTCCGATCAAAGTTCTGATGCTTCCATACAATCCCGTCAAAATAGCCTAGCTGATGCAATTGGAACTGCCAAACCATTTTTTAATGTTGATAAAATCCTGCTCGATTCTTATACTCAAGAAGCTTCTGCCGGCGGATCGCGATATCCAAAAGCTAGAACTGACTTTTTTGATGCTTTTGAAAAAGGAGCTTTAGTTTTTAATTATTTAGGACATGGTGGCGAAGACGGCTTAGCAAGTGAAAGAATTTGGGAAAAGGCCGACGGACAAAACTTAAACAATCAATATAAATATCCTTTATTTATAACAATTACCTGCGAGTTTTCTCGATTTGATGATCCTACAAGACCTACTGCAGGAGAATATACTTTTTGGAATCCGAAAGGAGGTGCTATCTCAATGTTAACAACCATTCGCGCTATTGGGCAATTTAATGCCGAAAACTTTAATGATAGCTTGAGTAAAAATTTACTTTCGTACAGTTCTAATACCTACACGACGATTGCAGAAGCACTTCGAATTTCTAAAAACGAAAACCCAAGTTCTTCTAGTAATGTTATTTTTTATATTGGAGATCCAGCCTTAATGTTAGCAATTCCAAAACCCAGAATTAATTTAACAAAAGTAAATGACATTGTGATTACAGATGCAATTCCCGATCTAAAATCATTAGCAAAAATCAAAATATCAGGCGAAATTACAGATGAAAACAACAATCTTTTAAGCAGTTATAATGGCGAATTATCTACGGCTATTTTTGATAAAATGATTACCAATTCTACCTTAAATAATGATGGATATAGCCCTGTAATGCAATTTAAAACTTTAGGAGAAACTATTTTTAGAGGAAATGCTTCTGTAACAAACGGTTTATTTGAATTTAGCTTTGTTGTACCTAGAGATATCCGAATTCCTGTTGACAACGGTAGAATTAGTTTTTATTCGAAGAAAAATGAAGCTTTAGAGAATCAATCTGGCTACAACAGCACCATTAAAATAGGGGGAATAAATGAAAATGCACCTCAGGACAATATAAGTCCAAAAGTTAAGTTATATATGAACGATGAAACTTTTGTATCTGGAGGTATTACAAACGAATCGCCTTTTCTTTTGGCGTTTCTTGAAGATGAAAATGGGATTAATACAGCAAGCGGCATTGGACATGATATTGTTGCCATTTTAGATGGAGATGTAAGCAATCCGTACATTTTGAATGATTATTATCAGACAAAATTAGACGATTACACTAACGGAAATTTACGTTTTCCTCTAAGAGATCTTACTCCAGGATTACACACCATAAGCTTTACTGCTTGGGATGTTTACAATAATCCTGTAACGAGTGAGATACAATTTACAGTTGTAGGTGATGATTCTTTAACATTAACACACGTTCTTAATTACCCAAATCCATTTTCAACCTACACTCAGTTTTGGTTTTCACACAATAGACCTTACGAACCTTTAGATGTTCAAGTTCAAGTAATGACTATTACTGGAAAAGTAGTTTGGACAAAAAACCAAGTTATTACTACCGAAGGCTTTTTATCTAGAGAAATAACTTGGGACGGAAAAGATGATTTTGGTGATCGAATTGGAAAAGGAGTTTATATTTATAAACTCACTGTAAAATCTAATTTAACAAATAAAAAAGCAGAAAAGTACGAAAAGCTTGTCATATTATAATAATATATATATTTGCATTACCTAAATAATATTAACCCCATAAATGAAAAAAATATCACTATTACTAATTTGTTTTTTAACTACTTTATTAGCCAAAGCCCAAGAAACAAGACCGATTACAACTGGTGTCCCATTTTTACTAGTCGCAGCAGATGCCAGAGCTGCTGGTTTAGCAGATCAAGGTGTCGCAACTTCAGCCGACGTTTTCTCTCAACAGTGGAATCCTGCTAAATATGCTTTTTCAGAAGACAAACAAGGTTTTTCTATCAGTTACACTCCTTATTTAACTGACTTAGCAAATGACATTTCACTTGGTCAATTAACCTATTATAACAAAATCGATGAACGAAGCGCCTTTGCAGGTAGTTTTCGTTATTTTGGATTTGGAGGAATTGAACTAAGACAAACCGGCGACCCAAACGAAGCTGTTAGAGAAGTAACTCCAAACGAATTTGCATTGGATGGCTCTTACTCTCTTAAATTGAGCGAAACATTCTCGATGGGAATTGCAGCACGATTTATTAGCTCTAATTTAAAAGTTGCTTCAGAAACTGTTGATGCAAAAGCTGCAAAAACTTTTGCAGTAGATGTATCTGGTTTTTACCAATCTGAAGAAATCGCATACAACGATTTTAACGGAAGATGGAGAGCAGGTTTTAACATGCAGAATTTAGGCCAAAAAATAAGTTACGACCACGACGACATTAGTTCAAACTTTTTACCTGCCAATCTAAGATTAGGTGGAGGTTTTGATTTTATTTTAGACGATTACAACAAAGTTGCCGTTAGTGTCGAATTTACTAAACTTCTAGTACCAACACCTCCAGGACCTGGAACTCCTGTTGATGCAAACGGAGATGGTGATTATGACGATGTTGGAGATATTTCTCAACAAGAAGCAAACGACATTAGTTACAACAAATACAAAGACATTGGATGGGTTTCTGGAATTTTTAAATCTTTTGGTGATGCACCAGGCGGATTTAGCGAAGAATTAAAAGAAATCACTTATAGTGTTGCTGGAGAATATGTGTATCAAGACGCTTTTGCAATGCGATTAGGATATTTTCATGAAAGTCCAGAAAAAGGAGCTAGAAAATTCTTCTCTTTAGGAGCTGGATTCAAATACAACGTAATGAAAATTGACGTTTCATACTTATTCTCAGCATCAAAAGTTAAAAATCCTTTAGAAAATACACTTCGTTTTTCTTTAACGTTTAACTTTGGAGACAAATATGAAACCTATTAAAGAGTAAAAACAATAAAAACATAACAATCCAAATTTCTATTTTTTTAGGAATTTGGATTTTTTTTCCCATAAAAACAATGAAAGAAATTAGCGTTACATCATCATTTACAGCTTACGACAGCTTAGAGGAGCTTTCAAAAGAAATCCAGGATTTAATGAATCAGGCTGTTGAAATTCGCAAAAAAGCTTACGCACCCTATTCTCAATTTAGAGTTGGAGCAGCTCTCCTTTTGGATAATGGAAAAATAGTTTTGGGTTCTAATCAAGAAAATGCAGCATATCCATCTGGATTATGTGCAGAAAGAGTTGCGATTTTTCACGCAGGAAGTGTTTACCCTGAAGCTAAAATTTTAAAAATGGCTATTACAGCTGCTTCAGACACCAATCAAACCAAGGCTCCAATTCCGCCATGCGGGTCATGCCGACAGTCAATTGCAGAATATGAAATCAAACAAGACACCCCTATAGAAATCTATTTTATGGGAGAAATTGGTGAAGTTTACAAATCTGCATCCCTAAAAAATCTGCTCCCTTTTATGTTTGATAAAAAGTTCTTGTAAAAAAAAGCCAAAAAGTAGCTTTTAAATTTTAGTTCTTAATAGGAAAGTCTTATTTTTGCATCCCGACCTTTCGGGCGCAAATTTGTGGGAGGAAACTATTTTGCGTTACAGGCACAATCGATAACACAAACAACTTTAGCAAAAGAAAGAATTCAAATGAAAGAAGTTACAAAAGAGGTATATTTAAAGTGGTACGAAGACATGCTGCTTTGGAGAAAGTTTGAGGACAAACTTGCAGCGTTATACATTCAACAAAAAGTTAGAGGTTTTCTACACCTATATAATGGTCAGGAAGCTGTATTAGCAGGTGCTTTACACGCTATGGACTTGACTAAAGATAAAATGATTACTGCTTACAGAAATCACGTGCAGCCTATTGGTATGGGAGTTGATCCTAGACGTGTAATGGCTGAACTTTTAGGAAAAGCAACTGGAACTTCTAAAGGTATGGGAGGTTCTATGCACATTTTCTCTAAAGAACACCGTTTTTACGGAGGTCACGGAATCGTAGGTGGACAAATTCCGGTAGGAGCTGGTTTAGCTTTTGCTGATAAATATTTTGAAACTGGCGGTGTTACTATGACTTACTTTGGTGATGGTGCTGCTAGACAAGGTTCATTACACGAAGCATTCAATATGGCTATGTTATGGAAATTACCAGTTGTATTTATCGTTGAAAACAACGGTTATGCAATGGGAACTTCTGTAGAAAGAACTGCAAACCACACTGATATCTGGAAACTTGGTTTAGGATATGAAATGCCTTGCGGACCTGTTGACGGAATGAATCCTGTAAAAGTTGCTGAAGCAATGACTGAGGCTATTGATAGAGCTCGTCGTGGTGACGGACCAACTTTCCTTGAAATGAAAACGTACCGTTACAGAGGACACTCTATGTCTGATGCACAATTATACCGTTCTAAAGAAGAGGTTGAAGAGTACAAAAAAATTGACCCTATTACGCAAGTTTTAGATGTAATTATGGATCAAAAATATGCTACAGAAGCAGAAATTGAAACAATTGACCAAAAAGTTAAAGATTTGGTTGAAGAATGTGTGAAATTCGCTGAAGAATCTCCATATCCAGAATTGCAACAATTATACGATGTAGTATACGCACAAGAAGACTATCCATTCACACCTCATAAATTATAAAATATCATGGCGATTAAAGTAACAATGCCTCGCTTAAGCGATACTATGACGGAAGGAACGGTAGCGACTTGGTTAAAAAAAGTAGGCGACAAAATCAGTGAAGGAGATATCTTAGCTGAAATTGAAACAGATAAAGCTACAATGGAGTTCGAATCTTTTAACGAAGGAACTCTTTTACATATTGGAATTCAAGCTGGAGAAACTGCTCCAGTAGATTCATTATTAGCAATCATTGGAAACGAAGGAGAAGATATTTCTGCTCTTTTAGCTGGTGGTGATGCTCCTGCTCCAAAAGCGGAAGCTGCTCCTGCTGCTGAAACTAAAACTGAAGCTGCTCCTGCAAAAGCTGCAACTGCATTACCTAAAGATGTTATAGTAGTAACTATGCCTCGTTTAAGTGATACAATGACAGAAGGAACAGTAGCAACTTGGTTGAAAAAAGTGGGCGATGCTGTTGCTGAAGGCGATATCTTAGCAGAAATTGAAACGGACAAAGCTACTATGGAGTTTGAGTCTTTCAATGCTGGAACTTTATTATACATCGGAATTCAAGAAGGAAACACTGCTCCTGTTGACAGCTTATTAGCGATCATCGGGCCTGCTGGGACTGACATTTCTGGAATTGCTGAAAATTATACTGCTGGAGGCGCTGCACCTGCAAGTGCTCCTGCAACAGAAGAAGCAAAAGCTGCTCCTGCTGCTGAAAAAGCACCAGAAGCTGTTGCTGAAACTTCAAATGGAAGAATTTTAGCTTCGCCATTGGCTAAGAAAATTGCTTCTGACAAAGGAATCCAATTAACTCAGGTTAAAGGTTCTGGAGAAAATGGACGTATTGTAAAAAGCGATATCGAAAACTTTACTCCATCTGCACAAACTGCTACAACAACTACTGCTGCGCCAGCTGCTAAAACAGAAACTGCCGCTCCTGCTGCACCAAAAGTATTTGTTCCCGCTGGAGAAGTTTTCACAGAAGAGATCAAAAACTCTCAAATGCGTAAAATTATCGCAAAACGTTTGGCAGAATCTTTATTTACAGCTCCTCACTACAACTTAGTGATCGAAGTAAGTATGGACGAGGCAATGAGCTCAAGAGCTACAATCAATACTGTTCCTGATACAAAAGTATCTTTTAACGATATGGTTATCAAAGCTTGTGCATTAGCATTAAAAAAACATCCAAAAATTAACTCTCAGTGGAAAGAAGATGCTATCATCATCAACCACCACGTAAATATTGGTGTTGCTGTTGCTGTTGAAGACGGATTAGTAGTTCCTGTATTGAAATTTACAGACGCTATGAGTTTATCTCAAATTGGAGCTAGCGTAAGAGATCTTGCTGGAAGAGCTAAAAACAAAAAACTTGGACCACAAGAAATGGAAGGAAGCACGTTTACTGTTTCTAACCTTGGAATGTTTGGTATTACTGAATTCAATTCAATTATCAATCAGCCAAACTCTGCCATCCTTTCAGTAGGTGCAATTGTAGAAAAACCAGTTGTTAAAAACGGTCAAATTGTAGTAGGAAACACAATGATGTTATCATTAGCATGTGACCACAGAACAATTGATGGTGCTACTGGAGCTCAATTTTTACAAACATTAAAACAATACATCGAAAGCCCAGTTACAATGTTGGCATAATTATGCCAGCCCGAGCAAGTCGAAGGTTATTTATATTAAAATCCCGTTTTGAAGTTCAAAACGGGATTTTTTATTTATTTTAGATTCTTCAATTCAATCTTTAAACTATGAAAAAAATATTCCTCCTCACTTTATTTCTGACTGCTTTAGCCTGCCAGAAAAAGGAAACCACTACAGAAGCAGCCAAAGAAACAAGCGCTGTAAAAGACGAACATACTTTCTCTAAAGCAGATTTAGCCGTTGTAAAACATTTAGACTTAGATATTAAAGTTGACTTTAACACACAGACCATTTCAGGAAAAGCTTCTTGGCAGATTGACAACATAAGCAAAGGAAACGAAATCATTTTTGACGAAAACACACTTACTATTACAAAAGTAACTTTGGGTGATGACGAAAAAGAAACCAAATTTGAACTTGGATCAGAAGTTGAATTTCACGGAAAACCACTTCATATTACAATTGAACCAAATACTACAAAAGTTAACATTTATTATAGTACGACCAAAAATGCCGTTGCATTACAATGGTTAAACCCACAACAAACGGCAGACAAAAAGAAACCTTTCCTTTTTTCTCAAGGCGAAAGCATCTGGTCTCGCACTTGGATTCCATGTCAGGATTCTCCAGGAATTCGTTTTACTTATAATGCAAAAGTTACGGTTCCTAAAGACTTAATGGCTGTAATGAGTGCTGTAAATCCACAGCAAAAAAATGATACTGGCGTTTATACTTTTAAACAAGACAAAGCAATTCCATCTTATTTAATGGCAATTGCGGTTGGGGACATCGAATTTAAAGCAATAGACAACAGAACCGGAGTTTATGCAGAACATACTGTAATAAAAAATGCCGCTTGGGAATTTGCAGATTTAGGAAAAATGGTCGTTGCTGCAGAAAAATTATACGGCCCTTATCGTTGGGGACGTTACGATGTTTTGGTTTTACCTCCAAGTTTCCCTTACGGAGGAATGGAAAATCCAAACCTAACATTTTTAACTCCAGGAGTTATTGCAGGAGATCGTTCGTTAACAAGTTTATTGGCACACGAATTAGGCCACAGCTGGAGCGGAAATTTAGTAACCAATGCAACTTGGGATGATATTTGGTTAAACGAAGGTTTTACAACTTATGTAGAACACCGCATTGGCGAAGAAATCTTTGGAGTGAAAGAAGCTAAAATGCAAGACGTTTTAAGCCGTAAAGTATTAGATGACAATATCACTGAATATGGAGCAACAAATCCAGATACACGCTTAAAAGTAGAATTAACAGGAAGAAATCCAGATGATGGAATTAGTGAAATTCCTTATGTAAAAGGTTATAATTTCTTGAAAGTAATTGAACAAGCCGTTGGACGCGAGAAATTTGATGTTTTCATTAAGAATTATTTCGATGCACACGCTTTTAAATCTATTACAACAGAAGATTTCGTAAAATATTTAAACGACAATCTTATTAAAGGCGATAAAACTTTGACAGACAAAATAAAAGCAGACGAATGGATTTACAAACCTGGCGTTCCTTCAAACATTACTCCTTCTGTTTCAGAAGAATTTAATGCAATTGATGCAATTCAAAAAACTTGGAGAACAACTGGTGTAAAAGGATTGAGCCAAAAAATTAAATCTACTACAGAAAAACAGCATTTTATAGATTACCTTCCAGCAGATATTACAGCAAAAGAAATGGCTGAAATTGATGCAGAATTCAACTTTACAAAAGGCGGGAACTTCGTCATCAAACGTCAATGGTTTGTACAAGCAATTCGCAGTCATTATACAGTTGCTTATCCTGCTATCGAACAATTTATGATTAACACAAGCAGAACAGGATCATTAATGACACTTTACAAAGAATTAGTTAAAACATCTCCAGGAAAAGATTGGGCAGAAAAGATTTTTGAGAAAGCAAAATCGGGTTACCACGCCACAACAGTTCAAGCTGTTGAAAGTTTATTCAAATAGATTTTTTAAAATAAATAAATTTAAAAATAGGTTGTCTTTTAGAAGACAACCTATTTTTTTTACGCTCTATTTGTCATCCTATGTTTGCAGAAGTAGATACGCAAGAAGTTTTAGTATTACGAGAAGCTTTGTCAAAGTTTAAAACTTTGACAAAGCTAAAGACACATAGTTTATGCGTAAAGCTTGTCATTTCGAGGAACGAGAAATCTTCGCAAGAAGCTCTATAAAGATTGGATCCCCGTTGCAGAGTTATTTGTGGAGATTTCTTCTTTCAGTCAGAAATGACAAGATTGTGTTTTGTGTAACGCCAATTTTGCAGATCTAACTGATTATCTTTTCCTTTTTTTGTCATCCTGAGCGAAGTCGAAGGATTCTCAAAGAAATTCTACAACGTTTGTCCGGTAAGCTTCATTATCCAAACATTAGGAAGCGAAAATCATGTTTTTTCTTTAAAACTATCAAAGGGAAAATTGTCCACCACATAGCGTAAATTCTCCATGTTCTAAAATCCAACATCTTCGCACCTTTGTAATGTCAAAAGACAATAACAAATTATAACATAAAAAATTTAAATAAGATGACACGATTAACAGCATTAAACCCAGAAGAAGTAACAGGAAAAACAAAAGAATTATTCAATGCCGTACAAGCTAAATTAGGAGTTGTACCTAATATGATGCGTACAATGGGGAATTCTCCAGCGGTTTTAGAAGGATATTTAAATTTAAGCGGTGCTTTGAGCCACGGAAAATTAGGTTCAAAAACTGGTGAGCTTTTAGCTTTAGCAGTTTCAGAACAAAATTCATGTGATTATTGTGTGGCTGCTCACACTTATATTGGAGAAAATTTAATTAAAACAGATCCAGCAGTTATTCGCGCTGCCAGAACAGGAAAATCTGACGATGCCAAAACAGCAGCAATTTTACAATTTGCAAAAACATTAGTAAGTAAAAATGGTTTAGTAAACGATGAAGATGTAAATACAGTAAAAAATGTTGGTGTTTCTGATGCCGAATTAGCTGAAACTGTAGCGCATGTAGCACTAAACATTCTAACCAATTATTTCAATAATACTGCCAATACAGAAATTGATTTTCCAGCTGTTGAAGCTTTAGAATCACAAAACTAATTGCAAAAAAAGAATATCTAAAGATAGTCGTGATTAATTTCATGACTATCTTAGTATAAAAAAAGAATTATGGAACCACAAAGACATCCTTTACCTCCATTTACAATGGAAACTGCATTGCAAAAAGTACAAATTGCAGAAGATGCATGGAACACAAAAGATCCAGAAAAAGTAGCATTAGCCTACACAATTGATACAGAATGGAGAAACAGAACTGATTTTATCAACGGACGTGAGGAAGTAAAACAATTTTTAACCAAAAAATGGAATACAGAATTGAATTACAAACTTAAAAAAGAGTTATGGGGTTTTAAAGAAAACAGAATGGCTGTGCGTTTTGAATACGAATGGCAAGATCATTCTGGACAATGGTTTAGAAGTTATGGAAATGAACTTTGGGAATTTGATGAAAATGGATATATGCAAAAACGTTTTGCCAGTATCAATGATTTAGCAATCCAGGAATCTGACCGTAAATTATAATATCGTTGCTATTATGTCTAATCAGAATGTTTTCACGTTAACAAATCCGCAAAATGGAAATCTTGCTTTCAAACTGCTTTCGTTTGAAGACAACAGTCATTTTGACCACATACAGCGTAATAATTATTATTCTTTAATTTGGATTACTAAGGGAAGCGGTAAAGTAAAAGCCGATTTTGCCGAACATACTTTTGAAGAAGATTCGCTCCTTGCCTTTTCTCCTTATCAGCCGTTTATGATCTGTACAAAAGAAGATATTCAAGGGATTGCCATTCACTTTCATCCCGATTTTTTTTGCATTCACAAGCATCAAAAAGAAGTTTCCTGCAATGGCGTTTTGTTTAATAATATCTATCAGCCTCCTTTTATACGAATTACAGATCAAGCAAAAATTACTTTTCAGATGATTATTGATCAAATGAAAACAGAAATTCAAAACGCAGAATTAGCACAATATGAATCATTAATTTCATACCTGAAAATATTTCTGATTACGGGTTCTCGACTAAAAACGGAGCAATTAGAAGAATTAAAATCAACTCCAGATTCTAAAGAACCTTTTATTATGCAAAATTTGAAGGACGCAATCGAAGACAATTTTAAAACCAAACATTCGGCAGGAAATTATGCCGAAATGCTCAATATTTCACCAAAGGCATTAGCCAAATTATCTAAAAATTATTTCAACAAAACGCTAACTGATCTTATTGCCGAAAGAATTATTATTGAAGCAAAAAGAGAATTGTATATGACGAATAAAACCGTAAAAGAGATTGCTTACGAATTAGGTTATGATGACGAACATTATTTCAGCCGATTTTTTAAAACCAACGCCGATGTTTCACCGCAATTGTATCGTGAAACCGTAGGATTTGGAAGAATGGTTTAATTTTTATTTTTAGCCTCAATCCATTTTGCCATGTATTTGGTACTTTTTAAAGTATGATGCTGCAACAGGCTTCCCATAAAATTATGTAAACGATGGTTTTCAGAATCGTTCATTAAAGCATTAACTTCATTTATTAAAACAGAAGCAAACTGGCTTTTCTGAAAACATTGATTTACAATTGCAATTCCGTTTATTTGAGATTGTTTCCAAAGATTTTCATCTTGATATAATGCTACAGCTTGTTTAGCAAAAAGCTCCATATCATTAGTAACAAAACCATTCCAAGGCAAATTGGCATGCATCGCTTCAGCTCCAATTTCAGTTGTTACACTTGGAGTTCCGCATTGTATGGCTTCTAATAATTTACCTTTTAAACCCGCTCCAAAACGAATTGGCGCTAAAACTACTCTTGCTTTTTTCACAACTTCATTAGCGTCTAAAGCTCTTCCCAATATAAAAAAACCACTTTTAGGCTGATGCAATTGCAGTACTTTTTGCGAAGGATAAGCTCCATAAACCTGCAAAACTGCCTCTGGAAAATTCTTTCTGACCAAAGGCCAAATTGTTTCTTTTAGATGTTGAACTGTATTCCAATTCGGTTCATGAAGAAAATTCCCAATAAAGACAAAATTTTCACGCTCTTCAAACAAAGGCAGATTCAAAAGATCATTTTCATTCATCTCATCAACCAAAAAAGGTAGATAAAACAAAAGCTTAACATCAATTTTAAAAATATCTTTTAGAACATTCATCTCAAAATCAGAAATAATAAGAGATAGATCGCATCTTAAAATACTCGCGATTTCACGTTTTGCCACTTCTTCAGACAGTAAATCAAGCAATTCAAAAGTTCTATTTTCTTTAAAAGCTTTTTGTCTGGCAGTTCTTAAACAATGTAAATCTTCGGTGTCTAATAATCGGATCGCTTTTGGACAATTTTCGGCTACACGCCATCCAAACTGCTCTTCAATCATAAAACGGTCAAATAAAACGACATCTGGATTTAATTCAATCACAAAATCATCAAAACTAGCATTATTCAATTCGATAGCCCTTTTTTCTACTCCAAAAGCAGTCAAATCAACCATAAAATCACTGTCTAAAGCGGGACTTGCAAATGTAATTTGAAAACCATTTTCTCTAAAAATAGAAATCAACTGCATCATTCTGCCGCCTGCTGCAGACGAATTTGGTTCTGGCCAGACGAAACCAATAATTAGAAGTTTTTTTATTTGACTCATTTTAATTCTTTGAACCTACAAAATAATGCTTTTTTAAGCGTATTTACACGATATTTCCTGATTTTCGGTTATAAAAAAGACTAATTTTGCAGTAAACAATTTTCTTATAAATTATGTTAGGATTAAAATTAGCCACAGACCCTCGCTGGGTAAATATAGTTGAATCAAATATTGAAGAGATTCTGACTGATCATGCTTGGTGTGAGCAAAAAGCGGCTTCAAATGCAATAAGCTTAGTAACATATAACTCTGAATTAGAGGAACTAGTAACCGAAATGCTGGTTATTGCAAGAGAAGAATTAGAGCACCTGCAAATGGTTCATGACATTATCAAAAAGAGAGGTTTAACACTTGGGCGAGAAAGAAAAGATCATTATGTTAATGAACTTTTTAAATTTATGAAGAAGGACGGAAGCCGAAAAGACGCTCTTTGTGATCGTTTATTGTTTTCGGCAATGATTGAGGCTAGAAGCTGTGAACGGTTTAAAGTACTTTCTGAAAACATTCAAGATGAAGAACTAGCTAAATTTTACCGCGATTTGATGATTTCTGAAGCTGGACATTATACTACTTTTTTAGGTTTTGCACGAAAATATACAGATAATATAGACATCGATAAACGTTGGAAAGAATGGATCGAATATGAAGGTTCCATTATTACCAATTACGGAAAAAAAGAAACTGTACACGGATAGTCTACAGTTTCTTTTTCTTTAAATATACTCCTTTTATAATACCACATCGTCTGACACTCTTGTTATGCAAAAAACTAAATCAAAATCCATCTTATTCAAAATAGCCAAATACACAGGAATTACTTTTGCTGTAATTCTAGGTCTATTATTTTTAACACCTATTATTTTTGCTGACCAAATTAAAGAGCAAATTAAAAAAACTGCTAACGAAAGATTGAGCGCAGAATTAAATTATTCTGATGTTTCTGTTTCGTTTTTCCGCCATTTCCCATCTCTAACCCTAACATTAAACGACTTACATTTAAATGGTTCTGCTCCGTATAAAAACGAAAAATTTATTACCGCAAAAGAAGTTTCTTTTGGTGTCAATGTAGCCAGTCTGGTTTTTAGCAGATCTGTAAAAATTGATCAAATTTATTTATCAGATTCGTTTATTAATGTAAAAGTAAATGCAAACGGCGAAGCTAATTATAACATTTACAAATCTTCATCCAATCAAGAAAATTCTAAAGACAGTACCGATACTGCTTTAAAATTAGAACGAATAGAAATTGTTAACAGTAAAATTATTTACGACGATCAATCTACAAAAGTTCATTTTGATGCTTTAGGTTTTGATTACTTAGGAAAAGGCGATCTAAACAAAGCGGTTTTTGATTTGTATTCTAAAGCTAAAATTGAAAAACTGAATATTGTTTATGAAAATGAACCATATTTAATGAATAAAAAAATAGATGCCGATTTGATTACTAAAGTAAATGTAAACTCTTTGTCTTTTGTTTTTGAACAAAATAACCTTAAAATCAATCAGCTTTTGGTCGATTTTAAAGGAAAATTTGATTTCTTAAAAGACGGTTACAATATGGATTTTGTCATAAAATCAGACAATAGTAACTTGTATGATGTTTTTACTGCTTTTCCGCCTAAATATATTACATGGCTTTCTAAAACGGAATTGAAAGGAAACACGAATTTGCTTTTTACTCTAAAAGGAAATTATATTGCTTCGCAAAAAATTGCTCCAGATTTAAATCTAGATATAAAATTAGACAACGGTTTTGTAAATTATAACAAAAGTGCTTTTCCAGTTTCTAACTTAAATCTGGAAATAAAAACAACTGTTCCTTCTTTAAATCCTGATCTTTTGACTGTTGATGCTAAAAATTTATCTTTAAACATTGACAAAGATTATTTAAAATCGAAGTTTTATATCAAAGGAATGAATACGCCTGATATTAATGCTGTTTTTAAAGCAAAAATTGATCTTGAAAAATTAAATAAAGCACTCGGGATTCCTGATTTAACACTAAAAGGATCTTTGGCTGGTGATGTAAAAGCGAATGGTAAATTTGATCAAAAAAAGAAACTTTTCCCTGTAACTAAAGGTTTTCTTGATTTAGAAAATGGATATTTGAAAACTAAATATTACCCAAATCCAATTACTAATATTATTATTAAGTCTAAAATTGAAAATCAAAAAGGAACTTTTCAAGACTTAAAAGTAACTCTTAAGCCTACGCAGTTTACCTTTGAAGGAAAACCAGTTTTTGTTGAAGCTGACTTAAGTGATTTTGATGATTTAAACTATGATATTAAAGCGAAAGGCGAACTTGATGTAAGCAAAATATACAAAGTTTTTTCTCAAAAAGGTCTTGATTTAGATGGTTTTGTAAAAGCTGATTTGGCTCTAAAAGGCAAACAAAGCGATGCTGAAAAAGGAAATTACAGCAAACTAAACAACAAAGGAACTCTTGAACTTAGAAACATTGGAATTGCTTCTGAATATCTGCCTCAAAAGTTTATTATTAAGGAAGGTATTTTTAAAATCAATCAAGATAAAATGTCTTTTAATAATTTCTTAGCTGCTTACGGACAATCTGATTTTACAATGAACGGTTATCTGCAAAATGTTTTTAACTACGCCACAAGTACTACAGGGATTTTAAAAGGTTCGTTTAAAGTTACTTCTCGTTACATAAATGTTGACGAATTTATGTCGAGCACAACGGCTAATACTTCGGTAACAACAACCGAAACCCCAAATAAAACTTCACAACCCGATGCAAAACAAACGGGTGTAATTATTATTCCTGCCAATTTGGATCTGCAATTAATAGCAAATGCTCAAAAAGTATATTTTGACAAATTGAATCTTTTAAACGCAACCGGAAATTTAAAAATGAATAAAGGAAAGCTGAGTATGCAAAATACAGGTTTTAATTTAATAGGTTGTAATGTTGCCATGAATGCTAATTATCAAGCTGTAACGCCTCAAAAAGCAAACTTTGATTACAGCATTAAGGCAAATGATTTTGATATTAGAAGAGCTTACAACGAAATTGATGTTTTTAGAAAAATGGCTAGCGCAGCAGAAAAAGCACAAGGAATTGTATCACTTGACTATCAATTAAAAGGAAGATTAAATGGCAATATGGATCCTGTTTATCCATCAATTGTTGGCGGCGGAACACTTTCTATAAAAGATGTAAAAGTTAGAGGATTGAAAATGTTTAATGCCGTAAGCAAACAAACAAGCTCTGAGTCTATGAAAAACCCTGATCTTTCTAAAGTAGACATTAAAACTACTATCAAGAATAACATTATGACGGTAGAACGCTTTAAGTTTAAGTTTGCTGGCTTTAGACCTAGAATTGAAGGCACAACAAGTCTAGATGGAAAACTGAATTTAAAAATGCGCTTAGGACTTCCACCGTTAGGAATCTTCGGAATTCCGCTTACGGTTACTGGAACTCAAGATAGTCCAAAAGTAAAAGTGGGTAGAAAAACAGAAGATCTGCAGGAAACTAAAGATTCTGAGTAATAAAATTCTACTTTTTAAGATAAAACAATACAAAACCTGTTCTTTATGAGCAGGTTTTTTTTATGTGTTTTATTTATCATTTGCTGAGAAATCACAATTGTTTAAACTCTTAGTGGAGTTTCTTGCGGAGATCCTTCCTTCGTCAGGATGACAATATTGTGGATAATTAAGAGAATAAACACAAACATTCTCGCTCTTTTTGTCATCCTGACGAAGGAAGGATCTCCGCAAGAAACTCTGTAAGCTAAATAACCAATAGCTCTTCCACAATATTGTCAATTTCGAAAAGAGATTAAATCATAAAAAAACTAAATCACAAACCATTACACAGCATACAAAACCTCTGTAATATACAAAATACCTTTAGCCATCAGCCACAACAAGGCAGCCATTCCTAAAAATCCCCAGATCCAAGAGTTTTTTCTTTTCCAAGTAATAAAGAATGTTGGAATTTCCCAATACTTTATAATTACAAAAATGCTTATTCCTATTAATGAAACCCAAATAATCTCGGCCGATTGAACATGAAAACTATAAAGTAAAACAACTCCAAAAAAAGCAACTGTAATAAATTGTAAGTAGTAATAATTCTTATAGTTGTATTTGTAATTTTCTTTTAGAGAAAGTATCAAGAATGATAAAATCAATAACGTTGTTAATGCTGTTATCAAATAAGTAAATAACGAATTCTTCTGAAATACAAATACAACATCAACAATCAAAGCCAAAACAGTACATGCCGCCAATGAAGAGAAACCTCTTTCTACATTTTCATCCTTAAAAGGAATTAAAACTGGGTAAATATATTTTTCTAAAATGCGCCAGAAAGGTAAGGCATAAATCGCAACTATACTCGAGATCACGATCTCATAATTATACAACACATCTTGAGGCACTTTATACAACATATACCAAATTGCGATTGTAACTAAAACCGCAGGAAATGAAATTGTCTTTACAGCTTCCCATTTATCATTCTTCCAGAAATTATCTTTTATTTCAAAAATGTATTTCTCTACCAAGTATTTTTTAGTAAAAATTGCAGTTGACTGGCTCCATAGTAAAAAAAGACCCACATGTATAACTGCGGTTCTAAATACCATATCGTGTATTAGACAACCTCCAACGATGCAGGCAATTCCAATAAATAATAATTCGTATGTTAATAAGATTGCTGAAAACAGCAACCTGAATAAAGGTGCAAATTGTTTTATGAGTATTTCAATAAGTAAATTCCAGTAATTGCGCAACAATCCAATTATGGCACAAACGGCAATAATTGCTGCCAAGTACAACATCCAATTGGTGAGTGACTGCGCCTGCATCCATATCTGAATCGACGAATCTTTTACTGGTGTATATAATAAATGAGAATTAATGAAAATTTCATTTGCTAATTGATCTCTTGCATTATCATTAAATGCCGAAAACTGATTTTTATTTTTTAACCAATATGCATTTGCATCTGAGCCATTTTTCTGCAAAACAGCAAATTGATATAAAATCTTTTTTTGGGAATCATTTAGCGATACAAGTTCGCTGACAATAGGCGTTTCTTTTACTGAATGGGTTTCTTTTGCATATAGACTGATGCAGAAAAGAAACATGAGGTATATTTTTTTCAAGATTTGGTAGGTTAATTTATAGGTAAAGATATAAAATTGAAAAATTTAAGGCTGTATTTTTCTTATCATAGACTTAGAACGCGGATAAAACTGATTTTTTTATTATTTATAAAAATAGAAATCCGCTTTAATCTGTGTCTTCGCGATAGCGAATCCGTAAAATCTGTGTCAAAATTAGACAAAACTTTTACTATTATAGGAATGGCTATAAAACAAAAAACCCGTTCTTTTCAGAACGGGTTTTGTAATAAGTAATCTAATGATTATGCTTCGAATGGAAGGATAGATACATAAGATTTGTTATCTCTTTTCTTTTGGAACTTAACAACTCCAGCTACTCTTGCGTGTAGTGTGTGATCTTTACTGATGTAAACGTTTTCACCTGGATTATGTTTTGAACCTCTTTGTCTAACGATGATGTTCCCAGCAATAGCAGCTTGTCCACCAAAAATCTTAACGCCTAAACGTTTTGATTCTGATTCTCTACCATTCTTCGAACTACCGACACCTTTCTTGTGAGCCATGACGTATGAGTTTAAATATTGTTATTATTCTTTAGTAGCTTCTTTTTTTGCTTTTGGAGCTGCTGCTTTTTTCACTTTTGGAGCTTCTACTTCTTCAGTAGCTGCATCTTCTGCTACTACTGCTTTTTTAGCTGCTGCTTTTTTAGTTCCACCTGCTGCAGTAATACCTTCAATTACAATTTGAGTAAGATATTGTCTGTGACCATTTCTTTTTTTGTATCCTTTTCTTCTTTTCTTTTTGAAAACGATAACTTTATCTCCTTTTAAGTGTTGTAACACTTTAGCTTCTACTGAAGCACCTTCTATAGCTGGGGCGCCTAAAGTTACGTTTCCGTTATCGTCTAATAAAAGAACTTTGTCAAAAGAAACTTTTGAACCTTCTTCGTTAGCCAAACGGTGAACATAAACCTTTAAGTCTTTGCTTACTTTAAATTGTTGCCCTGCTATCTCTACGATTGCATACATACCAAATTGATTTATTGATTTTTAAGGTTGCAAATATACAATTAATAATTTACTGTGCAATGCCTAATTTTAAAAATATTTATTCTGCCTTAAAGTCTGTTTTTCAAGGTCTTTTAGCTCTTTGAAAAGCAGATTTGGAGTCAAAATACTGTTAAAATAGGACTTAAATAAAGTTTGACTCTTAAATCCTAATTAAAAAAGTTATTTTTGATGTAATTAAAATCAATCCTTGGCTACCTACTCTAATTAGGTAAATATAAATTATTAATCTTTATGAAAAATTCGATAATGATGTTAAGTGCTGCATTAATGCTCGGCGGAGTGGCTCATGCTCAAAAAGTAGCTTTTGAAGAATACAATTTAGATAACGGAATGCATGTTATTCTGCATAATGATCCTTCTGCTCCAGTTGTTATTACCTCTGTGATGTATCATGTAGGATCTAAAGACGAACGACCAGACCGAACTGGTTTTGCACATTTCTTTGAACATCTATTATTTGAAGGAACTGAAAATATAAAACGCGGTGAATGGATGAAAATCGTTACTGCAAACGGAGGCGTAAACAATGCTAATACTTCTGACGATAGAACCTATTATTATGAAGTTTTCCCGTCTAATAGCCTTGAACTTGGTTTATGGATGGAATCTGAGCGTTTGATGCATCCAATTATCAATAAAATTGGTGTTGACACTCAAAATGAAGTGGTAAAAGAAGAAAAGAGAATGCGTTACGACAATCAGCCTTACGGAAATATTCTTCCAGAGGTTAAGAAAAACATGTTCAAAGTTCATCCATACCGCTGGACAACTATTGGTTCTATGAAAGACTTAGATGCTGCAACTCTTGAAGAATTTCAAGCATTTAATAAAAAATTCTACACACCAAATAATGCAGTTTTGGTTGTGGCAGGAGATTTTGAAAAAACCAAAACCAAAGAATGGATTCAGAAATATTTTGGTTCAATCCCTAAAGGAGAAGTCGTAAAAAAACAGACTTATACAGAAGAACCAATAACTCAGACTATAAAAGCAACTTACGAAGATCCGAATATTCAGATTCCGATGATTGTAGCTTCTTATAGAACACCGTCAATGAAAACCAGAGACGCGAGAGTTTTAGACTTAATCTCTTCTTATTTAAGTGATGGAAAAAGTTCTAAATTGTACAAAAAAATAGTTGACGATAAAAAAATGGCACTTCAAATTGGTGCTGTAGGTTTTAGTCAAGAAGATTACGGAATGTACATTTTGTATGGCTTGCCAATGCCTGGTCATACTACCGCAGACATCTTAAAAGAAATGGATGAAGAAATTGTAAAAATTCAAACCGATTTAATTTCTGAAAAAGATTATGAAAAATTACAAAACAAATTCGATAATAATTTTGTGAATGCAAATTCAAACGTAGAAGGAATTGCCGAAAATCTGGCTTCTTACTATTTACTTTATGGAGACGTAAATCTTATTAATACTGAAATTGATCTTTACCACTCTATTACAAGAGAAGAAATTAGAGAGGTTGCTAAAAAGTATCTAAACCCCAACCAGCGTTTAATTTTAGATTATGTTCCTTCAACAAAAGTTCAAAACTAAGCATATCGAATCATGAAAAAAATACATACAGTTTTAATCCTTTTATTCCTAACTGGAATTATGCAAGCACAAGATCGTCCACAACCAAAACCAGGAAACTCCCCAGTAGTCAACATCAAAAAACCGCAGACTTTTGTTTTGGCAAACGGTATGAAAGTTTTGATAGTTGAAAATCATAAATTACCTAGAGTAAGTTTTAACCTTAGTCTAGACAACGCTCCTTTTACAGAAGGAAACAAAAAAGGCGTTGATGAATTGACCAGCAGTTTGATTGGAAATGGAACCAAAAAAACTACAAAAGAAGCTTTTAACGAAGAAATTGATTTTTACGGCGCAAGTATAAACTTTAGCTCTCGCGGTGCTTTTGCAAGTTCATTATCAAAATATTCTGGACGCGTTTTAGAGCTTTTAGCCGAAGGTACTTTACAGCCAAATTTTACTCAAACAGAATTTGACAAAGAAAAAGCAAAATTATTAGAAGGGCTTAAAGCCGATGAAAAAAGCACGCCGGCAATTGCAAATCGTGTAGTTGATGTTTTAGCTTTTGGAAAAAATCATCCTTCGGGAGAATTTACTTCTGAAGAAACCGTAAAAAATGTAACTCTTGCAGATGTTCAAGCTAATTACGCTACTTATTTTGTGCCCGAAAATGCTTATTTAGTAATTATTGGCGACATCAAATTTAAAGACACAAAAATAGCTGTAGAAAAACTTTTTGGAGGATGGAAAAAACAAGCCGCACCGAAAAACAGCTATCCAGATCCTGTAAATGTTTCTAAACTTCAAATTGATTTTGTTGATGTGCCAAACGCCGTTCAATCTGAAATTTCATTAGTAAATACAGTAAATTTAAAAATGAGTGATCCAGATTTTTTCCCTGCAGTAATTGCAAATCAAATTTTAGGAGGCGATTTTAATAGTTATTTAAACATGAATTTACGCGAGCAGCACGCTTGGACATATGGCGCAAGTTCCAGCATTGGAAGCGGAAAATATGTGACTAAGTTTAAAGCTTCGTCTGCTGTTAGAAATGCCGTTACAGACAGCGCTGTTGTTGAATTTGTAAAAGAAATTAAAAGAATTAGAACCGAGAATGTTTCTGAAGATGTTCTTAAAAACGTAAAAGCAGGCTACATTGGAAGGTTTGTAATGCAGGTTGAAAAACCTCAAGCCGTTGCTCGTTACGCCTTGAATATTGAAACTGAAAAACTTCCTGCTGATTTCTACGAAAAATACATTCAAACTATTAATAATGTTACTTCTGCAGATATTAATCGCGTTGCTAACAAATATTTCCTGCTTGACAATATGAGAATTGTAATTGCAGGAAAGGGAACAGATGTAATTGCTGGTTTAGAAAAACTTCAAATTCCGATCTTCTATTTTGATAAATATGGAAATCCTGTTGAAAAACCTGCTCTTGCCTCAAAAGATGTTCCAACCGGAGTTACCGCACAAACTGTTTTCCAGAACTACCTTAAAGCTATTGGAGGAGAAAAAGCAGTGTCTGCTGTAAAAACATTGGCAATGCATGGTTCTACAACTGTTCCGCAGGCTCCAACTCCATTAACTTTTACTTCAAAATTAGATTCTAAAGGAAAAATGATGGTTTCGCTTTCTATGGGAAGCATGGCTTTGATGAAACAAGTTGTAAATGACAAAGGTGCTTATGTGGAGCAGCAAGGTCAAAGAAAAAATCTTGAAGGTACAGATCTTGCAGAAATGAAAGCAAATGCAGCTCCTTTTGAAGAATTACTTTTAAGTAAAAGAACTGACTTAAAAATTGACAGAATCGAGCCTGTAAACGGAAGCGATGCTTATGCTATTAAAGACGGCAAAACAACTTATTTCTATGACATTAAATCTGGTTTAAAAGTTGCCGAATCTAAAGAAAGAGAACAAGGTGGTAAATCGACTACTCAAATTACAAACTTCAATGACTATAAAGAAGTAAAAGGTGTAAAAGTGCCTTTTAATCTAATACAAAATGTAGGTTATGAATTAGACATTAAAATGTCTGACATCAAAATCAACGAAGGAGTTTCGGAAGAGGATTTTAAATAAAAAAGGTTCTGAGTCTCTGATATACTGAGGCTCTAAGCCTTTCTAAACTCATTGAGGCTTTGTCAAAATTTTGAACTTTGACAAAGCTTTTTTATTATGCTTTATTTTTTTTAGCAGATAAATAAACCCCAATTAAGATTATAAATGCTCCAAAAAACTGAATTGGCGTAAGCATTTCATTATCTAATAATCCCCAGAAGAAAGCGACTATAGGAATCAAATACGTTACTGATGTTGCAAAAACAGGTGATGACATTTGTATTAATTTAAAAAAAATAACATTTGCAATTCCAGTTCCCATAACACCCAAAATCATTACAAAAAAAATAGAATGCTGTGTTGCTTCTAGACTTACTCTTTGTGTAATATCTGTTGTACTTAAAATAAGTAATGCTGGCAAGAGTAAAACCGTAAAATTTCCGGTTGTAATGCTTAACGAATTTAAATCGGATAAATATTTTTTAATCAAATTGACATTTAAAGCGTAACAAATTGTAGCAATTACCACCAAACCTACATAATAATAATTTTGTCCCGGATGAGCCGAAGCACCACTTAAAACAAGCAGTGAACAACCTACTAACCCAATAAAAACACCTAAAATTTGTCGTTTTTGAAATTGAATTCCAAAAGCAATTGTTCCTAAAACTAATGTATTTAATGGCGTAAGCGAATTTAAAATCGCTACTATAGAACTATCTACTTCTGTTTCTGCAATAGCAAAAAGATAAGCGGGCATAAAAGTCCCGAAAAGCGACGTTAAAGCTACATATTTCCATTGCTGGCATGAAATTTTCTTCAAACTCTTAAAACCAATAATAAGCAGAAACAATGCGGCAAAAATAATCCGGAATGAACCAACCTGAATAGCTGTTAAACCGACTAGTCCTCTTTTTATTAAAATAAAAGAACTTCCCCAAATTAGCGAAAGCACCAATAAATAAATCCACTTTAACTGTTTTGCATCCATAAACGATCTTTTACTGCAAATTTGTACTATTTTCACGAATTGACCTCTTGATTTTTATTAATTTTGCAAGAAATGTTATTAGCAATTTAAAATCATATATAATGAAATTCACAAAAATCATTGTTTCTGCAGCAATAGCTGGTTTAGTACTTGTTGGATGCAAAAAAGAAGAAGATAAAAATTTAAAAAACATTGCAGGTACAGAAACAAAAGCCTCAAAAGAAAAAGCCGTAATCGCTCCTGAAAATGTGCAAACTGCAAGTTTTACAATTGACGGAATGACTTGTGCGGTTGGATGTGCAAAAACTATCGAAGAAGAATTATCTAATCTTGATGGAGTTGAAAAAGCAGCAGTTGATTTTGATAAAAAAACGGCTACTGTAACTTTTGACAAAACGATTCAAAATCCAGAGAAGTTAACAAAAGTGGTTCAAGAAACCGGAGACGGAAAAACATACAAGGTTTCGAATATGAAATCGTAATCGGAATGATTAAAAATGAGAATTTATAAATTTTTATATCTCCATTATTTATCTTCAAACTTCGGTTTATTTTTCATTTTATTATGCTTTTTAATTTTTCTTAAAATACTTGGTTTACTAATTTATCTGTTATTTTTTTCAATCTCTACATTTGTTTTTTTTCTAAGAACAAAAAAGTTAATTGTAAAAAACGAACATCTAATTTTGAATTATCAAATATTAAAAAAAAGTAAAAGCTTTGATTTTCAAAAAATTCAGTCTATTAATATAATTCATAAAGATTACTATATATACCAAATCAAAACTATTGAATTAAATTTTTATGATAATAAAAAATATAAAATCAATTGCAATGGTATTTTTGAAGAAGATGAATATGAAGATGGCATGTACAATTTGTATCTATCAATAAAAGAGAAGCTTGAAAACACATTTTTTATAGAATTTGATTTATTAAAACGATAATGATCAAATATTTAAATTCATTACATAAAAGTTACTTCATAAAAAAAGGATCCAATTTTCAGATCCTTTTTTTTATGTTTTTACTCGGAAGTCAATAAAGAATTCAACTCAAAAGAAGCATTCGCAGTTTTAACTTGAAACCTGAAACTTGAAACTTTTGAAACAAAAAAACCTTATTTCCATTTCAACGTTTCCATCAAACGCTGCATATCATTTTTTATATAACTCGCCGCCGGCATAACAGAATCGAAGTTTGGTTTTGCATAAAAATAAACCGATCCCGTTAAAAAATGTTTTGTACTGTCTGTAACATAAAACTGTGAATTTGTAGCAGCATTTCCGTCAACTTGATAAAACATTCCGAAAACCTTTTTTTCTGGGTTTAAATACGGTTGTTCTAATATATCATCTGCTTTAATAACATGCTCATACGTCAGTTTCTGAGCGTCTTTAAGCAATTTATCAATATTACCATTAACAGGTTTATACGTCAAATAAATCGTTGCTTTCATTTTTGGATATGCAATAGCAAAACCACAATCTTTTTCTCCTTTAATAACAGCTCCTTCATTCATATCAAAAGAAAAAGGACAATTGTTTTCAAAATGAACATATTTAGCTTCTGGATAATCTAAACGCAAAAAACTTCCTGGTTTAGGAAGCACATCGTCTTTACAGCTTAAAACGGTCAATGCTAATAAGATTGACGCTATTGAAATTGTTTTTTTAAGCATTTTATTCTATTGTTACTTTTATTTGTTTTATGCGCTTTTTATCTACTGTTTCTATGGTAAAAACACAGTTTTTAAAAGCTACTTTTTGATCTTTTTTAGGAAAATTACCTAGAATCTCTAAAATAAATCCAGCCAATGTTTCGGCTTCTCCTTTTCGTGATTCAAAAGCATCTTCATCAACATCAATTATTCTATAAAAATCCTTCATGTTGATTTTCCCTTCAAAAAGAAAATTCTTATCATCTATTTGAGAATAATTCAGATTTTCATCATCAAACTCATCACTTATATCTCCAACTATTTCTTCGATAATATCTTCTAAAGAAACCAATCCTGATGTTCCTCCGTATTCATCTACCACAATTGCCAAATGACTTTTAAGGCTCTGAAAATCTTTCAATAAATTATCCAGCTTTTTATTCTCTGGAACAAAAAAAGCTTTTCTAATTAAAGTCCACCAGTCAAATTCTTCTTTATCAATATGAGGCAGTAAATCTTTAACAAACAAAACACCTTCAATCTGATCAATATTATCTCTATACACTGGTATTCTCGAAAATCCTTTCTCGATAATTTTTGGATAAATAGAGGCGAACGATTCTGTTATTTCTAGAGCAAAAATATCAATTCTAGGGCTCATAACCTGTTTGGTATCTGTATTTCCAAAAGACACAATTCCTTCTAATATTTTTTGTTCTTCGCTAGATGTTCCTTCCGAATCTGTAAGCTCTAATGCCTGAGAAAGCTGATTTATTGAAAAATTATTTTTCTGTTTCCCCAATTTATGCTGCAAATATAGTGTAAGACTACGCATAGGCAGACTAATTGGCGATAGTAATTTGTCTAAAAAAGCGATTGGATAAGCAAAACGTTGTGCAAACTTTAAGTTATTACGGCTGGCATAAACTTTAGGAAGCACTTCGCCAAACAATAAAATTAAAAAAGTAACTAATATAACTTCTAGGAAGAATTTAAATGCAGGCGAATCTATATTAGAAAAAATATTCTGCCCCATAAAAGAAAACAAAATAACTACTCCTATATTTAAAAAATTATTGGCTACTAATAATGTTGCCAAGAGTTTTTTTGGCCTATCTAAAAGGTTTGAAATAATTTTTCCTTTTGAATGATTATCATGCAGAGCTTCGTCTATTTCTTTTTGAGTTAAAGAAAAAAGCGCTACTTCGGCGCCAGAAACTATTGCTGACAAAAGCAGCAAAATAAATATTCCGACAAAACCAATTGTTAGATTGATGTCTAAATTAGTAGAAAAAAATAAACTGGGCTCTGGGTCCAAATTACTAAAGATTAGTTAAACGTATCAAAAAGGTAAATCATTTATAGGTAAACCTTCATTTGCCGCATCAAAGTTAGTGTTTTTTACGGATTCTGACTCGTTATTTGGCTTATGTCCTCCTGTTTCTTTTTTGGTAGTCAAGAAAGTAAACTCGGTTACCTGAATCTCTGTAGTGTATTTTGTAACACCATCTTCGGCTTGCCATTGACGCGATTTTATACGTCCCTCAACATAAATTTTATCTCCTTTAGAGAGGTATTTTTCACAAATTTCAGCTGCTTTATTTCGTACAACTAAATTATGCCATTCTGTAGAAGTAATTTTTTCATTAGTCGTTTTGTTAATATAAACCTCATTTGTAGCCAGTTGAAAACGCCCAATACAATTGCCTCCATCAAAATAGTGCATCTTTACATCATCGCCTAAATGGCCAATGAGCATCACTTTATTTAATGTTCCGTTCATAGTTTTTGGTGGTATTTCTACCAAAGATACATTTTTTTAGCAATTTATTTCTTGCTTTTCGATAAAATTGTAAATCACAATCGGAAAAGGAAATGTTTTTAAATCTATCATATTCACACCGTTTTCAATTACTTCTTTAATTTTTATTCTCCAAAATTGAATATGAAGATGCTGATGTGAAAGTTTATGAATTACTGCCGCCTGATTACATTCTTCTATACCTATTATAGTATAGGACGCAAAAACATCATTTTGAACTGCTTCTGAAACAAAATCAAAGTCTACAATTTCCTGAGTTTCTAAAAGCGGAAACTCATATAAATTATGCCAGATTCCTTTCGATGTTCTTTTTTGAATTAAAGTATTCCCTAAAGCATCTTCAAGAATCAAATAATTAAAGAAACGATTGGTCACTTTCACCTTTTTAGATTTAAAAGGCAAAACGTTTACTTTCTTTTTTTGTAACGCTGCACAGCTTTCATTAAAATCGCAAATTGTACAATTCGGACTTTTAGGGACACATTGCAAAGCTCCGAACTCCATTATGGCCTGATTAAAAATCGCAGGATTATCTTTTGGCATTAATTCTAGAGCAAGAGCAGTAAATTCTTTTTTAGTACTTGGTTGCGCAATATCCGATTCAATGTCAAAATAACGAGAAAGCACACGAAATACATTTCCGTCAACAACAGGAACAGCTTCATTATAAGAAAAAGAAGCAATTGCCGCTGCTGTATATTCGCCCACACCTTTCAATTTTAATAATTCTGTATACGAATCTGGAAAAATTCCGTTTAACTCATTAGCAATATATTGAGCCGTTTTATGAAGATTTCTAGCGCGAGAATAGTAACCTAATCCCTGCCAAAGTTTCAAAACTTGCTCTTCTGAGGCATTTGCAAGATCAAAGACAGTAGGAAATTCCTTAGTGAAGGCAAAAAAATATGGCATTCCTTGAGCGACTCTTGTCTGCTGTAACATAATTTCTGAGAGCCAAATTAGGTACGGATCGGCCGTATTCCGCCAAGGTAAATCACGCTTGTTTTGTAAATACCAATTTACCAATATGTTATGAAAATTCATTGCAAAATACTTAGAATACAAAAGTAAATGTTTATGTGATTAAAATTTAACGAATTAGCTTGATTAATTATTTTTTTAATTCCTATATTTGCAAACTCAAAAAAATAGTACATCATTTATAAAATAAAATAGGAAAGAAAATGACGAAAGCAGATATCGTAGCGAAAATTTCAGAGAAACTAGGTCTTGAAAAAGGAGATGTTCAAGCAACAGTAGAAACTTTTATGGAAGAAGTTAAAACTTCACTAGAAACTGGAGACAATGTTTACCTAAGAGGTTTTGGTAGTTTTATCGTAAAAACTAGAGCTGAAAAAACAGGTAGAAACATTTCTAAAAACACCACTATCAAAATTCCAGCACACAACATTCCTGCTTTTAAACCTGCAAAAGTATTTGTAGAGGGGGTTAAAACAAACAACGAAGCAAAATAATACTTATTAATTAATCATAAAATCGACACGATATGCCAAGTGGTAAAAAAAGAAAGAGACATAAGGTAGCTACTCACAAAAGAAAGAAAAGAGCGAGAGCTAACCGTCACAAAAAGAAAAAGTAGTTTTAAACTACTTTTTTCTTTTTAAAAGTTCATTGAAATTGAGATTTATGATTGCAGCTTGATGATTTATGATTGCAGATTTACTAACGAAAATCTAAAATCTAAAATTTGAAATCTAAAATTTGAAATCTCCCCGGGTTCAATACCTGTTAAAAATATTGTTTAATCCATCTGTAAATAAGATTTTAGACTTTAGACTTTAGACTTTAGATTTTTTTGATCTATATTCTTTATTCTAGTTTCTATTTTCTGAAAAAACAGATAAAAATTTACAGTGTGAATAAAGAATTAATCATTAGATCTAGTTCTGAAGCCGTAGATTTTGCCTTATTAAAAGATGGAAAACTAATTGAATTACACAAAGAAGAAGAGAAAAGCAACTTTCAGGTTGGTGATATTTTTATTGCCAAAATCAGAAAACCAGTTGCTGGACTTAATGCTGCTTTTGTAAATGTAGGCTTCGAAAAAGATGCTTTTTTACATTATCACGATTTAGGTCCAAACTTAGCTTCCCAACTGAAATTCATAAAACTTGTAAGCGCAGGTAAATTAAAAGATTTCTCCCTAAAAACCTTTCAGTTTGAAAAAGAGATTGACAAAGATGGCATCATTACTGATATTTTAAGTGCCAATCAATCTGTTTTAGTACAGGTCGTAAAAGAACCTATATCTACCAAAGGTCCAAGAATAAGCGCTGAGCTTTCATTGGCAGGAAGATTTATTGTTCTCGTTCCGTTTTCTGACCGCGTTTCTATTTCTCAAAAAATAGAAGACAAAAAGGAAAAGGATCGTCTAAAAAGACTTGTATTATCGATCAAACCTAAAGGATTTGGTATTATTGTTCGCACAGTAGCCGAAGGCAAAAACGTAGCCGAATTAGAAAAAGATTTGCAGAACCTGCTTGGCAGATGGACTGCAATGTGTAAAAAATTACCAACTGCTCATCATCCATCAAAAGTATTAGGAGAGCTTAATAGAGCTTCTTCAATATTAAGAGATGTATTTAATGATACCTTCAGTGGTATTCAGATAGATGATGAAGAGTTGTTCCACCAAACGAAGGAATATCTGCAAGAAATTGCACCTTCGAAACAATCGATTGTTAAGTTTTATCAATCAAATGACACTCCAATTTTCGAGAAATACAATATAGAGAGACAAATCAAAACTTCATTTGGAAGAACGGTATCAATGAGTAAAGGCGCTTATCTTATTATCGAACACACTGAAGCTCTTCACGTTATAGACGTAAACAGCGGAAACCGTTCTAATAAAGCAACTAATCAAGAAGATACTGCCATGGAAGTTAATATGATTGCAGCCGCTGAAATTGCCAGACAACTTCGTCTGCGTGATATGGGCGGAATAATCGTAGTTGATTTTATTGATATGTCTAATCCTGAAAACAGGAAGGTTTTGTTCGACTTCTTGCGAGAAGAAATGAGCGACGATAAAGCAAAGCATAAAATCTTACCGCCTAGTAAATTTGGTTTAGTTCAAATTACAAGACAACGTGTAAGACCAGAAGTTAATATTAAAACTAGAGAAGAAGATCCTAACAATGAAAATGGTGAAATTGAAGCGCCAATTTTAATCATTGACAGAATCAAATCTGATTTAGACAGACTTTTAAAAACCCACAATAAAGTTGTACTTAATGTGCATCCGTTTGTGGCTGCATACCTCAGTAAGGGTTTTCCATCATTACGTTCAAAATGGTTTTTTGAACATAAGAAATGGGTGAAAATCATACCTCGTGACGCTTACACGTACTTAGAATACCATTTCTATGATAAAAAAGGAAATGTTATTTCAGAATAAATAAAAAAAGAAAACCGCCTCTCGAAAGATTGGCGGTTTTTTTATGCTTATTTTTTTACTGTATGCTTACTCCCTTACAACCTCAACTTTTCTTGTAATCTCATTTCCAGATTCATCAACAACGGTAACATAATGAAATCCAGCACTCATTATAATAGGCTTTTCATGAAAAACTTTGGTTACGCCTTTGTAGACATGATCTACATACCAAAATAACTGCTTTTCTCGCTGAGAATAAGCTACTTTAAAAATTACCGGCTGTACTTCACTATTAAAATCCTTAGTCAAATAAATTTTACTGTTTGTTTTTGGGTAAATAAAATCCATAGCGATCATTTGTGTTCCTGTACAATCTTCTTTAAAAGGCGGCAGTGGCAAATATTCAATATGTTTACTTTTGTAATACCATGCCATAACTGGCGGCAATACAAACCAGTTTTTAGCAATCATATTATCAACACTTTCGCAGCTGCTGTTTACTTGAAATTGCTCTGTTTGATCTAAATGAATCATTTTATGATACGGACAAACAACGGTTGACTTCCCTTTTTTAGGAACCCATTGCTTTATCTTCGGACAGTCTTCTTTAGCCAAATAACCGCTTAATTTGCAAACTTCAACTTCATCTAAATCTTTATATGGAGTATCAAACCATCTTTGTCTTGGTAATAAATTAAATACATCAAACAAAATTGGCGCTGCGCTGGTTACACCTGTTAACGTTGGTCTTCCTTCTCCTGTTGCATTTCCAACCCAAACTCCAACAACATATCTCGAATTTGTTCCTATTGCCCACGCATCACGATTACCAAAACTTGTTCCTGTTTTCCAAGCAATTTTTAAAGAACTGTCATAAAATTTCCAAGCTTCATCTCCTTCTGGTCTGTTAACTTCTTCCATAGCATTATAAGTCAGCCAAATTGAACCAGCGCCCACTATATTCTTTTGATCTGTTTCTGCACCAAAATCGGCTTGAAAATCATTTTTATAATTTAATTCTGTAAACTCTTTAGTTCGGTATTTACCTTGATTTTTATTAAAATAATTTACTGTTGAAGATAAATTTGAATACGTTCTGCACAAATCCCACAAATTACTTTCAGCTCCGCCTAAAATAAGGGACAATCCATAATGGTCAGGAGATTTATTGATATTTCTTAATTTAAATTTCTGTAATTCTCCATAAAATTTATCTACACCAAAATCCTGCAACATCAAAACTGCCGGAATGTTTAACGATCTTGATAAGGCGCGATGTGCTGGCACAGCTCCATCAAAAGTTAAATTAAAATTCTGTGGTGTATAACCCGCAATCTGCGTAGGAATATCGGCAATCAAAGTATTGGGTAGTAATTCTCCATCGTCTAACATTGCAGCGTACAATAATGGTTTTAAAATACTTCCTGTACTTCTTGGTGCATCAATAATATCAACATCTTTCTGGTGATCGCTGTCTGTTGGCGAATTCCCAACATAACTTATTACGTTTCTACTCTGAACATCAATTACCAAAATTGCCAGATTATTGACTTCGTTTTGCTTGTATTGATTGTAATAATATTTCGCAATTTGATTGACTCTATTCTGCAATGCAAAATCTATCGTTGTTTTTACCCGTGTTCCTTCTTCATTTTTTGCCACGCGCTGTAGCAAATGTAGCGCAATTTGAGGCAGATCATACGGTTTTTGAGGCAACGGTTCGTCTATAGAAAGTTCGTAAGTCTCTTTATCAATGATACCTTCTTGATTTAGTTTCCATAAAAGACGATTCCGTTTCTCTAATAATTTTATCTGATTTTTTCCTGGGTAAATTAAGCTAGGGGCATTTGGCAAAACTGCTAGAGTCGCACTTTCTGCCCAAGATAATTGATTCGATTGAACTCCGAAATAACGCCAAGATGCCATTTCTAATCCCACAACATTTCCTCCAAAAGGTGCATGAGCCGCATATAACTCTAAAATTTCATTTTTAGAATACCCTAATTCTAATCTTGTTGCGAGAACAACCTCTATAATTTTTTCGAAATAAGTTCTTCCTTTTCCTTTTCTCGACAACCTGATGACTTGCTGCGTTAGCGTACTTCCACCGCGAACAACTTTTCCTGCTTTTCTATTTTGCTTAATGGCATTGACCATTGCAACGGGATTAAAACCGGGATGTTTATAAAAATATTCGTCCTCAAAATAAACAATACATTTTTTAAATTTATCTGGAACACTGTCTTGCGCAGGAAAGCGCCATTGCCCGTCGCGTGCAATTTTAGCGCCAAGCAATTCGCCTTCTTTACTTTCTATAACAGTAGAATATGGCTCTTTGAATAATGTTCTAGGAAGTGAAAAATAATAAATCAGCAAAAGCATAAATGCAATTGCTGATTTAATTTTATTTTTTTTTATCCAATTGATAATGCGCTGAAAGAACGCTTTTAATTTATTTTTCAACTCTTTATTTTTTCTATCCTAACAGGTTTCCAAAACCTGTTAGGTATCTACTTTTTTAATTCCTCAAAAACTTTAAATCGTTATCTAAATAATACCTAATAGGTTTTGGAAACCTGTTAGGATACTCAAAAATTTATTGGTCTAATAAAAATATATCATTTATTATTCCCTGATAAATAATTCTATTTTCGTCATGATAAAACTTGAAATTTTCTAAATCATTAAATAATTCAAGAATAAACTCTCTATCAATATTACTTGATTTCGTTGATAAATAAGAACGATATGATGAATGAAGGTATGATTCAAAAGATGCTGTAAATTTATGCTTAACTGGATTTAAGTGAACATATATAATTAACTGTTTTAAATATTCTTCATTTTCAATCCTATTTCGTTGTAAATGCTCTTGAAACAAACTACCTGCTCTACCATAAGCTTTATTTATACTTTTAGAATAAGAATTGAATAAATTTGAAAATGGCAAATGAATCTTATTTTTAAATTTCTCAGGCAAATCAATTTCATCTTTAATTCTTAAAACAATATGAAAATGATTTTTAAGCAGACAATAGGCATAAATATCAGCTACATGTAAAATATATTCTTTAATCTTTTGAAGAAAATAGCTGTAATTTTTCTCCTCTACAAAAATATTCTCATAATTATTTCCTCTATTGTATACATGGTAATATTGTCCTGCTTCAAAAACATCCTTCTTCATTCTTCAATCTGCATTTTTTTATCCTAACAGGTTTCTAAAACCTGTTAGGTATGATTTTTTTTCAACCCCTTAATTTTATTCAATCTTTTATCTAAAAATACCTAACAGGTTTTAGAAACCTGTTAGGATACATATTTAATTACTTCACAACCGAAACCCAGAAACCTTTTGTTCTTGCCAAAAATGTATGATCATACATCGCTTCGCACTGCAATCCCGGAAGATAATAGTTTCCTAAATAAGAAGCGTTGAGTAAAATTCTAAACGTTTTAGTTTCTCCGGCTTTTAATCCAAAATAGAAATTTGTTCTATCATCACGAATATCAATATAATCGGCAATATTATTAGTTGCATCACCATAATCTGTAAAACGTGTATTTACAATTTCGAAACCAGAAGGTAGAATCTGAGACAAAGCTACATTTTGTACAAATTCATTTGTCTGATTCCTCACTGTAACTTCTGCAACAAACTCCGTTCCTTGAGCAATAGTTGAGACATTAATTACACCGCCTTTTCTGTTTTTGAAAACAATTCCAGCAGAAAGATTACTCTGAACAGCATTTTCCTGACCAATTGGTAGAATTCCTGTATTTAATACTCGAACATAAATCGTATTCTTTTTATTGTTTCTCAAAGTAATACTATTTGTTCCCGATTTTACAATCAAACTTCTGTCTGCAACGGTTTTAGCGGTTTTGATACTTTGCGCTTTACCATCTTTGCTAAACTGAATATCAATGCCTTTTGGCCCGTTATTCTGAGCAAATTTCGACATCGCATACAAACAATACGCTGTTGTTTGTGTGCTCATCCATTGATCACTTGCCATATCTTTGGCTAATTTTGATGCCATTACAAAAGCTTTCTGTTTTTGATCCAGCAGTAATAATGTTTCCAGTGTCATGGCTCTGTTTCGATCACTAGAACCATAATAGTAATAATTATAGTTACTCGAATCATCATCAATTTTACTATTCAGTAATAAAGACGTTCCTGCACTTTTTTGCCCTGCTAAAACATACGCTGCAGCCAATCGCAATTTACTTTCGTTCGAAATACCTTTAGTTTCACGCAATCTGTTCATCGAAGACAAATCTGAAGAACCCGCTAAAGAGAGTGTATACAAACGATACGCTTGCGCTAAATCATTGCCGTAACGTGGCTCAAAACGCCATTTTTTAGCTTCTTTCTGCTGATATGAAATCCATTTTGATTTAAAATTAATTGGCAGAACATAACCTTTCTTCTCTGCTTCTATCATAAAATGTCCTGCATAAGAAGTTCCCCAATCGTCTGCAATAGTATTTCCCTGCCAATAAGAAAGTCCTCCATTTGGTAATTGAAAACTTCCCAATCTAGCAATTCCAGCCGAAACATTCTTCTGAATTAGCTCTTGACGTGTAGCATCAATATCGGCAACATCATTTAAGAACAATTGCGGAAAAACAGACGAAGTAGTCTGCTCTACACATCCATGCGGATATTGAATTAAATATTGCAGTCTGCCGTTTAGATTAATTGTCGGCATAGAAGAAACCTCTAGTTTTGCTTTATTACTGCCAGAAACTCCAAATGTTTTCCACGAAATAGTTTTAGAACTATTAGGAGGCAGAATCACATCGGTATAAGTATTCGTTACAGGATTTGGGTTCGTCATATCAATCTCAACATCATAAGACGATTTTTCATTTCCAGAAGTGGCTATAACTTGTACTTTAGCAATTCCCGTTAGATTTCCCACTGCAAGATTAAAGTACGCCATCTTTTCATCTGGCTGTGCAAATGTTACATTTTGAACACTACTTCCAATTACTTGTAATCCGTTGCTTGTTTTAATCTGAACTTTTACACTTTTAATGTTTTTCTCGGTAGCAAAAACCGTAACAGGGATTGTTACTTTTTCTGATGGAGAAATTTTTCTTGGCAATGAAGCAAGAACCATTAACGGACTGCGAACAGGTGTTGCTTTCTCTACACTTCCGTAGGCACTCGTTGTAGCATCTCCCGCAACAACCATAGTTCGTACAGAACCAATATATTTTGGTAAAGTGACTTGATGTGTTTTTGTTTGTCCTTTTTCTAATTTAAATGGACCAAGATAAATTACAACAGGTTTAAAACGGTTGGCTTTTTTAACTTTTCCGCCGCCTAAATCCTGATCTCCACCAATGCTGAAAATCTGATTTACTTTTCCACCGTAAGCTCCAATAACATCATCATAAATATCCCAAGTTTTTACTCCCAAAGCTTCTCGAACATAAAAACTATCCCAAGCATTTGGTGTTTTAAAACGAGTTAAATCCAACAAACCTTCATCAACAATAGCAATCGTATAAGTCATTTCTTTACCCGATTTCTCACTCACTTTTATAGGAAATGATTGTTCTGGTCTTAAAACATCTGCCATTGCAATTGCAGGCTCTAGTTTTGTGTTTTTATCCACCACTCCAATCGGAACAATTCCGTACATACGTATCGGAGAGTCATTTTTGGTCGAAGCATGCGGTTGTAAAAGCGTAATATTAAAATAAACATTTGGAGCCATTGCTGCCGTTATCGGAACCTCAACATTTGTTTCTCCTTTCTGCGTTTTTACCCAAAGTGTCTGTATTACTCTAGATCCGTTTTCGATTGAAACTAAAGCACGTCCGCCTTCACTAGAAGGAAAAGAAATCTGTGCTTTTTCGCCTACAGCATAATCATTTTTATCGGTAGAAAAAACAAGCATATTGGCTGTTGAAGCATCGGTATTTCTCGTTTTCCCAGACCAGATTGGCCAATCTATATTTACGGTTAATGCCGTCGCATGTCCGCCCGTTTCATCAGAAACACGAATCATATAACGTCCCCATTCTTCATCTGATAAAGCAAATTGAACACTCGCCTTTCCGCTTGAATCTGTGCTTACTCTAAATGTTTTATAGGATGTTGTTGCTTCTGATGAATTGTAATTAGACAAATTATCGCTAGAAGCATCCCACCACCAGCGCCATTCTACTTTATATACTTTTATTTCAAGATCACGTACCGATTTAGGTCTTCCGTTTTCATCTACCGTTATAATATCAAAACGATTGTTAGTTCTTGTTTCAAGCATTCCGTAGCGATTTACTTCTGGCGATTTTACTCCAACATACGTTTTATAAGGAGAATAGGTCGTTGCCATAGCATCCATACTAAAATCGCCTCCTTCTTCATATACTTTTGTAATGAAAGAAGCACGAAGCATTCCAGGCGCTTGTCCTTGTAATTTTGGATTGATGCTTACTGAAGCTTTTCCATTAGCATCTAATTTTCCAGAGAAAATATTTACTTCTTCTGAACTGAATCGACGTACCAAATCATCAAAAGTATATTTATCATACCCTTTGAAAGTCGTTTTCTGCTCAGAGAATTTAGCTTGCATTTCTACATTCAAATTCTTGGCAATTGCACCATGAAGCCAAGTAACTTCTAGATTGCTTGAATTTGGATAAGAGGAAGACAGAATCGCTCTCTGAAAACTATTTTTAATTTTTAAACGATTTGGTTTTATCGTTTCAATTTTGATGTTTTTATAAAATTTTGCACCTCCAACACTTACCATCGCTTCCCAGCTTCCTGTTGGCGCATCTTGATCTGTTGGTACAATAAACGCATAATGATTTAATTCATTCGTTTTCTGAACCGTTTGATACGTTACTTTTCCGTTTGGATCTGTTAATCTAAATTTTATTGGATGTGCGGCTGGAAGTTTATTCGACGCATCATTTAAAATAAAAGACAAATACAAATTATCTCCCGGGCGCCAAACGCCGCGTTCTCCATAAATAAATCCTTTTAATCCTTTTTGAAGCGTTTCGCCGGCAACATTAAAATTACTTACCGATAAAGAATTTCCATCATCAAGCTTTACATAAGTCGATTGTTCTCCTAATGTAACAATAGCAAAATAGGCAAATTTATCGATTTGAAATGTTGCGATTCCTTCACTATTTGTTGCTGTTGTAGCAATTTTTTGCTGTTGAAAAGTGTACAAATCTACACGAGCATTTGAAATAGGTTCTGTTGTAAGGATATTATTGACTGCGAATAGATACGATTTATTCTCTCCTCTTTTGGCAATTACACCCAAATCTGAGGCTAAAATATTAGTCGCAATTTTAGCATTATAATAGTAGGAACCTGAACAAGGATCTTGGCTTTCTCTCCAATCGTAATCGTCGTATTCATAATCATCATAAGAGTTACCGCTATAATTTACATCATTTTCATCAACATCTTCTTCCTCTTCATCTGCAACAGAATCATCCGATGAACTTTCGCATTTATAAAGCGAATATTTCTTTTTGTATGAGAATTCAACTCTATAAATCGCACCTGGTTCTGGTTTAATTATTTTAGATAAATCTAAAGCAAAAGTGTTCCATTTACTTAAATTAACGACTCTGTTTTCTTTAAGATTTATGGTGGTTTTGGCGACGGGCTGTGAAACTCGTTTTAAATTTTGCGAACCCTTTAATTCATTATTCTGAAGAAACTGCAGAATATTATTTTTATAAATTTTATAAACTTTTACATCAACTGCGCTAAGATTTGCGGTTTCAAAGTTTAATTTTAAGTTATTAGAACTTGGCAGAATTGTACCATTTTTTACAAAACGCACATTTGGTTTAATCTGGTCAAAAGAGATTTTCTGCGAATAACTCTCTTCCATCTTCTTTCCATACTGGCTTTCTATTCCCTGAAAAACTTCTAGTAATAATTCGCCCGTTAAATTTTGTTCGGGAGCAGTTTCTTCTACAACTTCTGGTTCTGGCTCTTCTTCAACAGTTACTTCTGGAGTAGCGGCTGCGGCACTGTCTACTGCAACAATTGCAGAATCAACTACAATTGCAACTGCATCTTCAACAACTGCTTCATGTACCACTTTCGGTGCCGGTTTTTCATTAGCAAAATATACTTTAAGTAAATTTCCCTGCGTTGAAAATTTTAAATTCTTTGTGTTTTGAATGGCAACTAAACCTGCAAAATTCTGTCCTTTTTCTAAAGGCTCAGAAAAATTAATTTCAACCGATTGATTATTTTCATCAGGAATTTGAACATTTATAACCTTGAATTCATTTATTCCTGTAATTGGAAAATTAATTTTACCTTTCTGATCAATATCAAAATCGCTTCCGTCGTAAGCGATTTCCAGCTCACTTGGATCAGAAAAACGCTGAATACTGTCAATTATAAATCGAAACTCTTTTCCTGATTTTACAGTATTATTAAATTTAATTTTAAGATTATTACCTTTCTGACTTGCCAATACTAACTTTGCAGCCGTTTCAAGATCGATATTATCTGCCGTTTTCAGTACACAATTTAGGTATTGATATTCTTTACTATACGATTGAACATCTAATGTATTTAATGTAAAATCTTGTTTTATGGTTTTAATGGTAAAATTAAATTTAGAAAGTGTTTCTTCTTTTTCTTTAGGAAGTGTAATTAGTTTATCTAAGTTAAGCGTAACTTGATATTCTGTTCCGGGTTTTAGTTTTTCTTTTGGAATAAAAGCAATCGTATTACTAGAAAGTGCTACAATTTTACCTTTTACACTTGGCGAAATATCAAACAAATCGTCATCAAGCTCTTCGTTGATTTTCCATTCTTTTTTATCAAAAGCCAAAACTACGCGTATGTCCGATTGTGACGGGACAATGCCGCTTGTAAAACTAGTTATGTACTCTTTGAATAATGAAAAATCGGAATTGAAATTGGCTTTTCTGCCACAGGCTTGTAAAATAAAAAATACAAAAAATACGTAAACTAATCTTTTTACTTTCACTTTAAATAAAATTAACGGTTATAAAATAAGATTGCATATAACGCCTTAACATTTTTACAATTAAAATTACAACTGAGAAAATGCCTATTATATTACAGTAAATGTAGGATATTTTTATTTCACTTTTAAGAAGAAAAATCGGCAGAAATAATAATTATCTAGAATAGGCACACGGATTATACAGATTCGCTAAAGCGAAGACACTGATTAAAACGGATTTTTAATAGAATAATAAAACACCAGAATTTGAAATCTTTTTTTGTCCGCGTCTTCGCTTTAGCAAATCCGTCTGATCAGCGTTTAAAACGAAGCTTTACTAACAACAAAACTAGATTTATTATTTCCTTCTTTCTACAAAAAAACGCTTCATTAAATCGGCGGCTTCATTGGCCATAACTCCAGAAACTACCGTTGTTTTTGGGTGTAATTTTGTTCCCATTGTCAAAAAACCTCTTTGTTCGTCGCGAGCACCAAAAACAACTTTGGTAATCTGACTCCAATACAAAGCGCCGGCGCACATTTGACAAGGCTCGAGTGTTACGTACAAAGTACAGTCTTTTAGATATTTTCCGCCCAGAAAATTTGCTGCAGCCGTAATGGCCTGCATTTCGGCATGAGCTGTAACATCATTTAATAACTCGGTTAAATTATGACTTCTTGCGATGATTTTGTCTGCAACAACAATTATAGCTCCAACAGGAATTTCGCCTTTATCAAAAGCCATTTCAGCTTCCTGCAAAGCTTTCTTCATGAAGTATTCGTCGGTAAAAGGGTTTATCATAAAACAAAAGTACATTTTTACTTATTATTTTTTATTACATTTAATTATTGAAATTCTAAATAATGGATAAAAACCACAAAATCACTATTCCCAAACCATGCCACGAAAACTGGGACAAAATGAATCCAAAAGACAACGGAAGATTTTGTTTGAGCTGTACCAAAACTGTAGTAGATTTTACAACAATGTTACCTGAAGAAGTTCAGCATTATTTTATTTCAAACCAAAATAAAAGTATCTGCGGAAGATTTAAAAGTGAACAATTAGACGAAAGAATCATCCAAATTCCGAGTCAAGTTTTATACTCGCAAGCACATTATCATAAAATGTTTTTGCTGGCATTATTTATTACTATGGGAACGACTTTGTTTAGTTGTCAAGATAAAAATGGCGAAAAACAAAAGATCAATAAAGTAGAAATTGTACCTGAGGAACAACAAGGATTTTCAACTGGTGAACCTAGACTCAGACGTGATCCCAACTCTTATAATAATACTGTTGATTATGATGGTATTAAAAATCAAGGTGAATTGGACGTTGTAGCCCATCCTGAAATTGGAATAACTAAATTTTATGAATTCATTCAAAAAAATTATAAGATTCCATATACTTCAGAAAGGCCTATTGGGTCAGTATATGTTTCATTTGTAGTCGAAAAAGACGGCAGCTTAAACAATATCATAATCCAAAGAGATTTTGGATATGGAAGTGGAAAAGAAGCCATCAGGGTATTAAAAATGTCTCCTAAATGGGTTTCAGGAAAAATAAATAATCATAACGTTCGATCTGTATATAATATGCCGATCAGATTTAATTATTGAAATTCTAAATAATGGATAAAAATCACAAGATCACAATTCCAAAACCGTGCCATGAAGACTGGGACAAAATGAATCCAAAAGATAATGGAAGATTTTGTTTGAGCTGTACTAAAACTGTAATTGATTTTACACAAATGTTACCCGAAGAAATTCAGCATTATTTTATTTCAAACCAAAATAAAAGCATCTGTGGCAGATTTAAAAACACGCAACTAGACGAAATAATCATTCAGATTCCAAGTCAAGTTTTATACTCTCAAACACAATATCATAAAATGTTTTTGCTGGCATTATTTATTGCTATGGGAACGACTTTGTTTAGCTGTCAAGATAAAGATGGAAACAAACAAAAAATTGATAAAGTTGAAGTTATCAAAGACACATTAATTCATGAAAGAATCTATGTTGGCGATATGCCAGTAAATAAAAATGATTCAACACATCATTTGCCTCCACCACCTCCGCCTCCGAAAGTTGATCAGGTAAAATTTATAAAACCAGTATCAAATACAAAAGCTGGAAAAGCGAAAATTTCTAAATACTCAAAAGTTAACTGTGAAAAAACCACAAAAGATAGCATTATTGAGGACTATTCTTTTATAAATGGAATGGTTGGAATGGAAGTACAACCAAATTATCCTGGTGGAATTGAAAATTTTTACAATTTCTTTATATCTGAATTTAAACGACCAAGTGAAGCAGATAACTTGAATCGCTCAATAAGAGTTCTTTTTACAATAGAAAAAGACGGCTCTTTGTCTTCATTTGATTTTCCCAAAGATACGAATCCAAAAGTAGCAGAAGAAATTACTCGAGTTTTAAAATTATCTCCCAAATGGCAGGCTGGTGAAACTAATGGAGAAAAAGCAAAATTTAGATATGCTATGCCATTAAAATTTTAAAACAACAACCTCCTTATTGTTAAATGAAGTAATCGCCAAGAAGGAGAAAATTAAATTTAAAACCGTAAATTTGTTTTTTCTAAAAAAATGAAAAGCAATTTACTCTCAAACATAAAAAACCCAGCCGATTTACGTTTACTCGACGAAACTCAATTACCGCAATTGGCGAAAGAATTACGTGATTTTATCATTGATATTGTTTCGGTAAAAGAAGGTCATCTGGGTGCGAGTTTAGGCGTTGTAGAACTTACAATTGCTTTGCACTATGTTTTTAATACGCCTGAAGATTTATTGGTTTGGGATGTTGGACATCAAGCTTACGGACACAAAATCTTAACGGAAAGAAGAGAAAATTTTGATACTAACAGACAGCTTGGCGGTATTTCGGGTTTTCCTAAAAGAAGCGAAAGCATTTATGATACTTTTGGCGTAGGCCATTCTTCTACTTCTATTTCTGCTGCTTTGGGAATGGCGATTGCATCAAAATTAAAAGGCGAAACAGGCAAACAGCATATAGCAGTTATTGGCGATGCTTCTATTGCGTCTGGAATGGCGTTTGAAGGTTTAAATCACGCCGGCGTTACCGATGCTAATATTTTGGTTATTTTGAATGATAACGCTATCGGAATCGACCCGAGTGTTGGCGCTTTAAAAAAATATCTGACTGCGGTAAAAAACGGTAAAAACCCTAAGCAGAATAACATTATAAAGTCATTAAATTTTGATTATTCGGGACCTATTGACGGCCACGATCTTCCAACTTTAATGAAAGAATTAAACCGTTTAAAAAAGATTAAAGGTCCAAAATTCCTTCATATTGTCACTACAAAAGGAAAAGGATTGCAGCAGGCGGAAGAAAATCAGGTGAAATATCATGCGCCAGGAAAATTTGATGCTTCGACGGGTGAAATTCATTTAAAATCGGAAGAAAATTTACCTCCAAAATTTCAAGATGTTTTTGGTTTAACGATTTTAGATTTAGCCAAAAAGAATCCAAAAATTATCGGAATCACTCCTGCAATGCCTTCTGGAAGTTCATTAAAATTTATGATGGACGAAATTCCGGAACGCGCTTTTGATGTTGGAATTGCGGAACAGCACGCCGTAACGCTCGCTGCCGGAATGGCAACTCAAGGAATGATTGTATATTGTAATATTTATTCTACTTTTTTACAGCGCGCATACGATCAGGTTATTCACGATGTGGCTTTACAGAATTTACCTGTCATTTTTTGTTTAGATCGCGCAGGTTTGGTAGGCGAAGATGGTGCAACGCATCATGGTGTTTTTGATATTGCTTATTTACGAACAATTCCCAACATGATTATTTATGCGCCAATTGACGAAATTGCGCTTCAAAATATTTTATATACGGCTCAATTAGGCCTAAATCACCCGATCGCGATTCGATATCCGAGAGGAAGAGGCGTTATTACGGATTGGGAAGTAAAAAATTTCGGACATTACAATTCTATTGAGATTGGTAAAGGAAACTGCCTAAAAGAGGGAACTAAAACGGCTGTTTTATCCACTGGAACTATTGGAAATAATGTTACGCTGGCAATAAATGAAAATGGTAATGCAGATTCTATTGCACATTATGATTTTCCTTTTATTAAACCACTAGACAACAAACTATTAACAGATATATTTTCTAATTTTGAGCGCATCATTACAATTGAAGACGGCGCCATAAAAGGGGGTTTTGGAAGTGCTGTTTTGGAATTTGCAGCAACTAATAATTTCAAAAACAAAATAGAAATTTTGGGGATTCCTGACGTTTTTATTGAGCATGGAACCATGAACCAGTTACAACATTTGTGTAAAATTGACGTTAAAAGTTTGATAAATCTTTTTTCTAACGATACAAAATAATTATTTTGCAGCACCAAAAAAAAATCAACCTAATGAAATTATTGCGTTCTACTCTTCTGCTTTTATTGCTTTTGTGTACTTCTAATAACTTTGCTCAAATTATTAGAACTACTTTGGCTCCAAATCAAACACCGCCACCACCTTCTAACTGGACTAAAAAAAACCAAATAGGCTTTGACATTTCCGAAATTGCTTTTGTAAATTGGAGTGCCGGGGGAACAAGTTCAGTTTCTGGTTTGTTTAAAGGGGAATTTAGCAGAACTTATGCTAAAGAAAACAATAAATGGGTTAATGAACTTATTGTAAAATATGGTTTAAACAAACAAGATGGTATTGAATTGAGAAAAACGGACGACGCTGTTCAATTTAACTCTACTTACGGATATAGAAGAGATACACTTTCAAATTGGTATTATTCTGCAAAATTCAATTTCAACACTCAGTTTACAAACGGTTACAATTATCCAAATAGAGATATTGCAATCTCTAAACCTTTTGCACCGGCTTATGTATTTATTGGAGCTGGAGCTGAGAATTCTAACAAAGCAAAAAATAGAACCTTTTATTTCTCTCCTATAACATTAAAAACTACTTTGGTTTTAGATCAAAATTTGGCAAATCAAGGAGCTTTTGGTGTTAAAAAAGCGGTTTATACAACTGATGATCCTGCTACTCAGGTTTTAGTTCAAGAAGGCCAGAAAGTAAAAGCCGAGTTTGGTATTTTGTTTACGGGTTACATGAAAAGCGAAATCTATAAAAATGTTTTCTACGAAAACAGATTAAGTTTATATACGGATTACTTAAACCGTTTTGGTAATGTCGACGTTGATTACGATACGCGTTTAGACCTTGTGGTTAATGCTTATGTAAAAGCCAACATTGGCGTTCACCTTGTGTATGACGACGACATTAAAACTAAAAAAGATGTTATTGACCCTGTAACAGGATCAACAACTCAGGTTAACGATGGACCAAGAATGCAGCTAAGACAAGTTTTAGGTGTTGGTCTTGTTTATGCTTTCCAATAAAAATACTCTGATTAATTCGGTTTTCTTCCGTTAATCATTTCAAATAATTCTAATGCGTTTCCGTCTGTTAAAAGCGAAACGTAATGACAAATATGAAGCAGTCGCTCGTATAAATTAGTTTTGTCTAAATGATGCTTTTCTGGCAGCATTTTCAAAATTAATTTATCATAATTAGAAGCGGTTCCTTCATATTTGTTGTTAAAAGCGGTAATGAATTTATCTAATAAGGTTTGAATAATTTGATAACCCACAATTTCTTTCTCGATAACCTCACGGCTCTGGTAAATTTTACTTACACTCAAATTAATAATATCATCCATCTGCGCTTTGTATTTGCTTTTATCGGTTAAAGCATAAGGAAACTTCCCTGTTAGAATTGCTTCTTCATTTTCTATAAAAACGCTTACAGCATCATTAATTAAAGTTCCAATTGCTAAAGCTCGTAAATAACTGATACGATCTTCTTTGGTAGTTAACGTTTTATATTTTGCAACGCCAATATTGTCTTTTACTAATTTAATAAGGTATTCTAAAGCATAATCTTCTGAGACTAAACCTAGATTTATTCCGTCTTCAAAATCGATAATGGTGTAGCAGATATCATCGGCAGCTTCTACTAAATAAGCCAGTGGATGTCTTTCAAAACCAATATCATCACCAGATTTATTGGCAATCATACCCATGTCTTTTGCTACTTCTTCAAAGAAAGCTTTATCGGTTTGGAAAAAACCATATTTTTTATCGGCAATATTTGAGGTTGGTTTTTTAGGAAGACTCTCTTTTGGATATTTCATAAAAGCGCCTAAAGTAGCGTACGAAATTCTCAATCCGCCTTCTATTCCAGGACGGCTTGCTGTAAGTACCGAAAAACCGTTTGCATTTCCTTCAAAATCAACTAAATCCTGCCATTCTTTAGCGGTCAATTGTTCTTTGTGTTTTTTTCCGTTTCCGATTGAGAAATATTCCCCAATTGCTTTTTCTCCAGAATGTCCAAACGGCGGATTTCCAATATCGTGCGCCAAAGATGCGGCTGCAACAATGGCACCAAAATCGTTCATGTGATAACCGTGAACTTCTGCTAAATACGGATATTTCTCTATTATTTTTTTTCCAACTAAACGACCTAAAGAACGGCCAACAACAGAAACTTCTAAACTATGTGTTAAGCGCGTGTGCACAAAATCGGTCTTAGAAAGCGGAATTACCTGTGTTTTATCCTGCAAGCTTCTAAAAGCAGACGAAAAAATAATTCGGTCATAGTCTACCTCAAAACCCAATCGAGTATCATCTTGCTCTATACGTAATCTTTTGCCTGTGTCGCCTTGTTTTTTAAGAGATAAAAGTTGTTCCCAGTTCATTGTCAATTTTAGATTTTAGATTGCAGATTTTAGATTGAATGGCAAAAATACGCTTTATTTTAGGATTTTTTTTGCAATCTAAAATCTAAAATTCCAGTGCCGTACTATGTTTAATTTCGCCCATTACAAAAATACTGTTGGTGTTTCCAATATTTTCAATGGTTGATAATTTATTCATTACAAAATCTTGATAACTAGCCATATCCTGCACTAAAATTTTTAGCATAAAATCGTAATCACCGGCAATATTGTAACATTCTATAATTTCGGGAAGTGCGACAATATCTTTCACAAAATTACTTCCCACATTTTTGGCGTGCTCTTTTAGACGTACATTACAAAAAACAGTCATACCGCGATTCATCTTCTTTTTGTCTAATAAGGCCACATATTTGGTAATATACCCATCTCTTTCCAATCTTTTTATACGTTCGTAAACTGGCGTAACGGTCAAGAATAATTTGCTTGCCAAGTCTTTCGTATTAATATTAGAGTTCTCTTGAAGGTGTTTTAGAATCAGCAAATCAGTTTTATCTAAATTTTCCATAGTAATTTTTACGGCTAAAGGTTCTTTTTGAAGAATTTATCAGTAATATAATCTTTAAAAACAAACTTTTAAAAGACATTTTACTTAAATAAACCTCAAATATAAGTATTAAAACCTAATACAATAAATTTGTACAGTAAAAAATACTGAAACAAAAATGAAGACAAATAATCTAGGTTACCCAAGAATTGGCAGTAATAGAGAACTGAAAAAAGCTTCTGAATTGTATTGGGCAGGAAAAATTTCTGTTAATGAACTTATCGAAACAGGAAAAGACATTCGTCTTAGAAACTGGCATTTACAATCTCAGGCTGGAGTAGATTTAATTCCGTCTAATGATTTTTCTTTTTACGATCAAGTTCTTGATTTGACTTTGACTTTGGGTGCAATTCCAGAACGTTACCACGAATTGGCAAAAACAAATTCATCTATCGATTTGTATTTTGCAATGGCTAGAGGAGCGCAAAAAGACGGTCAAGATGTTGTAGCAATGGAAATGACAAAATGGTTTGACACTAACTACCATTATATTGTTCCTGAGTTTACCAAAAACCAAAAGTTTGAATTGTTTTCAGAAAAAATAATCAATGAATTTAAGGAAGCAAATGCTTTAAACATTGCTACTAAACCTGTTATAATCGGACCTATTTCTTATTTACTTTTAGGTAAGGAAAAAGAAGAAGGTTTTCATAGAATTGATTTGATCGACAAACTGCTTCCTGTTTATTTTGAAATTTTCGAAAAATTACAAGCCAAAAATGTAGCATATATTCAGTTAGACGAGCCGTTTTTAGCTTTAAATTTAACAGATAAAGAGCGTAATACTTTCACGAAAGTGTACAATGAAATCAACAAAAAATTCCCTGCTATTAAAATCATTTTAGCAAATTATTTTGATTGTTTTGGAGAAAATCTAGCAACTGCATTGGCTTTGCCGGTTGACACTTTTCATTTAGATTTAGTTCGTTGTCCTTCGCAGTTAGATGATATTTTAGAGTCTGGACAATTGGCGGCAAACGTAAATCTTTCTTTGGGAGTTGTTGATGGTAGAAATATCTGGAAAAATGATTTCAAAAAATCTTTAGCTCTTATTCAAAAAGCAACAGATGCTTTGGGAACAGATAGAATTTTAGTAGCGCCTTCTTGTTCTTTAATCCACAGTCCATGTGATTTAGATCTAGAAACTAATGACGAAACGCTTAGGCCGGAAATTAAACAATGGCTTGCTTTTGCAAAACAAAAAGTTGACGAAATCGTATTGTTGAAACAATTTGCTTCTAATGAAGTTAATGTTAAAGATTCTATCGCTTTTGAAAGAAATTCAATTGCTAATGAAAATCGTAAGACTTCAAAATTAATTCATAATAATGAAGTAAAAACTCGTGTTACCAATATTACGACTACTGATGATAAACGCAAAAGTAGTTTTGCAACTAGACGAAAAAGCCAGATTGAGGCTCTAAATTTACCATTATTTCCAACTACAACTATTGGTTCTTTCCCACAGACTGCAGAAGTGAGAAGCTGGCGAGCAAAGTTTAAAAAAGGGGAATTAACTACAGAACAATACAACGATTTAATCGAAAAAGAAACCGAAGCTACGATTCGTTTTCAAGAAGAAACGGGTATTGATGTCTTGGTTCATGGTGAGTTTGAACGTAATGATATGGTGGAGTATTTTGGAGAACAATTGTCTGGTTTTACTTTTACTAAAAACGGCTGGGTTCAGAGTTACGGAAGCCGCTGTGTGAAACCTCCGGTTATTTATGGTGATGTTTCTAGACCAACGCCTATGACGGTAAAATGGTCTAAATATGCACAATCTTTAACGCCTAAATGGGTAAAAGGAATGCTTACAGGACCTGTAACTGTTTTACAATGGTCGTTTGTTCGTAACGATCAGCCTCGCTCTGAAACTTGTACGCAGATTGCTTTGGCAATTCGTGATGAAGTGGTGGATTTAGAAAAAGCGGGAATCAAAATTATTCAGATTGATGAGCCTGCAATTCGTGAAGGACTTCCGTTGAGAAAAGAAGAATGGGCTGCGTATTTGGATTGGGCTGTAAAAGCATTCCGTATTTCTGCAAGTGGTGTAAACGACGATACACAAATTCATACGCACATGTGTTACAGCGAGTTTAACGACATTATTCAGAATATTGCAAACATGGATGCTGACGTTATCACGATTGAGTGTTCTCGTTCGCAAATGGAATTATTAGATGCTTTTGCAAACTTTAAGTATCCAAACGAGATTGGACCTGGTGTTTACGATATTCACTCGCCTCGTGTGCCTTCTAGCACAGAAATGGTTCGCTTGTTAGAGAAAGCTTCTGCTGTAATTCCGGTTGATCAATTATGGGTAAATCCTGATTGCGGCTTAAAAACTCGTCACTGGGACGAAACCAAAAAAGCGCTTATTGAGATGGTTGCTGCAGCTCAAGAAATGAGAACTGCACTTGAAGCTGCAATTTAATTCATACTTTTCATTTAAATAATTTTTGTTTTTTTATTGCCAGCTGGTGAAGTCGAAAATCTTGTAGTTATGATTTCTTTCGGCTTTACTTCAGTTGGCATTATTTTTTGGTTAAATAATCTAAAAAGCCAAACATAATTTTATTGTTCTGCTCAATAAATGCAGTCGTATTTAAAATATTTTCTAAAGTTTGAATGTATTTATCTTCTATTAATTCATCTTGTCCTGCAACAGCCATTTCACTCATCGTTTCGTGTGTCACTTCAAAATGAAACTGCAGTCCTAAAACCTGGTCTTTATACAAAAAACCTTGATTGGCGCATCCTTCTGATTGAAATAATCGAGTTGCATTTTCTGGAATCGAGAATGTTTCTCCATGCCAGTGAAACACATTTAAAACCGCTGGAACATCTTTTAAAATTGGCATTTCTGGCGCTGCGACTTCAACAGGAAACCAGCCAATTTCTTTTTCTTTATTTACAGAAACAATTCCACCTAAAACATGCGAAATTAATTGTGCTCCTAAACAAATTCCGAGTACTTTTTTACCTTTATCAATAGCTTCTTTTATGAATAATTTTTCGGCTTTAAGCCAAGGAAAATCAGCTTCATCATGAATACTCATTTCGCCGCCCATTACAATCAAAACATCTATTTTGTCTACACTGGGAAGTTCTTCTTTATTATACAAATGCGTATAAGTAAGATTATGATTTTGGTCTAAAATCCATTTTTCCATGCATCCTAAACCTTCAAAAGCAACGTGCTGTAAACAATGAATATTGATTTTTTTTGTCATAATTTATTTCATTTAAGATGAAGTTCTGTCTTTCAAAAATACAAAAAAAGCACCCAAATAATGGGTGCTTTTAACAATTGAAAATAATCTAAGATTAGAAGTTTTTAGAAACCCCAATATTAAATGTTTGACCGAAATTGAAATAGAAACTGTTAACATCTCTTCCGTTATTATCATAACTTAATGTTTCGTATCCTAAACCTCCAATGCTGAAGTTTAGACCAAAACCTTTTTTCATATTGATAAAAAGTGCTGGAGTAACACCAATATACATACCATCAGCTTTTGCTTTTGCATAATTGTTTCCTGTATATGTTTTGTCTGTTTGATTTTGGAAACCTAATCCTAAATCAGCATAAGCAGCAAAAGTTGGGTTTAATGGCACAGCATAACGTAAAAATGCACCAGCTTTAAAAGCATTAGTTTTGTATTCTGTTGCTCCTTGATCATTTTTAGAAGAAGCTACCGTAAATTCACCTCCAACAGTCCAATTGTCAGTAAATTGGTAACCAACTTTAGGAGAGAAGCTAAACTCGCTTACTTTTGTTTCAGAGAATTGGTAATCTGTATTAGTAGAAGAGTAACCGATGTTTCCACCTACTAAAATTGATCCTTTTTGAGCGTTTGCAAAACTGCAGATTGCTAATGCAGCAATAAGTAAAATTTTTTTCATAATTTGGGTTTTATTTTAATTTAGTATCCCTTAAGCAAGAACGGTGCCGTCTCTGCTCAGAACTTTATATTTTATTTAAATTCTTTAAATGCTAAAATTTAGCAATCAAGAGTATTTCTGTTTACTTTTGCAGTAAATAAAAAGTCTATGTCGATAGAAGTAAACAGCATATCAAAAAGTTACGGAGCACAAAAAGCTCTAAATGCAATTTCGTTCTCAATTCAAAAAGGAGAAATCATTGGTTTTCTTGGTCCGAACGGAGCTGGAAAATCTACTTTAATGAAAATTTTGACTACTTATTTACTGTCAGATGACGGCTCAGCCCTTGTAAATGGTCACGATGTCATGACGGACGCAAAAGCGGTGCAGCTTTCTATTGGCTATTTACCAGAGCATAATCCGTTGTATTTGGATTTGTATGTTCGTGAGTACTTGGCTTTTAATGCCGATGTTTACAAGGTGGCAAAATCAAGAATTGAAGAGGTTATTCAACTGACAGGCCTGTCAGCTGAAAGTCATAAAAAGATAGGACAATTGTCAAAAGGTTACCGCCAGCGTGTGGGACTTGCGAACGCTTTACTGCATAATCCTGATGTTTTAATTTTGGATGAACCAACTACTGGTCTGGATCCTAATCAGTTAATGGAAATTAGAAATGTGATTAAAAATGTTGGAAAAGATAAGACCGTTTTCCTGTCAACTCACATCATGCAGGAGGTTGAAGCTATCTGCGATCGTGTCATAATTATTGACAAAGGACAAATTGTAGCAGATAAAAAATTAGATAAATTGATTTCTGAAAATAAAGAGCAAGTTATCGAAGTAGAATTTGATTATCAGGTAGAAGAGCAATTATTAGCTCGACTAGAAAACATTAGTTCTTACAAAAACACGCACGACATGACTTGGGAACTTACTTTTGTTACTGAAAAAGACATGCGCCCGGCTATTTTTGACTTTGCTAATGCCAACGGCTTAAAAACTTTACAACTCAATCAAAAAAATAAAAACTTGGAAGCTGTTTTTAGAGAGATTACTAAATAACTGTTTCAGTTTTAATAAAAGAGTCCATTTGATGCTTTCAAATGGACTCTTTTATTAAATAACTATACTAAAAAAGTCTTCCAAAAGAATCTCACTTCTTTCAAAAGACTTTAACAACTAACAAAAATAGGTATAAAAACAAACAAAGGCTTAACTCCAGAGCTTTATTCTTTTACAAAATTAGTTTTTATATGGGAGAGAATCAAAGTTATTTTTAATTATTCTAAATAAAAATAATATTTAACGCTTAATCTGATTTTTATTCAATGAAACATAAAATCTTTCGTTTTTATGAAAATTAAACATTTAATAAAGCATCCTAAAAGAAAGGTTTTAGATTACAAATAATTACTACCGCTCCTAATTGTTTAAAAAAACGGCCTGCTTAAAAAGAGTTTAAGCAGGCCGTTTTTTAATTATTGTAAATATTATTTATATTTCTAGATCAAGAATTAGGTTTTTCATTTCATCCATAACTATTCTAATATCATTTTCAGTTGTCCTCCAATTTACAAAAGAAGCTCTAATTCCTTTTCTATTTTGATATACAGTCGGTGTCATGAATACTTTTCCTGTATCATTTAAAACAGATAAAAACTGACTTACTTTTTCTTGATTATGCTCTCCTTTCAAAGTAAAGCAAACATTATTCAATCGAATTGGAGCAAGAAGTTCAAAATCTCCTTCCTCTATTAAGGCATTTCCAAAATGTAATGCTAATAATGCACTGTTTTCTACAATGTCGCAAAAGCCTTGTTTTCCATACGCCAATAAAGAAAACCAAACAGGCAGAGCTCTCAATCGGCGTGAGTTTTCTGGCAGTACATTTAGGTAATTAAAATTATCTAAAGCATTTCCTAAATAAGGTGCATTTGAATTTTGAAATGTTTCTATCTGCAAATTCATGTGGTCTTTTTTAACCAAATAAAAAGCGCTTTCATAAGGAACATTCAGCCATTTATGACAATCAATCGTAATGCTGTCTGCGCCTTCCCAACCTTCAACTAAAGGCTTGAATTTATCTGAAACTGCCGCGAAACCACCAAAAGCAGCATCAATATGCCACCAAAAGCTGTATTTTTCTTTCAATTTAGAAATTTCTTCAAAATCATCAAAGTCAGCCGTATTTACCGTTCCTGCACTCGAAATTAAAATAAAAGGTTTTCCGTTTAAGGCTTGAATGTTTTTTTCTAAATCGACAATATCTATAGCTTCTCTATTTCCTTCTGCTGTTTTTATAACCGTATAATTTTGACTTCCTATTCCTAACATCGAAAGCGATTTTATAGAAGAAGAATGCGGTGTGGCAGTCAAAATGTTTATGGTTTCTGAGATTCCATTTTTAGCAAAATCTTTTCCAAATTGAGCACCGAACCATTGTCTCGCCACTCCTAAACAAGTAAAATTAGACATTGTCGCGCCTGTTACAAAACCGCCGTGAAAAGTCTTTGGCAGTTCTAACAATTGCAATAACATATTAATTGTTTCAAATTCTATTAAGGCCGATGTGCCTCCTTGTGTTTTTATCGCTTGTGGATTTTGATCGCAAACAGAGGCTAGCCAGTCGCCAACAATAGACGCTGGAGTTGATCCGCCGGTTACAAATCCCCAATATCTAGATCCGGAAGAAGCAACCATCAAAGGTGCTAATCTTTCATTAAATTCGCTTAAAGCGGATAATGATCCTAAACCTAACTCATTCAGATCACGAGTCGGGTCAATAGTTTCTGTATTTGAAGTGGGTGTATTGTCGAGATTATTTAAAAAATCAATTCCTTGTTGTTTTGCTTTATCAAGAATATTTTCAATATCATTTAAGTCATGCTGTAATACTGGATTCATTTTTTCTAGGTTAAAATGTTTTTTCCCGAATTTAGTGAATAATCCCCATTCAGTAAAAAAAACACATACAAAACCTTTACCTTTTCATACTAAAATGTCCTTTATAAACTTTTCCGTTTGCTCTAGTTACCACAAACCAATAATCTGAAGAAGGCAATTCTTTTCCGCTGTAAGTTCCATCCCAAGATGTATATGCATTTAACTCTTTTATGAATTTACCGTATCGATCAAATATTTTGGTATTGATTGTAGGTTCTGTTTCAGAAAATTTTATTCCCCAAGTATCATTGTAACCATCTGCGTTTGGTGTAAAAAACTTTGGATAATTTAAAAGAAATACTTCTTGATTTACCGTACCGCATCCGTTTTTGTCTCGCACGTAAACGACATAATCACCTGTTGCTAATCCCGAAAAAGTATTGCTGTCTTGATAAGTAGTTCCATCAATAGAATATTCATAATTTCCTAAACTCGTGTCGGCAAGTTCAACTACAATTATATTATCACTATCTGTCCAATCTTGAACGGCAAGATTTTGAATCGTCGCACTATTGGAAACTTTTACTTGAAAATCTTTTGTTGATGAACAAATTACATTTCCGTGATTTTGAGTAACGGTAATAGAATAAGAACCTGCCTCGGTAAACGTAATCGATTCTGAAGAAGCTCCTGTTGACCACAAATAACTGTCAAAGCCTGTTCCTGCATGAACCTCAACGTCTTTATTTTGACATAATGAAACTACATCAGAAATTGAGATTATCGGCTCGCTGACCAATGTTAAACTTAACTGAGCAACTTGATAACATTTATCATTAGAATCAATTCTCACATAAATTAAAGTTGTTCCTGCTATTAAAGTATAACTAGATGGATTACTAATTTTCTCCGTTGCAGTTTGATTTTCTGCACCAGATAATGTTGTAAAATAACTGAAGGCACAATCTGTACATGTTGCTATTTCTGCATTATAACTAGTAAGATCTATTGTTTCAGATTCATCGTTTAAATCATCACAAACATTGGCTGTTATATTATTAATAGGCAGACTTGGCGTAACTATAGAAACTGTAACGGCTAATCTATTTACACTTTCGCAGCCGTTTAAGGTTTGGGAAGCATAATAAGTTGTGCCATTTACTAAACTTTCTGTAGAAGCTAAAATGGCTCCGTTTACCGCGCTGTCATACCAAATTACATTGGTTCCTGTAGCTTCTAAATTTGAAACAGCGGGTTTTTGACTTGTACAAAAATCCTGCGGAGTTGGTCCAGCAGGTGCGGCTGTATTTTGAATCGTAACTACAACTGGAATTCTTTCGCTTTCGCAAACCGCAACTGTCTGCGAAGCATAGTATGTCATGTTTTCTAGAATTGCCGTATTAGACAGTAGATTTCCCTTTGTTAGAGCATCATACCATTTAACATTTTCACCAGTTATACTAATATCATTTACAGCCGCATTTTGCTGAACGCAGAAAATCTGGGGCGTTTGCGCCGTTGGAAGCGGCTCTGTATTTATATAGGCATTTATTTTTACTTCTTGTGCTGTAAGAGATACACAGCCTAAAGTATTTTTTATAAGAATTAGATAGGTTCCTGGAGCAAGATTACTTTTTGAATTTGATGTTACCCATGTCAATCCATTGTCAAAACTATATGCTGGCGCAATATCTGAAACTGTAATTGTTCCTGTTGCAATTAAGCAATCGGGCTGCGTGACAGTAACTGTTGGCGTTGGCGGATAACCCGGCGGTACTAAAATAGAAACTGTAACAGCAGTTGTTTCGCAACTAGAACTGTTTCTCGTTTTTACTAAATAATCTCCTGCTTCTAATCCTGATTTAGAATTACTGGTTGACCAAGTTGCGCCATTATCAAAACTATATTCGTAATCTGAACTTGTGACTGTAATTGTTCCTAATGGATTAGAGCAGATAACGGGTTGAATTACAGAATATGACGGCATAACATTTGAGGTTGCAACTGTATTGATATGTGCTGTCATAGCGCTAGAAGCGCATCCTGTACTTAATTTAGCGGTGACACTATAATCTCCGCCAGCTAAACCAGAAAAGGTTCCCGATGCTTGATAATTTGTCCCGTCAATACTGTAAGTAGTATTTGCGGTTTCAGTAATATTTATAGTTCCAGTTGGTACATCGCATGTTGGCTGCACGGTTGTGAAAGTTGGAGCAACGGTGCTTTCATTTACTTTAAAGCTGATGGTATTTGATACGACCCTACAAGTAGCCGAGGAAATATTAACAGTTTGTGCAGCCGCCATACGGTATAAATAAGTGCCTACTGTTGAGTTTGGAACAAATGAGTACGTTAATGTATTCGCTCCAGAAATATCAGACCAAGTTGTACCGTTATCGCTACTTACCTGCCATTGATATGCTGGATTTGAATATCCTGATGAAACGTTTCCTGTTAAGGTGTAACTTTGAGTATCGCCTTGGCAAATCGTTAAAGTTGTATTGGTATTATTTTGAATACTTGAAGTAACTGTTGGTCCACAGGCTCTGAAGGTAATATCGTCTAAAGCAATATCATTTCCTGGAGCGGCGCCGGCTTTATTATTTCGCATTCTAATAACTACAGTAGAAATATCTGTTGGTGTGGTAAAAAACAGACCATATTGTTTCCAAACCGCACTAGAATTAAGAGCAATGTCACCTGTATTGTAAGTTCCTAATATAGTACCGCTGGTAGATTCTATTGTAAAAGTTATATTAGGCGGACTCGTATCATTTGATCTTAATAGGTTCATAACCCAAGCTGCAAACTCATAAGTAGTATCAGGACAAAGTCCGGTTACGGTATTTTTATAAAAATAATCTGTTGTAGAAAGGCTCGCGTTTACAACCATCATATAACCGCCACCTGTATGATCTGTGGTTGTCCACCAAGTGCCGGGCGTATTGGTTGTTTTTTCGATAGTGTACGAACCATCATTTGGGAAATCTGCTGTAGTCCAAGTATAACTTGTAATACCTGTTCCTAGAGCTGTTCCGTGTGAAGCAGTTCCAGTTCCAAAGTCAATTTTGACAACAGCATCTCCCAAACTACCAGTACATAACTGGGCTTGTAATTGATATCCGAAAAGGAATAAAATAAAAATAAAAACGACATTACTTTTCAAAACAAAAACATTTTATTGCAGTAAAACTACTTTATAATAAAATGAATCATTAAACTTTTATACTAACCCAAATAAACCATCGATACAATTAAAAGTATTATCTACCAATGAGTTATTAGTCTCCAAGTTGTATTACCATTTTGTTTTTTCGGAAAATCGGGAGATCATCATCGAGCTGATCAAGTCGCCGTTTACATTTAGCAAAGTAGCAATAGGATCTACAAGCGTTCCCAGAATCATAGCTACTGGCAGAGCCTGCTCCATTGGCAGTCCGTAAACTGTAATTGCGAGAACTTCGCCAATATATCCTCCGTTTGGAATTCCGCCTTCTACAATAGAAACTATAACAGTAATTCCTAAAGCTAAAAGTATGGTTGAAGGTGAAGTAAAATCTTTGCCAAACATGGCAAAAAGAACTGTTATTTTTAGAATCGATGACATACTCGAACCGTCTTTATGCAAAGGCGCTCCAAGCGGAATTACTAAGTTGCGAACATGACTTGGAATATTCATTTTTTCTGCCGCTTCCAGATTTGCCGGAATTGTTGCAATACTACTGCAGGTTCCTACAGCTGTTAAAGCCGGCGTAATGTTGTTACTCCAGAAAACTTTAAAGGCGCGTTTTCCTCCTGCTATAAAAGCATAAATACTAAAAAAGACAAAGAAATAAAAGGTACAAGCTGCATAATAAATCCCCAAAGGTTTTGCGTAAACACCAAACAACTGCGGGCCAAAAACACCAACTTGATACGCAAAATAAGCGCCCAAACCAATTGGAGCCATTTTCATGATTATATTTAATAATTGTTTCATGACTTCGTTTCCTGAGTCTAGAAAACTTCTGAAGCTTTTTCCTTTTTCTCCAGATTGCAAACTTGCAAAACCAATCATGAAAGAAAAAATAATAAGTGCCAGCATACTTTTTCGAGACAATAATTCGAAGAAATCATTGACTGTAAGCAATTGTGCTATTTGCTCGCCAATACTTCCCGATTTAATATTCTCTATAGGAACTTTAGAAATGATAATGTTTTGATGAATAGGAAAAAGATAAACTGCAGTAATCATTACTATAGCCGAAATTAGAATGGTTCCTAAAAAAACAGCTACCATAATAGCAAATAGTTTTCCTAGTTTTTCGGTTTGTTCTAAATTAGCAATTGAGGATGCAATTGTAAAGAAAATAAGAGGGATAATTGCTGTAAAAAGCAAATTCAGAAAAATATCTCCGAGTGGCTTAATAACCATTACTCTTTCTCCAAATAATAATCCTAAAACACTTCCTGCAATAATTCCGCCTAAAAGCAATAAGATACTGCTGTAGTTTTTTAGAAAATTGATCTTTTTGACTTCCATAATTTTAAAGTAATACCATTCGAAAATAAAAACGAATCAAATTACGGAAAAAAAGAGTTACAAAAATGAAAGAAAAATATTATTTTTCCAAAACAATCGTTGTATAATCCCTATCAACTAATTCGCCCATTTTACTTTTTACTTTTTCCGTTAAAGTTTCGGTGTAAACAATTTTAAAATCAGTTTTTTCAATTAATTGCTGCACTTTTTCTGTGCTGTAAAGTTCAAATTCAAATTGAGTAAACGGAAGCTGTTTCATGAAACTTTCTTCTGCAAATGTCAAGCAGAAATTTCCGTCTGGTTTTAAAACTCTATAAATTTCTGCAAGCAATTTTTCTGGTTCCTGCCAAAAATAAAGTGTATTTACTGTGAAAATTTTATTGAAAAATGAATCTTCAAACGGAATTATATTTCCGTCATAAAGCGAAAAGAAAGCTTGTTTTTGAGAAACAAAATTTCTGTTGATCTGTCGTGCTTCCTGAAACATTAAATCAGACATTTCAAGTCCGTAATATTTAAGATTTTCGGACTGTTCCATTAAAAATTCTAAATGGCCGCCGTTTCCGTGACCCAATTCCAGAATTTTATTTTCTTTGGATATATTTAAATTTTGAATAGAATGGTGCGTCATATTGATGTTTGTTTCATTCATCATATTCCCCATTTCAATTCCTTTTTCACCTGTTGGATGTTTAAGTTGAGATGCTATTGCTTGTAATTCTTCTTGTTTCATAAACTTTAGATTAAATTCCAATATTTAAAATTCCAAATTCCAAGCGGTTGGTCATTGCGAGGAACGAAGCAACCTCACTATAATTAAAAAGCCCATGTTTGTCATTCCGAGGAACGAGGAATCTCCGCAAGAAGCTCGACAAAGATTGTCCGCCTTTATGTACGGAGTTACTTGTGGAGATTCCTCGTTCCTCGGAATGACAAACTGCTATTTATTACAGTTTTTAAACAAAATTGCTTAAAAAACCTGGCTCGCAATCTGACGAATATTTTCAGATTTCCCCATAGAATAATAATGCAGAACCGGAACTCCAGCTGCTTTTAATTCTAATGACTGCTGAATCGCCCACTCTATTCCAACTTGCTTGATCTCTACATTATTTTTACATTTATCTACAGCATGAATCAAATCTTCTGGAAGATCAATACGGAAAATCTGCGGTAAAACCTGTAAATGCCTTTGTACGGCAATTGGTTTGATTCCAGGGATAATAGGAACAGTAATTCCCATTTCTCTTGCTTTTGCTACAAACTCAAAGTATTTAGCATTGTCAAAAAACATTTGCGTAACTACATAATCAGCACCAGCATCAACTTTTTCTTTTAATCTTTTTAGATCCGATTGTAAAGAAGGCGATTCCAAATGTTTCTCTGGATATCCTGCAACTCCAATACAAAAATTGGCTTTATTATCGATGTCCATTACTTCATGAAGATATTTCCCTTGATTTAATAAACTAATTTGTTTCACTAAATCGATCGCATAATCATTTCCTCCTGCTTTAGGAATAAAATATTGTTCGTCTTTCATGGCATCACCACGTAAAGCCATTATATTATCAATCCCTAAGTAATTACAATCTACTAAAAGATATTCTGTTTCTTCTTTAGTAAAACCACCGCAAAGTACATGAGGAACAGTATCTACATTATATTTATGTTTTATAGAAGCGCAGATTCCAAGCGTTCCAGGACGCATACGAGTCAATTTTTTATCCAATAAACCGTTGCCTTTGTCAATATAAATATATTCTTCACGCGAAGTTGTTACATCAATAAACGGCGGTTGAAACTCCATCAACGGATCGATATTATCGTACAATTCCTGAATATTTTTTCCTTTTTGAGGCGGAATAATTTCAAATGAGAATAATGTTTTTCCTTTGGCGTTTTCTATATGTTCTGTTACTTTCATTATTAAAGTTATAAGTTATGAATTATGAGTTTTGAGTTTTAGTATTATGTGAAAAATCTGAAATCAAAAAACGTAAATCAATTATCTTCTTTGTTTTTAAGAATTAAAATGAGAGTTGAAATCTAAAATCTAAACTCTGAAATCTAAAATTCTTTAATCTGCTATATTAGGATTTAGCCATTTCATGGCATAATCAGTTGGTACATTTCTTCTTTTGGCGTAATCTACAACTTGGTCTTCTTTTATTTTCCCAAGTCCGAAGTATTTACTTTTCGGGTTTCCGAAATAATATCCAGAAACTGATGAAGCGGGCCACATTGCCATACTTTCCGTCAAGGTTACTCCAATTTCTTCAGCAACATTAAGAAGCTTCCAAATTGTTGGTTTTTCCAAGTGATCAGGACATGCTGGATATCCTGGCGCCGGACGAATACCTTTATAATTTTCTTTAATCAATTCTTCGTTGGTTAAAGCTTCATCTGTATCATAACCCCAAAAATCTTTACGAACTTTCTCGTGAAGATATTCGGCGAAAGCCTCTGCAAAACGATCGGCAAGTGCTTTAACCATAATTGAATTATAATCATCTAAATTCTTTTCAAATTCAGCTGCCCATTCATCCACACCAAAACCTGTAGTCACACAGAAAGCTCCCATATAATCGTCGATACCGCTTTCTTTTGGCATAATAAAATCGGCTAAAGCGATATTTGGTGCACCCTTAGTTTTTTGCGACTGTACACGAAGCGTTAAAAATTTCTCTAGCACTTTTCCATTTTCATCACGCAATTCGATATCGTCGTCATCGACCTGATTGGCAGGGAAAATTCCGTAAATACCTTTTGCTTTTAGTTTTTTCTCCTCCAAAATTACTTTCAACATTGCCTGAGCATCAGCAAACAAAGAAGTTGCTTCTTTTCCAACAACCTCATCCGTTAAAATCGCCGGATATTTCCCATGCAATTCCCAGGTTTGAAAAAACGGAGTCCAGTCGATATACGGAACCAAAACATCTAGCTCTACTTCTATCGTTTGTGCACCAATTACTTTTGGTTTTACTGGAGTATATTCGTTCCAGTCCAATTGTAATTTATTTTTACGAGCCTGCTCAATCGTCAAGAAATTTTTGTCTCTTGAACGGCTTAAGAAAGTCTCTCTAAAAGCGTCGTATTCTGCACGAATATCGCTTGCGTAAATTTTACGGTTATGATCTAACAGATTTCCTGCAACGGTAACGGCTCTCGAAGCATCGTTTACGTGAATTACAGTTTCGCTGTATTGAGGCGCAATTTTCACGGCAGTATGCGCACGCGAAGTGGTTGCTCCACCAATCATAATCGGAATTTTAATTCCTTGTTTGTCTAATTCTTTGGCTAAATACACCATTTCGTCAAGCGAAGGCGTAATCAATCCGCTCAATCCAATAATATCTACGTTATGTTCAATCGCCGCAGCAATAATTTTTTCCGGAGGCACCATAACACCAAGATCTACAATCTCGTAATTGTTACAAGCCAAAACTACCGAAACAATGTTTTTACCAATATCGTGAACGTCACCTTTTACAGTTGCCATCAAGATTTTTCCGTTTCCAGATTTATCGCCAGCTTGTTTACTTGCTTCAATATAAGGCAATAAATAAGCAACGGCTTTTTTCATTACACGTGCCGATTTTACAACTTGAGGCAAGAACATTTTTCCACTTCCGAATAAATCTCCAACGACATTCATTCCTGTCATTAAGTTAATTTCAATAACTTCAATTGGTTTTGTTGCTGCCAAACGTGCTTCTTCAACATCTTCTTCAATAAAAGCATCAACTCCTTTTACTAATGAATGTGTTATTCTTTCTTGAACCGTTCCTAAACGCCATTCCTGGATTGCTTTTTCGTCGCTTTTTACTTCTCCTTTTACATTTTCTGCAAAGTCCAGAAGTCTTTCAGTTGCGTCGTCGCGTCTGTTCAGAATTACATCTTCAACATGTTCTAATAAATCTTTCGGAATATCATCGTAAATCGAAAGCATTTCTGGGTTTACGATTCCCATTGTCATTCCGTTCTGAATCGCATGGTATAAAAACACCGAGTGCATCGCTTCACGAACGTGATCGTTTCCTCTAAAAGAGAACGAAACGTTACTTACTCCACCGCTAATATGTGCGTGTGGCAAGTTATCGCGAACCCATTTTGTACCTCTAAAAAAGTCCAAAGCATTTAAGCGATGTTCTTCCATTCCGGTTGCCACTGGAAAAATATTCAAATCGAAGATGATATCCTGCGGAGGAAAACCAACTTTGTTTACTAAAATATCGTACGAACGCTGACAGATTTCAACTCTTCGGTCAAAATTATCGGCTTGACCAACTTCGTCAAAAGCCATGATAATGGCCGCTGCTCCGTAACGTTTGATTAATTTGGCGTGGTGAATAAAAGCTTCTTCTCCTTCTTTCAGTGAAATTGAGTTTACAACACTTTTCCCTTGCACAACTTTAAGACCGGCTTCGATGATTTCCCATTTCGAACTGTCAATCATAATCGGAACTCTCGAAATATCTGGTTCAGATGCAATTAAATTCAGGAATTTTGTCATTGCCTGAACGCCATCTAGCATTCCTTCATCCATATTAATATCGATGATTTGCGCGCCGCCTTCTACTTGTTGTCTTGCAATATCAAGTGCTTCGTCATATTTCTCTTCCTTAATTAGACGCAGGAATTTTCTAGATCCGGTTACATTTGTACGTTCTCCAATGTTTACAAAAACACTTTCGGGCGTAATAATCAACGGTTCTAATCCAGCTAATACAAGGTCTCTTCTTTTTTCTGCCATTTCTTTTTGAGTTACTAAGATTCTATCCCGATAGCTATCGGGACTAAGATTCTAAGTTTTTTATTCTTTTTCTTTCCTGCAAGGTTTCCAAAACCTTGTAGGTATTTATATGTTCTAACTATTTTATTTTGAGCGTGTCCTTCGGCCGGGCTATCCGTTGCAAGTCCTCGCTCTTCCTTCGTCAGGCTGTGGGCTTTTCACTTCTATCCCTCACGCGAACTCGGTTTCATAAGAACTTTTATGTTTTCCGAGATTGTAATTTATTTCCATTTTAAATGTTCTATATATTTACAAGTTACACCTGCATCATATATATAATATTTTGTTTTTGTAAAACCTGCTTTAACCAGTGAAGTTGAATCTGGATTTAATTCTTCTTCTAAAAAAATTTCGTTTTCTTCAGGTTTATCTAGATTGTATTTTACTTTAAAAAATTTATTTATTAATTTATACTCATTACCTTCATAGCTGGCTGTATTAATCTCTGATATAATTCTCTTATTAGAATAAAAATAATATTTCAAAACTCTATCCTCACCTGATTCTTCAACTCTTGTCGCTAGTGCAATTCCTTCTTCTTTAAGCCTCTTTTTGTATTCCTCACGGTCCTTGCCTTTTTGAATAAAAAAGAAGAATAAAATTCCCATTACTAAAAAAACAATTATTTCCTTTGCTCTATATCCTGTCATTTTTTTAGTTACTGAATTTCTAAGATTCTGAGGTTTTTTTATTCTTTTTCTTTCCTGCAAAGTTTCCAAAACCTTGTAGGTATATTTTATGTTCTATAATTCTATTTTGGGCGTGTCCTTCGGCCGGGCTATCCGTTACAAGTCCTCGCTCTTCCTTCGTCAGGCTGTGGGCTTTTCACTTCTATCCCTCACGCAAACTCAGTTTTATAATAACTTTATGTTTTCCGAAATTGTAATCTATTTCCATTTTGAATGTTCTATATATTTACAAGTTACACCTGCATCATATATATAATATTTTGTTTTGGTAAAACCTGCTTTAACTAGTGAAATTGAATCCGGTTCTAATTTTTCATCCAGAACAATTTCATTTTCTTCTGGGTTATTCGGATTGTACTTTACCTTATAAAACTTATTTATCAGCGTTTCATCACTTCCGTCTATCTTTGTCTCTGATAAAATTTTCCCATTTAAATAAAAATAATATTTCAAATGAGTAGTTTTATTAGCATACTCCGTTCTAGTTGCAAATCCAATAGTTTCTTCCGTAAGTCTCTTTTTAAATTTCTCATGCTCAACATTACTGTGACGTATAATAAAAAATAATAAAGTCATAACTATTGAAAAAACAACTATTCTTCCCAAATTAGACCTAAGTTCAGACTTGCTTTCTGCCATTTTCTTTTTAAGTTCCTAATATTTTATTATTCTTTCCTGCAAGGTTTCCAAAACCTTGTAGCTATCTTATTTTATTTGTTATTCTTCAAAATCATACCTACAAGGTTTTGGAAACCTTGCAGGAAAACGTTATGCTAATACCGGTGCAACTCTCGGCTTATAATCCTTAGCAACCTCAGCAATCAAACGAATATGATCTGGAGTTGTTCCGCAACAACCGCCAATGATATTAATTAAATTATCATCTAAATATTCTTTAATCAAAACTTGCATTTCTTCTGGTGTTTCGTCGTATTGTCCGAATGCATTTGGTAAACCTGCATTTGGATGCGCCGAAACATTAAACTGCGTATGCTGTGATAATGTTTTTAAATACGGTTTCAACAAATCGGCTCCAAGAGCACAATTGAATCCTACGCTTAATAAAGGAATATGCGAAACTGAAATCAAAAACGCTTCTACAGTTTGTCCGGAAAGTGTTCTTCCTGATGCATCTGTAATTGTTCCAGAAACCATAATCGGAATATCAAGATTACGTTCGTCTTTTACTTCTTCAATGGCAAAAAGTGCTGCTTTTGCATTTAGTGTATCGAAAATCGTTTCTACTAAAAGTAAATCGCATCCGCCATCCATTAAAGCTTCTACTTGTTGTTTGTACGCAATACGCAAATCATCAAACGTTACGGCTCTGTAACCTGGATCGTTTACATCTGGTGACATACTTGCCGTTCTGTTTGTCGGCCCGATTGAACCGGCTACAAAACGTGGTTTGTTTGGATTTTTTGCTGTGAATTCGTCGGCTACTTCTCTAGCAATTTTTGCCGATTCGTAGTTTAATTCGTAAACCAAATCTTCGAGGAAATAATCGGCCATACCAATTGTGGTTCCTGAGAATGTATTAGTCTCCACAATGTCTGCACCTGCTTCGTAATAAGCGGCGTGAACATCGCGAATTGCCTGTGGTTGTGTTATGGATAATAAATCGTTATTTCCTTTTAATGGATGCGGAAAATCTTTGAAACGCTCTCCGCGAAAATCTTCTTCGGAGAAATTATAGCGTTGCAACATGGTTCCCATTGCTCCATCTAGGATTAGGATATTTTTTTTAATTGCTTCTTGAATTGTTATTGACATATCGTTTTTCTGACGTCCTAACAGGTTTTAAAAACCTGTTAGGTCTGGATTCTATTTATTTTTAATATAGTTTGAAGTTTAAACCTAACAGGTTTTAAAAACCTGTTAGGTTGCGATTCCAAAAGTTCTCTATTGATGGCTAATTAGCCCCGATGGAAGCAAATATCCTTTTGTTCTGGGGTTCAGAACAAAAGATATTGTGTACAGCGGGAACGATTGACAGCAAAAAATGCGTCAATGATTCGCTCATTATACCGAAATTGATTCAGTAAAATAATATTGTATGGTTATCTAGAAAAGTTTTGAGAAATACTTTATGTATTTGTGTTATCTATCTTAAATACCGTGTTTGCTGGTTTAAGTAGAATTTAGCACCTTCTTTATAGTAAAGGGTTGCTAAGGTTTCATCGGGTCTATCCCTCCGCCTTTCGTGATAACTTTCAATAAAAATAAGAACAGTGCAAAGTAAAGACATAAGCTTAACAATTGCAAGTGTTTTTTTAAGTTTCTAAGACACTAAGGTTCTGAGGTTCTAAGTTTTTTAAAATCTTCGATTTTGTTAGATTATTTTTTCTTACTTGATTTTGCTTGTGGATTAAAGTCTAGGCATTTTTGTAACCAAAATTCTAGATCCTGATTTCTTTTCCAGCCGTTTTCGGTGATGAAAATGTAGTTTTTCATTGGTCTTTCGGCATTTGGCATTGGTAAAATATCGTCTCTTTCTAATGCTTCTGCGTACGTTTTGTCGTCGATTCTGCAAAGCAAAAGATTTTCACCGACTTTTTTGTCTATTCTCGTTCCGCAACACAATTTTTCATCGACCATAAAAACAAGACCGCCGAACATTTTCTTTTCGAAAAAATCGGCTTCTTTATGTTGTAGAAAGGTTCTTATTCTTTGTGCGTTGTTTTCGTCGAAGGGCATTTTTTTTTGAGGTTCTGAGTGACTAAGGTTCCAAGTTAGAAACTCGATCTGATTTTTGTTTATATTTTTCGAATATCTTCATTACTTCTTCGTGATCAACAAACTCTTTATTATCTGCCTGCTTAAGACCTATTTCAATTTCTTGCTTTTCTTCTTTTGATAAATTTTCAAACCAGTCACTCATAATAATTTTTTTTAAGCTCCAGAGGAGCATTATGTTTATAGCAAAAATCAATTATCCAGTTCAACAAAAGCTCCAGAGGAGCGATATGTCACACCGCTGGGGTTCTTGCCAATAATCGTTATTAGTTCTATAAACATGGCATCCCGCTGGGATTAAATATACAACAAAAATAAAGCTCAAACTTTAAAAGTTTGAGCTTTATATATAAAAATTCTTAGAACCTTAGTCCCGATAGTTATCGGGATAGAACCTCAGCACCTCAGATTAAACTATTGCCTTAACAACCGCTTTTGGCGCTTCTTTACGAGTTCCGTCAAAACCGTCTACACCAGAAACTGTTGTATATTTTAAAACGTATTTTTTACCCGGATTGATGATTCCGTAAGCCGCTTGACACATCAAGGTTGCTTCGTGGAATCCGCAAAGGATTAATTTTAATTTTCCTGGATAGGTATTAACGTCTCCGATGGCGAAGATTCCAGGAATATTAGTTTGATAATCTAATGCGTTATTTACTTTAATCGCGTTTTTCTCAATTTCTAATCCCCAGTCTGCGATTGGTCCTAATTTTGGCGTTAATCCGAAAAGTGGAATGAAATAATCTGTTTCGATTTTACGGTGTGCGCCGTTTTCTTCGATATCAAGAGATTCAACATGCTCAGCTCCGTTGATTCCTATAACTTCAGCAGGCGTGATTAATTTAATTTTTCCTTCCGTTTTTAACTCCTGTACTTTATCTACAGAATCTAAAGCGCCTCTAAATTCATTTCTACGGTGAATTAAAGTTACTTCTGAAGCTACATTTGACAAGAAAATACTCCAGTCTAAAGCTGAATCTCCTCCTCCTGCAATAACAACTCTTTTATCTCTGAATTTCTCCGGATTCTTGATGAAGTATTTTACACCTTTATCTTCATAAAACTCGATATCTTCTATAAGTGGTTTACGTGGCTCAAAACTTCCTAAACCTCCAGCGATAGCAATTACTGGCGCGTGAAATTTAGTTCCTTTGTTTGACGTTACGATAAAACTTCCGTCTTCTTGTTTGTCGATTGTTTCAGCACGTTCTCCTAAAGTAAAACCTGGCTCAAATTGTTTAATTTGTTCCATTAATCCATCAACTAAATCTCCTGCTAATACTTCTGGAAATCCAGGAATATCATAAATAGGTTTTTTTGGATATAATTCTGAAAGTTGTCCTCCAGGTTGTGGTAAAGCATCTAAAATGTGGCATTTTAATTTTAATAATCCTGCCTCAAAAACGGTAAATAAACCTGTTGGTCCTGCTCCAATTATAAGTATATCTGTTTTAATCATTATGGTATTGTTTATAATCATTCTTAATAATACAAAGAAACGAATAATTTATTCTAATTTCAATGATTTATATCATTCATTTCTTCTTAATCTTTACTCTTTATTTTTTAATGAAGCGGTAATTTCGTTCATTTTTTTAACCTTATCTTCAAAGTTGCCTTTTAACGTTTTCCGGTATTCATTAAGATTTTCAACCATTTGATTGATATCTTCCGGAATCACTTCTTCAAAAAATTCTCTTAGCCTTTTGGCCGTTGTTGGAGATTTTCCGTTGGTTGAAATGGCAATTTTTACATTTCCTTTTGTTACGATGCCGCCCAAATAATAATCACATAAATCTGGCGTATCGGCAATATTGCAAATCAAATAACGCTTTCGGGATAAATCGTATACTCTTTTATTGACTTCCAAGTCATCAGTACACGCGATTACCATATGGCGCTTTTTGAGCATTTTCTTTTTAAACTTCGACTTTGTCAATTTAAGTGAAGGATGATTTTCTGCTAAAACTTTTATCTCAAGATGAAAGTGTTTTGCAACAACCTCAACATTTGCATTTGGACTCGACTTTAATAAAAAAGAAAGTTTCTCAAGTCCAACATTTCCTCCGCCCACAATCAAAACATTCAGATTATGGAGTTTTAAAAAGATTGGATATAATTCGTTTTGTTCCATTTTAATTTAATTTCATCCAAACAAAATTAGATGATTTTATCTTTAAATCTGCCTTTTTAAAAATTAAGAACTTTTCTTAATTTTCTTTTTACCATTAAGTTATTAAGGAATATTAAGCATGGCTTTATTAACTTAATGTACTAAATGGTGAAATTTTAGACATTCGAGATTTTTATTTTATCGAACTATTTCTTTTGATAGAAATTCCTCGTAAAACCCTTTTAATTTATTGCTTTCGCGAACGACTTCACCTAGAACAATAATCGCTGGTGAACTCAATTTTTGTTCTTTTACAATATTTATAATTGAATCAACTGTTCCAACGCCTACTTTTTCTTCAGAAGTTGTTCCGTTTTGAATAATCGCAACGGGTAAATTTCCTTTATTTTCTTTTTGAAACAAATCGATAATTTGAGGCAATTTGTGCATTCCCATCAAAATAACAACTGTTGCAGACGATTGCGCTGCCAAAGCTACATCTGAAGATAATTTTCTGTCGGAAGTTGTTCCTGTAATTGCCCAAAAACTTTCTGAAACGCCTCTTTTTGTAATCGAAATACCTTGACTTGCCGGCACTGCAACTACAGATGAAATTCCGGGAACAACAGAAGTTGTAATTCCGAAACTCTCAATAAATTCGATTTCTTCACTTCCGCGTCCGAAAATAAAAGGATCTCCTCCTTTTAGGCGTACCACATGCCCGTACGTTAAAGCATTATCGACAATCAATTGATTGATTTGATCTTGCGAATACGTGTGATTTCCTATTTTTTTTCCAACAAAAATCTTGATTGCATTTTGCGGAGCGTGAGCCAAAATTTCTTCATTTGCCAATGCATCGTACAAAACCACATTCGCTTCAGCAAGTGCTTTTACGGCTTTTAGCGTAAGCAAATCCGGATCGCCGGGACCTGCGCCAACTAAAGTTACTTTGGGTTTTATTGTATTAAGCATTTTCTAATTCTTGAGCTCTGTATTTTTCTATAATATCAAAAAATGTAATTCCTTCCTGAATGTATTGTTTTGCAAAAGCTTCAGAAGGCTCTGTTTGATTGATTTGATATACTAATTCTTTGAATGTTGTTGGCAATTCAATTTTAGCTGTTGCTGTGAAAACAGTATCAAACAAGTCTACAATTCCTGCATGATTGTTTGTTTTTTCATTTTCTGAAAGTAATAATGCTTTTGCACCATTTACAAATCCAGCGTAAGCGTGATAAATGGCATCAGACCATTTTCCTTCGTCGAAAGATTCTTGCGCGTACGTTAATTTATCTTTTGCTTCTAATAATAAAGTAGCAACCAAATCAATTACAACACCAGCACATTCTCCAACTCCAACTGCTTTTACATAGTTGTCTGCATTTCCCCAGTCAACGAAATCAGCTTCAGTCAAATTCGTTACATCTGCGAAAGGTTTTAATATTTCATAGAAATATTTCTCTCCTTTTGCATCGTAATAATCAAGGAATTTTTGTCCGTTTCCGTTTGCATCAAAATCATTTAAGATTGTACGCAACGCATCTGGACCTCTACGACTTGGTACTTTGATTACTTTATCAGAAAAACGACCTTGACCGTTTCCTAATTTTCCTCCGCCCAACAAAACCTGCAACGCTGGCGCTACTAATTTTCCTGAGTTGATTGACATTCCTTGGAAACCAATTGCCGACATATTATGTTGTCCACAAGCATTCATACAACCCGAAATTTTAATCTCAATTTCGCGGTTATTTCTGTACTGAGGATATTCAGCATTGATTACTCTTTCTAATTCTTCAGCTATTCCGGTACTACTTGCAATCCCCAAATTACAAGTATCTGTACCAGGACAAGCTGTAATGTCAACTGTAGAATTATACCCTAAATGAACGAAGTCCAATTTGGCTAATTCCTGATAAAAGAAAGGAAGATTCTCTTCTTTTACGTGACGAATTACAATATTTTGACGCAATGAAAAACGTAATTCATTTGCTGCGTAATTTTTAATTAAATCAGCTAATAATCTCGCTTTATCAGTATAAAAATCTCCTAATAAAACTTTGATTCCAATTGCATAGTACCCTTTTTGTTTTTGTGCAATTACGTTTGATTCTTTCCAAGCTTCGTATGCTTTTGTGTCTTCAATTGTAACTTGCGGCACTGCTAATAAAGTTTCTGGAATTGCACCGTCAAAAGCAGTTGTATCTATTTCGTATGTTTCAAAAGCGATTGCTTTTTTCTCTTTTTCAACCAAGTCCAAGAAAACATCTCTTCCCATTTCTTTGATCAAAAACTTCATACGTGCTTTCATTCTTTTTGCACGTTCTCCGTATCTGTCGAAAATACGAATGATTCCTTCAGCAGTTGGAATGATTTCATTTACCGGAACAAACTCTGAAAGTAATTCAGCGTGCGCTGGTTGTGAACCTAAACCGCCACCAAACATAATTTTGAAACCTTTTTGTCCGTCAACAATTTTCGGAATAAATCCTAAATCGTGTAAATAACTCAAGGCTGTATCTTCATCTGAAGAAGAGAACGAAATTTTGAATTTACGTCCCATTTCCTGACAGATTGGGTTTCTTAATAAATATTGAAATAAAGCGTGTGCATAAGGCGAAACATCAAATGGTTCGTCTGCATCTACACCAGCCAATTCGCTTGCTGTAATATTACGGACTGTGTTTCCACAAGCTTCACGCAACGTAACATCGTCTTTAGCCAAATTTGCCCAAAGTTCTGGTGTTCTGTCTAAACTCACATAGTGAATCTGAATATCCTGACGCGTTGTAATATGCAAACGTCCTGTAGAATATTCATCAGAAACTTTAGTTATACGTGTCAATTGTTCGCTTGTAACTTTACCGTAAGGCAATTTAATACGAATCATTTGCACGCCTTCCTGACGTTGTCCGTAAATTCCACGTGCTAAACGTAAACTACGAAAACGCTCATCATCAATTTTTCCTCCACGGAATAAGTGAATCTTTTTTTCAAGATCGATAATCTCTTTTTGAACTATCGGATTTTCTATTTCTGTTCTAAAACTTTCCATTTTCTTTTAGTTTATAGTTTATGGTTGGTTGTTTATGGTTTGCTGTTGGCTGAATAACTATCAACTAAAAACCAAAAACTATCAACTATCGGATAAATCCAACTCCTGCAGTTGTGTTTGTTGCGGTATCAATTAAGATAAAAGCGCCGTTTGATTTATTATCGTTATAAGCATCAAAATATAAAGGCTTGCTCAATTTGATTGTTACTTCTCCAATTTCGTTGATCGCTAATTGCGTAGCTTCTTTGGTTCCAGAATAATCTGTTGAGATTGTATTTTTGATACTTTCTACTTTTGCCAAAACTGAGTTTGTATTGTGTTGAACAATATATTTTGTTCCTGCAACCAGTTTTTTACTGTCCATCCAACAAACTGTAGTTGTAATTTCTTTTTCAATTTTTGGAAGTTCTGATGATTTTACAATCATATCACCTCTTGTTACATTGATATCATTTTCTAATTCGATTGTAACTGAAGAACCTGCAACGGCTTCATCATACGTTTTATCGAAAAAGTGAATTTTTGTTACTTTCGATTCTGTTAAAGAAGGAAGAACTGTTACAGCATCTCCAACTTTAATTGAGTTTCCGTATAATTTTCCAGCATAACCTCTAAAATCGTGGTATTCTTCTGTTTTTGGACGAATCACTGTTTGAACTGGGAAACGCGCTTTCCCTGCTTCGTAAACATCATGAGCATGTAATCCTTCTAAATGTTCTAAAACAGTTTGACCATCGTACCAAGTCATATTTTCAGATTTATCAACAACGTTTCCACCGTTGATTGCACTTAACGGAATGTAACTTACGTTTTGTTCTTTAAAAGTACTTTTAGCATTTAAAGCTTGAAAATCGGCTTTGATTTTATTGAAAACTTCTTCCGAATAATCAACTAAATCCATTTTGTTAATGGCAACTATTACTTCTTTTACTCTCAATAAATTATTGATAAAAAAGTGACGGTACGTTTGCTCTATAACACCTTTTCTCGCATCAATTAAAATAATAGAAACCTGAGAAGTTGAAGCTCCTGTAACCATGTTTCTGGTATATTCTACGTGACCCGGAGTATCGGCAATAATGTAACTTTTCTTTGCAGTCGAAAAATAAATATGCGCCACATCAATTGTGATTCCTTGCTCTCTTTCTGCTACCAAACCATCTGTTGCTAACGAGAAATCAAGATAATCGTATCCTTTTTGTTTACTGCTTTTTTCGATTGCCTCGATTTTATCTGTTGTCAATGATTTTGTATCATACAATAATCTTCCAATCAAAGTACTTTTTCCGTCATCTACACTTCCTGCTGTTGCTATTTTTAAAACGTCCATTCTGTAATATTTTGTTTCAGGTTTAATTTTTTAGTTTCAGGTTTCAAGTTTAAAGTTGCTTTCCTTTGAACTAAAGTTTAAAGCTGTATGTTTTTTTGATTCTTTACTTTTAATTTTTAATTCCTAATTTTTAATTGAATTAAAAATATCCTTGTTGTTTTCTTTTTTCCATTGCAGCTTCAGAACGTTTATCATCGATTCTGGCTCCTCTTTCAGAAATAGTTGAAGTTCTGATTTCTCCAACAACTTCTTGAATAGTTGCTGCGTAAGAATCAACTGCGGCTGTACAAGTCATATCTCCAACGGTTCTGAAGCGAACAATTCTTTCTTCGATTTGTTCGTCTTCTTCCTGATACACAAAAGGAGAATGTGACCAGATTAAACCGTCTCTCAAAAAAACTTTTCTTTTATGTGAGAAATAGATCGATGGAATCTCGATGTGTTCTTTTTCGATGTAACTCCAAACGTCTAATTCTGTCCAGTTTGAAATTGGGAAAACACGAACGTTTTGACCATTTTCTATTTTTCCATTCAAAATATCAAACAACTCAGGTCTTTGATTTTTTTCGTCCCATTGTCCGAAATCATCACGAACTGAGAAAATACGTTCTTTTGCTCTAGCTTTTTCCTCATCTCGACGCGCGCCACCAATACAAGCATCAAACTTAAATTCTTCAATTGCATCTAAAAGTGTAATAGTTTGAAGACTGTTTCTACTAGAATATTTTCCAGTTTCTTCCACTACTTTTCCTTCGTCAATTGCATCCTGAACATTACGAACGATTAATTCTAATCCTAATTCTTCAACCAATTTATCTCTGAAAGCAATTGTTTCAGGGAAATTGTGTCCTGTATCAACGTGCAATAGAGGAAACGGAATCTTTGCAGGGAAAAATGCTTTTTGTGCCAAACGCACTAATGTTATAGAATCTTTTCCTCCAGAAAAAAGTAAAACCGGTTTGTCAAACTGTGAAATTACTTCTCTGAAAATGTATATTGCTTCACTCTCTAAAGCGTTTGTTTTTAATACTGAACTCATTCTTGTTATTTTTTTGTTTCAAGTTTCAGGTTTCAAGTTGTTGAATCTAAAACTATTGTTATTCTATTTCTTATTCTTTATTCTATGCTGTTTACTCTTTTTTTGCACCGTGTAAACCGCATTCTTTATGGCTTGATTCCCACCACCATCTTCCGGCTCTGATATCTTCTCCTTCAGTAATTGCTCTTGTACAAGGCGCACATCCAATGCTTACGAAACCTTGTTTATGTAAAGCATTCTGAGGAACATTAAATTCTTTTAGATGATTTTCTACTTCTTCTAAAGTCCATTTTAATAACGGATTGAATTTGATAATTTCGAAACCTCCATCATATTCAAACAGATTTAAATCGTGTCTGTTTTCTGATTGTTCGGCTCTTAAACCTGTTATCCAAACTGAATTTCCTGCTAAAGCTTTTCTTAGCGGAACTACTTTTCGAATAAAACAGCATTCTTTTCTGTTCTCAACCGATTCATAAAAACTATTCGGTCCTTTTGTTTGAAGTAAATTCTCAACCGCCGAAGCTTCCGGGAAATACACTTCGATTTGTTTTTTATACTTTTTTAATGTTCTGTGAAAAACATCATAAGTTTCTTGAAACAATCTTCCGGTATCTAAAGTGAAAACCGTGATTGGGATTTCATTTTTGAAGATAAAATCAGTAATTACCTGATCTTCTTGGCCAAATGAAGTAGAAAAAATTACTTTATTTGGATATTCAGTAGCTAAAAAAGCTAATGTTTCTTCCAGTGTAAAGTCTTTTGTTTTTTCTAATAATGATTCAATAATTGTCGCACTCATATTCTCTTTCCTTCCTAAAATTATTATTACAATAATTTAGATAATGTTTTTAAACTCAATAAAATGATTAATATTCCAACCGCAATCATCATTGGTTTTCTTTTAATTTTATTTACTAAAAATGCTGCTAATGGCGCAGATATTACTCCTCCTAAAATCAAACCAAAAATTACCTGCCAGCCGTGGATTCCTCCAAAAAGCATAAAAGTAATTCCACTTGCAAATGAAACCGCAAATTCGGCAGCGTTTACAGATCCGATTGTATATCTTGGGTTTCTTCCTCTTCCTAATAATGTAGAAGTTACAATTGGCCCCCAGCCTCCGCCACCTACCGAATCCATAAAACCTCCAAAAGCGGCTAAGAAATTTAATTTTTTAGTTTTCTTTTTAGCTATATTTTTTAATAACGCTTTTCTAATAATAATTACTGCCAGTACAATCATGTAGACCGCAATAAATGGCTTTATAACATCACCATTAATAACATCTGATAATAAATAAGCTCCTGTAATTGAACCTAAAACTCCCGGAATCAATAAATGCTTTACCAATTTTTTATTGATGTTTCCAAAACGGTGGTGCGAAATCGCAGATGCGCCTGTTGTAAACATTTCTGAAACGTGAACTGCTGTAGAACTCACTACTGGCGGTACTCCGTATGCCAATAAAAAAGAAGTTGAAGTCGCCCCATAACCCATTCCTAAAGTTCCATCTACTAATTGAGCAAAAACTCCAATTAAGAAAAAAACCAAAAACTCTTGGTTAAATCCTTCTGCCAAACCATTCCATGAAAACTCCGAATAGTGATTATACACAAGGGTAATTAGTAATCCTACTAATAAAGTAACCGGAATTATAACCCACAATCTCTCTTTAAAAGAAACTTCAGACTTTATTTCAACTGCGTTTATTTCTAATTCTTTCCCCATATTCATTTAAAATAACTGCTTTTAAAACTATTACCCTATCGGCTTAATAGATTACTACGCAAAATTAGTATTTATTTATAAATAACAAAACATATTTCGATTTTTTAATTCAAAAAATAGCTGAATTCCAAACCATTAAAATAAAACTTACTTTTTTTATTATAAAATTGGACAGAATGGAAAAACAACACACATTTTAAACTGCTAAAAAACAAATATTTAACAAAAATAATCAAAACACACAACATATACTCTACTAAATATATAGGATTATCGTAAATTAGTTATTATTTTTGACGAAATTTTTTTTATTTATGGATTTTCAAATAGGTCTTGTAATTGCAGGTTTGTTCGTTGGGTTTATCGTAGGAATGACTGGTGTAGGCGGCGGCTCATTGATGACGCCAATTTTATTGTGGTTTGGTATTCCTCCTACTTCTGCTGTTGGTACCGATTTATTGTATGCTGCTTTTACAAAAATTGGCGGTGTATATGTTCACAACAAAAAGAACAATATCAACTGGAAAATTACAGGATGGCTTTCTTTAGGAAGTGTTCCAGCTGCTTTAATCACTTTATGGATATTGAACAGTATCAAAACCGATGTTACGGCGATGAATGCTTTAATTAAGTACAGTTTGGGCTGGGCATTGCTGTTTACTTCGATTGCTATTTTGTTTAAAAATAAAATCATGGCGTTTTCTAAAAAACACGCGGGAGACAGATTTCATACAGAAAGTACAACTCAAAACGTACTAACTATAACGATTGGTGTTTTATTAGGAGCAACTGTAACACTTACTTCTATTGGAGCTGGCGCACTTGGAACTGTTACTTTATTTTTTTTATATCCACTTTTACCAACACCAAAATTGGTTGGAACTGAAATTGCTCACGCCGTACCTTTAACGCTTGTTGCAGGAATTGGACACGCTTCTATGGGAAGTTTAGATTTAGGTTTATTGGGACAATTATTGTTAGGTTCTCTTCCTGGAATTTACATGGGAAGTATGCTTAGCGGAAAAGTTCCAGATTTATTCCTTAGAAATGCTATTGCTGTAATGCTATTTATAGTAGGCTACAAACTTGTTTTTTAAAACTATATAAAATTTTTAAACCATATAAGTAATATAAGTTCATTTAAAAAACTTGTATTACTTATATGGTTTAAACTTTTTACGCAAAGCTTATATTGCCTTACATCACTTATATGGTTTAAATTTAAAAAGCTATATCTGCGAGAGAATTACTTTCTAATATTTTAAGTGTATTATCTCTTACTTCTGTCATTAAACGACGTGCTGCACAAGTAGATTCGTCATCGCAATCATCACATCTTTCATAAAAGTTGTGACTCGCACACGGAAGCAAAGCAATCGGACCTTCTAAAATACGGTAGACTTTTGCCATACTGATATCTTTTGGATCTTTGATTAAGTAATAACCACCTCCTTTTCCTTTTTTTGCCCCAAGAAAACCAGAGTTTCTTAAAAGCAATAAAATACTTTCTAAGAACTTAATCGAAATGTGTTCGCTTTTTGCGATTTCAGCAATTTGTACAGGCTCGTTATTTTCGCGTCTGGCCAAATAAGTTAAAGCTTTAATTCCGTATTTTGTTTTCTTTGAAAGCACGTGTAAAAATTTTAAATTGTTGATTTTAGATTTTAGATTTCTTTCCTAAATCACTGTATATTTTTCTGCAACAAAAATAGGCTTTTTAAATGAGAAAAATAACAGATCAAAATTAAATTCTACTAATTCTATCAAATTACTTCGTTAGTTCAAATTCATCAAACAATTTTATACTTATTTCCGATTAAAGAAAATTGAAATACGGTTTTAAAATAATTTTTATTCTGCTTCAATACCAATTAACTTAAGCTCATGAAACATCTTAACACTTTCATCTAAAGCTTTTTTATCTACTACATAAGTATCAGACATTGAATCATGCCAGCCTCTGCTTCCTAAGAATGAGAAAGCATCAAATGGAATTAAACGGCACAGACTTCTTTTAAGAATGGTTCCAAAATCTGGTTTTTCTCCATTTTCATCAACAACAACTGTTCCTGTAATAAACTTACCTAAAGATCTACCCAAAAGACCTTCTGTCATTAGATAATAAGACATTAATATTATGATTCCGATAATATTCCATCCTAAATCTCCTAAATTGTCCAACCAGGCTCCTAAACCAGTTAATTCAAACAAACCTATAAGAACACCTAAAAACATAATTATTAAAAAAAATAGAACTACAAACGAAATAACGTCTATAATGTAGTTTAAAAAACGGGCTCCAGAAGAAGCTAACAAATTGTCATCGAGAATGTAAATAGAGTTACTCATATTTAAAATTGGTTTTAAGTTTTATAATCGTTTTATTCTTGGTTAATCACAAAAATATACTTTTTCTCTAAACAATCATTAAAACAAAACAACGATTTTTAACAGTAATTAATTTACAGTCAAAAATCGTTGTTCTACTATATTATGTGGGTAAAAACTTTAAGAAAGCGCCTGCTCTAAATCGGCAATTACATCTTTTACTGTTTCTAAACCTACTGAAACTCTTACCAAACCATCTGTAATACTTACCGCTAATCTTTCTTCAACAGACAATTTACTGTGTGTTGTAGAAGCAGGATGCGTTACAATTGTTCTTGTATCTCCTAAATTGGCAGACAACGAACATAGTTTGATTTTATCAAGGAATTTTCTTCCTGCTTCGATGCCGCCTTTAATTTCAAAAGCTACGATGTTTCCGCCTAAACTCATTTGCTTTTTAGCAATTTCATGTTGCGGATGCGATTTCAAAAACGGATATTTAACGCTTTTTACATTCGGGTGATTTTCTAAAAAGGCAGCTACAACTAAAGCATTTTCGCAGTGTTTTTCAACACGAACGGCTAAAGTTTCTAAACTCTTAGATAAAACCCAAGCATTAAATGCCGATAAAGCTGGACCTGTATTTCTTGAAAACAAATAAATCTGTCTGATTAAATCTTCTCTTCCAACTGCAACTCCACCTAAAACGCGGCCTTGACCGTCCATTAGTTTTGTTGCCGAATGTACTACTACATGCGCGCCGTGTTTAATTGGCTGTTGAATATATGGCGTTGCAAAACAATTATCGATAATTAATATCAAATTATGTTTCTTAGCTATTGTTCCTAATAAATCTAAATCGATAATATCTACAGCTGGATTTGTCGGAGATTCTGCGTATAAAATCTTTGTGTTTGGTTTTATAAAACTCTCGATGGTTTCTGGCTTATTAATATCAAAATAAGAAGTTTCGATATTCCATTTCGGGAAATAAGTCATAAACAATGCGTGAGTTGAACCGAAAACGCTTCCAACCGAAACAATGTGATCTCCTGCATTTAAAAGTCCAGCCAAAGTAGAATAAACTGCCGCCATTCCGGTTGCAAAAGCATAACCCGCTTCTGCTCCTTCCATTTTGCAAACTTTATCTACAAACTCAGTTGTGTTTGGATTGCTGAAACGGCTGTAAATATTTCTTTCTTTTTCTTCTGTAAAAGAAGCACGCATATCTTCTGCATCTTCAAATACAAAACTTGATGATAAATATAGAGGTGTTGAATGCTCTAAAAACTGCGATCTTTCTAATTGTGTTCTGATGGCTTCGGTTTCGAAACCAAATTCTTGTTCGTTCATTTTCTTTTTTGTTTTTTGAAGGACTATTTCACAGAGCTTCGCAAAGTAAGCGCAGAGTTCCGCTAAAGATTTTTAAAATATCTTTTGAATCGCCTTTCCTTAATTTAATAGCTAGCCAAAGAATTATCTAATTCTCAAATTGACCAATTTTCTAATTATTTTAATTCCTCGTTATTCAAGACAACTTTGTAATTTATTGTAGCTGTTGGTTCAACTGTTTTGGCAACTGAACAATATTTTTCGAAAGAAAGCTGTGCTGCACGCTGCGCTTTTTCTGGATTAATATCACCTTCTAAATAGAAAACTACATCAATTTCCTTAAAAGGTTTTGCTTCGTCAATCTGCACGCGAGTTCCTTCGACCTCAGCATTGAATGAAGTTATTTCCTGACGCTGTTTTTTTAATATCGAAATCATATCGATTGCACTGCATCCTGCAACGCCCATTAAAACCAGCTCCATCGGACTTGCACCTAAGTCACTTCCTCCAAATTCTGCTCTGCTGTCAACATCGACAACATGACCACGTTCATTTTTTATTTTAAAATGATAATCGTCGTTTACTCTGTTTAGTGTTACTTTCATTGTGTTGTTATTTTTTTTAATAATTTATGAAATGTCTGACATCTCATAAAACGAATAGAAAAAGTAATATTGAAATAAGATAGAATATAAAATTAAACCAACCGTCTTTAAATAACCTGCTATCCATGGTCCAGAAAGTATCTACAGCGTTTCTATCCATTTTTAGATAAAATAATTTACTTAATCCATAATAAATACCTTGTGCAATCAATGGTATAAATAAAGAACTTACTGCTGTATGTTTTCCAAAACGAGTTAATAAACAAGTTAATGCAATTAAAAACAATAATATATTTAAACTCAACAGTCTATAAAACCAACCCTTATCTTCTAATTTATTTCTATCAAATAAAAATATGATTGTCACATTCATTCCAATTAAAATAAAAATGATATTCATATTTCTTTCTCTGTGTTTTTATTTTTAATCTTTATTATTTTGCTTTCGCGAATGCCATTTTTACCGCCATAGAAGTTAAAACTCCTGCCATAAACCATTTCTGCACTTTTAACCAAGCTGGATTTTGTGCAAAAAATGAGGCAATCTTTGATGCTGTTAATACAATTGCAAAATTGATGCTAAAGCTTACCAAAACCTGAGTTATACCTAATTCAAGACTTTGTGTCATAACAGATCCATATTCTGGCTTTATAAATTGAGGAAAAAATGACAAGTAAAAAACAGCAATTTTAGGATTTAATAAGCTTGTCAGAAATCCAATGCTAAACAATTTTCTTGGTTTATCAATTGTCATTCCTTCACTAGCCTGAAAAATATTTTTGCCGTTTGGTCTTACTGCCTGAAAAGCCAAATAAAGTAGATAAACAACCCCCAATATCTTAAGAATGTTATAGGCAAAAGGTACGGCAAAAAGTAATGCTGTTATCCCAAAAGAAACCAAAATAATATGAAAGAAAATCCCAAAAATAATACCTGCCAGCGAAATTATTCCTGCTTTTTTACCTTGAGTAATCGAGCGTGAAATAAGATACATCATATTTGGACCTGGCGTAATTACAAGTAATAGCGCAGCCAAAATAAAAATGGCAAGTTCATTTAATGGTATCATTATATTGTTTTATTAGTTGTTTTTTTTCTTTTTTTTCTTGTCATTGCGAGGAACGAAGCAACCTCACTAATATCCATCTACAAAGCTTGATGCAGCAAATGTGTTTGCTTCGTTCCTCGCAATGACAAAGTATGCGTCTTAAATCTAAAATTGCATTTATTCTTTATCAGACAATCTTAAAATATCTCCAAAAACCCCTCTTGCTGTAACGGCAGAACCTGCACCGGCTCCCTGAATTACGATTGGTCTGTCTCCGTAAGACTCTGTATAAATTTCGAAGAAAGAATCTGAACCTTTTAATCCGCCTAGTGCCGTATCTGAAGGAACTGAGACTAATTTTACTTCTAGAATTCCTTTGTCATTTTGCAAATCTCCAGACAATTCACCAATGTATCTCAATACATGATTTGGTTTTTGATCGGCTTTTATCTTTTCGTAAATCGGATCAAATTCTTTTAATTTTGTCAAGAAGTCAGACACATTTCCGTCACGTAAATGTTCTGGAATTAAATTCTGAATTGAGATTTCTTCAAACTCATTTTGCAAATCTAATTCTCTTGCCAAAATCAATAATTTTCTTCCCACGTCATTACCACATAAATCTTCACGTGGGTCTGGTTCTGTGTAACCGTTATCAATTGCTTCTTTCAAAATCTCACTAAACGGAGCCTCTTTTGCAGAGAAATTATTGAATAAATAACTCAAAGTTCCCGAGAAAACTCCTTTAATTTTTGTGATATTTTCACCCGAAAGGTGTAATAATTTTATCGTATCTATTAATGGTAATCCTGCACCAACATTGGTTTCGTACAAATAATTCTTTTGATTTTCTGCTAAAGATTTTCTCAACTCTTTATAGAAACCATAACTCAAAGTATTCGCCACTTTGTTTGACGAAATCAAGTCGAAACTGCTTTCAATAAAAGAAATATAATTTTCTACGAAAGTTGCACTTGCAGTATTATCAATTGCTATTAAGTTTTCTAAATGGTGCTCATTCGCGTAGACGATAACATCGTTAATAGTGTATTCAATTCCATTGTTTTGAATCTCATTTTTCCAATCTGAAGTAACTCCTTTTTTGTCTAAAATCACTTTTTTAGAATTCGCGATAGCAAAAACATTCAGCTTAATTCCTTTGCGTTTTTCGATTGCTGCAGCCGATTCTAATATTTGATTAATTAAAGTTCCTCCAACTAATCCGTGTCCAAAAACGGCAATGTTGATCTTTTTTGAAACTCCAAAAATCTCTCCGTGAATAACACTCAAAGCTCTATTAAGTTCTGATTTCTTAACAACTAAACTCACGTTTTTCCCTGTAACGGTATTATTAAATAATATCGGAACAATTTTGTTTTTGATTAAAGCTGTGTAAGGTTTATGAAACGTACTCAAATCTTGTCCGATAATCGAAATAACCGAAACATTATCTGTTACCGTGATTTGGTTCACATCTTTAGAATAAAAGTCATTTTCGAACTCTTTTTCTAATTCGACCATTGCAGTTGTTGCTTGATTTGTAGCGACAACCAAACCAATTCCTCTTTCTGAAGAACCTTGCGAAATAATACTTACACTGATATTATGATCGCCCATTACTTTAAAAATTCTAGCATCAACACCAGCTTTTCCAAGTAATCCACGACCTTCAAGATTTACCAAAGAAACATTTTCAAGAACAGAAAGTGTTTTAATTCCTTCTTTCGTAGAATCTGAAGTAATTAGAGTTCCTCTGTTTTCGTGATTAAAAGTATTTAAAATTCGAAGCGGAATGTTTTTTTCTAATAAAGGAATTATCGTTTTTGCATGCAGAATTGTTGCGCCAAAATTCGCTAATTCGTTTGCTTCATTAAAAGATAAAAATTCGATTTTTTTGGCGTCTGCAACCAAATCAGGATTTGCGGTGTAAATTCCGTCAACGTGTGTAAAGTTCTGAAGCTCTTCGGCATTTAAGTAATTGGCAATTAAAGAAGCGGTGTAGTTACTTCCGTTTCTTCCCAGCGTAGTTGTGTCGTTGTTGTTGTTTGAACCAATGAAACCTGTTACTACATTTACTGTTTCTCCGTTGTGCTCTTTAAAATAGTTCACAACATTTTTCTTAGAAAGCTGTTCTAAAGGCTGTGCATCTCCAAATTTAGAATCGGTTTTTAGCAAATGTCTTGTATCAACAAAATTTGCAGGAACACCTTTTTCAATCAAAATGGCAGTCAATAATTTAGCCGAAAGCAATTCGCCTTTAGACAAAATCTGATCTTTAATTTTACTACTGTAATCACCAATTAAACTAACTCCTTCAAAAAGTTTGTCTAAAACATTAAATTCTTCAGATAAATCAACTTGCGGATAATCTGAAATTTGGTATGCTTTAAAACTTTCTAATAATGGCTTATAATTTCCATTTTTAGAGGCAATTGTTAAAATATCTTCCAATTCATCTGTTGCGTTCCCGCGGGCAGAAACTACAACAGTAATTTTCTCCCCCTGATTTATTTTATCTGTAATGATTGAAACAACTTTACTAAGTCCTTCACCGTTTGCTAACGATCTACCTCCAAATTTTAATACTTTCATTTTATCTTTTTATTGTTTCTGCCTTAAAAATATCGGCAAGTAAATGGTCTAATTGTTTGTACTCGATTAAAAAAGCGTCATGTCCGTGAATTGAATCTATTTCGCTGTAATAAACATTGTCTTTGAAGCGTTTTAATTCTTCGTATGTTTCACGATTTTCTTTTGGTGTAAAAAACAAATCCGAGTTGATTCCGATTATATGAATCGTTGCATTTGTTTTAGACATTAAAGTTTTAAAATCGTGGCTATTTCTGGTAATATCAATGGTTTTGAGTAATTGATTCATCAATTTGTATGATGATAATTGATATCTCTTTTGTAATTTTTCTCCGTGATGTGCAAGCCAGCTTTCAATATTAAAAATGGAAAGATTCTCATTTATTGTACGTTGAAATTTTTCTTTGAATGATTCGGGAGATCTATAGCACAACATTGCGTGAATTCTGGCATCTTCAATTGGTTTTGAAGAATTGTTCAGGATTTGCTCTTGCAAATAGCAATTGGCAATCATCCAGTCGGTCGATTTCCAGTCGGTTGCAATTGGAATTAAATTTTGAGTAATATTTGGTTCTAATGCCAATATTTCCCAAGCAATTCCGCCACCAACAGAACCTCCAATAATGGTGTGAACTTGTTCTACATCAAGAAGCTTAAGTCCTTTTATGAAAATTCGAGCAATATCTCTAGCTGTAAAATCCTGATAATTTTCAATGAAAAAAGTATCGTTTCCGTTTCCTGGAACATTGAATGCTAATACGGTATAAATATTCGTATCAATAGTTCTATCTGGTCCGATTAAGTCATTCCACCAGCCATTTTCGCCCGTAACCTCAGCATTTCCTGTTAAGGCATGATTGACCAAAACGATAGGCGCGCTATGTAATGGCAAGCCAGAAATAGTAAAAGTTAAGGGTAACGAATGATAAACTACACCATTTTCTGTGGTGAAATTTTGTATGTTTATAGAGTTAGATATATTTTCCAATTTTCAAATCTGTTGTATTATTGATTTGTATGTGGAAATATTAGAAAGAAAGTCTAGACGAAACTAGAAAAATTCTTGTTGTTATCTTTCCACGTTTGGGCGTGGTAGAATGCAGCACCTTCTTCGCGTTAACGAAGGGTTGCTAAGGATTCATCGGGTCTAATCCCTCGTCCTTTCTTTATAACATTTCAATACGTTTTTGAACTTAATGGTGCAAATTAACTACAATTTTCTTAAACAAGCAAATTTTATCGAAACTGATTCCCAATTTCTTTACAGATTACACAACATGAATATTGTATACGCAAAAATTTACCGAACAATCTGCCCAGTAAAATTAAGCGGTTTTCACCCTATTTGCGTAACACTTTTGATTTAGATAAAAAGTGTTTCATTTTCTTTAGAATACATCAAAAACAATAAAGAATTTGGTGCTTTTTTTACTGCATTTTTATCCGTTTCTGTGATGCCAAAACTTGGGTGTATTAATTCGTTTACTGGTGGCGGCGGATTGTTTCTTTTTGCTCTCCAATTTTTCAATGTTGAAAATGTCTTTGTTAAGTAGTTTACTGTGCTCATGATATTTAAGTTTAAGTTTGTTCTAGTTTTGTAATCTTTATTATTTGTTTATCTTATTGTTACCTCATCAAATGGAATAAAAAAAACCCTTTTGGATCAAAATACCAAAAGGGTTTAAGTTTTTTACAACTTATATATACTTTTAGTATCAACAGACGCGTACACAAATACGTGCGACGTTAAACATCTTAATGTCCATCTGTAGGGATTTATTCATCTGTGATTTATATGATATTTTAAAAATTTCTTGCATTTTATGTATAATTAAAAAAGCTTCCTAAATATTATTGGGAGGCTTTGCTATATGAATATTGTTTGTACAATTTTTTTAAGCAATAGTCGACCCAATAACGGTTTCTTCCGAAATGGCGCAAAACATCTTGTAGACTTTTAAATTCATTTTGATTAGTAGCTTTTGGGTATTACAAATATGCAAATATTTTTTTTATCATACAAATAAAAATGAGGAATTTAATTACAAAAAACGTTAAAAAACAACCTTTTAACGTTAAAAAACATCTTACAAAAACTTATTTTCACTAAACACAGGTTAAATCTTACAATTTTAAACTCTTTTAGGCGTTCAAATCATTTCCACAAATCAGTTTATCAAAGAACTTTTTTTCTTATTTCTATTTAAGAGGGCTTTACGACCAAACTGCTTCTTTATTTTTAATTTTTTCTGCTACTTTTAAAATATCAGCTATAATTCCTCGAGAAATTGCCTGCTTACATGCCGAAGCGCTTTTTATTACTATCGGATCATTAGCGTAAGACTTTGTATAAATCTCAAAAAGAGTGTCTGAACCTTTCAACTGTCCTATCGCTGTGGTAATACGTTCTGAAACTAATTTGACTTCAAGTGTATTCTTCTCTACATCAAATTCTCCTACATATCTCAAAACATGATCATCGGCCTGGGTTATTTTAGCAATTTTAAAAGATCGGTCTACTGCTTCTTTATTTAGCACACCATTTTTCTCCAAATGTTCTTCTGTAATAAAAGGATGGATTTTGATGTCTGAAAGTTCAAAGTCTTTTCCCATTTCTCTTGTTAGAATCAATAATTTTCTTGCTGTATCATTTCCAGATAAATCTTCTTTAAAAGTAGATCGCATTAAACCCAGAAGACTGGCATCTTTTAGAACAGAAGAGAACGAAGTTTCTTCTGATGAAAATCTATTAAAAACATAACTCAGGTTGTCTGAAAAAACACCTCTTATCTTAGTGATTTTTTCACCCGAATAATATAGATCTCTTAAAGTCTGCAAAACCGGAAAACCAGTATCAACTGATGTTTCATACAAAAACTCTTTGTCGTATTTTTTTAAATCTGCACGCAGTTCTTTATATAAATCAATTGGCAGTGTGTTGGCTTTTTTATTTACCGCTACAATATTAAATCCGTTTTGGATCAACGTATTATAATGAACAATCAATTCGTCACTTGCCGTGGCGTCTACTGCAATTAGATTTTCAAATTCGTTTTCTTTGGCAAATTCAATAATGTCTTGCACTTTAAACGGAACTGCCATCTCTAAAAAATTGGTTTCCCACGCATAACCAACACCTTCTTTTTCAAAAAAAGCAACTGTTGAATTGGTTATAATTGGAAAATGAAAATCGATGTTCTTATTTTTAAGAAAAAATTCCTGACTTTCTATAATCTGATTGATCAAAGTGCTTCCGATATTTCCAATTCCAAAAAGAATAATGTTTATTTTAAGCTTCGACATAATTTTAAATTTTAAATTAATTAACCATATAAATGATATAAGTTCATATTAAAGCTTTATACTAAACTCCATCTCTTTCTTAAATTTACTTATATCACTTATATGGTTTAAATCTTTATATATACTTTTCATAAAAAATTACCTCTAGCAAAATTCACATTGCTAAAGGCAATTTTTAAACAAAAAACAAAAAAACCTAATTTTTATTGATACTGTATTGTGATTGTGTAACGCTTGCAAAAACAGTTTCAAGGTCTGCAATTAAATCCTCGATAGCTTCAATTCCAACAGAAAGACGAATCAAATCTTTTGAAACTCCTGTTTCTATTTGTTCATTATCTGTTAATTGCTGGTGTGTTGTGCTTGCTGGATGAATAATCAGTGATTTTGTATCGCCGATATTGGCTAAAAGCGAGAATAGTTTTGTTTGATCAACTACTTTTTTAGCAGCATCAAAACCGCCTTTTAATCCAAAAGTGATAACACCGCTTTGTCCTTCTGGAAGATATTCTTTGGCTAAATTATAATATTTATTATTTTTTAAACCTGGATAATTTACCCAGACTACCTCATCTTGTTTTTCTAACCATTCGGCAAGTGCCAAAGCATTTTCACTGTGTTTCTTAATTCTAATTGGTAATGTTTCTAATCCTTGAATAATCTGAAATGCATTAAATGGACTCAATGCTGCTCCAAAATCGCGCAGTCCTTCTATTCTTGCTTTTGCAATAAAGGCTGCATTTCCTAAAGCTTCGTGATATACTAAACCATGATATCCAGCAGAAGGCTCTGTAAACTCAGGAAATTTTCCGTTTGACCAGTCAAAATTTCCTGCGTCTACAATTACACCTCCTAATGAAGTTCCGTTTCCAGAAATATATTTAGTTAAAGAGTGAATTACAATATCGGCTCCGTATTTTATTGGGTTCAATAAATAAGGTGTCGCAACTGTATTGTCTACTATAAAAGGTACTTTGAAGGCTTTTGCTTCCGCCGAAATTGCTTTTAAATCTAATACATCAAGTTTTGGATTTCCTAATGATTCTACAAAAAAGGCTCTTGTATTTTCTTTTGCAGCCTTTGTAAAGTTTTCTGCTTTTGATGGATCTACAAATGTTGTAGTAATTCCTAATCTTGGCAGCGTTACTTTTAATAAGTTATAAGTTCCTCCATACAAACTGTTTGATGCTACAATATGATCTCCCGATTTTAGCAAAGTTAAGAAAGTTGTGGAGATTGCCGATGCTCCAGAAGCTGTAACTACAGCGCCAATTCCGCCTTCAAGCGCAGCCAGCCGTTGTTCTAAAACATCATTGGTTGGATTGTTTAATCTTGTGTAAATAAATCCGGCTTCGGCAAGACCAAATAAATTGGCTGCATGATCTGAATTGTTAAAAACATATGATGATGTCTGATAAATAGGCACTGCTCTAGTTCCTGCATTTTTAGTAACATCGTGTCCTGCGTGTAGTGCGTTTGTTGCAAATTTTTGTGTGCTCATGATTTCTTAGTTTTTTTGATATTATTAATATGTTTTTGAAATTGTAATTACTTTATTTTTAAACAAAAAGATCTTCTTCTTCTAGTTCATACATTTGAAATAGTAATGTTTTTTGATCTGTTAAATAGAATTCTTCATGTTGCATTGTTTCTGTCTGTATATCTTGTATCGAGTTGGATTCTATGTCTGATAACCACTGTATTGTTTTCGAATTTTTATCTAGTGTTTTCATGATTATAATTTTAAAATGGTGAAATAAAAAAACCCTTTTGGCTGGCTTACCAAAAGGGTTTATAGTTTAACTATAACAAAGATTTTATCTTTCACTTTTGGCAACAGCAGGTTGGAGCACATTGGCTCATCATACAACACATCATCATTTTGTCTGCTATCGTTTTCATTTTATAAAATTGTATTAATTAAAAATTCTCTATTTTTAATTCTACTAATTTGATAGAGTAAATGTAGTAACTATTTTTAAACTACCAAATAGAAATGTAATTATTTAACATTAAATAAAAATTCAGCCACAGATTAAAGGATTAAAATGATTTAAAAAAATCAGTGCGAAGACGCGGATTCGCAATGATTTCTTTATTTTACTTTAAAATTTAAAGCTCAAACGTGCGAAACCAAATCTTCCGTTTAACCCAAATTGTGAAACAGCTCTTGAATAGGCAAACTGATTGGCATTAGTTAAATCTGTGCTTGGCGCTGGAGATAATGTTGGCGTTGTGTTAGTAAAAGCCGGTGTTGAAGGATTGTTTCTGTCTGGATAAACGTCTCCTATATTATTAACACCAAGTGTAAGCCTGAAATGCTCATTTATTTGATATCCTAAAGATAAATCGGTTACTAATTTGGCGCGGTATACCGGATGTTCGTATACAGAAGAAAATCCGTCTAAATTTACATCGGTTGCTCCCGGATCTGTTACCTGGTCGAAATAACTGTTTCTTAAATAAATGTCTAATTTCTTGATATTAAAAGTTGTAGTTAAATTCGCTTTCAATTTCGGAATTGCTTCTTCTAAATACACTCTGCTCGATTCTGGAAAAAATGAATATACATAAGGATCTCCACCTGCATTAACGATAGATTGAGGTACATTTAAAGCTCCTACTCTTTTGGTTTCGTTGTAACTAATTGCAAAATCATTTCTGATAGTAAAATCTTGAATCACATCGTATTTTTGAGAAATCACAACATCTACACCTTTTGTCTCAGAGTTAATTCCGTTTGTCCAAAATGAAGCTCTTTCCACACCTTTAAGATCAAATGCTTCTTGAAACAATGTTAATGCTTGTGCTTGTTCTGGAGAAGTTGCTGCGCCAATTTGTGCGTCTGTTGGCCTTGAATATTGTCCTGTTAATACAATTCTGTCATCAATTCTAGTGAAATAAGCATCTGTAGAAATGGTAATATTTGCTTCTGGAATTTTGAATGTAAATCCTGTACTTATACTTTTAGATTTCTCTGGTTTTAAGTTTTCTACTCCAATACTTTTTGCTGCATCAGAATCATTTGTAAAATATCCTACTTGATAAGGTGAGCCGTTTATAAATTGAGTTGAACTGGTTTCAAAATATTTCTGCTGTAACGATGGCGCTCTAAAACCTGTTTGTCCAGAAATTCTCCAATTGATAAAATCATTTAATTTAAGAAGTGAAGCTAATTTAAAAATAACTGTACTTCCAAAATCTGAATAATTTTCAAAACGTGCCGCTCCGTTTAAAAGCCAGTTTTCGGTTGGGTTTAATTCTAAATCGACATAAGCAGCAACACTTTTTCTGTCTTTTTCTTTAGCATCTGAAGGCTGAAATCCTGAGAATCCCTGCGCGCCGGCGCTTCGTTTATTTCCAAAGAAATCAGTTACTATTAAAGGCGAAGCAGTGGGCAAAATTCCGGTAACTAAATCACCATTTGTATCATACAAACCGTATGAAGCTTCTTCGCCTGCTTTAATCTGATAATTTTCGTATCTAAATTCGCCTCCAAAAGCTACGTTTAACCCGTGGAGTACATCGTATTTTTTAGTAAAATCTAAATTGGTAGTGCTTTGTAAAAATGAAACTTTACCTGCATCAAAACTAGAAGGAGAATTGGTTCCTAATGTTGCATTTATGGTATTGTTTACACCATATTTAAAAGAATTTGTTCCTAAATTAGTACTTAAGTCAGTATCAAATCCAAACAAATTAGTTGTAACTCCTACTGCCGAAGAAGCATCTAAAATATCCGATTCAATTTCTGGCAGGAACCCATTTTCATACACTTGCGTGAAAGTCCCAGAACCATTTGGGAGTCTGTTAAAAGCGTACGATTTCCCGTTACGATACGAAATTCCACCAAAAGAATACAATGAAGTAATCTCTGTTAAAGGATATTTTGCATTATAATAAACCTGTCCTGTAGCCAATTCAGACTGTCCAACACTCATGTTATAATCGCTTCTCTGCTGTCCTCTATAATTAAGTTCATTATTAGTAACATCAAAATTTAAGGCGGTCTGCATTTGTGTAATGGTCGATGCCGAAGCAATAGCAGTTTGCTGTGCCGTTGTAAAATAACCTACCTGCGGTGCATACTGTTGTAAAGTACTGATGATTTGAGCTGAGTTTGACGTATTATTAATATTACTGAACAATGAGTTTATTTGAACTCCGTCTTTGGCAGCTCTATTTTCTACGGCATTATACGCATTAAAAATGGCGTTGTTTCTAATTCCTGCTCTGCTTGTTGCTTGTCTGGTAACAGCGCTTCCTGTAACATTCAAGAAACTGCCTGCTTTCCCTAAAGAAGTTCCGTAATTTAAATTTAATTGTAAAGTCTGTCCGTCGCTTCCACCTTCAAAATTATTAGATCCTGAAGATAAGTTGGCTCCGTATTGAACATCTCCTGAAAGGAAATTAGCATTCTTTTTTAATACTATATTAATGACTCCAGCTATGGCATCAGAACCGTATTGTGCCGCTGCTCCATCACGAAGCACTTCGATTCTTTCGATTGCAAACGACGGGATTGCATTTAAATCCGTTCCAACAGAACCTCTTCCTGGTGATCCGTTTATATTTACAAGTGCACTGGTATGTCTGCGTTTTCCGTTTACCAATATCAAAACTTGATCAGGGCCTAAACCTCTTAATTGTGCCGGATCTACGTGATCTGTTCCATCTGCGGTAGAAGTTGGATTACTGGTAAAAGATGGCGCAACATAATTTAAAATTTGCGTAACACTTGTAGAAGGAGCTCCTTTTGTTATTTCATTAATATTAAAAATATCAACCGGAACAGGAACATCGGTTTTAACACGGTTTTTACTCCTTGATCCAACAATGGTAACTTCTGAAAGCTCATTGTTCTTTAAAGTATCTTGTTCTGTTTTATTTTCTTGAGCATAAAGACCCGAAAATGTAAAAAGGCCTGCTATTAGTACTAGATTTTTTTTCATTACTTTTTCTGATTTAGTATTATTTTGGCTTAAAATGGTTTTGATTTGATTGTTTATAGAAATAAAAAAACCTCTGCATCTGCAGAGGTTTCTAATATATTTTTTATTAAAAAAAACTACAATAGTGCCTCTGCGGAGATCTCCGGCATCTTACAAGACATATTACACATTGTTGTTTTCATTGTTTTTGTTATTTTGATGGGGCAAAGTTGCAAACTATTTTTCAATCGACCAAAGAAAAACAGAAAATATTTCTATTACCCTATCAAACTAATATACTATGTTAAATTTCTACTTAAAAAAATAAAAAAAGAGGAACTTTAATTTGCAAATCAAAATGGTTTCATACCTTTGCACCCGAATACAGAGGAAAAATTTGAACTGATTGCAACCTCTTCATAATGAAATGGTTCGTTATGAGTACTGGAAAGATTTAGTTTCGGTATTAAAAAATGCTAAAGCAGGAATTCTCCTTTAGCCTTTTTTGCAATTATTTTTCCTCGCATATTTTAATTTAAAACAAATTTAATACATTATTATGGCTTATTTATTTACGTCAGAATCTGTTAGTGAAGGACATCCAGACAAAGTTGCAGATCAAATTTCGGATGCATTAATTGATAACTTTTTGGCATTTGATGCTGACTCAAAAGTAGCATGCGAAACTTTAGTTACAACTGGTCAGGTAATTTTGGCTGGTGAAGTAAAATCGAATACTTACTTAGATGTACAGCAAATTGCTCGTGATGTAATCCGCAAAATTGGTTACACTAAAAGTGAATATATGTTTGAAGCAAATTCTTGTGGAATTCTTTCAGCTATTCACGAACAATCTGCAGATATCAATCAAGGTGTAGACAGAGCTAAGCCAGAAGAGCAAGGTGCTGGTGACCAAGGTATGATGTTTGGTTATGCAACTAATGAAACTGAAAATTATATGCCATTGGCACTTGATTTGTCTCACAAATTATTGCAGGAATTAGCTATTTTAAGACGTGAAAACAAAGAAATTACTTATTTACGTCCTGATGCTAAATCGCAGGTAACTTTAGAATACAGCGACGATAACAAACCAACTCGTATTGACGCAATTGTTATCTCTACACAACATGATGATTTTGATGAAGAGGCTACAATGTTAGCTAAAATCAAAAAAGATATTATTGAAATCTTGATTCCAAGAATCATTGCAAAAAATCCAACTCACGCGCATTTATTCAATGATAAAATCCAATACCACATTAACCCAACTGGAAAATTCGTAATTGGAGGACCTCACGGTGATACTGGTTTAACTGGAAGAAAAATTATCGTTGATACTTACGGTGGTAAAGGAGCTCACGGTGGTGGTGCTTTTTCTGGAAAAGATCCGAGTAAAGTAGATAGAAGTGCTGCTTACGCTACACGTCATATTGCTAAAAACTTAGTTGCTGCTGGTGTTGCTGACGAAATCTTAGTACAGGTTTCTTATGCAATTGGAGTTGCACAGCCAATGGGTATTTTTATTGATACTTACGGAACTTCTAAAGTAAACTTAACGAACGGTGAAATCGCTAAAAAAGTAGAAGCTATCTTTGATATGCGTCCTTACTTTATTGAGCAAAGATTAAAATTAAGAAATCCTATCTACAGTGAAACTGCTGCTTACGGACACATGGGACGTAAACCAGAAACTGTTACTAAAACTTTTTCTGCTCCTGGAGGAAATGAAAAAACAGTTACTGTTGAATTGTTTACATGGGAAAAACTTGATTTTGTTGACCAAGTAAAAACGGCTTTTGGATTGTAATTCAAATCCTGAATATATAATAAAACCGTCTCCTAATAAGAGACGGTTTTTTTTATGTCAAAATCTCGCAAAGACGCGAAGTCGCAAAGTTTTAAAATGATGACTTAAAAAACTTTGCGACTTCGCGTCTTTACGAGCAAAATTACTTTGCTGGAATACCTCCTTTTTTATTAACTATCGCTCTAATTTTACATCTGGCAGCGTTTTAGGACGACTCGCATCATTTGATAAAATCCATCCTGTACGATATATCCATTCTGTCATTTTATGCAATTTTACGAAATCTATGTTTTCTGATTCGTCCATTGGAGTGTGATATTGACTGTGCAAAACACTAGTAAAAAATACCGATGGAATTCCTTTTTTTGCATAAGGCAAATGGTCCGAACGGAAATAAAAATATTCTGGATGCTCTGGTCTGTCCCAAAGTTTATCTAAGTCAAATTTTGGTCCTTCGTCGTTTGCTTGTTTTGCTATCGCAACCAAATCAGATGAATTTTCATGTGGCGAACTTGAACCTAATAAAGCAGCTTGATTTACATTATTTCTCCCAATCATATCACCATTTAAAACGGCAACAATGTCTTTTTCTGGAACTGTTGGATGTGCAGCGTACCATCTTGAACCTAACAATCCGCGTTCTTCTGAACCGTGAAAAACAAACAATGCTGTTCTTTTTCCAGGTTGTTTTTTATACGCTCTAGCAATTGCCAACATGGCTACACATGTACTTGCATTATCATCTGCACCATTATAAATAGAGTCTTTACCGTATTTTTGTCTTACTCCGTCATGATCTTGATGCCCGCTAAAAAGAACATATTCACTCTTTAATTTCGCATCAGTTCCCGCTATAGTTCCAACAACATTTACAGATGGATATTTATAGGTTTCAGAAACAACTTCTGTAGACAAAAGATCTGTAGTGCTTTTTAAATAATCTAATTGATCGCCATGTACCCAAAAAACAGGCATTGTTGAACCTATTTTTTCACGAATGCCTTCAATTCCGTAAATACCTCTAGTCATTTGCGGTTCTACTTGAGACCAGCTTTCTTCTGCTAGTTTATCTGCAACCAAAATCATAGCCGAAGCTCCTTTTTTAGCTAAAAGGTCATAATATTTAGTTCTTACAAGACCAGGATAACGTCTGTCAAAAAGAGAAATATCATCTGCAATTCCTTCTTTAGAAGCCAATATCACAACTGCTTTTCCTTTTATATCTGCTTTTTCAATCTCTTCTTTTGTTGTTGCTCCTAAATATACTAATGGTGCTTCAACTTTTATATTGGTAGTTTCCGCTACAAGAACTTCACTCCACAGTTTATATTGTTTTGTTCCTATTTTAAATTTTGTATTTGCTGTAACCTGATGTCTGTACAAATCAAAAAACTGAAAATAAGTTCCATCATCACCCGCTGGCAGCATTCCTGCTTCTTTAGCTTTATTAGCCAGCCACATTGATACTTTTAACTCATCTAAAGTTCCTGCTTCGCGGCCGTTAAAGTGATCTCCAGCCATTTGGTACATGTCTGTTTTAAGATCTTTATCTGTAATTGCCGAAACTAAAGGTTTTTTAACTGCCTGAGAGAAAGCTACACCTCCGCAAGCAATTAAAACTAGGATCATTTTGTTTTTCATACGTTTTAATTTTAGTACTCAAACTTAATCATTTCAATATAAAATCTTTGCTTTTTTAGCAACAAAAACTACCGAAAGCGATTGATTACAAACACAAATGGCTGTCAATATTGACAGCCATTGCATTTTTCATAAGTATTAACTTTAGTATGTACCGTTTTGCATTTTATTTAAAGTTTCACGGATTTCACTTGCTGTTTCTTCTTCAACATCAACATTTAAAAACTTTACAGCCAAAGTCTGCGTTTCTATAGCTTTTTGTTTTTGTCCGTCTTTATAATACAATTGAGCTAGTGTGTCTAGATAGTACGCATTGTTTTTAGTAACTATCAAACTATATTCTGACCATTGAATCGCCGCTTTTAAATAGCTGGCATTTTCTGGTTTTAATACTACACTCCAAGCGGTCGAATTACACAAATTAGAATGATAATCTTTAAACGAGTTCCATCCTTCATCATACAAATATTCAGAACTAGAATCTAGTGCTGTATACATTTCGTCTAGTTTTTCGATTACATTTCCTTTTTCTGGTGATAAATACGCATTAAAATAAGTATCAAATTCTTTTAAATAAACTGCATAATTGCCACTTGTTTCACTTTCTTGAGTTAGATACGCAAAGTAATTTTTGTAACACTCAGATTCGCCTTTACCAGCAGTGATTAATTTTTTATAAATAGAAATAATCTTATTCTGATTTGCGTTTCCTACAACTCCATCTTGCGAAACGTTATTGTTCATTTGTAATGCAGATGAAATTTCGGTACTCAAATTCCCGATTTTTGCAGTTGCAGCATCTTCATTTACAGTTTCTACATCTGCTTTTTCAATTGCATCATAATGTTTAATCAAATAATCTATTGCTAAGAAATCGGTGTCATTTAATACTCTGTCTTCACTAAAAAACTGTTTAGAGAAACCTTGGTTTTTAATTTCTTTTAAAATTGTTCTAACTAAAAGCATATTAGGTTGAGCATCTTTTTGATGTGCCTCTATTAGCTTTTTCCAAATTTGAGAAACTTCTTTTTTATCTATAGCAGTTTTATCTAATTTAAAATCTGTTGGATTCTCAACATTATCAACTGTATAATCTGCATCATAACTATACGGCAGGTCAAGTACTGCTACTTTATTAAAAGCAGAAATTAAAGCTGCATCTGTAGCTTTTTTATTTTTTAGAACTGTATTAAAACTATATAAAACATTAGTTCTTTGCAGTTTTTTAAAAAAGTCATCATAATAACTAAACTTCGCTTTTTGTTCGTCTAAAGTAGATTTAGCAGTCGTTAAAATTTCTCCGTCTCCATTTAAAATAATAATACTCGGATTGTCTGAAATTTTATTAGCCTTAAGCCACTTTTTATCATCGGCTGTAGCCAAATAATAATTAAAAACATCGTAGTCAGGATAATAAGTATCGTACATATAATAACCTAATTGTGATTCCTGATCTTTTACAAAAGTCTCAAAATCAGCTTTGACTGTAGTATTTTTGCTGTCTGTATAAACTACCAAAAATTTAGTTTTAGCTTCTTTTGTTTTTGCAATGGCATTTTTTAAATTATTCTCAACATTAAGTTTAAAAATAAATTTAGGAGACGCGTCCACAGCAACCGCCGTAGTATCAACTATTGGAGGGTCAATCCCAAAATCATCTGCTGCTAATGCGTTTTTCCCTGGATATGTCCAATTAGAAATACTTTGGTTTTCCAGCGCAGTAACTTTTGGTTCTTTGACAGGCGGTGCATCTTTTTCGTTTAAAAAAACTAATAAATTTTTTCCTTGTTTCTCTGAAATTTTCAGCTCCTTTGTATTTTTATCAAAAAAACCTGAGAGATTTAAATCTCCCATAATTTCTGGTTCAAATTTAATTTCTACTTCTGAAACATCTTTTGGCAGTGCATATTTAGAAAGTTTTGTTTCTGCTGCATATCCTTCGTATGCCAAATACAGATAATCTGCTCTTTCAATATCAAATTCTACATTTAACTTTTCGAACGCAGGATCTATTTTCGTTTTAATATCCGAAAGTCTTTGGTATACAACTGGCTCAGATCCTTTTTGCGTACCTATAAAAAGGGAATAAAAATCTGAATCTTGAAACTTAACTTTTATTTTTTGTGCATTTTTCTCTCTTTTAAAATCAAGATCAAAAATACTTTTTGCATTTTTATTCTTTAAGAATAACAACGAATCTCCTTTTATTTCATAGTTACCTGAATAAAAAACTAACTCGAATTTATTATCTTCTAATAAATTTAATTTGATCTGCTGTCCTTTATCGGCTGACAGATAAGATCCTTTTTCTATATTTTTTGTCTGAGAAAAGGCGGATAATGTGACACAAATAATCACTAAGAAACTCCATACAATATTACGCATGTTATATATTTTGGTTTTTACTATTTAGTGTAAAGATATTTTATTCTTAACAAAACTAAGCTGCAAAAATCAAAACTTAATACTTAAAATACTATAAATTATACTTCATAGAGAAGATAATATAACGTGGCTGTACGGTATATTGTGAAACTCGCGTAGAAAACTGCGAGAAACTGTCGTCATTTAAATAAGTTGTATTTAATAAATTAGTTGCCGAAATTTTATACTCCCATTTGCTGTCCTTTTTTTGATAAATTAAACTAGCGCTCAAGAAGTCATATTCGTTATCAACTGTTTTATTTGAATTATAATAATGGTAAAATTCATATTCTGAAACAAACGAAAAGCTATTTAGGAAATAATAATCTAATCGTGCGAATGGTTTGTCTGTATAATAAGTAGACCCACTGTATTTATTAATTAAAGCATTGTAACCAAGCTCTAGATTGGGCATGTTTTTATAGTTTGTTGCTGCTTTTACGGTATAACTCTGGCTGAAACTTTCTGTGGTTGCTAATACATTATTCTGAATATTGTTGAATTTTGACCAATTAAAAGTTGCGTTAACCGAAGCTTTATAATTCTTTAAAAAAGAACGCCCGTAATTTCCCATTCCTGTAAAAGTTTCATCGGCCAAATTAGAATTATAAGGTGTTGACGATTGATTAATTCCTGTAAAATCGGCTTTGGTTTTTATGGCGTCTATTTTTTTGGTATAGGTTGCGTTGGCAAAAATATTCTCAAAATTAAACATATTGTATTTAAAGTAACGCAATGAATGCACTTGTGATGTTGCATTTTCTAAATAACGATTACCGCGAAATAAACTGCTGTAATCTGACAGAACAAAACCTGAAGCCAGTTGATTGATATCGGTAAAATCATTGGTCAGAGAAAAATTATAGGTTAATGTTTCTGCTTTTTTAATTTGATATAAAGCGAAGAAATCAGGCAGGACTTTCATAAAGTTCTGCGAATAATCTGTTCCTAACTGTGTGTTTTTCATTCCGTACGAGTGCAGGCTTACACCGGGCGTTAAAGTAAATTTTCCTGCTAAGATTTTATAATGAAACCCTAGAAAAACATCATCAAAAGTATACTTTACATTATTGTTATTTTCGGCACTATCCAAATCATTTCTAGCGCCATTATCTAACATTTGAAAGATATGTGAATTGAAATTTTGATACGAATACGTATTTCCTAATGTGATATTGATATTACTTTTTGGTGTAACCATATAGTAATAATCTAATTTAGTGTCTAGTTTATTGGTTTTTACAAATCGATCTTGATTTAAATCGTTTCTGTTTTGTCCAGGAATATAGCCTGAAAGATCAAAAGGCTGTGAACGTAAATTGGCGTTATAAAACGGATTTTCGTCTTGATATAAATGCTGCATTTCAAAAGCAAAAATATTTTTATCACTTTGTGTGTAATACAAACTCAAATCTTGATTTATTGATGTTGGATCTTGTTTTTTGCCTGTTAAAATTGTTTCGGTTGCAGAAACATTATCGACTACAGATTCGCGCAGTAAATCGGTATCTTCATCTTGTTTTGATATCTTGGTTAAGATGTCGTAATCAAACTGAAGTTTTTTATTTGGTTTGTAACTTGAACTCAATTTAAAGAGTCCTAAATTATTTTTTTGATGGGTTAATTCGTCTCTGTTCTGCTGATCGCCCGAATCTAAAATTGTAGTTTTTGACTTTGTTTCTAAATCTGTTTTTGAAGTAGAAAGTATTCCAAAACCGCTAATATTCCATTCTTTGGTAACGGAATAGGCGAAGTTTGTAGCTCCAAATTTGGTTTCAATTTCTTTAGCACGATTGTTTCTTAAAACTGAAATTCCTAGATCATTAGACGAAACATTAAAACTGCTTCCGCCTTTTTTCATCATGTTTTTAAAACCTCCAGTAAACTTAAAATAATCCTGAGCCGTAAGTGGTAATTCGCCAATATTATTAAAATTGGTAATTACATTTATACTGTATTTAGGACTGTAATAAAACAATTTTGGGTTAATAATATAACGGCTGTCTAGTTCTGCAACACCTATTCCTGCAGTCATATCTCCAAACCAAAAGTTCTTTTTACCTTCTTTCAGTTTAATATTCATTGCCACATTATCTTGATCATTTTCAAGACCTTTCAGCGCGCCAACTTCATTATAATTTCGTAAAACTTGAATTTTATCAATAGCGTCTGCTGGAATATTTTTAACACCTAATTTGGTATCTCCATCAAAGAAATCTTTGCCTTCAACCATTAATTTAGACACTTTTTTTCCTTCTACTTCTATTTCGCCATCGGCATTTACCTCAACGCCCGGAAGTTTTTTAAGTACATCTTCCAGCTTTTTTTCTGTTCCTGATTTAAAAGAATCGGCATTGTACACAATGGTATCGCCTTTTATAGAAACTGGCATTTCGCGTACAATTTCAACACCTTCCAATTCTATTCCTGCATCATCCAAAACAATATTTTGAGTCATGTTTTCTGTTTTGGTCGAAATCTCCATTTCTTTAGATTTCATTCCCAAAAAACTAATTTTAATAATGTAAGCTGTATTTGGCTTCAGACTCAGCTGAAACTTTCCTTTATCGTTTGTTATTCCGTAAGAATCCATGGCTTTTGTAACAACGTTTACAGCCATAATATTGGCCATTTCCAACGGATTTTTCTGTCCGTCTTGAATGAAACCATCAAAACGAACAATACTTTGTGAAAAAGAAATTGAGGTAATTAAAAAAGCGAAAAGCAGTAGAATTTTGTTCATTTAAAAAATGCTTAGAATAAATAATTTAAATCATACGGTTATCTTCCCATCGGAGGCGGACCACCTGCACGGCCACGATTCATTTCTCTAAATTCTTCCATTTTTTTAATTACGGTATCGTCGTAATCTTTCTGCGAAATTACTTTGCCTTTTGTAGAAGGTTTTATGGTTACTTTATCTTTAGCATTCAAAACAATTTTTGAACATAAAATTACCGTTTTTCCATCATTTATTTCTAAGATCAAACCCGGAAGACCCCAATAATTTTCAGGTCCTTGATTCACTGGAATTTCAGGAGAATACCAAGCAGTTATGGTTATTTCTTTTGGTATTTCAAAATTGTCTGCAAAATTTGTTTTGGTTTCTCCAGACGTTTTTTTAGTATCATCCGTTTTTACTTCTGCTTTTTTATCGTCGTCATTTTTAGGTCTAAAATTTCTAAAATCAGTTTTGCTTGCTTCTTTTACAGCTGTGGCTTTGTAACAAGTGTAACCGCCAATTTGTTTGGTTTCTTGTTCTAATTTCCAATTTAGTTTTGGCAGAGAATCTACAACTAGAAATTCTTTACCCATAAATTCTTTATCTACTGTGTAACTTTTGGTTTTTACATCTTTGTAAAAAGTTCCGCCGCCTCCCATAAAAGAGTTCATCATAACTCTCATTCCTCCTTGCTGCTGTCCCGGAGCTTCAAGTTTTTCTTCTTCTTTATAGATTGATGCTGATTTATCGAAATTTAGAATGAATGTTTTTTCAAGCATTTGTTTCATTCTTTCCTCAATATTCTTCTGCATTTCTGGCGTTATGTCACGATTACCGCGCATTCCTTCAAATTTAGGAGCCTGCGTTTTAGACTCATAAACTGCCATTCCCTGAAAATCTTTTTGAGCCTGCATTTGAGTGCTTAAAAACATTAACGCTAGATAAAATACTATTTTTTTCATTGTGGTCTTTTTTGATAGTTTAGTAAATTGAATAAACTTACATTCAAATGTATTATTAATTTTAAAATACTGAAACTTAAATATATTAATACTTATAACACATCGACAAAGCCGCTGTTTAAGTAGATAATCAAAACAATAAAAGGTTTAACGCTAAAATTCTTCTAAACTTATCGCCTTACGTGAGTTCTAATTTAGTTTTTTCGTAATTTGGCTCTTTAGAAACCCCATTATCATGAGAAAAACGGCGCGCAAATTTTTATTTCTATTTTTTATCTTGTGCCCATTCGTCGATACTTTTTCGCAAAACCAAAAAATAAACGCTGTTTCTGTTTCTCATTATACGATTGATGTTGATGAGTTTTTGGGCTATGATTCTTTTGGGTATTCGTATCAGATAAAAAATAATGTTTTTAGTAAAACGAAAGGAAGCGAAATCTTTGAATATAAAAGTGTTTCATTAGGACGTATTACAAAAGTCGATTTACAAAATCCTCTTAAAATTGTTTTGTTTTATGAAGATTTTAACACTGTTGTTTTATTAGACAATCAACTCAATAAAATGACTGAGATTAATTTCTCTCAAAGCAATATCCCAATTGTAGTTACGTTTATTGGTATGTCTACACAGAATCAGCTTTGGATTTATAATGCATTAAACCAGCAAATTGGTCTTTATGATTATTTAAACAATGAATACAAAACTGTTTCTACGCCGCTAACAGACGCTATAAAATATTATCAGACTGATTTTAATACTTTTTATTGGATCGATAAAAAGAACAATTGGTTTTCCTGCGATATTTTCGGGAAAACTACTGCCTTAGGTCAGACTGCAGATTTTGATAAAATTGAAATAATTAATGCGCATCAATATATTTTCAGCAAGGCTAATCTACTGTATTTTACAGATATTAGCCACACAAACGGCAATGTGGTTTCTAGAATTGAAATTTTAGAAAAAACGTTTGACAAATTCTGTTACAAAGACCAAATTTTATCTATTTTTACAACTAAAGAAATTTTAAATTATAAAATCGTAACACCGTAATGCACATAGCAATAGCAGGAAATATAGGCGCAGGAAAAACAACTTTAACTAAATTATTAGCCAAACATTTTAAATGGGAACCTCATTATGAAGATGTGGTTGATAATCCGTATTTAGATGATTTTTACCACCAAATGGAACGCTGGTCTTTTAATCTGCAGATTTATTTCTTAAACAGCAGATTCCGTCAAGTGCAGCAAATTCGCGAAAGCGGTAAAAAAATTATTCAGGACAGAACGATTTACGAAGATGCTTATATTTTTGCTCCAAACTTATATTCTATGGGTTTGATGACAAGCCGTGATTTCGAAAATTATACTTCTCTTTTTGAATTGATGGAATCTTTGGTGGAAGCTCCAGATTTATTGATTTATTTGAGAAGCTCTATTCCTAATTTGGTTGGACAAATTCATAAACGCGGACGTGAGTACGAAAATTCTATTTCTATTGATTATCTAAGCCGTTTAAACGAAAGATACGAAGCTTGGATCCAGACTTATACGAAAGGAAAATTATTGATTATTGATGTTGATAATATCAACTTTGTTGACAATCCAGAAGATTTAGGGAATATTATTAACCGTATTGATGCTGAATTAAACGGATTGTTTTAGAAACAACTTTTATATAATTTTAATCCTCATTGTAAGTTTTTACAATGAGGATTTTTTATTTCGTAGCCTATTACTTACTTTTACAGTAAATTAAATAATTCCCTATTTGGGAAAAAACACTATATTTGCCACATTAATTATGAGAATAATCGCAAAAAGAACTTTACAAAACTTTTGGGAGCGATTTCCAAATGCCAAACAGCAATTATTATCTTGGTATCAGGTTTTCGATAAAAATGATTTCGAAAATTCAAATACCATAAAATCTATTTTTGGCTCTGCAGATTTTGTCGGTAATAACAAAGTTGTCTTTAACATTTGTGGAAACCACTATCGCTTAATTGTAAAGATTAATTACGACACAAAAATTGTCTACATTTTATTTGTTGGAACTCATGAAGAATATGATAATCTAAAGGACATTAAAAACTTATAGTTTATGGACATAAGACCTATAAAAACAGAAAAAGATTATGATTTAGCACTTGAAAGAGTAAACATTCTTTTTGATGCTAAACCTAATACGGAGGAAGGTGATGAATTAGATATTTTGGTTACGCTTATAGAAAAATATGAGCAAATACATTATCAAATTCCAGAACCTGATCCTATAGAAGCAATTAAGTTTATGATGGAACAAAACGGCCTTACGGATGCAGATTTAGGAGTCATTCTTAACAGCCGTTCTAGAGTTTCGGAAATCTTTAAACGTAAAAGAGCTTTAACGATAAAACAAATTAGAGTTTTAACGGAAGTCCTTCATATTCCTGCTTCAACTTTAATCAAAGAATATGCTTTAAATCAATAAAAAATGCCTCTAAAATTTTTTGAGGCATTTTTTGTTCATTTCTGTTTTAATTTTCCTAACAGGTTTTTAAAACCTGTTAGGTATACTATCTTTTTAATTTTCTAATACTACTTATCACTAATACCTAACAGGTTTTAAAAACCTGTTAGGATAGGATATGAGAATTTATTTCGCAGCTTCGATTTTTGCTTTTACTTCTTCTTCTGTTCCTTCAAAAACTTCTGTAGTTGTTTTTCCATTTTCAGTTTTCGTTACAGTTCCAGTTGTTACTCCGTTTACAGTAGACACACTAACTTCAACACGTTTTTTATCGTATTTAGTTGTGTCGAAACAATCTGTTTTTTGATATTTAAATTTTCCGTTTGCATCATAATTCGCCATACATTTTGCCGTTTCTTCTGGTGTACAGACTTTTTCTTTGCACATTTTTGCACATTCTTCTTTGGTCATTCCTGCCATTTCTTCCATACCGCATTTAGAATGTCCAGAATGCATTTCTGTTTTACTGCAGCAAGAAGCCATTCCTACTGTTTCGGTTGAATGTCCTTCGCCTAAAATTGGAGCAATTACCAAACCAATCAAACATGTCAATTTGATTAAGATATTCATAGACGGCCCAGAAGTATCTTTAAACGGATCTCCAACTGTATCTCCCGTTACAGCTGCTTTGTGTGCATCTGAACCTTTATAAGTCATTTCGCCATTGATCATAACTCCAGCTTCAAAAGATTTTTTAGCGTTGTCCCAAGCTCCTCCGGCGTTGTTTTGAAAAACTGCCCAAAGTACACCAGAAACGGTAACTCCTGCCATATATCCTCCAAGCATTTCGGCAATTAACTGATTATTATCTGAGTAAACTAACTTTCCTAATAGCACAATTGCTATCGGAAAACCAATAGTTAGAATTCCTGGAAGCATCATTTCGCGTAAAGCGGCTTTCGTAGAGATTTCAACACATTTTCCGTATTCTGGCTTTCCAGTTCCTTCCATAATTCCTGGAATTTCTTTAAACTGACGACGTACTTCGTACACCATATCCATTGCTGCTTTTCCAACAGAATTCATGGCTAAAGCCGAGAAAACTACGGGAATCATTCCACCCACAAATAACATAGCTAAAACTGGCGCTTTAAAGATATTGATTCCGTCAATTCCTGTAAAGGTTACATACGCCGCAAATAATGCAAGTGAAGTTAAAGCAGCAGAAGCAATTGCAAAACCTTTTCCGGTTGCTGCAGTTGTATTTCCTACTGAATCTAAAATATCAGTTCTTGTGCGAACTTCTTTTGGTAATTCGCTCATTTCTGCAATTCCGCCAGCGTTGTCTGAAATTGGCCCGAAAGCATCAATCGCTAACTGCATTGCTGTTGTTGCCATCATTGCAGAAGCAGCCAAAGCTACTCCATAAAATCCTGCTAAAGCGTATGAAACCCAGATCGCAGCGGCAAACAAAATTACGGTTGGAAAAGTAGAAATCATTCCAGTTGCTAAACCTGCAATTACGTTTGTTCCTGCTCCTGTTGATGATTTCTGAACGATTGCCATTACTGGTTTTGTTCCTAATCCTGTATAATATTCTGTAACCGATGAAATTGCTCCACCTACTACTAAACCTACTAAAGTCGCGTAAAAAACACGCATTGAAGAAATATCTTTAGAACCTTCTCCAAAAAAGCTCATCTGCATTGTTTCTGGCAGCATGTGTTTTACCAAAAAGAAACAAGCTACTGCTGTTAAAGCAATAGAAACCCAGTTTCCTATATTTAATGCTTTTTGCACTTGTGCTTCTTTGGCATTATCATCTGTTATTTTTACGAGCGTAGTTCCTATAATCGAAAATAAAATTCCGAAACCGGCAATTGACATTGGCAGTAAAATTGGTCCAATTCCTCCAAAAGCATCTTGTATGCTACCTCCCATATCTTTTATTACGTAATTCCCTAATACCATTGCAGCTAAAACTGTCGCTACATACGAACCAAATAAATCGGCTCCCATGCCCGCAACGTCACCTACATTATCACCCACATTATCTGCAATTGTTGCTGGATTACGAGGATCGTCTTCTGGAATTCCTGCTTCAACTTTACCTACCAAATCGGCTCCAACATCGGCCGCTTTTGTATAAATTCCGCCACCAACTCTAGCAAACAAAGCAATTGATTCTGCACCTAATGAAAATCCTGCTAAGGTTTCTAAAACTACAGTCATTGTTTCTGTATCTTTCCAGACACCGCCAGACAGCAGATTAAAGAAGATTATAAAAAAAGTTGTTAATCCTAAAACGGCTAAACCTGCAACGCCTAGTCCCATTACAGTTCCACCGCTAAACGAAACTTTTAAAGCCTGCGGTAAACTCGTACGCGCAGCCTGAGTGGTTCTAACGTTTGTTTTGGTTGCTATTTTCATACCTATATTACCTGCATAGGCCGAGAACAATGCTCCGAAGATAAAGGCAACTACTATTAATAAATGTGTTTTAACTCCCGGAATAAAAGTGATTCCAGCTAATGCAATACTTGCAATGATTACAAAGATTGTCAATAATTTATATTCGGCTTTTAAAAAGGCAAGTGCTCCTTCATATATGTAATCTGAAATCTCTTTCATTTTGCCGTCGCCAGCATCTTGTTTTAAAACCCAAGTCCTTTTTATTCCCATGAAAAGTAATCCTAAAATTGCCATAACAATTGGCAAGTAAATCATAAATGCATTCATAATATAGTAATGGTTTTGGTTAATAGTCAACAAACTAACAAAACGAATTTAAACAAAAAAGCAATACTCCTGACGAAGTATTGCTTTTTTTATAAAATATGCGGGTAAAAATTATTTAATACTAAATAATCCTTCTGGTTTGTTCTCGATATCGTTAAAACGTTTTGTGCACTCAGCAATAATAGCAAATGCTTCGTTTACATCTCCCCAACCTTCTACATCAACTTTTTTGTTTTCAAGGTCTTTGTAAACTTGGAAAAAGTGTTCGATTTCTTTTACTAAGTGTGGGTTCATATCTGATAAATCATTTAAAGAATTCCAGATTGGATCTGAAACTGGTACACAAATAATTTTCTCATCTGGTCCTTTATCATCTGCCATGTGGAAAACTCCAATTGGTTTTACTTCCATAACACATCCAGGAAAAGTTGGTTCGTTTACTAAAACCAATACATCAAGAGGATCACCGTCAAGAGCTAAAGTTTCTGGAATAAATCCGTAATCTGCAGGGTACATCATTGAAGAGAATAACATTCTGTCGAAACGCATTCTTTTGATTTCAAAATCGTACTCATATTTATTTCTGCTTCCTCTTGGTATTTCGATTAATACATCGAAAGTTGTTAGTTTGTCTGCGGTCATTTTCTTTTTTATTATATCTATAATTTCGGTTGCAAAAGTAACCAAAGAATCTATTTTTACAATAAAAAACAGGTTAAATTATCTACATTACCTTTTAAAAAACAAGCATTTAATAACTAATTTTTCGATTTCGCTTATTTAAGTAATAATGCCAAAGCAAATATGTGGCATAAGATCGATATGGACTCCATTGCTGAGCATGGATTTCCATTTCTTGTTTGTCATGAATATTGAGTAATTCTTTGATTGTATTTATAACTGCAATATCGCCAAGCGGAATTAAATCGGGTTCTTGAAGACAAAACATTAAATAGATATCAATGGTCCAATTGCCAATTCCTTTTAGCTTTATAAGTTCTTCGCGAACTTGCTGTGCCGATTTTGAAGCTAAACTTTCTATATCTAGTTCTTTGTTTAGTACTGCTTCTGCTAAAATTTTGATGTATTTTGTTTTTTGACGACTTACTCCAAGATTCCTAAATTCTTCGTCTGGCAAAACAGCCATTGTTTCTGGATCACAAGTTGTGTATGCTTTTATTTTTAAGAATGTGGCTTTCGCCGAATCTATAGAAACCTGCTGTTCAAGTATTAATAACACCAAAGTTTCAAAACCTTGCGGACGTTTTGGAATGGGCGGTAATCCGTATTTTTCAATAATTGCTTGAAATATTGGATTTTTGGATGAAAGAAAATCGATGGCTTCTTGCATGATCTGGTTTTAGGTCCATTTCAAAATTAAATAAAAAATCTCGCAAAGACACCAAGTCGCTAAGTTTTAATTTCTTTGCGTCTCTGCGTCTTTGCGAGATTATTTTTAATCTAAAATATTAGAAATAGAATCCAAAAGATCCTTTTACTGCAAATTTATTAGCTCCAGGGTCATTTAAATAACTTCCTCTCCAAGAGAAATCAATACGGAATACTTTGAAGATATTTCCGATTCCGGCATTGTATTCCCAATATACATTTTCTGGTGCGTTATAAGGTTGTCCCGATGCATTGATCGCTCTATTGGCATCCGATATTGTTCCGTACACGCCTTTTACACCTATAAATTCTCTCCAATTTAGTTTTCTCATAAATGGAACTCTGGCGAATAATCTCCCGCCAAAATCATGATTCCATTGAAGAGTGGTATATTGATCGGTTATAAATTCGTAGAAATTTAAGTTACTAAAAGTATTTTCAATTGTAAAATACGTTTGGTTACCCGGAATTACGCTCATTAATCCTAACGGAATTGTACCGAAGGTTTTTCCTGTTTCTAGAATAATATTTGATCTTCCTAAAGGACCAATAATAATAGGCTGTTTGTAATATAATTGTATTTTTTGGTAGGCAAAATCACTGTTCATTACACCTTTAAGTCCATAACTGAAATTAACAAAGAAATGACTGAAAGGGCTGTCTACAAGATCACGCTCTACACCAAAACCAATTGTTTTACGTTTTGGCATAAACTCAAATTGAATATTAGCTTCAAACTGTTTTACATCACTCGCGATAACTCCTGCAGGATTTGCTGTTGTTGGCAGAGTAGTATAATAATCTAAACTAAACGTTTTTGACGCCGATTCTAATGTTCTATACGAAATACCAGTTTGGAAAACGAAATTTTTTATGGGCTCTATTTCAAAAGAAACATTGCTCAAATTAATGTTGGTTAATTTTCCGTTGCTTCCTGTTGTAAATAAAGCCGACGAGGCAAAACTTCGTCCTAAAATATCATTTGTTGTGGTTAAACTGGCACCAATCTGCTCGATGTCGCGCCTATTTCCTCCAGAAATAATGATTCGATTTTTCTTATCGACCATCCACTTTCCAGAAACTCCATATTTAAATTTATTATCGTCAAAACCATAAGCGGTATACGCTTGTATACGCCAAGGATCATTCGGTCCAAAATACGTTCGGCCACCTACGCGCAAACGCAGGCCTTCGACTTCATTATATCCAAAAGTTGAAAAAATAGGTCCAAAATCAAAATTTTTGAACTCGACATAACCACTTCCTAAAATGGACACTAAACTGTAAAGCTGTTTAAATCTTTTGACGGTTTGCAACGTATCAAGCATTTTATAAATGCCTTCTTCGTCTTTATTTAGTTTTTCAAAACGATTTTCTTCCCAGAATTCTTTCGGTCGATCATAAACTGCGTTATCTATAAAATTGACTTCTTCTTTATAAAATTTCTCTGGTTTCGGAATATTAAATTGATGATTTCTAAACAGTGTTGTACGTTTTCCGTAAACTCCTTTTGATTTTTCTTTTTTATTCAAAGCAAAATCCGACATCATATAATCACGTGTCAACAGAAAGACAGAATCGTTTTCTACATCAAATTCCTGCTCGATATAAATATCTTTTACCCAGTTAATATTAGCGCTTTTGGTTACGCCCATATTTATTTTTTTGATCGCAAAAGTGGTATCGTTTACCCAAAAATCTCCTTTAAAAGTCAATTCGTTTTTACGTCTTGGATAAAAGACAATATTATAACACCATTTTTTATCAATATAAGCACTGTCTTTCAATACATAATTGTAAACATCAATTCCTGTTCTTGAAAGCGGGCTTGTAAAACTTTTATCAAAAAATTTAAGGTGATTATCGTAAATATTATAATCTGAATAAAGATCTTTTACAAAAGCTAAAATCTGCTGATTTCCATTAAATCCAGACGTTTTGCTTCCTGTAATGTTTTCTTTTGTCTTTTTAAGCTTGTTATCGCCGTAAACATCATAAACCGATTCGTTGATAAAAATTGGCAGATATGTTTTTCCTGTAACTTCAGAGGTATCAACATGATCAAATATAAACTCCATCCCTTTAAAGAGTTTATTTTTCATCATAGCACTGTCTATCGTGTTCATGTCAAACTCGACTTTTTCGTACTTCTGCATTTGATATTGATCGAATTGGTATAAACCGTTTTTACGCTTTCTTTCCCAAATTTTCCTCAAAATATCCAAAGCTGGATTATTTTTTTTAGATGTTTTTCCAGTATAGATTACAACTTCATTTAATGCTTCGGCTTCGCTCAAAACAATCTTAAAATCGTAGTTTACTGCTTTTTCTAAAGGAACTTCTCTATCAGAAAATCCAGCCGAAGAAACCAATAAAGCAGTGTAAGTATTTGGAGATTCCAGATAAAAACGACCATCTTCATTAGAAACTATTCCTGTATTTGATCCTTTAAAAACAACATTAGCAAACGGAACAGGCTGATTAGATTTATCCAAAACAATTCCACTCACTTTAGTTTGCGCGAAACCAATATTCGCGAGTGCGAATACAAAAAACAGGCTGAGTAAAATTATTCTTTTCATATTCTGACAAAAAAAAACTTCACCAATTAATATTACTGATGAAGTTTTCTAAGTATTGTTTAATTGACTATTTGTACATTACTTTTTTTACTGCTTTTACTACATCAGCTGCATTTGGCAACCAGTCTTTAAGTAAAACAGGAGAGTAAGGTGCCGGCGTATCTGCCGTAGTAATACGTTGAATTGGCGCATCAAGAAAATCGAAAGCTTGTTCTTGTACGATATACGTGATTTCTGAAGAAATACTAGCAAATGGCCAAGCTTCTTCTAAAATTACTAAACGATTTGTTTTTTTAACTGATTTTAAAATCGCTTCATTATCCATTGGACGAACTGTTCTTAAGTCGATAATTTCGCAAGAAATTCCTTCTTTAGCTAATTCATCTGCAGCAATAAAAGCTTCTTTGATAATTTTACCAAAAGAAACGATTGTTACATCTGTTCCTTCACGTTTAATATCTGCAACTCCTAGTGGAATTGTATATTCTCCGTCTGGCACTTCTCCTTTATCACCATACATTTGCTCAGATTCCATAAAAATTACAGGATCATTATCACGAATTGCAGATTTTAAAAGTCCTTTTGCATCATAAGGTGTAGAAGGCACAACAACTTTAAGACCTGGAGTGTTTGCAAACCAGTTTTCCAAAGCTTGTGAGTGTGTTGCTCCCAATTGACCAGCAGAAGCTGTTGGTCCGCGGAAAACGATAGGCACATTAAATTGTCCTCCTGTCATTTGACGCATTTTAGCAGCGTTATTTATAATTTGATCAATACCAACTAAACAGAAGTTGAAAGTCATGTACTCTACGATTGGTCTACATCCGTTCATTGCAGATCCTACCGCAATTCCTGTAAAACCAAGCTCAGCAATTGGAGTATCGATTACTCTTTTTTCGCCAAACTCTGCAAGCATTCCTTTTGAAGCTTTGTATGCTCCGTTGTATTCTGCAACTTCTTCGCCCATTAAATATATGGATTCATCGTGACGCATTTCTTCGCTCATCGCTTCGCAAATGGCCTCTCTAAATTGTATTGTTCTCATATTTATATTGTATGTTGAATTTTCTGAAGAGCAAAAATAAATATTTTAAATAACTTAAAAGCATAAATTGAATTTAAAATCACACGATCTTCTTTCTCTTCACTGCTTTTAACTTTTTAAAGTTTATTGTGATATTTACGAAAACGTTATATACACACTTATAAGCTCTAAAACTTTTTTCAGACAAATTCAACTCGATTTGTTTAATTCTGATTGTATAAAAATACAGTATACTAACGTTAGAACTGAAAAAGTAGTATAAAAAAAGATAAAGTTTAACAATTGTTTACAGCTCATACGATTGTAAAATTACTAACAATCAGTAGAAATGAGTGAATTTTTAATTTTGTTTACCGATAAAGAGTCATCAAAATTAAACAATTTGCGAAAACGTAATAGTTTTTAAAAAATATTATGCACGCATAGTATATTATTCCGATTTTAATTTCTAAATTTGTAAAAGCATATTATAAATTCAAAATATATACTTATGAAAATACTAGTTTGCATCAGCCATGTGCCTGATACTACTTCAAAAATTAACTTCTCCAATGGTGATTCAGAATTTGACACTAATGGTGTACAATATGTAATTAATCCTAATGATGAGTTTGGTCTTACTCGCGCTATCTGGTTTCAAGAACAACAAGGTGCTACTGTAACTGTAGTAAATGTTGGAGGTCCTGATACTGAACCAACTTTACGTAAAGCTCTTGCAATTGGTGCAAACGAAGCTATTCGTGTAAACGCAAACCCAACTGATGGTTTTTTTGTAGCTAAACAACTTGCAGAAGTAATTAAAACTGGTGGTTACGATTTAGTAATTGCTGGGAAAGAGTCATTAGATTATAATGGTGGAATGGTCCCTGGTATGATTGCAGGAATTTTAGGTTCAAACTTTTTAAATTCTTGTACAAGTGTAACTGTTGACGGTAATAATGTAAAAGCGGTTCGTGAAATTGATGGAGGAAAAGAAACAGTAAGTACTACTCTACCTTTAATTATTGGTGGTCAAAAAGGTCTTGTTGAAGAAAAAGATCTGCGTATCCCGAACATGAGAGGAATTATGACTGCTAGAACAAAAGCGCTTACTATTCTTGAGCCAGTTGATGCTCCTGTAAATACAAAAGCAGTAAAATTTGAAAAACCAGCTCCTAAATCTGCAGTAAAATTAGTTTCTCCAGATAATTTAGATGAGTTAATCAATTTATTACACAACGAAGCAAAAGTGATTTAAGAATTTGGATTGCAGATTGGAGATTAACGATTTTTGATTGCTGATAGCAAAAAAATCTAAAATCTTTATTCGAAGTTCTAAAAATCTAAAATCATAATTCTAAAATCTAAAACCATAAATCATCATGTCAATATTAATATATGCAGAATCTGCAGAAGGAAAATTTAAAAAAGTTGCTTTTGAATTAGCTTCTTACGCTAAAAAAGTAGCAGAATCTTTAGGAACGACTGTAACTGCTGTAACCGTTAACATTAGCGATGTAAGCGAATTATCTAAATACGGTGTAGACAAAGTTCTAAAAGTAAACAACGATAAATTAGCAGGATTTACAGCTAAGGCTTACGCCGATGTAATTAAACAAGCTGCTCAAAAAGAAGGAACAAAAGTAGTTTTACTTTCTTCTACAACAGATAGTATTTACCTTTCTTCGTTAGTAGCAGTTGCTTTAGAAGCTGGTTTTGCTTCAAATGTAGTTGGATTACCAGTAAGTACTTCTCCTTTTCAAGTAAAAAGAAATGCTTTTTCAAACAAAGCTTTCAATATCACACAAATCGACACAGATGTAAAAGTTCTTGGTTTAGCTAAAAACTCTTACGGAATTTTTGAAAATGCAGGATCTGCCTCTGAAGAAGATTTTAATCCAACTATTGGAGATAATGACTTTGGTGTAAAAGTTGACTCTGTAGAAAAAGTAACTGGAAAAGTTTCTATCGCAGATGCTGACGTAGTTGTTTCTGGAGGTCGCGGATTGAAAGGTCCAGAAAACTGGGGATTAATTGAAGATTTAGCAGCTGTTTTAGGTGCTGCAACTGCATGTTCTAAACCTGTTTCTGATTTAGGATGGAGACCTCACAGCGAACACGTTGGACAAACAGGAAAACCTGTTGCTACTAACTTGTACATTGCAATAGGAATTTCTGGTGCAATTCAGCACATTGCAGGTATCAACTCCTCTAAAGTAAAAGTGGTAATTAACAATGATCCAGAAGCTCCTTTCTTTAAAGTAGCTGATTATGGAGTTGTTGGTGATGCCTTTACAATTGTTCCTGAATTAATTGAGAAATTAAAAGCTTTTAAAGCACAACATTCTTAATTTAAAAATTCTATATAAAAATATAGCTGCCTAAAAACAAGATAATCGTATCTTTGTTTTAGGTGGCTTTTTTGTTCCATTTTTTTTGAGTAAAATTGCACCTTTATTTTCCAATCAAAAAAAGTATTAAAATGCGGCCTTAACTGCCCTTTTTTACCCATATATATGAGTCTAGTAAAACTATCTATAAAAGGAATATCATACAGTCAAACTCAAAATGGCGCTTATGCCTTAATTTTGAATGAGGTTGACGGCGAAAGAAAATTACCAATCGTTATTGGTGCTTTTGAAGCGCAGTCAATTGCTATTGCCTTAGAAAAAGAGATAAAACCTCCGCGCCCTTTAACACACGATTTATTCAAAAATTTTGCCGAAAGATTTGACATTGTCGTAAAACAAGTAATTATCCACAAACTAGTTGATGGTGTTTTCTATTCGAGTTTAATCTGCGAAAGAGATAAAATTGAAGAAATTATTGATGCCAGAACTTCTGATGCCATTGCTTTAGCTCTTAGATTTAATGCTCCAATTTTTACTTATAAAAACATTTTGGATAAAGCTGGTATTTATCTAAAATCAAATACAGCTGATACAGATCAAGGTGCGCAGGAAATTGACGATGTACTTTCTAATCCAGAAACTTTTGGTCATGAAGAAGAAAGTAACCAATCTGGAGAAGTTTACGCTAAACATAGCCTGCAAGAACTAAACGATCTTTTAGATCAAGCGGTTTCTCAGGAAGATTATGAAAAAGCAGCAAAAATTAGAGACGAAATCTCAAAAAGATAAAATCTCAATTGTAGATTTTAAACTTTCGATTTTCAAATTACTTATTTTAGATTTTATTACAATGAAACAATACTTAGATTTAGTACAGCATGTTTTAGAAAACGGCTGTCAAAAAGGAGACCGAACAGGAACAGGAACTAAAAGTGTTTTTGGCTACCAGATGCGTTTTGATCTAAGTGAAGGCTTTCCAATGGTTACGACCAAAAAACTACATCTAAAATCGATTATTTACGAATTGCTTTGGTTTTTAAAAGGCGATACAAATATTAAATATCTTCAAGAAAACGGGGTAAAAATCTGGGATGCCTGGGCTGACTCTGAAGGAAATCTAGGACCTGTTTACGGACACCAGTGGCGCAATTGGAATAGTGAAGAAATTGATCAGATTTCTGAATTGATTACGGAATTAAAAACAAATCCAAACAGCCGCAGAATGCTGGTTTCTGCTTGGAATCCATCAGTTTTACCTGATACTACAAAATCATTTGAAGAGAATGTGGCTAATAACAAAGCCGCTTTACCTCCTTGTCACGCTTTTTTTCAGTTTTATGTAACGAGTCCCGACACGGAAAAAGGGGAAACAAAAGGGAAACTGTCTTGTCAGTTGTATCAGCGAAGTGCCGATATCTTTTTAGGAGTTCCTTTTAATATCGCTTCATACGCACTTTTAACCATGATGATTGCTCAAGTTTGTGACTTAGATGCGGGCGATTTCATCCATACTTTTGGAGACGCTCATATCTACAACAATCATTTTGAACAGTTGGAATTACAATTAACACGCGAACCAAAACCATTACCAAAAATGATTTTAAATCCTGAGATTAAAAACATTTTTGATTTTGATTATAATGATTTCACACTTTTAGATTACGAACCGCACGCCGGCATAAAAGGAAGTGTTGCAGTATAAAAAAAAATCCGCTTTAAGCGGATTTTTTTTATACAACTAGTACACTATTTTCGCTTCCAGCAAAATCATTCCATTTGTACGAATCTGCTTCTGGATCATTAACATACATTCCGTCAATTACGTATTTAAACTCGTAAATTGCATCTTTAACCAAATCGTAAGTAGCTTTAAACGTTCCGTTTTTTAATTTGCTCAAAGTTCCTTCCTCAGCATTCCAGTTGTTAAAATCGCCAACAACCGCTGCTGAATCTGCATCTTTAGCATCTATAGAAAAAGTAACTTTACATACTGGTTTTGTTTTAATAAATTGTTTTTTTAACGACATAACTGTTTAGTTTTTAGATTCATAGACTAAATTACGTAAATTCTGTCAAACATTAAACCTCCTTGAGTCGATTTGTGACAATATTAAAAACACGCAGTTTTTTTAATCATATCAACAATTTAAGCCTCCTTAAATTTTGTATTTCAGATTCTTAACTCTTTTTCAGGCAAATATTCTGCAATCAAAATATTGTCTTTTCAAAATAAATTTTAACTTTATAATCTCATTTATATCTTATGGAAAAAGAAGTGCACGAACAATACGAGTATGCAAGAAGAAGATTAAGACAGAAAAAGATCTTATATTTTCATTTTGTACTATTCCTAATAGGGAGTTTATTTCTATTTGTTGCCAATAGGTTTTTTGACTTTGGTGTCGGAACCGATCAAAACTGGTGTATTTGGATCATAACGATATGGTTGTTTCTTTTTATTCTGCATTTTATAAAAGTTTATATTACAGATCGTTTTATGAATAAAAAATGGGAAAGGGAGCAAATTGACAGACTTGTTGCGTTACAGCAAAAAAGAATAAGTCAGTTAGAATCTAGAATAAATGAGGATACTGAAAAATAAAATTTAGATTAGCATACCATGATTATAATGATAGCGGCTGTTGCCAAAAACAATGCTCTTGGAAAAAACAATGAATTAGTATGGCATCTGCCAAATGATTTTAAAAGATTTAAATCACTTACTACTAATCACCATATTATTATGGGCAGAAAGACTTTTGAAAGCTTTCCGAAACCACTGCCAAACAGAACTCATATTGTAATAACACGTCAGACAGATTACAAACGAGAAGGTTGTATTGTAGTTGACAGTATTGAGAAAGCAATTGCTCTATGTCCCGAAAACGAAGATTCTTATATTATTGGCGGAGGCGAAATTTATGAGCTTGGTATGTCTCATGCTGCTATTATAGAAATCACAAAGGTTCATCATTCTTTTGATGCTGATGCTTTTTTTCCTGTGATCAATAAAAACGAATGGCTTCTAGTAGAATCTGAAGAAAATTTTAAAGATGAAAAACATCTTTACGATTACACTTATGAAACTTACATTAGACAATAAATAAAAAAACATCCTCTTTTGAAGGATGTTTTTTAAAAAACGATTGATTTCTAGATCTGACTAGCTCAAGAAGTAGTTTTGTTTAAAAAATCACAAATGTTAAAAACACTTGAAATAACTGAATAACATTTAATGTGAATTGAGACCTAAATCTCAAAACGCCTTTAATAACAAATACCACTAAGATATTAAAGGCAGAAAATTAAAATTTCCAAAAACAAATTTAATCCTAAGAACGTATTTCGCACTTTATAAAATAGTATTTACCCCAAGAACAATACTTTTTCAAAACTACTTTCAAGAACAAATGATTACCAGTGCAAAGAAGTATTCATCTGATTTAAGTCATAATATTTCTATCAATCATCAAAATTTTTATCATTTTTACTTCAGCAAAGTTGCTCATAAAATCAGCACCGCACAATACCCACTTTTAGTGATTTTTACAAAATACCTGTTTTTGGTGATGCCAAAACATCCTATAAATCATCCTAAAAAAAGGTTTTCAAAAAACATTTAATTTACAAAGTAAAAACTCAATTACAGTTACGCTAGATTGTTTATATTTGCCTAAATTAAAAAAATGTCTGAAAAAATAACTCCGTATAAAGATTCTACTCTGGGTAAAAAAGAGCAGGTAACTCAAATGTTTGATACCATTTCTGGGAATTACGACAACTTAAATCGTGTAATTTCATTTGGTATTGATATTAAATGGCGAAAAAAAGTATTAAAAATAGTTTCAGACAAAAAACCAAATTCTATACTTGATATTGCTACAGGAACAGGTGATTTAGCTATCTTGTTAGCACAGACTAATGCCAAAAAAATTATTGGCTTAGACATATCTGCAGGAATGCTTGAGGTGGGAAAAAAGAAAGTAGAAGAAAAAAAACTATCTAATATTATTGAATTAGTTCTTGGTGATTCTGAAAAAATGCCTTTTGATGACAATTCTTTTGATGCTATAACAGTAGGCTTTGGTGTTAGAAATTTTGAAAACTTAGAGAAAGGTTTTTCTGAGATCTTAAGAGTTTTAAAACCAAATGGTGTATTTGTAATTTTAGAAACTTCTGTTCCAGAGAAAACACCATACAAACAAGGATATCATTTTTACACTAAAAACATACTTCCTATTATAGGTAAATTGTTTTCTAAAGACAATAGTGCTTACGGTTATTTATCTGAGTCTGCCGCTGTTTTTCCTCATGGAGAAGCGTTAAACAATATTTTGAGAAAAATTGGGTTTATAGATGTTGTCGCTATGCCTCAAACATTTGGCGCCGCAACTATTTATTCTGCATCTAAAAAATAGTATGAAAAAAGCTGTAATCTTAATTTTATTAGTCTTAACGACAAATGGATATTCTCAATTTGCTAAAAATATGTTTAGCAAAGATCCTATTATTAATCTTGAAAACTGGCAGAAACAACGCTTGTATTTTGGTTATTATTTAGGTCTTAATAGCTTTGACTTTAAATTTGATTACAAAAATCCCACACAAAACGACATTCAGGTAAAAAAAACAACTGGTTTTAATGTTGGTGTTGTTGCCGATTTAAGACTGCAGGAATATATCAATCTTCGTTTTGAACCAGGATTATATTATACTAAAAGAGACTTGTATTTTCCCGGATTATCAACAGAAAACGATTATTTAAGAGAAGTAAACAGTACTTATATTCACTTCCCTTTATTAGTGAAATTTTCTGCTTTACGTACTGGAAACATACGACCTTATATAGAAGGCGGAATGTCAACGACGCTAAACTTATCCAGTAATGCAAAATCGATGGATGATAATTTTCAACAAAAATTCAGGGTTAAGCAATGGACTGCTGCTTATGAATTGGGTATAGGAATTGATATTTTTACAGAATACTTTATTTTCTCTCCTTCTGTAAGAGGAATGTTTGGTATTACTAATGAGTTAATTCGTGATAATCCGGCTAACGGCCCAAGTCCTTGGACAGATAATATAGACTCTATGAAATCTCGAGCTATTTTAATAAATTTTACTTTTCATTAAAACAAAAGCCTAACTATTTCGTTTAAATTCACTCAGAACAATTGCTGTTGCAGAGGCTACATTTAAACTTTCCGTTTTTTGAAGCACTCCAAATCTAGGAATCGTAATTCGGCTGGTTATCATTTTTTCAATTTCTACTGAAATCCCATTACCTTCATTACCCATAATAATGATTGCGTCTTGGGGCAAATTAGATCGATAGATGTTTTCACCATCCATAAAGGTTCCAAAAACAGGAAGTTTTGTTTGGGTTAAAAAAGTTTTCAAATCAACATAACTCACATTTACTCTAGTTATTGACCCCATTGTAGCTTGTACTACTTTTGGATTATAAATATCGACAGTTTCTTTAGAGCAGATGATTTGTGTAATCCCAAACCAATCGCAGAGACGCATAATCGTTCCTAAATTTCCAGGATCACGAATATCGTCTAATGCTAAAATCAGACCTGAATCAATTATTGGGTTTTCGGCAGGAATTTTGAATACTGCTAAACAAGTATTTGGAGTTGATAAAGCACTTATTTTTTTAAGTTCTTGTTCATTAATAAGAGTACGTTTTGAAGCTTGAACAGCTTCAAAATCATTTAATGTGGTATACAAATGCTCTAATTCAAAATTGGATTGCAACAATTCTTGGATTACTTTTACTCCTTCGGCAAAAAATAATTGATTTGCAGAACGCTGCTTTTTTTGATGTAAACTTGAGATAAGTTTTATTTGGTTTTTACTAACCATAAAATAATGTACTTTTGAATTAAATATTTAAGAACACTTGAAAAAGAATTCCACAAAAATAATAGCATTTACTCTAATAGCAACATTAATTTGCGCTTGTAATGCCGTAAAAAGAGTTCCCGATGGAAAAAACCTTCTTGTAAAAAATAATATTCTTGTAAACGGAAAGTCTACAAATGACGAAACCGCTTCTGACCAAATGTATCAAAAACCAAATGGAACTTTGCTTGGATACCGCTTACGTTTAAATTTATACAACTTAGCCAACTTAAATCCAGATTCTACTTATCAGGCAAAATTTAAAAAAAATCCAGGTTTATATGAACGTCAAGCCAAAATATTATCTGCAAAACAAGTAGATCGTCTTGGTCAGTCTTTTTTTTACAAAGGTATACATGAATTCTTAAAAAACACTGGAGAACCGCCTGTAATTATTGACACAGCTAAAACTAAAAAATCTTTACTGCGTTTAAAATATTATTATTTTAATAATGGTTATTTTAATGTCTCTACAGATTATACTATTGACAGCTTAGCAAGAAAAAAAGCTCAGATTAATTACAACATTACTACTGGACCTGGTTATATTTTAGACACGATTAGAACTAATATAATGACTCCAGCACTAGATTCATTATACAAAACTAACAATGAGCCTTCTTTATTAAAATCTGGAAATCAATACAAAACTGCTGATTTTGAAGAGGAAAAAAACCGTATTACCACTTATTTTAGAAATCACGGTGCTTATTATTTTCAGCCAACTTACGTTACTTTTGACATTGATACTATTGGCAAAAAAAATAAAGCTGACATTACTGTAATTATCAACAACAATAATATTCAGGAAAAAGATTCCAGCAGAACCGAACCTTTTAAATTGTATACTATTAGTGATGTTAATATTTATACGGATTATTCTGTTGCCAATTCAAAAAACAAAATTGCAGACAGTACAAGTTATAACAACTTTAATTTATACAGCTACAAAAAACTAAAATATAAGCCTCGCGCCATTACCGATGCAATTTTTATTACTAAAGGAAGTACTTTTGCTGATTTTAAAACCACACTTTCTTCTCGATATTTAAACAATCTAAAGATTTTTAATTATCCGTCAATTCAATACGAGGTTGACAAACGAGATTCTACTGCTCAATCTTTAATTGCGAATGTTTATTTGACTCCAAGAAAAAAATACAGCTTTGGAGCTACTCTTGATTTAACGCATTCAAATATTCAGGATTTTGGAATAGGTGCGAGTTTGTCTGAAACTATTCGAAATGTTTTTAATAGAGCCGAAACTTTAGAAATTTCTACTCGATTAAATATTGGATCGTCTAGAGATATGGCAAACCCGAACAACAATTTCTTTAATGTCTCTGAATATGGAGTTGATTTGAAGTTGAATTTCCCAAGAATTTTGATGCCTTTTGGAACTGAAAAGATTATCCCAAAAAGTATGATTCCGTCTACCTCTATTACATCTGGTTTTTCTAAGCAAAGGAATATTGGTCTTGATAAAGAAAATTTTACCGGCGGTATATCATACAGCTGGTCTCCAAAACGACACAACACAGCAAAATTAGATTTATTGAACGCACAGTTTGTTCGTAATTTAAATCCTGATAATTATTACAATGTTTATACATCATCTTATGATGATTTAAATGGTATTGGAAAAGATTATAATTCTAAACCTCTCAACTGGGGAACTACACCAGAAGAGCAAGATAAAAAGAACCTAACTATACCTACAGGAACTACAGGATTTACTAATGATGTATTAACCAACCAAACAACATTACGACCTGGCGACGCAGACTATAAACAGGTAGAAAGTATAGAAGAAAGAAGGGTTCGTCTTACCGAAAATGATTTTATTTTAGCAACAAGTTATACGTTTACCAAAACAACCAAAAAGGATTTGGCAGACAACACTTTTTATCAATTTAGAACTAAAATAGAATCTGCAGGAACCTTATTATCAGCCATTTCCAGCCTTGCCAATTTGCCTAAAAACTCAAAAGGAAACTATGAAATATTCAGTTTAGAATATTCAGAATACTTAAAAACCGAGTTCGATTATATCAAACACTGGGATTTTGGAAAAGAAAAAGTATTAGCCGTAAGAAGCTTTTTTGGAATTGCAGTACCGTTTGGCAATTCCGATTATATTCCGTTTTCACGAAGTTATTATTCTGGAGGTTCTAATGACAACCGTGCATGGCAGCCTTATGCTTTAGGTCCTGGAAGCACAAACGCTGTAAACGATTTTAACGAAGCGAATATGAAAATTGCAATGAGTGCAGAATTTCGCTTTAAAGTATTCGGCGATGTTAAGGGAGCAATCTTTGCAGACGCCGGAAATATCTGGAATGTACTCGATAATGTAACAGACGAGAAGGCAAAATTTGACAACTTAAACGATTTAGCTGAAATTGCTTTGGGAACAGGATTTGGTTTGCGTTACGATTTAAGCTTTTTTGTTATTCGTTTAGATTTAGGCTTTAAGACCTATAATCCGGCACATGACAAGGGTGATCGCTGGTTCAAAGAATACAATTTTGGGCACTCGGTTTTAAATTTTGGAATAAATTATCCGTTCTAATGCTAATTAATTCTTATTTTTGCAACCTAAAAACTAAAAACAACTATAAAAAAAATTACAATGGCACACAATATTAAACCCGGAGTAGCTACAGGAGATCAAGTTCAGGAGATTTTTAACTATGCGAAAGAAAAAGGATTTGCACTTCCAGCAGTAAATGTAACGGGGTCAAGTACTATTAATGGAGTTCTTGAAACTGCAGCAAAATTAAATGCACCGGTTATCATTCAATTTTCAAACGGAGGAGCACAATTTAATGCTGGTAAAGGTTTATCTAATGCAGGTGAAAAAGCAGCAATCGCTGGTGGAATCGCTGGAGCAAAACATATTCACGCTTTAGCAGAAGCTTACGGTGCAACAGTAATTTTACATACTGACCACTGTGCAAAAAAATTATTACCTTGGATTGATGGTTTATTAGATGCTTCTGAAAAACATTTTGCAGAAACAGGAAAACCATTATTCAGTTCTCACATGATCGATTTGTCTGAGGAGCCAATCGAAGAAAACATTGAGATCTGTAAAGAATATTTGGCTAGAATGAGCAAAATGGGAATGACATTAGAAATTGAGCTTGGTATTACAGGTGGTGAAGAAGATGGTGTTGACAACTCTGATGTTGATAGCTCAAAATTATACACACAACCAGAAGAAGTAGCTTATGCTTACGAAGAATTATCTAAAGTAAGCCCTAAATTTACTATCGCTGCTGCTTTTGGAAACGTTCACGGTGTTTACAAACCAGGAAACGTAAAATTAACTCCAAAAATCTTAAAAAATTCTCAAGATTTCGTTCAAAACAAATTCAAAACTGGTCCTAATCCAGTAGATTTCGTTTTCCACGGAGGTTCAGGTTCTACACTTGAAGAAATCAGAGAAGGAATTAGCTACGGAGTTATCAAAATGAACATTGATACAGATTTACAATTTGCATATACTGAAGGAATTCGTGATTATATGGTTAAAAACCTTGACTACTTAAAATCACAAATTGGTAACCCAGAAGGTGCTGATGTTCCTAACAAAAAATATTATGACCCAAGAAGATGGGTACGTGAAAGCGAAGTGACATTCAATACAAGACTTGAGCAAGCTTTCGCAGATTTGAACAACGTAAATACACTATAAATTTTAGATTTCTGATTTTAGATTTTAGATTTTTCGAAGTCTAAAATCTAAAATCTAAAGTCTACGATCTAAAATCTAAAAAGATGGCTTGGTTTAAAAGACAAGAAAAAGGGATTACGACCGCGACAGAAGACAAAATGGACGTTCCGAAAGGATTGTGGTACAAATCTCCTACTGGAAAAATTATTGATGCTGACGAATTAGCAAGAAACTTATTCGTAAGTCCAGAAGATGATTTTCACGTTAGAATTGGAAGCGCAACCTATTTTGAGATTTTATTCGACAATAACGAATTTGTTGAATTAGATAAAAACATGACATCAAAAGATCCTCTGCATTTTGTGGATACAAAAAAATATGCAGAACGATTGAAAGATGTAATGGAAAAAACTCACCTGAAAGACGCTGTGCGTACTGGAGTGGGAAAATCTAAAGGAAAAGAACTTGTAATCTGCTGTATGGATTTTGCCTTTATTGGTGGATCTATGGGAGCTGTTGTAGGTGAAAAAATTGCAAGAGGAATTGATCACGCGATCAAAAACAAAATGCCTTTTGTAATGATTTCTAAATCTGGTGGAGCTCGTATGATGGAAGCTGCTTATTCTTTAATGCAATTAGCAAAAACATCTGTAAAACTAGCACAGCTTGCAGAAGCTGGTTTACCATACATTTCGTTATGTACAGATCCAACAACTGGAGGAACTACTGCATCTTACGCTATGTTAGGAGATATTAATATTTCTGAGCCAGGTGCTTTGATTGGTTTTGCTGGTCCTCGTGTTGTACGTGATACTACAGGAAAAGATTTACCAGAAGGTTTTCAAACTGCTGAGTTTCTTTTAGAGCACGGTTTCTTAGACTTTATCACGCCTAGAAAAGATTTAAAAGACAAGATCAATTTGTATATCGATTTGATTCAAAACAATACTATTAGATAGTTTTAGAACTACTAGAAATACAAAATCCCAAGAAATTGCTTCTTGGGATTTTTTTATATCTTTATTTTAAATCTTGTTCATATGACAAAAGTTTTTATTGTTTTTTTATTTTGTTTACTACTTTTGAATTGCTCCAAAAAAGAAGAAGTTCAGAAGATTAACGCATATATAATTTCGAAAGAAGATATTAAAATTTCAAATGAATTAAAAAAGAAAAAAATTCCTCCTCCTCCAAAAGGTTTTTACGGAGAAATTCAATTAGTTATTGATAAAAAGGGGAATTTATATTATTATCAAAAAGAATACATTCAAATCTTATGCAGTTATGGTGCAGAAAAAGACACTTTACCATATTTTTTAGATCTAAAACCAAAACATATTGTTCGTGTCCCGCAAAAAAGTTTGAATGATTTTCTATCTGAAAATATTCTAACAAAAGAAAAACGAAGACAAATTTTAATCATTGCTTCTCAAACTGATACTATTGCAAATAATGACCTCCTCGAATTTATTAATAAAAAATTAAACATATATTTTATTCGAAGAACAACTCAAGAAGAAGACACTGTTTTAAAATATAAAATTGATGATAAATATTATGATTTTGAATATGTAAAATGGGATAAAACAAAAATTAAATTTCCTGATTACATAAAACTTAACACACACTCAAATTGAAACAAAAAAATTTCAAGAAATTACTTCTTGGGATGTTTTTATATCTAAATATTTAGCCTCCATTATCTCGCCTCTTATTTTTAAATAATTTGGCTAAAGCCCTATTCTTTCCTCCTATTTATAACTCCAGCTAAAGCTGGAGCCAATTCAATTATCCTCAGAATAAAAACTCTATTTGTCATTTCTGTAAAGGTTACTTATTTCGGTAACGAATATTTCGCAACCATTTTCCACAATTTTGTCATTTCGACGGAGGAGAAATCGCACTAGTATTTCCTCAAAGTTTGATGATATTGCTTGTGGAGTTACTAGTGCGATTTCTCCTCCGTCGAAATGATAAGCTTTACGCATAAAACGTGTGTTTAACTTTGTCAAAGTTTAAAACTTTGACAAAGTTTCTCGTAATGCTAAAACTTCTTACGTGTCTCCTTCTGCAAACATAGGATGACAAATAGAGTCTTTAAAATAAAAATAGCAGCATAATATATTTCAATTTTGTTACCGAAATAAGTAACCTTTGTAGAAATGACAAGATTGAGGAAAAATAACTTTACAACTTGATCCATGAATACTTATCTGAAAAATTGTATTTTTGTTCCACACAGATTAGTGCATAATCCTTTTACATAAATAGAAAGAAGTAACTTACAAAATACCTTTTGTTTTTTACCAAAATCGATTTTATTTAAAGTAATATAAATATCTTTGAACTATGAGCACAGCAACAAAACCAAAACATATCGGCAGAAATATCAGCCGAATCAGAGAACTTCGAGATATGAAGCAGGAAGCATTAGCCCAAGCTTTAGGAACAAGTCAGCAATCAATTTCTGCTATTGAAAATAGTGAAACTATCGATGAAGAAAAACTTATTGAAGTAGCAAAAGCTCTTGGAGTAAGTGCTGAAGCAATTAAAAACTTTAACGATGAAAATATGATAAGTTATTTTAATAATTTTTATGACAATAGTTGCAATGGTGTAAATGGAATGTTTAATGCAAATCATTGCACTTTCAATCCATTAGATAAAGTTATTGAGCTTTACGAACGTTTAGTTCAAGCTGAAAAAGACAAAGTTGAATATGTCGAGAAATTATTAAAGGAAAAATAAAACATTCAAAAGATATATTTATTCTAAAAGCAAAAAATCCCAAGAAGCAATTTCTTGGGATTTTTATTTTAATAACTGAATATTAAATTATTTGGCTAAAGCCTTTTTTTCTAACTCTTTATCTAAATCTCCAGCTAAAGCTGGAGGCTATTCAAAAAAACTTAGAATCTTAATTATTTCATTGAAGCCATATCAATTACAAAACGATATTTTACATCGCTTTTATTCATACGATCGTAAGCTTCGTTAATATAAGACATGTCGATTAATTCAACATCTGAGGTAATATTGTGTTCTGCGCAATAATCAAGCATTTCCTGAGTCTCTTTTATTCCACCAATCAAACTTCCAATAATACTTCTTCTTTTCATAATTAAAGTAAAAACAGGGATTTCTGCAGGTGCTGGCGGTGCACCAACCACAATCATTGTTCCGTTAGTCGTCAATAAGTTTAAATACGCATTATGATCGTGTTTAGCCGAAACCGTATTCAGAATAAAATCAAAACTATTGGCAAGAGATTCCATAGTTTCTGGATTTGAAGTTAAGGCAAAATGATGCGCTCCTAATTTTTTTGCATCGGCTTCTTTAGAAGGTGAATGACTTAACATGGTAACTTCGGCACCAAAAGAAACGGCAAATTTTACAGCCATGTGCCCTAAACCTCCTAATCCTAAAACTCCCACTTTGTGTCCTTTACCTACTTTTAAATAACGTAACGGAGAATACGTTGTAATTCCAGCACACAATAAAGGCGCAACTCCTTTTAAATCTAATTTTTCAGAAACGTGAAGTGTGTATTTTTCATCTACAATAATACTAGTCGAATAACCGCCGCGAGTAGGAATATCTGTTCCTCTTTCTACGCTGTTGTAAGTTGCTGTCATTCCTTCATCACAAAACTGCTCCTCACCTGCTTGACAGCTTGGACAAGTTCTACAAGAATCAACAAAACAACCAATTCCTGCAAGCTCTCCCACTTTAAATTTAGAAACTTCGCTTCCAATGGCAACAATTCTACCTACAATTTCATGCCCAGGAACCAATGGATAATTTACCGGTCCCCATTCGCCTTTTGCGGTATGAATATCTGAATGGCAAACGCCACTGTATAAGATTTCTATTTGAACTTGATGAGCACCAACTTCTTTTCTTTCAAACGTGAATGGTTTTAACGGATTCACAGCATCGTATGCTGCATAAGCTTTAACTGGTATCATTTTATCATATTTTAATTAAGCTATTAAAATTACAATAAAATTTTACATTCAGTCAAAATCTTAAGTTATAAAAAATTAAATTTTTTAGTATTTGTCTTACATTCCTGTTCTAATGGCTTCTACAGGATCTAGGTTTGCAGCCGAGATTGCTGGCAAAATTCCTGAGATCAAACCAATTAGCGCCGCTAATCCTGTTCCTAAAAGTATATTTCCTAAACTTAAAACAAATTCAAAATCTAATAATTTAGTTAATAACACCGAAATTCCCCAAACCATCAACAAACCGATGATTCCACCGATAACAGAAAGAATAACGGCTTCGAACAAAAATTGAAATAAAATAAATTTGTTTTTTGCTCCTAATGATTTTTGAATTCCGATTAGATTGGTACGTTCTTTTACCGAAACAAACATAATGTTAGCAATTCCGAAACCTCCAACTAAAAGAGAAAATCCACTTATAATCCAGCCTACAACATTCATCTGACCCAAGATTCCATCGATAAAATCAGTAAAACCAGAAAGGACATTAACGAAAAAATTATCCATTTCACCTGCTTTCATTCCACGAATTGCTCTTAATTTTTGAGCGACTTCAGCTTTATAAGCTTCCATATCAATACCTTTTACAGGTTTTAAAACAATTACGGGTGTCATAGCATCGCTGTCGCCATACATTCTGCGTAAAAAATTGGCAGGTAAATAAACCGATGTATCATTGCTGTCTCCAAAGAAACCTGCGCCTTGTTTGGCAATAACTCCAATTACGGTAAAGCGCTGCCCGTATAAACGAATATTTTTACCTATTGGGTCACTTGTACCAAAAAGCCCATCAGCAATATCATATCCTAAAACAATAACGGCAGTTCCAGAATTCGATTCCGATTCGTTATAAAATCTTCCTTTATCAAAACTTAATCCGTCAATATCGACCATTTCAAATGAAGATGGAATAATATTTACATCGGCAACCGTCTTTGAATCGTATTTTAAAGTTTCGTGTTTAACAAAAAGCTGATACCCGACTTGATCTGTATTATTAAGTGAATTTTTAAGTCCGATATACTCATCATACTTCACATTTGGAAATTGTTCTCGTTTCCATTGTGGAATTTCTGATGGTCCAAAGCAAAATTTCATTAAATAAATCGTATTTTTATCTAAGCTGCTCAAATCTTTAGAAATTTTTCTATCTAAAGAATCAACGGCTGCCAATACGGCAATGATCGAAAAAATACCAATTGTTACACCAAGCAAAGACAATAGTGTACGCAATTTATTATTTCGTAAAGCATTTATAGCAAAGCTTAAACTTTCTTTTAATAACCTTAGATAAACAATCATATTTTTGTATTTTTCAATAAAGTAAAATTCAATAATTTAAATTCAAAAACCTAACAAAACTTAACTTACTCATCAGTAGTTTTTTTTACCATAATGTTACATTAAATCCTTTAAAATAATATTTAAAAAAACTACTTTTGCAGTCTGAAAATTATAACTACACAATGAGTACAACTAAAACAATACAATCGGCATTAATTTCTGTTTTTTCTAAAGATGGATTAGAGCCAATCGTTAGAAAATTACACGAACAAAATGTAACACTTTACTCGACTGGAGGAACAGAAGATTTTATCAAAAATCTTGGTATTCCTGTCGTTCCTGTTGAAGATATTACTTCTTTCCCTGAGATTCTTGGCGGAAGAGTAAAAACATTACATCCGAAAATTTTTGGAGGTATTTTGAATCGTCAAGATAATGAAAGTGATGTTGCTCAAATGAAAGAATTTGATATACCTCAAATTGATTTAGTTATTGTTGATTTATATCCTTTTGAAAAAACGGTTGCTTCTGGTGCAAGTGAACAAGATATTATTGAAAAAATTGATATTGGCGGAATTTCATTGATTCGCGCTGGTGCAAAAAACTTTAAAGACACTGTAATTGTTGCTTCTGTAAACGAATACAGTTTACTTTTAGATTTAATTACAGAACAAAATGGTGCAACAACTCTTGAAAACAGAAGATTGTTTGCTACAAAAGCATTCCATGTTTCTTCTCACTATGACGGTGCTATCTTTAATTATTTCAACACAGACGAAACGATCTACAAAGAAAGTATTGCAGGTGGTCAAGTTTTAAGATATGGTGAAAACCCTCATCAAAAAGGTTTCTTTTTTGGAGATTTTGATGCGATGTTTAAAAAAGTTCACGGTAAAGAATTATCATACAACAACCTTTTAGATGTTGATGCTGCTGTAAACTTAATTAATGAGTTTAAAACTGACGGACCAACTTTTGCAATTTTAAAACATAACAATGCTTGTGGTTTAGCATCAAGAAAAACAATCAGCGAAGCTTATTTAGCTGCTTTGGCCTGCGATCCTACTTCTGCTTTTGGAGGTGTTTTAATTTCAAATACTAAAATAGACTTAGCTACAGCACAAGAAATCAACAAATTATTCTGCGAAGTTGTAATTGCTCCTTCTTATGATGATGATGCAACTGCTGTTTTACAAGAAAAGAAAAACAGAATTATATTAGTTCAAAATGAAGTTGAATTACCATCAAGACAAGTTAGAACATGTCTTAATGGATTGTTAATTCAGGACAGAAATAATATTACAGATACTAAAGAGCATTTAAAAACCGTTACTACTAAAGAACCTACTGCTCAAGAGGTGGAAGATTTGATTTTTGCATCAAAAATATGCAAGAACACAAAATCAAACACTATTGTATTTGCAAAAGACGGAACATTAATTTCGTCAGGAACAGGTCAAACATCAAGAGTTGATGCTTTAATACAAGCAGTTGATAAGGCAAAAGCTTTCGGATTTGACTTAACTGGCGCTTCAATGGCAAGTGATGCATTTTTCCCTTTTCCAGATTGTGTAGAATTAGCTAAAAAAGCAGGAATAACGGCTGTAATTCAGCCCGGAGGTTCTATAAAAGACGAATTAAGCATAAATTATTGCAACGAAAATAATCTTGCAATGGTATTTACAGGAACGCGTCATTTTAAACATTAATTTGTTTAACTTTGTTCAAAATAATTTATAACATTTTAAACCCCTAAAAAACTTATGGGATTTTTTGATTTCATGACCGAGGATATTGCGATAGACCTTGGTACCGCAAACACTTTAATCATACATAATGATAAAGTTGTCATTGATAGCCCATCAATCGTTGCTCGTGATCGAATATCAGGCAAAATTATTGCTGTTGGTAAAGAAGCAAACATGATGCAAGGTAAAACACATGAAAACATAAAGACCATAAGGCCTTTAAAAGATGGTGTAATTGCTGATTTTGATGCTTCGGAAAAAATGATCAACATGTTCATTAAAAGTATTCCAGCATTGAAGAAAAGAATGTTTACTCCAGCTTTAAGAATGGTAGTATGTATTCCTTCTGGAATTACTGAGGTTGAGATGCGTGCAGTAAAAGAATCTTGTGAAAGAGTAAATGGTAAAGAGGTTTATTTGATACACGAACCAATGGCTGCGGCAATTGGTATTGGTATTGACATTATGCAGCCAAAAGGAAACATGATTGTTGATATTGGAGGTGGTACAACTGAAATTGCTGTTATTGCATTAGGTGGAATTGTATGTGACAAATCTGTAAAAATTGCAGGTGACGTTTTTACAAATGATATTGTTTATTATATGCGTACACAACACAACCTTTTTGTTGGAGAAAGTACTGCTGAAAAAATAAAAATTCAAATTGGAGCTGCTATCGAAGATTTAGATGGTCCTCCAGAAGATATGTCAGTTCAAGGTAGAGATTTACTTACTGGTAAACCAAAACAAGTAGACGTTTCTTACCGTGAAATTGCAAAAGCATTAGACAAATCAATTCAACGTATTGAAGATGCTGTAATGGAAACTTTATCACAGACTCCTCCAGAATTAGCAGCAGATATTTACAATACTGGTATTTACTTAGCTGGTGGTGGATCTATGTTAAGAGGTCTTGACAAACGTATTTCGCAAAAAACAGATTTACCTGTTTATATTGCAGAAGATCCATTACGCGCAGTTGTTCGCGGAACTGGAATGGCTCTTAAAAACATTGCAAAATTTAAAAGTATCTTAATAAAATAAGAGCTTAAACTAGAATCAAAATATTTTTATTAGAGTTAAATTGAAAATGATTTAACTCTAATAAAATTTGAAACCATAAGCATATCCTGAAACAAAATAACCAAACAAGAAATGCAGCAAATTTTTAATTTCATTATAAAAAACAGTAATCGATTGCTGTTTTTGCTGCTTTTAGGTATTTCGTTGTCTCTCACAATTCAAACGCATTCCTTTCATAGAAGCAAAGTAATCAGTTCTGCTAATTTTTTAAGCGGAGGTGTTTACGAAAGAATTAATCGTGTAAACGAATATTTGAATTTAAGAACAGAAAATGACGAACTTGTACTTGAAAACGCAAGATTAAAAAGTCTTTTATTCAATAAAGAAGACACAGCTAAAGCACCTTTACCAGATAGTATAAAAGGAGTTAAACCAACTGACATTATTGTTTCAAAAGTAATTCATAACTCTTACAGTACGCACGAAAATTATATCACTATAAATTCTGGTGAAAAAGAAGGAGTAAAACAAGACATGGGAGTTATAAACAGTCTTGGAATTGTTGGCGTAATTGATGATACTTCTCCAAATTATGCTACAGTGGTTAGTATTTTGAATATGAAGTCGCATATCAATGCTAAAATCAAAAAATCGAACCACTTTGGATCGTTAACTTGGGATGGAAAAAGCACAGGATTTGTTCAACTAGAAGATTTGCCTAGACTAGCTTCTATTAGAAAAGGTGATACTATTGTAACGGGTAGTCAATCTAGCATTTTCCCAGAAGGAATTAATATTGGAACTGTAGATAGAATATACATCAAAAACAAAACTAGTTTTTATGTTATTGACGTTAAACTATTTAACGACATGACAAATCTAGGACATGTATATATTCTTAAAGGAAAAAATAAAGAAGAACTTATTAACTTAGAAAACAAGGAAAAAAATGAATAGCGCATTGTTAGTCAATATTTTTCGATTTATTATGTTACTAGCAATTCAGATTGTTATTTTCAATAATATGAATTTTTTAGGGTACATAAGCCCCTTCCCATACATCTTATTTATTATTTTATACCCTGTAAACAGCAACAAAACGGGATTAATAATCTCTAGCTTTTTACTCGGACTTACAATGGATATGTTTTGTAATTCTGGCGGTATTCATGCAACAGCATGTCTTATACTAGCGTATTACAGGCCTTATATTTTTAAATTTTCTTTTGGTTTAAGTTACGAGTATCAAACGATAAAATTAAACGACTCATTAACACCCGAAAGGTTTTCATTTATTCTAGTATCTGTTTTATTACATCATATTGTATTGTTTGTATTAGAAGCTTTCCAATTTAAGTTTATCTGGGACATTTTACTCCGAACTTTATTTAGTTCGATATTTACAATAATCACTTCAATCATAATAATATATCTTATTAAGCCTAATAAACGATGAGAAAAGTTCTGCTGCCCGCTTTGATTATTATTGCAGCATCTTTGCTAGTGATTCGCATATTCTATTTGCAGGTTATTGATGATTCTTTCAAATTAAAATCAGAAAATAATGCAATCAAGAAGGATTATGACTATCCTGAAAGAGGTTATATTTATGATAGATATGGCAAATTATTAGTTGCCAATCAAGCTTCTTATGATATCATGGTTATTCCTAGAGAAATCAAGGAAAACCTAAACATTGATGAATTTTGTACTTTACTAAACATTACCCGAGAAGAATACGACAAAAGAATTGCAAAAGCAAAAATATACAGTCCGCGTCTGCCTTCTGTATTCTTAGCGCAGCTTAATAAAAATGAATTTGCCGCTTTTCAAGAAAAAATAAGAAAATACGAAGGTTTCTATTTTCAAAAACGTTCTCTTCGTGATTACGAAGTAGACTACGGTGCTAATATTTTTGGATTTATTACTCAAGTTAATGAAAAATTGATTGCCAAAAACCCTTACTATAATAGCGGTGATTTAATTGGCAAACAAGGTGTTGAAGAAAGCTACGAAGATATTTTACGCGGAATAAAAGGGGTAAAATACATTCAGAAAGACAAATACAACAGAGAAATTGGTCCTTATAAAGAAGGAAGATACGATACTATTGCTGTAGCTGGAGAAGATATTAATTTAACGATTGATTCTGAACTTCAAAAATATGGCGAAGAATTAATGATTAATAAAAGAGGTGGTATTGTTGCTATTGAGCCTAGCTCTGGCGAAATTTTAGCTCTTGTAACTGCTCCTTCTTACGATCCTGGAATTCTAGTTGGAAGACAAAGATCTAAAAATTACACACTTTTATATCACGATTCTATTGCAAAACCATTATACGACAGAGGACTTTTAGCTGAATATCCTCCTGGATCTCCATTTAAAATTTTGACTGGTTTAGTTGCACTTCAAGAAGGTGTTATTAATGAACAGACTACTTTTATGTGTCATCATGGGTTTAGCTATGGAAGAGGTCGTTTTATGAAGTGTCACGGTTTTGGCCCACACCAATTGCATAATGGTATTTACAATTCTTGTAACACCTATTTTGCACAATCGTATATGTTAACGATTAATAAATATAAAGATCCCGGACAGGCTGTTGATGTTTGGAGCGGTCACGTTAAAAGTTTTGGTTTAGGCCAATTTATGGGTTATGACTTGCCAACGGGAAAAAAAGGAAACATTCCAACATCTAAAACCTACAAGAAAATATATCCAAATGGCGGCTGGAGAAGTACAACAATTGTATCTAACGCTATTGGTCAGGGAGAAGTTTTAATGACACCTATTCAGCTGGCTAATATGATGGCAACTGTAGCGAATCAGGGCTTTTATTATACTCCTCATATCATCAAGAAAATTGAAGGAAGAAAAATAGACTCTAAGTTTACAACAAAACACGTTACCACAATTGACAAAAAATATTTCCCACCTGTAATAAGCGGTTTATTTGATGTATATAACAAAGGAACGGCTTACGCTCTTAGAGTAGAAGGAATTGATATTTGCGGAAAAACAGGTACTGCTGAAAACTTTGCTAAAATTGGCGGAAAAAGAATACAACTTAAAGATCACTCTATTTTTGTAGCATTTGCACCTAAAGACAATCCGAAAATTGCAATTGCAATTATGATTGAAAATGGAGGATTTGGTGCTACCGTTGCAGGACCAATTGCTAGTTTAATGATAGAGAAATACCTGAGAAGAAAAATTACATCAAGAACCGACTTAGAAACTCGTGTTCTAAACAAAAGTCTAGCTGCTGAATATGCTAAATTAGGAGGTATGAGCGAAGCAAGTGCAATTGAATCTACTCCAAAAGACTCTATTTTAAAAGCTAAAATTGTTGTTCCAAAAACAATAACACCAAAGACAGAAGTTAAAAAAGCAGCAGCAGATACCGTTAAAGAAAACTAAGAAAGATTATTTCAAATGAAGAATCAGAGTGTAAAAAATAACATTGACTGGATATGTGTCTTTATTTATATTGCCTTAGTAACACTAGGGTGGTTAAACATTTATTCGTCTTCGTTATTATCTACAGAGGGGACATATCAAAAACAATTGATTTTTATCGGTTGTACAATTCCTTTGATATTTGTCGTGCTTTTTGTTGATGGTAAATTTTACGAAAAATATGCCAGTATTATTTTTGGTGTCGCGCTATTGTCTTTGGCAGGTTTATTTCTTTTTGGAAAAACTATTGCTGGACAGAGATGTTGGTATGCCATAGGAAGTTTTACAATACAGCCTTCTGAGTTTGCAAAAGCGGCAACAGCATTGGCTTTAGCCAAATACCTAAGTGATTCTCAGATTAACTTAAAAGACACCAATAGGCAGATACAAGCATTAGCTATTGTATTTTTACCTGTATTACTTATTTTACCACAGCCCGATCCGGGAAGTGCTCTTATATATAGTATTTTTATCGTTGTATTATACAGAGAAGGATTACCTTCTTGGTATGTTTGGACTGGTTTTATAACAATTCTTCTTTTTGTACTTACTCTCGTTTTAGAGCCCTACGTTGTTATTTTAATCGCATTGGCTGTATTAATGATTATACATTTTAAAGGCAGAGTTGTCGATAGAAATATTATCTTAAGCGGTATTTTATTAGCGCTTATTTCAGGTTTTGTACTTTCTGTAGACTATGTTTTCGACCATGTTTTTAAACAGCACCATAGAGATCGTTTCAATATTTTACTTGGAAAATCGGTCGATATGAAAGGTATCGGATACAACACCAATCAATCTGAAATTGCAATTGGATCTGGTGGCTGGATTGGTAAAGGATTCTTGGAAGGAACACAAACTAAAGGTGGTTTTGTTCCTGAACAACACACCGATTATATTTTTACAACTGTTGGTGAAGAATGGGGATTTGCAGGGTCTTTGACCGTTATTGCGCTTTTTGTCGGATTGTTTTTAAGAGTAATATATCTTGCTGAAAGACAAAAGACAAAATTCAGCCGAGTCTATGGTTATTGCGTCGCCGGAATTTTGTTTATTCACTTTTTTGTAAATATTGCAATGGTTATCGGAATCTTTCCAACTATTGGAGTTCCTCTGCCCTTCTTTTCTTATGGAGGATCAGGACTCTGGGGCTTTACTATTCTGCTCTTTATCTTCTTAAAAATGGATGCTAATAAGGTGAATGAATGGTAAACCTTTGGTTAAATTTCAATTTTTTAAATTCCAAATTCCAATTCAATAATCTAAATTTCAATTGATAGCAGAATAAAATTTTACAACACACTCAAATTACTTTTTGTACTATAGGTTTCAATTAAAATATACTTTTGAAGATTCTTTTAGCAATCTTAAAACAAAAAAAATCCCAAACTCCAGCAATTGGAATTTGGGATTTTTTTATTGAAAATTTATTATTTATTATACCTTTTCGCTTGGTCTCTTTTTCATGAGTTTCAGCAGTACTGGGAATGTCGATATTATAATAATTATTATAATGATGTATTCTATATGTTCTTTTAAATCTATGCCTTGTTTTAAAAACACTCCGTATAAATAGTGTCCTGCAAAAATCAATATGAAAGACCATAAAACGGAGCTCAAAATATTATAGAACATAAATTTCTTTTTATCCATAGAAACTATACCGGCTATAATTGGAGCAAAGGTTCTGAAAATTGGTAGAAAACGCGCATAGATAATTGCTTTTCCTCCGTACTTTTCAAAGAAATCTTTTGACTGTAATAGGTATTTCTTTTTAAACCAAAAGGTGTCTTCTTTTTTAAATAAATAATAACCGCTTTTGGCACCAAACCAATATCCTGTCATATTTCCAAAAACTCCCATTGTTGCAACAGCAATAGATAATAAAAGTACATTTATAAAATCACTTGGAATATCAACAACGTTCTGAATTAAATCTCTGCTATAAATACCCGCTAAAAAAAGTAAACTATCTCCGGGCAGAAAAAAACCTGCAAAAAGTCCTGTTTCAGCAAATACTATAAACAAAACAATAAAAAGACCAATTTGAAAACCTCCTATACTTAACGTAATATAAAATTCAGGGTTGACTAATTGTGTCCATTCAAAATTATTCATAAAAGTTTGGTTATATTTATAAGTGGTGAAAGTAGCAATAATTTACCTTAACTACAATAAAATACGGCATTTTAAAGATAAATTAACTATAAAAAAACACCCAAGGATTAACTTGGGTATTAAAAAAATTATTCCCTTACGTACTTGCAGCAGGTGTGCAAATTATCATAATCTGCTTCTGCTGCTTTAACATCTTTGGTATCATGCCCTACTTTGGCAATCGCTTTATTCAAATCTTCAGTCGAAGATTTCTCTTCATTTAAAATTACAGTCAGTTGATGTGAGCTAACATCCCAATTAGCCGTTTTTACTCCCGGAACGCTAAAAGCTGCTTTTTCAATACGCTTTTTACATTGCTCACAATTACCATTTACCTCTGTAGTATATTTTAAATTTTTATTTTTTTTAGTTTGTGCCTGAGCCGAAAATCCTAAAAAAGTCATCAGTATTATTAAAATTATTTTATTCATATTAGCTAGTATTTATTGTTATTGAAATTGATATTGCAATCTCTATTTTATTTTAAATCGTAATCCTGCATAATACATTTGTCCAAAAATTGGAGCGTATGCAATCGAAGCATCAAAATTTGGTCCAAACGGATTTTCTGATCCTAAAATTGCTTTTTCTTGTTTGTAATTTCCAATATTTTCTCCTCCAATATAAACTTCAAAAACAGGTGAAAAAACTCTTGTAACTTGAATATTCATGACGGCATAAGAAGGTGAAAAATCTGGAAATTGATCGGCAGTAGGATTTGATGCTGTATAAGGCAATTGCTGTTTTCCAGACCAATTAAAAGTATAATCAAACTTCCATTGTTTATCATCGTTTAGAGTTGTTTCGTATTCTAAATTCCCTAAAAAACGATGCTTTGCCTGCAGCGGACGTTGAAATGTTCCGCGCAAATAATCGGTTTGAATATCGTAATATTTATAAGCTGTACGTAGATTTAAATTATGAATTAATTCGTAGTTAAACTCAATCTGCAGGCTATTTGCAAATGAATTTCCTTTTAAATTATAAAACAAAACTTCCTGCGGACTTTGCATTAAATCAACAATGGCTTGGTTTTGAAAATCGGTTCTATAGAAATCAAAACCAGCATCGGCATTTTTATTAAAAATTTTAAACTTCTGAGAAAAACTTACACCATAATTCCAAGCAATTTCAGGATTCAAACCATAAATTTTTCCATTTGTATCTAAAATTGAAAAAGTCCTTGAGCTTGCAAAAAGTTGTTGATTTTCGGCAAAAATATTAGCAGAACGTTTCCCTCTTCCTGCTGAAAAACGAATTACTCCATTTTTCCACGGATTGTATCTCATGTGCAGACGTGGTGTCACAAAAAAACCTAGTCTATTATGATTATCAACTCTACCGCCTAATATCAAACTAAAATTATCGGTATTGTCATAAGTATATTCAAAAAATGCTCCAACGGAATTGTCAATTCTGCTGTAATCATTTAAGTTGACAAATTCTTGATATTGATCGTAAGTAAAATTTAATCCAGTCGTAAATTTATGCTTGGTATTGTTGATAATCGAATTGAAAATTAAATTTGAATAAAAACTATTCTGCTTAATATCATATACATTTAATCCATAATAGGAATCTTGCTTATGACTATTAAAAGCATTCTGAAAACCAATACTCTGATAGGGCATATCTGGAAAAACATATCCAGTTTTGGTAGAAACATCAAAACGTTCGGTATTAATTTCTGAACCCCAATAATTGGTTGTTCCTCTGTCTCTGTCTTTATCAAAATTTACTTCGCCAGTTTGTTTTTGATCATTCATGTATCTGAAATTGATAAAACTCACTAAACCGCTTTCTTGGTCGTAATATTGATATCGGTTTAAAATATTAATTTGTTTACCTAGCGGATTATCTAGAAATCCGTCGTTATTCATATCGTTTTTTGCAACACGGGTATTTCCATGAAGAAATAAACTTGTCGCCCATTTATCCGATAATTTTTTATTGAAGTGGGTATTTAACTCAAACCTCGAATCAGTAGATCCGTAAGCATTCAGAAAGAAAGGAATATCGCTTAAAGGTTTTAAAAGTTCCGTGTTTATTTGTCCAGAAATACTTTCGTAACCGTTTATAACGCTTCCTGCTCCTTTGGTAATCTGAACACTTTCGATCCAGGTTCCAGGTGTAAATGATAATCCATAAGCTTGAGATGCACCGCGGACTGAAGGTATATTCTCTTCGGTAATCATTAGATATGGACTTGTTAAACCTAACATTTTTATTTGTTTGGTTCCCGTTAAGGCGTCTGAGAAATTGACATCGATTGACGGATTGGTCTCAAAACTTTCGGCAAGGTTACAGCAAGCTGCTTTTAATAATTCTTTGCTTGTAATAACTGATGTATTTGTGGTAAGCGTATAGGATTTTTTTATTCCTTTTTGCTTTTTGTTGATCTTTACTTCTTCTAAATTTTCTTGGGAAAAAACAGATACTGAAAGCAAAATCATTACAAAAAGCGTGGTATTTTTTTGCATAAAAATGATTTTAATGTTATTTAGAAAACTGCTTTTGAAAAATTCTCAAACCTATGAGAAACTATCAAACAGCAAAACACAAGCTATAATAAAGCTTGACTCTAAACATTAAAATCAGGAGTAAAAAATATATTGATTGTAGAGTTTGAATAAGGGGGGCGCATTTGCATCTGTGTAATACGAAATGACTTGATTGCTCTTGAAGTTTGGAACTGATAAAAAAGCAATTGGTTTGAATTCTTGAATTACAGCAGGAAATGGAAACTGAAAAAAGAAAATTTTAAGTGTTGCATTGTCTGATTTTTTTTCAAAATGCACGACTTTGTCTTTACAGCATGATGATTTTTTCTCAGAAGCGCCACAACATTTCTTTTCTGGTGATACTGCTATTGTTGTATTTAAAGATACCGAAGCAATTTTACCGCCGCAGTAATGCACATCAAAAGCAAAGCCTATGTTGGAAACCAACAATAGCAACGCTAAAAATAATCCTGTGCACTTTTTTAAATTCATACTGCAAAATTATCTAAAAGACTTGAGAAAATGGCTAAATAAAATATTAATTTTTAGAATACTGCAGCTGATAATAAAAAGCTGGAATAAATAATATTATAAATATGGGCTGAATTATAAATCTTCTAACATAAAAAAGAAGCCAGCTTGCGTCTGGAAAACATTTAAGAATTATAAAAAACATTCCTAAAAGCAGTATTAGAAAAAAAACATACAAGTAGGTACTGAATTTCAGAATATCTCTATCTGAAAATAAAGTATAAATTAAGAGTAAAGACAAAAGTGTATTTAAAACATAGCGCAATAAAAGCCCGCAAAAAAGACTGAAAACATTTACTTCGGGAAAAGGCAGCTTTATGAAATTAGATTCAAAGTAATCTAAAAACGGATCGTAAAACAATTGACTTTCAAATGCTCGAATAATTCCAAAGCAACAAACAACGATAACTGCAATTAGAATTTTTATTTTATTCTGCTTTATTTTATTTAGCATATTTCGAAAATTTATTCACCCAGAAAATCCACAAAATAAAAATGTATCCATAAATAACAAGCGGAAAAAAAACGCCGTGTAAAAAATGTCTCTGCTCTGGAAAATGAAATAGTAAAACTGTCAGCAAAGCAATACGCACGACATTTAAAGCATAAACAGAACAAATTCCAAACAGGATAAAAAGTAATGTTGTTTTAAATTTTCCTGAAAAAGCAATTATAAATGAAATAAAGAGAATTATTACGCTCACTGCATTACAACCTTCGATAATACGCGCTAAAGGTTTTTGATTGAATATGATATTAAACCAAGCATTTGATTGGCTTTTTTGAACTTTTGTATCATAATTAAAGATATGCATTAATTGCTCAACATTTCGGCTGACTGCTGTAGTTATTCCGTCGACTTCATTGGCTTCAAAACAATTTAAATAAAACTTATAAGCTAATGTAAGCACAATATAAGCCGCAAAAAAAGTGCCTATAAAAATTAAGAATGGTTTAAACTGTATTAAATATTTTTTCAAGAGAATTTTTTTTCAAATTTATGTTTTTTTGACTTCAGCTTTAAATACTTTTGTATAAAATTTTTATATCATGACTTTTCAAGAATTACAACCAAAAATAAGCACTATTGTTGCTGATACAACTATTGTTAGAGACGAAAAATTATTGGCTGTTTGTCAATTATTAAGTTCAAATGTTGAATATTACAACTGGGTTGGTTTTTATTTTGCTAATCACGAAACTAAGACCTTACATTTAGGTCCTTATGTAGGTGCAGAAACAGATCATACGGTAATTCCGTTTGGAAAAGGAATCTGTGGTCAAGTTGCAGAAAGCAATGCAAATTTTGTGGTGCCAGATGTTAATGCTCAAGACAATTATATTGCCTGTAGTTTTACTGTAAAATCTGAAATTGTCGTTCCTTTATTTGTTGATGGAAAAAACATTGGACAGATTGACATTGACAGCCACGTTATTGATCCTTTTACTGAAGCTGACGAAAGATTTTTAGAATTTGTTAATCAAGAAGTTGCTAAATTATTCTAGGACTGCTATTTTTACTATAAAAAGCATCTTCTAAATGAGAAAAAACGCACTTGTCTTATTTTACCTCTTTATTTCATTTAGTTTATTTGCACAAATCAATGTAGCATCAAAACAAATTTATCTGGATTCACTAGGTCGTGAAGCAACGCGCGAGAATTATAGCTATACAAGAGTGTTTACCAATTTTTCTCAAAAAAGCGATCGCTTTCTTGTAACGGATTACTATAGATCTGGAAGAAAAAAAATGACTGGAACATCATTAACTAAAGATGTTTTAAAGAAAGAAGGCGAATTTGTTTATTATTACAAAAATGGAGCAAAAGAATCTTCTGTAAATTATTCCGACGATCATAAAACTGGCAAAGAATATAATTGGTACGAAAACCAAAGCATGAAATCTGAAAAGCAGAATTTGTGGAATCCTAAAACTAAGACTTTACAAACACTGCTTATCAATTTCTGGAACAGAGATAAAGAACAGCTCGTAATAGATGGAAATGGAGAATATGAAGATACAGACCCTCCGTTTTATGAAAAAGGAATTATAAAAAACGGGGTAAAACAAGGTGTTTGGCAAGGTAGTGATACTATAAACAATACTAGTTTTACTGAAAATTATGATAAAGGAGTATTGCTTTCAGGCGTTAGTACAGATGAAAATAATATTAAACATCCTTATGCTTCATCAAAAGAAAAGTCAATTTTAGAAAACAATGGTAGAAGTATTAAAAAATAAATCTCTACAATTCTTATTACTAATTAATTAGAAAATAAACTCTTTGAGCTAATTGCTAAAATGGTATTTTTTTGACCTATTAATATATTCTTGAAATTTTTCGGTCTTTAAATTTATTTTTTCGAAAAAAAGATGTATTTTTGCACCCGTCTTACAAAAGATGTATGACATACATAAAAATCATTAAATAATATTGGAATGTATTTAACTAAAGAAAAGAAAGAAGAGATTTTTGCACAACACGGTGAAGCAACAAACACTGGAAAAGCAGAAGCTCAAATCGCATTGTTCACTTACAGAATTTCACACTTAACTGAGCACTTGAAAAAAAATCGTCACGATTATAACACTGAACGTTCACTAGTTTTACTAGTAGGTAAAAGAAGATCATTGTTAGATTACTTGAAAAAGAAAGAGATCAACAGATATCGTGAGATTATCAAAGTATTGAATATCAGAAAATAATCAATATAGAAAAGAGGTGCGAAAGTGCCTCTTTTTGTTTTTACACAGATTACGTTTATTACAAGCATTTTATAAGAAAAAAAGTTTGGTTTTTCATTGGGTTTTAGATTACAACAACTACACACAACAACTACAACACAACTAAAACCCATTGTATAATCAAAAAGGAAAAAAATTATGATTCCACAATTATTTGTAGAAAAAATCGATTTAGGTGATGGCAGAAGCATCACAATCGAGACAGGACGTTTAGCTAAACAAGCTGATGGTTCTGTAGTAGTAAGAATGGGCGACACAATGATACTTGCAACAGCAGTTTCAGCTCGTACCGCTAACCCAAATGTAGATTTTTTACCGTTAACGGTAGATTACCGCGAAAAATTTGCAGCAGCAGGTCGTTTCCCAGGAGGTTTCTTTAAAAGAGAAGCACGTCCAAGCGACAGCGAAGTATTAACAATGAGATTAGTAGACCGTGTATTGCGTCCGCTTTTCCCAGACGATTACCATGCTGAAACTCAAGTTATGATTCAGTTAATGTCTCATGACGAAGAAGTTATGCCAGATGCATTGGCTGGTTTAGCTGCATCTGCAGCATTAGCAGTTTCAGATATTCCATTTTACAACTTAATTTCAGAAGTACGTGTTGCACGTATTGACGGAAAATTTGTAATCAACCCAAGCAGAGTAGAATTAGAAAAATCTGATATCGATATGATGATTGGAGCTTCTATGGATTCTGTTGCTATGGTTGAAGGTGAGATGAAAGAAATCTCAGAAGCTGAAATGGTAGAAGCAATTAAATTTGCTCACGAAGCTATTAAAGTTCAAATTCAAGCACAATTACGTTTACAAGCTGCTTTTGGAAAGAAAGAAATTCGTACTTACGAAGGTGAGAAAGAAAACGAAGAAATCTACAAAAAAGTAAAAGCTGCTGCATACGATAAAATTTATGCTATCGCTAAAGTTGGTTCAGCTAAACACGAAAGAAGCGCTGCATTTGCTGAAGTAAAAGAAGAAGTAAAAGCTTTATTTACTGAAGAAGAATTAGCTGCTGATGGAGATTTAGTTTCTAAATATTTCTACAAAACAAACAAAGAAGCTGTTCGTAATGTAGTATTAGAATTAGGCGTTCGTTTAGATGGTAGAAAAACAACAGATATCAGACCAATTTGGTGTGAGACTGATTATTTACCAAGAGTTCACGGTTCTTCTTTATTTACACGTGGAGAAACTCAAGCATTGGCTACAGTAACTTTAGGAACTTCTAGAGAAGCGAACCAAATTGATTCTCCATCTGAACAAGGTGAAGAGAAATTCTACTTACACTATAACTTCCCTCCTTTCTCTACTGGTGAAGCAAAACCACTAAGAGGAACTTCAAGAAGAGAAGTTGGTCACGGTAACTTAGCTCAAAGAGCTTTAAAAAATATGATTCCTGCAGATTGTCCTTATACAATTCGTGTTGTTTCTGAAGTTTTAGAATCTAACGGTTCTTCTTCTATGGCAACAGTTTGTGCTGGAACAATGGCTCTTATGGATGCTGGAATTCAAATGGTAAAACCAGTTTCTGGTATTGCTATGGGATTGATTACTGACGGAGAAAAATTTGCTGTATTGTCTGATATTTTAGGTGACGAAGATCACTTAGGAGATATGGACTTTAAAGTAACTGGAACTGCTGACGGTATTACTGCTTGTCAAATGGACATCAAAATTGATGGTTTACGTTATGACATTATGGAGCAAGCTCTTAATCAAGCGCGCGATGGACGTATGCATATTTTAGGAAAATTAACTGAAACTATTGCAACTCCAAGAGCTGATGTAAAAGCACATGCACCAAAAATCATCACTAGAACTATTCCTGGAAACTTTATTGGAGCTTTAATTGGACCTGGTGGAAAAGTAATTCAAGAATTACAAAAAGCTACTGGAACAACTATCGTTATCAACGAAGTTGATGAGCAAGGTGTTATCGAAATATTAGGTACAGATCCTGCTGGAATTGAAGCGGTATTGGCTAAAATTAAGTCTATTACTTTCAAACCACAAATGGGAGAAGCTTACGAAGTTAAAGTAATCAAAATGCTTGACTTTGGAGCTGTAGTAGAATACACTTCTGCGCCAGGAAACGAAGTATTGCTTCACGTATCTGAGCTTGCTTGGGAACGTACAGAAAATGTTACTGATGTTGTAAACATGGGTGATGTATTTGAAGTAAAATACCTAGGTGTTGATCCTAAAACTAAAAAAGAAAAAGTGTCAAGAAAAGCACTTATTCCAAGACCTCCACGTGAGGAGAAAAAAGAGTAATCAGATCTTAGTTTACTAAAGGTTTATTCATAGAAAACCCCAATTCGATCAAACGAATTGGGGTTTTTCGATTTTAAATCAATTGAAAAGTTTATTCTTTTTAAAAGGAATTCCTCTTCTAATTAAATAAGCGTGATAAGAGCTCGGCACATCAAAAGTCCATTTTGGAAGAATTAAGATAATAAGCAGAACATCAATATGCCCGATAATTCCAAAAATAACAGCCAGCAAAAAAGTAAATCCAGAATACCCAAAACCAATCATTCCAACAAAAGCAAGCAGTAAAGTTATTCCCCATAATTTAGAAAGTAATGCATGCGTACAGGTTTCCTTTCCAAATTTTAAAAAGCTGAAAACATAAGTTAATGCCTCCATTATAAAAATCACAATAATTGGCACCGCATTTTCTATGATTATTTCTGGATTTAATACCCATGAACACCAAGCAACACACAACCAAAAAACCAAATCAGTCTGGCTGTCCATTCTCCTAAGTTTCTCTGAAGAAGTTCCTAATCTTCGAGCAATTATTCCATCAAAAACATCCGACAATAAACCCATAAAAATTAAAACAACGAGTTCTTTTCTAATTTCATTTCCAAAATTATACGTTAGCATTATCAAGATCGGCCCTAATAATAATCTAAAAATTATGAGTGAGATTGGTAAATTTTTCATTTTTATCTATTTTTAATTACACGGCAAACCTATTGCAATTATCACATCTGCATTTGCTTAAAACAATAATATTATTTCTTATATTTGTGATTATCGCAAATTATGGAATATCAAAAATCTCTTTTAAAGGCAATACAGAAGAAAATCCCAAAATCTATTTCACTAATAGATAAAATTGCTACTGTATTAGAAATCAGCTATGATGCATCGCACAGACGAATCTCTGAAAAAAGTAAATTTTCAATTGATGAAGCTGTCAAACTTGCTTCTTATTTTAAAATTTCTCTAGATACTTTATTTTTAAAGGAAGAAAAAGTTGTTGTCGAGAAAACAATCGAAATAGAAACATTGAAAGATATGCATGAGTATTTCAGAAAATCAGCAGAACAAATCGAGGTATTGACCAAAAATCCAAAAACAACACTTTTTTACTCAGCCAAGGATATTCCGCTGTTTTATTTTATGGACGGAACCATTTTGTCAAAATTTAAAGCTTTTGTCTGGCTTAACCTTTTAAATTCAAATCAGAAAAAAGTAGCTTTTGAAAATTTTGTAATCGATGAATCTTTTACTGAATATATGCATAAACTAAAAAGAGCATACGAAAATGTTTCTGTAAACGAAGTCTGGAATGATACAACTATAAACAGCAGTCTGCAGCAGATTTTATACTTTTATGAATCTGGTTTACTAAATATAAAAAGTGCAAATGAGTTATGCAAAGACTTAAAAAGAATTGTGAGTTTGATTCAAGAAAAATGCATTAATCCACAAAATAATTTTTCTGTTTATTATAACGAACTTATTTTATTAAACAATAATATGCTTATCGAAACAGAGGAAAAACTTACCATGTTTGTTCCTTATACGCTCCTCGGCTATTTTATAACTGACAATGGGGAAAGCTGTAAAAATGTCCATCGTTTTTTCAAACAACAAATTATCAATTCAAAAGCTTTAGGGCAATCTGGGATTAAAGAGCAAAATCTTTTCTTTAATCGAGCCATTCGAAAAATCGATTATTATCTGGAAAAAATAAATTCTCAAGTCGATTTATTATTTTAAACACTCGCCTTAAATCATTATATATGCATAGAAAATCCCAATTTACTTAACTGATTTAGGTTTTTTATATTAAAAAAATATAAATTTTACTACATTTCATACGTTTCGAATGGTTTTTATAACATTTTTTTAATATTTTTGGACACCAACAACCAAAAACATTAAAACCAACAATCCTTTGAAAAAACTTCAAAAAAAAACCTGTTTTATATTTTTATTTGGATTATTCCTAAACATTTATAATATTCACAGCCAAAACAGCAATGAAACCTCAACCTACAGCTGGTTTGACAAAAATATCGGAATTGAATCTTTAGACTTCAAAAACGGCCCTGCTCATCTTAATTTTGACAAGATGACTGGTGATCAAAATCGTTATTATGCTACTGGAGAATTTAAAAAAGGCAGTATTAATTACAATAATCAAAACTACTCCGATTTATTTCTTAAATATGACATCCTTATGGATGAGATAGTTTTAAAACCTTATGCCGAAACAAACTATACTCAAATCAATCTTATTAAAGAGAATATCCTCTTTTTTAAAATAGGCACCGAAAAGTTTGTAAACTTAAAAGAAAACAGTGCTAACTACAAAAGCGGTTATTACGAAGAAACATTGATCAGCGATAATGTAATTCTTTACACAAAACATTACAAAAGGAGAAACAATGTAATGAGAGACAATATTTTTATGCTTGAATTTGTAATGGGTTATGATTTTGTACTATCAAAAGACAACAAATTTACTTTGGTAAATGACAAAGATGAAATCATAAAGTTATATCCTGACAAAAAACGAAAGATAAATGATTTCTTTTTTATGAATAGACGCTTAAAAAAGGATGATCCTGCATTATTTATGAAGAACCTAATGAAATACATTAACAATTTAAATTTATAGAAATCATCCGAATGAGAATATTTACTATTATTTTATTATTTTTTGGTTTAAATCAATTACTGTATTCACAAAATCAAAAGCCTACTATCACAATTACTTATAGCAATATTAGTTATGTAGAAGTTCTAAAAAAAATTGAAGCTTCTACAAACTATAAATTCTATTTTCAAGATGATTGGTTTGACAAAACGCTCCTAATTTCTGGGGATTTTTCAAACAAAACTGTTGAGGAGGTTTTATCTAAAGTATTAAAAGATACTGAACTCAATTTTTTTATTGATAAGTCTAAAATAATAATCACCAAAAACAGTGTTATTTACGACAAATATCCCGTTAAAAGTCCAAAAAATGCCAACGTTACTAATACTCCAGTCTTTTTTCAACAATATGATTCTGTACAAAAAGACAAAACAGAAACAGAAAAACCTATTGCTTTAATTGGTAAAGAAGAAATTGATTCTGATATTGATTTTTACACGCTTTCTGGTCACATAACAGATTTAAAAGATAATAAGCCACTGGCAGATATAACTGTAAAAGTAAAAAACACAACCATAAGTGCTGTTACTGATGCATCTGGTTTTTACAGCTTTAAACTCCCTACTGGAATAAGCACTATTGAAGTTGAATCTTTAATTTATAGAAATACTGCAAGAAAAATAATGATTTACAGCAACGGAAATTTAGATTTTTCTATTGTCGAAAAAATCAATCATTTGGATGAAGTTATTGTAAAAGGAAAAAACAGCCAAAACATTAGAACAGCCATAACCGGAGTAACAACAATTGAAGCAGAAGGAATGAAAACAATTCCTCTGGTTCTTGGTGAGCGAGATATTTTGAAAGTGGCATTAACAATTCCCGGAATAAAAACTGCTGGCGAAGGTTCTTCTGGATTTAATGTGCGTGGAGGAAAAGAAGATCAAAATTTAGTTTTACTAGACAATGCAACAATATATAATCCGTCTCACTTATTTGGATTTTTCTCTTCTATAAATCCTTATACCATAAACAAAGTAGACATTTATAAAGGAGGAATTCCATCAGAATTTGGAGGAAGATTGTCATCTGTTTTTGACATCGTATCTAAAAATGGAAATACTGAAAAATTTTCTGGAGAAGGTGGTATTGGACCTGTAACTAGTAATTTGACAGCCTCAATTCCTGTAGTAAAAGGAAAAGCCAGCTTATTGGTTGGAGGAAGAGCGACTTACTCTGACTGGATTTTAAAGAGTCTTGACGATGAAAAACTAAAAAACAGCCAAGCTTCTTTTTATGATTTGTTTGCAAAATATACACACAAAATAAATAAAAACAATTCAATTGAAGCAACTGGATACTACAGTAAAGACAAATACAGTATAACTCCAGATTCGCTCTATCAATACAGCAACAGACTTGTTTCTTTGAAATGGAAACATGCTTTTAATGAAAAAAATAATAGCGAATTTAACGTTACAAACAGCGAATATAAATTTAATATTAACTACGACTCAGCAAATCCTGAATCATTTATTTTTAAATATAAAATAGATGAAACGCAAGCTAGTTTGAAATTTAATTCAACCTACAGCGCTAAACATAAATTTACTTACGGAATTTCCAGCAAGTTATACAAAGTTAGTCCAGGGGAAATAACTCCAAATGGAACTGCTTCTTTAGTAAATCCTATGAAAATAGAGGATGAAAAAGGACTGGAATCGGCTGTATTTTTCTCTGATAATTTTAAGATTACCGAAAAGCTATTACTTGACATTGGAGCCAGATATTCCTTATACGCTGCTTTGGGTGAATCAACTCAAAAAATCTATCAAGAAGGAGTTCCATTAACACCTTCAACAGTAATTGAAGAAAAAACATATGGTAATAACGAGGTCATAAATACTTCTGGAGGTTTTGAACCAAGAATTGGTTTACGCTATATTTTTGATGAAACGTTTTTTGTAAAAGCTGGTTTTGACAAAAACTTTCAATATATCCATTTACTTTCAAACAATACCACTCAAGCGCCAACAGATACTTGGAAATTATCTGATTTGAATGTAAAACCTGAAAGTGGTTTACAATACTCTTTAGGGCTTTTCAAAAAGCTTAATGACAATGATGTTGAATTGAGTGTAGAAGGTTATTACAAAACATCTAAAAACATCTTAGATTACAAAGTTGGGGCAAATTTAATAATGAATCAAGATCTGGAAACACAGCTGCTTCAAGGTGAAGGTAAAGCATACGGAGTAGAATTTTTATTAAAAAAACCTGAAGGAAGACTTAACGGATGGATTGGTTATACTTACTCGCGTGCGTTTATAAAACTTGACAGCAAGTTTAGTGATGAAAGAGTAAACAATGGCGAATATTTCCCAACAAATTTCGATAAGCCTCATGATTTCAGCATTGTAATGAATTACAAATTTACACATCGATATAGTTTTTCTTCTAATTTTGTGTATCAAACAGGAAGACCTGTAACGTATCCTATCGGAAAGTATACTTACAATGGTGCAGAATATACGCTTTATAGTGATCGTAATAAATTTAGAATCCCAGATTATTACAGACTGGATATTGGATTGAATATTGAAGGAAATCATAAAATAAAAAAGTTAGCACATAGTTTTTGGAATATCTCTATTTACAATGTCTTAGGTAGAAACAATCCATATTCTATCTTTTTTGTAACAAAAGAAGGGCAGATAAAAGCTTATCAAACCTCCATTTTTGCTGTTCCAATACCAACTATTACTTATAATTTTAAATTTTAAAAGATTATGAAAAAGATCTTACTATATAGACTTCTTGCCGTACTATTTCTTACTTCAACAATAGGTTGTACAAATCCTTATAATTATGAAGCTAAAGGATTTGAAGATGTTATTGTCATACAGGCAATGATAACAAACCAATATAAACTGCAAGAAATAAAACTTTCAAGAACTTATACTCTTGAAGAAAACACGCCAACGTTTGAGACCAAAGCTACTGTTTATATAACTGATGATGCTGGAAATAAATATGAATTTAAAGAAAGCGATGGGTCTTATATTTCTACATCAGAGTTTCAAGCTTTACCAGATAGACAATATCAATTACATGTTACTACAAAAGATGGAAGGTCATACTTGTCGACAACAGAAAAATTGACTACTCAAACTCAAATTGAAAGTTTGGAAGCAACTGCTGTTACAAAAAATGATATTCTGGGTGTACAAATAACAGCCAACAGCTTTGATCCTACTAATACGTCAAAGTATTATAAATATGAGTACGAAGAGACCTCTAAAATTGTTGCTCCAAACTGGTACCCATTAAAAGCAGTTGCCACCATGTTCCCATCTGGTGCAAATCCAAAAGGACAAATAACCTTTGAAGAAAGAACTACAGAAGCACGAATCTGTTTTTTAAATAATAAATCAGACGCTATACTTTTAACTAGTACTAATGATTTATCTGAAGACAGAGTGACTAGTTTTCCTGTTAGGTTTATTCCAAGTACTGATAATTTCATTAGAAACAGATACAGCATATTGGTAAAACAATATGTACAAAGTCTTGCTGGTCATACTTTTGATGAAACTTTAAAAAACATATCGAATACGGGAAGTCTTTTATCGCAGACACAACCTGGTTTCTTTTCTGGAAACATTCAATCTGTTGATAACCCGACAGAAAAAGTAATCGGATTTTTTGAGGTATGTTCTTATTCTGAAAAAAGACTATTCTTTAATTATAAAGAAATTTTCCCTAAAGAACGTATTCCTGAATATCAATATTACTGTCCTGTAGAAATTCCTGAAGCTCAAATTGAAGAGTATTATTTTACTTATTGTTTTTCTAATAATCCTAATGCTGGATGCCAAGGAAATTTAATTTTAGATTTCATTTACAATAATGTAAAAGTCTTTGTTCCTAACGAAAGTCCTTCATATCTATTATATCCCATACAATGCGGAGATTGCACTTCTTTTTCATCAAATATAAAACCATCATTTTGGATAGATTAAAACATATACTAGTCATAACTTTATTATTAAGTTGTCAGCAGATTATATTTGCTCAGAATAGCAGTTCTATAGGTGAATTGAATGAAATAGATAAAAACTTAAACGAATCTGTTTTTATCAGTACGAATACTAATTCTTTCTTAACAGGAGAAACTTTATTGTACAAAATATTCTGCATCAATAAAACAACAAATGCACCAACAAAATATAGCAAAATTGCTTATTTAGAACTTGTTGATGCGGATAAAAAAACAGTTTTCACTCATAAATTATTCCTTGAAAATGGAACAGGCAATGGTGATTTTTTTATTCCCACAACTTTAGAAACTGGCACATACAAAATAGTAGGATATACCAATTGGATGCTGAACAAACATGTTGACGAATATTTTACTTCAGATATTTACATTATAAACCCTTATAAAGAAAAACCAAGCAACACAAACAGTTTAAAAGAAAAAACTGCTTCTGAATCGATAACGGATGGGAATATTTCGTTTGATTTAAAAAATAAGACATTCGGTAATAGAGCTCTAGTTGATCTAAAAATCAATGTTGTTTCTAATGATTTTCTAAAAGGAAATTATGCCATATCGGTTAGAAAAGCAGATGAATTTTCGGCTCAAAGCAAAAAAACTTTCAAAGAATATCAAATTTCAAATCAAAGCAGCGTTTCTAATACTACTATCAATGCCTTAAATTTTATATTCCCTGAAGTGCGAGGAGAAATAATCTCCGGAAAAATATCCTCTTCTGGAGAAATTAAAAATAAAAAAGTAGCGCTTTCGATTATCGGAAAAAATTATGATTTGAAATTTGCCAATACTGATGAACAAGGTCGATTTTATTTTAATTTAGAAAAACCAAATCCGAACAATAATATTGTCATTCAATTAGTAGATGAGAACAAAGAAAATTATAGTATTGAAATTGATAAACCTAAAAAAACAGACTTTTCTACTCTTTCATTTTCTCCGCTTGAATTAAATGCTGATTCTAACCAAAACATAACTGAAAGATTAATTTCAAGTCAAGTAGAAAACGCCTATTACAATGTAAAAAAAGACAGCTTAATTGCTCCTAATAACTTTGTTCCATTTTACGGGTCACAATCTAAAGAATATATTTTTGACGATTTTACAAGATTTCCAACAATGGAGGAAACTGTTACAGAGGTAATTGTTGGAGTTGTTTTTAGAAAAGAGAACAACAATTATTTAATACGAGTTTTTGATTATGATGAAAATTATGAATCTACACTTCCTCCATTAGTTTTAGTAGACGGGTTGATCATTGAAAACTTGAACGAATTCTTTACCTACAGTCCTAAAAACCTTTATAAAGCAAATGTTATAAGAGGACTTTATTATTATGGCTCAAAAACATTTAACGGAATACTTAGTTTCACGACCAAAAAAGGAGATTATGAATCTAAATTAAAAGGTAGTTTTTTAATAAAACCGGAACTTTTAAGACCACAAGGCAAAAAAGAATATTTTCAGCCCAATTACTCTGATGATAAAAATTCGAGAATACCCGATTATAGACATCAACTGTTATGGCTCCCAAATGCCGATTTAAGCAGTGCAAGTTCAAACATACAATTTTACACCTCCGATGTTTCTGGACAATTTGAAGTAACGCTAGAAGGCTTTTCAGCAAGTGGCAAACCTGTTTACATAAAAGAAATTATCAATATCAAAGACTCCATTTCAAATTAAAATTAAATCCCAATTCAAATAAATGAGTTGGGATTTTTTCATTAAAAGAATACTATTTTTATGACATTTTAACAATCTTAAGTGTTTTTTGTAACAATTTTTTAATACTTTTGAATTTACCAAGCCAAAACACAAAAAACCAAGATTCCTTTGAGAAATTTCCAAAAAAAATCCATTTTCTTAACATTATTTGGATTATTGCTAAGTATTTACAATTTACACAGTCAAACCAATAATCAAACTGCAATCTCTAATTGGTTCGACAAAGATGTTGGAAAAGAGAATCTTGACATCAATAATGGTACACTTCATATTAATCCCTACAAAACAGTTGGCGATAATAATATGTATTATATCAGTGATAAATTCGAATTAGGAAGCCTTACCTATAACGATCAAACTTATTACGATACCAATCTTAAATATGATATTTATAAAGATGTACTAGTATTAAATCCTTTTGGCGAATCTGAGCATCTTGGAATTGCTCTTACGCAGAATAAAGTCAGCGCTTTTAGCATTAAAAACAACACCTTTGTTAGGGTTGAGACCAAAAACGATAGTTTACCAGAGTTCACTTCCGGCTATTATGAAGAAACTAAACTCTCTTCTGATTTTATATTGTATATCAAACATCACAAGACTATAAAAAAAATCATTAGTGATAATGAAATAGCTTACACCTTCAAAGACAACAATTTATTTTTTATTACTTTAAATCATAAACTGTATTTGATAAAAGGTAAAAATGATATAATCAAACTATTTCCAGAGCAAAAAAAAGAAATCAATGGGTTTTATTTAATGAATAGAGAAATTAAAAAATCTGACTTAAATCAATTTATGAAGAATTTAATGAAATACATCAAAAACTCTCTTACCGTAAATAAATAAGACTAATGAAAAAATTTATACTCGCCTTACTTATTTTGTTGTCAAATCAGTTTTTATCTGCACAAAATTCAAATGAAAAGTTTTCTATAACTTTTAAAGACAACACTTTAACAAGCGCTCTAAAAGCTATTGAAACATCAACATCTTATAAATTTTATTTTGATCCTACTTGGGTAGAATCGAATAAGGATTTAATATCTGGCACTTATACTGATGTAACTCTTGACGATCTTTTAAATAAAGTATTAAGCAAGACTGATTTAAATTATATCATCCTTAAAAAGAAGGTTGTCCTAACTTTAAACAGTACTATTCACGATGATTTACCTGCTAACTTTTTTTCTGATGCACCAGCAGGAAATCAAAATAATGCAGTTAACAACAGTACAGATAATCCTGTATTTTATCAGCAGTATGATTCTTTAAACTCCTACAGTGTTACCAAAAAAGCATCTGTTGTGTTTATAGGAAAAGAGAATAAAGATCTTACTAGAAAAAACTTTACGGTTTCTGGTTTTATCAAAAATGAAGAGACAAATAAACCCGAAGCGAATATCTACATCAAAGTACGAAATAAAAACATAAGTACTTCTAGTGATCCAGACGGCCACTACACGCTGGAATTACCGAGAGGAATAAATGTTATTGAAATAAAATCTCTGAGCCATAAAGAAGTTGTAAAAACACTTATGGTTTATGATGATGGCAATTTTGACGTGAATGTTAATGATAAATCAAATCAATTAGATGAAGTTGTAATTAATAAAAAAGGGAAAAGACAAACTGAAACTGCTGTTTCCGGCTTGGTTTCAATTGATATTGAAGGAATTAAAAATGTTCCTTTAATTCTGGGAGAAAGAGATATTTTAAAAGTGGCTACTACTTTTCCAGGTATTAAAACAACCGGTGAAGGTTCTTCGGGATTTAACGTCAGAGGCGGAAAAGACGATCAAAACCTAATTCTTTTAGACAATGCGGTTCTTTATAATCCTCAGCACTTTTTAGGCTTTTTCTCTGCCATAAATCCTTATACAGCAAAAAAGGCTGATATTTATAAAGGAAGCATTCCAGCAGATTTTGGAGGCAGATTATCTTCTGTATTTGACATTACAACAAAAAATGGAAATGCCGAAAAGTTCTCCGGCGAAGGTGCAATTGGACCTATAACATCCAATCTTACGCTTAGCATGCCTATCGAAAAAAACAAATCAAGCATTATGGTTGGTGGTCGTGCAACTTACTCTGATTGGATTTTGAAATCTTTAGATGATGAAAATCTTAAAAACAGTCAGGCTGGTTTTTACGACGGAATTATTAAATATAACAATACGATAAACAGTAACAACACCATAGAAGCTACTGCTTATTACAGCCATGATAACTTCAGTCTAAGTTCAGACTCGATTTACAAATACAGCAACAGGCTTGCTTCTTTAAAATGGGATCATAATTTTAATAAAAAAAGCAAAGCGGCGCTGCTATTTACCAATAGTGAGTACAAGTTTAATATTGATTACAATTCAGACGATGTAAACTCTTTTGATTTTGGTTATAAAGTAGATGAATCTCAGATTCAATTAAAGATGAATTATATCCTGAATCCGAAACACACTTTGTCTTATGGTATCTCAAGCAAGCTATACAACATTTCACCGGGTTACCAACATCCAAAAAATCCGGAAGCGACTTTAGTTTCGACCGACATTGAAAAAGAAAGAGCACTGGAATCAGCAATTTATCTTGCAGACAGCTATAAGCTCAGCGACAAATTACTCCTGGATTTTGGAGTTCGTTACTCCTACTATATGTCTTTGGGAGAAGCCAATATAAACACTTATCAACCAGGGTTACCACTTAGCGAAGAAACCGTAACCGGAACCACGCATTATAAGAAAAATGAAGTAATACAAACGTACGGCGGATTTGAACCACGTATTGCTGCCCGTTATTTTATCACTGAAGATTTCTCGGTAAAAGCCGGATATGATATGACAAGACAATACATTCATCTTTTATCGAGCAATGTGACACAATCGCCAACTGATACCTGGAAATTGTCTGATACAAATGTGGCGCCACAAAGTGCTCAGCAAATATCGTTAGGCCTCTTTAAAAATTTAAAAGATGGCGAATACGAAATTAGCCTTGAAGGGTATTACAAAAAATCAAAAAACATTCTTGATTATAAAGTTGGAGCCCAGTTAAACTTAAATCCAAATGTAGAAACAGAATTATTACAAGGCGAAGGAAAGGCTTATGGTATTGAATTTTTATTGAAGAAAACAGAAGGACGATTAAACGGATGGCTTGGTTATACTTATTCGCGTTCGCTAATTAAATTAAACAGCGCGTTTAGCTCAGAGACAGTAAACAATGGAGACTATTTCCCTGCTAATTTTGACAAGCCACATGATTTTAGTGCAATTTTAAATTATAAATTTACACAGCGTTATAGCCTGTCAACGAACTTTTTATATCAAACCGGAAGACCAATAACTTATCCAATTGGAACCTATCATTACGGAGATGCTGATTACACTTTATACAGCGACAGAAACGCTTATAGAATTCCAGACTATATTCGTTTGGATATTGGAATTAACATTGAAGGAAATCATAAAATAAAAAAATTAGCGCATAGTTTCTGGAACATTTCAGTTTATAATGTTTTAGGAAGAAACAATCCGTACTCTATTTATTTTGTAACCGACAAAAGTGGAAGTGTAAAAGGATACAAAACATCTATATTTTCGATTCCTGTACCTAGTATTACTTATAATTTTAAATTTTAATACCAAAAATCAAATGGATTCAAACATCATGAAAACCATCTTTAAATATAAAATAGGACTACTGCTTTTCTTAAGCTTAGTTATTACCAGTTGCAGTGAAACCTACAACTTACAAAGTAATAATTATGAGCAAGCATTGGTTATTGAAGCAACAATAACAAACGAGTTTAAGAAACAGGAAATAAAAATTACCAAAACCTCAAAATTTGAAAATACTGATACTGAAGTAGAAGCAGGTGCAACTGTAACCGTATTTGATAATAAAGGAAACAATTATCGGTTTAAGGAAGACGCAGGATTGTATGTTTCTGAAACTGAATTTAAAGCAGAGCCAAATACAGAATATGGACTGAACATTCTAACCTCTGACGGAAAAATATATCAATCATCCAACGAAAAACTTACAACAGAAAGTAGTATAATAAGTGTTACTCCAGAAGTTGTAACGCTACGTAATGAAGGAAGAGGGGTTCAAATTAAGGTGAAGAGTTATGACCCTACCAATACTTCAAAATATTACCGATTCAAATATGAAGAGTCCTATAAAATAATCGCTCCAAAATGGGCAGATCGTAAAGCTATTGTAACGGGGCCTCAAGAAATTACATTAGAACCAAACTCTCTGGATACCAAAATCTGTTACACTGTCAAAAATTCAACTGATATTATGTTAATGAATACGCTGGATTTAACTGAGGACAGAGTCGATTACCCCATACGTTTTATTAGCGATCAAAACTTTATCATTAGTTACCGATACAGTATCCTCGTGACTCAATATGTACAAAGTTTAGCCTCGTATAATTTTTATAGAATAATGAAAGAAATAGCAGGTAACTCTAGTGTTTTATCTCCAAAACAACCTGGTGTTCTTAATGGGAATATTAAATGCATTAGCAATAAAGACGAAAAAATCATCGGTTTTTTTGATGTTTCTACCGTTTCATCACAAAGGATGTTTTTCAATTATGCAGATTTATTTCCCGGAGAACCAATTCCTCCTTATTTTACAGACTGTCAATTTTCGAGTTATAACTTTTGTTTTGGCTTTAACGACAGTAATCCATGCAGAGGCAAGGAACTAATTAATGCATTAGAGAATAACCAGCTAACATTCTTTTTCCTAAATCCGCCGGATAGCTATCTTATGATGCCAGCAGAATGTGGTGATTGCACAAAATTTTCAGCTAACATAAAACCTTCATTTTGGATAGATTAAAACACCTTATAGTATTGTTTGTATTGATACATACACAATTCATCAGCGCACAACCTAATATCACCTTAGACGAAACCGTTTTTGTTCATTCAAATGCGACAACGTTTGTCTCTGGAGAAACTTTATTGTACAAAATTTACTGTTTAAAATCTTCGGATAAAACACTTAGTACTATTAGTAAAGTTGCTTATATTGAACTTGTTGATGAAAACAAAAAAACGGTTTTTAAAAACAAAATCATCTTAGAAAATGGTAACGGACAAGGAGATTACTTTGTACCAACAACCCTTAAAACCGGAAATTACAAACTTATTGGATATACAACCTGGATGTTGAATAAGCCTGTATCTGAACTTTTTCAGACAGATATTACCATTATCAATCCGTATAAAATCAATGAAAAAAACGTCACTGGAACTCCTTCTAATACTACTAACTCAAATTCGGTTATAAATAATAATGAAACCGTTTCTTCCCAGAATGTCATCACAAACGAAAATATAAAATTAAAGCTAAATAAAAAAACTTTTACAAATCGTGAGTTAGTTGATTTAAAAATTGAAACTGCAAATCCAATTTTCGAAAATGGGCGTTATTCTTTATCTGTTCGAAAATTAGATAATCTGCCAACAAAAAAACAAATTTCTGCAACTGAATTTGCTGTCAATACATCTACAAAAGCACTGGATTTACAAAATTCAGACAGCAAAATAATTTTACCCGAACTTAGAGGTGAGATTATTTCTGGAAAGATTACAGCTAAAAATAATACTGATAAAATTGATGATCTTGCGATAGGATTTTCTTTACCTGGTAAAAATTTTGTTTTTAAGGTTGTAAAAACAAATTCAAACGGAAACTTTATTTTCAACATAGACAAAACGTATTATTCTCCTAATATTACTGTTCAGATTTTAGGCGATAACGCAGATAATTATAATCTAACATTGGATGCATATCCAGAAATAGATTATTCTAAATTATCTTTCGAGCCTAATCCTAATTTATCTTATACTATTAAGGAAAGTCTTTTAAATAGATCTATTTCCAGCCAGATAGAAAATGCGTATTACCATAAAAAAGTAGACAATATCACTAAAGCCGCACCATTAGATCCTTTCTATTCTCCTATCGCAAAAGAATACATATTGGATGATTACGCAAGGTTTAAAACATTAAAAGAAACAATGACAGAAATTGTTGTTGAAATATATCATAAACAAAAAGAAGACAAAACGTATCTGCATGTAAATGACCCAAGTGTTTTTCCGCAGCTGGCTGAGCCTGCATTGGTTTTGGTTGATGGATTGTATTTAGAAAACCAAAATGAGCTGATGACTTACAGCATGAAAAATGTTTATAAAATTGAAGTTATAGTAGGAAGATATTATGTTGGGCCAAAAGCTTTTAATGGTTTAATCAGCTTTACAACATTTGATAAAGATTTTAAAAGTACTCAAAGCGGAAGCGGAATTTTAAAAACACCGATATTAAGACCTTTACCTAAAAAGATTTACAATAAAATAGATTATTCTAATTTGGCTGATAATGAAAAAATTCCTGATTTTAGAAATCAGTTGTTTTGGAATCCCGAAGTTAAGCTAAATGAGAACAGTAAAAATTCGTTTTATACCTCTGATATTTCAGGATTGTTTAAAATAAGACTAGAAGGCTTCGCTCAAGACGGAACACCAGTTTCGGCAGAAGAAACTATAGAAGTAAAAGATTCGACAGCAAATTAAACCTTTTGCTTTATTAAGATAAATAAAGATTGTACAAGGCTCCAAAACGAGAATATGTAGAGCGAACATATCCAAAAACTGAAAAAACAGCATTAGAACAAAAATTATCTTATTACGAAATTCCATTAGAATTTAATAATGCTATAAAAGCAGATGAAGACCCTATTGTCGTAGATAATTTTAGACGACAACAATCAATCTCTTCCTTCCGACAAAATTGCATCAAGAAAAATTGGAGAGGCAAAAAATGTTTCTGGTGTAAATACCTCTTTTAATTTAGGATTTGGACTAAATTATAAACTAACAGAGAAATTTCAATTGGATTTTAACTCTATTTTCAAGTATTATTTAAAAACTTTTGATGACGGTAATACCTCAAAACCACATAGTTGTCCATTCAATCTGGAGTAACCTATAAATTTTAAAAATAATTTTTATTTAATTGTAACCTTTTTGTGTCTTTCTACGTATAATAATATGTACACTTTAAAAAATAGGGAGACAACAACATGAGACAACTTAAAATCACCAAGCAGGTAACGAATCGTGAAACTGCATCGTTAGACAAATATCTACAAGAAATTGGAAAAGTTGACCTAATTACCGCTGATGAAGAGGTAGAATTAGCACAAAGAATTAAGGCCGGTGATCAAAGAGCATTAGAAAAACTGACAAAAGCCAATCTACGTTTCGTAGTATCTGTGGCTAAACAATATCAAAATCAAGGATTAACTCTTCCAGATTTAATTAATGAAGGAAACTTAGGTTTAATTAAAGCAGCACAACGTTTTGATGAAACTCGTGGTTTTAAATTCATTTCTTACGCTGTATGGTGGATTCGTCAATCGATTCTTCAAGCTTTAGCTGAGCAATCACGTATCGTACGTTTACCATTAAACAAAATTGGTTCTATCAATAAAATCAACAAAATGTATGCTTTATTAGAGCAATCTAACGAGCGTCCGCCTTCTGCTGAAGAAATTGCAAAAGAACTTGACATGACTGTAAATGACGTAAAAGAGTCTATGAAAAACTCTGGTCGTCACTTATCTATGGATGCACCTCTTGTTGAAGGTGAAGATTCTAACCTTTATGACGTTTTACGTTCTGGAGAATCTCCAAACCCAGACAGAGAATTAATCCACGAATCTTTACGTACTGAAATTGAGCGTTCATTAGAAACATTAACTCCAAGAGAGGCAGATGTAGTACGTTTATATTTTGGTCTTGGCGATCAACACCCGATGACTTTAGAGGAAATTGGAGAAACTTTCGACCTAACTCGTGAGCGTGTTCGTCAGATTAAAGAAAAAGCAATCCGCAGATTGAAACACACTTCTAGAAGTAAAATCCTTAAAACATACTTAGGATAACAAATATTTGTTTCAGGTTTAAAGTTTCAGGTTACTTCAAAGCAACTTGAAACTTTAAACTTGAAACTATTTTAAAGTAAACAACAGTTTGATTGACTGTTCGTTTTTTGATTGATGATTGAAACTCCGGCTGATTACCGGAGTTTTTTATTTTATTCTATTTTACCATTAAGACATTAAGTAAATTAAGTTTGTCAAGCTTAATTTTTCTTATTTATAGTTAATTAAGTTTTTTCTTTATAAACTTAATATCTTAATGGTTCAAAAAACTTTACGTAAATCCTTATTTCCTTTGCGGTTAAAAAAAATTATCTTTGCAAAAAACAACACACAACTACACAATGAAAAATACACTTATTGCTCCTTCTGTTCTTGCAGCTGATTTTGCTAATTTACAACGCGATGTTGAAATGATCAACAACAGTCAGGCAGATTGGTTTCATATTGACATTATGGACGGAGTTTTTGTTCCAAATATTTCTTTTGGAATGCCTGTTTTAGAAGCAATTGCTAAACATGCTAAAAAAACAATCGATGTACATTTAATGATTATTGACCCAGATCGATACATTAAAACTTTTGCAGATTTAGGAGCTAATATTTTAACCGTGCACTACGAAGCATGCACACACTTACACAGAACACTTCAAGCTATAAAAGCAGAAGGAATGAAAGCGGGTGTTGCTATAAATCCGCATACTAATGTTGACTTACTAGAAGATGTAATCAATGATATTGATTTGGTTTTAATAATGAGTGTAAATCCTGGTTTTGGCGGACAATCGTTTATAGAAAACACTTACGACAAAGTAAAAAAACTAAAAGCATTGATTATACGCAAAAACGCATCAACAATTATTGAAATTGACGGTGGTGTAACCAACAAAAATGCAAAACAATTAGTAGAAGCTGGAGCTGATGTATTAGTAGCAGGAAGTTTTGTTTTTAAAGCCGAAAAACCGACTGCAACTATTGCTGATTTAAAAGCTTTGACTGCTTTTTAAGTTTTTTAAATTCGGAAAAAAATCAATTCCAGTCATTTTTTCTAAAGTTTCAATAGGAACAACAAAATCATAAAGAGACTTATCGCTGTCTTCATTAGGAACTAAAAAAGCAATTGCTTTATGTTCATTCCCAGATTTAGCCAGAACGATTTTATAAAAATAGGTAGGGACAGAAACTTTTTCTGTTCCTATTTTTTTATCCGAATCTTTCAAAATTCCTCCCGTTACTACATAAATATCATTGTACTTCTCTGCCCAATAACGCGTTTTCTGCTCCAATCTATTCCAGATGCCGCTATTAAAATCATGTTTCTGAGGCGAAATATTCGATGTATAAAAAGTATCATTATAAGCATTTTCATCAAACTCCATATCGGCCGCAGGACAAAGATGTCCTTTGTCGTATCCTGATTTTTTATAATTTCTCCAATCCGCAGAACCTGTCATAACTTTTGGATCTTCAATAAAATAAGGTCGTTTATAATTTCTATTTATCAAATTTTCTTTCTTCAATTCGTAAGCAACCCACTCAGCCTGTTCAAATTTTTCGTTATAAGAAAGTGTATAATATTGATGTTTCACAATTTGTTTTGTAGTTGATGTAGGCAGATAAGCTACAGAATATAACGAATCTGTAGTATTTTGATTTGAAAAAATAGAAACTGGCTTTTCTTCAATCAATTCTTTTTTATCATTAACCTCTTTTTTACACGACAAAAGAGCAGTCGCAATCAAACTTAAAACAAAAAACTTTTTCATATACTATAATACTATCAGGGATTAAACTTACAAAAAAACGCTCCATAAATACACAATTCATGGAGCGTTTTTAATAACAAATTAATTTTCTATCTTACGATTTTACTAATTTATCTTTTTTCATTTTAGGAGTAACAGTATTCTTCACATAACCTTTGGCTTGTAAATCATCCAAAACATTTAATGCTTCTTCCACATAAACATCTTTTGCCAAAGCCTGGTGCCAAGCCTCTCTTTTCTCTTTTAATGCAGCATCGTTACTCATTTCAATATCTTCATAAGGCAATGATTTAAAAACTAAATCATTTTTATAATCTGAAATTGGTTTATATTTTTTACCCTCATTTTCAACCTGTTCTTGAGTTGCTTTGAAGCTATTAATATTTAAGCTGTATGTGTTTTCTTTGTTCTTAACATCAATCCATTTTGCATTATCTTCAATCAATTTAAATTGATCATTTCCTGCAATTCTGTTTCTACTATTATCAATAGCTCTAGTAAAATTCTCGTTAGAAGTCCAAGTACTGTAATCAGCTTGATCAATTTTATCCCAAGGCATTGCATTATCAATATCTCGTTCTCCCATTTTTAAGTAAGCATAGCGATCTGGCATAACAACATCACTATGAACACCTTCTAATTGAGTAGAACCTCCGTTGATTCTGTAGAATTTTTGTCCTGTAATTTTCAAAGCTCCTAAATCTCCGTAATTTGTGTTACGCACAAATTGATTTAAATCTAAAACGTTTTGTACTGTACCTTTTCCATAAGTTTGTTTACTTCCAATGATTACTCCACGTTTGTAATCTTGAATTGCTGCAGCTAAAATTTCTGATGCCGAAGCGGAGAAACTGTTTACCATGATAACTAAAGGTCCGTCCCACTCGATTTTTTTATCTTTATCGTATAAAACTTCTTTCTTTTTACCAGCAGATTTAACCTGAACAATTGGTCCTTCTTCAATAAACAAACCAGCAATATCAACTACAGTAGAAAGAGATCCACCACCATCATCACGTACATCAAGTACGATACCGTTTATATTTTCTTTTTTCAGTCTTTCAACTTCAATAGCAATATCTTTTCCTGCATCACGACCGTCTTTGTTTTCAAAATCGATATAGAATTTAGGCAGGTAAATTACGCCATATTTCAATCCATTTTTCTCTACAATACTAGATTTAGCATACGTTTCTTCAATTTCAACAACATCTCTAACAATTGAAATTATTTTTATACTTCCGTCAACTTTCTTTACCGTAAGTTTTACTTCTGTTCCTTTATGTCCTTTAATTTTTTTCACAACATCATCCAAACGCATCCCTACAACATCTACAGGCTCTTCGTTTCCTTGTGCTACTTTCAAAATTAAATCCCCAGCTTCAAGTTGTTTTCCTTTCCATGCTGGACCACCAGAAATTAATTCATCAATTTGAGTAAAATCATTTTTCTTGGTTAATCTTGCACCAATTCCTTCTAATTTTCCGCTGATATTTACATCAAAACGGTCTTTTTCTTCTGGAGCAAAATAACTTGTGTGCGGGTCAAAACGAGTCATTATCGAATTTAAATAAACAGAAAACCAATAGTCTCTATTCAAATCTTTGATAACACTAAAATTATCATCTAATGATTTTAATGAGCTGTCACGAGTTTCTTTTTCTAAAGTCGTAAAAGATTTCTCTTTGTAAGCTGGATCTTTTTTCTTCTTTTCGTCCTCGATTTTTTGTTTTGTTACAAGCGATGAAAGCGTAGACAATTTAATTTGTTTTCTCCATCTTTCATTGATTTCCGTTAAGTTTTTAGCATACGGAATGTGCTCATAATCTGCATTAAAAGTCTCGTCAACATCATAGTTGAAAGGTTGTGCCAAAATCGTTTTATATCGTTTTTTGCTTTCTTCCATACGTTTCATCAATCTTGTATAAGTAAGATTGAAAAACGTTAGATCCTTATTCAAAAATTGATCATCCAGCATCAACTCATATTGCTTAAATTCATCAATATCAGATTGCAGGAAAAACCTTTTTGAAGGGTCTAAAGCTTCAATATAATCTTTAAAAATACCTTTCGAAAACTCATCATTTACTTCAGCAGGACTATAGTGTCCTTTTTCGATAACAAATGCAAGCAATTCTAAAAGTGTTTTATCTCTATTTGGGTCCGGATCTTCAGACTTGTCGGCATTCATTTTAAACGCAAACAAGGTAAGCGACAAGCATAATACGGCTATAAGTATTTTATAATTTCTTTTCATAAATTTAATAATAGCATTCATCAATTTTTTTATCTAAGTTACAGTAAAAACCATACCACTAAAGCCAAGGTCACTATAATTTTTTGTTAAAGATATGAAAATGTTTGACGCGCTAAAATCTTCTGATATTTAGTTAACAAATTTTTATTTTATTTATGATTATTCAACCAAAATCTGTCATTACATTTGTTTTTTTAATATTTGAACCACTTAAACACAAAGAATAATCATCTTATGAAAAACGACAAACCTCTAATATTAGTTACTAATGATGATGGCATTCTAGCTCCTGGAATCAGAGCTTTAATCAGTGTTATGAAAACTATTGGTGACGTAATTGTGGTTGCTCCAGACAAACCTCAAAGTGCAATGGGACATGCCATAACCATTAATAATACTTTATTTTTGGATAAAATTTCAAAAGAAGGAGACGTTATAACTGAATACAGCTGCTCTGGAACTCCTGTAGATTGTGTGAAATTGGCAGTAAATGAAATTCTAAAAAGAAAACCAGATCTTTGCGTGTCTGGAATTAATCATGGATCAAACTCGTCTATAAACGTTATTTATTCTGGAACTATGAGCGCGGCTGTTGAAGCTGGGATTGAAGGGATTCCTGCAATTGGTTTTTCGTTATTAGATTTTGACTGGAATGCCGATTTTGAACAAATAAAATCTTTTGTCAAAAAAATAACTTTAGAAACTCTTCACAATAAACTTCCCGAAGGTGTTGTTTTAAATGTTAATTTCCCGAAATTAAAAGAGAAAGAAATCAAAGGGATTAAAATCTGTCGTCAAGCGAAAGCGCTTTGGGTTGAGAAATTTGATAAAAGAAAAACGCCTTTTGGAAAAGATTATTATTGGCTTTCGGGAGAATTTGTTAATGAAGACAAAGGTGAAGATACTGATGAATGGGCTTTGAAAAACGGATATATTTCTGTTGTTCCCGTGCAATTTGATTTAACAGCACATCATACAATACAGCAACTTAATACTTGGAAATTAAATGGATAAAAGAGATTTACTTATTGGTTTTGTTATCGGAATTTTTACTTCGCTTTTAGGAAGTTATCTATTCATTACTTTTTTTACAACTTTTGATATTTCTTCAGGATTTCAAACTATCAAACAATACGGATATCTTGGAAAAATAATTACATTGGGAACACTTTTAGATTTAGCTGTTTTTCTTCTTCTTTTAAAAAGAGACAAAGAATTTATGGCAAGAGGAGTTGTCTTGGCTGTGATTGTTCTGGCAATTTCTACCTTATTTATTTAAATCCTATCTTTGTGATTCAGAAAATTGTCTGCTGACAATTGAAATACCTTTTCAAAAAAACCTATATGAAGTACTATATTATTGCTGGCGAAGCCTCTGGAGATTTACACGGTTCTAATTTAATGAAAGCTTTGTACGAAGAAGATCCTCAAGCTGATATTAGATTTTGGGGAGGCGATTTGATGCAGAAAGCTGGTGGAACTTTGGTAAAACACTATCGTGAATTGGCTTTTATGGGTTTTATCGAAGTGATTTTTAATTTAAAAACGATTTTAAACAATATCAAAATCTGCAAAAAAGACATTCTAGAGTTTCAACCAGATGTTTTAATTTTTATTGATTATCCTGGTTTTAATATGCGTATTGCAAAATGGGCTAAAGAACTAAATTACAAAACACATTATTATATTTCTCCTCAAATTTGGGCTTGGAAAGAGAACAGAATTAAAGCGATTAAGCAAGATGTCGATAAGATGTTTGTGATTTTGCCTTTCGAAAAAAGCTTTTACGAAGACAAACATCATTTCCCTGTAGATTTTGTCGGACATCCGTTAATTGATGCTATTCAAAATCAACCTGCTTTTGATGAAACTTCATTTAGAAAAGAAAATCAATTGGGAGAAAAACCAATTATTGCAATTTTACCTGGAAGCCGTAAACAAGAAATTACAAAAATGCTGAGTGTAATGCTTAGTGTTGTAAATGATTTTCAAGATTATGAATTTGTAATTGCTGGTGCGCCGAGTCAGGATTTTGAATTCTATCAGCAATTTATCAGCAATAAAAACATCAAATTTGTTTCGAATAAAACTTACGACTTACTTCGTTCTTCTACTGCTGCTTTGGTAACTTCGGGAACCGCTACTTTAGAAACTGCACTTTTTAAAGTTCCAGAAGTAGTATGTTACAAAGGAAGTTCTGTTTCTTATCAAATTGCAAAACGCATTATTACCTTAAAGTATATTTCGCTGGTAAACTTAATTATGGATCAAGAAGTGGTGACGGAATTGATTCAAAGCGACTGCAATACCAAACGCATTAAAGAAGAATTGCAAAAATTACTAGAACCTGCTTATCGCGAAAAACTGCTCAAAAACTATTATATTTTAGAGCAGAAATTAGGCGGAATCGGCGCGAGTAAAAAAACAGCAAAACTTATTGTTGCTGCTTTAAAACAAAATTAAAAGAATATTATTTTGAAAAAAATAATCGTTTTTATCCTGCTATCAATCGTTTTTACCTCCTGTAAATCTATTTCGAGTACCGTAAATAAAAAGGAGTCTAAACATGAAAGCAAAAATATTGTTAATCACTTAATTGAAACTGCGACTGACAATATTGGTGTAAAATATAAAGCTGGCGGTACAACTAAAAGTGGTTACGACTGCTCTGGATTGGTATTTACTACTTTTGAATCTGAAAATATAAAACTGCCTAGAAGTTCTTTTGAACAAGCAAAAATTGGAAAAATTATAAAATTTGATGATGCTCAAAAAGGCGATTTAATATTCTTCAAAACCAATAAAAGTAAGCAGATTAATCATGTTGGATTGATTGTAGAAGTAAATGCAAACGAAATAAAATTTATTCATTCTTCCACTTCAAAAGGTGTAATTATTTCTTCGACTAAAGAATCTTATTACCAAAATTCTTATACTCAGATCAATCGTATTATTGAGTAAAAGAATTAAATAATTTACGTATTTTTCTTACAAATTTTTAATACTTTTATTTCCATGAAAGTATTAGATTTTCCTTTGTCCAAAATTACGCTTTGTTTTATTCTAGGTATTCTTGTTTCTTATTATTGTAAACCTACCGTTTTTATTACTTTAATACTATTTGGCTGCTGCAGTAAACTTTTCTCGATTCTTTATTTCTGGAGTAAAAAAAGACCAAAATTAAATTCGACTTTTGCACTCACTGTTTATTTAATCTCTTTTTTTACTGGTATAATCACTCTAGTTTTACATACAGATTCAAATAAGACATCAAATTATATACACTCCAAAACAGATTCTAAAAACCCTGAATATATATCACTTACATTACACGAAAAGCTAAAAAGCAATCTGTATAACGATCGTTATATCGCAATAATAAATAGTATTGACAACAAAACTTATTCTGGTAAAGTAATAGTAAATATTCAAAAGGACAGCACCGCTAATCCTTTAATTATTGGCAATAGCATTAGAGTAAAAACCACTTTATATTATAGCAAACCGAGTAAAAACCCTAATCAATTTGATTACGGCAAATATTTGTCGGACAAACAAATTTATGCACAGGTTTACTGTAGAAAATCAAAAATAGAAATTAACAAAAACCTCAAAAAAGACATTTGGTATTATTCTGGTCGTCTGCATTCTAGAATATTGAGAAATCTTGAAAAAGCAAATTTCAACAAACCCGAATTAAACGTATCGCTTGCTTTAATTTTAGGCCAGCGCCAAGAAATATCATCTGATATTATACAAGATTATCAATATTCTGGAGCAACACACATTCTTTCGGTTTCTGGCCTGCATGTAGGCTTTATTATGCTGTTTATTTCATTTCTATTAAAACCAATACCAAATACCCGAAAAGGATCTGCAATAAAACTAATCTTCATTTTACTATCTCTAATTAGTTTTGCTGTAATCTCAGGATTATCTCCTTCGGTTTTACGTTCTGTTGTAATGTTTTCTATTCTTGCTATTGGAAATCATCTGCGAAGAAGCACAAATATTTATCATACTTTATTGGTTTCCATTTTATTAATCTTACTTTTCGAACCTTATTTTTTGTTTGAAGTTGGATTTCAATTGAGCTATTTGGCTTTGTTTTTTATTCTTTGGTTACAGCCTTTATTAAAAAAAATCTGGTCGCCAAAAAACAAAATAGTATTATATATTTGGGACACTTTAACGGTTTCTTTTGCAGCACAAATAGGCACGCTTCCTTTGTGTCTTTATTATTTTCACCAATTTCCTGGGCTTTTTTTTATAACTAATATTATTATACTTCCCATTTTATCTTTTATAATGATTGCTGGAATTATAGTAATGTTATTTGCTGTTTTCAGCTGTCCGCCTTCAATTCTAGTGCAAATTTTTGAAAAAAGTATTTTTGTTTTGAATAAAATGATTCATTTTGTTGCTTCTTTTGAATCATTTGTCATTAGAGACATCAGCTTTAATTTTTATTACTTATTGGCTTTCTACCTCTTGATTATTTCAAGTATCATTTGGCTGAAAAAACCTGATTATATCAAACTGACAATTGTTTTAAGTTCTATAATTCTATTACAGCTTTCTTTTATTTACACAAAAAGAGAAACTGAAAAGCAACAGGAATTTATCGTTTACAACGCAAAACAGCAAACTTTAATATCTGAAAGAACAGGGAGCAATATCAAGCTTTTTACAACTGATACGCTTCTGAAAAAAAATAAATTTAATCAAGTTTTCAGTTCCTATTTAGTAGGTAATTTTGGAATTTTAAAAGAAAATTCCAAGCTTAAAAATATGTTGTTTTTTAAAGGAGAGAAAATTCTAGTTATTGACAGTTCGGGAATTTATGAAACTAAAATAAATCCTGACATTATTATTTTAACGCAATCGCCAAAAATAAATCTAGATCGAATGCTCGAAAACATTAAGCCCAAAATAATAGTGGCAGACGCATCTAACTCCTACTCTATTTTAAAAAATTGGGAAGCAAGCTGTATCAAAAAAAATATCCCTTTTCACGCTACCAGTAAAAAGGGATTCTATAAATTAAATTAGTTTTATTCTGGATGCAAAAGTATATTACACTCGGTTATCCATGATTGTGGTCCGCCCGGCTTATAAGACATTTTTCCTAGTGCATTAAAAGTTGTTTTACCTTTTCTAACAGAAGCCATTGCAAAACATACTTGCGGCATCTCATCTACACCAAAAGCCTCTTTTATCTTTACATTCTGCTCTCTTATAGCGTCTGATACAGTATCGTCTGACAAATCAAGCTTTACTAAAATAACGTTATCACGCGACCAAACAGCAAAATCAGGCGTTTTAAAAATTTCGGTATCAATTTTTAACGGCGCTCCTGCGATCGTAAAATAAATCAATAGTGGTTTCCTTTCTTCATTGCTAATGGCAATGGCATCATTAAAGTTTGTTTTCCAAACAATATTCTGCGACTTCATTAAAAATGGAGCCAAAAAAAACAGTAGGATAAGTAGTTTTCTGATCATATTATTGGGGTTTTATTACATTAATGCGACTAAATTAACATAATATCCCTATAAAACAAGCCTGTTTACGATTCAAAAATGAAAAAAAAATCCAAAAAACGGGTTTTGTTAATAAAATCATCAATTTTTAATAAAAAAATAAAAAAAACCTTTTTAAATAATAATCTCCTAGATAATTAACAATTGTTCAACAAAAAAATATCCCTTCCTGCTTTAGCAAAAAGGGATCCTACAAATTAAACTAAGAAACTTAATTTAAATTTATTACTCGCTAGGATGCAAAATAGCGTTAGCTTCTGCAATCCATGCTTTTGCGCCACCAGGTCTATAAGCGAGCTTACCTAGAGCACTAAAAGTTGTTTTGTTTTTTCTAATAGAAGCAATTGCATAACATACCTCTGGCAGATCTTCAACACCAAAAGCATTTTTTAATTTAAGATTCTGCTCTTTATCTCCATCAGAAGCAGATGAGTCAGACAAATCTAATTTTACTAAGATTACGTTGTCTCTCGACCAAACAGCAAAATCTGGGGTTTTAAATACTTCATTTTGAAGATTTTCTGATACACCTGAGGCAGTGAAAAGGATTAACATTGGTTTATTTTCTTCATTACTGATTGCTATAGCATCTGTCATATTGGTTCTCCAAGCCAGATTTTGTGCCTCAGTAAAAAATGAACCTAAAAAAAATAGTAGGATAAGTAATTTTTTGGTCATATTATATTGGTTATTGGTTAGTATAGTATGACGAAATTAACATAATATTTTAATTTTCCAATTTTTATTGACACAAAAAATACATTATATGTTTTTTTATTATAAATAAAATATTAAAATAACAATTACTTTAAATATAATTGAAGATAAAATCTTACTAAACAAAAAAAGCTCCTTACAAATTGTAAGGAGCTTTTAAAATAAATATAATAGAATTCTATTTTACATTTAAGATTTCTTAGGATGAACAATTCCTTCGGCAACCGACAGCCAAGCTGTAGGACCACCAGCAACGTAGCCAGTTTTACCAAGACCTTTAAAATTTATTTTACCATCTTTAGATTCTGCACTTGTAAAGAAAACCGTTGGAAATCCTTGAATCGCAAATGCTTGCTGTAACTCGTTATTCTGACTTTTCAATTCAGGCGTTTGAGGAGCGCTTCTAGGATAGTCTAACTCAACTAAAACAACATTATCTGTTGCCCATTTTTTAAATTCGGCAGTTTTTAAAACTTCATTCTGCAAACGAATACACCATCCACACCAATCACTTCCAGTAAAAAACATCAACATAGGTTTTTGCTCTTTATTACTTACTGTAATGGCTTCTTTTACATCTGTATACCATTTTAATTCTTGAGCTTGACTTGCAAATGCTCCAATTAAAAAGAACGCTATTAAATATATTTTTTTCATGTTGTTTTATTTTTCTACAAATTTAAACAAAATTTGAATTGCAAAATGTCGTCTATTTTACTTCTTGCATTAATTTTTTGATTATTGGCGAAATAGCAATCAAAATTACCCCCGCTACAAGTGAATATATTGCCAATTGATAATATCCTTCTGTATACGATTGAAGTTTAGAAAGCAATGTATTACCTGTATTTGATCTAGATATTTCTGCACCCAGTTTACCTGCTGCCAGCTGACCAAATGCACTTGCCAAGAACCACAATCCCATCATCATTCCAAATAATCTTTTTGGCGAAAGTTTTGTAATAATAGACATTCCAATTGGACCTAGACAAAGCTCACCAATTGTAGTAACTAAATATGCAAAAGTAAACACGTTTAAAGATGCCAGACCTTCAGAATTTGCAAAAAACTTAGTAAGATAGAAGATATAAAATGACGCTGCTAAAAATAAAAATCCAATTCCGAATTTAATCAAAGTATTTGGTTCAATTTTTCGTTTTCCCATCCAGATCCACAACAAACCAATAATCGGACTTAAAACAACTACAAAGAAAGTATTAGAACTATTATTTACCACATTTGGATCGATTGTAAAAAACATAAGTTTATTACTTAAATTATCTTTTGCAAAAAGAGATAATGATCCACCGCTCTGTTCGTATATCGCATTAAATAAGAGATAGAAAAATACAAACATGAAGGCTGCAAAAAGCTTCTTTTGAAGCTTTACATCTCCTAGTTTGATTAATTCATAGGTAAAATACAAAACAGCGATTATACCAATTGTGTACATGAAGTAATCCGTGTAATCTGTATTTTTTACCATTATAAAAATAAATGGCAAGCTCAATATAGATAAAGCATAAACTGCAATCTCACGAATTCTTCTTTTACTTGGTTCCAAATCTAATAAAGGAGAATCTCCAATTGGTCCCAAATATTTTTTAGTAAAGAGAAAAGTCACCAAACCTAAAAACATCACTATTGCTGCCGACAAAAAACATAATTGCCAAGAATAGTATTTACCTAAATAAATACACAATGCACCTCCAAGAAGTCCGCCTATATTAATTCCGGCATAAAACATTCCGTAACCAGCATCTCTTCGTCCATCTTTTTCATGGTACAATTCACCAACCATTGAAGAAACGTTTGGCTTAAAAAAACCTGTTCCAATAATGGAGAAAGCAATTCCATAATAAAACATTGTCTGCGGAGAAAAAGCAATCAAAAGATTTCCTAAAATCATAACTATTCCTCCAAAGAATAATGACTTTCTAAAACCTAATACTTTATCAGCAAAAATACCTCCTATAAAAGTAAAAGCATACACAAAAGCCTGAATGGCTCCGTATTGTAAATTGGCATGATCGTCTTTTAAGAAAAGCTGATCCACCATAAAAAATGTAAGTACACCGCGCATTCCATAAAAACAAAACCGCTCCCACATTTCAACAAAAAACAAGTACCACAATTGTTTTGGATAATTGCCTTTAAAATTTTGAATTTCTTCTAATGTTATTTTATTTTCCATATTATCTAACTCCGTGCATCATTTTTTTCAAGAATGGAGTCAAGCCAAATAACACTAATGCTGCAACACCTGTAAGAACAACAAAAACCATAAAGAATTCATATAAATTGTGAATTACAAATCCAGCAAATTCTGGATAAGAAACTGTTACAATCTTTTTTTCTTTTATTATATCAAGTTCTTTTACTGTAAATGTTGTGTCTTTTGCTGTGAAATTATTTACAAATTTCACATTCGTTTTTGCAGCTATTCCTTTTAAGCTTTTTATTTCTGCAATATTTTCAATCTTTTTTTCTACATCTAAATTAAATTCTTTAGATTTTTCTTTATCGATTTTTGCTATTTGTAATTTTGCCAAAGCAAATAATTCTGCTCCATTGGCTACAGCTTTATTATTCAAGATTGATTCTAAATCAATATTTACTTTTTCAGCCGCTTTATACTTGTCTCCTGTAGGAGGCAAAATAGATCCTAAAGTTCCTCCTAAAGCATAACCTGAAGCATTAGACAAAAAGAAAACTCCGAACAACAAAGAAGCAAAACGTTTTGGAGATAATTTACCTACCAACGATAATCCAATTGGTGACAAACATAACTCTGCACAAGTATTTAAGAAATACAATAGAATAAGCCATTTTACTAATAATAAACCTGAAGTTCCGATGTAAGAAACCTGAGTAGCAATCATAAAGAAACTTACAGTAATCATAACTAAACCTATCGCTAATTTTACAGGCGATATTGGTTCCTTGCTTTTTGCTCTTAAATAATCCCACAATACACTAAAAGGGACAGCAAGAACAACAACAAACAATCCGTTAAAAATCTGCACCATGGATGGAGGCATCTGCCAGCCAAAGAAGTTTCTATCCGTTTGATTATTTGCTATAAAAGTTAATGAAGATCCAGCTTGTTCAAAAGCCGCCCAAAAGAATATAATAAAAAATGAAACAATATAAATTACAATAATTCTATCTCTCTCAATTTTAGTCAAAGAAGAATCTGAAATAATTAATCCTGCCAAAGCCAAACCGCTTGAATAGATTAAAGTATAAATTAGATTTTGTCCTACTACATAATGAAAGAACAACCCTAAAATTATAAATGCAATTCCAGCTCCAATTAAAGCTTTATTTGAAAAGTTAGCTTTTTGCGCTTCTCCCTCTTCAAAATCAGCTACTACATTTTTAGATGGTAAACCTCCTAAAGGTCTTCCTTCTGGAGAGACAACATATTTATTTTTTAAAATATAAAAAAGAATTGTTCCTAAAAGCATAGCAATAGAAGCCGCTAGGAATCCCCATTTAAAAGCATGAATATCTCTAACGCCTCCTTTATCAACAACATCTCCTAATAATGGACAAATTGACTGACCTAAGAAAGCACCAATATTAATACCCATATAGAAAATAGTAAAAGCTGTATCTAGTTTTGTTTTTTCTTGTTTTGGATACAAACTTCCAACCATACTAGAAATATTTGGCTTAAAGAAACCATTACCAAAAACAATAGTCCCTAATCCGCAGTACATTATTGTTTTTGCCAAACTCAAATTAGCATCAAAAACACTACCGCTGGTAAACAACAACATCTGTCCAATTGCCATTAATAACCCACCTAATAAGATACAGTTTCTGTTTCCTAAAAAACGATCTGCCACAAATCCTCCTAACATTGGAGTTAAATAACAAAGACCAAGAAAACCACCATAAATCAATGAAGCTTCTTCTTCTTTCATCAATAATGAATTCACAAGAAATAAAGTTAATAAAGCTCGCATTCCATAAAAATTGAACCGCTCCCACATCTCCGTTCCAAACAATACCCAAAGTCCTTTTGGATGCCCTGATTTCACTTGAGTTTCTCCCATATTATTCATTATTTATTTTAAGGTTATTTAGAGTTATTTTATAAATTTTGTTTGATAAAGTTAGTCATTTTATTGTAAAGCTGAATTCTTGTTGCTCCACCTATAATACCGTGATTTTTATCTGGATATATCTGAGAATCAAATTGTTTATTTGCCTGAATTAAAGCTTCCATCATCTGCATTGAGTTTTGCACATGTACATTATCATCACCAGAACCGTGTATCAATAAAAACTTGCCTTTTAATTTATCAACATGATTTATTGGAGAGTTTTGATCATAACCACTTGCATTCTCTTGTGGTGTCTGCATGTATCTTTCTGTATAAACACTGTCATAAAAACGCCAGTTTGTAACCGGAGCTACAGCAATTGCCATTTTAAAAACATCATTTCCTTGAAAAATACAGTTTGATGCCATAAATCCTCCATAGCTCCATCCCCAAATTCCAATTCTTGAAGCATCAACATAAGGATACATACCAATTACTTTAGCAGCATCGATTTGGTCTTCTACTTCATATTTCCCTAATTGTAATTGCGTTACTTTTTTAAAATCAGCACCTTTAAAACCAGTTCCTCTTCCGTCAACACAAGCTACAATGTAACCTTGCTGTGTTAACATCATGAACCAATAATCATTAGGATTACTCCATGAGTTTGCGACTTGCTGCGATCCTGGACCAGAATATTGGTACATAAAAACAGGATATTTTTTTGATGGATCAAAATCTTTTGGTTTTAAAATCCAAGCATTCAATTCGTTTCCTTTAGCTGTTTTTAATACAAAAAACTCTTTTGTAGGTAAATTAAAAGCAGTCAATTTAGCAGACAGCGCTTTATTGTCTTCAATAACTTGAATTTGTTTACCTGTTTTAGCTTCGTTTAAAGTATAAGTTGTAGGCTGAGAAACACTTGAGAAAGTATTAATGAAAAATTGGAAATTTGGACTGAAAGTCGCAGCGTTAGTTCCAATAGTATTAGTCAAAGCCACTTTGTTTTTTCCGTCTAATGAAATTCGGTAGATCGCTCTATTGATAGAACCATTTTCCGTAGATTGGTAGAAAATAGTTTTAGATTTTTCGTCGAAACCATAGTATGAAGTAACTTCCCAGTTTCCTTTTGTAACTTGATTTTTAAGTTTTCCCGTTTTATCATACACATAAATATGATTAAAACCGTCTTTTTCGCTTGTCCAGATAAAACTGTTGTCTTTTAAGAAAGTCAAATTATCTGTAACATCTACATACGCTTTGTCTTTTTCATTCAAAACTACTTTTGCTGTAGCCGTTGTACCATCTACAAACAACAAATCTAGATTATCTTGATGACGATTTAAAACCTGAGCAGACAAAGTATTGTTGTCGTTTGTCCATTGTAATCTCGCAATATAAAAGTCATTATAGTTTCCTAGATCAATTTTTTTAGTTGCATTACTCGCTGCATCATAAATATGTAATGAAACTAACGAATTTTTCTCTCCAGCTTTAGGATATTTAAACGTTTCGATTGTTGGATACAAATCCTTATGAAACATAGACATTGAAAATTCAGGAACAGCGCTTTCGTCAAAACGAATATAAGCTAGTTTTTTACTGTCTTTACTCCAATCAAAAGCTCTTACAAAAGCAAATTCTTCTTCATAAACCCAGTCTGTAATACCATTAATAATAGCATTCTTTTTCCCATCAGTAGTAATTGCGGTAGATTTTTTAGAAACTACATCATAAACATATAAATTGTTTTCTTTAGCATAAGCAATCTTAGTTCCGTCTGGAGAAAAAGTTGGTTCTTGTACCTGAAAATCAAAAAGCTTAGTCAGTGATTTTGAAGCAATATCATATAAATAATAATCTGCAGTAAAAGAGTGACGGAAAATTTTGTTTGAATTACAAGCAATTAAAATCTTTTTCTCAGAAGCATCAAAAGTATAGCTGTCAATTCCGTCTTCAAGTTCCTTATGATTTTTAGTATCAATTAAGTTAGCTACTTTTTTTAAAGTTGCAAAATCATATAAATCAATCTGCATGGTTCTGCTGGCTTGATCAATATTTAAAACAGTATATTGATCTGTATTTTTCAACGATTGCAATTCGTCCATTCCTTTAGCACGAAAAGCTCCACTATAAATATTTTCAACCGTAATCTTTTGTTGTCCGAAAACGGTGGCAACCAAAAATAAAAGAACAAGAGTAATTTTACTTGTATTCATTATAATTTATTTTAAATATAAAAAAGAGCCCAATTTTAGTGAAAAAAATAAACATAATACACATTTCGACTGTTAAATGTTAAAAAAAATAACGATTGCGTGCTTTCATGTTTCAAATACATTTTAAACAAAACCCATAAAATGGTATATTTGCGGCTACATTATTATTTAAAATACTGAGAATGAACAACGCTGTTGCTGGATTTTCTAAATTATCCAAAAAAGAAAAAATAAACTGGATTGCTGCTGAATATTTTTCAAACCCAGAAGATGCTGTAACCATTATAGGAAATTACTGGAATTCAGACGAAAAGCTTCAGCAACTGCATGATGAGTTCATTGAAAACACAATTACAAACCTATATATTCCACTTGGAGTTGCTCCAAATTTTTTAATCAACGGGAAGTACAAAACTATCCCAATGGCTATTGAAGAGAGTTCTGTGGTTGCTGCAGCTTCAAAATCTGCAAAATATTGGGCTGCACGCGGCGGTTTTAAAGCAACTGTAATCGATACGGAGAAAATTGGTCAGGTACATTTTATTTTCAACGGAGATGCAGAAAAACTGCATTCATTCTTTGACGAGATTAAATCTAAATTTTTCTCAGACACGCAAAGCATTACCAAAAACATGCAGCAACGTGGCGGCGGAATCCTTGATATAAAATTAAAAGACAAAAGAAATTTACTTGAAAATTATTACCAGCTTCATGCCACTTTTGAAACTAAAGACAGCATGGGCGCTAATTTCATTAATTCTTGTTTAGAACAATTTGCCACAACTTTAAAAGAAGAAGCTCAAAATTCTGGTTTGCTTTCAGAAAACGAAACACTTCAGGTTGTAATGAGTATTTTGTCTAATTACGTACCAAATTGTGTCGTAAGAGCTGAAGTTTCCTGCCCAATTGAAGACTTAACAGAAAAGCATATTACTAATCCGCAGGAATTTGCAACCCGTTTTGTACAAGCCGTTCAAATTGCCGAAGTTGAGCCTTTTAGAGCTGTAACACATAATAAAGGTATTATGAATGGTGTTGACGCTGTAATTCTTGCAACAGGAAACGATTTTAGAGCTGTAGAAGCTGGAATTCATGCTTATGCTTCTAGAAATGGACAATATTCTAGCTTATCTCACGCTAAAATTGAAAACGGAATATTTACTTTTTGGTTAGAAATTCCTCTTGCTTTAGGAACTGTTGGCGGTTTAACTTCATTACATCCTCTAGTAAAATTGTGCTTAGAGATACTTCAAAAGCCTTCTGCAAGAGAATTGATGGAAATTGTTGCCGTTGCTGGTTTAGCACAAAACTTTGCTGCTTTACGCTCACTGACTACAACTGGAATTCAAGAAGGCCACATGAAAATGCACTTAAATAACATCATTAACCAATTTGAAGCTAACGAAGAAGAACGTCATTTAATTAAAGCTCATTTTAAGAAGAATGCAATCTCGCATAGTGCTGTAGTTGAGTTTATAGAAAATTTACGAAAATAATTTAGACGCTTTTCCCGCTCCCGATAGGTATTGGAGCTAAAAAATATAGAATGAAAAAGACTTTTTACAGTAACGGAAAACTTTTAATTACAGGAGAATATTTAGTTTTAGATGGCGCCAAAGCTTTTGCACTGCCTACAAAATTTGGACAAAACTTAATAGTTGAAAGTGATTCAAATCAAGAAGTTAAATGGACAAGCTATGATTTTGATAATCATATTTGGTTTGATGACACTATTTCTTTTTCTGAAATAATAAACAATCCCGAAACTAAAATAGAAACTGTAAAAACGACTTTAACAAATATTCTGCACGAAGCTTATCTTTTAAATTCAGATTTTATTAATAACGCAAAAGGTTACACTATTAAGACACAACTTACATTTCCTAAAAACTGGGGATTAGGCACTTCTTCTACCTTAATTAATAATATTGCGCAATGGGCAAAAATTGATGCTTTTACGCTGCTTAAAAACAGTTTTGGAGGCAGTGGTTACGATATTGCATGTGCACAAAATAATACACCTATAACGTATCGTTTAGAAGAAAATCGACCTGTAGTTGAATCTGTAAGTTTTAATCCAGATTTTACTCAAAATATATTCTTTGTGTACCTTAATAAGAAACAAAATAGCAAAGCAGCTATAAATGCTTATTACAATAACAAAAACCAAAACTTAGCTAAAAGTATTGCAGACAATAACAAAATCACTGAAGCGGTTATAAATACTAAAACGCTAAAAGAATTTGCTCATGATTTAGAAAAACACGAAATACAATTGAGCAATATCCTAGAGTTAGAAACAATCAAAGAAATTGCTTTTCCCGATTTTGATGGTGTCGTTAAAAGTCTTGGTGCTTGGGGCGGAGATTTTGTAATGGCGGTTTCAAAAAAGAATCCTTCGGCGTATTTTATTTCAAAAGGCTACGAAACTATACTTTCGTACGATGAAATGATTTTATAAATCTACAGTTTGAATATTTTAAAAACAAAAAAGACTTAATTCAAATTGACTTTCTTGTTTTTTACATGTTTTGTTGTTTCAAGATGGCGGACAATTTGATTTCCTAGTTCGCTATTTTGTTCATTAGATTCAATAAGCGTATTATGCAGGCGTTCTGCCATTTTTTCTATACTATTAGTAATAGAGTCGTACACCAATTCCATTCTATGATGTTTTTCTTCTTTTACTGCTTTCAAAACGTCTTCAACAAAAAGCTTATCGTATTTCTCTGCAACAGAATCACGAGTATTGGTTAATCGTATTACATTATCATTACCCAAAATGGTAACTTTAAAATGCTGTTCTTCGTTGCTTAAATAATACTTTCCTCCCAACTCATCACAATTGATGTCGGTACTGCTAACTTTTAGCAGTTCCGTAATAATTCCATAAATATGATTTTCAATTTTGGAATATACTTTGGGTTTTTTCTTAAAAAACTTAAACAAAAAAAACATCAATCATCTGATTATTAAAACAATTACTCACCATATCTCTTTCTATTTTTTATTAAGCAATTTGAAAATATTTTCTTATTTGTTAAAAAAAATCTGGACAAATTAACTGTATTAATTTTAAAAACCAAAATATTTTAGATTATATTTCCATTATTCCTATATACTTAAAAGAAATAGACCAACTTTTATTACAAAATACGATAATTTTGTAATCCTATTTTAACAAGAAAAACCCGAAACACTCTTTGAGCGTTTCGGGTTTCAATAGTATGATTAAAACTTACTTACTAAAAACTAGTAATTAAATTGTAGTCTATTGTCTTCAATTTTAGCATTACTTTTTAAAGCTGGTAAAACTCTATTTGCATCAGATGCGCTTTGAGCTTTTAATTTCTCAACATATGCAGCGTGATTTGCAATTGCAGGAGCTTTTACAGTACTAATGTTTTTTACAACATAAACTCCAGTGTTTCCTTCAATTGGAGCAGAAACTTTATTTGCAGCTAATGCAAATGCATTACCAACAACTTTAGGCTCTTGTCCAACTCCACCAGGTAAAACTGGGTTTTCCATAGTAACATCAGTTGCTTGTTGTACAGCTACGCCAGCGCTTTTAGCAACCGCTTCGATAGTAGAACCTGTCATTTTTGCTTTTAGCATTTCAGCTTTTTTCTTGTTTTTCAAGATTGGCTCAACATAAGGTCTTGCCATAGTAACAGAAACTAAACCTGATTTGTTTTCGCTTTTGTATTGAGCAATTACGTGTCCAATATTAGCAATCTCAAAACGTTTTACGTCACCTGTACTAGTTTCTTTATCAAATGCCCATCTAATGATGTTACGTTGGTTTCCTAAAGGACCAAATGCTTCATCCATAGCTTTTGCAGTTACTGGAGCAGCAACTTTTAAACCTAATTCTTTAGCAGTAGCATTAAAATCTTTATTAGCAGCATCCATTTCAAATTTAGTTGCCAATGTAAATACTTTATCAGAAGTAGCTTCAGAAGGCTCAATTTTTTGAGCAATTGTAGCTAAACGAATTCCGTCTTGTTTATCAGTAATTTTGATAATGTGAAATCCGAAAGGAGTTTCTACTAAACCAACTTTTCCAATTCCGTTGCTGAATACAAAATCATTAAATGGTTTTACCATTTGATTTGGACCAAAATATCCTAAATCACCACCTTGTTGTGCAGATGAATCATCAGAACTTGTAAAAGCCAACATCATGAAACTATCTGGATTTGCTTGAACTTGTGCTAAGATTTCTTCAGCTTTAGCTTTTGCTTCTTCTTTAGTTCTTTTTTCTTTTTGATTTGGAGTTTGAGATCCTACGTAACCAATTAAGATATGACTTGCTTTTGCGTTAACTCCAGCTTTAAATCCTTGAGATTTAGAAATACATAAGTATTTACCATATACATATGGTCCGTAAATTGCACCAGGAGCTAAACTGAATAATTTATCAGCATCTACAGCTGGAAGGCTGTTTTTAGGTACATAAGTAGAATCGTAAGGCACATCAGAATTTGAGTTTACAAATTCAGCAATGTTTGTTGCAGTTCTAAAACCTGGCAATGAATCATTTTTACCTGTTTTTGTATTGTACTCAACTCTACTAGATAATAATGAAGTTAATTTAGTTCTAATTTCAGCTTCGTCTTCTTTTGAAGCTTTGTCTTCTACTAAAACGTATTGAATTTCACGAGTTGCATCTGCTTTAAATTTCTTCTCGTTTTTCTTCATATAATCTACGATATCTGAATCAGAAATTTTCACATCACTATCTTTAATAGAAGAATATAATGCACCAGCATAAGCAAAGTTAACTTTGTTCGCTTCCATTTCATATTTCAACTTTCCCTCACTAGCAGTTGTGTAAAGTCCAGATTTAATTAATGTATTGTAGATTTGAAATTTTGCGTTTAATTCAGCATCTTTTTCTTTTTCAGCAATATATTGCGCTGCTTCAGGATTAGATTTGAAATATTCTTTAAATTTTGCAACGTCAAAAACACCTGCTGCATTTAAGAACATAGGGTTTTTTCCAATGTTTGGATCAGATTTTAAAACTTCTAATAGATGTTTTTCTCCAACTCTCAATCCTAATTTATCAAACTCAGTAGATAATAATGCGATTGAAACTTCTTGATCCCAAACTCTGTTTGCAGCTTCAGTGGAAGTAATTCCTTGCCCACTTTTTTCAACATTACTAACTTTAACTCTAAAGTCTTCAAATGAAATATCTTTTCCATCGATGCTTCCTACATCTTTTGAACTTTGACCAAATGTTCCTTTATTAAAGAGATCTTGTATTATAAATGCAAATAATGCAAGTGCAATAACTCCTATCAATAATGCGGAACGCTGTCTAATTTTTGCTAAAACTGCCATTTTTATTATCGTTAATTTTATATTCAGTTTGCGAAAATACAATTATCTAGTTAATAACAATACAACTAGCGTTTTATTTTGCACAATTTTTTTCATTAATTAAAAAAATCAGTCTTTTATTGTCATTCTGACTAATTCAATCTTCTTATTTGTCGCCTCTTCTATCACAAAATGATAGTTATTTATAATGATTTTCTCTCCTTTTAGAGGTATTTCTTTGGTAGAATTGACAATAAACCCACCCAAAGTACCGTAAGAATCTTCCTCAGGAATCATCAACTTGTAGGTTTCGTTTAAATACTCAACATCTAATCGAGTCGAAAACAAATACTTGCCTTCACCCAGATCCTGCTCGATTAATTCTTCGTCTAAATCATGCTCATCTTCAATTTCTCCAAAAAGTTCTTCAACAATATCTTCAATGGTTACAATTCCAGAAGTTCCTCCATATTCATCTAAAACTACTGCAACGTTTTTTCGTTTTTTAATCAGCAAATTTAATGCGTCTTTAATCAAAATTGTTTCTGGAACAAACTCAACTGTCATTAGCACCGATTTTATCGTTTTAGGCTTCTTAAACAAGTCGAAAGAGTGCACATAGCCTACAATATCATCTAATGAATTTTGACTTACTACAATTTTAGAATATCCTGTTTCAATAAATAAGGCTTTGAGTTCTTCAACTGTTTCAAACAAATCTATATCAACAATCTCTGTACGAGGTGTCATAATATCGCGCGCTTTTACACCTGAGAATTCTAATGCATTTTGAAAAATCTGAATTTCAGAATCTACTTCATCATCTTCTTCTACAGAATTCATCTGTTCTGTTATGTAATTTCCAAGTTCAATTTTACTAAAATACAATTGAACTTGATCGCCTTCGGTTTTGAAAAATTTACTCAAAACTAAATCTGCAATCCATATAAAAAAGGTGGAAATGTAATAAAACAGCCTATAAAATAAATAGGCCGGAATTGCAAAAATCTTAATTAATGAATTGGCATAAATTTGAAAAAAGACTTTGGGAAAAAATTCTGCGGTTATTAAAACTATAAAAGTTGCAATAAGAGTCTGAACAAGCAGAATTGTAATATCTGAAAATTGAAATAATGAAACGGTGATCCATTTTAAGATTAAATCACCCATAAAAAACCCATAGATCACCAAAGCAACATTGTTTCCAATAAGCATTGCAGCGATAAATTTTGATGGATTTTCAGTAAGCTTGGTTAGAATTCGAGAGAGAAAATTATCTTGTTTTTTTTCAATTTCAAGATAAATTTTATTCGAGGAAATAAAAGCAATTTCCATTCCCGAGAAAAAGGCTGCTAGTATTAAACATAAAATTATAATACTAATTTCCATTTTTACTGTTTTTTATAATGATCATCAAATTTCTTCGAATATTTATTTCTGAAAAAAAACATAAAAACACTCACTCCAGCAAGTGAAAAACTTATCCAGGGAGTTCCTCCAGGTTCATTCAGTTTTGTAATTCCGTCATAAATAAACGCAACTGCAATCAATAAGTAAACGTATTTTGTGTATTTTAAGTAATTCATTATTATTGTTTTATTGATTTGATTCAATTTCGCCGCTTATTCGCTGCGAATTAATCACTTTAAAGTCTTTACTAAAATCAATTCCCTGTCCGTAAGAAACTCCTTTAGCATCAGTAAGTTTAAATTTTCTTTCGGTATAAAACCATTCGTTTTTCTGATCAAAATACAGTTGTTCTGTTTCTAAAACCTGTCCTTCCTCAGATGTGATTTTTACTTTTCCCTGCAAATCTATTATTCCTGTAGGCTTATAAGAAACAGCATAATTTGATTTTATAAAAGTACGCTTTTGTTTTTTATCATATATCGTAAGATCGATTCCTTTAGGAAATTCTGTAAAAGGAAAATCAAGATTTGAATAATCCAGCATTTTTGGACTAATCAAAACACCCGATATACGACCTGAATCGGTATATTTAATATTAACAGTATCGGCATCACTTCCTGGAACAAATTCTGAGAAGTTAATTTTCTGAACTTCTTTAAAATTGCTTTCGCATCCAAAAAACAATGCCACAGTAAAAACCGTGACAACTGTTATACTATATTTCTTTGGTAAATTCATTTGCCAAATGTAGTAAATTGTAATGAGCTTAAAAAAACATAAAAAGGTATGTTTATTGGAATTTGCTTTTTACAAACCATCTATCATTAAAAGAGAAGCCTAAGTTAAAATTCAGGTAATTTTCTTGAACTAAACCTGCAGTTGTAGTTCCTCTTTTACCGAATTCAATTCCAATATTAATATTTGAAAAAGATCCTGTAATTGGAATTCCTGCTCCTAAAGTCATTCCTACATCATTAATAGATTGATTATTAATCACCATACCCAGTTTTTCATATTTCAAACCTGCTCTGTATGTGATTCTGCTTAAATAACTTGTAAAAGAGGCATAATTTGGAATGTAATATCCTCCAATACCATATTTCTGATATTTTTCGTAATGTACATTATCCATTGTATTATAGTAGTTTGCTAACTGACCATTTCCTTGAAATGCCATTGTAGTTCCTACTACCCATTTTCTAGGTTCTCCAACACCAAAACCTATTGTTAATTTGTTGGGTAATTTTAGATTCGTTTCCTGCGGACTATACGGATATGGATCTGGATCGCCGCTCACAGAAATAACTCTTGAATTGATTGAATTTAAGGTACTCGCAAAAGTATAATTCAAACTAGTAAACAAAGTCATTTTTTTATAAATCTTTCTTTGATACATTGTACCAATATTAAAGTTTACTCCAGACAATTCAGATGTATTAACTTCTGCTGTTTGACTTTCAACTCCTGTAATACCTTCTATACTTGTTGTAGTGATTTTACCAAAATTATATTGCACATCAGCTCCAATAGTCCAATGCGGTTTGAGTTTATATCCTAAACCAAAAAATACTTTATTTACACCACCTTTTCCATCAAGCTGTGTGCTTGTCGCACCTTCTGTACCTGTATTATTCTCTAAAATTTTATATCCTACAGAAGACAAAGGAATCAAACCAAATGCTGCACCAAATTTCCCCATAGGAACTCCAACCGCTAAATAATCAAAAGTAGATCGCTGTGCTTTTTCAGATAGTGTAGTTGATTTTATGTTTGAAGTTCCAAAAGTTCCTCCAACAGTAAAAACCGTTTGTCTCAAATTAGCATAGCTAGAAGGATTTTCAATATTCATGTGAATACTGTCCTGCTCTACAGAAACTCCTGCCATAGAACGATTTTCAAGAGTCCCTTTAAATCTAGACTCTCCAATACCGTAAAACGAATATGGCGATGAAGTACCTTGTTGAGCGAATGAAACGAACGATATAAGCAAACAAGCACTTATTATAATTTTTTTAATCATTGTCGATTTTATATTGATATGTTTGGTTCAAACTCTCCAAAAGGAAATTTGAATTGGCAAATATGGTATTTTTTAATCGTTTAGCCAAAAATTCTGCATCGCCTCCCGTTAAAATTATTATAAATTTTGCAAAGTTTGCTCGATATTCATCGATAAAACCGTCAATCTCATAGACCAAACTGTTAACGACTCCCGAATGAATAGCCTGTATTGTTGAGTTTCCTATATAATGTTTGGGAGCCTCTAATGTCAGCAAAGGCAGTTTGGCTGTGAACTGATGCAAAGATTCATATCGCAATCTAAGTCCCGGAGAAATCGCTCCGCCCAAATAATGGTCATTTTCGTCGATGAAATCGTAGGTTATGCAAGTTCCTGCATCTATTACTAATCTGTTTTGTTTTGGAAATTGTAAAGTTGCACCTGACGCCAAAACCATACGATCTATTCCTAAAGTTTTTGGTGTCGCATACTTATTAATGAAGGGAAAAACATCTTCATGTGTTAAAAAATGAACTTTAAGCTGGTTTTCGAAAGTCAAAAAAGCCTGTTTCTCGATTTTTCCAACCGATGCAACGACTAAATCAGAGCAGTTTTGAAATTTTTCTAAAATTTTTTTAATTTTTTTTTCGAGCTCATTTTTCTCAAAAACAAAATTCTCAAGAACAGTACTTCCCTCAAATACAGCAGCTTTAATTCGAGTATTACCAACATCAACAGTTAAAATCATATTTGCTTTTTTACCAACGCGAAGATACGAATTGATTTTTTTAAAAAAATGTTTTGCATAAACCAAAAATGGTTATATATTTGCACCCGCAATCAGCATGGTGCCTTAGCTCAGATGGTAGAGCAATGGACTGAAAATCCATGTGTCCCTGGTTCGATCCCTGGAGGCACCACCAAAACCCGAATAGTAATATTCGGGTTTTTTCTTTTTAATACTTTCCTCAACATTTAAAAGCAAAGCTTGCTAAGATTTTTTAAAAGAAGTTTGGGATCCATACAAAAACCTGTAGAGTAATAAAAATTAGACATGTATTAGTTAGTCTAAAAAGAAAAAGTTTGCCACAAATTATAAGGATTTTTTAAAATCTGTGCTAATCTTTTTAATCTGTCGCTGAAAATTTTGCAACCTTGTATTTTTCTTTTTTGAATTTTGAATGCTAAGAATCATCATCCAAAATTATTCTGTAAACAAAAATTTCTCGATACAGAGACAAACTCAAAACAAAAGGACAACAAAAACCTTTGTCAAAGTTTTCAACTTTGACAAAGTTCTATGTGTTTAATTAGAATTTAAAAAGATCTCAATCATAAAAGCTTACTTCTTTGTAAACTTTTGATTACCAATTAAAATAATTGTCAACAAATAAATAGTTTTTGTTAAAAAAGTATCAACTAAATAAATTTATATCTTTTATATTCGTAAAATAATACTTTAAGCTTTTATTTATTATCAAGTACACAATATTGTTTTATGAGTAAAAATTCTACAAAAGGCATTTGGAAAGTTATTTCGGCCTCGTCTATGGGCACTATGATTGAATGGTATGATTTCTATATTTTTGGGAGTTTAGCTGTTGTTATTTCAACCAAATTCTTTCCGAGCGACAATCCTACCGCTGCATTTTTATCTACATTAGCCACTTTTGCCGCTGGATTTGTTGTGCGTCCTTTTGGGGCTTTATTTTTTGGAAGACTTGGTGACATTATTGGTCGGAAATATACTTTTATGGCTACTTTATTATTAATGGGAGGTTCTACTTTCTTGATTGGGTGTATTCCGAGTTATGAAACGATTGGATTTCTTGCGCCTTTATTGGTTTTAGTTCTTCGTTTATTACAAGGCCTTGCTCTTGGTGGCGAATATGGCGGTGCTGCAACATATGTAGCCGAACATGCTCCTGTTGGGCAAAAAGGATATTGGACTTCTTGGATTCAGACCACTGCTACTGTTGGATTATTTATTTCTTTGATGGTTATTCTGGCAACCAAAAATATACTTTCGAGTGAGGCTTTTGATTCTTGGGGATGGCGCGTTCCGTTTTGGGTTTCTATTGTTATGGTAGGTGTTTCGTATTTAATTCGAAAAAATATGGATGAATCTCCTGTATTCGCAAAAGCGAAGAAAGAAGGCAAAACAAGCACAAATCCTCTAAAGGAAAGCTTTGGGAACCGATATAATTTAAAATTTGTTTTACTAGCTTTATTTGGTGCCACAATGGGCCAAGGTGTTGTTTGGTATACGGGACAGTTTTATGCCATGAGTTTTATGAAAACGGTGATGAATATCGACTCTTCGCAAGTAGATGGTTTACTGGGTATTTCTTTATTATTAGGAACTCCGTTTTTTATTGTTTTTGGATGGCTGAGCGATAAAGTGGGACGTAAATATATTATGATGCTGGGAATGTTTCTTGCTATTTTATTCTACAGACCTATTTATAGGATGATGTACAATACTACTGATGTTAGTTATAAAACAGAAATCGTAGAAAAAACAAAACAAACCGTTGAAAATAAAGGTGACGGAAGCTCTACTACCATAACTGAAAAGAATTACACAGATGGGACATCTGCACTGGAGAAAAAAACGTATATACCTAAAAAAGAAGTACAAACAAGTATTTCGATTACAATTAATTCAGGCGATGAGTGGACTTTAATTTTTCTAGTTTTCATTCAGGTTTTATTTGTTACAATGGTTTATGGGCCAATTGCGGCATTTTTAGTAGAAATGTTTCCTGCTAAGATCAGATATACATCAATGTCTCTGCCGTATCATGTTGGTAATGGAATTTTTGGAGGTTTACTCCCTGCCATTTCAACGTATTTTGTAACGCATGCTAAAGATGCTGGAAAACCTGATTTTTATCTTGACGGATTATGGTATCCTATAATTATTGCCTCGGTATGCTTTGTAATTGGAATGATTTATATTGATAATAAAAACAAGACTACTCACCTTTAAATTTAATAGAATATGAATGCGATTAAACAAATTTTGGGTGTTTTATGGGTTATTTTAGCAGTGGCTGCTGCTTATTTTTGTGTGTTTGTATTTGGTTTACCCAAATTACTTTCAGACAAACAAGACGATTTAGTATTTGGTATTATTATCCTTTTTATCCTTACGCCTCTTATTGTTTTAGGCTTGGGTACTTTTGGATATTTCTCTGTAATTGGAGAATATAATACCAAGAAATAAATGGCAAAAAACTACACTAACAAAAAAAGGGCTGTCTAAAAATAGACAGCCCTTTTTAACTACTAACAAACCTCAATTTTTGATAAACTTTACAACTTGCATGTTGTCATTCTCATCAAAAGCTTTTACAATATATATCCCTGTTTTTAAATCGCTAACTCCAAATTGATAATCTGAATTTCCGTTTGGTGTATACGTTTTTACTAATTGTCCTGAAATTGCATAAACCTGAACTTTAGAAGTTTTAAAGTTTAATGTAAAATAATTTGAAACTGGATTTGGATACAGACTTACTGTATTTCCTTTTTCAAATTTTTCGATTGCTAAATTTGCTTGTTTATTTCCGTAGATTCTATATTCTCCAGCAGCCAAACTTATAGCTGCAGATGCATCTGTAACATTTATTGTGGTATTATCCATTAAATTGTACCATGTTCCTGTGTACTGAAAACCTGTCGCTACACTTTGTGTTGTAACATCAAAATTGGCAATAATTAAAACATCTTTTAATTGTGTTGATGCCAAGGCTGCATTGGTGATTTTAATGTTTACACTTAACGAATTTGCACTTGCAATTGTAGGCGTTCCTAAAAATACAGGCTCTGTTGTTTTCATTGTAATCATCTTCGCCCAATCGTAATAGATTTTATTTCTATCTGTATTACCTAACCAATTTTCTACCCATTGAGGCTGTGGTTTTGTATCTAATTTACAATCGCCGGAAATGGTTGTTGAAGCATCGTTTATTGTACCATTATTACAGGTATAAATGGAATCATCCCAGCCTAATTCTCCAAAATGCCAAATCATTTTTGGACCTGGAACAAGCAGCGAAACTGCTCCAATAGCAGACATTCTTGATAATGCAGTGCTTAATGTTTTTACATTGTAAGTGCCGCTTGAAGCTCCATACTGAACGTTTTTATACATCAATCGTTCTTCGTCATGACTTTCTGCATACCCCATTAAACGATTTCCTGTAAAACCACGACTTGCGCTTGCCATTCTTGCAATATTACTGCTAGAAGCATAACCCATCGACAATTGATTGTATTGATCAGTCATTTTACCCCACATCATAACACCTTTACTTGGTGTTTCTGTAACTCTGTAATTTGCCCATTGCTGTTCTTCGGCATCAGTACCTAAATGTTCAAAAATCGTATAATGTGTTGGATCAAGACTCCACGAATAGTCTGCATATTTTTTCAAAACATCTATTCTGTCTTGCTGATAAGCATTAGTACAAGATTCATCTGATGCTGTACATGCCTGCGTAAACCCTTTGGTTAAATCCCAACGGAAACCGTCGATTTTGTATTCCTCAATCCACTGTTTCACTACACGTTCAACGTAATTTTGAGTTTTAAGCGATTGATGATTAAAATCTTCACCTACACTATAAGTATGTTTTGCAACGGTATTAAAATAAGGATTCTCTGTAGTTGGTGATCCAAAACCATCTCCATCAGGATCATTCATCCACATTCTTACCATCGGATTTCTTCCGAAAGCATGATTTAAAGCTACATCCAAAATAACAGCAATTCCGTTTTGATGACATAAATCGATAAGCTCTTTTAATTTATCTGAAGTCCCATAAAACTTATCTAAAGCCATATGAAATGAAGTATTGTAACCCCAGCTTTCATTGCCTTCAAACTCCATTACCGGCATTAATTCGATAGCGTTTATTTTTAGTGTTTTAAAATAATCTATTCGGTCTATTAGACTTTGATAATTTCTAGCAGCATCAAAATCACGAATCAAAACTTCATAAACTACCAATTTATCTTTTTCTGGTTTTGTAAAGTTGGTTACCTGCCAATTATAGGGTGTCTGACCTGTTTTAAGAACTGTAACCTCAAATTGCTGCCCTGTTGGATAAACCGGCATATTTGGATAGGAAGCTGTAGGAATTGAAGGATCATCATAAGGCGATAAAACTAAAGTAGAATATGGATCTGCTGTTTTTACCATTGAAGGCGAATTAGCAAGCGGTGTTGCATCTACGACCCAATATTGATACGTATTATTTACACCCGAAACTAAGCCTATTAATTCTAACCAAAATTTTCCCGAAGCTGGGTCTTTTTTCATGGCATAAGCCGTTGTAGGCTGCCAATTATTAAAACTTCCTGCTACGTATACAAAATCTTTTAAAGGTGCATCTAGCACTAAAGTTGCTTTTGTAGCATCGGCTGTATTATAATTAATTCCATCTACTAAACCTGTAGGCATTGCCTCAGAAACTGTATTTGGGTTTACTACTACCGAAAACTTTTTAGAAATGTTAACGCCCGATTGCGTTGCCACTAATTCGTAGTTTTGATTGCTTGTAACATTTGTCGCTGTGTATGCGTAACTTGCTGTACTGGCGTCTGTATTAATCGTAGTTCCATTAGCATTCAAGACATAACTTGCATTCCCATTTGTATTGGTTGCTGCAACATTAAAATTTGAACCTGATGCAATAATGGTTGTGCTATTTTCTACTGGAGCAGTTAAGGTTACTTGAAAAGATCCTACCTCAACTAAAATATCTTGTGATTTTTTATCTCCTGTTCCGTTTTTAGCTTTAATCAAAAAACCAATTTTACCAATTCCTGTTGTATTGTAATAAGTTGTTGGCGTAATGGTTTTGGTATACGTATCTGTTGCTGCATTATAAGTAAACACACTAGCATCGCTTGAAGCTTCCCAAGTACCATTGTTTGGAGTTCCTTTTTGAGTTGTATCATTTGTATCAAAAGCCCAAGCCCAAAGATACAGCGTGTTGTTTGCTACCCCAAAAGCTGTTTCATCAATACTATTTCCATTAATTGTAATGGTTATAGCTGTTGTTTCTTCAAAACTAGCCGGGCTAACACTATAGGTAACGTTTTGCAGTTGTGCAAAAGTTACTGATGCATACATCAGAAAAAATAAAAGTAAAGTTTTTTTCATAATTAAATAACGTATTAAAAAAGGCTATCCGAAGATAGCCTCTTTACAATTTAACTTATTATTGTTTCACCATTGTGTAAGTGTAGTTTCTTGGATTACTTAAATCTAAAGTAATTAAGAACGTTCCAGCTGTAGTACCAATGTTTGTTCCACCATCTTCTAACTTACCATCAGCTCCAGTATCTCCAAAATTGTAATCCCAGTTGTTATTAGCTCTAAATTTCAATCCATTATCAGGAGCACTTTGAGCAGTTAAAACAACCGTTATAGTCCACTTTTTAGTTGTTGGATTGTAAACCATAGGAGTATCTGCATCCCATCCTCCTGGAGTTGCATTTCCAACAATACCCCATGCAAGTTTAGTTGCAGAGTATGTTAATTTTGCAGGATCTGTATCTGCTTTAATTTTATAGTAACCAGCAGCATCTATTTTAAGATTATCGCTTCCATTATAAAGTAAAGTTCCAGCAGTAGCGCCTTTTGTATATTTATTATCAGTATTTGAAGCAGGAGTTAATAAAAACTCACCTGCAGCAGCAAAATACACATAACCTTCAAAAGCAGTTTTTCCATAAGCTTCAGCCAATAATGTTGGAGCAGTTCCTGCTGTCCAATCTGTTCCGTATCCGCTTGCCGCCTGATATCCTCCAGGAACCCATAATTTAGGTGTTTCTGTAGTATAAGGAGTAACTACAACGGCAACAGCATCTGAAAACATTATGTTTGAACCTGCAACATCAGATTTTACTCTAACTTCAAAATCAGCAGCAGTAAAAGGCGTAGCGCCTAAAGCTAAAGCAGCTGTATTCATTTTTGAAACTGAAACAGAAACTTGATTACTAGATTTAACGGTACCTAATTCTTGAGGTGTTTTAAATGCATTACCTTTTTTATCCATCTGTACAGTATAATTGACTTCTATGTCTCCGCCATAGTTTGCAGATTTCCAAGTAAAACGCTCAATTTGATTGTCTGCAGCAGCAACAGTCAGTACATAAGCTGTACCTGCTGAAGGAGCAGTTAATACTGGTGAATCAATTCCGTCAATTACAGGTCGATCCTGTACATCTTCAACGCTGCAAGACACTGCAACAAGTGCAAATAATGCGATTAGTGATTTTGCTATATTTTTCATGTGGTATTTTTTTAGTTAGTTTCGTTAGTTTGTTTTTAGTATCCTGGGTTTTGTTTCAGTTTTTGGTTTGAACCTAAGGCTCCCGCTGGTATTGGGAATATATCTCTGAAAGTTTGAGTTGAAGTACCACTTGCAACATTTCCTTTCCAAGGCCATAAATAACTTCCTCCAGTGAATTTCCCAAAACGAATTAAATCTGTTCTGCGGTGTCCTTCCCAGTGCAATTCTCTACCTCTTTCATCAAGAATAAAGTTTAGAGTAAGATCTCCTTGACTTACAGTTGTTGCATTTGCTCTTGTTCTTAATGCATTTACATAAGTTGTTGCAGTACCTAAGTTACCTACTCCTCTTACAGCGCATTCAGCATACATTAAATAAGCATCTGCCAATCTGAAAATTGGAAAATCTGTATCTGCAAAAGTTCCTGTTTTATCAGATCCCTGTACACCGTTTACATCAACATTTTTGAATTTTTGAATCGCATATCCGTCTGTAAAAGTTCCAATATCAGCAATCTCTTTTGCTTGACCATTGGTATAAAACTTTCCGCGGGTATCTGTTGTAACAGCATCAAATTTATTTACAAAAGCAGATGTAGTTCTAATACCACCCCAGCCTCCGCTGATTCCAAACTCAGCAATTGGCATACTTCCTCCTACTGGTGCATGTACTAAGAAAGTTGTCCCCCCGTAAGTCTGTGTATTAATTCCGTCAAATGCAATCGCAAAAATAAATTCGTTTTGCGCTCCATTTTTGTTATTATCAGCAAGAAACAATTGATTGTAATTATTATGGATTGTATAACCTGAACTGATTACTTTTTCTATTAAAGGAAGAGCTGCAGTATAGTTATCTGTGCCAATATAAACCTTAGCATTCATGTACAATTTAGCTTGTAACATCCAAGCTGCTGCTTGATCTATACGATATTGCTCATTTGATCTAGGTGCTTTTAATTCTGGTGTAAGAGCTGTTAACTCTTCATCGATAAATTTGTAAATTTCTGCTCTTGTAGCATAATCTGGATAGTAGAATGTAGTTGGCGAATCTTCTGTTACGATAGATCCTCCCCCAAATGTATCTACTAAATGCCAGTACGTCATTGCTCTTAAGAAACGAGCTTCTGCACGATACGTTTTAATTTCAGCCAATAGTGAAGCATCTGTAACACCTCTTCCAGCCAATTTTGCATCTGTAGTTTGTCTTAAAAACTCATTACAGTTTACAATTTGGAAAGAAAAACGTGCAAATGTAGCCGCAATAAATGTATCTGAAGACGACCATGTTTGTGAATGAAAATCTTTAATTGTTCCATCATTCCATGCAATAACAGCCTCATCAGTTGTTAATTCCTGCATCATCCAGAAACCTCTAATGTATTGGCTTGTTCCTTCGTCAATTCCAGAAATATCTGGACTTCCTGCTGGTCCTTGCTGTCCTGTTGTTGCAAAACCTGCATATAATTTTGCTAAGTTTTGTTTGTATGAAGCAGGATCTGAGAAAAGTTCATCACTGCTAACAGAATCTCCGTTATCTGGTGATTGGTTTAGATCATCTGTACATGATGAAAACAACATCGTCATCATAAACAAAGAAATACCTATTAATTTTATTTGTATCTTTTTCATTATTCTTGTTATTTGAATTAGAAGTTAGCGTTTAATCCTAACGTGAAAGTTATTGGTCTTGGATAAATGTTATTATCGATACCACTAGAAATCTCTGGATTTAATCCGTCGTATTTAGTAATTGTTAAAACATTTTGTGCCGATGCCGTTAACTTAAGCATTGAGATACCTTTTATTTTTTGATTAAAAGTGTAACCAATTGCAATGTTATCTAATTTTACGAAAGATGCATCTTGAATGTAGTAATCAGAGTGTAATTGAAAATCAGTTGGTTTTTTAAATCCTGTTTCCAAAAGATTTTCTACTCCATTTGATAAATCATTTTGTCTTGTTAAGATATTATTATAAGTTCCATTTCCAGAATCTACGTTATTGTATAAATAATTCCCCCAAGAACCTCTCCAGTTCATAGACATATCCCAGCTTTTGTATGTTACGCTAGTATAGAATCCGTAGAAAACATCTGCAGCAGGTTTGTGAAAACGGTATTTATCATCTGCATTTACAATTCCATCCTTATTACGATCTACAAAAACACCATCTAAAGGTTTTCCGTCAGCACCATAAGCTTGCTCGTATACATAAAATGCATTAGGCGCATAACCAACTTGGTTGTTTTGAATTTTATTTCCTGTTCCTCCAGCAATATTATCACCAGTATCTAGTCCAGGTGTATCATCTTGAGTAGTTGTCAATTTTGTGATTTTTGAATTCTGGAAAGTAATGTTTCCACCAATTCTCCATTCTAAATTATCTGTTCGAACTGGAATAACTTCCGCAGACAACTCAAGTCCTTTATTCTTAAGACTTCCAACATTATAGTTATCATAATTAGAAAATCCGAAAAACGAAGGGTTTTGAGTATATAACAACAAATCATCTGTAGTTCTTTGGTATGCATCTGCACTACCTGTAAGTCTATTATTAAAGAAACCAAAATCAAGTCCAACGTTTACAGTTGTAGTTTCTTCCCATTTTAAATTACTGTTATAAGGCTGTGGTCTGTAAGTAGTATAAAAAGTATTTCCAATTTGATATTGAGCAGCACTATTAGAAGCCAAATACAACGGAATTGAAGGATAACTAACTCCAATATTTTGTTGTCCAGTAATACCCCATCCTCCTCTAATTTTTAAAGTACTAATACTTTTAACATCTTTTAAGAAGTTTTCTTCATTTAATTTCCAAGCTGCAGATACTGCAGGGAAATTTGACCAGCGATTTTCTTCTGTAAATCTAGAAGTACCATCACGTCTGATAGATACAGTCATTAAATATTTGTCAGCAACTGTAAAGTTTGCTCTTCCAAAAAATGATTGTAAATTAATATGAGTAGGTGTAAACAACTCTACAGTTGTTTTGTCGTTCTCAAAATTGTAATTTGATTTATTTTTTTCTTCTCTAAAATCTTGATACGTATAACCACCAGTTACATCAATCTGCGTATCGATAGCATCAATCTTTTTGTTGTAGTTCAAATACAAGTCCATCAACTTGTTGTTTCTGTTCTCAATATTCTCATAAGAGTTATTGTAACCTGAACCTGGAAGACCATTTAAGTAATCTCCATTAGTTCCACCATATCCTCTACCGCTCATTTGGTCATAACCAAAATTTGCTACAGCTTTTAATTCTGGTAGAAAATGCATTTTATAATCCAATTGGATATTTCCAATACTTCTATTAAAGGTACCTAAATTATCTTGTTGATTAATCATTGACAAAGGGTTTTTTCCTGCCAATTGATTAAATTCTGTTGGAGTTGTCAACCATTGGAAATAAGTTCCATCAGCATTTTTTACCGATTGAGTCGGATCAAAACCAACAGCAGCTCCTACAGCACCTGTAGTACTGTAATTACTTTTTATTATAGAGGTATTATTGTTGACCTGAATTTTTAAATGTTTATCAAAAAAGTCTCCAGTAAGCGAAACTGCCATTGTAGTTCTTGCGAAATTATCTCTTAATAAAACTCCATTTAAATTAGTATATCCAACAGAAGCTCTATAGGCAACATTGTCAGCTCCGCCACTAGCAGAGATGTTTTGATCTGTACCCATAGCAGTTCTATAGATCTCATCCTGCCAATTTGTATTAGCAGTACCCATTGCCGCTTTTTGAGCAGCAGTTCCATTAGCATTTACAAAATCTCTAAATTGACCGCTTGACAAAGCATCAACTTGTTGTGTTACTTCAGAAACTTGAAAGTTTCCGTTATAGCTGATTTTTATATCACCAGCTTTTCCTTTTTTAGTCGTAATAATAATTACACCATTCGAAGCTCTAGAACCGTAAATAGCAGTTGCAGAGGCATCTTTTAAAACTGAGATAGACTCAATATCATTTTGGTTAATTGTTGATAATGGATTTCTACCACCTTCAACACCTCCAGCAGCAACCGGAACACCATCAATTACATACAAAGGATCGTTACTTGCACTAAGAGAAGATCCGCTTCTGATTCTTACTACAGGATCTGCTCCTGGAGAACCACCTCCATTGATAATCTGTAAACCTGCAACTCTACCCTGAATCATTTGATCTGCAGAAGTAACTGGGCCTTTATTAAAATCTTTTGCAGACAATACTGTTACAGCTCCTGTTGCGTCTTTTTTCTTAACAGTTCCGTAACCTACTTGTACTACAACTTCTTTAAGTTGATTGGTATCTTCCTCCAATGAAACGGCTAAAGTTTTCTGACCGCTATAATTGATCGTTGACGCTTTGTATCCAATAAATGAAACCGTAATTTTGTCTCCATTTTTTAAATTAGATAGCTGAAATTTACCGTCAAAATCTGTAGAAGCACCTCCTGTAGAGCCTTGTACATTAATATTTACCCCTGGAATTGGTTGTCCTGTCGCTTTATCGACAACAGTTCCATTTAAAGTACTTTGAGCGAGTACTGTAAACGGCAACAGTAGGAATAAAAATAACAACTTTTTGTAAATTGTTTTCATACTTTTTGTTTAAATTAGTTTTGAGTTTAAGTTTGTTAGTTAAGTTTTTAATTTTACTTCGAATTTCAAAATTAGGAATTTATTAACATGTGCAACCGACTACAAATTTTATTGGTTTACGAAAACGTGATAGTGTTGAAAACTTTCTATATTTTGTAATCTTTTAAGTCAAAAATTATCAATTCTAAAAATATTAGATACCTTTATTAACAATTAGATTTTTTTCAAATTATTATATGAAACGCAAAATAACCTTAAAACAGATCGCAAGAGAACTCGACGTATCGATTTCAACTGTCTCAAAATCACTACGAAACAGTTTAGAAATCGGAGAAGAAACACGTTTAAAAGTGCAGGCTTTTGCGAAGTTTTACAACTATAAACCCAACAATATTGCCCTTAGTTTAAAAAATCGAAAAACCAAAAGCATTGGTATTATCATTCCGGAAATTGTACATTATTTTTTCTCTACTGTAATCAATGGAATTGAACAGGTTGCTAACGAAAATGGGTATAGTGTTGTGATTTGTTTATCTGATGATTCCTTCGATAAAGAAGTCCTAAATATGGAGATGTTGGCCAACGGAAGTATCGATGGTTTTATCATGTCACTTTCTAAAGAAACCCAGTACAAAGGCGACTTTCACCACATTACTGAAGTCATCAATCAAGGAATGCCAGTTGTAATGTTCGACAGAGTTACCAACGACATTTTATGTGATAAAGTTATTATTGATGATAAAGCTGCTGCGTATGAAGCTGTTCAGAGTTTGATTGATAATGGACGAAAAAAGATCGCTTTGGTTACAACAGTCGATTATGTAAGTGTTGGAAAACTTAGAACGGATGGTTACGAAAAAGCATTATTAGACAATGGATTGCCTTTTAACGAAGATTTAATAATCAAGATTGAAGATGTCGATACTTGCGAAATCACAATCAGCCAGCTTTTAAACGATAGAGCATTTGATGCTGTTTTTGCTGTAAATGAACTTTTTGCTGTAACAATTATCAAAACTGCAAGCAAAATGGGATTAAAAGTTCCTGAGGATCTTGCCGTAATTGCTTTTACAGACGGAATTATATCTAAATATTCAACGCCAAGTATTACAACGGTAAGCCAAAGTGGTGAAAAAATGGGAAATAAAGCAGCTAAAATGCTTATTGAAAGATTGGAAGCCGAACACGATGACGAAGAAGAAGAAAACGAAAATTACACCACCGAAGTTATAGAAACACATTTAATAAAAAGAGAATCTACTGATTAAAACTCTTAAAATCAACATTTTTCAAAGTCATAAATAATATTTATGACTTTTTTATTAGTAGTATTAAAAAAATAATTAATACTTTTACCCCGCTCAAAGCTTTTACTTTTACTTCGAAAAAATAAGTAAGTTTTGATAAGCATAGCGCTTATCGTCTAATTAATTCTTTAATTACGATAATGGAAAAGCGTAAATTAAGTTTCTGGGAAATTTGGAACATGAGTTTCGGTTTCTTAGGAATACAATTTGGTTTTGCACTGCAAAACGCAAATACTTCTAGAATTTTTGAAACCCTTGGTGCTAAAATTGACGAAATTCCGATTTTATGGATTGCTGCTCCTGTTTCAGGATTAATAATTCAGCCCGTTATTGGTTATTTTAGTGACAGAACGTGGACTCGTTTAGGCAGACGCCGTCCCTATTTTTTAATTGGTGCGATTCTATCTTCTATTGCATTATTCATTATGCCCAACTCTCCAACTTTATGGATCGCTGCAGGAACTTTATGGATAATGGACGCTTCGATAAATGTTTCTATGGAACCTTTCCGTGCTTTTGTTGGTGATAATTTACCGGAAAAGCAGCGTACTTTAGGTTTCGCAATGCAAAGTTTCTTTATCGGTACGGGAGCAGTTGTAGGCTCGGTTTTACCTTATCTTTTTACAAATGTTTTTGGTGTTAGCAATACTGCTCCAGAAGGAATTATTCCCGATTCTGTAAAATGGTCTTTTTATATTGGCGGAATTGTTTTTTTACTTTCTGTTTTATGGACTGTTTTTAAAACAACAGAATATACTCCAGAAGAACTTCATGCTTTTGAGGAACAAGCTAAAAAAGACAAAGAAGAAATTATTAATCCAGAAAATGAATCAAGTTCGAATATCAAAAGACAATTGTCTTTAGGAATACTATTGACTGTTATTGGATCATCAGTATCTTTTCTTATTTTCGAAAACAGCTTAGCAAAAGAACTTTACATTCTTTTTATTGGTTTAGTTTTTATGGGCGTTTTATTTATGATTGCATCACAATTAAGAACTTCAAAAGTTCATAATGGTTTTACAATTATTATGACCGATTTATTGAACATGCCAACTACAATGAAAAAATTAGCTTGGGTTCAATTCTTCTCTTGGTTTGCTCTTTTTTCTATGTGGATTTACACTACTCAAGCCGTTACACAACATATTTTTGGAACAACAGATACAACTTCAAAAATCTACAATGATGCCGCCGACTGGGTTTCGGTATTGTTTACCGTTTACAACGGAATCGCTGCCGCAGTTGCATTCTTATTGCCAATTATTGCAAAAAAAGTAGGCGTTAGAGCAACACATTTATTAGCACTATGTGCTGGAGGTGTTGGTTTAATTTCAATTTATTTTATTGGTGATAAACAAATGCTAATTCTGCCAATGTTAGGTGTTGGTATTGCTTGGGCGAGTATTTTATCCATGCCTTACGCAATGTTGTCTGGCGCTTTACCAGCAGCAAAAATGGGATATTACATGGGAGTTTTTAACTTTTTTGTAGTAATTCCTCAAATTGTAGCCGCTACAATCTTAGGATTTGTAATTAAACAATTTTTTCATAATGAACCTATTTACGCTTTAATTATTGGTGGAGTATCAATGATTTTTGCAGGCTTACTAACCCTGAGAGTAAATAACAAAACTAAAATTGAAATTCATGAATAATAAAAAAGCATTCATCTTCGATCTTGACGGAGTAATCGTTGATACCGCTAAATATCATTTTTTAGCTTGGCAGAAAATTGCTCAAGCCTTAAATATAAATTTTACACACGAAGACAACGAGCTGCTTAAAGGAGTGAGCCGCGTTCGATCTTTAGATATAATACTTGGATTAGGAAATGTTCAGGCTTCTCAAGAAGACAAAGACAAATGGTTAATTCAAAAAAATGAAGATTATTTATCTTATTTAGTTGACATGGATGAAAGTGAGATTCTTCCAGGAGTTTTTAAAATTCTGCAATTATTAAAAGATAAAAACCAAGGAATTGCATTGGGTTCTGCCAGTAAAAATGCAAGACCAATTTTAGAAAAAACAGGGATCATCTCTTACTTCGATGTTATTGTTGACGGAAATGACGTTACCAATGCAAAACCCGATCCTGAAGTTTTCTTAAAAGCGGCTCAATTATTAAATATTGATCCAAAAGATTCTATAGTATTTGAAGATTCTGTTGCCGGAATTCAGGCAGCAAATACAGGAAAAATGGTTAGCGTAGGAATTGGTGAGGAAAAAATTCTACATGAAGCCCATTACATTTTTAAAGATTTCACTGAAATCGACCCGAGCTTTATTGAAGAACTAATTAGTCAATGAGAAAATTTGATAATTAGATAATTCTCCAATACAATGAATTATCTAATTTTCTAATTACCACATTTACTAATTAAAAAACATCTAATTAGAAGAACAAATGAATCAAGATTATATAAAACCAGACAATTGGTCCATCATCGAAGAAGGATTTGACGTAGAAAGAGTCAAATCGTCTGAAAGTCTTTTTAGTATCGGAAACGGTGCCATGGGACAGCGCGCCAATTTTGAAGAAACGTATTCTGGTGAAACTTTTCAAGGAAGTTACATTGCAGGAATTTATTATCCAGACAAAACAAAAGTGGGCTGGTGGAAAAACGGATATCCAAAGTATTTTGCAAAAGTATTAAACGCTCCAAACTGGATCGGAATTGATATTGTAATCAACGAAGAAAATCTTGATTTACACAATTGCACCGAAGTAAGAAACTTTCGCAGAGAATTGAATATGAAAGAAGGATGGTACAATCGTTCTTTTGAAGCAACATTAAAAAACGGAACAGAAATCGCTGTAAATGTACGTCGTTTTCTTTCTTTAGATTTGGATGAAACTGGGGTAATCAAATATGATATTACACCTTTAAATAAAGATGCAAAAATCATTTACAAACCTTATGTTGACGCCGGAGTTACGAATGAAGATGCAAACTGGGAAGAAAAATTCTGGGAACCTTTAGAAGTAAAAAAAGGCACAAACGAAGCTTTTGTAACGGCACAGACTTTTAAAACGCATTTTAAAGTTACGACTTTCATGCACAATACGATTTTTGCAAACGGAGAAAATGTAAACATTTCACCTTCAACAATCGACTCAACGACAGATAGAGTTCAGTATACTTACGGAACAATTATCGCAAAAGGACAAACCTCATCAATTCAAAAAATTGGAGGTTATACGGTTTCTTTAAATCACGAAAATACCTTAACTGCTGCCGAAAAAACGATTAAAGCAGCATTACATTTAGGATACAATACTTTACTTCAAAATCAAATTGAGGCTTGGAGTAAAATCTGGGAAATGTCAGATATTACAATCGAGGGCGACGTAAAAGCGCAGCAAGGAATTCGTTTTAATATCTTTCAATTAAACCAAACTTATTTAGGAAAAGACAGCCGATTGAACATTGGACCAAAAGGTTTCACTGGAGAAAAATACGGCGGATCTACTTATTGGGACACTGAGGCATACTGTATTCCGTTTTATATGGCAACCAAAGATCAGCAAGTTGCACGTAATTTATTGACGTACCGCTTCAATCAATTGGATAAAGCGATTGAAAATGCTAAAGACAATTTAGGCTTCAAAAATGGAGCTGCATTGTACCCAATGGTAACCATGAATGGTGAAGAATGCCATAACGAATGGGAAATTACACACGAAGAAATTCACAGAAATGGTGCGATTGCTTTTGCTATTTTCAACTATTACCGTTACACCGGAGATTACTCTTATATTCCAGAAAAAGGACTAGAAGTTTTAATCGGAATTGCTCGTTTTTGGCACCAGAGAGCTTCTTTCTCTAAAGACAAAAATCAATACGTAATTCTTGGCGTTACAGGTCCAAACGAGTACGAAAACAACATCAACAATAATTTCTACACCAATTATATTGCAAAATGGTGTATTGATTATGCCGAAGAACAAATTAGAAAAGTTGCTGCCGAATATCCTGCAGATCACAAACGTGTGATGGAAAAAGTAAGCCTTTCGGTGAATGAAATTCAGGAATGGAAAAAAGTTGCTGACGATATGTATTTCCCAACTTCTGAAGAATTGGGTATTTATTTACAGCAAGACGGCTTTTTAGACAAAGATTTAGTTCCGGTAAAAGACTTAGATAAATCGCAACGCCCGATCAATCAAAAATGGTCTTGGGATCGCGTTTTACGTTCGCCATACATTAAACAAGCCGACGTTTTACAATGCTTTTATTTCTTCGAAAGTCATTTTTCTAAAGAAGAATTAAAACGCAATTTTGAGTTTTACGAATCATTTACCGTTCACGAAAGTTCACTTTCGCCTTGCGTACACTCGATTCAAGCTGCAGCTTTAGACAAAATGGATATGGCGTATACGTTCTATTTAAGAACTTCTCGTTTAGACTTAGACGATTATAATAAAGAAGTAGAAGAAGGTTGTCACATTACATCAATGGCAGGAACTTGGATGAGTATTGTAGAAGGTTTTGGCGGAATGCGTGTTAAAAATGATCAGCTTCATTTTTCGCCAAAAATTCCAAAAGAATGGAAAGGCTATTCTTTTAAAATAAACTTTAGAAATCAAGTTCTAAAAGTAGCTGTAAATCATAACGAAACAACATTTACTGTAGACGGTGATCAGGATTTAACAATTATAGTCAATGAAAAACCATTATCTATAAGTAAATTCGCTCAAATTAATTAAAATAAAAATCATGAAGAAATTATTTTTTGCAAGCTTCATACTGTTTGCATTTAGCACACTGGCAGAAGCGCAACAACTAAAATCACCCGAAGGAAAATTTGTAATGGAATTTTCGCTTCAAAACGACGGAACTCCAACTTACAATCTTAAATACAAAAATAAAGAAGTTGTAAAAACAAGTAAATTGGGTCTTGAACTTAAAGACGACAAAAAATCTTTATTGAATGATTTTACAATTACGGATTCCAAAACAACCACTTTTGATGAAACTTGGAAACCAGTTTGGGGAGAAGTGGATAACATTAGAAATCATTATAATGAATTGGCTGTAACTTTAAATCAAAAAGGAACAGATCGCCAAATCGTTATTCGTTTTCGTTTATTTGATGATGGTTTAGGATTTAGATATGAATTTCCAGCTCAAAAGAACTTAACGTATTTTGTAATTAAAGAAGAGCGTTCTCAATTCGCCATGACTGGAGATCACACGGCTTTCTGGATTCCGGGAGATTACGATACGCAGGAATACGATTATACAAAATCGAAATTATCAGAAATTAGAGGTTTATCTCAAAAAGCATACACAGCAAACGTTTCGCAAAAAAACTTTTCACCAACAGGAGTTCAGACTTCTTTGATGCTAAAAACGGCTGATGGAATTTACATCAACTTGCACGAAGCGGCTTTGATCAATTATTCTTGTATGCACTTGAATTTGGATGACAAAAACATGATTTTCGAATCTTGGTTAACTCCAGACGCAAAAGGTGATAAAGGATATATGCAAGCGCCAAGTCATTCGCCTTGGAGAACAATTATGGTAAGTGATGATGCTAGAGAAATCTTAGCTTCAAAAATGACTTTAAACTTAAATGATCCTTCAAAAATCGACGATACTTCTTGGATTAAACCCGTAAAATATATCGGAGTTTGGTGGGAAATGATTACAGGAAAAAGCTCTTGGTCGTACACAAACGATTTCCCTACAGTACAATTGGGAGTTTCAGATTTCTCTAAAGCAAAACCAAGCGGAACGCACGGAGCAAATAATGCTAACGTAAAAAAATACATTGATTTTGCTGCTAAAAATGGTTTTGACGCTGTTTTGGTTGAAGGTTGGAATGAAGGTTGGGAAGACTGGTTTGGTCACTCAAAAGATTATGTTTTTGACTTTGTAACGCCTTACCCAGATTTTGATGTGAAAGGTTTACACGAATATGCAAAATCTAAAGGAATCAAAATTATCATGCACCATGAAACTTCTGGTTCTGTTCGTAACTACGAGCGCCACATGGATGCAGCATATAAATTCATGAAAGACAACGGATACGATGCTGTAAAAAGCGGTTACGTTGGAGATATTTTACCTCGCGGTGAAAACCATTACGATCAATGGATTGTAAACCATTATCAATACGCTATTGAAAAAGCGGCTGAATATAAAATTATGGTGAACGCTCACGAAGCAGTTCGCCCAACAGGAATTTGCAGAACGTACCCAAACTTAATTGGAAACGAAGCAGCAAGAGGAACAGAATACCAAGCATTTGGAGGTTCTAAACCAAATCACGTAACGGTTTTACCATTTACACGTTTAATTGGCGGCCCAATGGATTACACGCCTGGAATTTTCGAAATGGATATCAGTAAAATGAATCCTGATAACAAATCGCATGTAAACAGTACAATTTGTAATCAATTGGCTTTGTATGTTACAATGTACAGTCCGCTGCAAATGGCTGCAGATACTCCAGAAAACTACAACCGTTTTCCAGATGCATTTCAATTCATCAAAGATGTGGCTGTAGATTGGTCTGAAAGTAAATATATCGAAGCTGAGCCGGGAGATTTTATTACCGTTGCTCGTAAAGCAAAAGGTACAAACAATTGGTTTGTTGGAAACGTAAACGGAGAAACGTCTCGTACATCGAACATTGATTTTAGTTTCCTTGAAAGTGGTAAAAAATATAGCGCTACAATTTATGCAGATGCAAAAGACGCGCATTACAAAACAAACCCGCAGGCTTACACTATCAAAAAAATTAGTGTAACTAATAAATCAAAATTATCGCAGCTTTCTGCTCCAGGCGGAGGTTATGCAATTAGTATTATCGAAACCAAATAATTTCCTAAAAAGACAAGTGATTTTCCCCAAGATTGCTTGTCTTTTTTTTAAAGAATACGTTACTTTTATCCTGAAAAGTTTAAAAGTAAATTAATATACAATGAAAAATTTTATAAGTTTCTTTCTGGGTCTTTTACTGATTTCGTGCAATCAAAAAAACGAAACAATTGTCAAAAAAACGAATACAATTAAAGAAACAGCACCTTTAGAAAAAATTGATATCGATACAACTCTTTTTTCTGTTTATGATTTATCAAAAACAACAACCGCAATTGTTGTAAATCTGCAGGAAAAGAAAACCTACAACGGAGCTTCATTTGATGAAATATTCAATCAAATAGAAACAAAAGATTCTTTATACAATGTTCTTTATGGATCACAAACTAATAAAATTAAAAACTTTGAATATTACGATACTTTAGGAAGTTACAAACTTATAAAAAGTAAAAAATTAGAAAACGAGATTAAAAAAATCGTCGAAAAAAGCTATTACGTTTATGGCACAAAAGGATTTTCAGAAGTAACGATCAACGATGTTGTTGTTGGACTTGACGAGTGCCGCACGAGTATTATTGCTTTTCCAATTCAAAATTTTGACACTATTAAAAACGGAAAACCTATTTTTTGTTCTAAACAATTATTAAAAATAGAATACCAAAAAAGTTATTTAGAAACTCAATATAAAATACGTCAATATGAAGAAAAGGAAAGCATAAATTATGATTATAAAGACAACATTAAAACTAAAGTATTTGCCAATATTGGCGATGCTTATTTTGCCTATAATGATGATTTTTTGTGGGGAAAATATCCCGGCAAAAGCAAATGCAAGTTTCCTGGAAGATCAATATATATTGTAAAAAAAGATAAACCCATAAAAAAATTCTGGGTTGACGGCTTAGATTTATTTGGAATTCCTTGTGACTAAAAAGTCTTAATTGTGAAAAATAATTTTATATCATTTATAATCTGACATGAAATACAAACTTAATTTTCTGATTCTTTTTATCTCTTTTTTGGGAGTAAATACATACTCCCAGACAAAAACGAAAGCATCTTACAATTATCTCTTGTATGTACCCAAAGACTATTCAAAAGGAATTAAAAAATATCCTCTTGTAATTTATCTTCATGGCGGAGGACAAAAAGGAAACGATTTAAACAAACTTAAAACGTATGGTTTGCCATACCTTGTTGAAAAAGGACAAAATTTTGAATTTATAATTGCCTCGCCACAATGTCCAGACAATAAATTTTGGTCAACCGAAAACTGGTTTGAATCTTTATATGCCGATTTAGCTGCAAAATATAGAATTGATACAGAACGTATCTACATTACAGGAATAAGTATGGGTGGATACGGGGCTTATATTACTGCTCTAGATTTTCCAGACAAATTTGCTGCAGTTGTAGCTCTTTGTGGAGGAATTAACGACAGCGATACAACAAGAATATGTAATCTTAGCCAAATTCCGATTTGGGCTTTTCATGGAACAGCCGATGATAAAATTCCGATAACAGAAACCGAGAGAATTGCAAAAGGTCTTAAAGCCTGTAAAGACAAAAATAATTTCAAGTTTACTCGTTTGAAAGATGAAGGTCATGGAATTGAATATCTATATGAGAAAAATCCTGAAATTTATAAATGGATGCTCAAACAAAAGAAATCAAAATAAATAATAACTCTTTTAAAATTTCATTTCACCGTTCTAATGGCATTTCATTCCGCAAAGTCTTTTCTGAACTTGTAGGTTTATAAAACTACAAAAAATACCTACAAGGTTTTAAAAACCTTGCAGGAAATCGATCTTATTTTAATCGAATTAAAAAACAAATTATGAAAATATCATTTCAAATCAACCAATTACTTTATAGAATAATCTTAATTGTTCTATTATTTTCCGCTTCCGCGAAAGCGCAAATTCAGAAAGTAGAACCGCCTTTTTGGTACGCAGGAATGAAAAATCCTGAAGTTCAGATTATGTTCTACGGAAAAAATATTGCACAATATGAAGCTTCCGTTTCAAACAATGTTGCGATCAAAAATGTAGAAAAAACAGAAAATCCAAACTACCTTTTTGTTACAATTGATACAAAAGATCTTAAAGCTTCCGAATTGGTTTTCTCTTTTAAATTGAAAAACAAAATTGCTTTTACTCAAAAATATTCGCTTAAAGAAAGAAGAGCAAATTCTGCCGACAGAAAAAGTTACGATGCATCTGACATGATTTATTTAATTATGCCGGATCGTTTTGCAAACGGAAATCCTAAGAACGACAGCGATGCTTCATTAACTGATAAAGCAAATCGTCAAGAACCAAATGCACGTCATGGCGGCGATATCGAAGGAATTATCAAAAACTTAGATTACATTAAATCTTTGGGTGCAACAACGGTTTGGAATACGCCTTTAAACGAAGATAATGACAAACAAAATTCGTATCATGGTTACGCGCAATCTGATGTTTACAAAGTAGATCCGCGTTACGGAACTAATGAAGATTACGTTCGTTTATCTTCAGAATTGCACAAAAAAGACATGAAATTGGTTATGGATTATGTAACCAATCACTGGGGAATCACACATTGGATGATGAAAGATCTTCCAACAAAAACGTGGTTTAACAGAATTGATAATTACGCGCAAACCCACCACCGACGCGAAGTAATTACAGACATGCACGCTTCAAAAACAGACAAAGAAATTTGTATCGACGGCTGGTTTGTTCCTTCTATGCCCGATTTGAATTTAAAAAATCCTTTGGTTGAAAAATACTTAACTCAAAACGCTATTTGGTGGATTGAATATGCAAATCTTGACGGTTTTAGAGTGGATACTTATAACTATTCTGACCCAACGGGAATGGCAAATTGGGCAAAAGCTATTACAACCGAATATCCAAGCTTTAATATTGTTGGAGAAATCTGGATGCACAATCAGGCGAATTTGGCTTATTGGCAAAAAGACAGTAAAATTGGAGCAATCGAAAACTACAATTCGAATTTACCAAGTGTAATGGATTTTACTTTGCAAGATCAAATTGGAAATGCTTTCAATGACGATGAAGCAACTTGGGATAAAGGAATGATCAAATTCTACAACAATTTTGCTTTAGATTATTTATATCCAAACACGAATAGTATTTTGGTTTTTGCCGAAAATCATGATACCGACAGAATCAATGAAACGTACAAATATGATTTTGCGAAATATAAAATGGTAATGACTTTGATGGCAACGATTCGTGGAATTCCGCAAATTTATTACGGTACAGAAATTGGAATGGGCGGAGATAAAAGCAAAGGCGACGGTGGAATTCGTCAGGATTTTCCAGGCGGATGGAATGGCGACAAAAACAACGCTTTCGCGAAAGAAGGAAGAACAGATGTACAAGCACAATATTTTGATTTTACTTCGAAATTATTCAACTGGAGAAAATCAAATGATGCGGTTCATTTCGGAAAAATGACACATTATATTCCTGAGAATAATACCTATGTTTATTTCAGATTTACAGATGCTAAAACGGTAATGGTTGTTTTTAATAACAATACAAAAGCGCAAACGATCAAAACCGATCGTTTTAAAGAAAACATCAAAACCTTTAAATCAGGGAAAGATGTTATTACTGGAAAAACTTTCGATTTAACTTCTGAAATTACTTTAGAACCTAAATCGGCAGTTGTTTTAGAATTAGAATAAAACAAACACAAAGTATATAATGTAGAGGCGCACAGCAGTGAGTCTCCGCAAAGATTTTCAGCCGCAGATTACAAGATTAACACAGATTTGTCTGCCACGAATTACACAAATTTTCACAAATTTAAACATGATAAATTAATTCGTGGAAATTTGTGTAATTCGTGGCAAAAGAAAAAATCACTTTAATCCTGTAATCTGTGGCTATTTTTTTTCAGCATTCTTTCATTACTAATACTTTGTTAAATCTAAAATAAATGAAAAAATACACTTTCCTTTTTTTACCTTTAGTATTCTTAATCATGAGTTGTTCTGGCTCAAAATCAGTATCAATGAATAAAGACAATACTTCAAAAATACCTTTCGTTTGGGAAGGCGCAAATATTTATTTTTTACTTACAGATCGTTTTTATAACGGAAATACTGCTAACGATTTAAATTTTAACCGAACCAAAACACCCGGAAAATTGCGTGGTTTTGAAGGTGGCGACATCATCGGAATTACCAAAAAAATCGAATCGGGTTATTTTGAAAAACTCGGAATAAATGCCATTTGGCTTACGCCGATAGTCGAACAAATTCACGATGGCGTTGACGAGGGAACCGGCCTCAGTTATGGATTTCATGGCTATTGGGCGAGAGATTGGTCAGCTTTAGATCCAAACTTCGGAACTAAAGAAGACTTAGCAAATCTGGTAAAAAAAGCACACGAAAAAGGAATTAGAATTCTATTAGACGGCGTTATAAATCATACTGGTCCAGTAACGGAAGAAGATCCTGTTTGGCCGCAAGAATGGGTTAGAACTGGCGTTGTATGCGATTACAAATCGTTTGAGAACACAACTATGTGTACTTTGGTTGATAATCTTCCGGACATCAAAACTGAAAGTACTCAAAACGTCGAACTTCCTCCTTTTTTAATCGAAAAATGGAAAAAAGAAGGCCGATATGATAAAGAAATTACTTCATTAGACGAATTCTTTAAAAGAACCGGTTATCCTAGAAGTCCAAAATATTACATCATAAAATGGCTTACTGATTATATCGTAGAATTCGGAATTGACGGTTACAGAGCCGACACCGTAAAACATACTGACGAAGATGTCTGGGCAGATTTTAAAAAAGAATGTGAATACGCTTTTGAAACTTGGAAAAAACACCATCCGATGCAGGTTTTAGATCAAAACCCATTTTACACCATTGCCGAAGTTTACGGTTACGGAATTAGCGGAGGTCAGGATTATGATTTTGGAGATCGAAAAGTAAACTACTTTCAAAATGGTTTCAACAGCATGATTAATTTTGAATTTAAATGGAATGCCGCTCAAAATGATTATGAAGGTTTATTCTCTAAATATTCAAATGATTTAAACAACAACTTAAAAGGCTATTCGGTTCTTAATTACATGTCTTCACACGACGACGGACAGCCTTTTGATGCTTATCGCGTAAAAGGTATCGAAGCCGGAACAAAACTATTGCTTTCGCCAGGAATGTCTCAGGTTTATTATGGCGATGAATCTAATCGTTCTTTGGTTGTTGAAGGAACTCAAGGCGATGCAACTTTGCGTTCAAACATGAATTGGGACGACATTCAAAATAATTCAGAAGTACAAAAAACACTTTTACATTGGCAGAAATTAGGGCAATTTAGAAGAAATCATCCGGCAGTTGGAGCAGGAATTCATACAAAAATATCGGATCAACCTTATGTGTTTTCTAGAACTTTTTCTAAAGAAACATTTTCAGACAACGTAATTATTGGCTTAGATTTACCAAAAGGTCAAAAAGAACTTTCTGTAAATTCTCTTTTTCAAGACGGAACAAAGCTTAGAGATTTTTATTCCAATCAGGAAGTCGAAGTTGTAAATAGTAAAGTAATTATTGATAGTGATTTTGATGTTGTTTTACTAGAAGTGATTTAACTGCAAAGTTTTTTAGCCACTGATTACAGGATTAAAATGATTTTTCCTTTTGCCACGAATTACACTAATTTCCACTAATTAATTTATCATTTTTAAATTAGTATAATTCGTGGCTAACAAATCTGTGTTAATCTTTTTAATCTGTGGCTAACTTTTTTTAAATAATCCTTGTCGCCTTTGCGTAAAACTTTGCGACCTTTGCTGTTAAATTTTCATCTCATACAAATGCTAAAAATAGGACATCGCGGAGCCAAAGGTTACGAACCCGAAAATACCTTAAATGCTTTCCAAAAAGCATTAGATTTAAATGCTGACGGAATAGAACTCGACATTCACTTAAGTGCTGACGGTCATCTAATTGTCATGCATGACGAAACTATAGACAGAATGACCAACGGAAAAGGTTTTGTAAATACGTTATCTTTGTCCGAATTAAAGTCATTTTTGATTGCTGATCAATATCAAATTCCGACTTTAAATGAAGTTTTTGATTTGGTAAACAAAAAATGCCTGATCAATATTGAGCTGAAAAATGCTGATACTTCACAGAAAGTTGTCACTTTAATTCAACAATATATTTCTGAAAAAAACTGGAATTACGAGCATTTTATTGTTTCTAGTTTTGATTGGAATGCTTTGCAGGAAATCCATAATTTAGATTCAAAAATTAAGATTGGAGTTTTAACAGAAGAAGATCTTGATTCTGCTCTGGCTTTCGCCGAATCAATAAATGCATATGCTATTCATCCTGATTATCATTTATTAAATGAGGAAAGAACAAAAGAAATTCAACAAAAAGGATTTCTCGTTTTACCATGGACCGTTGATGAATTGGAAGATATTCAGAAAATGAAAAATTATAAAGTAAGCGGAATCATTACTGATTTTCCAGATAAAATATAAAGTTTTTTGCCACTAATTACACGAATTGCCACTAATTTTAAATTCAGTATTTTAAATCTTTGTCAAAGTTTCAAACTTTGACAAAAATAACTGAAGACTTTGGCAACAGATTTAAAAAATCCGTTTAATCTGTGTCCAAAAAAATTAAGCAACCACAAAATTAAAATTAGTGCCAATTCGTGTAATTTGTGGCAAAAAGAAAAGTGGCAAACAAAAATAAAATATGATCAAAAATTTCGACATAATCATTGTTGGCGGTGGCGCTGCAGGATTTTTTACTGCTATTAATATTGCAGAGAAAAATCCGAAACTAAAAATTGCTATTCTTGAAAGAGGTAAAGAAGTACTCTCAAAAGTTCGCGTTTCTGGAGGTGGAAGATGCAACGTGACGCACGCTTGTTTTGAGCCCAATGAATTAGTAAAATTTTATCCACGCGGCGAAAAAGAACTTCGCGGGCCGTTTCATCAATTTTGTTCTGGCGATACCATCGAATGGTTTGAAAAACATGGCGTCGAATTAAAAATTGAAGACGACGGCAGAATGTTTCCCGTTTCGAATTCTTCTCAGACTATTATCGATTGCTTCTTAAAAGCAACCGAAAAATTAGGCATCAAAGTATTAATTGGCCAAAGCGTACAATCTATTTTCAAAAAAGAAAATCACTGGAAAATTGACACGCAAAACGAAAATTACGCAACTGAAAAATTAATTCTAGCAACAGGAAGCAACCCAAAAATATGGGAATTGCTGCAAGCACAAGGTCACGCTATTGTAAGCCCTGTTCCTTCCCTATTCACTTTTAATATTAAAGATTCCCGTATAAAAGAATTACCCGGAGTTGCGGCACAGGTTACTGTTACTGTAAAAGATACTAAACTAGAATCTACTGGGCCTTTGTTAATCACACACTGGGGAATGAGTGGTCCTGCAATTTTAAAGCTTTCAGCTTGGGGCGCACGAATTCTACACGATAAAAATTATCAGTTTACCATTTTTGTCAATTGGTTAAATGATGTTGACACCGAAGATGCCGAAAAAATCCTAAAAGATTTAAAACAGGAACATGCAAAAAAAGCCGTTTCAAAAAAATCTCCTTTTGATTTTCCGAATCGTTTATGGGAAAGTTTGGTTCTGGCATCAGAAATTGAAGCAGAAACTAAATGGGCAGATTTATCTAAAAATCAATTACAAAATCTAGCTTCACAACTTACCAAAGCAAAATTTCAGGTAAACGGAAAAAGCACTTTTAAAGAAGAATTTGTTACCGCTGGCGGGATTGTTTTAAAAGAAATCAACTTTAAAACTATGGAAAGCAAATTGCATCAAAATCTTTATTTTGCTGGAGAAATTGTAAATATCGATGCTATTACGGGCGGATTTAACTTCCAAAATGCCTGGACCAGCGGGTTTGTTTTGGCAAATAGTATTTAATTACAAAATCATTCTTAAATATTGTTATACTAAACGAAGTCGAAGGCTTATCTAATACAAAAGAGCTTCGACTTCACTCAGCCTGACAGCAGTCTTTACTCTTTTAAAAAACAAGGATCAATTAACAAGACTTTACATCTTTCCTAAGGTTTTATTAAGACAATTCTAATAATTTTACTTTCAACTAATCAATCCTTTATGAAAGTAAAATTACTTACAGCAATCTCTTTATTTGCGTATCAAATTGGTTTTTCTCAAACCGAAAGAATATTAAACGGAAAAGTCTTTTCACAAAACGTTACTATCAAAGATGTTGAAGTAATTAACAAAACGGCCAAAACAAGTACAAAAACTAATGCTTTTGGAGAATTTTCAATCTTGGTTAGCGCTAAAGACAGTTTAATTTTTTTTTCTAAAGATTATTTTTTTAAACGATTAAAACTTACTCCAGAAAATGTTGAACAAAATAATCTGGTTGTTAATATGATTTTAAAACCCGAGGAGCTTGATGAAGTGCTTATTACCACTATAAAATTCTCTCATGTAGGTTCTTCTCCTGAATTTTCAGATTCTATAGCTTTACAAAGAGCTTCTCGAAATTTACAGAAATACACAGGCGTTTATGACGGTACTATTACAAATGGAATGAACTTTGGCGCAATGGGAGGTGGCGTTTTTGATTTGTTTAGAAAAAAAGATGATAAAACTAAGCTCAAAAGCAAATCTCCTGAACTAGACTTCAAAAAGTTGATAGACGCAAGTGTTCCTTTAGATTTTTTCACAAAAGACTTAAAACTAAATCCCGATGAAAAAGAGCTTTTTTTAGACTTTTGTGATACTGACCCACAATCTAAAACTATTTTAAAACAAAAAAATTTACTTTACACAATGGATTTTTTATATACTAAAAACGAGGAATTTAAGAAAATGAAAAATGGTCCTAAAAACTAAAATTAATTTCCCCGAATTTGAAGTAAAAATAAATAATGATATTTAGCAAAAACTTAGCTTTCAAATCACTTCAAAATCCTTATTTTGCAGAAGAAATCATAAATCTCATTGAGATTATCAGTAGATTTAACTTTAAGATTTCAGACCATTTTAAAAAGTAAAAAATGATATTTAAAGGAATTATTTTTGATTTAGACGGAACATTAGTAGATTCATTACACGACATTTCAGATGCTATGAATACAGTATTAACCAAACTAAATTATCCTACTCACTCTTATGATGATTATCAATATTTTATTGGAAGCGGTTTGCGAAACTTGGTGAGTAAAGCTTTGCCTGCATCAGAAAGTACTGAAGATCAAATAGAAATCTGCTTTCTAAATATGATTAATGAATATCGCACCAGTTGTACGCATAAAACTAAACCGTATGAAGGTATTGTAAAATTATTGAATGATTTGGTTTCACGCAACATCAAATTAGCCGTTTTTTCTAATAAAGCAGATGAACTTACCAAAAAAATAACAGCCGAAATTTTTCCCAATTATTTCAGTGAAATAGTTGGTTTAAGTACTGAATCGCTTAAAAAACCAAATCCTTTTGAAGCAATTGAAATAAGCAAAAGCTGGAACTTAAAACCCGAAGAAATAATTTTCGTAGGTGATTCTGATATTGATATGCAGACTGCTATTAATGCCAATATGCATGCCGTTGGCGTTTCTTGGGGTTATAGAACAGAAGAAGAGTTAATTGCCAGCGGTGCTAAATTGGTATTGAATAAGCCTTTAGATTTAATTCAGATATTGTAAAGTTTTGAGTCATCAAACCGATGACTCAAAATTAAATTTTCTTTCAATCTAATTTAGATTTGGTGAATCATTCAGCAAAACATAATCCTTTAATTTCTTCCATTTAAAATAAAGGATTAGCAAACCAATTAATAATACTGTTCCAATTATAGAAACTGTAATTAAAGCGATTTCTATTTGACTTACATAATCCAAATCTACTCCGTTTTTACTTTTTCTTAAAACATTAAGTTTTTTATCTAATTCCCATGTTCTATGTTCAAAATAATCAGCTCTGCTTTTAAAACAAGAAACTATTCTTGCATTAACTATTTCATCGTGAAAACCATATTCTTTTGCAAGATTATAGATTCGTACAGCATTCTCAGATTCCCCTTTTAGTCGTACAAGATTTCCAAGCTCAAAAAGTAAAATAGAAATAACTTTATCTTTTGGCTTTATAAAACTCATACGCTCATTTACTTGATAATAAACAGCTTTAGCTAAAACTTCTAATTCAGGTTTGGATAATTTTGTCTCAGGAGTTCCCTTATCTCCAAAACTAGTATTTATTAAAAACTGACCAGATACATTAGACAAATTATTGATTTTCGCCTCTAGAATTCTTAAATGTAACCATTCGGAACCATTATGCGATTCAGGATTTATCTCAATAGCTTTTTGAATCCAATCATAAGCTTTTTGATTCTCTCCCATTAACTCATAAAGAGTACCAATATTTGATGCTGTAGAATATCGATTAGGTTTTATTTTTTCGATATTCAAATACAATTGTAAAGCTTCTTGATATTTCCCTTGAATTATTAATACATATCCCTTATCGGATAAATAATCTATGTTTTTTTTCTTTTCATATAAACTATCAAGTTCTAAAATTAATTTTGAAAAATTATCTACAGAAAAGCGATGTCCATGAGGTACAAGTCCTTGATAATCTACGTAAACCATTACTCCATTTTTCAAGGTTTTAGTTTCACCATTTAAACAAGCAAAAGTCTTAAACGAAATTAAAACCAAAACAAGAACAAAAACCTTTAATTTATTCATAAAGTAAACGTATTGATTAAAACTTGAAACTAAAAAAACCTGAAACCTGAAACAAAATCATTATTTATTCAACAACCAAATACTAGCATTTAGAATAGCTGCAAAAGCTACCCAAGCCATGTATGGAATCAAAAGATATCCAGCTGTCTTATTGATTTTGGTGAATTTTAAATACGTTTCGTAAATCATTAATTCTAAAAGAGCAATTTCGATTAAAGCTAGTAATGGATTTTTTAATCCGAAGAAAACATACGACCAAATAGCATTAAGAGTCAATTGAATTAAAAAGAAACCTAAAGCTGTTTTTACTTCCTGATTTTGTTCTTTTATTTTATCCCAAACCAATCCTGCCGCAACAGCCATTAAAATATAAAGTAATGTCCAAGCTGGCATAAAAACCCAGTTTGGGGGATTAAAACTTGGTTTTATAAGATCAACATACCAGGTTGTTATACTTGGTCTTGTAATAACACTTGCGGAATATCCTACTGATAAACAAACTGCTAAAGCAATAACAATTCTGACTGTTTTATTCATTCTATTTAATTTTTTAGTCAAAAATAGTCAAAAGAAAAAAAATCAAACCATATAAGTAATATAAGTTCATTTAAAAGCTCTGCTTACATTTTCTTATATAACATATATGGTGAAAAAATTTAAAAACTATCTTTGCCAAAATTTTATAATTCATGTTTACAACAGCTGATTTTATTCCTAAAAAATATATTTCGGATATCGAAAAAGGTAATTTTGAGTGGAGCGCTCCAAGTAATATCGCATTAGTGAAATATTGGGGAAAAAAAGATAACCAGATTCCAGCAAATCCTTCGGTGAGTTTTACGCTTAATAATTGCAAAACGATTACCAAATTGGCTTTTGTGAAAAAAGACCCTTCAACTCCACCCAGTGAGACAAATAGTTTTTCGTTTGATTTACTTTTTGAAGGAAAACCAAAAGAAGATTTTAAACCGAAAATTCAAAAGTTTTTAGAAAGAATCGAAGTTTATTTACCTTTTCTAAAGCAATATCATTTTACGATTGATACTCAAAATACATTCCCACACAGTTCTGGAATAGCTTCTTCGGCTTCTGGAATGGCAGCTTTGGCAATGAATTTTATGAGTTTAGAAAAAGTATTGAATCCTGAAATGAGCGATGAATATTTCTATCAAAAAGCTTCTTTTTTGGCGCGTTTAGGTTCTGGAAGTGCTTGCAGAAGTGTAAAAGGAAATGTTGTGGTTTGGGGAAATCAAGCGAATATTAAAGGAAGTTCAGATTTATTTGGAGTTGAATATCCGTATACGATTCATGAAAATTTCAAGAATTATCAAGATACTATTTTACTGGTTGATAAAGGCGAAAAACAAGTTTCGAGCACAGTTGGTCATGATTTAATGCACAATCATCCGTATGCAGAAAGACGTTTTGCTCAGGCACATGAAAATCTCGATTTGCTAATCTCGATTTTTAAAAGTGGAAATGTAGAAGAATTCATAAAAGTTGTAGAAAGCGAAGCATTGACTTTGCACGCCATGATGATGACTTCGATGCCGTATTTTATTCTGATGAAACCAAATACTTTACAAATCATAAATGCGATTTGGAAATTCAGAAATGAAACTCAAATTCCGGTTTGTTTTACGCTTGATGCGGGTGCAAATGTGCATGTTCTTTATCCCGAAAACGTTAGCGAAAAAGTATTACAATTTATTAAGGACGAATTAGTTGTATTTTGTCAGAATGGTCAGTACATTTGCGACGAAATTGGAGACGGTACAATTGCATTGTAATTTTCCGTATCTTTAATTAAAATTTAGATTTTAGACATTAAATAAAACTATGAAAGGACCATTATTTTACTCAAAAATATTACTTTTTGGAGAATACGGAATTATCCGTGACTCTAAAGGACTTTCTATTCCTTATAATTTTTACAATGGTGCGCTAAAGAAATCCGAAGAACCTTCGGCAGAAGCTATTGCATCAAACTCTAGTTTAAAACGTTATGTCGTTTATCTTGAAACTTTACAATCAGAACAACCAGAATTGGTTGCTTTTGATTTAGTTAATTTAAAAAATGATGTTGAAACAGGGATGTATTTTGATTCTAGTATTCCGCAAGGATATGGAGTTGGAAGCAGCGGTGCGCTTGTTGCAGCTATTTACGATAAATATGCTACACACAAAATCACTGTTTTAGAGAATTTAACTCGTGAAAAACTGTTACAGTTAAAAAATATATTTTCTCAAATGGAGAGTTTTTTCCACGGAAAAAGCTCTGGTTTAGATCCTTTAAACAGTTATTTGAGCATTCCGATTTTAATTAATTCTAAAGATAATATTGAAGCAACGGGAATTCCGACTCAAAGTTTTGACGGAAAAGGCGCTGTGTTTTTATTGGATTCTGGAATTGTAGGCGAAACAGCTCCAATGGTTAACATTTTTATGGAAAATCTTAAAGACAAAGGTTTCCGTGCGATGCTTAAAAACCAATTTGTAAAATATACAGATGCCTGTGTAGAAAACTTTTTACATGGCGACATGAAATCGTTGTTTACCAATACTAAGAAACTTTCTAAAGTTGTTTTGAATAACTTTAAACCAATGATTCCAGAGCAGTTTCACGGAATCTGGCAGCACGGAATTGACACAAACGATTATTATTTAAAACTTTGTGGTTCTGGTGGCGGCGGTTATATTCTTGGTTTTACGGAAGATTTAGAACGCGCAAAAGTTTCTTTGAAAGATTATAAATTGGAAGTTGTTTATCAATTTTAATTTATAATTTCTCCCAAAATTTACCGTTACTTACAGTAGAACCTACTTCTATAAGCCTTTTTTGATTTTGTTACTCTGTCTAATTTTTTATAAAAATTTAAACTCAACATGTCAATATGAAAAGTATCTTAAGAATTATTAGAACTACTCTTGTTGGAGGAATTCTTTTTTTGGTTCCCATTGCTGTGCTTTTAATTCTGATAGAAAAAGCATATCATATTGTAGAAAAAGTAACAATTCCGTTATCCAGTCATTTGCCTAAAGTAAAAATCCTCGGATTGGCATTGCAGGAAATAATAGGTTTATTGATCATTATTGTTATATGCTTTTTAGCAGGTATAGTTGCCCGAACAAAATTGGCAAAAAATCTGATTACTAAGCTTGAAGATAAAATTTTAAGCCTGATTCCTGGATATTCATTCATGAAAGGCATTAATGAAAATATATTTGGAGTTAACGATGAAGAAAATTTAAAAGTAATTTTAGCTCGCGTTGATGACGGCTGGCAGTTTGCTTTTTTGATTGAACAGATTAACGAAAATCATTTTACGGTTTTTGTTCCAGATGCACCAAACCCAATGAGCGGCGGTGTTTATTTTATGGAAAAAGATCACATTAAAGATGTACCGATTTCGCAAAAAGAAGCCTTGCAGTGCATAAGAAAACTCGGTTTTGGCTCTTCAGCTTTATTAAAAGATGTACTTTAGCATTTAAATACATTTTGTATTTATTAAAACAATATAACCTACTAACCCAAAAATGTTAAGCAGAAAGAATAAAATTTTAGCGATGAAAGTTATTAGTTTGTTCTCTGTAGTGAGAGGTTACAACATTCCAATTATTGTTTTAGCACAGTATTTGTCGGCTATTTTTATTCTGGCTCCCGAAAAGAGAGCCTTGGATATATTGCTTGATTTCAATTTATTCATGATTGTTTTTGCTTCTGCGATTACAATTGCTTCTGGTTATATTATCAATAATTTTTACGACAGCCAGAAAGATTTAATTAATAGACCTAATAAATCGATGCTGGATAGATTGGTGAGTCAGAAGACGAAGCTGTCGGTTTATTTTTCTTTGAATTTTATTGCTGCTTTAATGGCTTTTATCGTTTCTTGGCGTGCTTTTTTATTCTTTTCTGCATATATTTTCCTGATTTGGTTTTACTCTCATAAAATAAAAAAATACCCAATTGTGGGGAATTTAACAGCTTCTTTATTGGCGGTTATTCCGTTTTTTGCCATTTTAATGTATTTCTATAACGCTATATCTTTTGAGGAAATTGAGGATCATATGAGTCATTTTGTGGTGATTTCTGCACATGCTCTTTTCTTGTTTTTATTACTGCTGATTCGAGAAATGATTAAAGATTTGGAAAATCTGAAAGGTGATTTGGCAAATAATTACAAAACGATTCCGGTGTTATACAAAGAAAAGGTTTCTAAACAAGTTATTACTGCTTTGATATTTTTGACACTGATTCCGGTTTATATTTTAGTCAACATTTATGATGTGGGTTATATGGACATTTACTTTTATGTTTGTTATATCGCTTTGTTGTTTTTCTTGCTTTATTTATGGAAATCAAATTCTAAAGAGCAATATTTACTACTGCATAATGTGCTGAAATTCTTAATTGTTTCGGGCGTGTTTTGCATTGTATTAATTAATCCTAGTGTTTTATGGCATGGGAAAAATTTACTTCTTAAGGCTTAGTCCTTTTATCTGGTACACGGATTAAACTGGTTGTACTGGTTTTTACTGTTCTTGATATTTGTTGTAATTCTTTTTTCACGCAGATTTAGCGGATTATTATTGATTTTAAAATATCTGGCGGATTTAAAACTTTAAATACTTTTTACTCTCAAAATGTTTAAAAAAAGCCTTTTGTTTGAGTTTAGCCCCGATTGAAGGGAAAATCCTTTTATTTTTTTCTTTAAAAAATAAAAGATTTGGAATGAAAGCGGGAACTATGTCTGAAAAAATGCCAAATGTGATGCTCCTGACTATCAATTTTTTAAAGCTATTAATCTAAGAACATTCAACTTAGGATTATTTAGCAAGAATAAACTATCTTTGCACAAATTACAGATTTATATGAACAATAAGGAAGGCAATAATAAAAGAGGTGGTTCTAGACCAAATAGCTCTAGACCAAACTCTAACAAGCCAAAACCTGCTATGGCGAAGCGCGCGCAAGGGCCGAAAAAAGTGAAGCCAGAGGTGAAAGCAGCTCAAGAGGAAGCGGCAGAAAAACTTAAAAAACAAAATCAGGCGCCGAAAAGACAAAAAGCTTCTGACGAAATTCGATTGAATAAATACATTTCGAATTCGGGAGTTTGTTCGCGTCGTGATGCTGATATATATATTCAGTCTGGAAACGTTAAAGTAAATGGCGTTCCGGTTACTGAAATGGGATATTTAGTAAAATTAAATGATGTTGTAAACTTTGACGGTGTTACTTTGACTCCCGAAAAGAAAGAATACATCTTGTTGAACAAGCCTAAAAACTTTACTACTGCTCTTGACGAAGGTCAGGAATATCGTAATGTTTTAGAATTGGTTCGTGGTTCTACTACATCTAAAATTGCTCCGATTGGGAGAATGGATAAAAATACAACTGGTTTATTGTTGTTTACAAACGATACTGATATGATTCGTAAATTTACTTTACCAAGTCAGAAATCGTCTAAAATCTACCAAGTTTCATTGGATAAAAACTTAAAATTTGAGGATTTAGAAAAAATCAGCAAAGGTTTGGTTCTTGACGGACATCGCGTTTTTGTTGAAGAAGTGAGCTATATTGAGAAAGAAGCTAAAAGCGAAGTGGGTCTTAAATTACGTTCGTCTAATGTAAAAGTGGTTCGTGCTATTTTCGAACATTTTGAATATGATGTTTTACGTATTGACCGCGTTTCGTTTGCCGGCTTGACGAAAAAGAATTTACCAAGAGGAAACTGGCGCTTTTTGACAGAACAAGAAATCATCAATTTGAAAAACGCATAAGCGATTCAAACATTGATTTAGCAATATAAATCCTGTTTTACTTTTTGTAGAATGGGATTTTTTTTATTTAGAAACTGAAAAAATTATGTCCAAATAATGTAAATATTGATCTTCCGATTGTTTGGTTTTTATCTTCTACTGATTCGTAACATGAGAAACCTAACATAATTTTGATTCCAGAAGGGATACTATTTAAAACATCTCTTTTTTGGTCTTCTAAAAGAAGCTTTAAGCTTTCTAATAGCTGGATGTTGTTTTTAAGATAAGAAAGAACTAATAGTGCTGAAAAATTTAGAATCTCTCTTGCAGTTTCACTTTTGATTCCGACTTCGTTTGAAATCATTTCTGAAATTCTTCCTTTTTTGTTTGAGAAAATTTCTTTCAATACAGAATTTCCTTCTATGCGATAACAATCGTCTACTGATAAAATTCGGCCAGAAACAAAATCTACTTCTTGATAAAAAGTTGAATCGTCTTTAAGTAAAGTGATCATTTCTTTGTAAAAACCAGTTTCTTCAGCTTTATTATAAAGTCCCATTAAAACGGTTCCTATTGATACATCAATGCCTTTTATTAAAAGTGCATCATTTTCAAAATAAAATTTATTTAGTTTAGAAACAACATTAGAAGAAATAAAACGTCTAAGTTCAATTTGTAGGTTTGGGGTCATACGTTTAACTTATTAAAAATTATTTAAATCCGTTCAAAATAACCGATAAAGTGAGGCTTTTTATCGTTTATCAGGATAAAAATATAAAATAAATTAACATTTCCAAAAAATTAGTTAAAAATTTAGTGCCGAGATTTACAGCGTTTTAGCTCAAAAATTTGGGAATCTCAGTAAATACAATACTTTTATTACTATTGCTAACAAAAAAAGAGTTAAAAAAAATTAAGAGATTTTTTGTGAAATTTAAAAAAATAAGAAAAAGCTTAAGTATAATTTTAACATTTAAAACAATAATACTCTATTTTGCCAAACAATAGTGATAAATATTCCTAAATAAATAATACAAAAAAGAAAGTTTATAAAACTAGATGCTAAAAATCCGAGCAGTGATCCGGTTGCTGCTTTTAAGGCTCGTTTATGATTTTTAGAATCATACAATAATTCTCCTATAAATGCCCCTACAAACGGCCCAATGATGACTCCAAAAGGTATTGGTGCAAAAATACCAACAATCAAACCTATATTGGTTCCCCAGACTCCGTAGGAACTTCCTCCGAATTTTTTGGTTCCTTTAGCTGGTATTACATAGTCTAAAATAGTTATTATTATGGTAATAACAAGTGTGATTCCTAAAATCCAATAATTGTTCTCGACGGCTTTTGTAAGGTACAAAAGCAGTAATCCAGCCCAACAGATAGACAAACCGGGTAAAACGGGCAGAAAACTGCCTAAAACCCCAACAATCATACAAACAAAACCAAGTAATAATAATAGTGAATCCATATATATTTTTGTAATTTTGCACCTACAAAATTTTTATTAAACCAATCATGTTAAGACTTTTACAATTATGCAGTATTTTTATTTTGATCTTCGCGATCGGCAATACTGCTTATGCGCAAAATAAAAAAATTTCGCTTGATGATAAAATACTTCAAGACAGCATTTATAAAAGTAATAAGAAAAAGGTTTTAAATTTCTCTATGAAGGATTTTGACAAACTTTTTTTTGAGTACTTTACCAAAAAAAGTGATCCAAATATTACTCTCACTAAAACTGAGTTTTATACTTATACGGTTCAAATTGCAGCCTTTTCTGATCGTTTGGCTGTCTTATATCCAGATCAGAAAAAAATGGCTGAAGAGAACAAAGAAACTTGGCTATCAGAAAGCTATGAAGAATATCTACAATACAAGACTTCTCAAAAAAAATAATCGTATTTTTATACCATAATTAAGTCCATTCAACTCAACATCAAAATCTTGAAGCAGTTTTTCCTTTTTTTAGTCTTTTTATTTTTCAATTCTTGTCAATATATTGACAAGCAAGTTCCTACTGAAAAAGATTTACTTAAAAAAGAATTAAAATCGATTAATTGGAAAGAAGTTGACGAATATCCGACTGTTGTGGATTGTGAAAAAATAACGGACAAAAAACTGCGCCAGCAATGTTTTTTTCAAATTATGTCTGAACTTATTCAAGAAAAATTAGACATCGATACTTTGTCTATTATGTATCCAGAACTTGATACAATACAGGTAAAAGTAACCGTTTTTCCAAACGCTGCTTTGAAATTTGAGCCACAGTTTCCTAAAGATTCTGTTTCTTACGACACGATAAAAATTGATAGTATTCTACACGCTCGTTTAATCGATTTCCCGAAAGTAAATCCAGCAATAAAACGCGGTATTCCGGTAAAAACACAATTTATGCTGCCAGTGATCTTAAAGGCTAAAAAAGACAAATAAACCTTTTTTTCAACCATATTAAGTTCTATAAGTTCATTTAAAAGTTTGCTTTTTCATAACGCTTCTTTCTGCTTGTAAATTCTCTCACAAAGCTTTTGGAATTTGGAATTTATCCCGAAACTTCGAGATTGGAATTTTATTTTTTTTTAAATTTTAAATCTTCTTTCTTTCCATTCATAAGAACCAAACAAACTGTATACAGCCACAGTCGAACTAAAAAAGGGGTAAAATAAACTACTTAAAAGCAGACTTTTTATTCTAGTTTTGGTCAAGAATTGATTTGTAATATAAAGCAATACAAAATCGATTGTAAACTTTAAAAAAGCAAACAAAACTAAAAGCTGCCAAGACCAGATTCCGAAGATTAGAAATACAAATCCGAGTACAAAACTTAAGTTTCCAAAGAAAACGATTAATCCTAAAACCTTTCCAAAAATGCTTTCATACGAGCCTGTTTTTGCAGCCCAGCGTACTCTTTGATAAAACAATGATTTCCAATCTTGTGTGGGTTTTGTAGATACAATTGCTTCTGTTGCTTTTAGGTAATGAACTTCATTTTTGTATAATTTTACACTTTTTTGCAGTAAAAAAACATCATCTCCGCTCGCAATCTCTGTATTTCCGTCAAAACCATTTAGTTTCTCAAACAATGATTTCTTGTAAGCAAAGTTAGCTCCGTTGCACATAAAAGCTTTTTGGATTCCGAAACTTCCAATTGTTGCACCTTGTAAACTTGTTAAATCTAATTGCTGAAAATAATGCAGAAATGAGTCTTCGCAATTATAAGTAACGGCGCCAGCAAGCATTGAAACACTATTCTCTTGAATGTAATTATCGAATGTTAAAAGCCAATTTTCAGCAACAGTACAATCAGCATCAGTGGTAATAACCCAATTGGTTTTGACATGCTGCATGGCTGTCGAAATAGCATCTTTTTTAGGAGAATTAGAAACCCGAATATTGTCAATTACAGAGATTTGGAACTTGAAGCTTGAAACTTGAAACTTTTCTTTTGAATTATCGTCTACTAAAATTACTTCGAATAATTCGGCTGGATAGTTAAGCTTAGAAAGACTCTCTAAAAGATTAGGCAAATTGTCGGCTTCATTCCTAAACGGAACTATAATCGTAAAGCTGGTTTGAGGTTTTAAATTCTTTTTATGATATTTTTTTACTCTAGTAAAACCATAAATAAGCAAACCGATTGTAAGTACATAGATTATTAATATGACAAACAACACCCAACTCATTTTACTGTTTTGGTTTTAAAATTTAAGACATAATAGCTTCCTAAAATTACGGGTAAAACGACATTTAAAAACCACATTAAAGTCGTAACAAAAACAACAATCCATTCGTTTACACCCAAAACTCCAAAGAAATAAATGGCTACACTTCCTTTTACTGCAAAATCTAAAAACTGAAAAGTTGGTAATGATGATGCTAAAAAGTAAACTGAGGTAATTGCTGCCATTAAAGTTAAATAGGGCAGATCGACATCAAAAGCTAAAAACAAAAAGTAATATTGATGTGAGAAAACTAAATAACGGCAGATTCCTAAAAATATATTTTTTTGATGTATTTCTTTTGAAATTTCATTAATCTTATGCAGTAGTTTTTCTATCGAATATCCTTTAATTTTTATTTTTTTTAATGAAAACAAAATAACAATTAGCACTATAAAACCTCCAAATAAGAATGCAACCGCTTGAGTTGTTATCACATTGTATTTTGCATTGAAATACAGCAATCCGAAGATTCCGAAAATCACAGTTAAAATCATCTGAATACCATTGCAGATAAGATTTAGAAAAACTACTCTTTTGGCTTCAGATTTTGGATAAAACAATGCTTTTCCAGCGTACTCACCTACTCCATTTGGCGTAAAAATTCCAGCTGTCAATGCCGCTAAAACTTCTTTTGTTGCCTGCAATGCCGAGATTTCATGAATTACTTTGGCTAGATTCTGCCATTTCAGGATTTCGAAATAACGATTCAAAACACTCAACAGCAAGATAAATGCAATTCCTGATACGGACTGGTTTTTACGAAATAAAGTGATAAATTTCTGCCAATCGAGTTTGTCGTTGTGTGCTAACTGATCGTAAATAAAATAAAAAGCACCGCCTACAATCAAAAGTTTGACTAGAAGAACAAGGAATTGTTTAGCTTTGTGAGGAATTGAAATCATGCCGCAAAAGTAATCAATTTGATAATGTGGCAATTTGATAATTAGAAAATGAAATTATTTCACAAAAATTCACAAAGTAACCGCAAAGATACGCCAAGTACTTTTAAAAAACTTCGCGAACCTCTGTGCTAACTTGGAGATACTTTGTGTAACCCAAACAAAAACTCTCTTGACAAAAGAACGCATTATATTATTTTTTTCCTTTTTGTTGATGCTAGCGTGCAATAAAATTGACAATACCATTCCCAAACAATATTTTAGGATAATGGGTGGAAATTCTTGGGGATATAATGATGAAAATGGAAACGCTGTTATTCCGATAGGAAAATATAAATTCCTAAATCCGATTGATCAAAAGGGAATGATTTATGCCAATAAAGGGACTAAATATGGATATATTGATATTCACGAAAATATACTTATTCCTTTCGAATATGATGCTTTAACCGTTTTTTCTGAAGATGTCGCTTGTGTGAAAAAAAATGAAAAATATGGATTTATAAATCGAAAGGGGAAAATTATCATTCCGATTGAATTTGAAGATGAAACTTATTTCCAGAAAACAGGATTGGCATTGGTAAAGAAAAACAGTCTTTATGGCTTCATCAATAAAAAAGGAAAAGAAGTAATCCCTATAATTTATGAAAATGGAAAAGAGGTCATTCTTGATAGCTTAGTCATTTTGAATAAAAAAGGAAAATGGGCTTTTTTTGATTCGTTCGGAAAACAAAAAACTGATTTTGTTTACGATGAAATCACTACAACAAGTTTTAATTCAAAAGATACGTTCTGGAAAAATGGTTTGATTTTGGTGAGAAAAAATAGTCTAATTGCTTACTTAGATAAAAATTTAAACGAAGTAATTCCATTTGGGAAATATGATTTTGGGGAAAGATTCAATCAAAACAGATTAGCAATTGTTTCTAAAAATCACCTGTACGGAATTATAAATGAATTTGGTAAAGAAGTCGTTAAAACACAATATGACACGATAGAACATCCAACAGAATATTACAACGAATCAGCTATTTTTGCTGGACGAAAAAACAACTACTTTGTTCTTTTTGATGAAAAGGGAGATAAAGTCGCTGATAAAATAAACGAATTTCATTTTGACGGCTTTAAGCGTCAAAACAAATACCAGAAAATATTTCAAATTAAAAGCTTAAATGGCCTTTATGGTATAATTGACAATGCTGGAAAAACAATAATTCCAAATATTTATGAAGAGATTCAGGATTTTAATGGAAATCAAAATACAGTTGTAAAATACAAAGGAAAATTTGAAATTATAAGTTCCGATAATAAAATTGTGTATTCAATTGATAATGATGCAATAGAAACATGGAAAGATCTAAATTATTATATTATAAGTAAAAACCATAAAACGGGAATTCTTGATAAAAATCTGAAACCAATTTTAAATTTTGACTATCAAGATTTATCGCCTTGTTATTATGACAAAAATTTATTCATAGCAAAGCAAAACGATAAATATGGGGTAATCAACAAAATAGGGCGAATTATTATTCCTTTCGAATATAGTAAAATGTCAAATTGGGTAGAATATGGTCCCGGAGAGAATTATCATTTTGTAGCAAAAAACAACAAAGAAGGTTTGATTACTAAAGAAGGAAAAATAGTTATTCCTCTTATTTACGATACCTTATTTTATAATAATGACAAAACAATTATTTTATCTAAAAATAAAAAATATGGAGTTTTGACCATTCAAAATAAAATAGTAATTCCTTTTATTTATGAAAAAATCTATACTGATTTAAGCTTATTTTCAAAGACAAAAGAAACAGAATTTTATGTTTTACAAAATGGTAAATATTCAATCGTAAATTCTAAAAATAAAACAATTAGATCGAATATTTCTAAAGATGAAGTTGAAGACAAATTCTCTTATTTAAACTAAACAAATTGACAAAAGAACGCATTATATTAGGTATTGACCCAGGAACGACAATTATGGGTTTTGGATTGATTAGAGTCATTAATAAAAAAATGGAATTTGTACAACTTAACGAATTGCAGCTTTCTAAATATGACAATCATTACCAGAAACTTAAACTCATTTTTGAACGTACAATAGAATTAATCGAAACGCATCATCCCGACGAAATTGCGATCGAAGCTCCTTTCTTTGGTAAAAACGTACAGTCGATGCTAAAGTTAGGTCGTGCGCAAGGCGTTGCCATGGCAGCAGGACTTTCGAGAGATATTCCGATTACAGAATACGAACCCAAAAAGATAAAAATGGCAATTACCGGAAACGGAAATGCCAGTAAGGAACAAGTTGCTAAAATGCTGCAACAGCTTTTAGGTTTGAAAGAATTACCTAAAAATCTCGATTCAACCGATGGTTTGGCAGCAGCAGTTTGTCATTTCTTTAATTCAGGAAAAATAGTTGCAGGAAAAAGCTACACGGGTTGGGATGCTTTTGTAAAACAAAACGAGGAACGAGTTAAGAAATGAGTCAATGAGAAAATTTGAAAATTAGACAATTCTATCCGCACCGAAATAAAATTTTCTAATTTTCTAATTGACACATTTTCTAATTTTCTAATTATTTAATTAAACAAATGAGCGGCATTTACATTCACATCCCTTTTTGCAAACAGGCTTGCCATTATTGCGATTTTCATTTTTCGACTTCAATGAAGAAGAAAGACGAAATGGTTTTGGCAATTGCCAAAGAAATTATCATACGGAAAAGTGAGTTTCAAAACGAAATTGTAGAAACCATTTATTTTGGCGGCGGAACTCCATCTGTTTTAGAAAATTCAGAAATACAGCTTTTGATTGATACGGTTTACGAGCATTATAAAGTCTCTGAAAATCCAGAAATTACTCTGGAAGCCAATCCTGATGATTTATCAAAAGAAAGAATTTTAGAATTATCGAAAAGTCCGATAAACCGTTTGAGTATCGGTATTCAATCTTTTTTTGAAGAAGATTTAAAATTGATGAATCGTGCCCATAATTCGGCGGAAGCCAAAAATTGTTTAGCAGAAGCAACTAAATATTTTGATAATATTTCATTAGATTTAATTTACGGAATTCCAGGATTAACTGATGAAATGTGGAAACAGAATATTGAAACGGCATTGAGTTTTGGTATCCCGCATATTTCAAGTTATGCTTTAACGGTTGAACCTAAAACGGCTTTACGGAAACTTATTGATACTGGAAAAATTGCCGAACCTCAAGATGAAGTGGCTTCTAATCATTTTATGATTTTGGTCGAAATGCTTCAAAAAAATGATTTCATTCATTACGAATTGTCCAATTTTGGTAAAGAAAATTACTTCTCTAAAAACAATTCGGCTTATTGGCTGGGCAAAAAATACATTGGCGTTGGTCCTTCTGCTCATAGTTACGATGGTAAAAAAAGAGGTTGGAATGTCGCTAATAATTCGCTTTATATAAAATCTATTCAAGAAAATAAACTTCCGATAGAAACTGAAACCCTGACCGTTTCAGATCGTTATAACGAATATATTATGACGGGATTACGAACCATTTGGGGCGTTTCTCTAGAAAGAATTGAGAATGAATTTGGTCCTGAATATTTAAATTATCTAAATAAACAAGCACAGAAATTCTTAAACGATGATTTGGTTTATATTACTGAGAATATTTTAAGACCAACCGCGAAAGGAAAATTCTTGACGGATGGAATTGCATCAGATCTATTTTACTTAAATTTGGAATAGCCTTTAACTGCAAAGAGCGCAAAGATTTTTTGCACAAAGCTTGGCGAACTTAGCGGTTATATTAAATAAAAAACTTTGCGCACTTTGCGGTTAAACAGACTATGAAGATTACAATATTAGACGATTATCAAAATGCAGTTGAAAAACTAGAATGTTTTAAAATGCTAAAAGGTTTAGACGTTACGGTTCTTAATCACACTGAGAAAGACAATTCTAAATTGGCTGTATTATTAAAAGATTCCGAAATTTTAGTTTTGATTCGAGAAAGAACAGAAATCAACGAAGATTTACTTTCGAGACTGCCTAATTTGAAATTAATAAGTCAGACCGGTAAAAAATCAAATCATCTTGATGTTGATGCCTGCACAAAATATAAAATTGCTGTTGCAGAAGGAATTGGCTCTCCTATTGCGCCATCAGAATTGACTTGGGCTTTGATAATGAATACTGTTCGTCAGATTCCGCAGGCAATTCAAGGCATGAAAGAAGGAAAATGGCAGATTAATATTGGTTCAACCATAAAAGGAAAAACCATCGGAATTTGGGGTTACGGAAAAATCGGCCAGCAAATTGCAAAATACGCAGCTGTTTTTGGAGCAGATGTTTTGGTTTGGGGAAGTGAAAATTCGAGAAATCAAGCTGTTTTAGATGGCTTTAAAAAAGCAGATTCTAAAGCACTATTTTTCGCCGAAAGTGACGTTGTAACTTTGCATCTTCGTTTGAACGAAAGTACTTTTGAAATTGTAAAAAAATCTGATTTGAAAGTAATGAAGTCGACGGCTGTTTTAATCAATACAGCTAGAGCAGAATTAATTGAAAAAGGAGCTTTATTAGAAAGTTTAAAAGAAGGTAATCCGGGATTTGCAGGTGTAGATGTTTATGAAGATGAGCCCATTTACGATGCTAATTTTGAATTGTTACAATTACCAAATGTAGTTTGTACGCCTCATATTGGTTACGTAGAACAAAATGGTTATGAATTGTATTTTGAAAAAGCTTTTGAAAATGTGATGAATTTCATCAACAATAATCCAACAAATATTGCCAATCCAGAAGTGTTGTAAAACCTCAAATAATCTATTGATTGAATATGCTCGCAACAATAAAACATAAAAATCAAATATTCGAAATTGACCTTTCAAAACCCATTGATATTTCGATTCCTTTAACCAACACAGACGAAAATCCGATTGCTTGGTATATCGAAAAACCAACTATTGAACCTGTAGTTTTTGGAGATTGGATTGGGAAGGTTTCTGAAGGAAAATCATCTACGAATTTCAATAATATTTTCTTTAATCCGCATGGGCATGGAACGCACACGGAATGTTTGGGACATATTACAAATGATTTTTACAGTATCAATCAGTCGCTGAAAACCTTTTTCTTTTTAGCAAAATTGATTACGATTGAACCTGAAACTATTGGCGAAGATTTGGTGATTACTAAAGAACACATTTCGACTTCGCTCAATGTGACAAATGCTTCGGCTTTGCAAGGCATGACCGAAGCTTTAATTATCCGAACACTTCCGAACCAGGCAGCTAAAAAATCAAGAAAATATTCTAATACAAATCCGCCGTATTTAGCTGAAGATGCTGCAGTTTTTATCCGCGAAAGCGAAATTCAGCATTTATTAATTGATTTACCAAGTGTTGATAAAGAACATGACGAAGGAAAATTATTAGCACATAAAGCGTTTTGGAATGTAAAAGACACGCTTCATCTAAATCCTGACGCAAGACTAAATGCAACCGTTACGGAAATGATTTATGCGGGTGATGAAATTGAAGATGGAAATTATATCCTGAATTTACAAATTGCTTCGTTTGAAAATGATGCGAGTCCGAGCAAACCAATTTTGTATAAGATTTTGTAAATTGATTATAAAAAAGACTGCCACGAATTACACTAATTTTCACGAATTAAAAATTGAGCTTTTCTGATGTAAAATTTGTGTAATTCGTGTAATTCGTGGCAAAAAATTAACCATTTATGATTAAAGTTTCTACTGATAAAAACAAACTTGATATTTCATTTATTCAAAGTTTTCTAAAAGATATTTATTGGACTGCTCCGCGGACAATAGAAGAAGTTCAGACTGCAATTGATGCTTCATTTTGCTTTGGAATTTATCTTGATGAAAAACAAATTGGTTTTGCCCGCGTGATTACCGATTATGTAGTTTTTGGATATGTTATGGATGTTTTTATTATAGAAGAACACCGAGGAAAAGGTTATTCGTCTGTTTTGATTAAAACTATGATGAATGAACCTGCTTTAAAAGAAATAAAACTCTGGAGATTAGGCACTACGGATGCTCATTTCTTGTATAAGAAATTTGGATTTACGGCCTTAAATCATCCTGAAAAAATGATGGAAAAAGTAATCAAATGAAAACAGCACTTAAACTAGAAGAGTTAGGCTTATTTATTTTCGGAATCTATTTATTTAGTCTCCTAAATTATCAATGGTGGTGGTTTTTGGCTTTGATTTTGGCTCCCGATTTATCGATGCTGGGTTATGCTGTTAATGCTAAAATCGGCGCGTTTTCATATAACGTATTTCATCATAGAGGGATTGCGATTTTACTTTACATTTTAGGAAGTTATCTCCATATTGAAGTTTTGCAGTTAATTGGTACAATCTTATTTTCGCATGCTGCAATGGATCGCTTTTTTGGTTATGGATTGAAATATGAAACGGGTTTTAAATATACACATCTTGGTGAAATTGGCAAAAAGTAAACTTTAAAAAACACTTTTAATTCTTTATTTCTGAGAAACACGAAATGATATTTCGTAATAAAAACACTATATTTAGACTGTTTTAAATTCCTATTTTTTTAAATGAGAATAGCAGTCAAAATAAATTCCACAATTTATCCTTCAGATTTTTTCAAATCTTTTTTTTGTCTGCCTTTTATTTTCTTTGTTTTTCATTTAGGATCTGCTCAAAGTAAATCTAAAAAAGACACTGTAAATTTTATTTATTATCCTGATAAAATTATGGTGAAAGCTAATGTAAGTACGCAAACTGATACTTACTTTTATAAGGCAAAAGAAAGCGAAAACCTAAAGATTGTTCCAAACAACGATTACAAATTATTCTTTACGGTCGATTATAAATTTATTGGTTTTAGTTATGGATTCTTTCCGAAGTTTTTTGGAGGAAATAATGACAATGACTTAAAAGGTAAATCTTCTTTCTCTGATTATAATTTTCGGCTATTTTTAGGGCATTGGCTTCAAAATTTCCAATACAGTAAAGTAAGAGGTTATTATGTCGAAAATACAGACGATTTTACGCCCGGCTGGGTAAAAGGAAAAGATCCGTATTATCAATTTCCAAATCTAAAAAATGTAACCTACGGAATGTCGACTTCTTATGTTTTTAATCCGAAGTTTTCGCTTAGAAGTATTTCTTCGTTTACGGAATGGCAGAAAAAAAGTGCGGGAAGTTTTATTCCAACTTTATGGTACGATTACAATCGTTTTTCTTTTGATCAAGGCGGTAATAACAGTAAAGAAGATAACTTTAATATACGATTGGGGTTGAGTTATTATTATAATTTTATTATTCGGGATAAGTTTTATATTGCACCAAATTTGACACCTTCTTTAGGAGTTCGATTCTCTAAAGATAAATCTGGCGATTCTGAGGTACATACTGTTGAAAAGGAAACTTACTTTACAAAATTTCTGGAAGGCGGTATTAAAATGGGTTATAATTCTAATAACATTCTTTTTGGTGCTGGTTTTAATTTTAATGTAAGCTGGTACAATGAAGATAGTAAAAGCAGTACTGAAAATAATAAAATATACGGTTTGCTGTACTTTGGGTATCGCTTTGATGCGCCAAAATTTATAGCTAAACCAATTGAAAAAGTTGAAGAAAAAATGAAATTATAAAGTTTATGAACCTAGAAATGTATTATGAATACTGCCTTTCTAAAAAAGGCGTTACGGAACATTTTCCTTTTGATGAGGATACTCTGGTATTTAAAGTGGGCGGAAAAATGTTTGCTTTATCTTCTTTGTCACAATGGGAAAAGAATGAGCCGTCTGTCAATTTAAAGTGTGATCCTGATCGCGCAGAAGAATTAAGAGCAGAATATGAAGAGATAAAACCCGGATTTCATATGAGCAAAGTGCATTGGAATACGATTGCTTTAAACGGAAATCTGCCTGCTAAATTGGTGAAAGAATTGATTGATCATTCGTATGAATTGGTTTTCAAAAGTTTGACAAAGAAAATTCAGAATGAAATTATTGAATTAGAAAATTAGGCATTACATTTGCAACGTTAGAAAAAAAAACTTAGCAACTCGGTTACTCAATTTATAACACATGAAAGAACAATTTAAAAAGTTTTTAAACGAAGAACAAGATCCAAAAGCAATTGAAAAAATCACTTCAAAACTCAACGATTTATTGATGAGAGGCGAAGAGGTTGGTTATATTGCAGTTCAGAAAAAACCAGCAATCACTGTTTTTCCTGATAGTATTGTATTAACAAATAAAAGAATCATTATCTGTAAACCTAAAAACTTAGGTCTTTCTATGGATTTTACAGATTATACTTGGGATGAAATTGTGGGAACTTTTGTAAAAGAAGGAATTTTGGGTTCAGAATTTTCTTTTTCTACTAAAACAGACATTCAGACTTCTATAGATTATATCCCTAAAATTCAGGCTCGTAAAATTTTCACTTACGCTAAAGAACAATTGGATATATTAAAAAATCCAGCTGTTACTGCTGCAACTCCTGTAGTTGAAGCAATACAAGAAGAAGAGCCAGAAGTTGAAACCGAAGACGAAATCGAAGAAGTTGAAACAGAAGAAGTAACAAATTATGCAGAAATTCTGCCTGCTGTTACTCCATCTTTTACAGAAACTTATGAGCCAATTCAGCCACAAGCTCCAACTTCAACAGGAGATCGTAAATTAAGCGAATTATCTAAAGAAGAACTTTTTGATAAATTACAGAATTACAAAAAGTTATTGGATAATGGTCTTATTATGCAAGGCGAATACGACACGTTTAAAAAAGAGATTTTAAGCTATATGTAAAATCTCCAAACCGCAAGGTTCGAAAAGATTTACGCAAAGCACGCTATAAAAGAAAACCCAGCATTTTTAAAAATGCTGGGTTTTTTATTGTCTTTTGCTAAGCTTGTGGTTAAACCTTAAAGTGTCGCTTTTTGTTTGTCTAAAAAGTTGTGCGATTGTAATTCTAATAACTCCTTCGCATTTTTACGTTGTAAATCGTAAAGACTTTTATCTTCGGCGATATCTGCATAAATTTTATCGTGCATTTCGGCACTCGTTTTAACCAATAAATCACGTTGGTATTTATTCTGTGCTAAAGTCGCTTTCATAGCCGTTTCTGCTTCTTCCTGCTTAAAATCAAATTCGCCTTTTGGAGCTAATAATTTAGCAATAATTGGAGAAGTCTCGATTGCTAGAAACAACAGCATTATAAAAAACGAGGGCAACCAAGGTAATTTATTTAAAGCATTAATGCGCGCCATTAATCCGTCAAAACCTTCTATAATGGGCTGTGTCTGCGATACTTTTTTGTCTAAATCTGCTTGAAGCTGTCTGCCAATTTTTTCTTTCTCGGCAATTTTAGCCTCGTTAGTTGTTTTAAGTACTTCAAATTCTTTTAGAGAAGCATCGTGTTTTTCTCGTTTTTCTTTATAAACTGGGCCTTTACCCAATTTCTTAGTTCCTGTAGTTCCTTCTGCTTCGGTAATATAAGTAGAATATAAAGCGTTTACTTCTTTCTCTTTTTTTAGAATATCACCTTTTAAAGCTGCAATCTCAGCTTTATTTTTATCCAAATCAGATTTAAAATAATTGCCAACTTGTTTTTTATTGGCCAATTCCATTTCGTTTTTTTCTTTCAATAAAACGGTATTAATTTCTTTTTCGAAGATTTTAATTTCCAATGGTTTCGAAATTACAATTGCAATAATAATTGCTAATGCGATTCGAGGTGTTGCCTGTAGAAATTCGTCTAAAAAGCGGTCTCTTTTTTTGATTGTAGAAACAATAAATCGATCTAAATTGAAGATCAATAAACTCCAAACAAACCCGAAAATTAAAGCGGGATAAATAGAGTCGAAAACAGTAAAAAGTGCATAAGCACTGGCTAAGAAAGCCATAACTGCGGTAAAAAAAACAGTGGCTCCAATACCTACATATTTGGTTTGCTCGCCTTCTGAGCAGCCTTCCAAGAGATCTCGGTCTGCTCCTGAACAAAGGATAAAAAATTGTTTTAACATGATTGATGATTTTTGATTGTGATTGATACGGCAAATTTAGCGCCAAATTTTTGATTCTCATGCAAATAGTCGATTTGTTTTTACTTAACAAATTTCCATACCCTATGTCGCAAATGTTATTTTAATATTAATAAGCTGCGTTTTTACAAGAGAAATCATAACACTACGTTAATTTTTTTTAGGGAGTTTAATAATATGCAGGCTTTAGATTCGCAAAAATAAAACCAATCGCAATGAAAAAAACTTATCTATTAGCAGCATTCTTATTACTAGCCGTAACAGGTTTTGCTCAAAAAGCAATAATATCTGGAAAGATATTAGATGCTGATGACAAACTGCCTTTACCTGGGGCAATGATCCAAATTGTAGGAGAAAACAAATATTCTGTTTCTGATTACAACGGTCGTTTTGAATTATTAAACATTAATGAAGGTACTTACCAAGTTCAGGTAAAATATATTGGATACACTTCTTTAACTCAAGAAATAAAGGTTGAGCAAGGAAAAAACAATGTAATTGATTTTTCTCTTAAAACTTCTGGAACTGAGTTGAATGAGGTTATAGTTGGAGACATCTTAAAAGGTCAAGCCAAAGCATTAAACCAGCAAAAAAACAATAAAAACATCGGAAACGTGATTTCGTCTGATCAAATGGGACGTTTTCCTGACGCTAACGTTGGTGATGCTCTTAAACGCGTTCCGGGTATTACAATGCAAAATGACCAAGGTGAAGCTAGAAACATTATTATTAGAGGTTTGGCTCCATCTTTAAATTCTGTAACTTTAAATGGCGACAGAATTCCTTCTGCCGAAGGTGACAACAGAAATGTACAAATGGATTTAATTCCATCTGATATGATTTCTACTATTGAAGTAAATAAAACTTTAACCTCAGATATGGATGCTGATGCTATTGGAGGTTCTGTAAACTTAATTACAAGAGCAACTCCAAACGGCGAAAGAATCTCTGCAACTCTTGCAGGCGGTTATTTACCTATACGCGAACACGCAAGTTATACTGCAGGTTTTGTTTATGGAAATAGATTCTTAAACAATAAATTAGGAGTAGTTTTCAGCGGTTCTTACAACAATGTTGATTATGGTTCTGATAACATCGAAAACGAATGGGTAAAAGATGATTTCGGAAATGAATATCTTCAAGCTGCAGAAATCAGAAAATACGATGTACAACGTATTCGCCGCAGTGGTTCTGTTGCTTTAGATTATAAATTTAATGAAAACAATACCATTTTTGCTAATGCAATTTACAACTGGAGAGACGATAGAGAAAACCGTTTTAGAACGACTTACGATGATATTGAACCTATTTATAATGGTGAAGAAATTACAGGTTTTGAAGGTCGTGTAAAACGTCAGACAAAAGGTGGTTTGGACAACAGCAGAAACAAAAACAGAAGATTAGAAGATCAGCGTGTACAAAATTATTCTATTCGCGGAGAGCATTTAATCAACTCTAAATTAGATTTAGACTGGTCTGCAAATTATGCTAAAGCAAGAGAATATCGTCCGGGAGAACGCTATATCGAATACCGTCAGAAAGGTTTAGAAATGACTGAGGATTTATCTGATTTAAGATTCCCGCTTTTAACTACTACTGGAGAAGCTACAGATCAATTTAAATTTGACTCGGTTACAGAAAACACAGATGATACAAGTGAAAGTGAATTTGGCGCTAAAGTAAACATCCGTTTTCCTTTTACTGTTATTTCAGATCAAAAAGGAAGACTTAGAACTGGTCTTAGACTTCGTTTGAAAGAAAAGAAAAGAGATAACATTTTTTACTCTTACAGTCCATTAAACGACGGAATGGATTTGTTGTCTGAAGTTCCAAACAGTTATTATAACGGACAAGGTTTTAATCCGGGAAGCAAATATGTTCCGGGAGCTTTTGCATCTGCAAATTTCTTAGGAAGTCTTGATTTAAATAATGCTTCATTATTTGAAAAAGAGGCAGATCCAGCAGAATATTTGGCTGTAAATTATAATGCTAAAGAAAGTATTTATGCTGCTTATGTAAGATGGGATCAAGATTTTAACGATAAACTTTCTATGGTTTTAGGTTTTCGTGTAGAGAATACTCACATTGATTATACAGGAAACCGCGTTTTGGATGAAGAAGAACTAGAAAGTAAAATCAACAATACAAACGCTTATACTAACTTATTGCCAAGTATTTCTTTTCAATATAATGCTACAAAAGATTTAGTTTTAAGAGCTGCTGCTACAACAGCTTTAGCAAGACCAAACTATTATGCATTAGCCCCTTATGTAAATAACATTGCTGCCGATAAAGAAATTACAGCTGGAAATCCAGATCTTAATGTTACCTATTCTTATAACTATGATTTTATGGTTGAGAATTATTTTAAATCTGTTGGTTTGATTTCTGGAGGTGTTTTCTACAAAAGATTAAATGACTTCATTTACAACTACAGCGACAACCAATATACAGATGCAAAATTTGCTGCTGATTTCCCAAATCAAGCCAACCCAATTCCAGCAGGAGAGAACTGGTCATTTGTACAATCAAGAAACGGAGACAATGTTGATGTTTATGGTTTTGAAGTTGCTTTTCAACGTCAGTTAGATTTTTTACCTGGTAAATTCTTAAAAGGTTTTGCTGTTTATCTAAACTATACGTACACAAAATCTAAAGCAAAAGGAATTGCCGATGAAGACGGAAACGAAAGAAATAACATTAGTCTTCCGGGTACAACGCCTCACATGTTTAATGGATCTCTTTCTTGGGAAAACAAACGTTTTTCTGCTAGAATCTCAACAAACTTTACTTCTGATTATTTAGATGAATTAGGTTCTGAGTCTTATAAAGACAGTTATTATGACAAGCAATTTTTCTTAGATGCTAATGCTTCTTATAAAATTACTCCAAAACTTCGTCTTTTTGCAGAAGCTAATAACTTAACAAACCAGCCGTTACGTTACTACCAAGGAGTTGAAGCACATACGAAACAAGCCGAATATTACCAAGCTCGTTATAATTTCGGATTGAAATTAGACTTGTAATATACTTTTTTAAAATTCTTAAATTAGACAGGGTATAGTTGCTCTGTCTAATTGCATTAAAATAAAATACAAAATGAGAAATAAATCTATAATCGCCTTTTTACTTCTAAGCTTTTCAGTTATAGCTTGCAAAGACGATAAATTAGCTCCAGTTGCACCCAATGCAGTAAAACCAACCATTGTTACAACAGCTCTGCCTCACGATACTGATGATCCTTCTATTTGGATTCACCCAACAGATCCTTCAAAAAGTATTATTGTGGGAACTGATAAAGATACCGACGGTGCTTTGTATGCTTTTGATTTGAATGGAAAAATAACAGCAAAATCTGAAGTTTTAAAACGTCCGAATAATGTTGACATTGCTTATGGATTAATTATTGACGGCAAAAAAGTAGACGTTGCAGTAACTACAGAACGTGAAAACAATAAAATTAGAATTTTTAGTCTGCCTGATTTAAATGCTATCGATAACGGCGGAATTCCAGTTTTTGAAGGTGAAACATTACGTGACCCAATGGGAATTGCACTATACACACGCCCAAGCGATAAGAAGATTTTTGCTATTGTGGGAAGAAAATCTGGACCTTCTGGAACTTATTTATGGCAATATGAACTTTCTGGAGTTGGAAAATTTGCAACTGCAAAAGTGGTTAGAAAATTTGGAGCTTACAGCGGTAAAAAAGAAATTGAAGCTATTGCGGTTGATAATGAACTGGGAACTGTTTTGTATTGTGACGAACAATTCGGAATTAGAAAATACAAAGCTGATCCTGCTTTAAATGATAATAAAGAATTAGCATTATTTGGAAAAACTGGTTTTAAAGCTGATAATGAAGGAATCGCGATTTACAAAAAGACTGATTCTACAGGTTATATTTTAGTTTCTAATCAACAAGCAAATACTTTCATGGTTTATCCGAGAGAAGGTGCAAAAGGAAATCCTAACGAATATCCTTTATTAGCAGAAATCCCAACTTCAACAATAGAATGTGACGGAGCTGATGCAACAAGCATTAATTTAGGAAGAAGATTCAAAAACGGCCTTTTTGTTGCCATGAGCAACGGAATGACTTTCCATTATTACACTTGGGATTTAATGCAGAAACGTATTGACGAAAGTAAAAAATAGTTAGTTTTTGTTTCAGGTTTCAAGTTTCAGGTTCAACCCAAAACTTGAAACTTGAAACTTGAAATCTGAAACCTGAAACCTGAAACTTGAAACCTGAAACCTGAAACTTGAAACCTGAAACCTGAAACCTGAAACTTATAAAAACAAAAAAGCTGCTCATCACTGAACAGCTTTTTTTAGTTTGAATTAGTAATTGCCCTTATTCTGTAATCGGTGCGCCAGCCAAAATTTCGGCATTGGCAAATTCTTCAAATTTTGCAAAATTAGCTTTAAATTTCTGAGCCAATTCATTTGCTTTTTTATCGTATAAATCTTTGTCTTCCCAAGTATTTCTTGGGTTTAAGATTTCACTTGGTACATTTGGACAAGTTTGCGGTTTTGCAATTCCAAACACTTTATGGTTTTCATATACTACGTCATCTAATTCGCCGTTTAATGCAGCAGTAATCATAGCACGAGTATATTTTAATTTCATACGGCTTCCTGTTCCGTACGCTCCACCAGTCCATCCTGTGTTGATTAACCAAACTTTTACACCAGCATCTTTCATTTTTTGAGTCAGCATTTCAGCATAACGCGTTGGGTGCAAAGGCATAAATGGTGCTCCAAAACAAGCAGAAAAATTAGGTTGTGGTTCTGTAACTCCTGCTTCTGTTCCAGCTACTTTTGCCGTATATCCAGAAATAAAATGGTAAGCCGCCTGCCCTGGAGTTAATTTTGAAATTGGAGGCAGGATTCCGAAAGAATCTGCTGTTAAGAAAAATATATTTTTAGGATTATGCCCTATAGATCCCGGCTGAATATTGTCGATATGAGAGATTGGGTAACTTACACGCGTATTTTGAGTGATAGAAACATCATCATAATCTACTTCGTTTGTTCCCGCTTTAAAAACCACATTTTCTAAAAGAGCACCTTTTTTAATTGCTCTAAAAATATCTGGTTCATTTTCTTCAGTCAAATTAATAACTTTAGCATAACAACCGCCTTCAAAGTTGAAAACAGTGTTTTCGCTAGTCCAACCGTGTTCATCGTCTCCAATTAATTTACGCTCTGGATCTGCAGACAAAGTTGTTTTTCCTGTTCCAGATAATCCGAAGAAAATTGCTGTATCACCCTCTTCACCAACATTTGCGCTGCAGTGCATTGGTAAAGCATTTTTATCAACTGGTAAAATGAAATTTAAAGCAGAAAAAATTCCTTTTTTCATTTCTCCAGTATAACCAGTTCCGCCAATTAAAGCTACTTTTTTAGTAAAATCTAAAATAGCAAAATTAGACTGACGTGTTCCGTCTACAGCAGGATCTGCCATAAAACTTGGTGCACAAATTACAGTCCATTCTGGAGTAAAATTTGTTAATTCAGACTCTTCTGGTCTTAAAAACATATTGTAGCAAAACAAATTAGACCAAGCTGTTTCTGTTACTACACGTACATTTAATCTATAGTTTTCATCTGAACAAACGTAAGAATCGCGAACAAAAACTTCTTTATTTGATAAAAACTTCGTTACCTTATTATATAATTTATCGAAAGCATCTGATGAAAAAGGAATATTTACATTTCCCCACCAAACTTTGTCTTCCGTTATACTGTCTTTCACAATAAAACGATCTTGTGGAGAACGTCCTGTAAACTCACCCGTATTAATAGCCAATGCTCCAGTAGAGTTCTCAACACCTTGGCCAGACTGCACAGTAATTTCATGCAATTCATCTGCAGATAATTGGTAGCGTACATTTGCATTTTCAATTCCTAAGTCATTAAGCGAAATCGATTGCGTGAAAATTGTGTTAGCGTTCATAAATTTTAAGTTGTGTGTGATATTTAAATAAAATTCAAAATAACAGTTTAACTTTTATTTTCCTCTAAAAATCAAATTTCACTTTCATTTAAAACAAAAAAAAGAAAATTCAATCTTTAAAATAAAAAAAACAGAAAATCAACTGCTCTAAATTTGTCTAATAGAATCCAGAAAATGAATCTGTTATATTTTTCATCAAAAAAGACAAAAAACAGAATAAATTCACATAACCAAGATTATATGTTATTTATAAAGCAAAATTAAAGATTAATTTTCAGATAGAATTTTTTATTCTGGATTTTATGATTTTCTCTTCAAAATCGTAACAAATAACACCGCCCAAGCAATAATTAATAAAAAACCACCCAAAGGTGTTGCGAATACGATAATTTTAGAATCAAATACAGTAACATTTTTTGTAGCGATTAAATAGATAGATCCGCTAAAAAGTAAGACACCTGCCACAACTAAATTGTATATTGTTTTTAAAGTTTTTTCGGCAATGTCTTTTCGAGTAGAAATAAAGAATAAAAAGAAAGCATGATACATTTGATAACGAACCCCAACTTCAAAAGTATTTAGCTGTTCTACCGAAAGGTATTTCTTTAATAAATGAGCTCCAAAAGCCCCCAAAATAATAGCTAACATTCCGATAAAAGCTCCAGTTAAAACGATTCTTCTTTTCATAATATAAGTACTTTCAATTTTTACACAAAAATACTTCAAACGTTCTGAAAAATAGTATTCCTTTTTGAAATATTTCCAGAAAAAATCACCACTAATTTTAGTTTTACGAAAAATTCAATTCAACTTTATTTTATTTTGATTGTTATATTTATAACATTTTAATATATTTGTGTTAAATATTTAAAGTATGAGAAGTGTTTTAATAATTGGAGCCGGCAGATCTGCTTCATCTTTGATACGGTATTTACTATCAAAATCAGAAAGTGAAAATCTACATCTTATTGTAGCCGACTTATCTTTGGCTTTGGCCGAAAAAAAGACACAGAAACATCCTAACGCAACTCCAATAGCTTTAGATATTTTTAATACCGAAGAAAGAAAAACCGCCATAGAAAAAGCTTCAATTGTAATTTCGATGCTTCCGGCTCATTTACATATAGAAATTGCAAAAGATTGTCTTCTCTTCAAAAAACATCTTGTAACGGCTTCTTATATAAGTGATGCGATGCAGGCTTTAGATTTAGAAGCTAAAGAAAACAATCTTATTTTTATGAATGAGATTGGTCTTGATCCCGGAATCGATCACATGAGCGCCATGAAAGTCATTGATGAAATTAGAGCAAAAGGCGGTAATATGCTGCTTTTTGAATCTTTCTGCGGCGGACTTGTTGCTCCTGAATCTGACAATAATTTGTGGAATTACAAATTTACCTGGGCGCCACGAAATGTGGTTTTAGCTGGACAAGGCGGTGCTGCAAAATTTGTACAAGAAGGCACTTATAAATACATTCCCTATTGTAATTTATTTAGAAGAACTGAATTTCTTGAAGTTGAAGATTACGGAAAATTCGAGGCATACTCGAATCGTGATTCTCTAAAATACCGCTCTATTTATGGTCTCGACGATATTCTAACTTTATACAGAGGAACGATTAGAAGAGTTGGTTTTTCTAAAGCTTGGAATATGTTTGTGCAGCTTGGTATGACAGACGACAGTTATATCATGGAGGATTCTGAAAACATGAGTTACCGACAATTCGTAAATTCTTTTCTGCCGTATCATCCAACAGATTCTGTGGAAATTAAAACGCGATTGATTTTAAAAATCGATCAGGATGATATTATGTGGGACAAACTTCTAGAACTGGATTTGTTTAATCCAAACAAGAAAGTGAATTTGAAAAATGCTACTCCTGCACAAATCTTAGAAAAGATATTGTCTGACAGCTGGACTTTAGAGCCAGACGATAAAGATATGATTGTAATGTACCACAAGTTTGGATACGAACTAAATGGTGAGAAAAAACAAATAGACTCTAAAATGGTCTGCATTGGCGACGACCAAACCTATACTGCAATGGCAAAAACGGTAGGATTACCTGTTGCTATAGCGACCTTATTAATATTAAACGGCAAAATTACCACTCCAGGTGTTCAACTCCCTATAAACAAAGAGGTTTATCTGCCTATTTTAAAAGAACTGGAAGAGTATGGCGTTATTTTTAACGAGCAAACCATGCCTTACTTTGGCTATAATCCGGACTTATTTTAATTCTTGGTTAATTTTTTTTGAGATTTTTTTTTAGTTTTTAATTTATCCGCTTCCAGACATAGAAGCGGATTTTTTATTTTTAGTTGACAGGTGTAAGCGTCTATTTATCTTGCAGTGATACGTTATTCTTGATTCTTATTTTTCTGCCTGAATTGTTATTGGCAAATCGTATTGTACACGCACAGGAACACCTCTTTCGCTGGCAGGAATCCATTTTGGAGAAAGTCTTATTACACGAGCCGCTTCTGTTCCTAATCCGTAACCTAAATCATTTATAACAACAACTTCTGATACTGAGCCATCTTTTTCTATCGTAAACTTCATGTTTATCTTTCCTTCAATCTTATTTTTAGAAGCTTCTGCGGGCGTTTTAAAATTCTTGCCTACAAATTTATAAAACTCAGTCATTCCGCCTGGAAACTCAGGTTGTTTTACGTTTTCGGTATCAAAACCAACTGTAGAACCATCTGGAACTTTAGTTTTGTTCTTATCTGTCTGCGCAATGCTTTCTGTGCTAAAAATCAGCAATACTAAACTACAAACCACACCAACGGTGAATACTTTAAATACGGCTTTAATTGGAGATTGTTTTTTGGTCATCATAAGGAAACGTTTTTTAGTTATTAGATAATTAATATTACTCGCCAAAGCGATGTTAGTTTTATTTGAAGCAATATCAAGCAATAGATTCTGATAATTTGAAACAGAATTAAACTCAACATTTACAGCTTCGTCAGCCAAAAATTCATGATTGAGTTTTATCGCTTTTTTGTAGAAGATAATGATTGGATTAAACCAAAGTATAATTTGTAGAAATTCTACAAATAGAATATCTAAAGTATGTTTTTGCCTTAAATGTGCTTTTTCGTGCGCAATTAATTCTGATGGAATTCTTCTATTTTCAAATTCTACTTTATTAATAAAAATAGCATTCCAGAACGAATGAGGCAAAGCAAATTCTTCCATTAAAACTACTTTCTCTCCATTTACAAATTGGGTTTCGTTTCTTTTCATTTTTTGATAAAAAGAATACAAATTCAGAACAAAGCGAATTGTAAGCATCAAAACTGCAATACTATAAATCCCTAGAATGATGTTGTTTAAATTTAGATTTTCGATTAATGTTTTTAAACTTTCGTTACTTTTCTGAATCACCAATTGGTCTAATTGAATCAATGCAATTTTATTAGAAACTGCTCTTTGAAATGAAATAAGCCGTAATGGAATTATTAAACTAAAAACTAAACTCAACAACAGATAAGCTCGATTAAAACGAAACAATTTCTCGTTTTCTAACCACAATTTATATACTGCGTAAAAAACCAAAAGCAGTATTCCTGATTTTAAAAGATACGTTATCATTTTTTCTTTTTTTGAATTTGTGAATCGATTATTTTCTTAAGTTCTTCTAATTCTGATGTCGACAAATTGGTTTCAGTTGTAAAAAACGAAGCAAATTGTGATGCCGAATTATTAAAAAAATTGCTAATTAGTCCGTTTACGTGTTTAGAGAAATAAGCTGTTTTTTTGACCAGCGGATAATATTCTCTAGAGTTTCCGAATTCGTTGTACGCGACAAATTTTTTATCAATCATTCGCTTTAACAAAGTTGCAACGGTTGTTGTCGCCGGCTTTGGTTCTGGATACGCTTCTAGCAAATCTTTCATGAATGCTTTTTCAAGCTTCCAAAGATGTTCCATTAATTGTTCTTCTGAATTTGATAATTGCATGTTTTTATTTTGTTTTAATTGAGCTATTACTATGCGAAATAAAGCTTTATCCATTCTGCTCTAAGCTTAGCAAAAAAATCTATGTTTCTATGTGTTTAATTAATGCGCTAAATTAATCTCGCAAAGACGCAAAGTTTTCTTTACTCTATTTTCTTTGTTCTTCAATTTTTTCTTCCGAAATCAATTCGCCTTTATCGTATTTTTTTATTTGAGTTAGTTTTCCTTTATCCGAATAAAATTTCCAATCTCCATAATAAAACCAATGCGTTTCTTTTTCGTTTACTTCGAGTTTTGTGTTTCCTTTAGATTCTAGTTTTCCGTTTTCGTAATAACTTTTTACAACACAGATTCCTTTTTTGTATTTCTCGGTTTTATAGATTTTGCCGTTTATATAGGTCTTCCATTTTTTTACAGGTTCATTGTGTTTGTAATATTCTATTGATTTGTATTCGATATTATCCTGAACATAAACATCAACCCATTTGCCTTCTCTTTTTTTATCTACTTTCTGATTGATCTGTTCTGGCTTACATCCAAAAAATGAAAACAGAATCATTATAATAACTAAATTTCTAATCATTTGTCTCTACATTTATAGATGTTGTTCTACAAATGTAGAGTTAATTTTTTAATACGCAAGAATTTTTTTAAATATTTTAAAATCAGTGTGTTTCTTCTTTGTCAAAGTTTTGAACTTTGACAAAGATTCTATCTGCTAAACTTATTTATACCTAACAGGTTTTAAAAACCTGTTAGGACAGCAAACGTCCAAAAAAAATCCGCTCATTTCTGAACGGATTTATATTGAAGTCAACTTTGACAAAGTTCTGAAAACTTAAAAACTTTGTGTCTTAGTGCCTTCGTGGCAAAACCTTATTTACTTAATTCCACAAAATACTTGTAAAACAACGGAATAGTTTCGATTCCTTTCAAGAAATTGAAGATTCCGAAATGTTCGTTAGGCGAGTGAATTGCGTCACTGTCTAATCCGAAGCCCATTAAAATGGTTTTGCTTTTTAGTTCTTTTTCAAATAAAGCTACAATTGGAATACTTCCGCCAGAACGAACTGGAATTGCAGGAATTCCAAAAGTTTCCGTATACGCCATGTTTGCTGCTTTGTAACCAATGCTGTCAATAGGCGTTACATAACCTTGACCTCCGTGGTGTGGCGTTACTTTTACCGTAACTCCAGCCGGTGCGATGCTCACGAAATGTTTTGAGAAAAGTTCTGTGATTTCTTCCCAATCTTGGTTTGGAACTAAACGCATTGAAATTTTTGCGAAAGCTTTGCTCGCAATAACCGTTTTTGCTCCTTCTCCTTGATAGCCACCCCAAATTCCGTTTACGTCTAATGTAGGACGAATCGAATTACGTTCGTTTGTTACATATCCTTTTTCGCCGTAAACATCGTTTAGATCTAAAGCTTTTTTATATTTTTCTAAGCTAAAAGGCGCTTTTGCCATTTCGGCTCTTTCTTCTGCAGATAATTCCTGTACTTTATCGTAAAATCCTGGAATTGTAATATGATTGTCTTCATCGTGAAGTGAAGCGATCATTTTTGCCAAAATATTAATTGGGTTCGCTACTGCACCACCGTATAATCCTGAATGCAAATCGCGGTTTGGTCCTGTAACTTCAACCTCAACATAACTTAAACCACGTAAACCTGTTGTAATAGAGGGTTGTTGGTTAGAAATCATTCCGGTATCTGAAATAAGGATTACGTCGTTTTTCAGTTTTGCTTGGTTGCGTTCTACAAACCAAGCCAAACTTGCAGAACCAACTTCTTCTTCGCCTTCGATCATAAATTTTACGTTACAAGGCAGCGTATTGGTTTGCACCATTAGTTCTAACGCTTTTACGTGCATGTACATCTGACCTTTGTCATCACAGGCTCCACGCGCAAAGATTGCTCCTTCTGGATGAATCTCGGTAGTTTTAATAACTGGTTCAAAAGGTGGTGAAGTCCATAATTCCATTGGATCTGGCGGTTGTACATCATAATGTCCGTACACTAAAACCGTAGGAAGATTTGGGTCGATTATTTTCTCTCCATAAATAATTGGATAACCTGGAGTATCGCAAATTTCGACTAAATCACAGCCTGCTTTTGTTAAACTTTCTTTTACAGCTTCGGCTGTGTCAATAACATCTTGCGAATATGCGGTGTCGGCACTTACCGACGGAATTTTTAATAATTCGATCAACTCATTGATAAAGCGATCTTTATGTTGTTGAACGTATGCTTTAATATTTTCCATTTAAATAATTTTTATAGAAATTCAAAAGTACAAAAAAGAGAATTAATATTTTTTTTGAAAAAACGCTTTGAATATTCGAAAGTATGATTATCTTTGCACCCACAATTACGCGGATATGGTGAAATTGGTAGACATGCCAGACTTAGGATCTGGTGCCGCAAGGCGTGTAGGTTCGAGTCCTATTATCCGCACTAAAAAAGCTTCTGAGAAATCAGAAGCTTTTTTGTTTTACTGCTGTTTTTGGGTTTTATAATCTAGAAACGTTTTCTATATTTGGTTGATTCTAAGACTTTAAATACATATCTATTTTTAAAGATATTAAACTTGTATATAATAGTTAGCCGATATTCTATATGAAAAAAAACATAAAGATAATTTTAGCAATATTTCTAATTCTAATAATTGGAGTTTTTGCATATACTGAAAAAATAATTTGTACGTCGAAAAGCACAGGAAAAGCAATTGACGAGAATGGAAATCAAATAGTTTATAATAAAGACGAATATGTTAAACTATGGCTTAAGAACAAGAATCTTAAAGTTACAGTAATTGATACTTGCTGTATATCCCAGACTGAAAAAGCTAAAATAGATATTAGGAATGGTAAGTTTTTATATTACACTTCAGTTAATAAAGAGTTTTGTGAACTCGAAAAACTACTTAAAAAATACAACATTAAACTAAAAAAAGGGGCAGATTGTGGAGGAAGTCGATTAGGTGGCTTCAATGGTTTTTGTTATCAAGAAGAAATGTCAAAAAAAATCTTTGAAAAATATGGCTCCAAATTATTTGATTCTTTAGAAGAAGTTGCACAAAAAAATTATGTCTTGAAAAATCCAACTATTGAATACATTGAAGACGGAATTGACATAAGAGCGAAATATTTGGGAAAAAATCAGAAACTACGATAGTCAAAATCTTTCAAAGTCACTTAAAAAAGCTAATTCACACAATCTTGTCTTTCTGAAGAACGAAGAATCCCTACAAGAAACTCCGCAAAGCTTAATGGATTTTGATTGTAGAGTTGCTTGCGAAGATCCTTCCTTCGTCAGGATGACATACTTTGGGGTTACTTTGGGATTATTTAAATTACTCCGCATCTAAATAAGGATCTAAAACCTCGGCTAATTTATTGAGCCAATAATAATTATCTTCAATATTGTCAATTTCAATATGCAGTGTTTCAGATTCTCTTATTATACCCAAAGCTATTATATAATTTAAACGACGTATAGACTTCGCCATATCTTTTGGATCAATAATATTTGCGAAAAAATCTTCTAATCTAGCTTTAAATTCTTCTGAAAGGTTTTCTGTAGTCATAATCTTATTTTTTATTTGGTTCAAATATAATAATTTGTAGGCTAATTTGCCTACATATGCAAAATAAATCTTAGGACTTTTGAAATATGAATAATTCAGAAGAAACTTTTATTGTAAATCTTGGAATTCACATTAGACAATTACGTGAAAAGAAAGGCTTATCCCAACAAGGTTTAGCTGACGACTGCAATATTACCAAATCTCAAATAGCACGAATAGAGATTGCTAAAATTAATACTGGCGTAAAAACTCTAATAAAAATTGCCAATGCTTTAGATGTTGAGCCTAAAGAATTGTTGGATTTTCCCTTGAAATAAGAATTCTTTAGCTCTTTAAAAATAAAATTTGAAAATCTTACCTATAAAAATAGAACTAGTTTCAAAATGGACAAAACTTTATCCGTATAGTGTTTGCTTAGATGAAATATTCTTTAGAGAAAGAGATAATCTAGGTAATTTAGTCTATGAATTAGAATTAACAACACATCAATTTGAATTCATAATTAATCATTATTATTCAAACTTTAGAGACCTCAACTCAAAAAGCTTAATCTACAAATATCATTCTGAAGAATATGCAATTTTAAATGATCCAATAGCACAAGAACAAGAATGCTGTAGAGTAAAAGAATTTTATGACCAATTAATACGTGTTAAAGAAAAAGTGGTTCAACAAAACAGTGGAGCTGAAGAAGTACTTGATGAATTAATAAAAATTTGCGAGTCTGTAATGGCTAGTAAAAATAAATTTTACATTTTTAGTGATTGTTTATAAAGACTATTTAAAAAAAAATGAAAATATCAAAACAGAAAAAAATAAAAGCTTTAATCTTTATAATAACGTGTGTAATTGGTTTTACGATTTATTTAAATTTGAAAAATCTACATGTTAAATTCTATAATAAAACCGGAGAAAATCTGGATTCTTTGGTAATTGCAGAAACTTTTATTGGACATTTAAAAAAAGACAATTCAACAGAAATTATTGATTTTAAAGACTTTTATTTTGACGGTACTTTACCATATGAACAAATTAGCGCAACAATAAAGGGTAAAAAATTAAACAAACTCCATTGGAGCTGGTGTGGTACTAACGGAAATAAAAAATCTAAAGGCTCATTTATTTTTGATATCAAAAAACAAATAGATGAAAAGGGTAATATATGTCTGTATTTAGTAGAGCATAATCAAAAAATGTTCTGGGAATAAAACTTACTATTTTTTAATCGTTATTAATTTAACTGGAACTTTGTTTGAATAAACAATTCCATCAAACAAAACATATCCATTTTCTTTGATCTCTCTTTTTTGATTTTGTGTAATTGTTCTTTGTGTAAAAATTGAATCGTTTCGCAAAGAAAGAGAGCCTAAATTTGGTTTTTTAGTATCTATATTCGAAAACCATTTTTGATCGTTTCTATAAGGTAAATTTATAATTGAAGTAAAATACTTTGTTTCGCCAGGCTGTAGAAAATAACCTTGCGAAAATATATTTAATGGATCAATATATTCGATTTTACATTTTTTATCCAATTTATTCTTTACTAAGAAATCATTAATAATCGTATCTAATTCTTTGATTTTATTAAATTCAGAATAGTAAACGTTACCACACATATTTTTTATTCTAGTAGAACTTCCGTCTAAAACGGAGTCATTCTTATACATACTAAAGTCAATCGAATTAAAAACAAACTTTTTTCTTCCCAGCGCTTCACTATACAGATCTCGTTCTACAGTTCCCACGCTATTTTCATTAAGCATTATAAAATATTTTTTATCTGAAATATTCGTTATTCTGTAATGAAGAATGTTTTTTGAAAGACTGTCATATTCTTGATTTGGCTTATAAAATGCTTCCCGAAAATCATCCTTTTTAATATTTTCAACACAAACTATTTGGCTCGTTAGCAATTCAACCTTTAAATCCTTGTGTTTTTTTTTGCATGAAGAAAAAACCATAAGCAGAATACTCAAAAAGATAATCTTTTTCATAACATTTTTATCCAGCTTCGATACTTTATATTTTCCGTATTCCATAATCAAATATAGCAATTTTAGGTTTCAATTTCGACCAAAGCCTTTTCCCTTCAAACTATAAAAAAACCTCCAGTTAAAACTGAAGGTAATTTATTAAGGTGAATATTTTTAAACAAAATAAATCCGTCTAGTTTGTCATTCCATGTTTGAAGAAGGAGATACGTAAGAAGTTCTGGCATTACTAGAAACTTTGTCAAAGTTTTAAACTTTGACAAAGTTAAACACACCCAGTTTATGCTTAAAACTTGTCATTTCGAGGAACGAGAAATCGCACTAGAAACTCAACAGTGCGTGAATCCCGCGTGAGATTTCTCGTTCCTCGAAATGACAAAATTGAGGTAAAGTTTGTGTGTATACCTTTACCTGTGTGTTTTGGAATTTGGAATTTAAAAAATTGGAATTTTATTACCCGTTTAGTAATTCAATAATTTTATCCACATTAATTTCACTATAATCGTTGATGTAAAAACTACATGGAGGCAATTGTTCTTTGGTATGCGTGCTCAATACGCCAACTACTTTCATTCCGGCATTTAAACCTGCTGTAACGCCCGAAAAAGAATCTTCGAATACAATACAGTCAGATGGAGAAACTCCAACGCGTTCTGCAGATTTTAGATATACTTCTGGATTTGGTTTATGAGACGTTACGTCTTCGCTTGCCATCATAGAATCCATTTTGTCTGCAATGTTTAATGCATTTATAATAAGATCACGATTGGCACGCGGCGCAGATGTTGCAACTGCAGTTTTAAAATTACGAGATTTCAATTCTTCTAGAAACTCCAAATAATGCGGAATGGTTTCGACTTTTTCTTTATAAATTTCGCGAAACATTCCTTCTTTTTCGTCTTCCAATTTTTTAAGTTCTTCACCTTCAATCGGACGTTTGAAGAAATGTGACATGATATAACCATTATGTTTTCCGTACATATGATCTTCAAATTCTTGTTCTGAATGCGGAATTTGGTATTTGTGGAAAAATGCCTCAAAAGCTTTTGCATGAAATGGATTTGTATGAGAAATCACGCCATCCATATCAAAAATAACACAGTACTGCTTCATTATATATTTTGTTTTTAACGGTCGCAAGATACTTATTTTCCACAGAGGCACACAAAGGTTTATCGCAGAGATTCTCTAAGATTTTTTTTATTCTCATTTTATGTCATTTCGAGGAACGAGAAATCGCACTCGTACATCGACAAAGATTAGCGACATTCAATATAGACTTTCTAGTGTGGTTGCTTCGTTCCTCGCAATGACATAAAATGAGAAAAACTTGAAACCTGGAACTTGAAACAAAAAACTTTGCGTCTCTGCGACTTTGCGAGATTATATTCTACCCAATCCAAACTTTACTTTTAACCACATTTACCGTTTGTTTTATATGCTGATTAAGCGCAATTAAAACAATCAAAACTAATAAACCATAACCAACCGTTGTATAAATTTCCATATTGGTTAATAATGTCGCTTGTTTAGAAACAGTGCTGAAAACTTTTTTGAGCGCCAAAGCATTCGATTCGTCAAGCGAATATCCTTTTGCCATAAAACTCTGTGATGTTTTGGTTATTGTTTCCTGCGTTTCGGCACTGCTGTCGGTTACAAATTGGCTGAGTTTCAAGAAGTGTTTTTTGTTTAAAAAAAGTACGGCATTCTGCATAATACAGAAACCAATTGTACTTCCCCAAAAACGTCCAGAAACCCCAACAATTCCAGATGAAACTGCCATTTTTGAAGGCACTGAAGATGTTGTAAACAAAATAAGCGGTACAAACAAAATCCCAACTCCAATTCCTTGTAAAGTATACGGAATTATAATATCACTCAAAGCAATATCGGGCACAAAAAGAAACGTAAACCAGAAATGAAATAACGCTATAAGCGAAAACCCAATTATAAAAATATATTTGGTCGAAATTGATTTCATCAAGAAAAATGCTCCAAGAATTAATCCAATTACGTTTCCTAAACCGTTAATATACTGTACGCCAGCCACGCGCGAAGGATCCCAATTCCAGATCGAGAACATTGCTGCATGGCAAAGACTCAACGTTGCTCTACTGATGTAAAACAAGAAGAACAATAAAAACCCTATACGAAGATTGGCGTATTTAAAAACTTCAAAATGAAAAGTTGGGCGTTTTACCGAAAGTTCTTTAAAAACAAATAAACCTGCCGTTATCAAGGAAATCATCAACATTAAAACCATTTGAGAAGACTCAAACCAATATTTTTTTTCGGCATAAACAAAGAAATAGGCTCCGGTAAGAATCGCAGTTAATACCAAAATATAACTGATCCAATCTATTTGGTACAACGGAATTTTCTTAGTGATTCTATGTCCTTTAAAAGTAATTAATATTAAAAACACATTAATAACCTGCAGCATTCCAGAAACATACAACATGTATTTCCAATCGTAATGATCCAGAAACCAAACCGCAATATTCATAATAAAAGGCGTTGATAATAACAACGAACCGTAATAGAACGAAAAACCAATTATAATGGCATTTTTAGTCTTAAATTGCTCAATTAGTAATTGTCTAATGGTGATTACAGGCAATGCCATTAAGATTCCTTCGGCAACTCTCAGCAATAAAAAAATATAAAAATTAGTAATATAAGCCGATGAAACTATCGTAATCCCAATAAAGGAATATACCATCATTAAATAATTTTTGGTCGGGAAAAAACTCGAGAATCTAGCTTCAATCAAAATTGTTGCCAGCAAAGTTCCGTACGTAACGCACATCGCAAACTGTAGATCTTCTGGTTCAATGTCCAGAAAACTCGCTGCGTAAGTTACGTTTGAAGTATAAACTCCCAGTAAAATCATCGAGTGCAGCAAACAGACAAATAATATAATTACTATTGCCCATTTGGGAACCCATGATTTAAAAATACTATTGTCGTTCATTTTATTTGTGTGCTGCAATAACCGTTATATTCATTCCCGCTCTCAAGAAATCGGCTTTTTTATCGGCTTCTTTCAACTGAATTCTAACGGGTATTCTTTGTTCGATTTTTACGAAATTTCCTGTTGCATTATCTGGAGGCAATAGCGAAAATCGCGCCCCGCTCGCTGGTGATAATGATACTATAGTTCCTGTAAATTGTTCGTCGCTTACGGCATCTGCTTTAATCTTAACTTCCTGCCCAACGGTTAAATACTGTACTTGTGTTTCTTTAAAATTAGCCGTAATCCATTTTTCTTTACTCACGATAGAAAGTAACGATTGTCCTTCTTTTACCAATTGTCCTGGCTGTAATACTCTTTTTCCAACCCAGCCGTCATAAGGCGCTGTAATTACGGTGTACGAAAGGTATAACGCTGCATTATCTGCCAAAGCTTGTTTAGACGAAATAACCGTTTGCGTTGTCGGCACATTTGCCGCTGCTTGCGAAGTACTTAAATTAGACGATTGAATTCGGTTTTGCATTTCTTGATAATGCGCTTGTGCCGATTCGTAATCTGCTTTTACTTTTTCTAATTGCTGTGAAGTTGCTGCTTCTTCTTTTACAAGTGCTTGATAACGTTCGTATTCTAATTTTGTTTTCCACAAATTGGTTTTTGCGCCTGCCAATTGCGATTCGCCAACTGCTGTAGAACTTGCCGTTACGGCTACATTTCTCTCGGCTACAACACTGCTTTGTTTCGCATTTTGAACATCGGCCAAAGCCACATTCAATTTCGATTGATATTCTCTATTGTCGATCAACACCAGCGTATCGCCTTTGTGTACAAACTGATTTTCTTGAAAACGAACTTCTTGTACATAACCCGTAATTCTAGACATAATTGGTGTTACATACTGCTCTACTTGGGCGTCATTGGTTTCTTCGTGATTGCTGTTGAATACATAAAACCAAATTCCTAAAACAATGCCGCTTACAACAAGCGCACTCGCTACTAACTTTACAAAAACATGAAAGAACGTATTGGTTCCTTTTTCTTTATTTGCCATTATCTTTATTTCTATTTCTTTTATTTAATTATATCTCGTTTGGCATTGCTCCCGCTGTATGCAGTAATTCGTAATGTTTCATCACCGCATCAATTCGGGTCGAAATCTTATTGTATTTTGCCTGTAATAATGCGTTATCTGCATCGACCATTTCGGTTACCAAAACCAGCTGGTTTAAGTATTTCAGTTTTACAATACGATAATTTTCATCGGCCAATTCTAAGGCTTTATCAACCACAACAAACCTTTCTAAGATTTCCTCATATTGCGTGTGATTTTTAAACAATTCATCTTCTACTTTATCTTTCAAAATTCCAGTTTGTGTTTCCTGCCATTGAATTCTGGTGCTTGCTGCTTGAACTTTGGTTTTGTTTTTATATAATCCCGAAATATCAAAACGAGCTTCGATACCAACCTGACCTAAAGTATACAAATACGGATTTGGCGGAAAGAATTTGTAATTCGGATAATTGAAACCGTAATTTCCAAAGAAGTTTATTGTTGGATAATAATTTCCTTTTGCCATTTTCAATTCTGTCTTTTTGATATTGACTTCTTGATCTGCAATTCGCATTTCTTCGTTCTGAAAAGCTTTGTTTTTATAAGAATCATACGAGTCAATTCCATTCATTTCCTCCAAGCTTGTTGTTGTATCAATCGTGATTTCTTCGTTTTCTGGAATCTGAACAAGCGTTTTTAGATCATGAAGTGCAATTTTGATGTTTTTAGAATTCGTCAAAGCATTCAATTCACGGTCAGAAAGCTGTAACTCGGCACGAATAACTTCGTTTTTAGTTACCGTTCCGTGTTTTTGCAGCGACTGAACTTCTTTCAATCGGCTTTGTTCTTCTTTAATGTTTTCTTCAAAAATCTTCTGAAGTTCCATCATTTTATAAATTTCCAAATAAGTCGAAATTACCACTAACTGAATATCGTTTTCAGTTTTTTCTTTTTTCACCAAAGCAATTTCATTTTCCTGATTGGCAATTTTAATCGCATTGTTGATTTTATTTCCCATATAAAGCGGTACTTTAATTGCCGTTCCAACTTCGTAAATTTCCGGAATTGCTTTCGTTACCACTTTATCCTGCAAGAAGCCGCTGCCTCTAAATTCGGTAATATTGGTAATTCTAGAATACATTCCGTTTAGTTCTATTTCTGGCAGACGTAAATCTTTATTTTCTTTGATATTCTGCTCAGAAAGTGTAATCTCCAGACGAGATTTAAGGATATTTTTATTGTTTTCTTTGGCTAGTTTTATAGCTTCATTTAGCGAAACCGAACGTACTTGCGCTTGCGAAGTACTAATTCCTAAAAGAATTAAAACTAACATTACCTTTTTTAGAAAACAATCTACTGTAATAATTGGTTTTTTAAGAAACATAAATACATAAATAATTTATAGTGCAAAGTTCCTTCATTTTTTCGTTGACTGATAATTATAAAAAGCCAACAACATATTCATTTCGGACAAATGTTAAAATTTATATCTTCGAAAACGTTATATTAAAATATTGAAAAACAAGTTGTTATAGATAAATTGTTTTTCACGCAGATTTTAAAAGATTTAAGCAGATTTTATATTTCTATTTACAGAAATAAAATAATTATCTGCCAAATCAGCCTAAATCCTTTAAAATCTGCGTGAAAAATTTTCAAAGAATTCAAAAAAAATCTGCGTGAGAAAAACTATTTAGTCCTTTCTAAAATCCCTTCGACGTTTAAGTAATCGGAAGGGCGCTGTCCTAAAATCTTAAAAAAGGTATTACTAAACGTTGGAACACTATTATAACCAACTTCTTGGGCTACCTCTTTTATCGAAAGTTTTCTTTCTAACAAAAGTTCAATTGCTTTGAGAATTCTTCTAATGGTATAATATTGAATGAATGACATTTTGAGGTCTTTCTGAAACAAGCGATACAAAGAACGTTCGCTATAACCAAATTCATGCGCCACATCGGCAAACAAAATCGTTTCTCCCAGATTACTCTCGATATAACGAAGAATTTTCCCTAATCGAGGATCTTTTGGCAAAGGCAGTTCTAAAGGCAGATTGGTCAAAGATATTTGAGGAAGAATTGCTTTTATAGCTTTGGCAATAAAAAAATTTGGAGTTCCTTTTTTGAGATGTCCATTCCATCGATTGGTAAAAAGCATCATTTGAAGCAATAAATTATTCACCGGATAAATGCCTTCAATCTTATAAAATTCATTTTCGTCTTTTTCAACTGGAAAATATAAATTACGCATCATCACACTTTCAGATTTTGGCTGAATACTGTGCTCTACTCCACTCGGAATCCATATAAAATGCCGCGCAGGTAAAAAATAAGTTTTAGTTTCGGTAGTAACAAAAACAACATCGCCTTCAGCGTACAACATTTGTGCTTTGTCGTGCTTATGCGTCGGAATAAACAATTCTCCCATTACATCGTGATAACAATAAATGCTTTTTTTATCAGCATCTACTTCACTGATGTAATACTTATCCATCTTATGTCTTACTTGTTCCATTGAAGTACGTGAATATCCAAAAACTTTTGTTCTATAAATATAGGAAGAAATAAAATTTTAAATTCCAATATTTTAAATTCCAAATTCCAAACTTGAGATGCTGAAGTAAAATTTTAGTTCCTAAAATGAATACAGAATTAATAAAACCAAAATTGTTATAAAAACAAAAAAGCCTTTCCGTTAAGAAAGGCTTATTCCAATATTGCGGTCTGGACGGGACTCGAACCCGCGACCCCATGCGTGACAGGCATGTATTCTAACCAACTGAACTACCAAACCAACTGCGTTATTGTGAGTGCAAAAATACAATAGAAGTTTGATTCTGCAAGGGTTTTTATGAATTTAAATTGAGAAATTTTTAATCAACTGATTTTAAATAAATTCCAATCTTTTAAAATTCAAAATTCCAACTGAATATCTCGAACTTTGACAAAGTCTGAAACTTTGTTAAAGTTTTTTCTTATAATATTATTAATAATCTTGTCATTCTATCTTTCCATAATGAAGTTTACTGTACAAACTTTGTAGAATTTCTTTGAGAATCCTTCGACTTCGCTCAGGATGACAAAAACTATACACTAATAAATAAAAATTGGAAATTGGAAAATTTGGAATTTTCAGAATGGTCTTAAATCAAAAAAGCCATCCACAAAGTGGAAAGCTTTTCATTGGTCTAACTACTAAACCGAGCTGAGAGTTACAAATTCTCAGCAAACAACACAACTAATCTTAGATACCGTATTTGGGCAAAAAAGCCTTTCTTTACAGAAAGGCTTCTCCCAATATTGCGGTCTGGACGGGACTCGAACCCGCGACCCCATGCGTGACAGGCATGTATTCTAACCAACTGAACTACCAAACC
>NZ_WMID02000001.1 GCF_009711165.2 Flavobacterium sp. MC2016-06 | reverse complement strand
TTTTTATTCAACCTAATTAATAAGATTCAAATTTTAATTTTTTATAACAATTAATGTTAAAATTGTTATATTTTTATATATTTGAAAACAAAAAAACAACCAAAATGATCTTTTACAGACAAGACTTAACTGATTCACAATTATTAGATTTATATAAAAAAATCCTGAAACCCCGCATGATCGAAGATAAGATGCTAATCTTGATTCGACAAGGTAAAGTATCAAAATGGTTCTCTGGAATAGGGCAGGAAGCCATTTCGGTAGGAGTTACGGCTGCTTTAGATAATTATGAATACATATTACCAATGCACCGAAACTTAGGTGTTTTTACCTCTAGAAATATTCCATTACACAGACTTTTTTCGCAATGGCAGGGAAAAGCAAGCGGTTTTACAAAAGGAAGAGACCGCAGTTTTCATTTTGGAACTCAGAAATATAATATTATTGGAATGATTTCTCACCTCGGACCTCAATTGGGGATCGCAGACGGAATTGCTTTGGCTGATAAACTTAAAAAAAATAAAAAAGTTACAGCTGTTTTTACAGGCGAAGGTGCTACAAGTGAAGGTGATTTTCACGAAGCTCTTAATATAGCGGCAGTTTGGCAGTTACCTGTAATGTTTATTATAGAAAACAATGGTTATGGGCTTTCGACTCCTACTAACGAGCAATATCTTTGCGAAAACTTGGCCGATAAAGGAATTGGTTATGGCATTGAAAGTTATATTATTGATGGAAATAATATTGTTGAGATTTACAACAAAATAACAAAGCTTAAAGCTGAAATGCAGGAAAACCCACATCCTGTTTTATTAGAATTTAAAACTTTTAGAATGCGCGGCCACGAAGAGGCCAGCGGTACAAAATATGTTCCAGAAGAATTAATGAAAGAATGGGCGCTAAGAGATCCTGTTGAGAATTTTAAAACCTATCTGCTAAATCAAGGAATTCTTAAAGAGGAATATGATGTTGAATTGAGAGATTTGATTAAACAAGAAATTGATGAAAATCTAGCGCTTGCTAATGCCGAACCAGAAATTATTCCTACTTACAGCGGCGAATTAGACGACGTATACAAACCTTTTACATATGAAGAAGTTAGCCCAACTCAAACTTCTGAAAATATTCGTTTTATTGATGCTATTAGCAGTGGTTTAAAGCAGTCTATGGAACGCCATGAAAACTTGGTGATTATGGGGCAAGATATTGCAGAATACGGCGGTGCTTTTAAAATCACTGAAGGTTTTGTTGATTTATTTGGAAAAAACCGTGTGCGTAATACACCAATCTGCGAGAGTGCAGTTGTTTCTGCCGGAATGGGATTGTCTATTAATGGCTTTAAAGCTATTGTAGAAATGCAGTTTGCTGATTTTGTTTCGACAGGTTTTAATCCGATTGTAAATTTATTAGCAAAATCACATTACCGCTGGGGCGAAAAAGCCGATGTTGTGGTTCGTATGCCTTGTGGCGGTGGGACTCAGGCCGGGCCATTTCACTCCCAGACTAATGAAGCTTGGTTTACCAAAACACCAGGTCTTAAGGTTGTTTATCCAGCTTTCCCTTATGATGCAAAAGGATTATTAAATTCCTCTATAAACGACCCAAATCCAGTATTGTTTTTTGAACATAAACAATTGTATCGAAGCGTTTATCAAGATGTTCCTGCCGATTATTATACGATTCCGTTAGGAAAAGCTGCTTTATTAAAAGAAGGAAATGCAGTAACGATAATAACTTTTGGAGCTCCTGTACATTGGGCTTTAGAAACTTTGGCGGCAAATCCAGAAATCCAAGCCGATTTAATCGATTTAAGAACATTGCAGCCTTTAGATACCGAAACTATTTTTGCATCGGTTAAAAAGACTGGAAAAGCGATTATATATCAAGAAGATACTTTATTTGGCGGTATTGCCAGCGATATTTCTGCTTTAATTATGGAAGAATGTTTTGAATATCTTGATGCACCAGTAAAAAGAGTTGCCAGTTTAGAATCGCCAATTCCGTTTACAAAAGCATTAGAAGATCAATTTTTACCAAAAGGCCGTTTTGAAACTGCTTTGCTTGATCTTTTAAAATATTAAAAAATAACTCCAGCTATAATACCTCAAATCCAAAAACAAATAAAATTTTATGAAAAAACTGTTTATTTCTATTTGTACAGCCACATTACTGTTTTCCTGTAATAAGAGTGCAAAAACTTCAGAAGCTTTAGACAAAAAATTTGATCACTATAAAGATGGTTTTGTAACCGCATTGTGGGAAATAAATCCAGGATGGGCTTCTGGCGCTGGTTATCATAAATTTGATAATGTCTTAATAATTCCAGATGCAGCAGCAGATAAAAAACAGCTTGATTTTGCAAATGCTCAGTTAGATTCTTTAAAACAATATAGCGTTGAAGAATTATCAGATAAGAATAAAACAGATTTTTATATGATAAAAAACCAACTGGAAGCTGCCATTTTCAGCATTAAAGAATTAAAATCTTCTGAGTGGAATCCTTCTGAATATAATGTCTGTGGTTCTTTTGCAGAAATCTTAAACGGAAATTACGATTCATTAGAAGTTCGTTTACGTGCTTTTAATACCAAGATGAACGGAATTCCAGCTTATTATGAAGCAGCCAAAAAGAATATTAAAAACCCAACTGTAGAACATACAGAACTTGCCATTGCACAAAACTTAGGCGGATCGTCTGTTTTTGAGGGAGATTTAAGTACTGCTTTAGAAAAAAGTAAATTGTCTGATGTTGAGAAAAAAGAAATGCTGGATAAAGCAAAAGTCTCAGTAAAAGCAATTGCAGATTATGCAGATTGGCTAAAAAAACTGCAAAACAAAACACCTCGTTCTTTTAGATTAGGAGCTGCACTTTATGCTAAAAAATTCAATTTTGATATTCAATCAGGTTATAGTGCCGATGAGATTTACAAAATAGCTGTTGACCATAAAAAAGACCTTCATGATAAAATGTTTGTTCTGGCTGATAAACTTTGGACAAAATACAAAGGAACTGATCCTAAACCAGCAGATAAATTAGATTTAATCAAACAAGTTATTGATAAAATCTCGTTACAGCATACAACGCCAGAAAAATTTCAATCAGAAATTGAGAAACAAATTCCAGAATTGACAGCTTATGTAAAAGCTAAAGATTTATTATACATCGATCCATCAAAACCTTTAGTTGTTCGTAAAGAACCTGCTTATATGGCGGGAGTTGCAGGAGCTTCTATTTCTGCACCCGGACCTTATGATAAAAACGGAAACACGTATTATAATGTTGGAAGTATGTCTGGCTGGACTGCAGAAAACGCTGAAAGTTATTTACGCGAATACAACAATTATATTCTACAGATCTTAAACATTCACGAAGCAATTCCGGGACATTATACCCAATTGGTTTACAGCAATCAATCGCCAAGTATTATAAAATCTATTTTAGGAAATGGCGCAATGGTTGAAGGCTGGGCTGTTTATGCTGAAAAAATGATGTTGGAAAGTGGTTACAAAAATTCTGATGAAATGTGGTTGATGTACTATAAGTGGAATTTAAGAACGACTTGCAACACTATTTTAGATATCAGCGTTCATACTAAAAACATGTCTAAAGAAGCAGCATTAGATTTGCTTACCAAAGAAGCTTTTCAGCAGCAAGCAGAAGCTGACGGAAAATGGAAACGTGTTACTTTATCTCAAGTACAATTGTGTTCATACTTTACAGGCTACACTGAAATTTATAATTTAAGAGAAGAACTTAAAAAGCAACAAGGTAAGGACTTTGACTTGAAAAAATTCCACGAAAAATTCTTGAGTTTTGGTAGTGCTCCAGTAAAATACATTAAAGAATTGATGTTGTCTAAAGAGTAAAAAATATCAAATGTTATAAAAAAGAAAAGCTGTTTCATGATTCGTGAAACAGCTTTTCTTTTTATCATTATATCATCCTGAGCGAAGTCGAAGGATTTTTCTCAATCATCGTCTGTATTTACAACCAGAATATGAACTATAATATATTCTAAAAATTTTAAATTTTCATTATTACCTAAATCTAACAAAATTTTCTTCTTAGAACGCCACCATTTCTGTTTAATTTCTCCAATTTTAATTTCTTTCAAAAAATAAGAACCATTTAAATTGAGTGAAAAAAAATCATCTTTTTTCCTATTCAAATATTGATTCTCACCAAAATGAATCTCGTCACAATTAATTTTCATAATATTTTTTGCTAAATCTTCATTTTGAAATAAAAACGAATATTTAGCTTCACAAAATATCATTTTACTTTTCACCTCTAAAATCAACTCATTATTTTTATCGAAGATTTTAATTATTCTCTTATTCCAATAAAATTTAATTGTAGAATAAAACAACAATTCATCATCTTTGTAAGCATATAAACTATGATTTTTACCTTCTTCAATTTGAATTTTCACTACTTCCTAATTATTATTCTCAAATTCAAACAACTGTACTTGGCTTTTCAATCGATCAATTAATAAATTCATCATACGCTTGTTTAAGCTCGACGAATTCTGAATATAAGTATCGTATTCTTCAATAGTAAAAAGTGCCATTACAATTCCTTTTAGAGAATTTCTGAATTTAATATCTTTCTGAATTGAATTTTCAATGGTCTGGATTTTCTTTTCTACGGTATACGAATAAAAATCGGCTTTGTTTTTATTGACATAATTAATAAAAACTGCGATAAAAAGGTCGTTCTGAAGTTTTAAAATAGGCCTAATCGTCTGATTTTGAAATAGCTCATCAGGAGAAGATTGAGCACTTACAGTTCCTAAAGTTTCGCCTCTAAATTCTTTTAAAAAAGTGTCTCTATCTGCCATGTTTTTTCTTTAAATTTAAAAAAAATTCCTGTACAAATAATACATTTTGTTTTAATAAATTAATATCATGAGATTTCATACCAGAAAGTGGGTTAAACCCGAAGACCTAAATCCGAACGGAACTTTATTTGGCGGACAATTATTAGCTTGGATTGATGAAGAATTGGCGCTTTACAGCATCATTCAATTAGAAAATCAAAGAGTGGTTACGAAGCATATGTCTGCAATCAATTTTCAAAGTTCAGCCAGACAAGGTGATATTGTTGAAATTGGAATTGATGTCGTGAAATTTGGAAATACTTCTCTTATTTTAAAATGTGCCGTAAGAAACATGATGACCCGCGAAATAATCATCACAATCGACGAAACTACAATGGTTAACCTTGATGAAAGCGGTAAACCAAAAGCACACGGAAAAACGCAGATAGAATTTGTAAAAGACAGATTGTAACTTTAAATAAACCATATAAGTGATATAAGATAATTTAAGCTTTGTGTTAAATGAACTTATATCACTTATATGGTTAAAAAAAATCTTTATGATAAAAGTCTCTAAACTTATTTTTCTATTATCTCTTTTCATTCTATTATTTTCTTGTAATTCTAAAGAAGGAAAAGATACGTATCGAAGTGCCGTATATCGTGCTGTAAATGGTAAAGACACGGCTGTTTTAGATATACACATTAGCGATAAACGCTTTTATGGCCGATATGAAATTTCATATTATGAAATAGGGAAGGATTCTGGTGATGTAAGAGGTGATCTAAGAGGCGATACACTGCGAGGTGATTATCATTATATCACTTCTGGTGGCAGCTGGAAAAGAATTCCGCTGGCTTTACTGAAAAAAGAAAAGAAATTAATTCTAGGAAATGGAGTCATCGGAACCTATTTTAATCTTCCTTGCTTTGTTCCCGGCGTGCCTATAGATTACACCAAATCTGAATATGTTTTTGAAGAAATAAAAAATAAAAATTGAACCATATAAGTTATATAAGATAATTTAAGTTTTGCCTAAAATGAACTTATATGGTTAAAAATATTCTATCATTATAAAAATTTAACCATATAAGTTATATAAGATAATTTAAGTATTACCTAAAATGAACTCATATAACTTATATGGTTTAAAAACTTAATCCAAACGACCAATCTGCGAAGCTAATTCGAATATTTCAAGATCAAAATATTCTACAGAAGCCATCACATGGTCAAAAATATCGGCCATGATATATTCGTAATTCGCCCAGCGTTTATCACTCGAGAAAACATAAATTTCTAAAGGAACACCGTGCGCAGTCGATTGTAACTGACGACACATCATGTGCATGTTTTTGTTTAAACCCGGATGATCTATTAAATACTGCATGATGTATTTTCTAAACAAACCAAGATTCGTCATATTACGTCCGTTTAAAGCAAACGTTTTGTCAATACCATGTAAATCGTTGTATTTTTCAATTTCAGCCTGTCTTGAATCGATATAAGAAGTGATCAGCTGCACTTTTTTCATCTGATTTAAATCTTCATCATTCAAAAAGCGAATACTGCTGCTTTTTATTAAAATGTGTCTTTTTATACGTCTTCCATCAGATTTCTGCATCCCGCGCCAGTTCTGAAAAGAATCTGAACTTAAGGCATACGTTGGAATCGTGGTAATTGTATTGTCAAAATTTCGAACCTTTACAGTCGTTAAATTAATTTCGATAACATCGCCATCAGCACCAAATTTATCCATCGTAATCCAGTCGCCAATACGAACCATGTCGTTTATCGCAACCTGAACACTCGAAACAAATCCTAAAATAGTATCTCTGAAAATCAAGATAATAATCGCCGAAAGTGTTCCTAAAATAGTTAAAAGTTCACCTTGTTTTATTCCAAATAATTTCGAAATAATAATGGCAACTCCAAAAATCCAAAGCACAATCATAATAACCTGAACAAAACTGTCAATAGGTTTATCGCTGTATTCTGGTTTTTGTTTTAAATAATCGCGTAACGAATTAAAAATCGTTCGTACGATCCATAATCCTAATAAAACAATATAAACACCAACTATTTTTCCGAAAATCAATTCCCAATATTCGTATTTATCTAAAATTACTGGAACAGCTTTATAAATAAAGAAAAACGGAATTAAATAAGCAGTATATCGCGTTGTTTTATTCTGAATTAAGTAATCGTCAAACTTAGTTTTAGTACGCTGCGCAAAAATTGCCGTTAACGTTACTAAAAGAAATTTGGCAATGTAATAGATAATATAAGCTAAAGCCACTAAAAGGGCTATATTAAAAATTAGACTGGTATAAGACGCAAAGTTGCGGCTCATTCCCCAATTTCTAAAAATCGGATATAAAAAGTTAAATATTTTATCCAAAAGGCTATGCATTATGCTCTAAATATTTTTTCTCAATATAAAATGTTCCAAAAGGAATAAGAGAAGCAATTAAAATGATTCCGAAAGTTTTTAAATCCCAATTTTCAGATTTTCTCAATAAAAAAGCCAATACAATATATCCGATAAATAAAACACCGTGTGTCATTCCTAACGGGCGTAATATCGTATGATAAAGTTCTGGGTTGTTTGATTTAATAATCAACATATTAGCAAATAATACTAAATACGAAATTCCTTCTAAAATTGCGGTAACCTTAAAAATCTTGAGCATGTATCTATTTTTTGTGTTTATAAGGGCAAAATTAAGTATTATCCTTGGTTTTTAAGGCATGTATCGAGAAAGTAATTTACTTTTGTAATCTTAAACTTTGATAATGAGTAAACGCGATTTAAAAAAATATTTAGCAGAATTAAGCAAAGAGCAGCTCGAAGAACAAATTATCGAATTGTACGAAAAGTTTAGCCCCGTAAAAGTATATTACGACTTTGCTTTTAACCCAAAAGAAGACAAATTACTGCAGGAATGCAAAGTCAAGATATCGCACGAATATTTCCCTATAAAAAAGCCGGGAGCAAAATGGCGTCCAAAAGCAAAATTAAGACGTTCTGTAGCGCAGAAATATATCAAACATTTTATTTCGCTTGGTGTTGATCCTTTTGTCATTGCCGATATTATGCTTTATAATATCGAAATTGCACAGACTTATTCTTCCCAAAATCTAATTAAGCAGGAATTATTCTACAAAAGTATGTTGAATTCGTTTGAGCAAGCCATAAATTTTATTGTTTCTAATGGAATTTTAAGTGATTTTAAATCGAGAATTACATTTATTAAAGACGAAACTCTTCAACAAAAATGGAAAAATAGGTATGATTTTGAAGCAATTTCTGATAAAATTGATTTATGAAGGTACTTCTTATAAAAAATCTTATTTAAAAAAATCATTTATTTTAAGTTAAAATAAGATGAATAACTGTTTTTTCGGTGTATTTTTGCAAAAATCCAAAAATAAACAATGTCTCAAAACACTTTAGAAATAGAAAGAGAAGAGAGGAAAGAACTTTATGCATACCAAAAAGGCGATATTGACGCCATTTTTGAGCGTTTAGATAATGCTTCCCAAAAACATCACTTATTGTATCAACTGCCTACTGGGGGCGGTAAAACAGTAATTTTTTCTGAAATCGTTCGCCGCTATTTATCTAATAATGATAAAAAAGTGGTTGTTTTAACACACCGTATCGAACTTTGTAAACAAACTTCAAAAATGTTGAAAGGTTTTGGTGTAACAAACAAAATAATCAACAGTAAGGTTAAAGAACTGCCCGATCAGAATGAATTTTCTTGTTTTGTGGCAATGGTTGAAACTTTAAAAAACCGTATCAATGATGAAAAATTACATCTTGATAATATTGGTTTGGTTATTATTGATGAGGCGCATTACAATTCATTTAGAAAATTATTAAACTCCTTTAAAAATGCTTTTATTCTTGGAGTAACAGCTACGCCTTTGAGTTCTAATATAAAGCTGCCAATGCACCAGAGTTATGACGAACTTATTGTGGGTGACACCATTGGCTCATTAATAGATAAAGGTTTCTTGGCAAAAGCTACTACTTATAGTTATGATGTTGGTTTGACATCATTAAAAGTAGGTATTAACGGAGATTACACCGTAAAATCTTCTGATGATTTGTATACCAACACAATTATGCAGGAAAAACTTTTGCATGCTTATACAGAGCGTTCATTAGGTAAAAAGACCTTGATTTTCAATAACGGTATTCATACTTCATTATATGTATATGAAACTTTTAGAGAAGCAGGTTACGACATTAGACACCTTGACAATACAAGTAGTTCTGAAGAGCGTAAAGATATTTTGGCTTGGTTCAAGAAAACACCTGACGCCATTTTAACTTCGGTTGGTATCTTGACAACTGGTTTTGATGAGCCTACTGTTGAGACTATTATCTTAAACAGAGCTACAAAATCGTTAACTTTATACTACCAAATGATTGGTCGCGGGTCTCGTAAATTACCTGGTAAAGATGAGTTTACAGTAATCGATTTAGGAAATAACGCAGCACGTTTTGGTTTATGGAGCGAGCCGGTAAACTGGCAGCACATCTTTAAATCACCAGAATTTTATTTGGAAAATCTGCGTGATGATACCGAAATCGAATTGTATTTTAAATACAATATGCCTCCTGAATTACGTGCTAAATTTAGTAAAACTGCCGATGTTACTTTTGATGTTGATGAAGAACACAAACTAATCATCAAGCAAAATTTACGTTCTAAAGTTGTATTAGACAAATCATTAGAACAGCATGCTGCGATGTGTGTAGATAATACCGAAACTTTACAAGAAGCTAAATCTCTTGGTAAAGAATTAGATGATGATATCGAATGCCGTATTAAACGTTACGCAAAATGTTTGAGCCAATGCAGTAAAAATTACCGCGAATGGCTGGTTGATGATTACAAACTAAAAATGGTTTTATTAATCGGTAAAAAATACCGTGAAAAAATCATGAACGAACCAGATTGATTCTGAGGAAGTTTCAAGTTAAAAAATATTTGTTTCAAGTTTAAAGTTTCAAGTTTCAAAGTTGTCACGCTGAGCGAAGTCGAAGCGCATTTCTATTGGAATTTGAAATTTTAAAAAATTGAGATTTAAAAATAATAAATAAACCATTAAGACATTAAGAGAAATTAAGTTCAAAGCTTAATGAAACTTAATGTCTTAATGGTTCAATAATTTAGAATTTAGTGGAAAAATCTAAAATCTAAACTCAAAAATCTAAAATAAAAAGTATGTCTAAATCATTCTCTGCATTAGGAATTTCAGCACCCATTTTAAAAGCTTTAAGCGAATTGAATATTGTTGAGCCAACAGAAATTCAACAAAAAACAATTCCGCTTCTTCTTGCTGAAAACCATGATGTAGTAGGTTTAGCCAAAACTGGAACTGGAAAAACAGCAGCTTTTGGATTGCCATTGTTACAATTAATTAATACAGAATCTTCTATTGTTCAAGCCATTATTTTGGTACCAACCCGAGAACTTGGACAACAGATTTTTAGAAATCTAGAGGATTTCGGAAAACATATTCCAAATATTTCTATCGCTTCAACTTGTGGTGGAATTCCAATAAAACCTCAAATTGAGCGTCTTACACAGCCTACACACATTGTTGTGGCAACTCCAGGACGTTTAATAGATTTAATCCAGCGTAAAGCAATTGACTTAAAACAAACTGAATTTTTAGTTTTAGATGAAGCCGATGAAATGGTTTCTATTCTTAAAGAAAGTTTAGACGAAATTATTGCCGAATTACCCAAAAAACACCGCACTTTATTGTTCTCTGCAACTTTGCCAGGAACAATTAAGCAACTGATTCAGAATTATTTAAATAAAAATGTAGTTCAAATTAGTGCCAACATGGAAACAGTTGGTAACCAAGGAATTGACCACGAATATATTGTTGTTGATCCGATTGAAAAACTAGATGTTTTAATGCATTTTTTAAATTCTAAAGAAGGAGAACGCGGTATTATTTTCTGTAAAACAAAAGCTGCAGTTAATAAATTGGCTAAAAATCTAGCTATAAACCGTTTTTCTTCTGGAGCTCTTCACGGTAGTTTATCGCAAGGAATTCGTGACAGAATTATGGAGCAGTTTCGCGAAGGTCATATCAATATTCTTGTTGCTACAGATTTGGCCGCGAGAGGTATAGACGTAAAAGAAATCTCGTATGTAGTTAATTATCACTTGCCTGATACTTACGAAAACTATGTTCATAGAAGCGGTAGAACTGCAAGGGCAGGGGCAAAAGGACTTTCTTTGACTGTTTTGCAGGAAGAAGAAGTAATTGAAATTCCAGAATTTGAAAAAGAATTAGGTATTAAATTTACTCAATTTAAGAAACCATCTGCAATAAGTTTAGAAGAAAACAACACACTCTTGTGGGCAAAACAAATCTTTAAAACAAAACCAAATCACGATATTTCTGCAGATTTGAAAACGAAGGTTAAAACGGTTTTTCATCATTTGACTAAAGACGAATTGATCGAAAAATTAATGGCCAATTATGTTTTGCAGAACAAAAACGATATAGTTGAAAAACCTGTTAAAAAATTCAAAAAGTAAGTTCGGCGAACTTTGTAACTGTTAAATTAAGTTGTACTTTTAAGGTGATTTAAAAAATAAACAATCTTATTCGTAAAACAACATATATGAAAATAGTCATTATTGGAGGTGGTTTTGCAGGTATAAATCTAGCAAAAGAACTTGTAAACCATCCTCAAATACAGGTTACACTTGTAGACAAGAACAATTATAATTTTTTTCCACCACTTATATACCAGGTTGCCACCGCTTTTTTAGAGCCCTCAAGTATTAGTTACCCTTTTAGGAAATTTTTTGCTGGTAAAAAAAATCTTCAATTTCGTTTAGGTGAATTAGTTTCTGTAGTTCCTGCAGAAAACAAAATAATCCTTAATAATGGAGAATTAGAATACGATCATCTTGTTTTTGCTACCGGAGCAGAAACAAGTTATTTTGGTATGGAAAACGTTATGAAAAACGCTATTCCGATGAAAACCTTAAATGACGCCATCGAAATGCGTAATGCACTGCTTAAAAATCTTGAAAAAGCTGCTATTACCAAAGACATGCGTAAACGCCGTAAATTATTAACTATTGTTGTTGCCGGAGGCGGACCAACTGGTGTTGAAGTTTCTGGAATGTTTGCCGAAATGCGTAAAAATATCCTCCTTAAAGAATACCCAGAATTAGAAACTTCTGCCAGCAATGTTTATTTAGTAGATGGCGGCGATGCGCTTTTGGCTCCAATGAGCAAAGAATCACAACAAGATACTTTAGAAGCCTTAACTAAACTTGGTGTTGTTGTAAAATTACACACGCGAGTTACAGATTATGTTGACGATACTGTATTTTTTGAAAACGGCGAAACCATCAAAACTAAAAACTTAATCTGGGCAGCAGGTGTTACTGCTAAGATTTTTGAAGGAATTCCTAAAGAAAGTTACGGCCGCGGCCGACGTATGGCAACGGATCAATATAATAAAGTAAATGGTCTTGAAAATGTTTATGCTATTGGTGACACCGCTATTTTGGCCGGAGATGCAAAATTTCCTGACGGACACCCGCAAGTGGCTCAAGTAGCGATTCAGCAAGGAATAAATCTAGCCAAAAACTTTATGAATATGACTGCAAGTAAACCGCTAAAAGCTTTTGCTTATCATGATAAAGGCTCAATGGCTATTATTGGAAAAAACAAAGCTGTGGTTGATTTACCAAGTCCAAAATGGCATTTTAAAGGATTTTTTGCTTGGGTTATCTGGTTGTTTATTCACTTAATATCATTGATAACATACCGAAATAGATTAAATACTTTTTGGAATTGGATGGTCGCTTATTTTGCAAGAGATCAATCTCTTAGAATGATTATTAGACCAGATAAAAGGAACTAAATTCCAATTTTTTAAATTCCAAATTCCAATTGGGAATCTTTGTCAAAGTTTAAAACTTTGACAAAGATCTGCGATCCAATTGCATTATTATAAAAAAAGCCAGAATCTAAGATTCTGGCTTTTTTATTGGAATTTGGAATTTCAAAAAATTGGAATTTCAAAAATCTAGTGCCCAATCATAATATCGTCACTTTCTATAACTTCAATTTTTTGAGTGATAAATCTTTTACCTATATTCAGAATAATAAATGCTGTAATTGTCGTTACTGTCATAATCGCAACCATTGGAGTCACAGAATCTTTTACAAAAACTCCAATTGCAAAAGAAGCTAAAGCTCCTAAACCAAGCTGAATTGCTCCCATTAAAGCAGAAGCACTTCCGGCGTTTTTAGCAAAAGGTGCCATTGTAAGTCCCGCAGTATTAGGATTTGAAATTCCTAAACAAGAAAGAAATAAAAACAGCAGTCCTATTGTTTCATACAATCCTAATAGATTTTTTAATGACAGAACCAAGAAAACAATACTAACGATAGATTGTGTTATTAAAGAACCAAAAATCATTTGTTCACTTGAAAATTTCTTCAATAAAAGAGAATTTAACTGACTTGAACCTATAAAACCAACAGACATAAACGCAAAAATCCAACCATAAGTTTTAGCATCTACATGGTAAATATCCATAAATACTATGGGTGAGGCCGCTACGTAAGAAAATAATCCAGAAAAAGCTATTGCTCCAGTAAAGGCATACGTATAAAACTGAGGTTCTTTTAATACTAATATAAAATTAGAAATTATCGGTTTTGGTTTTAATGAAATTGAAGTATCTGGTTTGTAACTATTTGGCAGACCAATTTGTGAAGCAATTAAAATTGCAATTCCCATACACATTAAAATAAGAAATATAATGTGCCAGCCAAAATCTTCTGTAACATAACCGCCAATAGTTGGTGCTAACATTGGAGAAAGCCCTAAAACAAGCATTAACAATGAAAAAACTTTTGGAATATCTTTTACAGGAAATAAATCACGAACCATTGCTACAGAAGCCACAGTTGCAGCACAACTTCCGATGGCTTGAATAAATCTTAAGAATATAAAAGAATCAATATCAGCAACATAAACACATCCTAAAGAAGCTAAAATATAAACCATCAAACCTATAAATAAAGGCTTTTTACGCCCAAAACGGTCTAATAATGGACCGTAGAGTAATTGTCCGGCAGAAATTCCGATAAAATAACTCGATAAGCTCATCGAAACTTTTGCAACTGTAGTATGCAAATCTCTAGCAATTCCTGAGAAACCAGGCAGATACATATCGATTGAAAAAGGGCCAAGTGCTGTTAAAGAACCTAAAATAAGGATAAGTTTAATGTATTTTTTTGTTGTCATTTTCTTAAAAAACTGCTTTTAATTTCCTGCAAAGGTAAAGATTTCATACCTTGTTAGATAATTAAATGCATTCTTATAACAAAGAATAGCAATTTATTAATCTAAAATTTAAAAATTATGAAAAAGTATCTTTTACTATTATCAGTTATTTTTACCACGTTTTCTTTTGCACAAACCATTAGCTCAAAGATCGAAGATGCAAGTCCTGAGCAATATGAATTTCTAAAAAAAGTCAACCAATACTATTCGGATATTCCGCTTACAAAGCAAATTACCAATTTTTATGCCGACGGACAGGTTATCGATTCTAAACAAGAATTTGCCCTAACTGGAACACCATTTACTGCGTATACCTTAGGCCTTGGTCCGAAAAACAAAAGAGTTACATTTGATTACACTACAAAAGCCGAAGGAAGATCACGCGGTGACATTACGGTTTTTAAAGGCGATTATTACAAATCTGTTTATTCTGAAGATAAAGGACAATATGAATTATTTGTAAATGGAAAATCAGTATTCGTTAAGAAATACTAAGATAAAGTTCATTGAACCGAGAATCGCATATTTGAAAAAAAATAAAATAAATTCTCAAATAAGAGAAATTTGGAAAGCATCACAATCGTGGTGCTTTTTATTTATATTTGAATAAAATTAAAATTTAATGAAAAAGATTATTGTATTACTGTTATTTATTTCTTTCCAATCTTATGCACAAGCAAATCGATTTACAGGAACCTGGAATAACGAAAATTGTAAAAGCTGTAGTAAAGATTATATTTTCACTATAAATATTGCACAGTCAAATTACAAGATTATTGGAACAGCTGAAGTTACAAGCAGTAAACCCGAACTTAATTCAGGAGTTTTAGAAGTTACCGGCAATGTATTTACTATGGGCGATCGTGCGCAGATTACTTTAAAAGGAAAAGATGGAATTTCTGTTGGCGCAGTACTTTATGAACTAGATGGAAAAATTCAGTTTACTAAACGCGGCGGTGATGATGTTGTACCAAAAGAAGCCATTTTTGATAAGATAAATTAGTGAGCTTATTTTAAGATTTCATATATGATATGAAAAAGTTTCATATTAGTATAGAATAAAGTAACACTTAAAAACATACACAAAGGAAAATTAGAATACAAAGCTTTAAAAACAAGGTTATTACCTTTTTAAAGCATATCTATTTTGAACTATAATTTATATTATGTAAAATAGAATATTTTAAAACTTACCCTAATATATCCTTTGCAGACAACTGTGCAATAATTAATTTTATATACATTTAATATAGAAAAAACACTTAAAATCAAACACTTGTACTCTTAAATAGAAATGATTTGTTTAGTTTTATGGGAAAATTCTACTAAATTTTAAATTTTAAATCAAAAAAAAGGATTTTATACCGTTGAAATGAACAATTTTTAACGTTTTCTTAAAATATCCAGATTCTCATAAAGATACTTCATTGTAAGAGTTTATTTTATTATTTTTACATTTGATTCTTTAAAGAAAAATATCAAAACAGATGAATACAATTGCTGAGCATATTGCAGACTTTTTGAAAGAATATCCGCCATTTAATAACTTAACTTTTCAGGAATTATCTGATATTGCTACGAATATTCGTGTAATAAATTTAGAAAAACACGCTGTACTGTTTCAGAATAATGATTTGCTTCATGATAGTTTTTATGTAGTAGCTTCTGGTATAATAAACTTAACTACAATTGCTGACGCTGAAGAAACGATTATAAATAAATGTCATGAAGGTGATATTTTTGGTTTACGTCCGTTTTTTGCCAAAAATAACTATATGATGACGGCTAAAGCACGTGAAGAAAGTATAATTTATGCTATTCCAATTGCTGTATTTAGACCATTTGTAGCTAATAATTCTGATGTTTTAAACTTTTTATTAGAAAGTTTTGCTGTAAACTCAAGACACACTAAAGACAGTGTAAATTCTAATGGAAAAGCAATTTCCGATTCTCCTTTTATAACTCAGGAATCAGAAATGCAGTATATACAATCTCTGGCTTACAATACTTCACCGTTAACAACAGAAGCGCATCATATTGTAAAAGATGTTGCTATTCTTATGACAGATGCTATGGTTGACAACATTGTTGTATGCGAAAAAAACCATCCAATTGGTATTGTTACCGATGCAGATTTGTCTTCAAAAATTGCTACAGGCCGTTACCCAATTACTGAAACTATAGACAAGATAATGTCTTCTCCTGTGGTTACCGTAATTGAAAATGTATCTTTGGCCGAGGCGCAATTATTGATGCTAAAACATAATGTAACGCACTTATGTGTAACCAAAGACGGAACAAGTAAATCTGCTGTAAAAGGAATTATTTCTGAGCACGATCTTATTGTAGCACAAGCTAGTAACCCTGGTGTATTAATTAAAGAAATTAAGCGTTCACAACTTCCGAAAGACTTAAAACAAATACGTGATCGTCTGTCTGATTTGATTCAGAATTCGATTCAGAAAAACATTCCAATTTCACATATTAGTAATATTGCCAGCGAAATTAATCTTGCTATAATCAAACGTGCTGTTGAGTTGTCTATTTTAGATTTAGGCTCACCTCCTGCTCGTTTTGCATGGTTAAGCATTGGTAGTCAAGGCCGTAAAGAACAACTTCTACTTACAGACCAAGATAGTATTTTGATTTTTGAAGATGTTACTCCTGAAAAATACAGAGAAGTAAAAGATTATTTCTTGAGATTGGCAAAAAGAACAACGGCTATTTTAGAAAAAGTGGGTTACGAATATTGTCCAAACGGACATATGGGAAGCAATATGTTGTGGTGTAAATCATTGACTGACTGGACAAAACAATACAACAACTGGATGAATACTCCAGGTGAAAACAGTAATGATTTGAGCAGTATTTTCTTTGATTATGAAATTGTTTTTGGTGAACCAAAAATTGAGGAAGTTATAGAAAGTGTTATTTTTAAAAATGCTGTAAATAATACTTTATTCTTTGACTTTTTAGGGAATGATGCCTTAAAGAGAAATTCTCCTTTAAGCTTTTTCAAGAAGTTTATCGTTGAAGAAGAAGGTCCAAATAAAACACAATTTGATATTAAAACTCGTGCTTTAATGCCTTTGATAGATTCGGCACGTTTATTAATTTTGAATGCAAATATAAAAGGAATTAAAAACACTTACCTAAGATTCAAACAATTAGCAATTACAGATTCTAAAAATGCTGAAATATATTTGAGCTGCGCTGACGCTTTTCAAACACTTTCGAAATTTAGAACTGTTGAAGGTTTAAAGAATGACAATTCTGGACAATACATCAATTTAAGAGAAATGTCTAAAACAGATAAGGACAAGTTAAAAAATGCCCTGACTCCAATGAAAGACCTAGAGGAATTAATTAAGAGTAAATTTCAACTGACACAATTCTCGTAAAATATGCTAGACTGGATCAAAAATATTAACAAAGAATATCCTGATTTTTGGAAGGATTATTTAACTAAATTCGAAACTAAACCCAACAAATTTGTAGTCTTATCTACAGAAACTTCTGGGTTAAACCCGAATAAAGATGTCATTTTATCATTAGGAGCTTTTTCGGTTATTGATGACAGTATTGTAATTAAAGAAAATTTTGAGGCTGTATTGCTTCAAAATAAATTCTTGCAGGATAATGGGCTTTCAAATGAGTTTATTATTGAAAGTAAAATGGTCAAGATGCCCGAAAATGAAGCGTTGGAGACTTTTATAAATTTTATTGGAAATGCAATTCTTGTTGGGCATCATATTAATTTTGACATCGAAATGTTGAATGCTTCGTTGGAACGCCTAGATTGCGGTAGAATTAAAAATGAAGCTCTAGATGTTGATGTCATGTACAGAAAACTGACTGATATTAATGACAAGCAATTCTCCCTTGATGATTTGTCTGAAATTTATAAAATTCCGAAAAGTGATAGAAGTTCTTCTGCAGAAGATGCTTATAGAATTGGACTTTTATTTTTAAAACTAAAATCAAGATTAGGAATTAAATAAATCTATAAAATTCCAAGAATAAAAAATACACTAAAAAAAACAGCCTCTTAAATTTAAGAGGCTGTTTTTTTTAGTGCATTTTTTGAAATTCCAAATTCCAATTTTTATGCTTCGATTTTGCTCAGCATGAAAACTTGAAACTTGAAACTTTTTTTATGCAATTCTGTCTTTCATAATTTCTTCTACAACTTCTGGATTTAATAATGTTGAAGTATCTCCAAAATTAGAATAATCTCCTTCTGCAATTTTACGTAAAATTCTACGCATGATTTTTCCTGAACGCGTTTTTGGTAAACCAGAAACAAACTGAATTTTATCTAATTTTGCAATTGGTCCAATATGGTCAGAAATATATTGATTAATCTCTTTTGTCAAGTTTTCTTTATTACGAACTTCTCCAGTTTCTTTTAGAATAACGTAACCGTATAAAGCATTTCCTTTTATTGCATGTGGGAAACCTACAATTGCAGATTCTGCAACTGCTTGATGTTCGTTGATCGCATCTTCTATAGGAGCTGTTCCTAAATTGTGACCCGAAACAATTACAACGTCATCTACTCTACCTGTTATTCTATAATATCCAACTTCGTCTCTTAATGCTCCGTCTCCTGTAAAATATTTTCCTGGGAAAGCTGAGAAATAAGTGTCTTTGTAACGTTGGTGATCTCCCCAGATTGTTCTGGCGATTCCTGGCCAAGGAAATTTAATACATAAACTTCCAACAACTTGATTACCTTCAATTTCATTGCGTTTTTCATCCATCAAAACAGGCTGAATTCCCGGTAAAGGCAAAGTTGCGTAAGTTGGTTTTGTTGGCGTAACAAATGCAATTGGCGAAATCATAATTCCTCCAGTTTCTGTCTGCCACCAAGTATCTACAACCGGACATCTCTTATCTCCAACGTGGTCATTAAACCAGTGCCAAGCTTCTTCATTAATTGGTTCTCCAACAGATCCAATAACTTTAAGTGATTTAAGCGGATATTTTTGAATATAATCTAAACTTTCTTTTGCTAACGAACGAATTGCGGTTGGCGCAGTATAGAATTGTGTGATTTTATGTTTTTCGATAATATCCCAAAAACGGCTGAAATCTGGGTAAGACGGAACTCCTTCAAAAATTACAGTTGTTCCACCATTTAATAATGGTCCGTAAAGAATGTAAGAGTGACCAGTGATCCAACCTATATCTGCTGTACACCAGAAAATATCATTTTCTTCGTGGCTGAAAACATTTTTAAAGGTATACGCTGTATAAACCATGTAACCTGCAGTAGTATGAACCATTCCTTTTGGTTTACCTGTAGATCCAGAAGTATATAAAATAAACAATGGATCTTCTGCATCCATAATTTCAGCAACACTATTATCTAATGCTTCATCTAATAAAGGCTGTAACCAAACGTCACGACCTTCTTTCATTTTGATTTCAGTCTGTGTTCTTTTTACAACCAGAACCGTAGAAACAGAAGGGCAAGTATCTAATGCTTCGTCTACAATTGCTTTTAGGTCAATTGTTTTGTTTCCTCTATAACCTCCATCAGAAGTAATTACCATTTTACATTCGCAATCGTTGATTCTTGCAGAAACTGCAGAAGCAGAAAATCCAGCAAAAATTACAGAGTGAATGGCTCCAATTCTAGCACAAGCTAACACAGCAACTGCCAATTCTGGAATCATAGGAAGGTAAATGCAAACTCTGTCACCTTTTTTTACGCCTTGATCACGCAAAACATTAGACATTTTCGAAACTCTTTCGTATAATTCGTTATACGTTATATGTAAAGCACTTTCAGAAGGATCGTTCGGTTCAAAAATGATAGCCGTTTTTTCTCCTCTTTTACTTAAGTGTCTGTCAATACAATTTTTGGTAATATTAACTTTTGCTTCTGTAAACCATTTTACTTCAGCATCAGCCATATTAAAATCAACAACTTTATCCCATTGCTGGTACCACGTAAAATTTTCTTCAGCTATTTTTCCCCAAAATTTTCTTGGTTCCCTTATTGATTTATTGTAATGCTTAAAATATTGCTCTAAATTTTCAATTTTATAATAGCTCATAGTTTGTGGAATTTTTTTTTATAAATGTATTAAATATCAACGTATTCTTAAAATTATTTAATCTATAAATTTTAACTAAAAAAAGCATATAGCAAAAAAAATATCGCTTTTTTATGAATTATGTTTAAAAATATACTTTTTTAAGGAAAAATGTAAATTGAAAAAAAGGCATAATAAATTAATATTATACCTTTTTTAAATTAACAAATTTCAATAACAATTAATTTCGTAATTCTGCATTACAATACTTTGATCTATTTTGAAAATAGCAGCATCTTTATTAATTAAAACAGAAATTTCAACAAGTACATTTATTTCTAAACATACCCCAACATTAGGGATTAGCCTCACTTAACTTACTTTTTACGAAGTTAAGTGAATGCAATTTGCATCTATATCCATTTTCTTAATAAGTGCTTACTAATTCAAAATATTTATAAAACAGAGATACAGAGTACAGATCCCACCACATACGAATGTGTGGTAACTCCCATTTTTATTATCCAATTTTTTTCATTGCAGTCATAGATTCTCTCAACCACTCTCCTACTTCTTCGATAGGATGCTGACGAATTTCTTTGTTTACTGCAATTAAAACAGCATTATCTACTCCGTTTGAAGTTGAAAATGGTTTTCCGATTACGTTTGTTTCTACTTTTTTCATAAACTCAGTCAATAACGGTTTACAAGCATGGTCAAATAAATAACAACCATATTCTGCAGTATCCGAGATAACGCGGTTCATTTCAAATAATTTTTTTCTTGCTATAGTATTTGCAATCAACGGCAATTCGTGTAATGACTCATAGTAAGCAGATTCTTCAATGATTCCTGCTTCTGTCATCGTTTCAAAAGCCAATTCTACACCAGCTTTTACCATTGCAATCATTAAAACTCCATTGTCAAAATATTCCTGCTCAGAAATTGGAGCTTCTTGCGGTGCTGTTTTTTCGAAGTTAGTTTCTCCTGTAGCAGCTCTCCATTTTAATAAGTTAACATCGTCATTTGCCCAGTCGATCATCATCGTTCTAGAGAATTCTCCAGAAATAATATCGTCTTGGTGTTTTTGGAATAACGGACGCATGATATCTTTTAATTCATCTGCAATTTCGTAAGCTTCGATTTTTGCAGGATTAGAAAGACGATCCATCATATTCGTAATACCACCGTGTTTTAAAGCCTCAGTAATAGTTTCCCATCCAAATTGAATTAGTTTTGAAGCATAAGCTGCATCAATTCCTTTTTCAACCATTTTATCAAAACATAAAATAGATCCTGTTTGTAACAAACCACAAAGAATAGTCTGCTCACCCATTAAATCTGATTTTACTTCGGCAACGAAAGACGATTTTAAAACTCCTGCTCTGTGACCTCCAGTTGCAACTGCGTAAGCTTTTGCTTGATCTAAACCTAAACCGTTTGGATCGTTTTCTGGGTGAACAGCGATAAGTGTTGGTACACCAAATCCTCTTTTGTACTCTTCACGTACTTCAGATCCTGGACATTTAGGCGCACACATAATTACAGTAATATCTTTACGAATCTGCATTCCTTCTTCAACAATGTTGAATCCGTGAGAATACGATAAAGTAGATCCGTTTTTCATTAATGGCATAATAGCAGTTACCACGGCAGTATGCTGCTTGTCTGGTGTAAGATTACAAACTAAATCTGCAGTTGGAATTAATTCTTGATAAGTACCAACAGTAAAACCATTTTCAGTAGCATTTTTATAAGAAGCTCTTTTTTCAGCGATTGCATCTTCACGTAATGCATATGAAATATCTAAACCAGAATCTCTCATGTTTAAACCTTGATTCAAACCTTGTGCACCACAACCTACAATTACGACTTTTTTTCCTGCTAATGCTGAAATTCCGTCTGCAAATTGAGATTGATCCATAAATTCGCAAACTCCTAATTGCTCTAATTGTAATCTAAGTGGTAATGTGTTGAAATAATTTGCCATTTTTTTTAAAAATATTTAATGAATGTGTAATTTAATAATTGATTAATATAAACTGAACTGCAGATCTGCAGCGTAAAATGATACTATTTGAATGTTTCTAATAATGTTGAAATTTCCATTTTTTCTTTAGAAACGGATATTCTTCCAGAACGTACAAACTGCATAATTCCGTAAGGCTTAAACTTTGCGTACAATTCTTCAATTTCAGAACGTCTTCCCGATTTTGAAATTACAAAGAAATCACGAGAAACGGTTACAATTGTAGACTGGCTGTCTTTAATAATATTCTGAATCTGTTTTTCATCAAATAACAAATTTGAAGCGATTTTAAACAAAGCATTTTCTAAATAAATAGTCTCTTCGTCGGTGTGATAAAAAGCTTTTATGACTTCAATTTGTTTTTCAATCTGACCCACAATATTCTTAACCCATTTCTCAGTAGTTTCTACTACAATAATGAATCTTGAAACATTCTCTATTTCTGATTCTGAAACGTTTAGACTTAATATATTAATGTGACGCTTTAAGAATATTCCAGATATTCTATTCAACAAGCCCACGTTATTTTCTGAATATACCGATATGGTAAATGTTTTATCTTCCATGTTATTTTTTAGTTTTATTTGTTTCATGTTTCAAGTTCTGTTGAGAACGTGAAACCTGAAACTTGAAACCTGAAACTTTTTCTTTAGCTTAATCTAATTTCAGAAACGCATGCTCCTGTTGGAATCATCGGGAATACATTGTTTTCTTTTTCGACCATAACTTCTAAGAAATAAGAATCTTTTGAAGCCATCATTTCGGCAACAGCAGCATCTAAATCTTCACGATCCGTTACTTTTTTAGATTTGATATAATATCCTTCTGCAATCGCAGTGAAATTTGGATTGATCATGTTTGTCGAAGCATATCTATTGTCAAAAAACAATTCCTGCCATTGACGCACCATTCCTAAAAATTCATTATTTAAAACAACAATCTTAACTGGTACTTTCGTTTGAAAAATAGTCCCCAATTCCTGAATTGTCATCTGGAAACCTCCATCTCCAATAATGGCAACAACTTCACGGTCTGGTCTTCCCATTTTTGCTCCAATTGCAGCTGGTAAAGCAAATCCCATAGTTCCTAGACCTCCAGAAGTAATATTACTTTTGGTTGTATTAAATTTTGCGTAACGACAAGCAAACATTTGGTGCTGCCCAACATCAGAAACCATAATCGCATCACCTTTTGAGTGTTTATTGATCATTTCGATAGTTTCTCCCATTGAAATTCCTTTACCATTGGTTGGGTTTAATTCTTCACCAATAACTTTATCGAATTCTATCTTATATTTTTCTTTAAATACGTTGTGCCAAGCATCATGTGCATTACCATCAATTAACGGTAATAAAGCAGTCAAAGCTTCTTTTACATCGCCTAAAACAGCAACTTCTGTTTTTACGTTTTTATCAACTTCAGCTGGATCAATTTCAAAATGAATCACTTTTGCTTGTTTAGCATAGGTTTTCAAATCTCCCGTTACACGGTCATCAAAACGCATTCCTAAAGCAATTAAAACATCACATTCGTTAGTCAATAAATTTGGGCCGTAATTTCCGTGCATTCCAAGCATACCAACGTTTAACGGGTGACTTGTTGGCAAAGCAGAAAGTCCTAAAATTGTCCATCCTGCAGGAATTCCAGATTTTTCAATTAATGCTTTTAGCTGTTCTTCGGCTTGACCTAAAATAATTCCCTGTCCGAAAACGATAAAAGGTTTTTTTGCACTATTGATTATAGCCGCAGCTTCGGCAACTTTATCTAATTTTAATTTTGGTACTGGAACATAACTTCTAATTGCAGTACATTTTTCGTAACTAAAATCGAACTCATCAAACTGAGCATTTTTAGTAATGTCAATTAATACAGGTCCTGGACGTCCAGAACGTGCAATATAAAATGCTTTTGCAATGATTTCTGGAATCTCAGAAGCTTCTGTAATCTGATAATTCCATTTGGTAACTGGAGTCGAAATTCCGATAATATCAGTTTCCTGAAAAGCATCCGAACCTAACAAATGTTTTCCAACTTGTCCTGTAATACAAACCATTGGTGTAGAATCGATCTGAGCATCAGCAATTCCTGTCACTAAATTTGTAGCTCCTGGTCCAGAAGTAGCAATAGCTACCCCTACTTTTCCTGTAGCTCTAGCATAACCTTGAGCTGCATGAGTTGCACCTTGTTCGTGACGTACTAAAACGTGGTGTAATTGATCTTGAAATTTATATAATTCGTCATAAACCGGCATTATAGCTCCTCCCGGATATCCATAAACCAAGTCTACTCCTTCTGCCAATAAACATCTTATAACGGCTTCCGCCCCTGATATTTTCATAGTATATTTTTTTTCAAAAATCAATATCAAAATTCAATTTCAAAAATCAATGGGAATATCAAGATTCAATTTAAATTGATCTTTTATATTTCTATTTTTTATTACTGTTGATTTTTGTTTTTGTCATTGATATTGTCATTGATATTGTTGTTGAATGATTAATTATCGGTAACGCAGCCTGTAGAAGCGCTAGAAACCGATCTTGCGTATTTAAGCAATACTCCTTTTGTAACTTTTAAAGGCGGTTGAACCCAAGTCGCTTTACGAGCTGCAAATTCTTCGTCAGATATTTTCAGGTCGATTGTATTTTTTACAGCATCAATAGCAATTAAATCACCATCTTTTACTAAAGCAATACCTCCGCCATCATAAGCCTCTGGTGTTATGTGTCCTACCACAAAGCCATGTGAACCTCCAGAGAATCTACCGTCTGTGATAAGAGCACAGGTACTTCCTAATCCTGCTCCAATAATAGCAGATGTAGGTTTCAGCATTTCCGGCATTCCTGGACCACCTTTTGGTCCACAATACCTGATGACGACTACATTACCCGGTTTAATTTTTCCGGCTTCAAGACCTGGAATTACTTCAAATTCTCCTTCAAAAACAACCGCTGGACCTTCAAAATATTCTCCTTCTTTTCCGCTGATTTTCGCAACAGCTCCTTCTGAAGCAAGATTTCCATATAAAACCTGAATGTTTCCAGTTGGTTTTAATGCTTTTTGAATTTCGTGAATTACTTCTTGACCATCTTGTAAATCTGGAGTTGAAGCTAAGTTTTCAGCAACTGTTTTTCCTGTTACAGTCAAACAATCTCCGTGAAGCAGCCCAACTTTCAATAAATATTTCATTATTGAAGGAATTCCTCCAACTTCATGAATGTCTTCCATCATATATTTACCACTTGGCTTCATATCGGCCAATACTGGAGTTCTATCATTAATGGCTTGGAAATCATCCAAAGTAATTGTAATATCAACGGCGTGAGCCATTGCAATTAAGTGCATAACTGCATTTGTAGAACCTCCTAAAACTGCTACAATTGTAATAGCATTTTCAAAAGCTTTACGAGTCATGATATCTTTTGGCTTAATATCTTTTTCTAATAATATTTTGATTGCTGCTCCGGCTGCCAGACATTCGTCTCTTTTCTCCTGACTTAAAGCAGGGTTTGAAGAACTGTATGGCAAACTCATTCCTAATGCTTCAATTGCAGAAGACATTGTGTTTGCAGTATACATACCGCCGCAAGCACCAGCTCCCGGACAAGCATTTTGAATAACTCCTTTAAAATCTTCTGGAGTAATTTCGCCTTTTACTTTTTTTCCTAAAGCTTCAAAAGCAGAAACGATGTTTAAAGATTCACCTTTCCATTTTCCTGAGTGAATAGATCCTCCGTAAACCATAAGAGACGGACGGTTTAATCTTCCCATAGCAATTAAAGCTCCCGGCATATTTTTATCGCAACCTGGTATCGCAATAATACTATCATACCATTGTGCTCCTGCTACTGTTTCTATAGAATCTGCAATTACATCACGAGATACTAATGAATAACGCATTCCTTCAGTCCCGTTAGAAATTCCATCACTAACACCAATGGTATTAAAAATAAGTCCGACTAGATCTGCATCCCAAACACCTTTTTTAACATCTTTTGCTAAATCATTCAAGTGCATGTTGCAAGTGTTACCATCGTAACCCATGCTCACAATACCAACTTGTGCTTTTTTCAAATCTTCTTCAGTTAAACCAATCCCATACAACATAGCTTGTGCCGCTGGTTGTGTTTGATCTTGAGTGATGGTTTTGCTGTACTTATTTAATTCCATTATGTATTATTTTTTTAATTTTTATTCCAAAAAAAAACCTTCCAGTATTTGGAAGGTTTGTAATATAGTTTTTCAATTATATTTATACCATTCCTGATGCAGATGTGATAATCACATTGACAATGACAGAAGAAGTAATAATAATTGAGATTTGCATCTTTTCTTTTTTAGTGTTACAAAAGTATATAAACTCATGGAACTAAAAAAATATAATCTCAACATTTTAAATACTTCTTGTTATTTATTTCAATTTTTAACAGAAAATATTAAACAATTGTTGATTGTCCGATATGAACGTTGTCATTATTAAAATAAAGTAAATCGTCTTTGCTAAAAATGACGTTTGAGATAAACTCTCCTACTTCATTTGTTCCAAATTTTGAATCTGGTTTTAGATCTACAGTGACTACTTTATATTCTATTGCTTTTTCAACAGCTTGATAAACTACATTTGCTTCTTTATACAATCCGAAATGTTCTAACAACATTGCAGCAGATAAAATAGAAGCAATAGGATTGGCAATATTTTTTCCTTTTGCTTGTGGATAAGAACCATGAATAGGTTCAAAAAGTGCATTTTTTTCTCCTAAAGATGCCGAAGCCAATAAACCAATAGAACCTGTAATAACGCTTGCTTCATCTGATAAAATATCTCCAAATAAATTCTCTGTCAAAATAACGTCAAATTGTTTTGGATTTAAAATGATCTGCATTGCTGCGTTATCTACAAATAAAAAGTCTAAAGCAACATCTGGATAATTCTCGCTTACTTTCTTAACTACTTTTCTCCACAATCTAGAGGTTTCTAAAACATTTGCTTTATCAACCATAGTAAGCTTTTTACGTCGGTTTTGAGCCGATTTAAAAGCTAAATGTGCAATTCTGGTAATTTCTTCTTCTGAATATTCACATAAATCTGAAGCATGTGTTCCTTCTTCATTTAGTGTTTTGGCTCCAAAATAAGCACCACCCGTTAATTCTCTAAAAATAGTAAAATCTGCACCTTCAATAATCTCTCTTTTTAATGGAGATGCTTCAATTAATGCTTTATAAGGTTTAATAGGACGAATGTTAGCAAACAATCCTAATTCTTTACGCAGTTTTAATAATCCTTGTTCTGGACGAACTTTTGCATCTGGGTTGTTATCATATTTAGGATCTCCAATTGCTCCAAACAAAACTGCATCTGTGTTTAAACAAAGATTTAAAGTTTGTTCTGGCAAAGGATTTCCTGTTTTGTCTATTGCAATTGCACCCATAAGCGCTTCTTCAAAAACAAATTCATGATTATACACTTCCCCTATTGCATGTAAGGCTTTCTTGGCTTGTAAAATTACCTCAGGTCCAATTCCGTCACCTGGTAAAACTGCTATTTTTAAATTCATAATCCTCGCTATTTATGTCTTTAAATCCTTATTGTTCCTTATTTTTATTAACTTCTAATTAAATCTCCTGTAATTTTTGAAGCTTCGATAATTTGATGAATATCTGCATCTATCACTTCTTTTTTAATATCGGCAAATTTTAAGAACTCTACATATACAATATCCAATTGTACTTTTGTAAGCTCGTAACCTACCTTTTTAGCACGATAAGCCAAAGCTGCTCTACCGCTTCTTGCTGTCAAAATAATAGACGATTCATTTACACCTACATCTAGCGGATCCATGATTTCGTATGTTGCTCTGTTTTTAATTACTCCGTCTTGGTGAATACCAGAACTATGAGCAAATGCGTTAGCACCAACAATAGCTTTATTTGGCTGCACGATCATTCCCATACTTTCAGAAACTAATCGGCTCATTTCGTTCAATTCTCTTGTATTAATGTTGGTGTCAAGATTTAAGTAAGGATGTTGTTTAAAAATCATTACTACTTCTTCAAGCGCTGTATTACCAGCTCTTTCACCAATACCATTAATAGTACATTCTATTTGTCTCGCTCCGTTTATAGCACCTGCAATAGAGTTTGCAGTTGCCATTCCTAAATCATTATGACAGTGGCATGAAAGGATTACGTTTTCAATACCTTTTACGTTTTCTTTTAAATATTTAATTTTTGCACCATATTCTTCTGGCAAACAATACCCTGTCGTATCTGGAATATTAAGTACTGTTGCACCAGATTTAATCACTTCTTCGCAAACTTTAGCCAAGAAAGCATTATCTGTTCTACCTGCATCTTCTGCATAAAACTCAACGTCTTCTACATACGATTTTGCGTGTGCTACAGCATATTTTGCTCTTGCAATAATATCTTCTGGTGTGGTATTTAGTTTGTGGAGTATATGAGATTGTGAGGTTCCGATTCCGGTATGGATTCTAGGTCTTTTAGCATGCTTTAAAGCAGCTGCTGCAACATCAATGTCGTTTTTTACGGCTCTTGTTAGTCCGCAGACCGTTGCATTTTCTACAATTTTACAAATCTCAGAGACCGATAAAAAATCGCCCGGACTTGACACAGGAAACCCTGCTTCGATAACATCAACTCCCATTTTGTCTAGTCGTTCTGCGATAACTAATTTTTGTTTAGTATCTAACTTACATCCTGGAACTTGCTCACCGTCACGTAAAGTGGTGTCAAAAATTTGAACTTTCTCTCTATTCATATTCATTTATTTAATGTAATTTCACATCTTGATAACAAATATATATTGTATAACTTCAGTATGAAATTCATTTTAATGAAATTATACTGTTCATAAAACAATTTATACGCTATTAAATAACTAAAAACCAATAAGTTACATTATTATATTTTACAATGGCTAACCATCAAAAAGATTTCTTATTTGTTCTAATAAAATCACTTTCTAAGTCTGAAAAAAGACAGTTTAAAATTTTTGCAAGCCGATTAGAAACAAGTTCGAATACTAAATTCATTGAATTATTTAATATTTTAGATAAATCTGAAACCTACGACGAAAGACTGATTTTAAAGAGCGGTATCATCAAAAAAGTACAGCTATCTAACTTAAAATCATACTTATACAAACAAATTCTAGTAAGTATTCGATTAAATATTCCAAGTCAAAACATTCGTTATCAGCTCCGTGAGCAAATGGATTTTGCTGTAATCTTATATAATAAAGGATTATACAAACAGAGTTTAAAAATTCTCGACAAGACCAAACAGCAAGCGCTTGAAAATGATGAGAAATATATGGCGTATGAAATTGTAGAATTCGAAAAACTGATCGAATCGCAATATATTACCCGAAGTATTCAAGGCCGCGCTGACGAATTGGTTATTCAGGCAAAAGAATTAAATTACCGCAATACGATTTCGAGTAAATTATCCAATTTATCGCTTCAATTGTACGGAATCATGCTGAAAACGGGTTACGTAAAAAGTGATGAAGAATATAAGTATATCGATGATTACTTTAATAAACATATTGCTAAACTGGACGAAAGTCAATTTGGTTTCCGCGAAAAATATTGGTTTTACAATGCTAATCTTTGGCGTAGTTTCTTGGTTCAGGATTTTTTAGCGAGTTATAAATATGCTTACAAATGGGTGACTTTATTTTATGACAACCCAAATATGATTTATCTCAATCCTGTATTTTTCTTAAAAGGAAATCATTATTTCTTAGAATCGCTTTATATGTTAAAGTATAAATCTAATTTCAAGAAATATCTAACACTTTTAGAAGAAACAGTTGCAGATCCTAAATTTCCTGTAAACGATAACATTGCATCACTATCATTTCTATATATTTACAATAATAAACTTAATCTTCATATCTTAAAAGGTACTTTTGATGAAAGCGAATATCTGATTCCTGAAATTTTAGAGAAAATAAAATTACACAGCGATCACCTTGACGAACATCACGAAATGTTGTTTTTCTATAAAATTGCTTCTATTTATTTTGGAAATGAAAAGTATACAGAATGCATTTATTATTTAGATAAAATCATCAATAATAAGAACTTAACGATGCGTGAAGACTTAATGTGTTTTGCAAGACTCTTGTCTTTGATTGCACATTATGAATTAGGAAAAGATTATTACTTAGAAAATCATCTTAAAAACACGTACAAGTTTTTACTAAAAATGAATGACTTACATGAAGTTCAAAAGGAAATTATCAAGTTCTTAAAAAACTTAAACAATTTTTATCCAGCAGATATTAAAAAAGAATTTATCAAAATGCGAGCGCGTTTTATTGAATTAGAGAAAAACACTTACGAAAAAAGAGCTTTTTTATATCTTGACATTATTTCGTGGCTGGAAAGCAAAATAGAAAATAGAAAAATTGCAGATATCATAAGAGAAAAGGCAAAATTGAACAGTCGTTAGGGTTTAAATTCCAAGTTTTAAAAATTCCAAATTCCAATCTGTTTCCGTAAAACTTTTTCAAAGTTTTGATTGCTTTCAGTACTACTTTGTAAATTTCAATTAAAATATAGAAAAAAGGCTTCCGTTATGGAAGCCTTTTTTTTTATCTGCAATAACAGCAGGTAGAAGTTCCTGATAAGCAAACGTCTCCTTGGCCTGGTGTATTAGAAAGTATCCCTCCGGCTTCACCGCACAATCTATCACACAAACCAATTGTTGGATTCACATACGGAAGTCCGCCGCCAATAATGTATTTCTGAGTTTCTTTTGTCAAAATTTCAATGTTCTTTAAGTTTTTTAGGTTTTTCATTTTTGTATGGTTTAATTAATTGGCTCCTACTCTTAAGCTTTTCGGACTACGCTTTTCAAAGTATTAATATTGAAATGATTAGAATCAATATTACTAAATCTAAAGTAGGAAAATAAACTATACACAAGTGTTAATGAAAATAAATTTATTAGAAAAAAGCTACAAATGACAATAACTTGTTTTAACTCAGGAAAAATTTTAAAATTCCAATTTTTTTAAATTCCAAATTCCAAAATACTTGCGTGAAAGCTTTGTCAAAGTTTTGAACTTTGACAAAGCTTTTAGGCTTGTAAATAAAAAATCCCAAACTCCTGCAATTGGAATTTGGGATTTATTTATTGAAAATTTTAAAAACCTTATTCTATAATATTAGAAGTTGTAACATAAAAATCTTTATCAACTTCTAGCGTGCGCTTTTCATCAGTAGTTTTTTCAGATTTCCATTCTGTTGTTGGTTTTAACCAAGTTTCAACTCCGTTTAATTTTACTCTAACTGGCATATCAAATTTCGATACACAATTTGTCCAGTGATAACCAAAAGAGCCATTTTTAAACATATATTCAAAAACCGGAATTTGAGTTGTGGTTAAATATTGTGCATAAACTCTATTAAAATTAATTCCAGACTGCGTATCAATATAATCTTCAATTTGCTTAGAAGTTACTGTTTGATGGTAAAAAGTACTGTTTAAACCTCTCAGGATCGATTTCCATTTTGCATCATCATTTATAACCTGACGAATCATGTGCAGCATCGTTGCTCCTTTTGGATACATATCACCAGAACCTTCATTATTTACATCATAATGTCCAATAATTGGTTTGTCATTTTTAATACCTTTTCTACAGCCTATAATATATTCTGTAGCGGCATCTTTTCCGTAGTAGTATTCTAAGAAAAGGCTTTCAGAGTAGTTCGTAAAACTCTCATGAATCCACATATCAGCAATATCTATGTACGTAATATTGTTAGCAAACCATTCGTGACCCGATTCGTGAATGATGATAAAATCAAACTTCAATCCCCAGCCTGTTCCGCTTAAATCACGACCTAAATAACCGTTTTTAAAGCCATTACCATACGTTACCGAACTTTGGTGTTCCATACCTAAATACGGAGCTTCAACCAATTTATAACTGTCTTCGTAAAAAGGATAAGGACCAAACCAGTTTTCAAAAGCTTTCAGCATTTTTGGTGCATCTTTAAACTGTTCTTTAGCTTTAGCCAAATTATCTCTCAAGACATAATAGTTGCAATCTAAATCGCCTTTTTCTCCTTTAAATTTCTCAGAAAAATTAACATAATCACCAATATTGATATTTACACCGTAATTATTAATTGGGTTAGAAACATACCAATTGAAGGTTTTAGTACCGTCTTTTTCTTTTTTAACGCTTTTCAATCTTCCATTAGAAACATCTGTCAAATCGCCTGGAACATTTACGCTGATCAGCATATTTTCTACTTCATCGTACATATGATCTTTACACGGCCACCAAACACTTGCGCCTAAACCTTGACAAGACGAAGCAATAAAATCTTTTCCGTTAGCATCTTTTTTCCAAGTAATTCCTCCATCCCAAGGTGGTTTAACTGCTTCTTTTGGTATTCCTCCAAAAGAAATTACGATTTCTTTAGTTTCACCCACTTTTTGAGCGGCTGTCAGCTCAATAAAAAAGGCATTTCCGTCTCTTGTAAACTTTTGCTCTTTACCGTCTTGCGTTACTTTGTAAATCTCCATGGGTTCCTGCAAGTCAATCTGCATTTTATTATACGACGTTAAAACGGTATAACGAACTGTGTTAGAACCTTTAATCGTTTTGGTTGCAGGATCTACTTTTACATCAAGATGATAATATTTTAAATCCCACCAAACTCTTTCTTTAGTAATACTGCCGCGTAAAGAATCCTGATGTGTAAAAACGGTTTCAGACTTATTAAGAAGTCCTTGCGCATTGGCACTAAAACCAACTAAAAAGGCGATAAAAACGCCACCAAAGTATTTTTTCATTATCTATAATTTTGTAATAAATAAGGTGTTTAAACCCAATTAACCTTCAACAAATGTAAACATTCATATCAAATATTCTAAAATTTTATGATTTCTATATCAAAAAAACAAAACCCAGCAGTTATTAAATAAGCTGCTGGGTTTGATTTTTAAAGCATTACAAAATTTAGTTTGTAACATTATAATCGATAACGTAAAAGTTTTTATTAACTACTAATGTTGCTTTATCAGTCTTTGTCTCCAATTCTTGATATTCGTTTGATGGTTTCAGCCAAGTATCAACACCGTTTAATTTTACTTTTATCGGCATATCAAATTTTTCAAGGCAGTTGGTCCAGCGATAAGCCATTTTTTGATTCCTAAAAAAATATTCAAATATTGGAACCTGAGCCGTTCTTAAATATTGATCAAAAACATTCGATAAATTTATACCCGACTGCATGCTCACATAATCTTCTATTTGTTTGGTTGTAACAGTTTGATGATAAAAAGTGCTGTTTAATCCTCTCAAAATAGACTTCCATTTTGCATCATCGTTTACAAGCTGGCGAATTGTATTCAGGATATTAGCTCCTTTAAAATACATATCTCCCGATCCTTCTTTATTTACGTCATAACTTCCAATAATTGGTTTGTCGTTAACGATCATTTTTCGAAGACCGCTTATATACGTTTCTGCAGCTTCTTTACCATAATAATATTCTACAAAAAGACTTTCTGAGTAACACGTAAAACTCTCATGAATCCACATATCAGCAATATCCTTGTAAGTGATATTATTAGCAAACCATTCGTGTCCAGACTCATGAATAATAATATAATCAAATTTTAATCCCCAGCCAGTACCGCTAATATCATTGCCTCTGTAACCATTTTCAAACCCATTTCCGTACGTTACAGAACTTTGATGTTCCATACCTAAATACGGTGCTTCAACCAACTTATAACTGTCTTCGTAAAACGGATACGGTCCAAACCAATTCTCAAAAGCTTTCAGCATTCTTGGAGCATCTTTAAATTGTTCTTTTGCTATTGCCAAATTATCTCTCAAGACATAATAATTACAATCTAAATCACCTTTTTCGCCTTTAAATTTCTCCGAAAAATTAACATAATCACCAATATTGATATTTACGCCGTAATTATTAATCGGGTTAGAAACATACCAATTGAAGGTTTTAGTACCGTCTTTTTCTTTTTTAACGCTTTGTAATCTTCCGTTAGAAACATCTGTTAAATCGCCCGGAACATTTACGCTGATCAACATGTTTTCTACTTCATCGTACATGTGGTCTTTACACGGCCACCAAACACTTGCACCTAAACCCTGACAGGTTGAAGCAATAAAATCTTTTCCGTTTTTATCTTTAGACCAAGTTATACCGCCGTCCCAAGGCGGATTAATGGCTTCTTTGGGTTTTCCGCCATAAGAAATTACAATTTCTTTGGTCTCGCCTACTTTTTGCGAAGCGGTTAATGTTATAAAAAAAGCATTTCCATTTCTTGTAAATTGCTGCTCTTTACCGTCTTGAATTACTTTGTAAATCTGCAGCGGTTCCTGCAGGTCAATCTGCATTTTGTTGTACTCTTTTAAAACAGTATAACGAACGGTGTTTGAGCCAGTAATCGATTTTTCAGCAGGATTTACTTTTACATTTAAATGATAATATTTTAAATCCCACCAAGCCCGCTCTTTTGTAATGATTCCTCGCAGCGAATCTTGATGCGTAAAAGTATCTGTTTTATTAAAAAGCCCTTGAGAATGTGCTGAAAAACCAGATAAAAAAGCGATAAAAACACCAAAGAAGAGTTTATTCATATAAGATCAATATTTGTATTTATAAAAAATTATGCCTTGCTATTTAATTAAAATAAAGAACCCAAATCAAATATTAAAATCAAATTTACAATTATTTCTATATTCTTGTTTATTTTAGCTTTTTAAAATTATCTGCCATTTTATGAAATCTAATTCCGCACTATCTCTTTTATTTTTGGCCGTTTCAGCATCAAGTTATTCTCAAACTATTCCGATTCATAAAACAAGTGAAAAGCTAATTGTAGACGGCGATTTATCCGATTGGAAAACACCTTTTTTAGGTCCGTTTGTCATTCATAATTCTGGTGCAAAAGCAACACAAAATACTTCTGTTTCACTTTCGTGGAATGACGAAAACTTATATATAGCCTATCGTTCAGAAGATTCTAAAATTGTGGGATCACAGCAAAAAACAGATTCACAAATATTCAGCACCGATGATTTAGTAGAAATTTTTATTGATCCAGATGGTGACGGACAAAATTATGCAGAAATTGGAGTAAATGCTTTTTCTACACATTATGATATGCTGGTTAAATGCATTTCGCCTGCCTGCGGCGGATGGAAAACGGCTATGGATTTTGATATTTTAGGAATGGAAGCCGTAAGCAAAATTACACCCGAAGGTTATTGTACCGAAATAAAAATTCCGTTTTCGAGTTTAGAAACTATCAAAAACGGCAATTTCAGCAAGCCAAAAACAGGCACAAAATGGAGAGGGAACACTTTTAGAATTGATTACGGTAACACCACCGAATATCTTGCCTTACAGCCTTATAAAAGTTCTAAATTTGGTTTTCACCAGCCCGAAGAATTTGCTGTTTTTGAGTTTGTAGAGTAGTTTTTATTCTATAATCCCTTTATTAGTTTAACAGGAATATTGCAGGTATTTCATTTAAAGCATAATGGCTAGGTCCATTACCAACTAAATAATTAAAAGCTGAGTTTTCTTGTTTCATTTTACAGATTTCAAATATCGATTTAGTTGATTCTAGATAAACATTTTGTAAAAACCTGTCATTTATGTCTCCATAAAAAGTACAAGTTCTCAAAAACATTGAAATCCCTTTTTTTAAAATTTCTGGAGTTGAAAAATCTTTTGGAAGAAATATGTTTATAAAGCTATCATTATCTACATATATTTCTCCTGTACTTCCATTAATTGGAGAAAAATTACCATAAGCTGTTTTTTCTAAAAATAAAATTAATCTCTGCCCCGTTTTTAATTCTTTAATCCTTGGGTCACATAACCATTCTTTCCAAATCGAAACTTTAATTTTTGCGCTTGATTTTCCCTTTACAAATTGACTTATTGTAAATTCGTATTCATTTTTAGAAACTTTTGAAATAGTTCCGTCAACAATTAAATCTGCTTTTGCAATAATAATTGAATATGGCAATTCATGTTTTTTGAATCCATAATTCAACGTTGGAATCAAAAATAAAAACAGGCAAACTAAAAGTTTCATAGAAATTTATTTTCACTAAAATACTACTTTTTTTGTCATTGAGGAACGAAGCAACCCCTTTTACAAAATCAAACTATCATAATTGTTAGTGAGATTGCTTCGTTCCTCGCAATAACAGAAACTATTTCTGACGTTTTTTCAAAACATCAACAACATCATTCAATTGAAAACCTTTTGCTTGTAAAAGAATCAAATAATGAAAAAGTAAATCTGCGCTTTCGCTCAAAAACAAATCGTCGTTGGCATCTTTGGCTTCAATAACCACTTCTACAGCTTCTTCACCTACTTTTTGAGCAATTTTATTGATTCCTTTTGCAAACAATGAAGCTACATAACTTTGCTCTGAATCTGCATTTTCTCTACGAATTTTAATCGTTTCTTCTAAATCTGAAAGAAAACCATAACTAGGTTCATTGTTTTCCTGCCAGCAGGTATCTGCACCAGTATGACACGTTGGGCCTTGCGGATGAACTTGAACTAATAAGGTATCATTGTCACAATCATTTTTAATGCCTTTTAGGTGTAAAAAATGTCCGCTCTCCTCACCTTTTGTCCAAAGTCTTTGTTTTGAACGGCTGAAAAAAGTAACTTTTTGAGTATCTAATGTTTGCTGTAATGCTTCTGCGTTCATATAACCCAGCATTAAAACATTTTTTGTTTCTGAATCTTGAATTATTGCTGGAATTAATCCGTCTGTATTTTTTGAAAAATCTACGTTCATTTTTTATTTTAGATTTTAGTCCCGATAGCTATCGGGATTAGATTACTCAACTCTATGATTATTTATTTTTATTTATTGGAATTTAGAATTTAAAAAATTAGAATTTAAAGTCTTACTTCAATATTATTACTTCTAAGCTCTTGTTTTAAGGCTTTTATCTCAATTTCTTTAAAATGAAAAACACTTGCTGCCAAAGCTGCATCTGCTTTTCCAACTTTGAAAGAATCTACAAAATGCTGTATATTTCCCGCACCGCCAGAAGCAATTATCGGAATATTAATTAAAGTCGATAATTTAGCTAAAGCCTCATTTGCAAATCCGTTTTTAGTTCCATCATTGTCCATCGAAGTAAATAAAATTTCACCCGCGCCGCGTTTTGCAACTTCTACAGCCCAGTCAAATAAATTTAATTCCGTTGGTACTTTTCCGCCAACTAAATGCACAATCCATTGTCCGTTAATTTGTTTGGCATCGATTGCAACAACAACGCATTGACTTCCGAATTTCTGAGCCAAATCATTAATTAACTGCGGATTTTTTACTGCCGATGAATTAATAGAAACTTTATCTGCTCCATTATTCAAAAGAATTTCAACGTCTTCAACAGACGAAATTCCTCCGCCAACTGTAAACGGAATATTGATTTTTTCGGCAACACTTCGCACCATATTTACAAGCGTTTTACGTCTTTCTTCTGTTGCAGAAATATCCAAAAACACTAATTCATCTGCACCTTCAGCCGAATATATCGCAGCCAATTCTACAGGATCACCGGCATCTCGTAAATCTACAAAATTTACGCCTTTTACGGTTCTGCCGTTTTTAATATCTAAACAAGGTATGATTCTTTTTGCTAACATTTTCTCAATGTGTTAATTAGATAATTAGTCAATTAGATAATTATTTTTGCTTTGTGCAGAAATTATCTAATTATCAAATTATCTCATTTTCTAATTATAAAATCCTCTAACTGTTTTAAGGAAATTCTTCCTTCGTAAATCGCTTTTCCGATGATCGTTCCTTCACAGCCTAATTCGGCAAGTTTTGGTAATTCATCGAAAGTTGAAATTCCTCCAGAAGCAATAAGTTTTATTCCATTCGCTTCTGCTAAAATTTTAGCATACAAGTCAAAACTTGGACCTTCCAACATTCCATCTTTTGCAATATCGGTGCAAATAACATACTGAATCCCTTTATTTTGATAATCTTGAATGAATGGAACTAAATCTTCATTTGAATCTTCTAGCCAGCCAGAAACTGCTACTTTTTCGTCTTTTGCATCAGCTCCTAAAATAATTTTATCTGAACCGTATTCTGAAATCCATTTTTGGAAAATCTCTCTGTTTTTGACAGCAATACTGCCACCAGTGATTTGATTTGCTCCACTTTCAAAAGCAATTTTCAAATCAGAATCGGCTTTTAATCCGCCTCCAAAATCAATTTTTAAGCTAGTCTGCGTGGCAATTTGTTCTAAGATTTTATAATTGACAATTTTGCTTGATTTTGCTCCGTCTAAATCTACTAAATGCAGATATTCGATTCCGTGTGCTTCAAATGATTTTGCAACTTCAAGCGGATTTTCGTTGTAAATTATCTTCGTATTGTAATCGCCTTTTGATAAGCGAACACATTTTCCGTCAATGATATCTATGGCTGGTATTATTCTCATATTTATTATTTTAGATTTCTGATTTTAGAGTTTAGATTCTGAATTGAAATTTTAGATCTTAGAGTTCAGATTTTAGATTCTAAAAATTGAAATTGATTTTTGATATTGTAATTGATATTGCAATTGGAATTTGGAATTGGAATTTGGAATTTTAAAAATTGGAATTTAATCTTAAAAAGTTTCCAAGAATTTTTTCTCCCACATCACCACTTTTTTCTGGGTGAAACTGTGTTCCGTAAAAATTATTTTTGTGTAAAGCCGAAGCGTATTCAACATCATAATTGGTTGTTGCAATAGCTTCTGAACAATTTGGAGCATAAAAACTATGCACCAAGTACATAAATTCATTTTCAGAAATTCCTTTAAACAAATCCGATTTCAGATCATAAATCTGATTCCAGCCCATTTGTGGTACTTTTACATTTTGAGTAAATTTTATTACATCAATATCAAAAATTCCTAAACCTTTTGTATTTCCTTCTTCAGACGATTTACACATCAATTGCATTCCAAGACAAATCCCTAAAACGGGTTGCTCTAATTTCGGAATCAAACTATCCAAACCGCTTTCAATTAATTTCGCCATCGCCGAACTCGCCTCGCCAACGCCAGGAAAAATCACTTTGTCTGCAGCTAAAATTTCTTCGGGATTATTACTCAAAACGGCCTTAAAACCAAGTCTTTCAATAGCAAACATTATGCTCTGAATATTCCCCGCGCCGTAATTTATGATTACTATTTTCATTTATTTTCGTTTCAAAGTTTCAAGTTTCAGGTTTCAAGTTGCTGGAGAACTTGAAATTTGAAACCTGAAATAATTTTATTTCTATAGATCTGTATAATGGGCAATCATTTTGTTTACCAATCCGTTTTCGTCAAAAAACATTACTTCAACTGCTTTTTTATTCATAATCGATTTATAATATAACGCAACAGAATTTACGCCAGAAGTGACATCAATTAATTCAAATTTCAAATCTGGAAACTTAGTTAATGCTTTGCTCCAATATGCAGCAACATTTTCTTTGCCTTTAAGACTACCACTTTCAATTTCGCCAGCTATTTTTATCATTGGAGTTGTAATTTCAATATCAGCAGTATAATGTTTCATTATGTCTTCTAAATCATGAGAATTCCATGATTTAATCCATTCTTCTTCAAACTTTTTAGCATCCATATAGTTTTTGTTTATTTTGTTTCAAGTTCCAAGTTTCAACTTCTGAGAGAAACCTGAAACTTGGAACCTGAAACTTGAAACTTTTTCTACAACATCCCTTTCGTCGATGGCAAAATCATTTTCTCTGTATCACGTTTTACTGCTACTTTTATGGCTTTCGCGAAAGCTTTAAAGATTGCTTCAATTTTATGATGTTCGTTTGTTCCTTCTGCTTTTATGTTGATGTTTGCTTTTGCACCGTCTGAGAAAGATTTGAAGAAATGGTAAAACATTTCTGTTGGCATTTTTCCAACCATTTCGCGTTTAAATTCCGTTTCCCAAACGAGCCAGTTTCTTCCGCCAAAGTCAATTGCAACCTGCGCCAAACAATCGTCCATTGGAAGGCAAAAACCATAACGTTCGATTCCCAGTTTGTTTCCTAACGCTTTCGCGAAAACTTCGCCTAAAGCAATAGCTGTATCTTCAATCGTGTGGTGTTCATCGACCTCTAAATCGCCTTTTACAAGAATTTCTAAGTCCATTTGTCCGTGACGCGAAATTTGATCTAACATATGATCAAAAAAAGCAATTCCGGTTTCGATTTTACTTTTTCCTGTTCCGTCAAGGTTTAGATCGATGAAAATATCTGTTTCATTCGTTTTTCTAGTAATCGATGCTGAACGCGCTTCTAATTTCAAAAACTCATAGATTGTTTTCCAATCTGTTGTTTGCAAAATAATGGTACCATCTAATTCTTCGCGTTTAGACGAAATTTCAGTACTTCCTGCGCCATCAGTCAAATTCATGAAAATGGCTTTTGCACCAAGATTTTTTGCCAATTCAACATCCGTTAAACGATCGCCTAAAACAAAAGAATTCTCCAAATCATATTCTGGATTATTCAAATATTTAGTCAACATTCCAGTTCTCGGCTTGCGTGTTGGCGCATTGTCTTCTGGAAAAGAACGATCAACAAAAATATCATCAAACAAAACGCCTTCATTTTCAAAGGCTTTTAGAATGAAATTCTGCGTTGGCCAAAACGTATCTTCTGGAAAACTATCTGTTCCCAAACCGTCCTGGTTGGTTACCATTGCCAATTCGTAATCAAACTCTTTAGCAATTTTAGCCAAATATTGAAACGCCTTCGGATAAAATTCTAGTTTATCCAAACTGTCTAATTGTAAATTTTCTGGTTCCAAAACAATCGTTCCGTCACGATCGATAAAAAGTACTTTTTTCATGGTTTGTATTTTTTCTGCCACAGATTAAAAGGATTAAAATGATTTTTCTTTTGCCACGAATTACACAAATTTTCACTAATTAATTCGTGTTAATTTGTGTAATTCGTGGCGAAAAATCAAACACAAACAGAGTTAAAAATCCGTTTAATCTATGAAATCTGTGGCTAATATATTTTTAGCTTAATAACTTCAATTCTTTAATTAATACTGCATTTTCCTCTGGGATTCCAATCGTAAAACGAAGGCAATTTTCGCATAAAGGCTGTGTTGTTCTGTTACGAATTACAATTCCTTTTGCAATTAATTGATCGTATCTTTTATTTGCATCATCTACTTTTACCAAAACAAAATTAGCTTCTGTTGGGTAAATTTTTTCTACAAAACTTACTTCAAGTAAAACTTTAAGCAACTCCTCTCTTTGCTCAACAATAGAAGTGATTTCAGCTTTTATTTTATCCGATTCATTCAAACGCACTATTGCTCTTTGCTGCGTTAATTCGTTTACATTATATGGTGGTTTTATTTTATTTAAAACCGAAATAACAGCTTCAGAACCATAACAAATTCCTAATCGAATTCCCGCTAAACCATACGCTTTAGAAAGTGTTTGCGTAATCACCAAATTTGGATATTCGTCAATTTCTGTCAACCAGCTTTCTTTGTCTGAAAAATCAATATATGCTTCATCAATTACAACCAAACCTTTAAAGTTTTGAAGCAATTTAACCACGCTTTCATACGAAAATGAATTTCCGGTTGGATTATTTGGAGAACATAAAAAGATGATTTTTGTATTGTCGTCAACTGCTTCTAAAATCTTCTCAACTTGTGGCTGAAAATCTGTAGAAAGTAAAACTTCTCTATTTTCTACTGCATTTATATTAGCCAAAACACCATACATTCCGTACGTTGGCGGTAACGAAATAATATTATCTGTTTTGGGTTCGCAAAAAGCTCTAAAAAGTAAATCTAAAACTTCGTCACTTCCGTTTCCTAACAAAATCTGACTTGATTTTATATTCTTATTTTTAGCCAAAATTGCTTTTACAGAGTTTTGCTGTGGATCTGGATAACGATTTACTCCATTTTGAAACGGGTTTTCATTCGCATCCAAAAAAATCATATTGGCTGTACTAAAATCTTCAAACTCGTCACGCGCTGACGAATATGGTTTTAATGATTTTACGTTTTCTCGTGTTATTGTATTTATATCAAAAATATTCATGGTTTTTACTTTAATCCTGCAAGGTTTCCAAAACCTTGTAGGTTTGATTATGTAAGTGATTGAAAGCGTTTAAACTCTATTTGAAATGTATTGTCAAACCTACAAGATTTTGGAAACCTTGCAGGAGAAGTCACAATTATGATTTTAAACTTTGTAATCGAAGTGTTACAGCATTTTTATGTGCTTGTAAACCTTCGGCTTCGGCCATAACTTCAATTGCTCTACCAATATTCTGGATTCCTTTTTCTGATATTTTTTGAAAGGTCATTGATTTCATAAAACTATCTAAGTTTACACCACTATAGTTTTTTGCATAACCGTTTGTTGGAAGTGTATGATTTGTTCCAGAAGCGTAATCTCCCGCACTTTCTGGTGTATAATTTCCGATGAAAACAGAACCTGCATTTAAAACTCCGTTGCAGTAATAATCATCATATTCTGAACAGATTATAAAATGCTCCGGCCCGTAATCGTTGATTAAATCTAAAGCAATTTTATCGTTTTCAACCCAAATTAATTTTGAGTTTTCGATCGCTTTTTTAGCAATTTCTTTTCTAGGAAGTTCTTCAATTTGAATTTGAATTTCTTTTTCTACAGCATCAATTAGTCTTTTTGAAGTAGAAACTAAAATTACCTGACTGTCTGTTCCGTGTTCTGCTTGTGACAATAAATCTGATGCTACAAAAGCAGGAACGGCAGTATCATCGGCTACAATTAATAATTCTGAAGGTCCAGCCGGCATATCAATCGCTACACCAAACTGTGTTGCCAATTGTTTTGCTACGGTTACAAATTGATTTCCTGGTCCGAAAATCTTGTATACTTTTGGAATTGACTGCGTACCAAATGTCATTCCGGCAATGGCTTGGATTCCGCCCACTTTTAATATTTTGGTTACACCGCACAAATTGGCTGCGTACAAAATCGCTGGATTAATTTTTCCTGTTTTATCTGGAGGCGAGCATAAAACGATTTCTTTAGAACCTGCAATTTCAGCAGGAACTGCCAGCATTAAAACGGTCGAAAACAAAGGCGCTGTTCCGCCTGGAATGTACAATCCGATTTTCTGGATTGGTCTTTTTTCCTGCCAGCAGTTTACACCTTCGGTAGTTTCTATAACAATTCTTTCGGTTTTTTGAGCCGTATGAAATGCATAAATGTTGTCTTTTGCCAACTGAATTGCTTCTTTTAATTCAGGAGAAATCAAACTAATGGCTTCTTGAATTTCTTGTGAAGTAACTTCATAATTATCTAAAGCAATTCCATCAAAAATTGAAGTATATTTTGCTACGGCTTCATCGCCTTTTTTCTGCACTTCTTTGAAGATTTCCTTAACAGTAACTTCAATATCATCTATCGTTTTTGTTGGTCTTTTTAATATTTCCGACCAAGTGTCTTGCTTTGGATTGTCTATTTTATTCATAATATTTTATATTAAATTCCAATTTTTTAAATTCCAAATTCCAATTCTTCAAGTTTGGAATTTTATTATTGGATTTTATTCATTTATAGTACCATTTTCTCGATTGGGCAAACTAAAATTCCTTCTGCTCCTACTTCTTTCAATTGGTCGATTACGTCCCAGAAAGTATCTTTGTCAATTACTGAATGTACACTGCTCCAGCCTTCTTCTGCTAATGGCAAAACGGTTAAACTTCTTAAAACTGGAAGAATTTTTCCAACGGCGTCGATTTTATCATTTGGAATATTCATCAAAATGTATTTTGATTTTCTTGCTCTTAATACCGATTCAATTCTGAATTTTAAGGTGTCAATTATTTTTTGAGAATCAGGGCTTACTTTTGGAGAAACTGCTAATACTGCTTCGCTTTTAAAAATAACTTCTACCTCTTTTAGGTTGTTTTTAAACAAAGTACTTCCGCTGGATACAATATCTACAATAGCATCGGCAAGGCCAATATTTGGTGCGATTTCTACAGAACCTGATATTTGGTGAATATCAACTGTTACTCCATTTGAGTTAAAAAAATCAAGTACCGTATTTGGATAAGAAGTTGCAATACGCATTCCGTCTAAATCTTTAATAGATTTGTAGTTAAATGCTTTAGGAACAGCTACAGAAACTTTACATTTTGAAAACCCTAATTTTTGAATTACTTCAATGTTTTTTCCTTTTTCAACCAATAAATTATCTCCAACAATCGCGATGTCTACTACACCATCAAGTAAATATTGAGGAATATCTGAATTTCTTAAATATAAAACTTCTAAAGGAAAATTTGAAGCTTCGGCTTTTAACTGATCTATTCCATTATCAATTGAAATCCCTGCGTCTTTAAGGATTTGGATGCTGTCTTCGTTTAAACGACCTGATTTTTGAATTGCAATTTTTAAAGTACTCATTTTTTTAGTTTTTTTTGGAATTAATAGTCTGAGTACAAAGAATAGGAATAAAAAAACCCGTTTGATGTACTCAAACGGGTTTTAAAATATGATGATTTACATGCATACCATTAACACATCGCTTGAGAGCAATAATGAAAATGATGATGATGTAATTGATTTGAAATCATTGTTTGGTTTATTTTATAATTCTTTGATTCGGTTGCAAATATACTAGTTAATTTCATAAAAAAGCAATTTTTAATTTAACTTAACGATAGTTTATTGTTAAAAAAAATCTCAACTGTCGTTTTTACTGCCTTTTTTCTATTCACTATAACGTTTTAGCATTTTCATCAAAACCTAAGGTAACAGTAGTTCCCACGCCTATTTTACTATCTATTTTAAATTTAATATGAAGTAAATCTGTAAATCTTTTCACAATCGACAATCCTAAGCCTGTTCCTTTAATTTCTGAATGATGTAAAGAATTAGATCTAAAAAAAGGATTTAAAATCGAAACTAAATCTTCTTCTGCAATTCCGATTCCGTGGTCTGAAATCGTACAGCTTATTTTTCCTTTTTCTCTCAAAAGTCCTATTGAAATTTCGCTGTTATCATTAGAATATTTTACGGCATTAAATATAATATTTCTAAGAATGGTTACCACTAAATAATTATCAGAATGGATGTAAAATTCTTCTTTGGCATCAAAAATAACATTGATTTTATGCTTGTTTATTTTATCTGAAATTAAAGTTATAACATCTAAAATTACAGCATTTAAGTAAACTGGTTCCGTTACTATATTCTGTTTTTGATTTTCAAAACGCGCCATTAAAAGCAGTTGATCTACCAATGTATTTAAATGATCTACTTCATTAATACAATAGGCTATTTTTTCTTCATATTCCTTATTGTCACGAGGTTTACGAATTAAAACTTCCAGTGTTCCTTTAATAACGGTTAATGGTGTTCTTAACTCATGTGAGGCATCAGATGTAAACTGTTTTTCGCGCTGCATGGCGTCTTCAATTCGGCCCAATAAATTGTTTATAGTTTTAGAAAGTGTAAACAATTCGTCTCGTGTTTTAGGAAGCGGAATTCTGCTTTGCAAATTGTCTTTTGTAATTATCTTAGACGTATTAATAATCGCATTTATTGGTTTTATACTTCGTCCGGCAAAAAAACGGGCAATAAAAAATAGTACTAATAAAATTATCGGAAACGCAATTAATAAGGTATCTAAAAGGTTCTTTAAAACTTTGGCTGAATCTGATAATGACATTGCAATAATTAGATACCCAATTTTTTTAGATTTTAGATGAAGCGGTACCTGAATCTGCCTGATTGTATTGTTGAGCAGTTTTGTGTCAAAAAATTGAAAATGCTCTACACTGTCATGAAATACAAGTGCTTCATTCTTTAAATTAGGCGATTTTTCGATTGTTTTTTTATTCAAATCAAAAAACTGAACGAAAACAGGATTAACATCAACCGAGTTATGTTCTCGTTCTTCCCATTCTTCAGAATCCATAAAAATTACCTTTTTATTTTCGATTCTAATTTCTTTAAAATGATCTTGAATTTCGATCATTAAATTTTCGTCTATATGTTTGTAAACGGTAAACTTTACTGTAAAATAAATAGCCGAAAAAACTACTAAAATCAATAATCCTGTAGTGAGAATATAGTTTAAAGCAATTCTGTTTTTAAAAGATAACTGTGCCATTATAAGTCGTTAGCGATATAACCAATTCCACGAATTGTTTTAATATAATCTTCTTCTATTTTTAGATTGAGTTTTTTTCTAATAGCATTCATAAAAACATCTATTACTCCTGTATCGTACTCAAAATGAATCTCCCAGACGTCTTTTAGAATCTGGTTTCGGGTGCAGACTTTTCCTTTGTTTAGGATCAAATATTTTAATAATTCAAATTCTCGCTGTGTAAGCGCAACTTCTTCTTCGTTTTTTAAAACAATATGTTTAGATAAATCAATTGTAATGGTTCCTAAAGTTAGTATTTCGGAATCTTTTTGATTTCTAAAGTGAACTTTTATGCGTTCTACTAATTCTTCAAAACTAAAAGGCTTTTTGATATAATCGTTTGCGCCGGCTTTTAAGCCTTCAATTGTTTCCTGAACAGTATCTTTTGCTGTTAAAAAAATTATTGGTGTTGTTTTATCTTTAATTCTGATGGCTTTACACAAGTCTAAACCATTAATTTTAGGAAGCATCCAATCTAATAAAATTAAATCAAATTGCTGGTTTTGAATAAGTTCAAAACCTTTAGAACCATCATTTGCTGTGGTTATCTGATATCCTTCTTCCTGCAGACCTTGTTGCAGAAATTGAACAATACCTAATTCATCTTCAACTATTAAAATGTGCATTTATTAAATTTTATTAAGATTATTATGATATTATTTATTAACTTACCTGTCAAAGATAAATATTTTAAAATTCAGAATGTGCTTAAAACCATTAGAACACAACGAAATGATGATCTTAAGCAAACATTAAGTTAACACTAAGTAAGGTAAAAGATGAACTTAATCTCGAATTAATTTATCAAGATTAATTTTGCAAACAAAAAACAATACCATGTCAATTTACAAGAAACTATCTCCTTTTTACAATCTTGCACTATTTTATTTTATTATAAGTTTTGTACTTAGGATTGTCTTGTTTTTCCATCCAATAACCCAAAGTTCTTTTAGTATTCTTGAAAGCCTGAAAATATTTAGTTTAGGACTTATATCAGATTTCTTTGTGTTTATTGTTGCTAGTGTTTTTTTGTGGCTGTATCTTATTTTTATTTCAAATGCTAAATACAACAAACCATCTGGATATATTATTTTAGGTGCTTTTGTGCTTCTATTCCTTTATATTGCTTCGGGAAAAAGTATTCTTGACGAATATGGCGGTGCTTTACCTCGAATTGTTTTAATTTTTATTGGTATTAAAACGGCTCTTTTTGCTCTTTTACTTTTTCTTCCTAAACACAGAGACAAAATCAGATTTTGGTTATTTGCTTTTGTGATCTTTTTATATGTTTTATTAATTCTTCAAAACGGCTTAAGTGAATATTTCTTTTGGAATGAATTTGGTGTGAAATACAATTTTATTGCTGTAAATTATCTTATTTATACTAATGAAGTTATAGGAAACATTATGGAATCTTATCCTGTAATTCCTATATTTTCTGCTTTATTTTTGGTGACTGGAATTTTTACTTATTTCATCTTAAAAAATTCTAAAGCGTATATTAATGATATTCCAAACGTGAGCGAGAAACTAAAAATTTCGGCTTTATATATTGGTTTATTTATCGTTTCGTTAGTTGCAATTCCTACTTTGGCTTCTACAGAAAATTCTAAAAATGTTTTTGTTAATGAATTACAAGCAAACGGATTATACAAGTTTTACCTGGCTTTTGAGAATAACCATTTAGATTATTTCAAGTTCTATAAAACACTTCCAAACGAAAAAGCTTTTGCTATCTTAAAAGAACAATATCCTACTATTTCTGGCGAAAATACATCAAGAAAAATTGAGAGTGATTCTGCCGAAAATCACCAAAATGTAGTTCTTATTACTATTGAAAGTTACAGTGCTGAATTCATGAAAAACTATGGAAACAAGCAAAATATAACTCCTTTTTTAGACAGTTTATCTCAAAAGAGTTTACAATTTACTAATTTATATGCTGCCGGAAACCGAACCGTGCGTGGACTTGAAGCGGTTACATTAAGCCTGCCTCCTACTGCTGGAGAAAGTGTAGTAAAAAGAGAGGATAATAAAAATAAATTCTCAACTGGTTTTGTTTTTAAACAAAAGGGATATAACGTAAAATTCATGTACGGCGGTGATGCTTTTTTTGATAACATGCAGGATTTTTATTCTGGTAATGGCTATCAAATTGTAGATAAATCAAGCTTTACTCCCGAAGAAATTACTTTTTCTAATGTTTGGGGTGTTTGTGATGAAGACATGTACAATAAAGCGATAAAGGTCATGAATGCTGAAGCGAAGGAAAACAAACCTTTCTTTAATCATATCATGACGGTGAGTAATCACAGACCTTTTACATATCCTAATAATAAAATTGATATTCCCGGCGATATTAAATCCCGCGATGGAGGTGTAAAATATACCGATTATTCGCTTAAAAAATTCTTTGCCATGGCGAGTAAACAGCCTTGGTTTGCCAATACTATTTTTGTAATTGTTGCAGATCATTGTGCATCTAGTGCTGGAAAAACAGAACTTCCGCTTGATAAATATAGAATTCCTGCTTTTATTTTCCGTCCAGGAGTTCAGCCTGAAACCTGCAATAAATTAATGTCACAGATTGATCTTATGCCAACCGTTTTTGGATTATTGCATTTTGATTATACTAGTAAGTTTTTTGGTCAAGATGTTTTTAAATCTGATTATAAGCCTAGAGCTTTTATCGCTACCTATCAAGATTTGGGTTTAATAAAGGATAATGTTTTAACTATTTTATCGCCTAAACAACGAGTAAGACAGTTTGAGCTGCAGTTAGATAAAAAAGAAGGTGTCGCTCCTGATTATCAAATTTATTATGATGAAAAACCTTTAAAGACGGAAAGAACTGATTTAGTAGATGAAACTATTTCGTTTTATCAAACGGCTTCGGATATGTTGAAAAAGAAGAAATATCAGAAATAGGTTTTTTAAAATTCCAATATAAAAATTCCAAATTCCAAAGTTTAAACGTTGAGGGATATGTATTGTTTTTGCATGCAGATTTAGCTGATTTTTTGTCTCAATATTTGTCGTTTGCTGAATCCGCATGTGTTTTTACCTCATTTTTGTCATTTCGACGAAGGAGAAATCGCACAAGATATTCGACAAAGATTGACGATTTACTTTATGGAGTTTCTAGTGTGATTTCTCCTTCGTCGAAATGACAAGATTGTGAATTACTTTGCGAAATCTTTGTCAAAGTTCAAAACTTTGACAAAGATGAATACCAGACACTTTCTTGAAATAAACAAAATGTAAATTCTAAGTTTACATGCAAAATTATCCCATTTTTGTCATTTCGACGAAGGAGAAATCGCACTCGATATTCTACAAAGATTGATGATTTACTTTATGGAGTTCCTAGTGTGATTTCTGCTTCGTCGAAAATGACAAGATTGTGAATTACTTTGCGAAATCTTTGTCAAAGTTTTGAACTTTGACAAAGATGAATACGAAACTTTTCAAAATCCTGTATAAAATAAGAAAGCCTCAAATTCTAAATGAATTTGAGGCTTTCTTATTTTTTGATTTCAAAACTTGAAACAAAAAAACTTAATCGTTTTGATTCTTCATTCCAAAAAGGATTCCACTTTTAAATAATTTTAAATCTTCATTTAAGGCTTGGTTGTTTCTTTGTGTAACTGCTGATGAATCTAAATCGCTTAAATCTGGTTTTCCAGCGTTAACCCAAGCAGTATACCAAAAACTTGCAGTTGCTTCAATCGCTTTTTTCATCTGATTTTCAACCATTCCGTTAAGTTCAGTATTCAGTTTTGCAGCATAATCATCAGAGAATCTAGCCGTGTTGTATTTTGTTTTAGCCACTTTTCCTTCTGCATCAACAATAAATACTTTGTTTTCTGGAGTCGAAGTTCTTAGTTTTTTATCTACTGCTAATAATTGCGGTACTAAACTGTGTGTATCGTTGATCATGTCCCAAGTTGCTTTATGAACATCTTCATAATAATGTGCTTCTGGAACATTCAATTTATAATTTTTAGCATATAATTCTGGTAATCTGCTTTCCCAAAGTGAATGAATTCCTTTTTGATCGCTCAATTGTCCGTCGTGGTTGGCAGAAGTATGCAATGGCATGTGTGCATCTCCTACATAATGACCTAAATCTGCAGCAAGAAATAAGATTTCTGCTCTGTTTTTATCTTTAAAAGCTTTTGTTAATTTAACCATTAAATCTTCAATGTACCAAGGAAGAATTCCGTTTTCGTTCAGGAATTTAGCATCATATTTCTTTTTAGCTTCTTCCATGGTTTTTGGTAAACTGTCTGCAGCACCAAAATTTTCCATATCAAAATAATGTCTTGGGTTTTCGTCTTTATAGTTTAAAGCATATTTACGAATATCTGGAACTGAAGCTTCCTGAGTAATAAAATCAATATGATTGTAAAAAAACACCTGAACTGGACGAGGTAAAGCCATAACAGCCGCTTTATTGATACGTTCGTGGCCTACAATTCCCCAAGATAATGTCAAAAATCCAATTCCTATTGCAAACAATGCAATTAGTCTTGGTTTCATTTTAAAGTTTTTCATTTATTAAATTTGTTTACTGCAAATTTATTTCATTTAGGGATATTAAAAAAGAATACTAATTAATATTCTGTTAATTTAACTTTTCTTCTTTTTTATGCCCTTTAAGTACTATAAGTTCATATTAAAAGTATTTTAACTTAAAGTCCTAATGCTCATGAACTTTACTTTAAGTTATTTTTTTTTTATAAAAACTAAACCTCTAGTAAAAATTTAAATCCTTCTAAAAATAATTTTCAGGAGGATTTAAAAAACTATCTAAACAATTATAATTTATTATACACCGTATTAAAATAAGACGATTTAGCGTAAGTCTTAGGACTTCCGTTTACAAAAGACTGAAATTGCGGCGAAATCATATTCATGCCCGTTCCGTCGCCAGCCCAAGCCCAGCCAATTATAGTCCAGCCTTTAGCTTTAGCATAATCTACAATTCCAGACCAATCTGCTCCAGATCCGCCAATACTTCCAAATTCTCCCAGCATGCAGGCTCTTCCAGACGAAGCTAAATCGTCAATATCTGAGGTATTTAAATAACGTCCTTTTGCTTGGTTGTATGCACCTGGATAAACGTGGGCAGATAAAATAATTTGGGTATCCGTAATTTTAGTTTGACCTGTAGTACATCCTTTTACAGCACACGCTGCAGTTGCTGTTTCTTGTCCCCAACCCGGAATATCGATTATAATACTGCCGCTGTATACTTTACGAACTTCTGTAATTGCAGCATTATAAGCAGATGCATAAGCTGCGGGCGTAATAGTATGACTTCCCCACTCGTTCATTAAATTTACAATAAAACCGCCTCCAAGATTATTATAGTTATTTTTCCACCAAGTTCCTGCAGCTAAAAGTTCCGATGCGCTGTCAGAACCCAAAACAGATGCTTTATGATAGGTTACAATAATTTTATATCCATTTGCTTTTGCTTCAGATATCCAGCGTTTTGCATTGTTTTCCTGACCTGGTTCTACTTCAATTCTTACGGTTTGAATTTTAGTATTTTGCTTCATTAAAGTCCAGCCTAAATCGCAATTGCCGCCATTGTAATAAGAAGGTTGTAAATTTACTCCATTTCCAATATCTCCTGCTGTAGAAGCTGTTTTAGAGGTTGCACTAGCGTTTTTTACTATTGTTGTTTCTGGTACAACTGCATTTTGTGGTGCTGAATTCTGCTCAATTTCAGAAGATTCACAGCTCGTAAGTACTGTTAAACTTAAAGCAAAAAATAAAACATTTACGTTTTTTAAGTGCTTTTGAATCAATTTCAATTTTTTCATGGTTTAGTTTTTATAGTTAATAAAGTTTTGTGGTTTAAAAACTTCCATGCAAATATTTGGTTTTAAATAAGATAAAGCCTATATTATTTAATCAAAACGTAATACTAAAAATACATTTATAAGCGATAAAAATACACTTATGCTAAAATTAATGTTAAAAATATGCCATAATTACAATACAAGAATCCAAATATTCATCAACTATTATTATTCAAAAGATAAATGATAATATAAGGTTTACTTTGAAAAACTATGTAAATTTGAATCTCAATATTATCTTATATTCTAATGAAGTTTACTAAATTTTTCCTTTTTTCTATACTATTTACTTCAATCTGTACAGCACAAGACATTGTACAACTAAAAAATGTCAGCGATACCATTTTAAATCCTAAAAGAGTTTTACGAGTTTCAGATCCGCTGGATGCTGTAAAAACAATGGAGAAATTATTTCCAGGTAAATTGTACCACTTATCAGATCATAATACTTTTGCGAGCTGGAAATGCAAAATCTGTAAACCAACTGCTTTTATAGATGTTAATGGCGAAGAAGGAGATCAATTATTTCCTTACACAGGCGGTGTTGCAACAAGACTTCTGACCAATATTGATTATTCAGATTCTAAAGGAAATCAGTTTAGATTACTGTTTTTTAATCATTCTGTGTATGATGAAGATGGGTTACAAACGAGCCGTTTTTCAGGAGGTCTTATAGGAGTTGCTAAGTTTGCAAAAAACAATACTGCTTGGGAAATGAAATTTTTTCAACCTGCTATTGCTGCTTTTGGTTCTTTTGCTCAATCGCCTAGTCCAAAATTGATACAAATTGGTGAAGACCAATATGCTGTGACCTTAATACATGCTAATGGTGGCGCAGGCGGTCCGTATTCTGGCTTTCTTTATCTTATTGCGGGTTTAGACGGAAAATATCAATCTATACTAGAAGCGTCTGATTATCAACTTACAAATTCTCAAAGTACAGCATGGTCAAGTTCTTATACCGTTGTTAATGATAACACTAAAAAGTTTTTTAGAGATATTGTTATTACAACAAAAGGATCTTATCGCAAAGCCTTACCTGATGATGAATTTGAGGTAGAGCTTCCTGCTGAGATGGCTGAAATGGCTAAAACAAAAAAACAATTTGATTTTGTATTAGAGAAACGATATGTATTTAAAGGAAAAAGCTATAAACTTTCTGGTAAACCTATTGTAAAATATTCTAGCGTAAAATAAACATATTACTTAGTTGAAGTAAAGTATTGATAGTAAACCTAAAGCTGCAATAAATACCCAAAGAAAAACGCCTTGCAGTAAAGGCTTCACTCCTACTGATTTTAAAGTATTTACGTTTAAAGTTGCTCCTATTAGAAACAAAGTTATCGTTAAACCTATTTTGGCAATACTTACGATATGCGGCGCAATAATGGCGGTTGCGGGCACATACGTATTAAGAAGCATTGCCAAAATAAATAAACCAATAAAGTAAGGAATTTTGATTTTGCTGTTTTTATTTTTGAATATAACGGCTGTGAAAATTGAAATTGGAATGATCCATAATGCTCTGGCTAGTTTTACAGTTGTTGCAACCTGTAAGGCTTCGGCGCCGTATTTATTGGCTGCGCCAACTACAGAACTGGTGTCATGAATGGCAATTGCACACCATAAACCAAATTCTTTTTGAGACAAATCGAGTTGATGTCCTATAAATGGAAAAACAAATAAGGCGATTGAGTTTAATATAAAAATAACGCCCAAAGCTATTGAAGTCTGATTTTCGTTTGATTTGATAACGGGTGAAATTGCAGCGATGGCACTTCCGCCGCAAATTGCAGTGCCGCAAGAAATTAAATGTGATGTTTTTTTATCGGTTTTAAGGCATTTCCCTAAAAGAGTTCCGAAAATTAAGGTGCTGAAAATAGAAAATATCGTAAGTAGAAAACCTTCTTTTCCTGCAGAAACAGCACTTGCTGCGTTCATTCCGAAACCTAGACCTACTACTGAAAACTGTAATAAAAATGTAATCGCTTTATGATTGAATGCTACAAATGGATTTCCGAAAACATTCACAATTAAAACGCCTAATAACAAGGCAATTGGCGGCGATATTATAGAAAAAAGACACAATATAACTACCAAAGCAAAAATAGCCTGTTGAAAATATTGACTGACTTCTATAAGATGTGACGCTGTTTGTTGATTTGTTTCCAAAATAAATAATTTGATATTGCTCTACAAAGGTCTGGCGTTTATATTGAATTCGCCAATTGTAAATTGCAATCGACTATAACTTTAAGTTATAATAACTTGAAATATTTTGAATAAACAATTCTGATAAAGGATCTGATTTTCCGAGTAAAGTTATGATAAAAAAGTATCTTTCGATAACTAAATTCTCTACATCTAAAACTATTAATTCGTTATTTTTAAGCTCATTACCTACTGCATGTATAGACATGAAGGCAAAACAATCTGAATTTAATAAATAGGATTTTATGCTTTCTGTACTTCCCAATTGCATTTCGATCTGCAAATCTGAAATTTTTACGTTAATTTGTTTTAAAGCATATTCTATAACTTCAAGTGTTCCAGAACCACGTTCGCGAGTTATAAATTTCATCGCTTTTAAATCTTCCAGCGAGATTTCATTTTTTGCTGCTGACGGATTTTTACTGTTGCAGACTAAAACTAATTCGTCTTTTAAAAACGGAATATATTTGATGGATTGATTTTTTGTCTGTCCTTCTACAATTCCAATTTCAATTTCTTTGTTGATTAGAGCATTTTCAATTTGTTCGGTATTTCCATTCATCAAATTGACTTTTATGTCTTGCTGCTTTTGATGAAAACGCGCTAGAACCGGCGAAATAATATATTGTGAAATTGTGGTACTTGCTCCTAATCGTAATAATCCTTGGCGATTGTTACTAAATGAACTTAAAGCGAAATCTATTTCTCTGTAAATTTCAAAAATGTCTTTGGTGTGTTTTAAGAGAATTTCTCCGGCTTCGGTTAAAGCTATTTTGGAACCGTTTCGTTCAAAAAGTTTGATTTTATAAGTTTCTTCTAATTCTTGAATATGTTTTGAAACCGCTGGCTGCGAGATATACAATTCTGTTGCAGCTTTGGTAAAGTTGAGCCTGTTAGCAACGGTGTGAAATACTTTTAGCCTGAAATCCATTGGAAAAATGTATTAAATTATTATTTTGTTTCAAGTTTCAGGTTTCAAGTTACGAATTTAGCTTAAAAATTAGATTCTTTTAATCCTTAAAGCTTTCTACAACAATCCGTTATATTTTCTAATAAACCATTCTGCAGTTAATAAAGCGGCAATTAAAATCAAAAGCCAAACCCAATCAATAATGGGCGTTTTTGTTGAAATATTTTTCTCTATCGATTTGTATGCTTTATTTTCTAATAGTGCATTAATCAAGAGATCTGCTTGATTTTCAAAATAGGCTTTTCCGTTTGTTTGTAATGCTAACTGCTGTAGTTTTAAAACATCTGGATTGACAAATTGCTTTTCGATATCGAAGTCTAATATCTCAAAATGACTTGAATAAGTGGTATTTGTATTTAATTCTTTTACCGAAAAATTATATTTTCCTGCTGCTAAACCTTCTAAATTGGCTGAAAATGAATTATTTCCTTTTAATAAATCGTAGTTTTTAACTTGTTTGGTTGCTGCATTTGTTACGCTTATCGTTAATCTTGCTTTTTCGTCAAACTCATAATTTTTATTGAAGTATTGTGCATTAATCACAATTTCTTCTCCAGAATTATAAAAGCTTTCGTGTGTTACTACTAATGATTTTCTTGAGGTTGTTGAGGCTAAATACTGAATTATTTTATCGATAAATACATCGTATTTCTCAAATGACTGATTGTCGATATGGCTTTGTAAACGCCATTTCCAGCTGTTTTCTCCTAAAAGAAATGCGGTACGTTTGTTTTGATTTTCGGCGAAAGCCAACAATGGAGCACCTGTAGAAACGTTTCTAATTTTTGAAGAAAGTAAAACAGAAACATTTCCGTTTGTTGTAATGGTTCCGAATACATTTTGCAGCGGCGGGAAATTTTCAAACCCAATATTATCTATTGCAAAAAGATTAAACTGAGAATCAAATTCAGATAAATAATCTTCTCTCTGCCCGCTCATTTTAAACACTAAATTGGTTTGCTGCTGATTCAGAAAATTAAAATCGGTGTTGTTTCCTGTTATAATAAATGTGTTTGTTCCTGCTAATTTGTTATTATCAAAAATGGCTTTGAAAGCGGTTGTTGGCTGATATAAAACTAAAACTGAAACATCTTGTAATAGATTGATTTCATTTGGCTTAACCAATATTACTTTACGTTGTGCATTAGTTTCTATGGAACGCTTAAGTCCTGCAATATCTGGATGATTTATAGCCGAAACTATAGCAACAACAGATTTTTGATCGATTACTTCTACAGCAAAATTCTTGATATTGTTATAGCTGTTTTTTTCTTTTGCATTAGACAAAACTGATGCTCTAAAAACTTGCAATCCTACTTTATCTGCTGGTAGTAATAAATTTAAAACGGCTGTTTTTTTAGAGGGAGAAAAAGATACTTTTTCTTTGGCTACAACTGTATTTCCCTGCGTGATGGTGAAGTCGGCATTTGTTGTTTTGTCACCAGCATACTGCAAGAAAACTTCGACTGGAAATTTATTTTTGTGAAACGCGTATTTATTAACGTTTAACTGATTGATTTTTAAATCTAAAAAGGTAGTTGTGTCTCCTACAACTAAAGGATATACTTTATTTACTGGATCAAAACGATATACATAATCGTTTCCAGTAGTTTGATTTCCGTCTGTAATGATTACGGTTGGGAAAGTCAGGTTTTTATTGATGCTTTTTAAATTCTTTGCTGCTTCGTCTAAATTGGTTTGTGTTCCTTTAAAGTCAAAATCTTTTGAAGGTTTAAAATCAGCATCAAATTGATACGATTGAATATCAAATTTTTCCTGAAGTGCAGGATTTGATACTATTTTCTGGTACAACTCGGTAACTTTTTTGTCTGACTTTAAGGCTGTAATTGAACTTGAATTGTCTACTACAACGGCTAAAGGTGTTTTTGTTACTTGGAGTGCATTTTTTGTAATTATTGGATTTATTAATAAAACCAATAATCCAAAAATGGCTAAAAAACGTAAAAAAGCCAAAAGAAAAATCACATTGGATTTACTTTTGGCTTTAAAAAAATATTGAAAATACGACAAGCCACCAGCTATTACTAAAGAAAGTAATAATAATAGAATCGTGTTTGTAGTCATATATATTTGGTTTATGGTTTTGAGTTTATCATTTTTGGCTGCAGAACAATAAACAACAAACCATTAGCAATTAATTTATTAAGTAAGCATTCCTCCGCAAACATTTAGAACTTGTCCTGTAATGTAAGCGCTCATGTCTGAAGCTAGGAATAAACATGCATTTGCAACATCTTCTGTAGTTCCGCCGCGTTTTAATGGGATTCCTTCTCTCCATCCTTTTACTACATCTTCACTTAATTTTGCAGTCATTTCTGTTTCGATAAATCCTGGAGCAATTGCATTACAACGAATATTACGAGATCCTAATTCTAAAGCTACCGATTTAGTAAAACCAATTGCACCCGCTTTTGAAGCAGCGTAATTTGTTTGACCTGCATTACCAGAAACTCCTACTACTGAACTAATGTTGATGATAGAACCAGCACGTTGTTTTAAGAATGTTTTTTGAATTGCTTTTGTCATATTAAAAACAGATTTTAAGTTAACATCAATTACTTGATCAAAATCTGCTTCAGACATACGCATTAATAGGTTGTCTTTTGTAATTCCGGCATTGTTAATTAAAATATCAACTGTTCCAAAATCAGCTAAAACAGCTTCAACAAAAGTTTGAGCTTCATTAAAATCAGCCGCATTGGATTGGTATCCTTTTGCTTTTACTCCTAAAGCGTTTAATTCAGCTTCTAAAGCTTCTGCAGAAGCAGCAGATGAACTATATGTAAACGCTACGTTTGCTCCGTGTTTAGCAAAAACTTCAGCAATTCCTTTTCCAATTCCACGACTAGCGCCTGTAATAATGGCAACTTTTCCTTCTAGTAATTTCATATTCAAAATTAATTTTAATATTTATTGCAGTTATTCCTGCTATGAATGACTTGTCAAATATATGATAATTCCCTTTTTAAAAAAAATAACCTTTATGAATCCTATTTAAAACTTTCATCTAACAATATTAAAATAATCGATTTGACTTTTAATTTATCTTAATCATAAAATTTAATTTAAACAAAAGACATTTGCATCTATTTCTTAATAATACTTAACCTATTGAAAATAAAAACAATATCGTCTCAATAAAATTACTATACTACATATAATTTAAAAACAGCTGCAAAACATTCTTGCAGCTGTTTAAATTTTATACAAATTGTATTATGCTTAACAAATAATAGGTGGTGCAAAATCATCATTAGGATCTGGACACAATGTAGGCACAGTTCCTGGATTATGAGCACATGGATAAAAAGGATATGATGAACCTGAACTGCCAGGAGGAGCAAAAACTATACATTTTGGTTGGACTTCCCCACCTCCAATAATACTTTTTAATTGTTCACTGGTTAGTAATTCAATTTTCTCAAGATTAAAAATTTTCTTTAGCATAATAAATTGGTTATGTAATTTTTATTTCTCAAAACAATTTTATGTCTGTTGAGTTTCAGACCCAGAAACCAAATGTAATTAACTGGTTTCTAACTATAAATATATGAATAATAAAAACAAAAATGTAAGTTTTTTATTAAATAAATACCATTTAGATTCCTATAAAACTTAAAATTCAGCATTCGTAATTTCTTTCTGAAAAATCTATTATAGTGCAAAAAAATACTTCTCATTTAAATAATACCTAAATCTAGCCGTACAGTTTTAATTTAATATTTGTATTTATAAACAAAAGAGCAGCTCAAAATTGAGCTGCTCTTTTTCAAAATAAAAAAATTAAAATCTAAAATCTTTAAATATGATTTTGTTTAGTCATGTAAAACATAATTACGAGAACTACTGCCATAAACAACATTCTATAAATTGAAAATTGAAATTCTTTAGTTCCTTCAACTTTATCATTTTTCTTTTGTTTGATAAGATTCCAAATCATAATAGGAATCATGATTATTAACGAGAGGTATAAATAATACCTAACATATTCGCTATACAATTCGGATATTACTATAAGTATAAAACCCCATAATAAAATAAAGATGTTTATTGGTGTACTATATTTTTTCATCTGATTTACTTTTAATATTTAAATTATTCTAAATGCTTATTTAAAAAAAGCAGCTCAAAATTGAGCTGCTCTTATCCAAAATAAAAATCAAAAACTAAACTTGTTATAATTGATATGTTGTTAATCTAAAATTGGTTGTTGAACTAGTAATAGTCCAAATTGTATTAGAGTATGTTATTTTAAAACTTTCTTTTCTAATATACAAACCGTTAGTGTTCATAAACTCTGCATCTAGATCTTTTAGGAAAGCTGGCGCAGCTATATATGCAGTACCATTATCCCATGAATCATGATTAAAAATAATTGTTTTATTTGTGGTGTTTTCAGATGTAGTAACGTTATGATAAAGGCTTGCTTTTCCTCCGTTAAATCTATATTCTATATAAGTACCAAAAGCTGAATTAAAATAAATTTGTATTCTACTTATTTTCTGATTGGCTGGTAAAGTAGCATTGGCTTTATCTAACAAATCTTTACAATATGTTGAAGTTGTAGGTGCTGTATATAAATTTGCAGCAATATAACCTAAGACAATTTGTGGTTTTCCTGTTAATAATGCTTTGTAATCATCATTAAGAATTAATGGTTTATTACTGTATTTTATAGTTGCTGTTACGCCGCCTGTTCCCGTAGCAGTAAAACTTCCATCAGCATCATTATATACAAAAACGGTCAGCTTTTGACCTGCTACTTCAACTGCTGGACTTACTACAATACCTGTTGGAGAATACCCAACTCCCATATTATAACTTACTGCATATCCTGTTTCTATAGAAGTTGCATTTGCAAAACGAGTTACTGGATCAAAAGCAAAATCAAATTGGTGTTTTGTTGTACCGTCATTTGTTTCTAATAATCTAAAAAGTGGTCGAGAATCTGCACCAATAACATTTTGCTCCATGTCTAAATTTAGATGAAGGTCCTGCCAATCTTGCGCCGTTGCTTTTACAAAACGTAATTCTTGTCCGTTTCTATTCGTTTTAAAAACAATATCTCCATTTTCCTGACCGTAATACAAGAACTGAAAATCTCCTAAATATCCTTTGCTTCGTAAAGCTGGAATTGGATAATTGTCTGATTCTGATAAAAGATGTATTCTGTTTTTGGTAGTAAATACCAAACTTACTGTACTTCCTAATTGAACTTGATACTCGCTTTTATAAACATCTGTATCAGCATCAAAATCTGAAGCCATTTGTACAGTTCCATCTGCAGCAAATTTGAATAAATGTGTATAACCTCCTAAAACTGTATTGTCTGTAAAGTAAACTGCTTTCCAGCCAAATTCTGAAGAAAGTAATATATCGTTTAATTCTTTCTTTTGTGCATTTAAACGCTCTGTAGGCGTTTTATCAAATAATTGATCTGCATCTGTATTGTTGCTGCAGGCGCTTAAATACAATACTAAAAGCATTGCAGTTAAGTACTTATATATGTTTTTTATTTTCATAATACTTTTATATTAGTTATTAATTACCGCATTAGTATTTTTTTCTGCTTCATCACGCAATGCATAAAAATCTATGTTGAAGGCATCTTTATAATATTTTACCACAATTGCTTCTTTTGCTTTTAATGCTGCAAGAGCTGCAGGGTCTTGAATGCCTGCTAAAAACGCTGCATATTCTGCTTTAGAAATTCCTAAAATTGTTGAAGCCGTTTCTGCAAAATCTTCTGTGATATTAGATCTTGCGTAACTTGTAATAAAACCAATTTCGTTAGATTCTTCAATGTCATAATTGTACCAATCTGAAGTGTATCCTGCTGGCGTAATAGCTGCCCAGGCTTTTTCATCAAAAGGTTTGTTTTGATTTAAAATATGAACGTACTCGTGTTGAATGGTGTGTATAAACTGTGTTACACTTCCACGATCTGATTTGTCTATGTAATCGGTTTCAAACAAAGTAACACGTTGTCCACCTTCGGCGATTCCTAAAGTCTTGGTTCCAACACTGTTTAAGTTGACACCACCAATTAAAACAATTTCTCTGGGAGCAATTTTTTTTACAAAATCTGCGCCTCCAATTGTTGAGTAGCTGTCTAACCATATTTGCTGCACAATTTCTAAGGCCGGCTGTACCATATCTACTGCTGGCGGGTATAAATAACGGCTGTTATCTACTGTATTTTGGTTCCATTTGTATTGTACATTAATATTAAATGGATTTAAATAATTGGTTACAATCCATTTGTCTAAAGTTGTCTGCGTTGGCTGTGTATAGTCTAATTGACTTTCTCCAGGTTGTTCATCCTGTGCACAAGAGATAAGTACTACCGAAACCATAAACGAAACGGCTATTTTTTTATATTGTAATAGTTTCATAAGATTTTAGTTTTAAGGTTATCTAGGATTTAATTCAACACCTGTATTTGATGCATGAAGCGGAATTTGTAACGCTCTACGGTTATCATCTTTCACTAAAATGTTTACAGGCTGATTGATCGTTTCGTGTGTTACTACAAGATTAAAACGTTTAACATCAAACCATCTCATTCCTTCGTGTACAAAATCTCTGCGTCTTGTTTCTGCAATTGCTTTTATGTACGATGTTTGTACAGGTGTCATAGCATAATATGGTGTGTATTCGTCTTGAATTACAGGATATTTTGCTACTACTTTTGCTTCTGTTACTTTATCTGTAGAGACATAACCTGTAGTTCTTGTTGATAAGAAATATTCAAGCTCATCATTTGCCAATGCAGTCTGCCCTTTCATAACATGAGCTTCTATTCTGTTTAAGAAAAACTCATCGTTACTTAATAAAACTTCTGCTGTGTAAGGCTCTCCAATTCCAGCTGTTACGTTGGTATATTTAAAGTACTCATAAAACTTAGGAAGAAACACTGTTATACTGCTATTTGATGAATAGAAACTATAAAGCCAGGTTTTTCCAAAAAGACTTGTAGCTGAACCGAATATTTCTGGATATCTAGCTCCTAAAAGGTAAAATCTATTTGAACCTGCTGATCTGCCTACGATAGAGTTTGGTGATACAATTAATAAATTTGTCGCTGCATCGCTGCTTGCATAACTTATTCTTTGATCGTTTACTGCCATTAATTTATAAGAGGCAAAATCTCTTAATTTACCAACTGGTTTGCTTCCTAAATCATCAGATAATGCAATTACTTTGTCCCAATCTCCTTTTATTAAATAAAAACGGCTTGCAAAAGCTTTTGCTGCATCTTTATTAAAATGAAATTTAGGTTCTTTATAATCATTTGTAACCAAAGGCAGTCCTTCTTCAATGTCTTTTTGAATGAATTCAAAAACTTCAGCTACGCTATTTCTAGTATATTTTGTTAATAATTCTGTTTCTGGTTTTGTTACATAAGGAATTCCTAAGTCTTTTCCTGCTGTAGCTGGATTATAACGCTGTGACCAAAAGGAAACCAACATGAAATGAGAATAAGCTCTTGCTAATAATGCTTCTCCTTTTTGAGGATTAAGACTGCTTGGGCTTCCTAACTCTTCTATTGCCTCGAGCGCTTTATTTGCATGTGCAATAGCTCTGTAACAGGCATCCCAATAAAAAGCTTGAGTATCAATATCAGCTGTTTCGGTTTGTATCAGCCAATTATAGTTTTGTTGATTTTTTAATAATGTCGTTGCCATTCCGCTGTCAAAAACGTTGTCTGACATGGTTTCAGCAATATCAAAATAGCTTATTTGCGGATAAGCTGATACCAATAATTCTGATATTTTATCTGGAGTATCAATTTCGGTTCTATTATCTGGTTTTTCCGACAGGAAATCATCACAGCTAGTAATACTTATAAGTACTAATAGGGATAAAGTTATTTTTAATTTTTTCATGATTTAAACTATTATAATGAAAGATTTAAAGTAAAAGTGTATTGAGAGGTAACTGGTAAAGCTACTCCTCCAGAATTACGAAACTCAGGATCTTGACCATTTAATCTTTTGTCTGAGTAAATCAACCAAGGGTTAACTGCTGATCCTTTTAAAGTAAAAGTGCTAACACCTAATTTTCTTTTGAAATCTTTAGGAAATTCCCAGCTTAAAGAGATATTTTTTAATCTCACAAAATCTCCGTCTGCAATACGTGCATCAGAATAATTATAAGTATTGTAAGCAATTGCCAATGTACGCTCTCCGCCATAATTAGCATTTAATCGTTTGTCTGCAATAACCGGTATGTTTGTGTAAGCTTCATCTCCAGGGTTGATCCAACGATTGGTAAAATCTTTTGTAAATACGGTTAAATCATCATAAGTACTATCATAAACAGGGTTTAAACGAACTTTATTTCCTCCAGAACCTACAAGAAATACATACAGAGACCAGTTTTTGTATGTAAATGTATTGGCTAAACCAACTGATTTATTTGGCTCAATAGATCCTTCATATTTCAAGTATTTTGTAACATTTAAGTTGTCTTGAAAATTAGCTCCTGTAATATTATTTGTTTCCCCTTCTGGCATAACAAAAGTTGGTAAACCTTGATTATTTAAACCTGTAAATTGATAAGAATACAATGAGTTTCTTGGATGTCCAAGAGTATTTCCTCCATTTGCATCAATCAAATCAAAAGCGGTTGGTGTATTTTCAAGTCTTGTAATTTCTTGTTTGTAAACAGAGAAATTAAGTGTTGTAGACCATTTAAAATCTTTATTGTCAAAGTTTTTAGTTGTAAAACCAACCTCAAGACCTTGAGTCTGCATATCTGCATTATTTCCTTGTCTAATTCTTTGTCCTCCAATTCCTGAAGTGATTACATAATCAACCAAGTCAAATGCTTTACGACGATAAATATCTGATGTAAATTGTACTCTGTTGTTAAACATTCCTAAATCAACACCAATGTTGGTTTCAAATTGTTTTTCCCAAGTCAAACTTCCATTTTGTAATTCATCAATGTTAATTCCTGTTTCTCTATCATCAAGAGCAAAACGATTTGTAACATAACTTTTGTAAATCGCTAAAGAGTTTGTTGCTGGTCCAGCTGTAGCCGTTAAACCATAAGAAGCTCTAAGTGCTAGAGTATTTACAGACTCAATGTTTTTCATGAATTTTTCTTCGGCAACATTCCATTTACCACTAAAAGTATAAGTTGGCAGCCATCTAGATGAATCACTGTTTCCTTGTCTGTTAGATCCGTCATAACGTCCTGTAACAGAAGCTGTATATCTACGATCGTATGTATATCCTACTTTTCCAAAGAAACCAACTGTTCTTTCTTTTTCTTCATTAAAACCATAATAAGAATCTCCTCCGTTAATTATTTTTTCAATAATTCTTGGATCTGTAAAAGAAGTTAAACCTCTATCGTATTGTAAACCAGCAGCAGTAAAATTATCACTGTTTCTGTCTACAACTCTTAACTCTGTTCCAAATAAACCTTCTAATTCGTGCTTTTCGTTGAAAACATTTCTGTAATTAACACTGTTTCTTAAGTTATAAGAAGTTAAATCATTTGTAAATTTTCTTAGGAAACCTCCGTTTGGCAATACAGAAACTTTTGGTGCTGTTAAATCATTAGGATCTTGGTATAAAAATATATTTTGATCTCTTACTAATGTATTTACACCGTCTTCTCCTTCTGGAGTACCTGCTTTGTAAGCTCCTACTACGTTTGAATTTTCTAAAATTTTATGCTCACGACTTGTATTTGCATAACGTGCAGATCCTGTTAAATTGTAGCTTAAATGTGAATTGATTTTATAATCTAAGTCTAATTGAAAACGAATATCTTTTACTTGAATCTCCATGTAATTGTTTGCCAATTCATTGATGATATTCATTTTAGCCCAGTTATTTCTGTAGTATTCTAGATTGCCATTTTCATCATAAGGTCTTAAAGTTCTACTGGTATTCAATACATAATTAAACGGGTTGATGTCAAAATCACGTGTTACTTTACCAAAAACAACATCTTTTTCGCTCTCGTAACTTCCAGGCGCACCTTGATCACGCACAGAAGCCATAGTAGACAACGTAACATTTAATCTGTCATTTACATAAAATGTACCTTTAATGTTAGATGAGATTTGTTTTACATCATCAGCAATAGTCCATCCTGGATCTGTATAATAGCCCAAAGAAGCATAGAACGTATTGTTTTTTCCTCCACCAGAAAAACTTAAAGAGTGATTTTGTGTTATAGACGGTCTAAACAAAACGTTGAACCAATCTGTATTTGCTAATTCATATTTTTTTAAAAAATTATTTCGGCTAACAGGATCATTATTAACTAAATAACCACCCGTTTCAGGCACATAAGTATTAATAGCTCTACCCAAAATATTGTAAGCACCACCGTATCTTCCGTTAACAGTAGAAGGTAAATCTAAATATCCTTTAGATTCCATTTCTTTAAGAATACTCATTGTTTCCTGAGAATTCAAAATATCATATTGGCTGTAATTAGGAACAGTTCTAACGGTTTGCTCCAAGCCGTAAGTTACTTTTAAAGGAGAATCTCTACGCCCTTGTTTTGTTGTAACAACCACAACTCCATTTAAAGATCTTGATCCGTAAATAGATGTAGCCGAAGCATCTTTCAAAATTTCAATGCTTTGAATATCATTTGCATTTAAACCCGCAACAGATGAACTTAATAAAGTTTCTGAGTTACCAGAAGCTAAATCTGCAAAAGATAAATTGATAATATCTTCTTGTACAACACCGTCAATTACCCATAACGGTTTTGTATCTCCAAAGATTGAAGAAGATCCACGAACGGTAATTTTTGGAGCTGTACCAAATGTTCCCGTAACGTTCTGAACGGTAACTCCAGCCGCTTTTCCTTCAATCATTCTACTAACATCTACTACCCCGTCAACTTTTAATTCTGCACCAGAAATTTTGCTGATTGCTCCCGTAAAAGTTCTTTTAGATGTTTTTTCGTAACCTGTAGTAACAACAACTTCTTTTAAATTTTGTCCTATTTCATTTAAAATTACTGTTGGAGATGTATTTTCAATACCAATTTCTTTAGTTTCCATACCAACATAAGAAATTACAAGTACGTCTACATTAGCAGGCACTTCGATAGAGAAATTTCCATCAAAATCTGTCAATACAACCGTCTTTGTGCCTTTTGCCATTACTGTAGCTCCTGGCAATGGGCTTCCTGTTGGGTCTGTTACCTTACCTCTAACAATTGGACCAGGAACCAATACTTCGAAAAGAGAATTAGTTATATCTATGTTTTCAAGAGGATTTGGAGAAGGGCTTTTTTGTAATATAATTTGATTACTTACTTCTGAAAAACTAATGTTAAATGGTGCTAAAATTCGATTTAGTACACTTGATAAAACTTCTTTATCTGCTTCAAGAGTCACCTTCTGACTAAGTTGAGGCATTCTAGAATTATAAGAAAATTTTACATGCGCAGACTTCTCTAATTTAGATAAAACATTGTCTAAAGTCAAATCATTTACAGTGATTGTAACTCTAGTATCTAATTTTTTCTGTCCATTTACAGTGCTTGCCATCGTGACACTTGAAAACACAAGTGCTAAGACAAGCTGAAATAGCGTTATTTTCATGATTTGGTGGAGTAATCGTTGCTTAACAACTGGTTTTTTCATAATTTTGGTTTGTTTTGATTAATACTATTCGAGTGTATTCTAAGAAACATCGTAAATAACCCTTTACAGAGAGTGATTTACAGCATTTAAGTGTCGGTAATGTTACAGCATTTCGGCACTTTTTTTTATGTATTTAATTTTCTACATAGGCATTGTGAGCGTTTTTTTTGGTTTTAAACAATTATAATTATTTTGGTGTTTTCTTGAATTTTAAATTAATTACAGCCTTGTGATGTAATTACAATCTGATTACCGTTCATTTCAAATTTTGTATCGTTACCAATGCTTTTACAAATAATTTTAAGTTTTTCTGGTAAAGGCTGATCGCTGAGAGAAGTCGTTAATCGGCAGTCTTTTAATTTCTCTTTCGGAAAATCAATATCGATCTGATAAGCTTGTTCTATAGTTTCGAAAATCTGCTCAACAGGAATATCAGTAAATTCGAAGCTCAACTGTTCGATATTACCAACACTTTTTACTAAAATTTCGTCTTCAGTAATATTATTGATTTTATTAAAAACCAAATCTTTACGAGTAAAACGAAGCGCTTGGTTAGGAAGCAGTACAACTTCTTCCTTTTTTGAATCACTAACCAAGTCATTTGATTTTACCCTGACTTTACCGGTGCGAACGAGCACTTCTACATCTGGTTGATCAGAATACGCTTTGACCCTAAAGCTGGTTCCAACTACCTTTGTAACAATCTCGTTTGCGTAAACGTAAAAAGGCTTTTTTGGATTTTTACTAATTTCAAAGAAACCTTCGCCGGATAAATAGACCTTTCTTTCATTTCCGGTAAAGATTTTCGGGTAACTTAATTTACTTTTTGGCTGTAATAAAACAGAACTTCCGTCTGATAATGTTATACTTTGAGCTTTATCTGAATTATTGGTCTGCTCAACTAATCCTTCGTTGTTCTCTGCTATTAATTCTTTATAAGTAACTTCTGAATCGTGAACTAAAACATTGGTTTTATAAAACCACACAGACAAAAGAGAAAAGATTAATGAAGCTGCAACACCGCTAAGCCAGTATCGCTGTATTTTTTTTATTTTTGAAGATTTACTTATTACAAGGAACTCTTTGTCTTCAATTTTTTTCCAAGTTGATTCTAAAGCAGTACGAATTTGATTTGAAGATAATGGTGTATCTTGAACTTTCATTGCCAGCAGTAAAAGTCGTGCATCTTCGACTAATTTGGCGCGCTGGCGATTTTCTAAAGTCCAGTCTTCCCAACCGTCTTCATCAATTTTGGATAAAACCCATAATTGAAATGATTCATCAATGAGAAAGTCTTCTATTTCGGTATAATTGTTTCGTTTTTGCATCTTATTTATAAGGTTACAAAAACATAGAGGACAGTTTTCTTATTGTATACTCACCATTTTATGATTATTTTTTGATATTTTCTTAAAAAAATCACAAAACACCCGTAGACAGTAGTAAAATAAGGGGAATACTGCCTTTCCATTCTTTACGAAGACTTAAAAGAGCGCGGTATAATAAGTTATTGGCAGATTGATAATTAACATCCAGCAGTTCTGCAATCTGATCTACAGAAAGACCTTGATGATAACGAAGATATAAGGCCTCTTTTTGACGAGGAGGCAGATCATTTAGTAATTTATTTAAATATAAAACACGCTCGGCGGTCACTTCATCTTCTACAAGCTCATTTTCTATAGAAAAATCAAAAAGAAATTCAATTGCTTCTGTAGTTGTCGTTTTACGAAAGATATGATCTCTTTCAAACAAACGGGCAATTCTTTTTCTAACACTCGATAGTAAATAGGCTTTTACAACAACATATTCTTGCAATGAATTTCGGTAAACCCAGATATCTGCAAAAACATCTTGAACGCAATCCTGTACTTTTTCTGAATATGGAGAAAGAGAATTTCCATAATTAATCAAATCTGTGTAATATCTTTCAAAAAGTAAGGAAAACGATTTTTCATCACCTTCTTTTAGATTACTCCAAAGAATGTTGTCATCAATTCCTCTGCTCTTTTTTAAAATTTGATTTGACATAAATAGATATTAGGATGAAAAATAAGTGGTTTGGTTACTTTTATAAACGAAAGAGCTTAAAGTTTTGATAGTATAAATTATCAATTTATTTACATTCAAAACAAAAAATATTACTGCTTAAAGAATCAAAATTTAACATTATTTTTTGTTTTTGTTCGATAAATATATAAAAGCTAAGAATAAAAAACCAATTTATTTCTAAAAAACACGCACGTTTTCTAAATTCAGCATTAATTCAATCTGTTTTTTTCCTTAATCTAAAAATTTAGCAGTTAAAATTAAGTTTACATAAAACTAATGAATACTTAACTTTTGACACTTTTGGAAGTGAAAAATATAAACAAAAAAAAAGCTTTACCGAAGTAAAGCTTTTAATTTTCTAATTGAGAAAAGTTTTCCTAATATCAATTATAATCTTACTTTTTAATAAATTTAGTATTCGATGTTCCTTTATCCGTCATAACCTTCAAGAAATAACTTCCAGTAGTCAAATTTGAAACATCAATTGTAGAGACTTTTCCAGCATTTGGAACAGCAATAACCAATTGTCCTAAAACATCATAAACTGCCATTGATTTAATTTGAATATCACTTTTCAGATTTACATTCAGAACATTACTCGCTGGAACTGGATAAACATTAAAATAATTTGAAAATTCAAAATCTTGAGTTCCTAATGTTTTAAAAGTTGAGGTTGCTTTATTGGTTAAAATTGGAAAATTATAATCAAAATAAATATTAGCTTCATTGGTAAAAGTATCGCCTACAGCAAGCGTTGGCAGTGTTTTTATTTTAAAAGCAATGTATCCATCGTTATTAGCATCATCAAAAGGGAGATTAATTTTTTCGAAAATAAACTCGACTTTATTTCCATCAGATATTTTAGTCACATACGAATGACTTGCACTTGTAGGTACTAAAGTCGAAATATCAAATTTTGACAAATCAATCATATCTTTTACTACAATATTTTCTGCTTGATAATTTCCTGTATTTTCAAATCGAATTAAATAATGTACATATTGTCCAATTAATTCTGGCTTTATAACGTCGCCTTCTAAACATGTTTTGTCGTTTGGATCATAAGAACCTATAACTATATTATTAAATGTAAATATATTATCTAGAGGCTTTTCATCTACTTGTAATGAGCTTATACTAGCCGTGTAATGAAGAATATCATTGGTATTAACTGCTGGCGTTTCAATGGGAGAATTTACATTAAATACAAAATAAATCAATCTTTTTTCAAAAGGTTTTAAGTCAGTAAAATTCCATGATAAACTATTTAATTCCTGATTTGAAACTGCAGGACTAGCTTTCAATAAATTCAAAACTGCATCTTCAAATAGTATCTTCACGGTCCCTGATTGAGTCGTATTTCCTTTGTTTTTATATACAATTACATACGAAGCCTCAAAACCTGGTCTCGCTGGTTGTTGTGGAAGCAATGTGATTTCTAAATCATTATATATCCCTACAGGGGCAATGCAAAAATTCTGTAGAAAAGGACTTGTGGCTGTTGGAAATTCAACCTGTAGACTTGATGGTGACACCGTATAATAACTCGGATTTTCGAAAACAGGAGTGATTTTATAAGATCCTGCTGGTACACTGATCGAATAAGAACCTGTTTCGTCTGTTACCAAGGCACCTTCTTTTACACCATCAGTAATTTGAAATTTGAAATAAGAAGCAGGGATATCCGATATATCACAACCATCATTATTAATATCAATGTTATTATTACCCTTAATCGTAAAGCTTTCGCCAGCTGGATCAAATGAACAATACGAATTTGCGGTGCAGTCTGTCATACCACTTCCTACAAGATATTCTTCAATTTGAGCCAATTGTTCTTCATCAGCACATATATATTTTAATTTAGGGTTTTCATAATAAACATTCAGCAAGTATTCATTAATTCCATTTTTTATAAAAACCGATTCCAATAAAGGATTTTCCACCGCAACAAACTCATTTACATTCTTTGAATTCCTAACATTTAATGTTTTTATCAAGTTATTAGAGGCATAAACGTTTACAAGGTTAGTCAAATTCTCTAAATTTAATATTGGTATTTGATTATTTTCAACAAATAGACTTCGCAGTTCAGTAAATTTACTTACATCTAAACTTGATATTTTATTATTAGAGCAAATCAATATTTCAAGTAGTTTTAAATTACTTAAATCAATATTGGTTAAATAATTATTTTCACAAGACAACAATCTTATTCCAGTTAAAGCTCCTAAATCAAGATTAACACGTCCAGTATTTCCGCATCGAAAATCCTCAAGTTTTGAAAAATTTCTCACATCAAAATTTGGAATTAAGTTATTGCTATAATTTAAATTTACTAAAGTTGAAAATGCTGTAATATTTAAACTTGTCAACTCATTATCTGAGCAGTCTACAGTACTAAGGTTTATAAATTGATCTATTTTTAAATTTGTTAATTTATTTCCAGCACACATAAAATCACGAAATTTAATTATGTCTTGTTTTGATAAATCTAAATTTGTCAATTGATTATAGCTACATTCTAAATACTTTAAATTTAATAAACCAGTTACATCTAAATTTTCAATTGAGTTGTTAGCACAAAATAGATTTTCAAGATTGATTCCATTTAAATCTAAAACACTAATTTTATTGTAAGAACACTGTAAATATTGCAAATCTTTAAAATATTTAATTCCTTCTAAAGATGATATATTAGAACTATCAACTAACAAATTTTTAATACCAACAGCTTCAGACTCTTGTATTTCGCCATCATTATTAATATCAATTTTAATATTTTTACCACTTTTATCTTTAGCAATCTCATTCGTCACATCAGCTTTTAAAAGTTTCGCCTTAAAATTAGCATCTGGTATTGAAATTATTTGAGAATTAGCTATAGAAAAAGAGCATAATACCAGTAATAACAGGTAGTTTTTTATCATGATTTAGTTTGTTTTTGATGCATTAAATATAGTATACCAAAAACAAAAAACCTAGAACTTCATAAAAAAAACCTTACTAATAATTAGCAAGGTTTATTAAATAATTTTATTAAATGCAGAATATTAAAAAGCTACATTCCATCTAGGTAATTTACCGTTTGAATCTAAGAAATTTTGCAAAACCTGTCCTTCCACAGTTGTTGGAATCCCTTTTACTTCTGCAGTAAAAGTTTCGTACCAAACTACTTCAAGAGCAGAGATATTTTCTAATTTCATTTGTGCCGGCCAAGAATATTTTCTTCCTGTTTTAGCAAATTGGTGTCCGTTTACGATTTTATCGTATAAACCACCATTTTTACTTTTTAGAGTTCCATCATTCTGAACAGTTCCTGTAGAACCAACCATTATTAATTCTTTTGCATCACCTTCAACAGCATATACAACAAAAATACCTGCGCCTTCTGGAGCATTACAAGCTTGTTCTAAACTATCTTCAATCGCAAAAGTAAAACTATTGCTTACTTTAAACTTTTCTAATTCTTTGTACATATTTCGCTTTTTATTTCACGAAGGTTCTATCCTGATAAATATCGGGACCAAGAAACTAAGTGTTTGATTATAATTCCAAACATTTTAAAAATGTAAAAAAGTCTCAACAAATATTGAGACTTTTTTGGAATTTGTTATTTTAGAATATTTGGCGATTATCCAAGTATTTCTTTTACTTTTTTACCAATTTCAGCTGGTGAATCAACAACGTGAATTCCGTTGTCTCTCATAATTTGTTTTTTAGCAGCAGCTGTATCATCAGAACCACCAACAATAGCACCTGCGTGACCCATTGTTCTACCAGCAGGAGCAGTTTCTCCAGCGATAAAACCAACAACTGGTTTACGGTTACCATCAGCTTTTACCCATTTAGCAGCATCAGCTTCTAGTTGACCTCCAATTTCACCAATCATGATGATAATTTCAGTTTCTGGATCGTTCATTAATAATTCAACAGCTTCTTTAGTTGTAGTTCCAATAATTGGATCTCCACCAATACCAATAGCTGTAGTAATTCCTAAACCTTGTTTTACAACTTGGTCAGCAGCTTCGTAAGTTAAAGTTCCTGATTTAGAAACGATACCAACAGTTCCTTTTTTGAAAACGAAACCTGGCATAATACCAACTTTAGCTTCACCTGGAGTGATGATACCTGGACAGTTTGGTCCAATTAATCTAGAATTTCTTTCTTTAACATAATTATTTGCTTTAATCATATCTGCTACAGGAATTCCTTCTGTAATAGCAATAATTACTTTAATTCCAGCATCAGCAGCTTCCATAATTGCATCAGCAGCAAAAGCTGGCGGAACAAAAATGATAGATGTATCTGCTCCAGCTTGATCTACAGCGTCTTTTACTGTATTAAAAACTGGACGATCTAAATGGCTAGTTCCTCCTTTACCTGGAGTAACACCACCAACAACATTAGTACCGTACTCAATCATTTGAGAAGCGTGGAAAGTTCCTTCGCTTCCTGTAAATCCCTGAACAATTATTTTGGAATCTTTATTAACTAAAACACTCATGATATATATTTTATGTAGTTTTTAAAATTGTGATGCAAAAATAAGGTTTTGTAATCTATTTTAGCCCTTAAAATGTCAAAAAAATATTAAGAAAATTGACTCATCTGATAACCTCGATAAAGTTTATCATCTTTTATCTGCCAAATCGTAACAAAATGCGCTAACAACATCTCTTCTCTTGGATTTTCAATCGTTTTTACAAAATGAGAATATCGCACAGAAACCAAATCTTCTTCGGCAATAATATGACTTATTCTAACTTTTGAACGCACATAGGCACGACTTAATTCATTTGCCATTTCAAGCATCGCATGATGATTCATCTCAATCAATCCTGTGGTGCTGTGCCATTCTAATACAATATCAGGATGCAAGTACGTCTTTAAGATTTCACTATCAATTAAAGCGTCTGATTTGTAAAATTTCTGAACAAATTCTTTGATAGACATATTATTTCAATTTACTTAGAATTTCAGGAATCTTTTTGATATTAGCTAATTGCTTCAACTTTTCTCTTGATTCTTCGATTGGAGTTCCAAAATATGATTTTCCACCTTCAACCGATTTTGTAACGCCTGTCTGGCCCATAATAACAGCCTTAGCTCCTATTGTTATACCGCTTGTTGTACCTACTTGCCCCCAAATTGTAACTTCGTCTTCAATAACCACACAACCAGCAATACCAGTCTGCGAAGCAATTAAACATTTTTTTCCAATTATAGAGTCATGTCCAACATGTACTTGATTGTCAATTTTTGTTCCTTCTCCAATTGTAGTATCTCCTGTAACTCCTTTGTCTATGGTACAAAGTGCTCCAATACCAACATTGTCTTCTATCACTACTCTACCGCCAGAAATTAATTGATCGAAACCATCTGGACGTTTTTTGTAATAAAAAGCATCAGCACCTAAAATAGTTCCCGCGTGAATAATCACGTTGTCACCAATTACAGTGTGATCGTAGATTGAAACATTAGAATGAATGATACAGTTTTTACCAATTTTAACTTTATTCCCAACAAAACAATTGGGCTGAATAACAGTACCTTCTCCTATTTCAGCAGAAAGTGATACTGCTGTATTTGTAGCTTGAAAAGGTCTAAAATGTTTGGTTAAGGTATTAAAATCTCTAAAAGGGTCATCAGAAATTAAAAGTGCTTTACCTTCTGGACAATCCACTTTTTTGTTAATTAAAACAATTGTAGCTGCCGATTGTAAAGCTTTGTCGTAATATTTTGGATGATCAACAAAAACTATATCTCCTGGTTCTACAACATGTATTTCATTCATGCCTAAAACTGGAAAGTTTGGGTCGCCTATAAATTCGCATTCAAGCAAATTTGCAATTTCTTGTAAAGAGTGAACTTTTGGAAATTTCATATTTTATAATTAGAAAATTTGTCGATTAGAAAATGAGTCAATTAGAAAATGTGTCAATTAGAAAATAAATTATTCTATTTATGCTTAAAGCATCAATTTTCTAATTGACTCATTGACAAATTATCTAATTAGATCAATTACTCTTTTACACGCTCCATGTATGAACCTGAAGCTGTATCAATTTTAATTTTATCTCCTTCATTAATGAATAAAGGTACGTTTACAGATGCACCTGTTTCTACTGTTGCAGATTTAGTAGCATTTGTAGCTGTATTTCCTTTTACACCTGGCTCAGCATAAGTAACTTCAAGAATTACTGAAGATGGCATATCTACAGATAAAGGCAAATCAGTTTCAGTATTAACCTGAACCATTACACTTGTTCCTTCTTTTAATAATCCTGGAGCATCCAAGATGTTTTTATTCAAAGAAATCTGCTCAAAAGATTCTGTATTCATAAAATGAAACTCATCACCTTCAGCATATAAAAACTGGTAATTATGCGTTTCTACACGCACATCTTCAATTTTATGTCCTGCAGAAAAAGTATTATCTAATACTCTTCCTGTAGTTAAACTTCTTAATTTTGTTCTTACGAAAGCAGGACCTTTTCCAGGTTTTACGTGAAGAAATTCAACTATTTTGTAAATATCGTGATTGAATTTAATACACAATCCGTTTCTAATATCTGATGTAGATGCCATTTGTTTTTATTTTTGATTTAAGAATTTAGATTTTAGATTCTTGACAAAGAATCAATCTTTATTCTTTTATTATTTAATGTTTTTTTTTTTAATCAACAGCTTAGAAATCTAAAATCAGAAATCTAAACTCTAAAATTAATAGTTCCCTGAATAACCTTTCATAATTCCTCTTGATGAATTTCTAATAAAATCTAAAATTTCATCTCTCTCAGGAGTCGCTTCCATTTCAGCTTCAATAATGCTTAAAGCTTGAGTTGTATTATAGTTTTTTTGGTATAAAATTCTATAAATCTCTTGAATTTCTCTAATTTTTTCTGTGCTGAATCCTCTTCTTCTTAAACCAACAGAATTGATTCCTACGTAAGATAAAGGCTCTTTTGCCGCTTTAGTATAAGGCGGCACATCTTTTCTTACCAAAGATCCTCCAGAAATCATTGCGTGATCTCCAATATGAATAAATTGATGAATTGCCGCTAAACCTCCAATTACGGCATGATTACCAACAACTACGTGACCTGCAAGTGCAACACCGTTTACAATAATAGCATTATTACCAATTTCGCAATCGTGTGCAATGTGAGCATAAGCCATAACTAGGCAATTGTTACCAAGAACTGTTTGTCCTGAAGCAATTGTACCTCTATTTATTGTTACGCATTCTCTAATAGTACAATTATCTCCAATAATGGCAAGAGAATCTTCTCCTCCAAATTTTAAATCTTGCGGCACAGCAGAAATTACAGCTCCTGGAAAAATATTACAGTTTTTTCCAATACGTGCACCTTCCATGATTGTCACGTTTGAACCAATCCAAGTACCATCACCAATAACAACATTATTGTGAATTGTTGTAAAAGGCTCAATTACAACATTTTTAGCGATTTTAGCGCCAGGATGAACATATGCTAATGGTTGATTCATATGTGTTTTTTATATTTTAAAATTAAAATAGTCAGTTTTGGGCAACAAACCTAAACAATAAATTTGATTTATTATTGTTGTTTTCTAGCAATTTGTGCCATAAGTTCTGCCTCAGTAACTAATTTTCCGTTTGCGTAAGCATTTGCCTGCATATGGCAGATTCCTCTTCTGATAGGAGAAATCAATTCGCATTTGAAAATTAGAGTATCACCTGGCAATACTTTATGTTTAAATTTAACATTATCTATTTTCATAAAATAAGTCAAATAATTCTCCGGATCTGGAACCGTGCTCAACACCAAAATTCCTCCTGTCTGCGCCATAGCTTCAACAATAAGAACTCCCGGCATAACTGGTGCTTCTGGAAAATGTCCAACAAAGAAATTTTCATTCATTGTTACATTTTTCAATCCAACCACATGGCGATCCGACATTTCTATAATTCTATCAATTAACAAAAATGGAGGTCTGTGAGGAAGCATAGCCATAATTTTATGAATGTCCATCAAAGGCTCTTGGTTCAAATCATAAACAGGAACATGATTTCTTTGTTCTATTTTAATGATTTTTGCCAGTTTTTTAGCAAACTGAGTATTTACAAAATGCCCAGGTTTGTTTGCTATAATTTTTCCTTGAATGCGTACTCCAATAAGAGATAAATCTCCAATAACATCAAGTAATTTATGTCTTGCAGCTTCATTTGGGTAATGCAGCGTAAGGTTATCTAAAACACCATTTGGTTTTACAGAAATTTCATCTTTACCAAATGCTTTCTTCAAATTCTCCATTGTAGACTCAGAGATTTCTTTATCTACATAAACAATTGCATTGTTTAAATCTCCACCTTTAATAAGTCCGTTTTCTAACAATGATTCTAATTCATGTAAAAAACTAAAAGTTCTTGAACTCGCAATTTCAGCTTTAAAATCAGAAATACTTTTTAATGTAGCATTTTGTGTACCTAAAACTTTAGTACCAAAATCTACCATTGTAGTTACTTGATAATCATCACTTGGCATTACAAGAATTTCGCTTCCTGTTGCTTCGTCAGTAAATGAAATAACTTCTTTTACAACATAAACATTACGGCTTGCATCTTGTTCTTCAATACCCGCTTTTTCAATAGCTTCAACAAAATATTTTGATGAACCATCCATAATAGGAAGTTCAGAGGCATCCAATTCAATAATAATGTTATCCAGATCGCAGCCAACTACTGCAGCTAAAACGTGTTCTGGAGTTTGTATTTTAACACCTAATTTTTCTAAATTAGTTCCTCTTTGCGTATTAACAACATAATTAGCGTCAGCCTCAATGACTGGCTGGCCTTGCAAATCTACTCTTACAAAAGTGAAACCATTATTAATTGGAGCAGGTTTAAAAGTCATTGTAACTTCTTTTCCAGTGTGTAATCCAACTCCTGTTAGTGAAATTTCATTTTTGATGGTCTTCTGTTTAACCATTATTTCCATTTTTTGGGTTTATTATTTGTTTCTTTAATTCTTCCAGTTCGGCCACGATTTTAGGTAAATTCTTAAAATGAACATACGATTTACTAAAATCACTTAAACTAAAGGTTGGACTTCCTTGTAAAACTTCGTCATCCTTGATATTTCTAGCAATTCCTGACTGCGCTTGTACTCTTACATTGTTTCCTATAGTTAAGTGGCCTGCGATACCAACCTGTCCTCCAATCATACAGTTCTCACCAATTTTAGTAGACCCCGCAACTCCTGTTTGAGCTGCAATAACGGTATTTTTACCTACTTCTACATTATGAGCAATCTGAATCTGATTGTCTAATTTTACTCCTTTTCTAATAATTGTAGAACCAAGAGTTGCTCTATCTATTGTAGTGTTGGCACCAACATCTACATTGTCTTCTATAATAACATTACCAATTTGAGGAACTTTATCATATTCACCATCTTCATTTGGAGCAAAACCAAAACCGTCAGCACCAATAATAGTTCCTGAATGTATCGTGCAAAAATTACCAATGATAGTTTCAGAATATATTTTAGCGCCTGCAAAAATATATACATTATCACCAATAACAACATTATCGCCAATAAAACTGTTTGGATAAATTTTTACATTATCTCCTAAAACCACATTCTGACCAATATAGCTAAAGCTTCCTAGGTATAGATTTTCGCCGTATTTAGTTCCTTCAGAAATAAAAGAGTGCGCTTCAATACCATTTTTATTCAATTTTACTTGATTATAAAATTCTAAAAGTTTAGAAAATGAAGCATAAGCATCTTCTACTTTTATTAAAGTAGTAGTAATTTCTGCCTCTGGTATAAAACTATCATTAACAATAGTTACTGAAGCTTTTGTAGTATATATGTGGTTGATATATTTGGGATTAGCCAAAAAAGTAAGCGATCCTTCCTCGCCTTCTTCGATCTTAGATAAGCGAGACACTTCTGCATTGGGATTCCCAACAACTTCTCCTTCTAAAATTCCTGCTATTTGTTCTGCTGTAAATTTCATCGCGACAAAAATATAAAAAATAGATTTTAAATGTTAATTTTAGATAAGTTGTTTTGGAAAACAGATGTAATATTTTGTCACCAATTTAGATAACGATTTCAAATTCAGCTGATCAGAAGCTTCAACAACGTCTTCAATTGTTTTATCTTTTTTCAAAATTCGTATCGGTTCTGCTTCTTTACTATAAGCTTGATTTTTAATTTTACCTCTAAAAATAAAATATCCAGCCTCTAATTGCGTAATATGGTGTTCGTTAGCAAATTCTTCCTTCAAAGATTGTGATTCTTCCATCGGAATTTTTTCTGCACTTAGCTTTATTTTAAGTAAATCCCTGTTAATTATCATTTTACTCAACGTCGAAAGTATAAAATCATCCTGTCTCTGCCAAGCTTTTAAGGCACTTATAATATCAAAGTCATCCAATTGAGAGAATAAATCTAATTTCTCGGCATCAAAATTCTCCAATGTAATCTTATTGTGCATAAAATAAGAAAGAGGCTCACTGCAAGGCAGATTAATACCTTTTAAAGTCAACTCTTTGGCTCTCTTTAAAACCTTCATTAAAATTAATTCGGCTACTAAACTCGTTTTATGCAAATAAGCCTGCCAATACATTAATCTTCTTGAAAGCAGGAACTTTTCTACCGAATAAATTCCTTTTTCTTCAATAACCAAAACGTCGTCAACAACATTCATCATCTGAATCAAACGTTCAGAATTTACATTTCCCTCTGCAACACCAGTATAAAAACTATCACGCTTCAAATAGTCCATTCTATCCATATCAAGCTGGCTCGAAATCAGCTGCAGCATAAACTTTCTATGATAATCTCCTTTAAAAACCTGAATCGCTAAACTCAATTTCCCATCAAATTCTTCATTTAACTGATCCATAAATAATAACGAAATAGCCTCGTGATTTACATCTTCGACAATGCTTTTTTCCATAGCATGCGAAAACGGTCCGTGTCCGATATCATGAAGCAGAATGGCGATATACAAAGCATTTTCTTCTTCTGGCGAAATCGCAACTCCTTTAAAACGAAGCGTATCAACCGATTTCTGCATTAAATGCATACAGCCTAAAGCATGATGAAAACGAGTATGATTAGCACCAGGATAAACCAAATACGACAACCCCATTTGCGAAATACGACGCAGACGCTGAAAATACGGATGCTGAATTAAGTCGTAAATAAGCTCGTTCGGGATACTGATAAAGCCATAGATGGGATCGTTGAATATTTTTAACTTATTGATCTGAGTCACTATTTGATTCTTTTTTAGGTCAACAAATATAAGTAATTAACTATAATCTGCCCTTTGTTTTTGATTTAAAAATCAACATAATACCGTACTGGTTTTCAGTACCGAAATTTTGCAAAAAATAAGTTCTACAACAAAAACACAATTTGTTATTCTGAAATTTATACTATTTTTAATACTTTTTAAGTTCTATACTTTTAAATTGCATTAAAATTAAATTAATTTATGGATAAGATAAAGATACTTTGGGTTGATGATGAAATCGATCTTTTAAAGCCACACATATTGTTTCTTGAAAAAAAGAACTACGCAGTTACTACTTGCAACAACGGTTTAGACGCTATTACACTATTTGAAGAAGACAATTTTGACATTGTTTTTTTGGATGAAAATATGCCCGGAATGAGCGGTTTAGAGACACTTTCTGAAATGAAAGAAAAAAAATCAGCCATTCCGATGATTATGATTACCAAGAGCGAAGAAGAATATATAATGGAAGAAGCCATTGGTTCTAAAATCGCTGATTATTTGATAAAACCAGTAAATCCGAATCAAATTTTATTGAGTTTGAAAAAAAATCTGGATGATTCGAGATTAATTTCCGAAAAAACTACTCTAGATTATCAGAAAGAATTCAGAAAAATCTCGATGGAATTAGCGATGGTTAATTCATACGAAGATTGGGTTGAACTTTATAAAAAATTGCTTTTCTGGGAATTAAAACTAGAAAACATCAACGATCAGGCTATGATCGAAATACTTGAATCTCAAAAAGTTGAAGCCAATTCGCAATTCGGAAAATATATCGAACGTAATTATGAAGACTGGTTTGCGCCAAAAGCAGACAAACCTGTTCAATCTCACACTTTATTTAAAGAATTAGTCGTTCCAGAACTTAAAAAGAAAGACAAACCCGTTTTGTTTGTTGTTGTAGATAATCTGCGTTACGATCAATGGAAATCTTTTGAAACCGTAGTTTCAAATTACTACAAATTAGAAAAAGAAGTTCCCTACTTTTCTATTCTTCCAACCGCTACACAATATGCCAGAAATGCCATATTCTCTGGGTTGCTGCCTATAGAAATGGAAAAACAATTTCCGCAGTATTGGAAAAATGATATTGAAGACGGAGGGAAAAACCTGTATGAAGCAGAATTTCTAACTGCACAATTAAAACGTTTAGGACTTAATATAAAGGAAGATTATTTTAAAATCACCAATTATGCCAGCGGTAAAAAATTGGCAGAAAATTTTAAAGCACTAAAAGGAAATGATTTAGTAACAGTTGTCTACAACTTTGTAGATATGCTGTCGCACGCCAAAACCGAAATGGAAGTGGTAAAAGAATTAGCCTCTGATGATAAAGCATATCGCTCATTGACATTAAGCTGGTTTAAAAATTCTCCTTTATTAGAAATTATTCAGCAGGCGCAGCTTTTAGGTTTCAAATTAATTTTAACCACAGATCACGGAACAATAAATGTAAAAAATCCGTCGAAAGTTGTGGGAGATAAAAATACAAGTCTAAATTTGCGTTACAAAACTGGTCGTAGTTTAACGTACGAACAGAAAGACGTTTATGTTGTAAAAGAGCCCAAAGTAATTGGTTTACCTGCCATAAACATGAGCAGTTCGTTTATTTTTGCCAAAAACGATTACTTTTTGGCTTACGTAAACAACTACAATCATTATGTAAGTTATTATAAAAACACGTACCAGCACGGCGGTATTTCATTAGAAGAAATGATAATTCCGTTTTTGGTATTTAACCCGAAATAAAAAAGTTGCCACGAATTTCACGAATTAAAATTTCTTTTTCTTTTATTTTTAGAAAATAAATTCGTGAAAATTCGTGAAATTCGTGAAATTCGTGGCAAAAAAAAATACAACAATGAATATCGTTTTTACAGTAAATCAAATTCAAGAAGTTGCAGCACAGATTATAGCAGAAAATCCAAAAAAGATTATTCTTTTTAATGGAGAGATGGGCGTTGGCAAAACAACTTTAATCAAACAATTGTGTAAAACTTTAGGAGTTGAAGGCGCAACAAGCAGTCCAACATTTTCTTTAGTCAATGAATATTACACTTCTAATAATCAAATTGTTTATCATTTTGATTTCTACCGATTAAATAAAGAAACCGAAGCTCTCGATATGGGTGTTGATGATTATTTATATTCTGGAAATTGGTGTTTTATAGAATGGTCTGAGAAAATTGCGAGTTTAATTCCTGAGGAACATTCTGTTGTTACAATTGAGTTACTGGCGGATGGAAAAAGAAGTTTAGAATTAAATTAATCATAAATCAATGCCATTAGAAAACGAGCATAATTGTATCAATAATGATGATTTACTTGAAAATACAAAAATCAACATTAGCAAGTATGGACTTCAAGTAATTATTGTTAGCGCAACTGATTATCTACCTTCATTTGCCTACAGCATTGGACTTTGGCAAAAATACAATCATCCTGAAATAATTTGTTTTGGATTATCTAACTCTCTTCTTCATACTTTAATTAATGATGTTGCGGAAATAATTAAAAAAAACGAATCTATAACTGAAGAAAAAAACTATCCAGAAATTTTTGAAAGTGGCAGAGCCGAATTTTTAAAAGTTCATCCCGATAATATTCTCGATTATTTTGGTAGTGCGATCAATTTTTATGAGAGAGAGGATTTTCCAGCTTTTCAATTAGTTTGGACAGATCGAAATGATAAATTCCCTTGGGAAGAAAATTTTGAAGAAGAATTTCGCTATAAACAGCCTTTACTTGATCGAAATAATAATTTTAAATTTAGAGAACCAAAAAATTTAACAACTTTTACAACAAAACAATGGCTTGAAGGAAAGTCTATTATTAGAGTTGTTCATGATCATGATGGAGATTGGTTGTTTTTAACTGATGATGAAGCATCAATAGAAAATACCATAATTGTTGGATTAGAACAATTAATCATAAAAGACAATACTTTAAATCAGGTTTTTGATCTCGAATATGGAGAAGAAGCCGAAAGAGAATTCCTTGGTGATAAATGGATTAGAAATGAATTTGAATCTGATAATGATGAATAACACCGTAGAAATAATCCCTTTTTCATCAGACTTAAAAGAGCCTATCAAAACCTTAAATATAGAATGGCTTCAAAAATATTTTAGAGTTGAAGAAAAAGACGAATTGACACTTTCTAATCCGCAGAAATATATTATTGATGCTGGCGGAATGATTTTTTACGCCAAATATAATGATGAAATTCTTGGAACTTTTTCTTTAATGAAAATTGATGCTACTACATTTGAATTGAGTAAAATGGCCGTTTCTGATAAAGCGCAAGGTTTAGGTATTGGAAATAAAATGCTGGTGTATTGTATGGCTGTCGCCGAAGAAAAAAAGATCAAAAAACTACTTTTATATTCTAACAGAATTTTGCTTCCTGCGATACATTTGTATGAAAAATTTGGCTTTGTTGAAATTCCTTTAGAAGATGTAATTTATGAAAGAGCCGATATTAAAATGGAAAAAATACTACCCTAATTATTAATGTTTTATTAGCAGAATATTTCTACTAATTTTAAAACTTTTTACGTAATTTGTACCCTTAATATTTTTGAATAACCCATGTCAATTACCCTAACTCCATTTACGAAACAACAATTACTGCCACAAGAAGAAAAGCTTGAAATAGGCAAATTCAAAAGAGAACTTTTTATAGGAATACCTAAAGAAACGAGTTACCAGGAACGACGTATTTGTTTGACACCAGACGCTGTAAATTCCTTAACTTACGAAGGACATCGCGTAATGATCGAATCTGGAGCAGGAGAAAGTTCAAGTTATTCAGACAAAGAATATGCCGATGCTGGAGCAGAAGTAACAAAAGATACCAAAAAAGTATTTGGATGTCCGATGTTACTAAAAGTTGAACCGCCGACTCTAGCAGAAATCGAAATGATTAATCCAGAAACCATTATCATTTCTGCTATACAATTAAAAACCAAAAAGAAAGCTTATTTTGAAGCTTTAGCACTAAAAAAAATAACTGCACTTGCGTTTGAATATATTAAGGATGAAGACGGATCTTATCCGGCAGTAAAATCTTTAAGCGAAATTGCTGGAACTGCTTCGATACTTATTGCTGCAGAATTAATGATTACAGACGAATTTGGAAAAGGTCTTTTATTTGGAAATATTACCGGCGTTCCTCCTACCGAAGTTGTTATTTTAGGTGCTGGAACGGTTGGCGAATTTGCTGCTAAAACTGCAATTGGTTTAGGTGCAAACGTGAAAGTTTTTGATAATTCAATTACTAAATTGCGTCGCTTACAGAACAATTTAAATCAACGAATCTTCACTTCTACCATTCAGCAAAAAGCTTTATTAAAAGCTTTAAGACGTTGTGATGTCGCTATTGGCGCAATGCGCGGTAAAGAAAGATGCCCGATTGTTGTTACCGAAACTATGGTTGAACATATGAAAAAAGGTGCCGTAATTGTAGATGTAAGTATTGATACCGGCGGTTGTTTTGAAAGTTCTGAAGTTACAACTCACGAAAAACCAACTTTCATAAAAAGCAATGTTTTACATTACTGCGTGCCAAATATTCCGTCAAGATATTCTAAAACTGCCTCACTATCAATAAGTAACATCTTAACGCCATATCTATTGCAAATTGCAGAAGATGGTGGTTTAGAAAGTGCTATTAGATGCAATAAAGGTCTAAAAAACGGAATCTATTTATACCACGGAATCCTTACCAATAAAGCTATCGGAGAATGGTTTGATTTACCAGATAACGATATTAATTTACTTGTATTTTAAGGGAACTTTAGCGTACCTTTGCCAAAAATTTATTTCATGAAGTTCGTACATCGTTTTGCATATTATTTGATTGGTTTGATTATGGGATGCTTTTTTGTAGCTATGGTTTTTAGTGGAAAAGATACCAGATGTAATTATTTTCCAAACGCCAGAGTTTTAAACAATTTGCGCACAAAACCTTTTCAATATTCTCCTAAAGCAATCCAAACCTTAAACGAAAAATGGGTTGACACTTCCGATGTTAGAAAAACATTGACTTATGGAGACGTTGATTTTGATCAAAGTAATGTCCCTTTCAAAAAAGGAAAACTTTATATAATTGAAGGTAAAACTATTAAAAATCAAGAAATTATTCTTAAAGTAATCAACTACGAAAACAAAGCTGTTTTAGACGAAATTGTAAAAAAATAGTTTTTTTTATAACCAATCTATTTCCAAAATTCCTTTTGATTTTAAGAATGCATTTGTTTGGCTGAAATGTTTATTCCCAAACCATTTTCCTTGGTTAGCACTCATCGGCGACGGATGTCCTGTTTCTAAAAAAAAATGTTTAGATCGATTTATTTTGAGTCCTTTTTTGTGTGCAAAGCTTCCCCACAATAAAAAGACAACATTTTCTTTTTGATCAGAAATGGCTTGAATTACAGCATCTGTAAAAAGATTCCATTTTAAGTGTTTATGACTGTTCGGGCTATCTTTTCGAACTGTTAATGAAGCATTTAAAAGTAAAACACCTTGCTTTGCCCATTTTTCTAAATTACCAGAAGTCGGCATAAAAATCGAATCTAAATCATCGTTTAGTTCGCGATAAATATTACGTAAAGAAGGCGGAATTTTTACAGTATCATTTACAGAAAAACTCAAACCATTCGCTTCTCCTTCTCCATGATAAGGATCTTGTCCGATGATTACAACTTTCAAATCTTGAAAACTGCAATTATTAAAAGCAGAAAAAATCAATTCAGCTGGCGGGTAACAGGTATGCGTTTGATATTCTAATTCTAAAGCCGACATTAATTCTGTGAAATAAGGTTTTTGAATTTCATCAGCTAATACGTTTTGCCACTCAGGAGAAAGATTGATTTTCATTCTTTTTATTTTAAATATTTTTCTTCACTATATGCCTTTTTCCCCAAGAGCCACAATTCGTTAGATTTAAAATTTACATTATCCTCAAATATTGAATTCGCAAATTTAACCAATTCCATGATCTTATCTTTTTGAGTTATTTTAATAATGGTTTCAAAATTAGAATTAAAACCATCGTTTGTAAAATTCAACGATCCTAAATAAGCCACTTTTCGGTCTATCACATAAATTTTAGAATGAACCTCCATCTTGTTTTCCTTATTGTCTCGCAAATATTTAAAATCTAATTTTTCAGAATAGGTATATTTATAAATCTGTATTTTTTTAGTTAACTCACGTTTATTATTAAAATACCAAAAACCATAACTTGAGGCAAAAGAAATCAACATATAGAAAACACCCCTGAAATCTATTTTCATATTCTGGATGCTGAACAAAAATAACACAACACCAATGCAAATACAAACAATAGAGAGCATTAAATATAAATCATGCTGCTTTTCTTTTATTTCTTTTTGAACATAATTGTTTTCTTTATTTTGATGAATCAATTTTCGCAAAATTTTTCTTTCCTGATCCTTTCTTAATGAATTGAAGATAATACGAACATTTACTTTCTTTTCTTTGAGTTTTATCAAATCTTCTAATTTGGTCTCATCAATATAAGGCGAAATAATCAAAACTTCACTTTTAGAATTCTGAATATCTTGATTTAACTGCTTACCACAATACTGACCAAAATAAACTTCTGTAAATTCAGCACTTTCAGTTTGAGTATTTAAATAAAAATTTGTTTCCATTTATTCCTTTCTTTAAGTCTTATTCACCTTTCATCATCACCATATTTTCAAAATAAGTTTTTTACTACAAGATAACTAAATATTTTGTAAACTAGATAACTAATAAGTATTATTTAGTTTTAAAACTTTGTAACTTTGAACTTTACAACTTACGATATAGAATGATATCCATTACCGAAAAAACATTACAAGATTTACAATTTCCAACAGTGCTCGAAACTATTTCAGCTGGCTGTAATACAGACATTGGAAAAGAAAAAGCCTTAAACATAACTCCATTTAGAGACAAAGAAACTTTGATGCAGGCCTTAATGCAGACATCAGAGTATGTTTCGTCATTTCAAAATAATAACGCAATTCCAAATCATGGTTTTGACGCGATTACTAACGAAATCAAATTCTTAGCCATAGAAGACAGCTTCTTAGAAGTAGGCAGTTTTAGAAAAATTGCTACACTTTCTTCAACTTCCAATTTTTTATTGAATTTCCTTAAAAAGTTTGATGACTATTATCCGAACTTAAATGCAAGAGCTTCAAGAGTAGAATATACAAAAGATATTGTTACGCTAATTGATGCTATCGTAGATAAATACGGTGAAATAAAAGACAACGCTTCTCCTGCCCTTTTGAGTATTCGTCAGAATATGAATATCGTTCGCGGTAAAGTAAATCAGAGTTTTGGTGTAGCGCTTACTCATAATAATAGCCTTGGTTATTTAGATGATATTAAAGAAAGTTTTGTTCAGAACCGTAGAGTTTTAGCCGTTTTAGCCATGTATCGCCGTAAGGTAAAAGGTTCAATTTTAGGAAGTTCTAAAACTGGAAGCATTGCCTACATTGAACCAGAAGCAACTTTACAATATTCGAGAGAGCTAGCTAATTTAGAATATGAAGAGAAAGAAGAAATTACTCGAATTCTGAAACAATTATCAAACTCAATACGTCCGTTTTTACCAGTATTAATTGAATATCAAGATTTTTTAAGTGATATTGATGTAGTTTCTGGAAAGGCAAAATATGCAAACAGAATCAACGGAATTCTGCCAACAATTACAGAAGAAAGAAGATTGTTTTTTAGAGAAGCATATCATCCGATTTTGTATTTGAATAACAAGCAAAAAAATGAAATTACACATCCGCAAACTATTGAATTAAAACAAGATAACCGAATTATTGTGATCTCTGGACCAAATGCTGGGGGAAAAACAATTTCGCTAAAAACTGTTGGTTTATTACAATTGATGTTACAATCTGGAATGTTAATCCCTGTTCACGAACGTAGCGAAACTTTCTTATTTGATAGAATTTTAACGGATATTGGAGACAATCAATCTATTGAAAATCATTTAAGTACATATAGTTATCGATTAAAAAACATGAATTACTTCTTGAAAAAGTGTAATAAGAAAACCATGTTTTTAATTGACGAATTTGGTACAGGTTCTGATCCTGAACTTGGTGGTGCTTTGGCAGAAATTTTCTTGGAAGAATTTTACCATCGTGAAGCATTCGGAATTATTACAACGCATTATTCTAATTTGAAAATTTTAGCAAACGAATTGCCATTTGCTACAAATGCGAATATGATGTTTGATGAAAAGTCTCTTGAACCGATGTATAAATTGGCTCTCGGTCAGGCCGGAAGTTCGTTTACTTTTGAGGTTGCCTTAAAAAATGGAATTCCGTTTGGATTGATTAATCGTGCGAAAAAGAAAATCGAAGTCGGAAAAGTTCGCTTTGACAAAACTATTGCAACACTTCAAAAAGAACGTTCTAAGCTAGAAAAAACTTCTATAAACTTAAAAGAAGAAGAAACTCGTGCGCGTGAAGAGAGTAAAAAGATGGAAAACATCAATGTAAAAATCAAGCAGAAACTGGAAAGCTATCAGGAATTATACGACAGCAACCAAAAGATCATTTACATTGGTCAAAAAATTGAAGATATCTCTGAAAAATATTTCAACAACAAAAATAAAAAAGAACTGATTGGTGAATTTTTGAAAATTGTTGAAATTGAAAATTCTAAACGTAAAAAAGCAACTCCAAAAGAAACCAAAGCCATAATAGAAAAGAAAAAAGAAGTTATTGCAGAGGTTACAGTACAAGTGGAAGAAATTAGAAAAGAGAAAAAAGAGAAGAAACTTAAACCTGTAATCGAAAAACCAAAACCAATTTTAAAAGTTGGAGATCGCGTACGCATGCTAGACGGAAGATCTGTTGGAAGTATTGATGTTATTGAGAAAAATAAAGCTACAGTAAACTACGGAATCTTTACTTCAAAAGTAAGTTTGGATGAATTGGAATTGGTTGAAGCTGCGAAAAAATAATTTTATTTAAGTCAAAATTACGTTTTTTTACCCATCGAAACATACAAAAATGACTTAAAACTAAAATAAAGAGTTTTAATGGCTGATTTTTTAAAATACAATTCAGAAGATGGAAGATCTGAGAATGTTGATTATAATTTAATTATGAAGGTTATTTTTAATTTGTAAAATTTATATAATTACAAATTTTAATAGACAAAACAAATAATAATAAAAATCTTACGTATAGTATTTTTTATTTAGTTTTGTCTTTGCGAGGAACGAAGCAATCTCACTAAAATAAGAAAGCTTGATGAAAGAAAAAATCATGTTGTTTGCAAAACAAAACTAAATAAAAAAAACAAGCATGAAACCAGGATTTGTATATATTATAACAAACAAATATCAAACAGTTGTATATACTGGCGTAACATCAAATCTTCCGCAAAGAATTTTAGAACACAAAAACAAAAAATTTCCAAAATCATTCTCCGCTCGATATGATGTAAATATTCTTGTATACTACGAACAATTTCAATGGATTGAAGATGCTATTACAAGAGAAAATCAAATAAAAGCTGGATCAAGGGAAACAAAAAATAATTTAATTCGTTCAATAAATCCAACTTGGAAAGATTTGTTTGAAGAAATTGAAGATATAATGACAGTATAATAATGAAAAAAGAGAGTGAGATTGCTTCGTTCCTCGCAAAGACTGCAGATGGTAAAAAAATAGTTCTTTTTGACGGAGTCTGTAACTTATGTGATTCTGCAGTGCAATTTATTATAAAGCACGACAAAAAAGATGTTTTTAGATTTGTAGCTTTGCAATCAGAATTAGGACTTTCGATTTGTAAACATCTTGGTATCAGTTTTTCTAAAATGGATAGCATTATTTTATTTGATCCTGGCACTGCCTATTTTTATAAATCCTCGGCTGTTATTGAGATTGGTAAAAGTTTTGGAGGATTTTGGAAGTTGTCACCAGTTTTCAGAATTGTTCCGATATTTATAAGTGATTATATTTACGATTATGTGGCAAAGAACAGATACAATTGGTACGGCAAAAAAGAAAGCTGCATGATTCCGACCGCAGAACTTAAAGCTAAGTTTCTTTAAATTCTAATTAAAAAATTCCAAATTCCAATTTTACACAATATTGTCATTTCGAGGAACGAGAAATCTTCACGACAAAATTCCACAAAGATTGGAAGTATGTTGTGGAATTTTGTCGTGAAGATTTCTCGTTCCTCGAAATGACAAAATGATGTGAATCATGATAATATGAATCCTGACAAGAAAAAACAAAAAATCCCAAATCTCAACTTTTTAAAATTGAAATTTGGGATTTTTAATTTTTGGAATTTAACTAAATTTATTATCTAATTAACTTTCTGTATTTCAAACGTTTTGGAGTTAAATCACCACCTAGACGTTTCTTTTTATTTTCTTCATATTCAGAGAAACCACCTTCGAAATAGTACACTTCAGAATCTCCTTCGAATGCTAGAATGTGTGTACAAATTCTATCTAAGAACCATCTGTCGTGAGAAATAATTACAGCACAACCTGCAAAATTTTCCAAACCTTCTTCAAGCGCACGAAGTGTATTTACGTCCAAATCATTCGTAGGCTCATCTAATAAAAGTACGTTTCCTTCTTCTTTCAAAGTCATTGCCAAGTGCAAACGGTTACGTTCTCCACCAGAAAGTGCGGCAACTTTTTTGTTTTGCTCACCACCACCAAAATTGAAACGTGATAAATAAGCTCTAGAGTTCACTTGCTTTCCACCCATCATAATCAATTCCTGACCGTCGGCAAAGTTTTCCCAAATAGATTTATTCGGATCAATATTAGAGTGCGATTGATCTACATAAGCGATTTTCACTGTTTCACCAACTGAAAATTCTCCGCTGTCTGTAGCCTGCTCGCCCATAATCATTTTAAAAATAGTAGATTTACCAGCACCGTTTGGCCCTATAATTCCAACAATTCCAGCTTGTGGCAAAGTAAAGTTCAAATTATCATACAATAATTTATCCCCAAAAGCTTTTGCAACATTCTTAGCTTCAATAACATTTGTTCCTAAACGTGGACCGTTCGGGATATAAATTTCCAGATTTTCATCTAGTTGTTTTTGATCTTCGTTTAATAATTTATCGTAATTCTGTAAACGTGCTTTTTGTTTTGTCTGACGACCTTTTGCTCCTTGACGAACCCAGTCTAACTCACGCTCCAAAGTTTTTCTTCTTTTTGAAGCCACTTTTTCTTCCTGAGCCATTCTATTAGATTTTTGGTCTAACCAAGAAGAATAATTTCCTTTCCATGGAATACCTTCTCCTCTATCTAGCTCAAGAATCCAACCTGCAACATTATCCAAGAAATATCTATCGTGCGTTACAGCAATGACAGTTCCAGCATATTGTGCTAAATGCTGTTCTAACCAAAGTACAGATTCAGCATCAAGGTGGTTGGTAGGCTCATCAAGTAATAATACATCAGGTTGTTGCAATAACAAACGACATAAAGCAACACGACGACGCTCACCTCCAGAAAGGTTTTTAATTGGTGTATCACCTTCTGGCGTACGCAAAGCATCCATTGCAATTTCTAATTTAGTGTCGATTTCCCAAGCGCCAAGAGCATCAATTTTGTCTTGTAAAGCTGCCTGACGATCCATCAACTTATCCATTTTATCTTGATCTTCGTAATTTTCAGGAAGACCAAACAAATCATTAATTTTATTGTACTCTTCTAAAACTGCCATAGTTTCAGCAGCTCCTTCACGTACAATTTCGATAACTGTTTTAGAATCATCAAGAATTGGTTCTTGTTCTAAATAACCTACAGTATAACCAGGTTGAAAAACAACATCTCCTTGATAATTTTTATCAACTCCTGCAATAATTTTTAAAAGAGAAGATTTTCCAGAACCATTAAGACCCAAAATACCAATTTTAGCTCCGTAAAAGAAACTTAAATAAATATTTTTAAGTACAGGTTTGTCTGCTCCTTGATAGGTTTTACTCAATTTTTGCATTGAGAAAATTACTTTCTTATCGTCTGACATTTTTTATGCTTTTTATTTATTATATTAATTTTTATTAAAAATTGACATTGCAATTGATTTTTGAAATTGTCTATTGCAATTGATCTTAAAACAGCTTAAACTCTACCTTTTAAAGCATTAAAAACCCATGCATTAGCTAAAAATCCAACGCCTGTAGCTGCAAATCCCCAGCCCGATACTTCACTGTATCTAAAAGCCCCAAGGCCTATAAGTAACAATCCCATAAGTATCATTATAAAAGTGGCCCATCCTAAAACGGTATTTTTATTCATTCCCATAATTGTTTAATTATTTTTTAATGTCGTTAAAATTTTTGGAAATGCAAATATCGTGAATTTTCACGGCTTAATTAAATATTTTATACAGCATTTCTTTTAACAAATCTGATTGAGGCAAAGCATTGGCACCAACACCTTTACTTTTAACATCTATATCACGCAAAGCGCCTACAATCTGACTTACTTTTCGCATTGGATAATTCTTTATAGCTAAATCGTATTCTTTTAAAAAATAAGGATTTACACCAATTGCTGCCGCTACATTTTTAGGATTTTTATCCTTAAGTCCATGGTATTTTAAAAGTTGTACAAAAAATCCAAAAACCAATCCAGTTGTCATTACAAGCGGATATTCTTTAGGATTATGCGCAAAATTTTCGGCAATTTTATACGCTTTCAATTGGTTACGTTCACCAATCGCTTTTCGAAGTTCAAAAACATTATAATCTTTACTAAAACCAATATTTTCCTCAATATGTTGTGGCGTAATTACAGTTCCTTGTGGCAAAATAATCTGTAATTTTTCGAGTTCATTATTAATTTTACTCAAATCCGTTCCCAAAAATTCTACCAGCATGGCGTTTGCTTTTGGATCAATTGTATATTTTTTACCCGCAAGTACACGTTTTATCCAATCGCCAACTTGATTTTCGTACAGTTTTTTACTTTCGTAAACAATTCCATTTTGAGCTAATAATTTGGTTACTTTTTTACGTTTATCAAGTGTTTTGTATTTATAACAAAAAACAAGAACCGTAGTTTCCATCGGATTATTAACATACGATTCTATTTTATCAATCGTTCTAGATAAATCTTGTGCCTCTTTTACAATAACAACTTGACGATCAGACATCATAGGATAGCGCTTAGCCGTTGAAACAATATCTTCTACAGAAACATCTCTACCATATAATACGGTTTGGTTAAAACCTTTCTCTTCTTCAGAAAGCACATTTTGCTCAATATACTCCGATAATTTATCTATATAATAAGGTTCTTCTCCCATTAAAAAATAAATTGGTTTTATATTTCCAGCTTTTATATCGTTAACAATTTTTACAACTTCGTCCATTCAAATCTTTTTGTTTCAGGTTTCAGGTTTCAGGTTTCAGGTTTTCATTTCAATAATTTGAAACTTTAAACTTGAAACCTGAAACAATTTTCTATTTTTGCTGTATGCAAAAATTAAATTTCCCCACTTATACTTTTCGATTCAAAAATAGCGAAAATAAAGTGTCTATTTTTGATGAAATCAGGAAAAAATTTATCATTCTTACCCCAGAAGAATGGGTTCGTCAGCATGTAGTTCATTATTTAATGAATGAAAAAAAATATCCTAAATCACTCATAAACGTAGAGAAAGTTTTAACAGTCAATGGATTACGAAAAAGATACGATGTAGTAGTATTTAATTCTGATGGCTCTATACATATATTAGTGGAGTGCAAAGCACCCGAAGTAAAAATTTCTCAGGCAACTTTTGATCAAATTGCTCGTTATAATATGACAATGCAGGCACGGTTTTTGAATGTCACAAACGGTCTGAGCCATTTTTATTGTCAAATGGATTTTGAAAACGAAAAATATGAGTTTTTAAGAAACCTTCCAGACTATAAATAATAATAAAATAAATAATACAATACACTTTTGGATAAAATAGCAGTTGTCATTTTAAATTGGAACGGAGTAAAATTGCTTGAGCAGTTTTTACCTTCTATTATTCAATTTTCAGAAGAAGCAAAAATATATGTGGCAGACAATGCTTCAACAGATGACTCTATCAATTACGTTAGACAAAATTTCCCAACCATTCAAATCGTAAAAAATAGTGGTAATCATGGCTTTGCAAAAGGCTACAATGATGCTTTACAACATATTGATGCCGAGATTTATGCCTTGGTTAATTCTGATATTGAAGTAACTCAAAATTGGTTACAGCCCATTATTCATACTTTTGATTCTGAAAATCAAACGGCTATCATTCAACCAAAAATTCTAGATTTTAAGAATAAAGAATACTTTGAATACGCTGGTGCTGCAGGCGGGTTTATAGACAAATATGGTTTCCCCTATTGCAGAGGCCGTATTTTTGATACACTTGAAAAAGATAACGGTCAATACGATGATAATTGCGAATTATTCTGGGCTTCTGGAGCTTGTTTCTTCATCAGAAAAAATGTCTATCATGAATTAGGCGGTTTTGATGAAACCTTTTTTGCACACCAAGAAGAAATCGATTTATGCTGGCGTGCATTAAACGAAGGATACATTATTAAGTATAATTCTAGTTCTGTAGTATACCACGTTGGAGGAGCAACATTAGAGCAGGGAAATCCTAAAAAAACATTTTTAAATTTTAGGAACTCATTATTAATGCTTGTCAAAAACCTGCCAAAAAAAGGATTATTTTTTGTCATTTTCTTTCGTATGGTATTAGACGGCATTGCAGGCATACGTTTTCTGATGCAAGGAAAATTTAAACACACTTTTGCTATTTTAAAAGCCCATTTTTCATTTTATTGTATATCTTTAAAATATCTAAGAGAGCGTAAAGATTTTCAAATTCAACAATACTATACCGTAAAAAGTATCGTTTATCTTTATTACATAAAGAAATTGACTTTTTTTAAAGATATCTTTAACACTATTCAAAATATTAAACCCTAAATTTGTAAATAACGTCTAATTAAATTAAAATTATGAGAAAAATAGTAATTGCACTATCAGTATTAATGGCTTTAACATCGTGTGTTTCTAAAAAGGAATATGCAGCTCTAGAAGCTAAAAACAAAGAGATTCAAGACTTATTAAACTCTTGCACTGTGAAACTAAATACTTGTTTAGAAGAAAAAGCAGGATTAGCAGCTACAGCACAAAGTTATAAAGAACATAATCAAGACTTAATCAGTACTTCTAAAGATTTAACTGTATTAACTACTAAAGGTGCTGAAAATCTTGAAAAATCATTAGAAAGTTTAAAAGAAAAAGATTTAAAAATATCTAGACTTCAAGATGCTTTAACGAAAAAAGACAGTGTAACTCTTGCTATAGTAACAAGTTTAAAAGGTGCTGTTGGAATCAACGATCCAGACATCGAAATCAATGTTGAAAAAGGAGTTGTATTTATCTCTATTGCAGATAAACTATTGTTTAAAAGTGGTAGCTATGACGTAAGTGACAAAGCAAAATCTGTTTTAGCTAAAGTTGCAAAAGTTGTAAACGACAAACCTGATTTTGAGTGTATGGTTGAAGGTCATACAGATGACGTTCCATACAAAAGTAATGGAGTTTTGCTAGACAACTGGGATTTAAGTGTTAAACGTTCAACATCTATTGTACGTGTATTAACAAACGATTTAGGTGTTAATCCAGCTAAATTAATTGCTGCAGGTAGAAGTTCTTATGTGCCATTAGTAGCAAATGATACTCCTGATAACAAAGCTCGTAACAGAAGAACTCGTATTGTTGTTATGCCAAAAATCGATCAATTCTATGATATGATTGAAAAAGAAATGAAAAAACAAGCGAAATAATTCACTCGTTTTATTATTATAAAAACAGAAAAAGCAGGTCAATCGACCTGCTTTTTTGTATTCTTAATTCTTTTAATAACCAATTAAATGTAAATCAAGAATAACATTATTTTTATTAACTAACTAAATTTTAACTATACTAAAGTTAGTTATTTAATTTCAACAATTATATGTTTTCAGTATTTTTTTACAAAATTCCCACCTCATATAATTCTGTAATGCCTTGATTAAGGTTACAAAATATCAATATCTCCTTTTCCTTCCCTTACGATAACAGGTTCATGCTCAGATAAATCTATAATTGTAGAACCAACATTATCTCCATAACCCCCATCAATAACAAGATCTACAAGATTCTGCCATTTCTCAAAAATCAATTCTGGATCTGTAGTATATTCTATTACATCATCTTCATCACGAATAGACGTAGATACAACTGGGTTTCCTAACTGCCTTACAATTTCTAAAATTATATTATTGTCCGGTACACGAATACCAACTGTAGTTTTCTTCTTAAACTCTTTTGGCAAGTTGTTGTTACCAGGCAAAATAAAAGTATAAGGCCCTGGCAAAGCACGTTTAAGAATCTTAAAAGTAGACGTATCAATTTGTCTTACATAATCTGATAAATTACTCAGATCGTGACAAATAAAAGAGAAATTTGCTTTCTCTAATTTTACACCTTTAATTTTTGCAATTTTCTCGAGCGCACGAGAATTAGTAATATCACATCCCAAACCATAAACAGTATCCGTAGGATAAATTACCAAACCGCCATTTTGCAAAACCTTTACCACTTTTGCAATCGCAGCTTCGCTTGGTTTGTCAGGATATATTTTTATAAATTCAGCCATGTCTTTTTTTGTTTCAGGTTTCAGGTTTCAAGTTTCAGGTTGAAATTCTTTGTATGAGAACTTGAAACCTGAAACTTAAAACCTGAAACAAATTTTAATTACCCTACAACATCTAGTTTCGCAAATCGAAGTAACAGTTTTTTAATACCTCCAACTTCAAACTTAATTTCGGCTTTTTTATCAGGTCCAACACCTTCTAGATTGATCACTTCGCCTTTTCCAAAACGTTCGTGCATTACTACATTTCCAATAGTCAGCTTACTGTCAAATAAATTTGGAGCACCTGCATTTGGATTAGTTCCCGTAACAGGCTTTAATTTACGAATATTTAAATCAGGTTTAGGCTCATTATCCGTAATATATTTTGGAGGCGTACCTCCTACTGGTTTTGCCAATCTCAGTTTCGATTTATCAACATCACCAAAAATATCTCCGTCAATTTGTGATTTATAACGGTAATTGCTTTCAGCAGGCGTTAAATAATCTAAATATTGCGCATCAATTTCTTCAATAAAACGAGAAGCCTCACTGTCTGTCAATTTACCCCATCGATAACGCGACTGCGCATACGTTAAATAAGCCTGATGCTCTGCACGAGTCAAAGCAACATAAAACAAACGACGTTCTTCTTCGAGCTCACTTCTGGTACTCATACTCATCGCACTCGGAAACAAATCTTCCTCCATTCCTACTACAAAAACATGTGGAAACTCCAATCCTTTTGCCAAGTGAATCGTCATTAAAGCAACACGATCTTCATCTGAAGTATCTTTATCTAAATCGGTCGCAAGCGCTACATCTTCCATAAATTCAGACAAAGCTCCACGTGCGCCATCAATTTCTTTCTGACCTTCGGTAAAATCTTTAATACCGTTTAAAAGCTCTTCAATATTTTGAATTTTCGCCATACCTTCCGGCGTAGCATCTTTCTTCAATTCCTGAACTAACCCGGTTTTTTTGGCAACGTGATCTGTAATATAAAAAGCATCTTGATTTTGATCAATAACTTGAAAACTCTGAATCATAGTCACAAAATCGTTCAGTTTGTTTTTTGTTCCAGCATTCAACTTCAAATCAATTTTATCAATATTAACCATTACTTCCCAGATCGAACGTTTGTAATGATTGGCAGCAATTGTAAGCTTCTCAACCGTTGTATCACCAATTCCACGCGCAGGATAATTAATCACACGAATTAAAGCTTCTTCATCTTTCGGGTTAATAACCAAACGCAGGTAACATAAAACATCTTTAATTTCTTTACGCTGATAAAATGACAAACCGCCATAAATTCTATACGGAATATCACGTTTTCTCAAAGCATCCTCCATTGCACGCGATTGTGCGTTAGTACGATATAAAATTGCAAAAGCACCATTATGCAATTGATTCTGCATTTTCTGCTCAAAAATGGTACTTGCAACAAAACGACCTTCTTCGGCATCCGTCAAACTGCGGTGAATTTTAATCTTCGCACCAAAATCATTCGCAGTCCAAACTACTTTATCTAGTTTGGTTTTATTATGCTCCATAATCGTGTTTGCCGCTTCAACAATATTTCGGGTCGAACGATAATTTTGCTCCAGACGAAACATCTTTACACCTTCATAATCCTTCTGGAAATTCAAAATATTATTAATATTTGCACCACGGAAAGCATAAATACTCTGTGCATCATCACCAACCACACAAATATTCTGAAATTTATCAGACAAAGCCCTAACAATCAAATACTGAGAGTGATTCGTATCTTGGTACTCATCAACCAAAATATATCTAAAACGGTTTTGATATTTAGCTAAAACTTCAGGAAAACGCGTTAATAATTCGTTGGTTTTCAATAATAAATCATCAAAATCCATTGCGCCGGCCTTAAAACATCTTTCAACATACTGCTGATAAATATCGCCCAGTCTTGGCTTTTTCGCCATAGCATCAGCCTCGACTAATTCTGGATTATTAAAATAAGCTTTAACCGTAATTAAACTATTTTTATAACTCGAAATACGTCCTAAAACCTGTTTAGGTTTATAAATATCACGATCCAGCTGCATTTCTTTTATAATAGAAGAAATCAATCTTTGAGAATCTTGTGAATCGTAAATAGTAAAATTAGAAGGATAACCTAAATGCTCTGATTCTGAACGAAGAATACGAGCAAAAATCGAGTGAAAAGTTCCCATCCAAAGGTTTTTTGCCTCCGATGCTCCCACAATATCCGAAATCCTGTGCTTCATTTCACGAGCCGCTTTATTCGTAAAAGTCAGCGACAAAATATTGAAAGCATCAACACCTTGAGCCATCAAATAAGCAATTCTAATCGTTAAAACACGGGTTTTCCCCGAACCTGCACCAGCAATAATAATCATTGGCCCGTCTTTTTGTAAAACAGGCTGTCTTTGCGCTTCGTTGAGCTGGTCAATATATTTTTGCATGAAATTTTTCTCCATAGAATGCAAAAATAAGAATTAATGACGTAATAATCTACTAAGTTTTTGAGGTTCTAAGCAGTTAAAAATTTATTTTTTTGAAGCAGAAAGAATAGGCCTTTTATAAAATATTGTTCCCGCTTTCGGCTTTATCTCTCCTCCCGATAGCTATCGGGATACGAGGATACCGCCTCTATCGGGGCTAGATACAAACAATAGGCTTCTTTTAAATAATTTGAAAGAAAAATATTATAATTTAAAATAATTCTATATTTGCGCTAATATTATAAAATAGAAATGAAAGTTAAAATTACTGAAAATGCAGAAAAGGCATATTATGATATCGTTAGTAAATATTCGGAAAGTAAAAGAGCTTCATTTTACGAAAAGACTATTTCTATCTTTGAAATAATAAAACAGAACAATCGCATTGGATCAAAATATAAAAAAACTTCTCTGCGGAAGATCTTATTATCAAATAGAGTTTATGTTTTTTATAAAATAGAAAAAGAAATAATTTATGTGACTATGTTCTGGGACAATAAAAGAAATCCTATAACTTTAGATATTATACTTAGCTCTTAATTTTTCTTTAAAATCTGACAAATCAATGGTTCTTCCCGCTTTTATATCTTCTTCGCTTTTTTCCAATTCCTGCATCAAGATTTCTTCAGGAAATAAGAGAGTTGTAATTAATTTTACCTCTTGATGAGTAAAGTTTTTTGATTTCAATTTTCTATAATATGTTGCATGTTTTAAACCCAATTTTTGCATAAAAAATTCAGCTTTATAATACGATTTACCTATCAGTTCAGGTAAGCTATTAATGTAATTCTCGTAATTTTCAATTATTTCTATCATTTTATGATACTTTTTTAAACATAATATAATACAAAGATAGTGCAATAATTGATAAATACAACATAGGTAAAGCAAGAAAAATTCACATAAAACTTACTTATAAAAAACATCATAAGCAAAACGAATTAAAGTCCCAACTACAACTACTAAAAAGAAAATTCGAATAAAACCATTTCCTTTATTAATAGCCAGTTTAGCACCAACCCAGCCACCAAGACCATTGCAAACCGCCATTGGAATTGCAATTGCCCAGATGATTTTCCCTTTTATCAAAAACAAGCAGATAGAACCAAAATTTGTTGCCAGATTCACCATTTTAGCATTTGCGGAAGCGTGAAGAAAATCGAAACCTAAAAGCGTTACAAAAGCAACAACAAAAAAACTTCCTGCTCCCGGGCCAATGAATCCGTCATAGAAACCAATAATTATACTAATCACAACGGCATAAATAATTTGAGTTGCCGCCGAATGGTCTTTAGCAACATGCTGTCCGAAGTTTTTCTTTGCATAGGTGTAAATAAACAATAAAGACAAAACAACCAATAAAAGCGGTTTCATAAAATCGTTACTTACAAGAGTCAATATAGTAGAACCTAAAAATGCCGATGGAACCGCCAAACACATCATTATCAGCAACAATCGCCATTGAATTACTACTTTTTTGAGGTATTGAAAAGCTGCAAAAGCAGTTCCTGTAAAAGCTGGAATTTTTAAACTTCCTACAACTGTAGAAACAGGAAGATTTGGCAGTAAAATCAATCCCATTGGCGTCTGAATCAATCCGCCGCCGCCAACAATTGCATCAATAAAACCTGCCGCAAAAGCAGCTAAACAAAGTAAAATAATTATGTGTAATTCCATTTTCTATTAAGTAACAATTGGTTTTGAGCAATAGGCACAAAAGTAGACTTACATTTTGTTTATTACAATAAATTTAAAGTGGATTTCTCATCAAAAAGTATATTTTTGTTGAAAAATTACTCAAATGGATTTCAATAGAATTATAGAATTAGCAAGTTATACTTTACCTGCCATCGTTACCGGATTTGTGGCTTACAGTTTTTTTGAATTGCACATTAAAAACAATGACAAAAAACGTAATTTTTTATTAAACCGAGAAGCTCACAAAGAATCGCTACCAATACGTTTACAAGCTTACGAGCGTATGACTTTGTATTTAGAACGTATTAATTTGACAAAATTATTGATTAGAATTGCTCCTATTTCAACCGAAAAACATGATTACGAGAATTTTGTAATCGATCAAATCGAGCAGGAATTTGAACACAATCTAACGCAGCAGATTTATATGTCTGACGAATGCTGGACTATTATTACAACGGCCAAAAACTCGACTATACAAATTATCCGTAAAGCTTCCATGAGCGACCGAGTTGACAGCGCAGACAAATTACGTGAAGTAATCTTAAATGATTTATTAGAAAAACAATCTCCAAGCAACGCTGCTTTGGGATATATTAAAAATGAAGTTGCAGAGTTGTGGTAAACTTTGAATTTTAGATTTTAGAATGTAGATTTTAGATTTCGTAATAGGAATCTAGAATCTACATTTTTTTTATCAATCTTATAGTATTGAAAACTGTTTGGGTCCAATTTTCATCTTTATCAGAAATTATAATGGTTTTAAATCCATATTTTCGCCCTTCCATTTCAACTCCAATTGAGTCATCAACATGAATGTCAATATGAAACATAGGAGGAAATTTAGAACAATTAAAATTTGTTTTACGGATTCTTTTTTGATGTTTTTGTTGGTTTATTACAAAATCAACAGAAATTCCATAACTGTAAAACATCCATTTTATTCTTGATTCACTTCTAAATGAAGTTGTATAAATATAGATTTGATGCTTTTGTTTTTTTAATTCTTTAAATAAATCGATTGTTCCTTTTCTTAAAAACTCAACACCCAAAAATCGCTGCAACAAATTTCTTTTTTCTAATCGAAATTTACTCTTAGAAATTAAAGTATCATCAAGATCAAAAGATAATATCATATTTACAACTCCTTAATTAACGGCGGTTGTCGCTCATAACTTCAGACTTATTCTGAGCATATTCATAACCTTGTTCCCACCATTCTTTCATCACTTCTTTATTAAAAATAAGTGCATTATCAGTCAGTTTTGTTGGTGTGTAATATAAGTTAAGTTTCACATCTTTGTTGTTTGCCATAAGTTTTCCTATAGCAATGTCGTGTTTTTCTACCTGATCTAAGGCAATTCTAAACAAGTCAATCATTAATGAAAATGGATTTTTACCAATAACCATTTTGCTTGTATTCACTTCTGTTTCTAAGATAATAACATCCAGTTCGGTAGCACCTCGGTTAATTGCTTCACGAATTGGAACCAAACTCGAAAAGCCGCCATCGCCATATTCGTAATTGTTTTTGGTAACAATACTCATAAACGGAACATAATTACTAGAGATCCAAGACCACTCGCAAAACTCTTCGTAAGTACAATCTTTTACAGATTTATATTCTGATTCGTTTTTAGTAAAATTGGTAACCGTAACCACAACATCTTTGTCTAATTTTTTGAGTTTATTAAAATCCGACAGCGAAAAATTATTCTGAATGTATTTTTTTAAACCTTTGCTTTCGCCAAAAGTTCGCTTTCCTTTAAAAAACTGACGAATCACATTAAAGTGATTGATGGTTACAATATCAATTCCTTGTTTAGTTTTAACTACAAATGGGCAGATGTTAAAAATACTCGCCATAGTAACATTTGTATAAACAGAATGAATTTTTTTGATATGTCCCAAAGCTAAATGCGGAATAAGTAAACTTCCTGTAGAAGTTCCTAAAAACATATCGTACTCGTGCTTTTTTTCTTCTATTAAATACTGTGCAACACCACCGGCAAAAGCGCCTTTACTGCCACCACCAGAAATAACCAATGCTCTCATAAATTAATGTAGGTATTATTTTTTGTTTTGGGATAAGGGGTAATCTAGAACAAAGAAAATAGATACTATCTTTTTTCTATTCTCTTTTTATTCTTTCAATAAACGATTCAATTGAAACTGTTCATCGGGTGTCAAATTAGGCAAAATTCTCTCAAACGATGCACGCAATTCAATATTTTTTAATAAAATTCTAATTGTGTCTCTTCCAAATTTAGAAAACTGCCACATATGATGCGTTGTTGCATTGACTAAATTGGTTAAAACTTCGTCATTTATAATTTTAAAAGCGATTAATTTTTCCAGCGCATTTTGTCTTGTTCCTGCTTCGTATTTTGTAGAAGAAAAAGCAATTAATTCAGAAATTAAAGCCTCTGGATTGTCACTGTAATCTGTGGTAGATAAAGCTAAAGAAAGCCATAAAGTACGAAGATTATAATCGTTAAAACCAATCCAATTTTTAGATTTATTTAAATATGCTGTGCGATGATCTGGAAAATTTCTCCACAGCCAAAACAATGCAATTTCTTGTGTCTGATACGATTTATCGTCAAGTAAAGATTCATATTCCAATCTAAAATCTTCTGGAATTTTAGTCATTGTTTCGGCGACTGTCTGGCGAACTTGAATGTTATTGGTTTTCAATGCTAATTGAAGTAACTCTTTTTTAGCATCGTATTTTTCATTTTCCAACTGATTAACAATTGCTTCTTTTACTGCGCTGTAAACATCAGAACTTAAGGTTTTAACAAAGAATTCTTTTTTCTCTGCCAATGTTGTTTTCTTCAATTTATCAACTTCTAAACGAACCTGAATTGCTTTGTTTTTGCTTAATAAAGCATTTGCAGTCGGCGTATCAAAAGCCGTAGATTCTAACCAGGTTTTCTGGAATTTATCCAAATCAAAATCAGATACTTTTTTTATTTCATCAAAAAAATTCTGTGTGTTTACCGTTTGATAGGCATACTTTTTCAGGTAGCTTTTTATGGCTTTTTTAAATGCTTTATCCCCTATTGATTCGTGCAGTACAAACAAGGTCCAAGCTCCTTTTTCATAAAATGTAAGCGAACTTGCCTTGGCATTCAAAACAGGAATAGAATCTGTTCTCGAAGCAAATTTTATCTGCTGTGCGGTATCGTATAATTTTGAATAAAAATAATCATCGCCATAAATATCTCTTTCGGCAAGCAAGGCATAATAGGTTGCGAAGCCTTCTTGAAGCCAATGATGTGTACTGCTTTCGGCTGTAATTAAATCTCCAAACCAATGATGCGCCAATTCATGTGCGTCTACATTAGTATAATTTCTGTCTGCAAAACCAATAGAATCTACCACATAGCGTGTGGCAAAAAGTGTTGAAGTTGTGTTTTCCATTCCTGCATATATGAAATCACGAACTGGAATTTCTCTGTAAATTTCCCAAGGATATTTTACTCCAATTTGTTTTTCCAGAAAATCAAAAATGCGTTTAGAATAACGATAGGTTGGCTCAAAACGTGCTAAATCTTTGTTTTCTAGATAATATTCTAACGGAATATTCGATTTTGCTTTAAGCTCTTTTTTGTCATATTTACCAACAGCAAGCATTACTAAATAAGAACTCATCGGGTTTTCCATTTCATACTGCCAATGCGATAAATTACCGTTTGCCGTTTTCTCTTTTAAAATTCCGTTTGAAACGACTTGATAGGCAGAGTCGTAAGTTATTCCTAAATTAAAAATGACTTTCTCATTTACATCATCAAAACTCGGAAACCAATTGCTGGTGTATCTTCCCTGTCCTTGTGTCCAGATTTGTACTTCAGCATTTTCTATGTCTACAAAATACAACGCTTGTTTTGGTTTAACCGAATAGTTAAAGGTCAAATGATTAGTACCTTTCTGAAAGTTAGAAATAAGCTGTAATTGCTTGCCAGTATTTACGAAAACAACCTCTTTTCCATCAATTTTTACCTGCGTAAATTCCATGTTTTTTGCATCTATTTTAATCGTATCAATGGCTTGCAAAACCTCAAAATTATAATCAACAGAACCAGAAACCGTTTTTTCTATGGCGTTTAATGATAATTGTGCAGAAACAGATTTAAAATCAACAAATTTGGTTTGTTGTGCAAAAACGAAACTGGTTATAAAAAGGAAAATGTATTTCATTGAAAATCTATATTTATAGAATCTATATTCCAATTTCTTGGATTGTTTTTTATATAATGGTAAATTTTATCAAATGTATGATAGTTTCTCACAATATGATCATGATAATTCGACTGCCAGATTGATGAAACACCATTGATTTGTTTTGTAGTAATTGATTTGAAAATCGCAACAAATGATGAAATAGAATTTGGTTTTCTTGACATTGTATTTTCCATCTGGTTATTCCGTAGAGGCGCACTGCAGTGCGTCTCCGTTATGTTACCTGTTGCGGATATGCTGGGCGTCTCACGTTGTGGAACATCTGTTGTGGATTCGGCTTGCGGAGACGCACTGCAGTGCGCCTCTACGGATTGTTGGGGGGCAATATTTGTATTACTGCTTTGAATTTCAATCAACAAATGAATATGATTTGGCATAACAATCCAATTATGAAAAAACCAGTTTTTACGAATTGAAATTGATTTTAATAATTCCTTTTCAATAATTTTTCCGTTATCATTTAAAATCATTTCTTCTTCCTCGACCGAACCAAAAATACATTCTCTATTCTGCGTTACTAATGTAATGAAATAAATTCCTTCACTAGAATAATCCCAATTTTTCAATCTAAGAGAATCTATTTTATATTTATCTTTAAATAATGTCATTTAATTAGGCGTATAATATTTCAAAGTTACAAAGGTTTAACCAACAAATCGTAGGATTTTTGTATGTTTACTACAGAAAATTATAAGATCGTGTCAAAACCAATAAAAGCCTTATTTAACTGGAGCAGTGGGAAAGATTCTGCATTAGCATTATATAAAACACTGCAAAATCCAGAATATCAAATTGAAACTTTACTAACAAGTGTTAACCAGCAATATCAACGTATTTCGATGCACGGTGTGCGTGTTGAGCTACTCGAAGCGCAGGCTAAAAGTTTAAATTTACCTTTAAAAATTATGCAGGTTCCAGAAATGCCAACTATGGAAGTCTATGAAGATGTAATGACTGAAACTTTAACCGAACTAAAAAACAAAGGGATTACGCACTCTATTTTTGGAGATATTTTTCTGGAAGATTTACGACTATATCGGGAAGCTCAATTGGCAAAAATAGACTTTAAAGGTGTTTTTCCGATTTGGAAGATTCCAACGCAGGAATTGATTCAGGAGTTTATGCAATTAGATTTTAAAACAATTGTGGTTTGTGTAAACGAACGTTATTTAGACAAAAGTTTTGTGGGTCGAGTTATCGATCAGGATTTTATAAATGATTTACCTGACAATGTTGACGTTTGTGGTGAAAACGGCGAATTTCATACGTTTACTTTTGATGGTCCTATTTTTTCTGAGCCTATTAATTTTGAAATTGGTGAAATCGTTTATCGTAAATACGAGAAACCAGAAAACAAAGATACATCAGATACAGCGTGCGATACGACTGCAGCAGATGCTTTTGATTTTGGATTTTGGTATTGCGATTTGATTCCCAAATAATGCTATTGAACACAAATTCACAAATTTTTATTTTAAGATTAATTTGAATATGATTGCCCAAAAACAAAGTTTAGAAGTAGAAAAAGTTTTATCTTTCCTTGATAAAATTGAAATCAAAGTTGTTGAAAAAAAATTAAATAATACCTTTTTGCCCGGATTAGATCTAGGACCAAACTGTATTTATATCGATTTTGAAAAATTATTATATCCGGGAGATATCTTACACGAAGCTGGACATTTGGCTGTGACAGAAGCTCAAGAAAGAATATTGATTGGAACAAACGAAATTTCAAAAGAATGGCCAACGCCTGGAGAAGAAATGGGTGCAATACTTTGGTCTTTTGCCGTAACAAAACATCTGGATTTACCAATTGAGTTTGTCTTTCATCCTAATGGTTATAAAAATGAATCGGATTGGCTGATTTCAAATTTTAATAATGAAGTTTATATCGGACTGCCTTTTCTAGAATGGATCGGACTTACTTTGAGCAAAGAACATGCACTAAAAGAAAATAAAAAAGCATTTCCTGAAATGTTAAAATGGTTAAGAGATTAAATTATGGATAAACTAGTACGTTATATCAAATTTCCGATTGTTTTTGATACCTATAAACTCAAAAGTGATCTTGATGCAATAATGAATAAAAACTGGGTAGATCATTATAATAAAAATGATTACACCGGAAAATGGACTTCGGTTGCGCTTATGTCTAAAGATGGAAAATCAGATTCTATTTATGCTTTAGCAAACGATAACGACAAAATTATTAATACTGAAACTTTAGATTCCTGCCTCTATTTTCAAGAAATTCTAAATGGCCTTTTATTTGAAAAAACGGCTGTAAGATTGCTTCAATTGGCTGTTGGCGCAGAAATAAAACCGCATAGCGATCATTGTTTAGGATATGAAGATGGTTCTTTTAGACTTCATATTCCGATAATTACCAATCCAGAAGTTGAATTTATTTTAGATGACAATCGCTTGATAATGAATGAAGGCGAATGCTGGTATATTAATGCCAATTTCACTCATTCGGTTGCCAATAGAGGAAAAGAAGACCGAATTCATCTTGTAATTGACGGCATTAGAAATGATTGGACTGATGCTCTTTTTTATAAAGAAGCAACAGAAGATCAATTTGTAAAACCTGAAATTAAGATGAGCGAAGAACAAAAACAATTAATGATTGCAGAACTACAGCGTATGAATACAACTGCTGCAAATGAACTTATTAAAAATTTAAAATAACTTGTTGCCGTAATTATTTTTAACACATAGAAATATAGATTTTAATCTGTAAAAAGAATACGAAAAAAAGAAATACATTTCTTTAACATAGAGTGTTGTGTCAATATCATTAAGTTTATGGATTGTATAAAAAAAGTCTCACGCAGATTCAGCTGATTTTTTCATTTCCATTCTGCTAAAATCTGGGTGAAAAAATTATTATTCTTCATACATTTTTAAAAGAGTTGTAATCGTATTCCAGTTTCTGATCGTTGCGGTTACGTTTAATTTTTTCTCTATATATTTTTGATCAAATCTTGTTTTTCCTGCGCCAACTGCATATTTAATGAAAATTCTGTTTCCGTCAATGCTTGCTTCATCGGGTTTAAACTGACTGATTTTTAGGTCGTTTATATTTTCACTTTTTAAAGCAATTGATACAAAAGCAACGTATAGTTTTTTAATGTCTAGGTCTTTATCTTTTAAATACGGACTGTTTTTAAAACACAATTCCAAATCTTCTTTAGTAATAACAACAGCAGGAACATCGTGTCCGAAGACCTTAAAAATTTCCTGTTTAATCATAAATCCAACTTTAGAAGTGCTTTCTTCTTCTGTATCAACAAATACATTTCCAGATTGAATGTACGTTCTAACATTTGTAAAACCAATATTCTCAAGCATCGTTTTCAGAGCTTCCATTTTGATCATGTTGTGTCCTGAAACGTTGATACCGCGTAAAAGTGCTAAATGTGTTGTCATTTATTTGAAATTTTCATCAAAGATACTGATTTCATTATCCTTTAGCTTATTAATTAAATTGTCTATTTTTATAAAGATCATCAAATTTTTCAGATAACTCTAAATATTCTGTTGTCCAGCCATTAGAAATAGAATGCTCTTGTAAATCTCCTGTAGGTCCAAATAAAACATTAATTATTTTCATTGAATTTAAATTATCTTCTTTTAATTCATGAATGCAGGTTTCTAATTCCATTTGCAAATCCTTTGGATCATTATACTTTGTCCAAAGCATATTAGAATCATCTGTAATTTTATTTTTGACTTTCGTAATTAAATCAATCAATTCTTCTTTCATTGTATTTTTGATTCACTGACTGCATTAATAAATTCAAGCATTTTTTCGAAATCATTATAATGATCCAAAATATTATTCCATCTATTAGAATTGCTCAATTTAAAACTTGTCATAAATTCATAATCAACAAATTTGTTCCAAAGTCCATTTGGTTTAAGTAATTCATTTGCAAATTCTGTTTTATTTTGCTTGTCGATATACATTAAGGCGTATAATGCTATATCCTGAAATCTCTCATTTGGAAACTTTTCAAAATAAAGTTCCCTTTCAAGATAAGTAAGTAAATAATAACTGCTTTCAACGGTATGAAATTTTGCTAATGCATAACAATATCCAACAGTGCCTGCTTTTCCTTTAAGTAAAAGTTCTCCGATACTATTTAATAAATCGGATTGATTATTTACAAAAGCAAGCCAAGCTCCAACTAGACTATTTCTCCAATTAATATTGATTAAAAGTTCGTTTATAGTATCATTTGATACATTTTTAGCTATTCTAATTAAGTTTTGTTTAAAAACGATTTGCTCTTCAATCGGTTGATCGAAAATTTTTGTATGAGTCATCAAATGACCATAAACAGGCTCGGAAAATTTTAAAAATAGTTCCAGATTATAAAGCTTTAAAATTACAGTCAGGATTCCCGTAATTATAATTACGTTTAATTCTCACTGAAACCAATTTATAAAAAAAACTCTGCTTTTACAAACAGAGTTTAATTAATTAACTAACCAAATTATAAAAAACATTACTACAATATCACAGCAATTTTAGATTTCAAAGGAATATTATTAGAATTGAGTCCTAGTTTTTTATGATAGATCAATTAAATCTGTCATCCAATTTTGAAGGACTTCTTGATCTGACAAAAGCCAGCTTACAACTCTAAAATGTTAGGTTTAAAAATAAATATATTTTTTAGCTAAAATCTTATGAAACAAAGATACAAGCGATCCAAACAATAAGAAAATTTTTACTGTTATATTTTTTAAAATCAAGTATTTATACCTACAAAATAATATTAAATTAACATAAAAAAAATAAGCTTTCCTTTTTATACCATTCGTTTTAGAAATTCATCTGCCAATTTAATGGCATAAAAAAAACTCAGTTAAAAAACCAACTGAGTTTAAATAGTATTGTAGCAGATAAGGATTAACTCATTTTATTTTGCTTTCTTATATTTTTCAAAACTATCACAATAAATCAAAATTGGACTTAAATAACCCGATTTATCTAAAAACAAATTCTCTGTCAAACTACTATCGCAATTTGTTATTATCGAACTGTATTTATTGTAACTTAAAGTAAAATTACGTCCTTGCTCGTTTGCTAAAACTGCAAAAGTTCCTAATGCTGTTGTGGTTACACCTTCCTGTATCGATGTCTTTACAAAAGTATTATCGGTATTAAAAACGTAAAAAAGCTCGGGTTTAATCGAGGTCTCTACATATTTATTGTCCATAAATAGTTCCCATTTTCCAAAATAATCAGCACTTAACGTTTTGTCGTCCGAATCATTATTAGAACAAGAAATAAGAGCCATAAAAAGTGCCAATAATAGTCCAATTTTTTTCATTTTTTTAGTTTTAAGGTTAATTATTATTAAGATGATATTTCCTTAAAATGGTTGCGTACTAATTCTTTAACTTAACCATAAGTTAATAGTACAAAGTTTGAAAACAGTAATACATTTTCAAATTTCCCAATTAAAATCTATCTTCGTGCTTCAATAAATTCCAAAGCAGAAAATTAAATTCCAAAAAAGAAATTCCAAATTCCAATCCCACAATCAAAATCAACAATCTAAAATCAACAATCTAAAATCAACAATCTAAAGTCTAAAATTCCCAAAAATGTCTAATAATCTTCTAGAAACTCCTATTGAATACTTAAAAGGTGTTGGTCCAAGTCGCGGCCAGCTGCTTCGAAAGGAATTAGGAATTCATAAATATGGAGATTTAGTCAATTTTTTTCCTAATAGATATATTGATAGAACACGTTATTATAAAATAAACGAGCTTCAAAACACAGGTTCTGAAGTTCAGATTATTGGAAAAATAATCAATATAAAAACGGTTGAATTTGCCAAGAATAAAAAACGTTTAGTTGCCACTTTCGTGGATGATACTGGTCAGATTGATTTAAATTGGTTTCAAGGTCATAAATGGATTCGCGAAAGTTTAAAGCTCAACGAAGCGTGTGTGATTTTTGGAAAATGTTCTCTTTATGGAAGTCAGTTTAGTATGGCGCATCCGGAAATTGAATTATTAAGCGAACACGAAAAAAGTCTTCGCTCAGCAATGCAGCCCGTTTATCCGTCTACAGAAACTTTAACAAATCGAGGTATTTCTAACCGAACGATTAACAAACTGATGGAGCAATTGTTTATTGAAACACAAGCTTTATTTACAGAAACTTTTCCTTCTTATTTAGTAGAAGAGTTGAAGTTAATTTCAAAAAAAGCAGCTTTATTTAATATTCATTTCCCAAAAAGTACTGAGGTTTTAGCGAAAGCGCAATTTAGATTAAAATTTGAAGAATTATTCTTCATTCAATTGCAGTTAATTACTAAAAATCTCATTAGAAAACATAAAATAAAAGGACATCCGTTTACAAAAGTGGGTGAATTTTTTAATGTATTTTATCAAAATCATCTTCCGTTTAGTTTGACAAATGCTCAAAAAAGAGTACTCAAAGAAATTCGTTCAGATATGGGAAGCAACGCCCAAATGAACCGTTTACTACAAGGAGATGTTGGTTCTGGAAAAACAATTGTTGCTTTTATGAGCATGCTTTTGGCTATTGATAATGGTTTTCAGGCTTGCTTAATGGCGCCGACAGAAATTTTGGCCAATCAGCATTTTATTGGTCTATCTGAATTGGCTGAGACTTTAAATCTCAATATCAAAATACTAACTGGTTCTTCTAAAACTGCAGCTCGAAAAATTATTCACGAAGAATTGGAAAATGGCAGTCTGCAGATTTTAATCGGAACTCATGCTTTACTGGAAGATAAAGTGAAATTCAAAAATTTAGGTTTGGCTGTTATTGATGAACAGCATCGTTTTGGAGTAGAACAGCGTTCTAAATTGTGGAAGAAAAACGAAATTCCACCACACGTTTTAGTCATGACGGCGACTCCAATTCCGAGAACTTTGGCCATGAGTTTGTACGGCGATTTAGATATTTCTGTAATTGATGAATTACCACCGGGAAGAAAACCAATTCAGACCGTTCATCGATTTGATTCTAACCGTTTGAAAGTCTGGAAATTTCTGCGTGATGAAATTGCCAAAGGAAGACAAATCTATATTGTTTATCCCTTAATTCAGGAATCTGAAAAAATGGATTACAAAGATTTAATGGACGGTTACGAAAGTATTTCTCGCGATTTTCCGCTGCCTCACTATTCTATTTCTATTTTACACGGGAAAATGAAACCTGCTGATAAAGATGCAGAAATGAAACGTTTTTCTGAAGGTAAAACCAATATTATGGTGGCAACAACGGTTATTGAAGTTGGTGTAAATGTACCTAATGCAAGTGTAATGATTATAGAAAGTGCGGAACGCTTTGGTTTGTCGCAGCTGCATCAATTACGCGGGCGTGTGGGCCGTGGTGCAGAACAGAGTTATTGTATTTTAATGACGAGTCATAAATTAAGTGAAGACAGCAAAACCCGAATGGCAACGATGGTTCAGACTAACGATGGTTTTGAAATTGCCGAAGTTGACTTAAAACTTCGCGGTCCTGGAGATTTAATGGGAACACAGCAAAGTGGTGTTTTAAATCTTCAAATTGCAGATATTGTTCGTGATCGAGACATTTTAGGCTTGGCCAGAAATTATGCCATGAAAATTTTAAAAGAAGATGCTCCGCTGCAAAAACCAGAACATGCTATTCTAAAAGCTGTTTTTATTGAACTTACCAAAAAGAAAAGTATCTGGAATTATATTTCTTAGAGATTCAAAAACTTTCTATTCTAATAAAAAACTATATACTTCAAAGCATTGTATAATATTCGGCACTATTGTAAAGTTCAAAAAATCTTTGTTGGGGGCAAAAAAGTCATCGTGAATATTTTACAGCAGTGAAGCATATAGTTGTTCTAAAAATTTCTATTTTTTAGGCGGCGCTTTCTTTTCAAAAATACCGCTTAAAAAACCTTTACTTATTTTATTTTTATCATCTTTTCCTGTTGCGATAAGATGATCAATATATTCCATATACGTTTTCTTACGTTCTTCTAAAAATCCAACCAAGTATTCTTCAGAAGCATTAATACCACTCGCTTCTTCTATTTGCAAAAGCTTTTTATACAAAGGATCGATAAATTTTGTAATAAGTTCTTCTGAAACTGATTTTCTAGTTCCAAAATAACCCACAATATCACCATCGGCATCGGCAATGATTTTAAAATCGGTAACAACCCAATAATACCTTCCTGTTTTGGCCATATTCTTGATAACCACATGAATGTTTTCACTTGATTTAATACTATCCCACAAGAATTTAAAAATTACTTTTGGCATTTCTGGATGGCGAACAATGTTATGAGGCTGTCCAATTAATTCAAATTCATCATAACCCGATACGTCTATAAAATCTTCATTAGCATATAAAATTGTTCCTTTGGTATCTGTTTTACTTAATAATACTTTATTTTTATTCCAATCAACCTCTCTGTCTGATGGAGTTGGGCGCGTAGTTCTGGTATCCATACACTTTACATTTAAAATTAATATTCAATTATATTCTCTATAAACTGAATTTCTTTAAAGTATTATTCTAATTAAGTTCTTCTCGTTCTAAAATCAATAATATTCTTTTTATTTTGCGAAAAACAGTCTCAAATTCAAATTCCAGCCAATCTGGAAGATTCTCGTCGTCTGAAATATTCAAATAACGAATATCTTTACCAATCTGAAGGATCTTTTGGTATTGAAAATCTAAATTTTTCACATTATAATTATCGCCAAATTCTATTAGAAAACTAGAAATTTGCTTTCCTAATTCGGTTTCAAAACCTATTTTTTCTATGGATTCCAGCGTTATATTGTCATTCAAAAAAACATCAAAAGATTCTCGTAAAGTAATCAGCATGGGACTTGCTGACCGTAAATCTGACTTAAACATAAAATAAGATTAAAGAATTAATTAATTGATTTGGGGGTTGATTTTACTGCTTACTAATTTCTGCTGTTTGTAGATTTTACATGAATATCATTTACTAAATCATCTATTTTTTTAGCACTTTCTCGCATCATTTCCAAGTAAGTCAGCAGTTTGTCATTGTCTGTATGTCCTTTTGAAACATCAATAAGTTTTAAAACAGAATTTACAGGAAGTTTTAAATCCAGCGTTGTTCTGTGTACAAAATCATTGTAGTCTTTTGTTGCCGACATCGAGCTGTATTTTGCAGATGCTAGTTTCATGTTTTCTAATTCGTATTCGTCAGAAATTTTAGAAATGTGATTTTGGCTGTGTGTTTTAAAATAATAAGCCCAATATCCATTCATAAAAAATACTACTGCTGCTAATACAACGTGAATTAAGAATGTTTCGATATCAAAATTTACCTGCGAAAAATAGATTTGCGGTCCAGTGGTATCATTATAAACAAAATTCTGAAGATAAGCCAAACCTCCGTGATGAAGCACTACCAAAATGGTAAGCGGAATTTGAAGCTTCCAATTTTGATAAATAATTAAAATGGTACTGGCAATAAAAACAGTAAAGTGCATCTCAAATAAACCATGCATCTGATAAATATACTGCGCCATAAAAATAGCCAGTACTACCGACAATACATACTGATAGAACTTAGAATTTTTGAGGAAAAATTTTGCCGAATAATACGCCAGCAAATTAATAGTTCCAACGCCCACACCTATTTCAAAAGTGTCGTATTTAAAGGCAAGAGCAATTCCGAGCAGGAAATAAACTGCAAGAACATAATTAATAATCGTATCTGACTTTTGTGTCATTGTAGACATAAAATTGTGCAGATAAGCTTGTTCATTCAAACTGGCTTTTGTTTTCATAAATTTTGGGTTTTTTGGGTTAGGTTAGATTTATTTAGTACATTTAGGTAACGAACATCCGTATGCTCTAAGCGCTAAAGCATTAAATGAAGGGGAATTGGTTTTGCTCAATAAAGAATCGATCGCCATTTGGGCATAATTACTATCGGCGTTGGTACAATATCTGGTTTTATTGTAGTTGCCTCGATAATATAGGTTATGAGAAGGATCAATTAAAACCGCTTGAGGTGTTGAGAAAACACCACATTTTTCGGCAATACCATCATCAAAATAAACTGGAATTTTGGCATCAAATTTTTTCTGGATTTCTTCAATAGTAAAACTTTTTTGTTTGTTTAAGACAACAATTTTAAAATTGATTTTATCTCCATACTTTTTGATTAGTCCGCTTACGTGCGGTACATTAAATCTAGAACAAGGACAATCTGGATTAAAAAAATGAATGAAAACCGGCTTGCCATCTTCTACACAGCATTGTCCCAAACTAATTTTGGATCCCATTGCTACATCATGGTAATTTTTTGGAATTGGAGTTGGTAAACTGTATTTAAATTCATTTTGCCAGAATAATACAGAAATTGAACAGGCTAATAAAGAAAGCCATAAGCCCAGAAGTAATTTTTTCGCCATAAATAAGTAGTTTTTGAAATTATCCACACTGACAATGTTTAAACAATTGTTAATACATTAATACCCATATTAACATTATTAACTTAAAAAAAAATAAAAAACCTACACATTTTAACGCTTAACCTCCAAAAACATTAATATTTTCACAAAAAATCTATCATTTTGTTTAAGCTTATCAATGATACGAATAAAATCGATAAACTGCAACAAAAATCTGATAAAAAGCGAATTATTTATATAAAGTAAGAAATAACCTAAACCAAAGACCGTAAAAAAGTATAAATACGTGTGTAAAAACATACAATAATGCAGTTATTTGGCTCGGATTTTGAAAAAATTGATTTTTTTTGATAAAATTGCAACCTGCCATTAAACCATAATCAATAAACTGTATCTAACGATACAAAGTATAATTAATCGTTACCCAAAAACACATCTTTAAAAATGTTCAAAAATCATTACACAAAGCACAATACTCCCATTTATAAATTCACAAACAATTTATTTACATGCAATTAAAAGCAATGTAAAGATTTGTATCTACAAATGTTAAATATAACGCTAACGTCTTTAGTATTCGGTTCAAAAAGTTAATTTTGTAAGCTTACTAAAACATATACCAAAAAAAACACATTCACCTCAATTTTATGAAAGTAAAACACCTAATTTACGCCCTGATAATTATTGTATTGGGCGCATTTATTACTTACAGAATAGTATCTAACAAGAGTAAAAACGACGAATCAAAAAAGTCTGGAGATAAAGATGCTCCAACAACTGTAACTGGAATTGTCGTAAAGACTTCGACTTTTGATAATAACTTATCATTGTCTGGTTCTATTGAAGCAAACGAACAAATAGAAATACATAGTGAGGTTTCTGGAATTGTTGAAGGAATTTATTTTAATGAAGGTACTAATGTAAGTAAAGGTCAAGTTCTTTTTAAAGTTAATGATATCGAATTAAGAGCACAGCTTAGACAAGCTGTTACTAAAGAAAATTTAGCGGGTGAAAACGAAAGAAGAGCTAAATTACTGCTTCAAAAAGAAGCTATTAGCCAAGAAGAATTTGATGTTGCCAATGCTGATTATGCTTCTGCAAAAGCGCAAAGCCAATTAATAAAAGCTCAAATTGAAAAAACTTCTGTAAGAGCTCCGTTTTCAGGAAAAATTGGTCTTCGTTCTATTTCTCCGGGAACTTATATTACACCAACTATTGTTGTAGCTAAATTGGTTAACAGCGGAAAACTAAAAATCACATTCTCAATACCCGAAAAATACGCTTCGGAAGTAAGATCAGGATCAACTATTGAATTTGCAGTTTCGGGTTCTACCAAAAGTTATTCGGCAAAAATATATGCTATAGAGCCAGAAGTTGCTATAGCAACCCGTACATTACAAATTCGCGCGATTGCTGACAATCTTGACGGAAAACTTTTTCCTGGAACTTTTGCCGATGTAAAACTTCCTTTAAACATTATTAAAGATGCAATTGTAGTTCCTTCAGAATCTATAATTCCTGTACAAGCTGGTAAAAAAGTTTATATCGCAAATATGGGCAAAGCCAAAGAAGTTATGGTTGACGCAACGACTAGAACAGATGCTTCAATTTTAATTTTATCTGGATTAAAAGCTGGAGATACTTTAATTACAAGTGGTGTTATGTCATTAAAAAACGATGCGCCAATAAAAGTTAAAGTAAAATAATTTTAAGTTATGAGTTATAGGTTATGAGTTATAAGCTTTTAAAAGCCTCATTTATAAATCTAAAATCTGAACTCTAAAATCATAAATCATATATGAGTTTATCAACTACAAGTATAAGAAGACCTGTTTTAACCATTGTACTGAATCTTTTAATTATTTTATTCGGTTTCATTGGTTATACCTTTTTAGGTGTTCGAGAATTTCCTTCTATTGACCCCGCGCAGGTTTCTATTAGAACCAGTTATACGGGCGCCAATGCCGATATTATTGAATCGCAGATTACAGAACCGTTAGAAAAAGCAGTAAATGCTATTGACGGAATTAGAAATATAACTTCTTCTAGTAATCAGGGAACGAGCAGTATTACAATCGAATTTAATTTAGATAAAAATCTAGAAGAAGCGGCAAACGATGTTCGTGACAAAGTTTCACAAGCCGTGAGAAGTTTACCGCAGGATATTGATGCACCGCCGGTAGTTTCTAAAGCCGATGCTGATAGTGAATCTATTATTTCGATGACGGTTCAGAGTGATACCAGAAGCGCTTTAGAATTAAGCGATTATGCAGAAAATGTTATTTCGCAGCGTTTAGAAACTATTCCTGGAGTGAGTGGTGTTCAGATCTGGGGACAAAAACGCTACGCCATGCGTTTGTGGATTGATCCTGTAAAATTAAGTGCTTACAACTGTACTGTTTCTGATGTTCGTGATGCATTAAACGCACAAAATGTTGAGTTACCTTCGGGAAAACTAACTGGAAACAACACAGAACTTACTGTAAAAACAATTGGAAATCTTTCTAAACCAGAAGAATTCAACAATATTATCATTCGTACAGATGGAGACAAAATTGTTCGTTTAAGCGATGTTGGTGGTGCCGAATTAGGGCCAGAAAATATTGAAACACAATTAACATCTTCGGGACTTCCAATGATTGGTTTGGCTATTGTACCAATGCCGGGAGCTAATTATTTGGATATTTCGACTGAGTTTTATAAAAAATACGAAGCTTTAAAGAAAGATTTACCTAAAGATATTAAACTTAATATTGCTTTAGATAATACACTTTTCGTAAAAAAATCGGTACTGGAAGTTGCTGAAACTCTTGGAATTTCGATTCTTTTAGTAATCATCATTATTTACTTGTTTTTTAGAGACTGGGCAATTGCTTTTAGACCCTTAATTGATATTCCGGTATCATTGATTGCTACGTTTTTTATCATGTGGCTTTTTGGATTTTCTATCAATGTATTAACGCTTTTGGCGATTGTTCTGGCAACTGGTTTAGTGGTTGATGATGGAATTGTAGTTACCGAAAATATCTTTAAAAAAGTCGAAGAAGGAATGTCGCCAATTGAAGCGGCGATAAAAGGTTCTAACGAAATCTTTTATGCTGTAATCTCGATTTCTGTGACTTTGGCTGCGGTATTTTTACCTGTAATTTTCTTAGAAGGTTTCGTGGGACGACTCTTTCGAGAGTTTGGAGTTGTAATTGGTGCTGCGGTATTAATTTCGGCTTTTGTATCGCTTACTTTAACACCAATGTTGAATGCTTATTTAATGAAAGGCGGCGAACAGAAAAAATCTAAATTCTACGTAAGAACTGAACCGTTTTTTGAAAGATTAAACAGTGGTTATGCTGATGCATTATCTCGCTTTATGGATAAAAAATGGATTAGCTTCCCTATTTTAATAGCTTGTTTTGGGTTGATTTATTTGTTTTTTACAATACTTCCAAAAGAAACAGCTCCTTATGATGACCGTAGTTCTGTAACCATGCGTATGACTACTCCTGAGGGTTCTTCTTATGACTATACGAACCGTTTTATGCAGGAAATGTCTAAATTAGTGGATGACTCTATTCCTGAGAAAAAAGTGAGTTTAGTAATTACGGCTGGAGGTAACGGTGGTTCTGCCACAAACTCTGGTTTTATCAGACTTTCATTAAAAGAACCTGACGAAAGAAAGAGATCTCAAAAAGACATTGCTGACAAATTATCTAAATGGACTAAGAAATATCCCGATGCTAAAACTTCGGTTATTCAGCAGCCTACAATTGCTGTAAACAGACGTGGAGGTTTACCAATACAATATATTATTCAAGCGCCGAACTTTGAAAAATTGAGAGAAAAAATTCCTCAATTTATGGATGAAGTTGGTAAAAGCGATGTTTTCTCTACTACCGATGTCAATTTAAAATTTAATAAACCTGAAATCAACGTAAGTATTGATCGTGCAAAAGCCGAGAGTTTAGGAATTTCTATTATAGATATTGCACAAACTTTACAGCTTTCTTTAAGCGGACAGCGTTTTGGGTATTTTATCAAAAACGGAAAACAATATCAAGTTATCGGACAGTTTGATCAAAAAGACCGTTCGAAACCTTTGGATTTAACTTCGATGTTTGTAAAAAATAGCAAAGGCGAATTAATTCAGATGGATAACGTTGTAAAAATTGAAGAGCAGAGTAATCCACCGCAATTGTACCACAACAACCGTTATATGTCTGCTACAGTTTCTGCTGGTTTAGCGCCAGGAAAAAGTATCAGTGACGGTATTGAAGCTATGGATCAGATAAAAGCTAAAGTTTTAGACGAAAGTTTTACTACAGATTTAAGTGGAGAATCTCGAGATTTCGTAGAGAGCAGCTCTAATACTTCGTTTGCATTTGGATTGGCTTTATTATTAATCTTTTTGATTCTTGCCGCTCAATTCGAAAGTTTTATCGATCCGTTTATTATCATCTTAACCGTACCAATGGCAGTTGCCGGCGCTTTATTTTCTTTATGGTTATTCAACCAAACCTGGAATATATTCAGCCAGATTGGTACTGTAATGCTTATTGGTCTGGTTACCAAGAATGGTATTTTGATTGTTGAATTTGCCAATCAGCTAAGAGAACAAGGCAAACCAAAATTAGAAGCTATTTTAGAAGCATCAGAAGCGCGTTTACGTCCAATCTTAATGACCAGTTTAGCAATTGCTTTAGGTGCACTGCCAATTGCAATGTCACTTGGAGCTGCGTCTACTAGTAGAATTGGAATGGGAGTTGTCATTGTTGGAGGAACTATTTTCTCATTAGCATTAACTCTTTTTGTTATTCCAGCAATTTATTTAATGTGGTCTAAAGCAAGGAAACATTATCCTGAATTTGACCATATTGAAGAATACGAAAAAGAAAGTAAATAATTTATTAGCCACGCTATCTTCAGTTAGTTAAGGATGGCGTGGTAAAAGAAAACAAATATGAATACTAAAATTTTATTCCATAGTTTAATACTTTTCTTCTGCTGCATGGCATGTGTACAAGCACAAGAAGTTCTTACTATTGAAGACGCTATGAAAATAGCCTTGGAAAATAACTTTGAAATTAAGATTGCTAAAAACAATTCGAAAATAAGTGAAACGAATGTAACGATTGGAAATGCTGGAATGCTGCCAAATGCAACAGCTTCTATTACAGACAGCAATAGTATTCAGAATTCAACACAAGTACGTCAGGATGGAACTTCTACTACTTTAAACAATGCCAAAAACAACAGTTTGAATTATGGTGTAAGTTTAGGTTGGACGGTTTTTGACGGAATGAAAATGTTTGCAAAACTGGATCAATTAAAAGAGCTTCAAAAATTAGGTGACTCTCAGCTAAAAAGCACTATTCTGGTTAAGATTGGACAAGTAAATTCTGCTTATTACGATTTAGTGCAGCAACAACAGCAATTGGCTGCTTTAGATACTACTATTGTAATTTCTAACCAAAGATTAACTTTGGCAAAAAACCGTTTTAGTATTGGTAAAGCTTCAAAACTAGAGGTTTTAAATGCTCAAGTTGATTTAAATTCAGATCAAGTTGCCTTATTAAGACAAAAAGAATCGTATGCTAATGCTAAAATTTTATTGAATCAATATTTGGCGCGCGATGCTAAAATAGATTTTAAAGTAACTGATTTAGTAAAAGTAGATAACAAATTGGTTTTAGCCGATTTAATAGATTTAGCACAAAAACAAAATCCAGCTCTGGAAACACAAATTATAAACAAACGTGTTGCAGAATTACAGCTAAAACAAGTAAAAGCAGATCGTTACCCAACTTTAAGGTTAACTTCTGGTTATAATTTTGCTGAAAGCGAATCGAGTTTAGGTTTTACAAGTTCAACTTCTGCAAAAGGTTTAACTTATGGATTTAATGCTTCAATGAATCTTTTTGATGGTTTAAATCAGCATCGAAATGAAAAGGTTGCCAAACTGCAGATTGAGAATTCACAAATTGCAATAGAACAGCAAAATATGATTCTTAACACGCAATTAAGCACCGCTTTTCAGACGTATTTAACCAATTTAGAATTAATTGATTTAGAAGAAGATAACGAAGCTATTGCGAGACAAAACTTAGACATTACGTTAGATAAATTTAGAATCGGAACCATTACAACTCTTGATTTTAGAACGGCTCAATTAAATTATGTAAATGCTAAAGTACGCTACAGCAACGCACAATATGAAGCAAAATTATCTGAAATTGCCTTGAAAGAATTAGCAGGAAATCTTAATTTTTAAGTGTTTTTTTCAACACATAATATTGATACCTACTGTATAAAACAACACGAATTTCACAATTTTAATAGCATAACCTATGTTTGTGAAATTAATTCCACAAACCAATTAGTGACAATTCGTGAAATTCGTGTTCAAATTAAATTATACATTTATGTCCAGATAGCAGGACAGCTATCGGGACTAGGTGTTAAATATTTTTTTCTGAATTGCACCAATCGGTTCATTTTTAATTTAAATTTGTTTACCAAAACAAACTTAAATGATATCCTATAATACCAAAGACTGGTTTTCTTTCATCTTTCATTTTCATAAATCAGATACCGTTAGACAATTATTTCCGGTTATGCTCTGCATCGGAATTTATTCTGGAGTTGTAGGTTATTTTGAAGTCATTTATTTAGGTATTGATGAAAATCATTACATCAAAAATATTCCAATTATGCACGGAATATTGGGTTTTGTGATTTCGTTATTATTAGTTTTTAGAACTAATACTGCTTACGACCGCTGGTGGGAAGGGCGAAAATTATGGGGCGCTCTAGTTAATAACAGCCGTAATTTTGCCATAAAACTTTCGGGCATGCTGAAAGATGAAAATGATAGAAAATTTTTCAGAAAATTTATTCCAGCCTACGCCTCTATTTTATACAAACATTTAAGCAATTCTGAAACTGCAAAACAGCTTTTTGAAGATGTAGATTTAGAATTAGACCATCATAAACACAAACCCAATCAGGTAAAACGTATGATGTCACATAAAATTAACGACTTATACGAATCTAAAAAAATAACAGGCGACCAGCTTATTATTTTAAATGCCGAATTGGTTGCTTTTACCGATATTTGCGGTGCCTGCGAAAGAATCAAAAACACGCCTATTCCCTACTCTTACAGTGCTTTTATAAAGAAATTCATCTTTTTTTATACGATGACACTTCCTTTTGGTTATTCGTTAAGTTTAGGCTATTATGTAGTTCCTGTAGTGGTTTTCATTTTTTATGTTTTGGCAAGTTTAGAACTTATTGCCGAAGAAATTGAAGATCCGTTTGGTGATGATGAAAATGATTTACCAATCAAAAAAATATCAGAAAACATTAAAAAACATGTAGAAGAGCTGATTTAATTAAACGTTAAATCGCAGCTTTATATCTCTTTTTTGCTTAAATTTAAGCTTTAGTCTTAAAATTTAACTGCAATGAATAATCAGCGTTTTTTAATTAATCCCCCACAATTATCAAAAGAAAAATCGTTAAAAACGCTGGTTGAAAACAGAACCGTTTATACGCTAAATCATTGCGAATTAAATCTTTTTGAGACTTATGAATCTTCTAGTTCAGTACCTTTGAAATTTAATGATTTGGTGGTAACTAGCATGCTGAGAGGAAAAAAAGTGATGCATCTTTTTGATGAAGCCGGATTTGATTATCTGCCTGGAGAAACAGTTGTAGTTCCGTCAAATGTTGAAATGAAAATTGATTTTCCAGAAGCCTCCAGAAAAAATCCTACGCAATGTCTGGCATTAGCCATTGAGCAGTCTAAAATTACCGACACTTTAAATTTCCTCAACGAACGTTATCCCAAAGAAGGAAAAGACATGTTTTGGCAGTTAAACTATCAGAATTATTTCTTTTACAACAATATTGATCTCGCTACAACAATTAATAAATTGATAAAAGAATGCATGGGAACATCCAGCACCAAAGATGTTCTAGCCGATTTGACGCTGCAGGAATTATTAATTAGAATTATCCAGACTCAAACTGTAAAATCAATTGACGAAGGATTATCTCTTCATGCAAATAATCCAATAAATGAAGTTACCGATTTTATAAAACTGAATTTAAAGGAGAATATAAACTTAAAAATTCTGAGTGATAAAGCAGCAATGAGTACTGCTTCTTTCTACCGTTTCTTTAAGAGAGAATTAGGAATGAGTCCGATAGAATATGTTTTGAATGAAAAAATAAAATGTGCCAAAAAGCTATTAAAAAACCCTTCGATACAAATAAATGAAGTTTGCTATTTATCTGGATTTGAAGACGCTAATTATTTTATTAGATTGTTTAAAAAACACGAAGGAATTACGCCAAAGCAGTATCAGTTATTGCATGTAAATTAGAGTTTTGATATTTCTCTTGTAGAAATTACACATACTATGTCATTGCGAGGAACGAAGCAACCTCACTAACAATAATACACAAAGTTTGATTTAGCAAATGTGATTGCTTCGTTCCTCGCAAAGACGCAGAGACGCAAAGTTTAAAATTTGGCTAAAGCCATTTGTATTTTATTATGCAGATCTCCAGCTAAAGCTAGAGACTATTCAATGTCAAGCCTGAAACCTGAAACAAAAAACCTATTCAATCATCGTCACTGGTTCCAAATCCTTCTCTTCTTCCTCAGTAAAAATTCTGTATTCTATCTGAAAAGTCTTTTTTAATGGCGTTTCCAGAGAAAATCCTCCAACTCCAAAAGCATCAATTACAGTTAAGGTAAAATGTGCATGTTTCCAGTATTCAAACAAATCTTTGTCGACCCAAAATTCCGTATCTTCAATAGTTCCAATACAAACATCACCCATTCGCTGATAGTAACCGCCTTTTTCAAAACACTGCGGCTGTGTTCCTTCACAGCATCCTCCTGCTTGATAAAACATTAAATCTCCATGTTTTTCCTTTAGCACATTAATAAGATCAATGGCTTTTTGTGTCGCTTCAATTCTTTTTATCATGATTTTTTAATTTAAAAAGGTACAAATCTGAGAGCCTGTTTAAAAATGATTTCAATAAGACCAAAGTAATTCATAAAATTATTTCTAGAATTTTAATTTGCAATAGCTCCAGAGGAGTAGAATATTTATAGAACATTTTAAAATAGAAGGAACAAAGCTCCAGCGGAGCGGCATTTTACAGCTAATAGAAATATAAAGAATATTTCACCCCGCTGGGGTTCCTATTCGCATAAATCATTGTTTGCTATACATATGTCATCCCGCTGGGGTCTTTTAGAGCAATTATAACATTCTTTATAAATAGGCTCTGAATACACAAGTTTGTTCCTTCAATTTTAAATTCTCTTTAAAAGAAACCTAATTTCTTTTTATCATAAGAAATCAGCATATTTTTAGTCTGACGGTATTGACTCAACATCATTTTATGGTTTTCACGTCCAATTCCAGATTGTTTGTAACCTCCAAATGGCGCACCTGCAGGATATGAATGATATTGATTGATCCAAACACGACCAGATTGAATTGCTCTCGGAACCTGATAAATTTCGTGTGCATCTCGTGTCCAAACTCCCGCACCTAAACCGTACATGGTATCGTTTGCAATTTCGATAGCTTCTTCGGTAGTTTTAAAAGTAGTCACAGCTAGAACTGGTCCAAAAATTTCTTCTTGAAAGATTCTCATTTTATTATGTCCTTTAAATAAAGTTGGTTTAATGTAATAACCGCCTGCAAGATCGCCTCCTAATTTATTTTCGTCACCTCCAGTCAATAATTCGGCACCTTCTTCTTTACCTAATTTAATATAAGACATGATTTTTTCTTTCTGCACAATAGAAGTCTGCGCGCCCATCATAGTCGTTTTATCCAACGGATTTCCCATAACGATAGCTTCAGTTCTTTCAATCACTTTCTTGATAAACTTATCGTAAATATCTTCATGAATTAACAATCTCGACGGACAAGTACAGATTTCACCTTGATTTAAAGCAAATAATACGGCACCTTCAACAGCTTTATCAAAGAAATCATCATCATGATCTGCTACAGATGGAAAGAAAATATTGGGTGATTTTCCTCCAAGTTCTAAAGTAACAGGAATAATATTTTCGGTAGCATACTGCATTACCAAGCGTCCCGTAGTTGTAGAACCTGTAAAGGCTGCTTTAGCAACTTTTTTATTCGTAACCAATGCACGACCAAGTTCAGCACCAAAACCATTTACAATATTTAAAACTCCTTTCGGCAGAATATCACCTATCAGTTCCATTAAAACTAAAATAGAAATTGGTGTGCTTTCTGCAGGTTTCAAAACAATTGTATTTCCTGCTGCAAGTGCTGGAGCGATTTTCCAAACGGCCATTAAAATTGGAAAATTCCAAGGAATAATTTGAGCCACAACGCCTAAAGGTTCGCTTAAAGCGATAGAAACCGTCTGCGAATCAAGTTCTGCAATTGTGCTTTCTTCGGCGCGAATTACGCCTGCAAAATATCTAAAATGATCTATTGCCAGCGGAATATCTGCTGCAAGGGTTTCTCTAATTGCTTTTCCGTTATCAATTGTTTCAACAGTTGCAATATATTCGAGATTATCTTCTATTTTCTGTGCAATTTTATTGAGTAAATTACTTCTTTCGGTCACAGAAGTTTTTCCCCAGGTTTTAAAAGCTTCATAAGCTGCATCAACTGCTAATTCTAAATCTTCTTTACCAGAATGTGCTGCTTTTGTAAAAACTTTACCGTCTATGGGCGAAACAACATCAAAATACTCCCCTTTTACAGGTGCTGTAAATTTTCCGCCTATGTAGTTATCATACTTTGCCTTAAAATCAGGTCTTTTTGCTATAGTACTCATAAAATTATTTTTTTGGATTCATTCCAAATTTACCTTCATAATTCTATATAGAATAGCACTATTCCGTCATCTAATAGCACAAAAATTACAGATTCTCTTTTATAACTTAATTTTAATATTCTATTGATAAAATATTACCATAAAAAATACCGAATACTCAAAATAAAGCCTTTTATTCAAGATGAAAAACAGTTGTAAAAAACCAAAAAAATTCTTTCTTTCTACAACGATCAATCCTTATATTTGTATCCTTATACAAGAATAATAAAGTTTATATGAAAATATCTTACAACTGGTTAAAACAATTTATTAAAACGGATTGGACTTCTGAGCAAACTTCTGAATTACTAACAGATTTAGGTCTTGAGGTTGAAGTTGTTGAAAAATACCAATCTATTAAAGGCGGTTTAGAAGGAGTTGTTGTAGGACATGTACTGACTTGCGAAAAACATCCTGATGCTGACAGACTAAATATTACGACTGTAAATATTGGTTTAGAAGCGCCTATACAAATTGTTTGCGGTGCTGCAAATGTTGCTGCTGGACAGAAAGTACCTGTTGCTACTATCGGAACTGTTTTATATGATAAAGACGGTGCTGAGTTTACGATTAAAAAAGGAAAAATCCGCGGACAGGAAAGTCACGGAATGATATGCGCAGAAGATGAATTAGGTTTAGGAACAAGCCATGATGGTATTATGGTTTTGGCCGAGGATTTGGTTCCTGGAACTCCTGCTGCTGAAGTTTTTCAAATTGCAAATGATGAAGTTTTTGAAATTGGATTGACTCCTAATCGTGCTGATGCCATGAGTCATTTTGGTACTGCACGTGATTTAAGAGCTGGAATGTTGCAACGTGGTGTAAACATCGAATTAATTACACCTTCTGTAAGCAATTTTAGAGTTGACATGCGTACTTTAAAAATTGATGTTGTTGTTGAAGACAGTCATTTAGCACCAAGATATTGTGGTGTTACTATTTCTGGAATTTCTGTTCAGGAATCTCCGGCTTGGCTGCAAGATCGTTTAAAAGCGATTGGTTTAACGCCAAAAAATAATGTTGTTGATGTTACTAATTATGTTTTACACGAATTGGGACAACCTCTGCATGCTTTTGATGCTTCAAAAATAAACGGAAAAATTATTGTAAAAACACTTGCTGAAGGCACAAAATTTACCACTTTAGACGATGTTGAAAGAACTTTACATGCCGAAGATTTAATGATTTGCGACGAAAAAGGACCGCTTTGTATTGCTGGTGTTTTTGGAGGTAAAAGATCTGGTGTATCAGAAGGAACAACTTCTATATTCTTAGAAAGTGCTTATTTTGATGCTGTAAGCGTACGTAAAACCGCAAAAAGACATCAATTAAATACTGATGCTTCTTTTAGATTTGAAAGAGGAATTGATCCTACTATTACAGAATATGCTTTAAAACGTGCTGCACTTTTAATTCAAGAAGTTGCTGGTGGAAAAATAACTTCTGATGTTGTAGAAGTTTATCCTAAAAAAGTAGAAGATTTCTCTGTTTTATTAAATTTTAGTCATGTTTCTAAAATTATCGGACAGGAAATTCCAAAAGATACTATCAAAAAAATATTAGTTTCTTTAGACATTAAAGTAAATAGTGTTTCTGATTCCGGTTTAGGTTTAACAATTCCAGCATATCGTGTTGATGTACAACGCGAGATTGATGTAATCGAAGAAATTTTGAGAGTTTACGGATATAACAATATAGAGTTTTCTAAAAAGTTTAACGCGACTGTTTCAAATTCGCCAAGAACAGAAGATTATAAAGTACAAAACATTATCGCTTCGCAATTAAACTCACAAGGTTTTCACGAAATGATGGCTAATTCTTTGACAACGGCTGCTTACGCAAAATTATCAACTGTTTTAAAAGAAGAGCACAATGTTACCATGCTTAATCCTTTAAGCGGTGATTTAGCCACAATGCGTCAATCTTTATTGTTTTCTGCATTAGAAGCCGTTTCATACAATATAAACAGAAGAAATTCTGATCTTAAATTGTTTGAATTTGGAAAAACATATCACAAATACCTTAATGGTTACGAAGAACATAAACACTTAACGTTATCTATTACAGGAGACCGAAATAAAGAAAGCTGGGCAACACCACAAAAAACTACAGATTTCTTTTTATTAAAAGGATATGTAAAAGCGATTTTATCTCGTTTGGGTATCGAAAAAATATCAAATGCTCCAGTGCAATCTGATGTTTTCTCAGAAGGAACATCAATCTGTTATAATAACGACACTTTGGTTGAAATAGGTGTTGTAAAAAAACCTATTCTAAAACATTTTGGTATTAAACAAGAGGTGTATTTTGCTGATTTTAACTGGGATTTGATTTTAAAAATCATCACAGGAAAAATCAAATATACTGAGATTCCTAAGTATCCAGAAGTACGCAGAGATTTAGCTTTATTAATTGATCAAAAGACTACTTACGAAAGTATTTTCAATTTGGCTAAACAAACTGAGAAAGCACTTTTAAAAGACATTAACTTATTTGATGTCTATGAAGGTAAAAATCTTCCGGAAGGCAAAAAATCGTATGCTTTGAGTTTTACAATTCAAGACAATACTAAAACGCTTACCGATTCTCAAATTGATAAAATTATGACTAAACTGCAGCAAACTTTTGAAACAGAGCTTGGCGCAACTTTAAGATAATTCAATATAAATTATACTATAAAAAAATCCCGATTCTTAACTGAGTCGGGATTTTTGTTTTAAACCTATTTTGGTTTATTATATTCTTTCGTACACTCATCGGTTGTAGAGCAATAATTAATAACATAAAATCTGTTTTTTATACAATACTAAAAAACAGTACCTTAGCTCTATTTCAAAATTAAAAGCGTATTTATAAAAAGGGTATTTTTCCCCTTGTTGAGATGCTGTGATTAAGATAATTTTGCCATGTTGATAACAAAAAAGTATTACCCTAATAAACCATTAAATCAATTTAACCATTTAAAATTATGACAAGAGAACCCAAAAAACCGACACAACTGATTACAAGAGAATTTGCCAAAAAATTACACTTGAATTATGCTAAAGCAAGAACTCCTATTATTAAAAGGACCATTAAAAAAGAAGATGCAAATGCAATTTGGTTTTCTTTAGAAGAATTAGAAAACTATATTCAGTATATAAAAATAGAAGGTAGAAAAGATGGATACGATGTAAACGGAATTCGTTTTTATTTTGGCGTTTATCCCGAAGAAGAAAAATACAAAGAAAAAGCAGGTTTAACAACACTTTTTCTTAATGCTACAGGAAAAAAAATTAAATTAAAAACAAATACTCCAGAAGTTCACACTTTAGCTTTAATGAGCCAGGGAGAATCTGACTCAGATATTGAAAGTATTGAACCAATGAATTACGGAAACATGGGCAGACCGCCAAGCTTAACTTATTTGTAGAAAATTATGTTTGAATTTTTAAGATCTTATATCATCTATTTAGCTTTACTATCAGGATTTGTTGGGTTGATTTCACTGCATAAACTTCCTAGTAATAAAGCTAAATTTTTAGTACTTTTAATTTGGTTTTCTATACTAATAGAATTCGTAGGTTATTATTTTACAGAATGGACAGGCTTGTTAAATTACTATGTCTATAATTTTTATATGCTGGTTAGTTTTTCGGCCTATATTCTGCTTCTAAGAAGTCTTTTCGCTAAAATTAATAACCGAATATCTGCCGTACTCTTTTTAATATTGTTTCTTATTTCTTTTTTTCTAAACATTCTATATTTTAAAGAGGATATAAATCACTCCTACACATATAGTTTTACAATAGGCGTTCTTTTGATTCTAATATTATCTTGTTTATATTTGGTAGAAGTATTTAATTCAGACAAAATATTAAACTTCAAAAAATCAGTGTTTTTTTGGTACATTTTGGGCATTTTGATATTTCACGTGCCTTTTGTGCCTTTTATGCTTGCATTAAACTGGTTTTTAATAAGGCACGACAATTCAATATTTAGCTTAGTAATTTTTATTTTAAATTTTCTAGCGCATAGCTGTTTTATTATAGGATTTGTATGGAGCGAAAAGAAATACAATTATTAGTCATTTCATTAGGTATCGTTTTTTTTACTTTACTGATCATTCTTGTTGTGATTTTTTTTTATTTTTTAAAGAAGAAAAACAATTATTTGGTTGAGAAGATGGAATCTGAACTCTATTTTCAATCGGAATTAATTAAAACCCGAATTGAGATAAAAGATCAAACTCTTTCTGAAATAAGTAAAGAACTGCATGATAATATTGGCCAAATTGTATCTGTGGGTATTATGCAGCTTAATATGTATATACAAAGCAAAAAAGCTGTTGGTACTAACGAATTAAATGATCTTAAAAATGTTTTAGCCAAATCATTAGATGAAATCAGGATTTTATCACGCATCATAAACAAAGACAACTTACTGCAAACCAATTTCATAGAAGCAATAAAACAAGATCTTGAACGAATAAAAAAAGTAAAACATATACAATATAATTATAATTTTACAGGAGAAATACCAAACATTACCGAAGAACATGATTTGTTTATTTATCGCATTTTTCAAGAAGCGCTGCACAATAGTTTAAAACATTCGCATAGTGATTTATACGAAGTGAAAATTACAACAACTGACGCCCTTTTTACATTAAGCATGAAAGATTTTGGAATTGGTTATGATACTAAAAAAAGCAGTTCTGGATCAGGATTAAACAACATGAAATTGAGAGCCAAGTTAATTGGCGCCAAACTAATTATTGAATCAAATGAAGCAGGAACCAATGTTACCTTAGAATATCCCTTAATTACTCCTAATGAAACCACAAACTAAAAACAAAATTATAATTGTTGACGATCATCTGCTTTTTTCGCAGTCATTAGAACTTCTTATTAATAGTTTTAAAGATTTTGAAGTTATTAATCGTTTTGAGAATGGAAAAGTATTCATTTCACATCTTCAAGAAGATGTTGATCTCGAAGTAGATTTAATTTTATTAGATGTTAATATGCCTGTTTTAGATGGTGTAAGCACCATGAAATGGATTAAAGAAAATAGACCCGATCTTAAAGTTATTGCATTGTCTGTAAATGATGATGAGGAAATTATCATTAAAATGATTACCAACGGTGCAAAAGGCTACTTGCTTAAAGATACGTCTCCGGAAATATTTAAAGATGCCATTGTATCTGTTATTGAAAAAGGGTTTTATTTTACCGAATTAGTCTCTGGAATGCTGGTAAAAAAGGCAAATGACGATTCTAAAAAAATCAATTTAAAAGAAAAAGAAATTGTTTTTATAAAACATGCCTGTACCGAAAAAACGTATAAAGAAATCGCCTCTGAAATGTGCTTAAGCCCAAAAACAATTGACGGCTACAGAGAGTGTTTATTTGACAAACTCGAAATCAAAACCCGAATAGGTTTAGTTTTATACGCCATTAAACACAAAATTGTTCTGGTTTAAAGGCGTATACAACCAAGCTCTTTAATTGAACTCTACTAATTTATCATTTGGTAAATCGTATTCGTACAATTTTCTATTTTCATTATCCAAATACAACCATTGAATAATGCTGGTTTGATTTTCAAACTCATTCGAAATTCCAAGAACAGTATAAGAACGTCCATTTTTATCTCGATCTTCTATTGAATACACTAGATTTGCTTCTGGATTTTTAATGTTTGCTATTACAAGATCTTTTTTAGAATTTGCCAAATAATATTCGACTTGTTCGTATAAATAATTCTTAAAATCAGTCGTTAAATCCTTATTATCAGAATAATATTTGATTTCTTTTTTATATTTTTTTCTAAACAAACTCACAGGTCCGTCTTTTACTTTCTTAGCTGTAATAAGCCATTCTCCAAAGTCTTGCTTCTCTCCTTCTCCGGCTTCATAAATGGTATCCATTTTCCAGGTTACATCAAGTACATCGCCTCTTTTAAATATACCTGCATTTTCAAGATTCGTGAAAAACGAAACTAATTTTTTATTTTTTTGAACAGTAAATAAAGCATAGTCTCCGTTTCCGTCAAAATTCACAAATTCGACTTGATCAGAATAGGTTTGCTGTGGTTTTAATTTTTCGTTTGCTCTTAGATCACTTACCAAATTTTCATTTGATGCAGTAACTGCTGTATTTTTTACACTCGTAGTGTCTATTTGTACTGTTTTATTTGAATTCTCAGAGGTTGTTTCTTTATTTTCTTTACAAGAAAGTAATAATGCAAAGAGCGCTAAACAATAAATTTTCTTCATGTGTAGATTTGGGATTTAAATTGGCGTTTAATTAATAGGTTATCGCAGCAAATATAGGGTTGTTCTTTATCTTATCTCTTCCGTTTAAGAAAGTTAATTCCATTAAAAAGTTACATTGCACAATCTCTCCACCTAATTTTTCTACTAATTCACAAAGTGCTTTTGCTGTTCCGCCCGTTGCCAATACATCATCATGAATTAAAACACGATCTCCTTTTTTAATAGCATCTGTATGAATTTCTAATGAATCTGTTCCGTATTCTAATTCATACGAAGCCGAAATTGTATTGTAAGGAAGCTTTTTAGGTTTACGAATCGGAACAAAACCTGCATTTAATTCTTGTGCTAGCAATATTCCGAAGAAAAAGCCACGGCTTTCTGCTCCTACTACTTTATCAATTTGCTGACCTTTTAAAGAATCTACCAAAATTGAAAGGCATTCTTTCCTAGCAATTGGGTCATTTAGTAGTGGTGTGATATCTTTAAATAAAATTCCTTCTTTTGGAAATCCCTGAATATCACGTATATAATTTTCAATCTTCATTTTTTTTAATTTTTATGTTATTTTTCTCTTGTATATCTCACATTTATGTCTATCTTTGCACCCGCAATAAGCGCTCAACAAAGCTACGAAATATTAGTGGAATTGAAAACAAAAGGCCTCGTGGCGCAACTGAATAGCGCACTTGATTACGGCTCAAGAGGTTACTGGTTTGAATCCAGTCGAGGTCACTTCTCGGGACAAAAGATAAAAATCATCTTTTGTCCCGTTTTTTTTTGCTTTTAACTGTTTGTTAATGAAATAAATAGACTCCACTATTTTGTTCACTCTAGCGGTTTGTACTTTATTTTCGTGAATTGTGAAATTTTCGGGGTAAACTAAACCAATTAGACTTCTTGCATCAGATAAATCCCTTTTCAAATATGAATCACTAAGCTTGAGAAGGTTGTCAACCCCCTTTATCAGTAGCTCTTCAATACTAAGCTTATCTTTAGTGACTGTTGATAGCTCACGTTCAAGGTTTGCAATTCGTGCACCATAGTCATCTTTCATTAGCTTATAATCATCAGCTTCAATTTTTGATGTAAGGAGAAGATCTCTTGCATTGCTTAATCTGAGTTCAAAATCTTTTATCTGTTCTACAAGTCTTCTTTTCTGTTCGCCGGCATTATTTGCGAGATCACGATGTGTTTCATATAAAATCGAGCTGTATAATTTCTTAACTTCAGCTATAGGCTGATACTTATTAAGATCTTCAATAAAAAGTTCATTGGCGATTTCTGAGTTAATTCTAAACTTACATTGCGCTTCACAGTGGTAATAATGATAGTATTTGTGTCTTCCTTTACATTTACTTCCTTGCAGCTTCTTATGGCACTTTGGACAGATAAAAAAGCCTCTTAACGGGAAATCAACGACAGTTTTAATTTTAGGTCTGTAAAGGCGTGATTTTCCATCTAAGATATCTTGTACATTATAAAAAAGGCCTTCAGAAATAAGTGGCTCATGCTGCCCTGTAACAAATCTGCTTTCTTCATCTTTATATTTCGGTATAAATATTTTACCACAATAAACAGGATTTCTTATTAGGCCCCACATGTTATTTTTAGTTCTTTTAAATCCTCTTCTGCAAGCCATATGATATATTTGCTCTGTATTGAATATTCCTTTAGCCAATTCTTCAAATATCAAGCGCATAACAGAAGCGGCAGGTTCTACAACTGCAATATATTTACTTCCGTCTTCTTTGGATTTATTAGCATATCCAAACGGTGCAATACCCATATATCTACCTTCTTTTTTCGCCCTTCTCATTCCATGAAAGGTATTTAAAGCTCTTCGATCGTTTTCAACTTCAGGAGCCGCTAAGTAAAAAGCCAGCATCATTTTATTTTCTGGAATTGCCAAATCAAGAGGTTGCTCAATCGCTTGAGGCTCTACACCTAACTTTCTTAATAAGCTTATCATCTGATAGGCATCACCTGCGTTTCTGCTGAAACGATCCCATTTGGTAAACAAGACCAGATCAGTTGTGTTTTTCTGTTTTTTCAGATTCAGTAAAAGTTTATTCCATTGTGGTCTATTAAATGTCTTAGCGGAATGATCCTCATAAATAACGTTACGCACTTCAATAAAATTTATTGAGCAATATTTCCTTAAAACTTCTTCCTGATTTCTTTGCGAATAACCTTTTTCTGCTTGTTCGTCCGTGCTTACACGTATGTATTGCATTATAGCCAAAAACTACACAATCAATCGATAGATGCGGTAAATATTCATCCCAGGCAGTCTGTGAAAACTCCCAAATTAATTTCTCTAATGATTTTTCCATTTATTTAATCTTCCTTATCGGCCTATTTTATAATTCATTATATTCCTTATCTGTAACTGATTCCAGCCATACAGTCTCACCTTTTTCTCTTCCAGTGATTGCCACCTGAATAAATTTGGTATCTGAAGCAGCACCGTGCCAATGAGGAATATTAGCAGGACATTTAATAACATCTCCTTTTTTTACAACGACTTTTAAACTTCCTTTTTCCTGATAATATCCTTTTCCCTCCAAAGCTAATATAATCTGCCCGGCAGGATGAATATGCCATTTGGTTCTCGCTTCTGGCTCAAATGTTACACTTCCTACAGCCGTTTTATTTGCTGTATCTGCCTGCACTAAATTATTGAGCCACACCTTTCCCGTAAAATTATTTGTTGTGTTTTTTTTGCCTTTGGGAAAAATCAGATTTGAATTGAGTTCCTGGTAACTGCCATCACGCTCCCTTTTATTACAGGATATTAGTCCTATAAAAGTAAAAGCGATTGCTACAGCATATATTGTAAGCTTCGTTTTTTTCATGTTCCTTATATTTTTTTAAATCCTGGTCTTATAGATTAATTTTATAGAAACTTTCTAATTTAGCAACTGCTTGATTTACATACTCAGGTTTCCAATAGGTTTGTATATGAGTAGCACCTTCAATTATAAAAAGTTCCTTGCTTTTTGCATTAACTGCCTTAGGAAATGCTTCATCTGTCATATATTTTGTATCCGCTTTACTTCCAGCCATCATTAATAAAGGCTGATTGATTAAATCCATATTAGCTGCAGCATCCCAAGTCATTAAGTCTAACAAACTACTCATCGTATAAAGGAAAGTTGAATTTGGATGAGCATAAGTTCTATAATAATACTCATATCCTTCACGGTATAAATCTGTTGATGTCTTGGCAATTTCTTCATCTGTAATGCTTGCCACACCTGAATAAATTATTTTACCGCCGGAAATTTCCTGTTCGCGGGCATCTGAAGCCTGTTTCAGTCGTTCCTGAATTGTACTTAGTGCTGTATTCTGAAAACCATTTCGCCTTACTTCTCCCGAATTAAACATACTCAGCGTTGCCACTGCTTTGAAACGTTTATCCGACTGAACCGCTTTTAAAGTGTAACCTCCGCCACCACATATTCCTAAAACCCCCAAGCGGTTTACATCGACTCCTGCATATTGGGTGATAAAATCAGCCATACCATGAATATCTTCAATGCGATAGAAAGGTTTGTCGGTATGACGGGGTTCGCCTCCGCTTGCTCCCTGAAAGGCAGCATCAGCAGTAATCGTTATATAACCGGCCTCTGCTAAACGCTGTGCATAAAGTCCTGCAGTTTGTTCCTTTATTCCACCGTTGGGATGAGCCACAACAACTGCTGGATATTTCTTTGAAGTATCATAATTTGCCGGCGTGTAAACATTAGCTGCAATATCAATTCCATTGAGTTTATACGTTACGGGATGAATATTTACTTTTCCTTTTTCATTCTTGGTTATGGCTCCATCATATACTAAAGTAAATGGATTTTGCTCATACCTTTTTTGAGTTGATTGTGCATTTGCCATATTTGTCGTTATTATAATTGCTATTAATAGTGCTGTTTTTATCATCATTTCTAAATCTTGAATTTTACTTTTTAGTCTTTAGTACTTCACTTAAAACTTTTTCTGCTTCCGCAGCTTCTTTACTGCCAACTGTTTTTTTGATAACTTCAACAAATTCCTCCAGCTGATTAGCACTTAAACCAACATTAAGACAAATGTTTAAATGAGATTGTAGCATAGGTTCTACACTTCCAATACTCGCAAGTACTGAAACTGTTACCAATTCTCTTTCGGCATAACTTAAAACATCTCTTTCGAAAATATCTGCAAAAAGGTGTTCTTTGAGGAAAATATCAATTTCTGGTGCAAATGCCGAATATCCTGTTTTTGGTCCGTCTTGTGGTGTTTTGGTCAACTCTTGCAGAATTACTTTACCTCGTTCGTATTTCGTGCTTTCTTCCTTTATTGGTGAAGCCTCTGCCCCGATCATATCGGTAATTCCGTTTGCTTTACGCTGCTCTAATACGCTCATAAATGTCTGCAGACCGCGAATACTTCTGGGGAATCCGCAGTACGCATATAAATGAACAAGAGTTTCTTTAATCTGATTGATTGTCAAACCAGAATCTAATCCAAAATTTAATTCTGTTTTCAATTTTACTAAATCGCCCTTCGCGGTAACTGAAGCAATTTTGATAATTGCCTGCTGCTTTGTGCTTAAATTTTGATCTGTTTGGGCATTTCCAACTGCTGAAGCAAATACAATCATTATAAGTATTGAAAGTGTTTTCATTTTCTTTATTTAATTATCAATTCATAAAACCAATTGTTTTCAGCCATTTTTTTACAGCTATCTCAACTTGTTTTTCTTTATCGCCTTCCATTACAAATAAAATTCCATCTCTTTCAATTCCTCCTTTTACAGAGAAACCTTCTACAACTTTACTTTTAGGACATAATTCTTTTACATTTTCAAAACTGCTTCCTATTCCATAACCTGCATTTGTATTAAAAGGAATAATTGTTTTTCCTTCTAAATTGTATTGTTTTAAAAAACTCTTCATCGGAGGCGGTAACTGCATTCCCCAAGTTGGGAAACCTACAAATACAATATCAAACTTCTCTACAGCATCAATTTTTGTTTTAAGCGGAGGCAGAAATCCAGTTTCATTTTCTTTTGCAACTTGGGCCACTATAGTTTTGTAATCTTCGGGATAAGGATTCTCTAATTCAAGTTCAACCAATGTTCCGCCGACATTTTTATGAATAATGGATGCCACTGCTTTAGTATTTTTTGTTCTTGATAAATACACAATCAGTATATTTTTGTTTGAAGATTTTTCCTCTTTTTGAGATGTTTCCTGCGCATGATTGCAGCCTGAGAACAAGCAGAATATTGTAGTCAATAGAAATAAGAATCTTGATATTTTCATTTTATTTTCTTTAATCCTAATTATTTATCCAATCCCTTTTCCTTTAGCCATTTAGACATAAGATCAGCTATTTGAATATTATTTAAATCCGAAAACGGAAAATGTGTATTGCCTTTAATTCCTATTTCAGGAAGATGAACCACTGTAACATCACCGCCTTTTTTATTTACGGCATCTCGCCACAATCTTGCCATAGCCAAGCGTGCACGCCATCCATCAGCACCCGAATTATTTGTTGGCGTATCAGGAATATTATCACCGTAATAAATCACTATCGGGATTTTGGTGAGTGCCATAAAATCTTTTAAGGGAATACCTGTCGCTTCAAGAGCACCTGCCGAACTCGCAATAGGTGATGGAACTTCTCCTTCGGGGAATAAAAAACCGCTGCCTGGTTCATAAGATACTATGGCTTTTACATTTTGATTTTTAATAGCCGTAATCCACCCCATTCCTCCAGAATGCGAATGTGTTACCAGAATGGCAGGACCAATTTTAGTAAAAAGTGCCGAAGCCGCATCTGTAGTAACTTTTATATCAATTGTTCCTAAATTTGGGGTCATCGATCTAAAATATTGATTCAGCGATGCGGAATCTTGTGGAAATTGTACACCCTGAAAATAATCAGGCCATATTCCCACTCGGAAAACACCAAACCATTGCTGCTCATCGGCAACAGGTTTAATGGAAGCTTCTACAGTACTTCTGCCTGCATTTCCTCTTCTTGGCTGATCGATTAAATAAACAGGGAATTTTCTGCGCAGAAAGATATTTTGGTATCCCTCACGTCCGTCTGGTGTTGTTTCCCAAGTTTTTGAAAACTGACCAATTCCGTGCCACATTACCAATGGATATTTACGGGCATTTGCAGGGATTTGATAGAAAACATAGGCATGATCTCCGCGGAATGTCTGTCCTTCAGGCGTAATTTTATAAGGATCAAATGTTCCCGGATTTTTTATAATTGTACCTCCTACAGCAAAACTTCCCTGCTCTGCTATAATCATCGGTTCTTTACTTTTTCCTTTTTGGGCATAAATAGCAGGACTGCTTATCAGTACTACTAAAAATAATGCTTTCCAATAATTTGACTTTATAACTTTTAAATCGGCTTTTAAATTTCTCATATTATTTTTTTTCAAATGTTTTTTCGATGACATCTAATCTGTCCCTTCTTGTATCGTCTGTTTTCGCTGCCGAACCATCTTCACGGAATTCAAAAACCTCATTCTTTTTCGGGTCATAAACGGGCCATTCTGATAGACCTTTTCCGTTTGGATTACCTGTTTTTGCAAAATTCACCCAATAGGCATTCATAATTTTAGCCACTTTTTTATCCTGCGGAGTAAATACTATGTTATTTCGGTCAACAAGATTATCAAAGACATAAGGTATTTCTGAAGCGTGAGATGCTCCATATTTCATCCACTGTTGCATTGATGCAGGAACATACGAAAACAAATACAGATACGCAGGCGCACTCTTTGCTGTAAAACGTCGCGCCGTAAAACGTGCAGGTTCTGCCCAAACTTTATCGGTATTGACCAGAGCCAGCATTTTTGCAAAATCAGTTTTTCCGTCAGCATCATACGCTTGTGATGCTTCCTGCTTAAGTGTTCCGAAAATAGAAAGCAGTTCTTCTTTCGAGTTTGCATTTACAAAACCTGCTGGTACTTCGGCGCTGTTTGATCCAATAATCAGCGGAATCGATGGCTGATTTTCGGCGTTGTAAGCGCTTTCGGCAGTTTCAACCACAAGTTTTCCATCCAGGATTGGTCCCGAATATGTAGGCTCTCCGTTTTGTCCATTTGTTTCCTGACCTCCATCAATTATTTCTTCTGCGGTCAGAGCGCGCAGTTTTTGCAAAGCACCAGCATCTGTTCCTTCAATAGCATATCTTTTTGCAAAATTTATCCCAATCGTTTCTGCCGATATAGGATAATGCGGGTCTCCATTTTCTTTATTAATCGGACGTCCTGTAAGCACACCATCACGGCCTCCTCCAGATTCTATGATTGCTTTTTGAAAAAGACCTTTTGTTGAGGGAATCGTGATAAGGGAATGCACCGAAACTCCTCCAGCAGATTCACCAAAAATGGTAACATTTTTAGGATCACCGCCAAATGCCGAAATATTTTTCTGCACCCATTGCAGAGCAGCAATCTGATCCATGTAGGCATAATTGCCTTTATATTCATTTGGATTTTCTTTAGCTAAAGCTGGAAAAGCAAAAAAGCCAAGACGTCCTAAACGATAATTTATGGATACCAATATTACATCTTGTTCTGCAAAAGAAGCTCCTGAAAAATCGCCTCCAGCTCCGCTTCCTCCAACAAATCCTCCTCCATGAATCCATACCATAACCGGCAGTTTCGCTTTTTTGGATGCATCAGCTGGTTTCCAGATATTAAGAAACAAACAATCTTCTGATGCGGTTTTCGACATTCCCGATCCTCTCGGCCAGCCAGCCTGAGGACATTCTGCGCATGGTTTTGAAGTATCTCGAACACTTTTCCAAGATTGAACCGGTTGCGGTGCACGCCAGCGAAATTCTCCTACCGGAGGCGCGGCATAAGGAATTCCTCTAAAAACAGAAATGCCGTCTTCCATTTTTCCACGGACTATTCCAGAAGCTGTAACAACATCCAAAGCAGGATTTTTAAACTCTGTCTGTTGTGCATTTAAATTGATTATCATTAATAGAAGAATAATAGCGAAAACTTTTTTCATTTATCTTTATTTTTAAAAGTGAATGACAGAAGCTTAGATCTAGTACTGCTTCTATCTAATTTTTTTACTTCCCAACCCGATCCTGTAATTGCTGTGGATATCGCGCACCAACAATTTCTATATTTTTTAATGCAAGGCTGATATTGTCCAGTTCTGCTTTGCTTAGATGAACACTTGCTCCTCCAATATTTTCTTCTAGACGGTGTAGTTTTGTTGTTCCGGGAATGGGCACAATCCATGGTTTTTGAGCCAATAACCAAGCTAAAGCAATCTGCGATGGTGCCGCTGTTTTTTGCTGTGCAATAGTTTTTACTAAATCTACTAATGTCTGATTGGCTTTTCTATTTTCTTCAGAAAATCTTGGTACAATATTTCTAAAATCCGAAGCTTCAAATTTTGTTTTTTCATTTATGGCTCCTGTCAAAAATCCTTTTCCAAGCGGACTAAAAGGCACAAAACCAATTCCTAATTCTTCCAGAATTGGAATAATTTCTTTTTCGGGTTCACGATAAAACAAAGAATATTCGCTTTGCAATGCTGTTACCGGCTGTATTTTATGTGCTCTTCGAATGGTTTCTGCACCCGCTTCTGAAAGTCCAAAATATTTTACCTTTCCTTCCTGAATCAATTGTTTTACTGTTTCGGCAACTTCTTCTATTGGTACATTAGGATCAACTCTGTGCTGATAAAGTAAATCGATAGAATCTGTTTTTAATCTTTTAAGCGACGCTTCAACAACTGCTTTTATTCTGGCAGGACTGCTGTCTAATCCTTTTGTAGAATCGCCATCTACAAAACCAAATTTAGTAGCAATAACAGCTTCTTTGCGAAACGGCTCCAATGCTTCGCCTACAACTTCTTCATTTATAAATGGCCCGTAACATTCTGCGGTATCAAAAAAAGTAATTCCTTTTTCAAATGCTGCTCTAATAAGTGCCACAGCTTCTTTCTTTTCCGTTGGTGCTCCGTATCCAAAGCTTAATCCCATACAGCCTAAACCTAACGCAGATACTTCGAGTCCGTTACTTCCTAAAATTCTCTTTTTCATTTTAAACTTTTTAAATTCTAATTATTTCGCTTTTTCAGGCGCTTCAACATCAGAAAAAGCCAATACTCCGGCAGGTAGTCTTTCACCCAAAATTTTAACTGCATCCAATTCTTTATTGAATTCCAGCAGTTCTTTTGAAGTAAATTTTATCTGAGAAGCTCCTGTATTTTCGAGCATATGCGCCATTTGCGTTGTTCCCGGAATAGGAACAATAAATGATTTCTGCGCCAAAAGCCACGCAAGGGAAATTTGTGCAGGTGCCGCTTTTTTCTCCTGACTCCATTTTTTGATTAATTCAACCAAAGCTACATTAGCCGGAAGGTTTTCTGGTGAAAATCTAGATTCAATCCCTCTGATATCTCCTGGTGCAAATCGTGTATTGCTGTCTATGGCTCCTGTCAGAAATCCAACACCAAGCGGGCTCCATGGAACAAAGCCAATCCCAAGTTCTTCGCATAAAGGAATTATTGCTTTTTCTGGACCACGCCAAAGCAGCGAATATTCATTTTGAATGGCTGTTAATGGATGCATCGCATGTGCACGTCTTACAGTTTGCAGACCCGGCTCACAGAGTCCATAATGCAATAGTTTGCCCTCTTTTATTAATTCTTGAATAACGCCGACCACATCTTCAATTGGAACCTGAGGGTCAACACGATGTTGATACAAAAGATCTATCCGGTCCGTTTTAAGACGTTTAAGCATTCCTTCAACAACAATTTTGATATGTTCGGGACGACTGTTTAATCCGGTTAACCGCTGTCCCGTTTCCTGATCAATATTCCAGCCGAATTTTGTAGCAATGACAATTTTGTCACGAAAAGAAGTAACTCCTTCTCCTAGTATTCGCTCTACTTCAAAAGGTCCGTAAGCTTCGGCGGCATCAAAAAAAGTTACGCCATTATCAAATGCGGCACGAATAATTCGGTGCATTTCTGATCGGGAAGGAATTGTAGTCTGATAATTACGGCTCATATTCTGCACACCGATGCCAATGCTTGAAACTTCTAAAGAGTTCCCCAGCATTCTTTTGCCCGGAGATATTAATGGAGATTTATCTTTTTCTTCTGAATTGTCATTTCCTGCTTTAGATTGAGCAAAAGAACTAAAAGGAAGTAATGCACTTCCTGCCAATGCTAAACCTGCTGTTTTTAATATTGATCTTCTGTCCATCCTTAAAATGTTTTAATTTTAATTAACTTAATTTTCGTTCGCTCAACCACTTTACCATATTAGGATCCCTGTGATCGAAAAATAGGCTGGCATTTGTATCTAATGTTTGGATAGCAGTCATATCCTCTTGAGCTAATTCAAAATCAAAAATGTTGAAGTTTTCTGCCATTCTTTCTTTTCGAACTGATTTTGGAATAGTAACCACACCTCTTTGTGTCAACCATCTTACAATCACCTGCGCAGTCGACTTATTATATTTTTGGGCAATGTTTACTAAAAGATCATTTTTAAAGATGTCATTTTTACCCTCAGCAAATGGTCCCCAAGATTCTATTTGGACATTATTCTGCTTCAAAAATTCTTGTGTTTCAGTCTGCTGATGAAAAGGATGTGTTTCTATCTGGTTTACTGCTGGAATAAAACCTGTGTTAGCAATTAAATCCATAACCCTGTCCGGGTGAAAATTCGACACACCAATTGCTTTTACTCTGCCTTCCTGATATAATTCCTGCATGGCACGCCAAGAACCATAAATATCTCCGTAAGGCTGATGTATTAAATACAAATCGAGATAATCCAATTGTAATAAGTCTAATGATTTTTGAAAAGCTTTTTTTGTGTTTTCATAACCTGCATCACTTACCCAGAGTTTAGTTGTTATAAAAAGCGCTTCTCTTGGTACGCTACTCTTTTTAATTGCATTTCCAACCGCCTGCTCATTCATATAAGAAGCTGCAGTATCGATTAATCTGTATCCGGTGTCAATCGCATCTAAGACTGCCTGCTCACATTCTGCCTGATCCTGCATTTGAAAAACACCAAATCCTAAAATTGGCATTTCTACACCATTATTTAATTTTATATTGTACATTTTAGTTTGTATTTAAAAGTTTAACAATTCTCTTTTTACAAATTTCCGAACTTAATGCCAGTGCACTGGTATACGGATTACGGTTTGTGCTACCAAGATTACTGATTGGAAACTAATTAGTATTACAACTCCATTTAAATACTTAAATTTGTGTAACAAAAGACAGAAAACATGGGACAAGTATTTAATTTTGATACAATTAAGGAGTACAATGATTTTAATAATCATGAAACGCTGCATCCATTAGTAAGCATAATTGATTTTTCAAAAGCAAAAGAAAGAACCGGTTCTGAAATGCATTTTGAACTTTACTGCGTATTCTTGAAAGAGGTAAAATGCGGCGACTTAAAATATGGCCGTAATTATTATGATTATCAGGAAGGAACTTTAGTTTTTGTGTCGCCGGGACAAATAATTGATGTAGAAAACAAAGTTGATTATTACCAGCCGGTAGGACATGGACTGGCTTTTCATCCCGATTTAATACGTGGAACTTCTCTGGCAAAGACCATTAGTGAATATAATTTTTTCAGCTATAATACAAGTGAAGCGCTGCATCTTTCCGAAAAAGAAAAACAGCTTGTTTTTGATTGTTTCGCTAAAATCGAATCGGAATTAAAACAATCTATTGATAAACACAGTAAAAAACTGATTGCCTCTAATATTGAATTATTTCTAAATTATTGTGACCGGTTTTATGACCGTCAGTTCATTACCAGAGATAATGAGAACAAAGGAATTGTAGAAAAATTTGAAGGTCTTTTAAATAGTTATTTTTCTTCTGACAAACCAAACAGCATCGGATTGCCTTCTGTTGCTTATTATGCAGGAGAGCTTAATCTATCTCCCAACTATTTTGGAGATTTGATTAAAAAAGAAACTGGTAAATCTGCCCAAGAATACATTCAAAATAAAATAATTGATACAGCCAAAGACAAAATATTTGATTCATCAAAGACAATAAATGAAGTTGCTTATGAATTGGGTTTTAAATATCCGCAGCACTTTACTCGTTTCTTTAAACAGCATGTTGGGAATACTCCAAACGAGTATAGAAATTTAAATTAGTTAAACGGTAAATAGAAATTGTAGTTTGACTGCAGAATCATGGCATAAGCTCTTTTCCAAAATCAAAAACATACCAAAATCAAGTTCTAAGAAGTTTAGGTTCGAATGGATATGTCTCCATATCATAAGTAATTGAAAAACAACATAAACAGCATTTTACATTCACTTTTTTTGTATGTTTGTAACGAATAAATTATCACAAAAAATATAATTGATTTTCAAAAGTTACCCTTAATACCAGCAGTTTTACATTTGTGGCAAAATCATGGCACTTTGTTCTAAAAAAAATTAAAAATGCAGTAAAATCAGGACTTCACAACCATAGGTTCGAATCCTGCTCTCCTCCTAACCCTGCAAAGGTATACACAGCTAACTTTATAATTACTATTAAATTGTTTAAAATTCTAAATATCCTTACCATATTTTGATTTGGATAATCTCAAAACAAACATATAATTTTATTAAAACTAATTTTTTTAGAGGTAAGTTTGAAATTATATTTTCTGCAATTTTTAAAAATTATTGCTTGTAATAAATTTAAACACTCATAAGTTTTAACATTTTTAACACTTAACCATTACGATACATACAAACCGCTTCTGAATAAATATCTTAAATAATTATCTTACAAATTCACTTGAAAATATGCTAATTTCTTTAAATCATTCATAAAATGGTTTGTAAATTGTTCAGTCGAGGTCACTTCTAAAATGGAATAATCCCTATGTATTTGATACATAGGGATTTATTTTTTTATATATGGGATTCAAACCTAGCTTTCAAAAACACCTCAAATCAATAATAATCAACGACTTATAATTAATTATGTCGAGGTCACTACAGCCAAATGGCGCCAATTGAAGACAATTGTCGCCATTTTTTTAACAAAACTACAATCAAATATTGTAAGCCTTGTATTAAAATCAATTCACGGTTAAAAGCTTAATGTTGTATTGCATTCTTTTTCAAGAATCTGTTCCACTACATTTAAGAGATTTTGATTGATTTTTATACCTGTCAAGGTCAGTGTCAGAATCCCATTAAATGTTGCTACTCCGATTGTCTGGGAAGCCTCATGCGGGGTAAGTACCATAGGACCCCATAAAGATTTTAATTCCAAATGACCAAAATTAGATGCAAAAGGAAGCTGACCAAGATTAGTCAGAAGAATATCGTGTTCAGTACCTTGGTGAAGTGCCTGCTCGATGGTTTCAACGTCAAAGCCACTATTAAAGAGTTGCTGGGTAGCCATAGTGTCTCCTTTTATCCATTCAGTATTACGCGTAGCTGCCACGCTGAAACGTACTGATCTTGCCAAATCCCAAAAACTATCCTGTGGCGCAGCATTGCAGGGCAGAGTAATCATATTAATTAGTAATCCAAAATCATCTCCAATATCCAAGACTTTACGTGCTGAAAGTGGATGAAGAATCTGTAAAGGTTTTTCATGCCAGAACTCGTCTATCTCCCGCATAGCTATACTAATTGCCGCACTTAAAGCACTATGAACAGTAGTCTTTTCGTACTTTGATCTTTCGATTATTTTTTTTGTAAGTATAGCCGACAAACTATGATGTATTACACGTATTCCTGATCTTGTCGGCAGACTGCTTTTATATTCTGGTACACTTTTAACGTTCAACTCTGAATTCTCTAAAGAAACCCCTGCAAGTTTATCCAGTGAACAAATTGGAGCCAAACTGGCTGTTGAATTACCGGAAATTACCAGAAGCAGATCGCGAATAACTAATGCTGCTGACATACCATCTCCTATAGAATGATTTGATAAAAGTATAAATATACATTTATCGGGTTGCTGAACCAGTACAGCACGAGCCAAGGGTGCTTTTGTAATGTCAAAGGGAATGCTCAATTCTTGTTCTGCTATGCTATTCCAGCTTTCATTTTCTTTTAAATGAACAATTCTTAGTGGGATTTGGCATTGAGACACATGTTCCAAGTAAACTTCAGTATAATCATTTCCCGAAATTTGGACAGAAAGATTGGGATGTCTTTGCTGTACTTTATCAAGCGCGTCACGCCATACATGATCGGCTGTAATGCCTTTTATTTCGGTGGCAACAGCAAAATGTGTTGTAGTTTTTTGGTCCAAAATCCAAAATACCTTCTCGTTTGTACCGAGTAAACGTTTTTTTTTAGTATCCATAGAGATAATCTTTATTATTGTAAATTATAAATTTTAAGTGCTAATTAAAAAATGTACTTATTTGATCGCCCAGTATATTTTAGAGAAGCATCAATAAGGCAAAAATTGGACATAACCATAAAACCTAATAAATTAAATTGACAGTCAAGTCTCTTAATTTATAATACTGAAACTATATTTTTATTTATTGACGAGAGATAATCCATAACCTCTACATGCTTATTTCTTTGTGCATCTTCAAAAGGAGTATTACCCCAGCGATCTGTAGAGTCAGCCAATGCCCCTCTTTTAATTAGATATTCGACAACTTCCTTATGCCCTTCAGAAGCAGCGAGATGGAGCGCAGTACGCCCATCATAATCTGCCATATTAAGATCAAATCCTCTAGCAAACAAATGCTGTAACTCAAGCAGGTCCCCTTCACTTGCTGCCCAGCAAAGGTTAATGACACCTTCAATCTTATTGTGGTTTTTTGGCAGGCGGGCATCTGTTTTTGTAGTATAAGCAGCTGTAAGATTATCATAGTTGTGAAAATTGTAATGCTTCACAAGTGACTTACAAAATTCTATCCCACGCACCGTATTTCCCATGCTATCAAGTTTGGGAGACCAGATTACAATTCCCATAAGATTGGGAATTACCAGCATTAAACCTCCCGCTACGCCACTTTTAGCCGGTAATCCAATCGTAAAAGCAAACTCACCCGAAAAATCATACATGCCACAAGAATTCATTAGTGAAAGACAATTTTTAACAGATTCAGAGCTTAAGATACGTTCGCCTGTGGTGGGACAAACACCTCCATTTGCTAATGTTGCCGCAATTACAGCCAAAGAATCCGTGTCGGTCTGTATAGAACAGCATTGAAAATAAAATTCCAATGTATCCAGCAGATTGGTATCCTTAGGAAAAGCACCGTTTTCCTTCATAAAGTAACCCAGTGCGAAATTGCGGTCAGCAGTAGATTTTTCCGATAAGTATACAGCATTATTAAAACTTATATTCTGCTTTTCTCCTGAAAGACGTTCCCATATTTTTAATACATATTCAAAACGATCAGACATGGCCAAATCAGGTCTTATAAGAGAACATGTCATTATAGCCCCAGCGTTGATCATTGGGTTGTGTGGAAGTTTGGAATCATTCAATACCAGCCCGTTGAATCCAATTCCGCTAGGCTCTCTTCCCACATGTTTATGAACAGTCTCTACCCCCATTCCTTCAAGTGCAATACAGTAATTAATGGGCTTGCAGATTGACTGCACGCTGAATTTTTCCTTTGAGTCGCCAATTGAATGTTTCTGTCCGTCTGTACTGCATACTGAAATTCCATACAATGAAGGATCCACTCGGCTAAGCTGTGGAATGTAAGTTGCTACATTTCCTTTATTATTATTTTTAGTTTCTCGGAATATCACATTAATACTTTCACAGAAACCTGAAAAATCAGGGATTATTAAATTTCCCTGCAGCGCATCTTTTATAATATCTCCTCTGCTGTTTTTAACGATTTCCTTGAAACGTTCCTGATTAATACTTATTTTGGCAGCATCACGAACATCTGTTTCACAAAAATTGAGTCTTGAATCTGATGCTTCAATACCGACAGCTTCTAATGCTCTAAATAATTCTGACAATTGAATGTTTATTTTTCCTTCAGCAAGAATACTTGCGAACAAATAATCTTTTTCTGTTTCTGCAATTCTGCTTATAGGATTTGAAATTACTTCATTCTCCTTTTTAATACTGTTAGTTATTTTCGACGTATTCTTCGTTTTTATATTTTCCATTCCAGTTTCATTTTTACAATACCCAATCTATAGGCAACTTTTTAATCATGCAAATGTATCAGCATAATAACAGAAGTTGACTCGCCTAATTAAGTGAACTAAGCTAACCGAATTTGGTTAGTGCAGATAAAAGAGTTGAAACGACCTTTGCATCATTAATTTAAAAAATACAATTTTATGGTAAAATTTGAATATGTATGGCTTGATGGAAGCAAACCCACTCAAGGCTTACGCAGTAAAACAAAAATTGCAAAGGACTTTGACGGAAAATTAGAAAGTATACCACTTTGGAGCTTTGACGGATCATCAACTAAGCAGGCTCCCGGCGGTTCTTCTGACTGTATTTTAAAGCCTGTCTATTTTGTAGAAGACCCATTGCGCAACGACGCATATCTTATTATGTGCGAAGTATTAAATGCAGACGGAACCAATCATGAATCTAACGGAAGAGCAACCATCGAAGATAACGATAACGATTTCTGGTTTGGTTTTGAACAGGAATATTTTCTGTGGAATCCACAAACAGACAAACCTTTAGGGTTCCCGTCAGGAGGATACCCAGCTCCACAAGGCCCTTATTATTGCTCTGCCGGTGCAGCAAATGCATTTGGAAGAAATATGGTAGAAAAACATCTGGATGCTTGTATGAAAGCTGGTATTAATATTGAAGGGATCAACGCTGAAGTAGCTGCAGGTCAATGGGAATTTCAAATATTTGGAAAAGGTGCCAAATCTGCAGGTGATCAAATTTGGATTGCACGTTATTTACTGGAACGCATTGGTGAGGAATTTGGTGTTTCGATAAACTGGCATTGTAAACCTCTTGGTGAATTAGATTGGAATGGATCTGGAATGCATGCTAATTTTTCTAACACATTGTTAAGAACTGCAGGAAGCAAAGCTATCTACGATGCAGTATGCGAAGCTTTTAGACCTGTAGTTGAAGAGCACATGGAAGTTTATGGTGCTGATAATCACATGCGTCTGACCGGATTGCATGAAACAGCAGCTATTACCGATTTTAGTTATGGTGTTTCAGACAGAGGGGCTTCAATTCGTATACCTGTCGTAACTGTAGAAAATGGCTGGAAAGGATATCTGGAAGACCGCCGCCCTAATTCTGCTGCAGATCCTTATAAAGTAGCGGCGAGAATAATAAAAACAGTAAAATCAGTTGATTTTACACAAAAAGCTGAGCTCGTAAAAGATATAGATTTAGTAAGTAATTAATTTGATATTTATGAAATAGAGTTTAATTTTTGGATTAGTAAAAAGCCTTTCATTTAATAATGAAAGGCTTTTGGTACTCAATAATGTTTACAAAGAATTCATACCAATTATTAGACATTTATAAATCAATTACTTATTCATTTATAGTCTAATTTAGCCAAAAATCATATCCCCTAATTTGGGGATATAGATCACGTAATATGGATATTGTTTCAAAGTCCAGAATGTTTAATTTTGCAGTATTTGCAATACAGTACCTAATCAAAAGGAGTAGAATTAGGAAAAAAGTATATTTCTCTTATATTTTATGAAAAAAGATTTGTTCAAATATCTTATAATTCTTAGCTGGTTTATTGTCCCCGCTCAAAATAAAGATCCGTTTTTTAAAACTTATACTTCAGAAAATGGACTCTCAAATGACAAAGTCAACACTCTCTTAGAAGACAGCCGGGGCTTTTTATGGATTGGAACAGAAGATGGATTAAATAGATTTGACGGAAGATATTATACAATATTCCGCAATATACCACATCAAAACAATTGCTTATCCGGCAATATCATAACCGACATTCTTGAAGACAAAGATGGTGTAATCTGGGTTGCCACTGCCGATGGTGGCTTAACTAAATATGATTTTCGACTTGCCACAAATAAACAATTTACGCAATACAAACACAGCAATAAAAATGTAAACAGTATTCCGGAAAATGGAATTAATAAAATAATAGACGACGGTCAAGGTAATATTTGGCTGGCGACAAGTGGAAGCAATTTAATACAATACAATAAAAAATTAAATCGATTTTTTTACCCTATAAAAATAGGGCCAAAAGCGATACTCTCTCTTACAATGGGTATAAATGACACTCTTTGGGCAGGACGCGCCGGAGGTGGTATTTTAAAGGTCAATGTTAAAACATTAAAGTATAAAAATGACAGCAGATATGCAGATCTCTATAAAAATTTACCACATGTTTCTGTATCCGCTCTTTACAAGGATAAGTCTAATTCTATTTGGTATGGCTCCTGGGACAAAAATGTATATAATTATGATACTAAAACCAATATTGAAAAAGTTTATACCAAAAATAATTTAATTGACGACGAAATTGTATCATTTGCAGAGGACAAGAATAAGATTTGGATGGCTGGCAAAAATACCGGAATTACAACTTATGATAAAAAGAGTCACGAATTTTACAATTTAAGAAATACACCATTTGCAGAAGGCAGTATAGCAAGTGATCATACCAATGTTGTGTATGTGAGTAAAAAAGGTATTGTTTGGGTGGGGACAAATAATGGTTTAAGTATGTACAACCCTTTGTTTAAGCCTTTTCAACAGCATTTTCTACCAAAAGAAAAAGAAAAAACTACTGTTTACGATTTCTTTGAAGACGAAAAGAAAAATCTCTGGATAGGTACAAGTGAAGGTATTTATATAAAACCCTTTGGGAAAGAAATTTTTGAACATAAAATACTTTCTTATCACGGCCAGAAACTTTCTGTAACTAAATTTTTTAAGGACGTTGACGGAACTATTTATCTGGGTACAAATTATACTCTTTTTAAATATTTTCCAGCTGAAAACCGGATCGAAATATTACCCGGTACAGAAAATGATCCAGTGATGAAACAAGTTATCAGTTCAAGAGTGGTATCAATTGTTAGAGATACGATCGAAGGGCATGCTGCTCTTGTCGTTTCACCTTACGGACATTATCTCACTTATTATGATCTTGTTGCAAAAAAATGGATTTCAAGGCAGGATAAACAAAAAAAAATAGTAAAAAAATTAAACCTTCAGGATAATCTAATCCGAAAATTCTACAGAGATCGCAATGGTAAAATTTGGTTGGCAACAAACCATCATGGACTTGGCATATGGACAAATCAGCAATTAAAACCAATACAATATTTTAGCAATGACCCTGCTGATAATAATAGCATTAGCAGCAATCATATTTTTGATATGCAGCAGGACAAAAACAACAATTTTTGGGTTAGTACTTATGGTGGCGGACTTAATTTTTATAATCTCACTTCAAAAAAATTTACACACGTTCCATATTCAAGTAATCTTACAGAAGGGCTTCAACTGGATAAATCCGGCAATCTATGGATGATCTGCAACGGTCATATTCATAAATATGAACCAAATTCTAAAATTTACAGCTGTTATGATTTACCAAATCTTCAAAAATCAAATAGCCTTAAGGGATATTTATATAGAGATAGTGAGAATAAAATCTACGGTGCAGGTGAAAATTATTATATCGTATTTGATCCCAAAACAGTCGAAAAAATCAATCATTCTCCAAAGGTTTATCTAACAGATTTTAAAATTTTTGATAAATCATTCAGTCATTTAATACATCAGGATATTCTAAAACTTGATTATCCACAAAACTATTTTACTATTGAATTCTCAGCTCCTGATTTTAGTGGTGATAATATTAAATATGCTTATAAATTAGAAGGTATTGACAAAAACTGGCATGAATCTGATAAACTTAATACTGCAAATTACTCTAATTTACCCAGTGGAAAATATCGTTTTTTGGTGAGAGCCAGTAACTGGATCGGAGGTTATACGGGTACTTACACAAGTATAAAAATTATTATAACTCCTCCCTTTTGGGCTACATGGTGGTTTGTACTTTTAATGCTTTTGCTTTGTTTGTCTATTGGTTATTTTATTTACCTATACAGAATAAACAATCTGCAAAAGAATAAAATGATCCGTAATCGTATTGCTCAGGATTTACACGACCAGATAGGTTCTACATTAAGCAGTATTTCGATTTACAGCAAAGTGGCTAAAATATATCAGGAACAGAATAATCCTGATCAATTGCAAAATGTACTGCTCAGAATATCAGACTCTGCGAATGAAATGATTTCAGAAATGGGAGATATTGTGTGGGCATTAAATTCGAAAAACGATTCATTCAAAAGTATTATCAACCGAATAAATTCTTATGCAAAACCTCTTTGTAGTGCCAAGAACATCAAGTTTGAATTTATTTGCGATCCTCAATTAATGGATGTTAATTTTGATATGCAAATTCGCAAGAATATTTTTCTAATTATAAAAGAAGCACTTAATAATGGTATAAAACACTCATTATGCAGTTATATCGATATAACAATGAAAGTTAAAAATCAGTTGATTATATTAGAAATTACAGATGACGGAGTTGGTTTTAGTACTGATCACAAGTCAGACAGCGAAAGATTGATGGCTGGAAACGGACTGACAAACATAAAGTTAAGAGCTGCAGAGCTTAAAGCAGAAATGGAAATTGTAAGTCGGGAGGAAAATGGTACTAGCATTAAATTAACTTTTAAATGCAGCTAAAAAATAATATACTATTTAGATAAATAATATGGAAAAAATTAAAATAGCAATTTTTGATGATAATAAAAATGTTAGGGATAGTATCGAATTATTATTGAATACTGATCCCCAATTTGAAGTTGTCGGCATATACAGAGATGCTGAAGATTGTGTAAAAAAAGTACTTCAAAGCTGTCCTGATATTGTTTTAATGGATATTGAGATGCCGGGAAAAAGCGGTATTGAAGCTGTAAAGGAAATAAAAGAAAACGTACCGCATATACAAATCATTATTCAGACAGTTTTTGAAGATGAAGAACGTATTTTTGAATCTATATGTGCCGGAGCATCAGGTTATATTTTAAAAAGTACTATTAATCAAACACTTTTAAATTCTATTAAAGAATTACGTCAGGGAGGCGCTCCGCTAACGCCCCTAGTAGCCCGAAAAATGATGTACAGTATCTATCAGTCAAGTGATAAATACACACAGCAAGCATCAGTTGAATATAATTTGACTCCAAAAGAAAAAGAAGTACTATCTTATATTGTAAACGGACAAAGCTATAAAATGATTGGTTTTGAATTGAATATAAGTTATGAAACAGTCAGAAGTCATATTAAAAAAATATATGAAAAACTTCAAGTAGCCTCACTTACAGAATTAGTTGCAAAAGCTATTAATGAAAAAATTGTTTAACCAAAACTATAATCTATCTGCTGAAACCATTATAAAGTTTACAGAAAAAACACCCACCGATACTATCTTATCATTGATTATTACTGAGTGCTTAAAATCTAGATATTGTTTTTCAGCACTATTCAAAAAAACAGAGCACGTAACACAAAAGTTGTCACCTTTTTTTAATATACCATCAGACTCGATCTTATAGTCGTAAACCTTAAGGTAAATGTTGCGCTTAGCTTCCTCATCAGAATCGAAATCAAGCATTTCTTTAAGGTAGTTATAACGGCATGATTCCATGCAAAAAAGATAATACGTATTGTCTAGCCAGCCTTCTTTATCAGTATGATTATCATTTACTATATACTTTTTTGAATATTCCATTTATAATATTGTCGATTTAAATTTCTGTAAAATTATTGTGATTTAGGCAACAGCACAATTACCATAAATGGTGACGCAAGTACCTCAATGTGTTATAAAATTCAGATTTCTCAATTACAGCTAATTGAATGTGTTTTAATTAAATTTAGGGAGAAAAACCACACTATTGGGGATCTGTTTTTATGTGATTTATCTCATCTTTGCAAAAAAATAGGAATAAATGAATACGAAAATTTTAGAGGATTCAGAAAGTAGAAAAATTCTTTTCGCAACATGTCCGTTAGATGGACATATTAATCCGCTTACTGGACTTGCGATGCATTTGGCAAGTAAAGGATTTGAAATAGCTTGGTACACCTCTAAAATTTTTAGTACTAAATTTGAAAGATTAGGAATAAAACATTTTCCTTTTAAAATTGCAAAAGACATTAATGCCGCCAATGTTGATGAAATTTTTCCTGAAAGAAAGGAAATTAAGGATCTGGTTGAAAAAATGAATTTTGACTTCATTAATGCTTTTATATGCCGCGCCCCGGAATACCTAAATGATATTGAAGAAATTAGAAAAGAATTTGACTTTGATATGGTAATCTGTGATAGTTATTTTACAGGTATACCTCTTATAAAAGAGAAACTAAAAGTTCCCGTTATTTCAATTGGTATTATTCCTTTGGCAGAAGAATCAATAAATTTAGCACCGCACGGTACAGGACTTCTTCCTTCTGAGAATGAAGAAGATTTAGAAATTTACAAACAAATGCGCAATGAACTTTCGCAAATAATTTTTAAACCTGCTATCGAGGCATTCAATACGATATTAAGCGACCATTCTATTATTCATAGAAAAACTCTAATGCCAGATATACTCATAAAGCATTCAGATCTTTATTTACAGATTGGTACACCATCGTTCGAATATAAACGCAGTGATATTGGAAAAAACATACGTTATATTGGCGCGCTCCTGCCCTACAATGAATTTAGAAATAAAGCAACCTGGTTTGATGAACGAATCTTATCCTACACCACTATTATTTTGGTTACTCAGGGAATAATAGAAAATGATTTTACAAAATTAATAGAGCCAACTCTCGAAGCTTTTAAAGATTCTGATATTCTTGTAATCGCAACAACAGGCGGTAATAACACAGAGTATTTAAGAAATGCTTATCCTCAGAAAAATATTATCATAGAAGATTTTATACCATTTGATGCCATAATGCCGCACATAAATGTCTTTGTAACCAATGGAGGTTATACCGGAATAATTATGAGTATTATAAATAAAGTTCCCATTGTTGCCGCTGGAGTTCACGAAGGAAAGAATGAAGTCGGAGCCAGAATTGGTTATTTTAATTGTGGCATAAATTTAAATACCGAAACTCCATCTGCGATAGAAATTCATAAATCAGTAAAAAAGATTTTAAGTACTTCTTTGTACAAGAAAAAAATCATAAAGATCAATAATGAAATGGCAAAATATGATCCCATCAATTTATGTCTTAAATACATAAGTGACCTTTTGCAATAATCTGCTCAAAATACAATCAATACATTATAACCTACTAATTACTAAAATTATGCAACAGCTTATTGCCGATATTTTCACCTACTTTTCCGGAAGCATATCACTCATATTTGGACTAGTTTATTTATTTAAAAAATCATTTTTAAACTACCATAAAAATGCAATAGACACGAACTGGAAAGATTTAAATTTTGAATTCCAAACACTTATACTTGCTTTAATGCGTGCAGTGAGCGGCGGAGCAATTGCAGTTGGTTTTACTATTATAATTTTACAATATAATTTAAATCCTGATAACAGAAACTGGATGGCATTTATTATCCTGATTTCTGGTTTTATAATCTCAATCTGCTCTCTTTATGCTATGCTTATGGTTAGGTTACAAACGAAAGGCAAACCGCCAATGATTATTATTTTCTTAAGTTTAATATTGCTAAGCGCCGGCTTTTTTCTTAATACAAATTATTAAAAATTAAACATTATAAAATAGATCACGACCTGCCTCATAAAATATCATTTTCAAGATTATAATAAACCTGCTTCGAATACAAGCAGGTTTTTTTTTGATGATAATCTGAAAAAATTCTAGAAAGAGAAAAGTATCTTTTTATTAAAATACACCTTTCAAAAACTTCTTTAACTTAATTTTTATCATAACTAAATATCCATTAAAGAAGATTTAACGCTCTGTTTTACACATAAAAACACTTTTTACTACTAAACTTGGGGGGATTGTTCACCTGTTTTGGTACTACCCTACCATTGAATAAAAATAGAATTTTGCCGTGTAAAAATATTATTAATCAATACTAATTTAATGACAGCAAAAAATCTTTTCAAACCAGCTATCCTGACAATGTTACTATCATTGGTAGCCATAAGCAGTTGGGAAATATACCTCCGCTACCAAAAAATACCAATTACTTATGACGATTCAGCAGAATTATGGGCTGACAAAAGAAAACGTGTTTATATTGATAAAAATAAAGCAACTGTTTTCATCGGTTCATCCCGAATTAAATATGATCTTGATATAAAGACTTGGGAAAAAACAACCGGTAAAGAAGCAATACAATTAGCAATTGAAGGAACATGTCCTCTTTCTATTCTGGAAGATTTGGGTAATGACACAGAATTTAAAGGCCAGCTTATAATTGATGTTACAGAAGTACTTTATTATAATTTATCTCCCGCTTTTAATAAAATACCCGAAAGTTATATTCAGTATTTTCATAAGCAGACTTATGCTCAAAAAGCAGGTTTTGAAATCAATCATCTATTAGAATCGAAGTTTGTTTTTTTTAATAAAAAATTTCTTTCCCTTTCTGCCCAACTGGATAATTTACCTGTTTCTAATAGAGCTGGTGTACCACTTGCTCCAAAATTTCCAATGGATTTTATAAATGTAGATTTCGATCGCCAGACCAAAATGGGAGAAAAATTTTTAACTGATAAAGTCCTTCAAAAAGAGGTAACAAATACATGGATGATGTTATTGGGAATGATTCGTAATTCTCCACCTCCAAAAGATAATCCAATACCAATTGTTCTGCAAAAATCTAAGGATGCAATAGATAAAATCCGTTCCCGTGGCGGTGAAGTCCTTTTTATAAGAACGCCATCCAGCGGCCCTTATTTTGAATTAGAGCAAGCCGTTTTTAAAAGAGAAATATTTTGGGAACCACTCTTAGCAGCTACCGTAAGTAAAGGTATTTATTTTACAGATTATCCTTCTATAAGCAAATATAATTGTATCGAATGGTCGCATTTAACTCCTGAGCAAGCGATTGATTTTACTGCTGAATTTATCAAAATAACATCATTACACTAATTAATTTAAACTTTTTAATATGGTTTTTAATTCATATACTTTTATTGTTTTTTTTCTCATCGTGCTCTTTCTGCATAATCTTCCACTGGCGTGGAAAGCCAAAAAAAACATTTTATTACTTGCCAGTTATATATTCTATGCTGTCTGGAATCCTCCTTTTATCTTATTATTATGGTTGTCAACTATAATCGATTTTCATGTAGGAAAAGCACTTTATACTCAAACTAATTTGTACCGAAAAAAGCTTTTACTAATCATTAGTCTGATTGGAAATTTAGGTATGCTTTGTTATTTTAAATACGGAGAATTTTTACTTGACAATTTTGTAAGCCTAGTTAATTTATTTGGTGTGAATTATGCACCTCCTGAAACTAATATTATTCTGCCTGCCGGAATTTCATTCTACACATTTACAACGTTGTGTTATACCATCGATATGTATAAAAAACATAGCAAGCCTGTAGAATCATTACTTGATTTTTCATTATTTGTCACATTCTTTCCACATTTGGTCGCAGGTCCTATCGTACGTCCTGAACAGCTTGTACCTCAATTTGAAAGTCCACGAACTGCCAGCAAAAAACAGCTTTTTGAGGGATTATTACTTCTTTCTTTAGGATTGTTTATGAAAGTAGTTTTGGCAGACAGTATGTTATCTATTGCTGCAGATGAAGTATTTAACAGTAAAGAGATATTGCCAACTCTGGATGCATGGATGGGAGTTTTGGCCTTTACCGGACAAATATTTTTTGACTTTGCCGGTTACTCAACCTGTGCAATTGGTGTAGCATTATGTTTAGGTTTCGTACTTCCTCAAAACTTTTCATTTCCTTATGCAGCAACAGGATTTTCTGATTTTTGGAAAAGATGGCATATCACGTTATCATCATGGTTACGTGATTATCTATACATTCCTTTGGGTGGTAACCGTAACGGACAAAAACGTACTTACATTAATCTTATGATTACAATGCTCCTTGGAGGATTATGGCATGGTGCGAGCTGGACATTTGTTGTTTGGGGAGGTTTACACGGTTTATTTTTATGGGGTGAAAAATTCGTAACCGATAGAATGTCAGATTCTAAAAACAAACAAGCAAATAACTTTAATGGTTTTGTGTATGCGCTCTTTACTTTTCTTCTAATAAATATTACCTGGGTATTTTTTCGTGCAGCATCATTTAGTGATACAGGAAGAATTCTTGGTTCTATGTTTAACTCTATAGAAGGCGCAAAACCACTATTAACGACACTTGCAATAATTAAAATTTCAATAATAATGGTATTTACAATAATCATTCATTGGTTAATGCGAAACAAATCTACTTTAGAAGTAGCTTATAAAATGCCTTGGTTTATTACAGGTTTTGTTTGGTCGGTAATGATAATTTTGTTAGTTTGGAGCCAGGAAAGCGGTGGTTCATTTATTTATTTTCAATTTTAAATAACACCTATATAATCAAATATTAAAAATATTTATAAATCTATTGCGTTCTATTTTACTGATAAAGTATCTAATAAAAACCCAAATTTAAAAAACTATGGAATACTCAAAAAATTACACTGTTGCAGATGGACATATAGACGTTCAAGGCATTATGGATGGATTATATTATCCTTTTTATATGGAAGAATGCCGCCATGATTTTATTAGGGAAATCTTGGGCTTTGATTTCGTAGAACAAGCAGAAAATGGTGTGTTTATGGTATTGTCTGAGTATAGCATTAAATTTATACGTTCTCTAAAAAAAGATGATAATTTTGATGTGACTTGTGCTGTTTTTACAGATCCTCTAAATCTTCCGAGGTTACATTTTAAACAAACAATAATAAAAAATGGAAAGGTAATGGCTTCGGCCGTATTTACCGGAACCTGTATTCCTGCTTCTGGCGGAAGACCTTATCTTCCCGAAGAACTTATAGGAAATTTATTTAATGCGCCAACATTAAATATTTAGTTATGTTGCTTGAAGCCCGGTTCTGCCGGGTTTTTTTATATCAAATAATATTCAGATTCCTGTTGCACTTTTCTAATTAAATATAAATCTTATGAATATTACCTTATTTTTTTGACAGAATCGTGGCGCAAGGAGCTTGGAGCTGATACTTTTTTTTACAAAAAATTAAGGCTGTTTCTTTTTAATTTAAATAAATCAAAAATTATCAAATTATATACTATTGCAAAATCATATAAATAATAAATACATATTTGACTCAATCCCCAACAGGACATCAAAACCAAATTTACAAAGCCAATGAAAGACAGGAGTCACATGTAGTAAGCCAATCTCTTCAAATCTTCCATAAAATTTATCGAAATTTGTCCCTTAGAGGTCACTCTTAAAAAAAAAGTTAAAACGAAAGTTTTAACTTTTTTTTTGAACTTTACCGATCTATTTAACCAGTTAATACCTTCAAAAAAAAATGGTTTGGGTGTCCTATAGAGTTAACTTTATTGGATTAAAACCGCTTCAAAAACCTGTAAATATGATACTTGCAGAAATTCCTTGTCTTTATATTAACAATAATTTAAGTTTATGAAATCTCAGTAAGAAAAGGTCGTAGGAAAATTACACCCTCAGAAGGCTCAAAAAAATGCTTAATGCTGAAGGAATGAATGTTACTTTAGAATAAGCTGTAGAAATTTTGAATTTCTTAAAAAACATGGTAAATGCTGTAGTAATAAAATTTTTAAATGAAAAAGACAAAGATTTGTAAACATGAATCACATAATAATTTACATAGCTGAATGGTCTATTTTTTTTTAGAATTAAAAGGACTGTAATGCAAAAACTGTTATAGATATGTTCAAATATAAAACTTGCTTCAGTAAAGTTATTTACTCTATATAAATAAAGCAGAATATTATTGGATGTGTTGGCTTGGCTTGTGCTTTGAATTTTGCTTGAAAATTCAGTTAGGAATTTTTATTTGTAATCTTTTATTATAAATTTACGTAACTGTCACAAAGGGCAAACCGTTAGTTAGAATTCAATAAAAAATCAAAAAAAATATGAAATCAATTCAATCAATAACTTTTATTTTATTATTTATAACACAATTGTTTTTTGCACAGAGTAAGAAAGAAAAATTAGAACAACTTTTTGAATTTTACAATCAACAAAATCTATTTAACGGTTCTGTTTTTATTTCTGAAAAAGGAGAAACTTTACTAAATAAAGGTTATGGATTATCAAATGTAGATTTAAAAAAAGAAAATAACGCTAACAGCATTTTTCAAATATATTCCATTACAAAAACTTTTACAGCAACGGTAATTTTAAAATTAGTAGAAGAAAAAAAACTTTCATTACAGGATAAACTTTCAAAGTTCTATCCAGATTATCCCGATGCAAGCGCTATTTCAATTGAAAGTTTGTTAACCCATACCTCTGGAGTTTATGACTATACCAGAGGAAATGATATGAAAGACCAAACGGAAAAATCATTTGTTGAATTTCAAAAAACAAAACCTTTGGATTTTCCAGTTGGAACTGATTGGAGTTATTCTAACTCGGGATATTATTTTCTAGGCTATGTAATTCAAAAAGTTACTGGTATAAGTTACGAAAAAGCAGTTGAAAAATACATATTTAAACCATTGAAAATGAAGCAAAGTGGTTTTGCTTTTAAAAATCTAAAAAGTGAAAATAAAGCCATTGGCTATGAGATTTTTTCTGAAAAAGAACAAAAACCATCGATTGTTTATGATCCACCTATGCCTTTTGCAGCTGGTGGAATATACTCAACTGTTGAAGATTTAAACAAATATTATAATGGCCTAAAAAATTACAAAATTATCTCCAAAGAAAATTTAGAAAAAGCATATACACCTTTCAAAAAAAATTATGGTTATGGTTGGATTACAATGAAAATGTTTGGAAAAATGACAGTTGGTCATAGTGGTTATGGAGCTGGTTTTTGTAGCAATTTTGTTCAAATTCCCGAAGATGATATCTGCATTATACTGCTTACAAATACAGAAAGAGGTTTAAACACTGCCACTTATGCTATTATAAAAACTTTGTATAATTTGTATAATAAAGATTATAAAATTCCAATTGTAGCCAACGTAAGTTCAGAAACTTTAAAGCAATATGTGGGAACTTATCAAGTAGAAGACAATTTTGTAGTTTACCTTACAGTTGAAAACAATAAATTAAAATTGCAAAGTGGAAACGGGCCCACAACTATTCTATATCCTGTAAAAGAAAATTTATTTTACGCTGAAGAATTAATGGGTGATGTAATTTTTGAAAGAAACGAGACTTCACAAATAGAGTCATTAAGTTTTCATGCAGGAAATCAACTAAAAAAAGCAACAAAAATATTTCCTTCTTGGGGAATTGTAGGAACTGCCACAGAAAAAGGCTGGGACGGTCCTGATGCAAAACTTTTTGAAACTGAAACAAAAGGAATTTGGACAATTAAAAATGTGACTTTAAAAACAGGAGAGCTTAAATTTCGTTTTAATGACGATTGGACTTTAAATTTTGGAAAAGATATGAGCGACGGAATAATGCCAAAAGGAGATAGTATTGAAATTTTAACAGGCGTTTACGATATTATTTTGGACATAACTGATTACGAAAAACCAAAATACAAAATTTCCAAGAAAAGTTAAAAAACAGCCTACAACAGCTAAGAGATTCGTTGCCGTGAGTAGCACGAACAATGATGGACTTGATACTATTTCTGCCACAAAAAGCTAAGGCGAATTAAGGACAAATATTTTACAATTTTATACGTTTTTAACCTTCTTGACAAAATCATGGCACACAACTTAATAAATATTTATAAATGCAACTTAGTCATGGGGCAAATGCTTAAGTCTCGAATCATCCTCTCCACTCTAAACCTTAGCCATGGATAAAAAAATAAAATTGTCATCAAATTTTGACTTGAATAGTTTAATGATAATAGTTTAATTTTACTTGATCAAGGTATAATTCTTTGAAGCATTACTTTTCCTCAAGTACATGTTTTTTTACTTGACTTTATTTAATCAAAAATTTTAATTTTAACTTTTTTAACATTTAACCCCTACGATACATACAAACCTTAATTGAATAAAAATTAAAATAATTATCTTACAAATTAACTTGAAAATAAGCCAATTTCTTTAAATCATTCATAAAATGGTTTGTAAATTGTTCAGTCGAGGTCACAAAAAATCTCAATTCTTTCGAATTGAGCTTTTTTTTATTTGTACGGGTTTTATTAACAAGTAAAAGCTATAAATATTAAATAAACTCCATGACATTTTGATAGTTTAGATAACTAAAATGCTATGAAAATATACCATTTTGGTAATCTGAGAGGAACTGGCTGCTGGTTATTCCTGTCTGGGTTTTAAAAAATCGCATCAAATGTCCAGGTTCTGAAAAATGAAGATCGTAGGCTATCTCAGCAATAGTTTTTCCAGAATGTATCAGGTCATTCTTTATTTCAAAAAGTAGTCTCTGTTTTAAGAGCTCTGTCGCGGTAACATTAAACTGCTTTTTCACACAAGAGTTAATTGTAATCCTGCTAACATTTAATAAATCTGCATAATAGTCAATGCGTTGCTTCTGCCTGATATGTATTTCTAGTAATTGTTTAAACTGGTAAGCAAAATTATTTTCTGCCCTATCTATAGAAAGATTATTTACACCAGCATACATTCTGTTAAACTTCAAAAGCAAGTAATAAGTAAGAGATCGTATAATATGAATACTGTCTGTTTTGCTATTAACAAGTTCGTATTTGATTTCCATAAGCTGGTCAAATGCTTTTTGAACTTCTTCCCTTCCAATACTAATATTTAAAGGATAATTTAATTGATAAAAATAAAGAAGCCGGTACGTAAAGAATTTGTCCGAAAAAAAATCATTAAGAAAATTTTCCTGAAAAACCAGAACAGTATAATCCAATCCCTCTTTCTCCAAAGCCCATTGCCTTTTTTGAAAAGGAGAAATAAAAACAATTGTATTGTCAGTTATATTGATTTTCTGCTGATTTAAAATCAGGGATCCCTTGGCAGTCTTAAAAAGTAATATTTCAAAAAAATCAGTATTGTAAGTACCTCGCTCCAAATATCTCTCACTCAGCATATCGCCGTGTAATACGTTGAGAAGCACTTCAACACCACATTCTGTTTTATGAAATTTAACTGTTTTCATTTTTTCTAATTAGTTAACCTATTGAAATCCGTTTCTTTTACTTTTAAAATTTGTTCTAATATTATAATTAAAGCAAATTTACAAATTACTTCAAACCAAAAAAAAGAGCAGTAATTAATTACGGCTGATTTCATAAAAGTAATTCCTTATTTATCTTTAATTTTACGAAAGCAGATATTCTTCTGTTGTAGTAATTTTTGCGTAAAAGAATTCTAATGCCGCCAAAAATGCATTATGAACATCCGCAGCTTTTACATCTTGATCATTTATTTGAAGATTCATTGTAGCACAGGCATCTCCAATTACTGTACATTCAAATCCATAGTCAACAGCAGCTCTTGTTCCTGCGTCAATGCACATGTGAGTCATCATTCCCGCGATTACCAAATGTGTTATTTTCTTTGACTGCAGATATTCCAATAAATCAGTATCCCTAAAACTATTAGGAAACTTTTTCGTAATTACTTTCTCCTCTTCCAGCGGTTTTACATTTTCATGAATTTCCACCCCTTTTGTACCGGGAACAAAAAAGGGAGCACCTTCTCCCGATATGTGCTGAACATGAACAATAGTCCCATTTTCTTTTCTAAAATGCTCCAATAGTTTCTTTGCGTTTTCACTTGCACCAATAGGATTTACAAGTTCTAATACCCCATTTTCAAAATATTCTTTCTGTATATCAATTAATAATAGTGCCTTATTCATTTTATTTTAATTTTAAAATTTATATCTGACAAAATTAAAGCTTAGAGTAATGATACCAGATACCAAAGCACTCCCAATAGATACCATTTTGATAAGTAAAGGTTTTTATAAATATCTGATTTGAAATTAAAAATAAAAAGTGACTCACGGTTTTGGTTTAGAATGATACACTATAATTGACAAACTTAAATTTAGATAACATTTTTACATCATTCCCCGACAGGACATTCAAACCAAAATACTGAAGACATACAAAGACAGACTCTACTTCCAGTAAGCCAATCTCTTTAAATCCTCCATAAAATTTATTGTAATTTGTCCCGTAGAGGTCACAAAGCCAAATGGCGCCAATTGAAGACAATTGGCGCCATTTTTTTGTTTTTGTCTTTGTTACATTTTTCAAACAATTAATTATAATATTCTATTTTTCTCTCGGCTATAAACGTAGGATCTCCTTCTTTTATGCCCTCTAAATACATATTACATTTGATCCAGTTATTGTGACTGTCATATTCATAGGTGTAAAAGAGCTGTTTTATTATTATATTTTGTTCTGGATTATTAGGTATGAATTCTTTTTCTATTATATCCCCTTGTTCGTTAAATCTTTTGATGAAATTTTTAGTAAGCATTTGTCCAGGTCCAGTAACGTAGTACTTGACTAAAGTAACATAATCTTTGGTAGAATGATAGCTATATTCTTCTTTATCAATTATTTTTCCACAACCATACATATTAACTTGTATTATTCGTCCCTGTAGATCATATTGATACTGTAATTGCAAATCATTACAAAAAGCACTCTCTGTATCCATATCTGTATAGGGCATTGAATCAGAAAAACTACCTCTTGAGATTTTTTGATTGATAACTTGCCCTTTTGTATCATAATTAAAAATTTTGGTTGTATATAAATCTTCATTGTTAGGTACTGTATCTTTTAAAACTTCACCGAATCGATATATAATGTATTCTTTTTCTTCAACAACTTTTCCTAGATTATCATATTTATAAACGTATAATTCTGAGTCATATTCCTGAACTACTTTTCCACTTATATCTTTTTGAATAACTTTTTGAATATTCTTTTTATTAAACTTCAGTAACAAATTTCGATCTGATACAGGATAATATGACTTTAAACTAGTTTTGTATTTACTTTTTTTAATTCTGTCATTTTCATCAAATTGATAATCTGTAGAAGCATTATAATTGATATCTGATACATAATTCTTAGTTTCACCCCTTTGAATTGTTTTAATACTGCCATACTTATCTACGAAAATATATTTATACATTTGAATATCGCTAGATGGTATACCTTTGAGTAAGTTTTTATCTGATGAAATTCTTGCACTTTCATTAATTTTCATGAACACCGTTTTAACTGAATCTTTTAAATTTTTACCATAATAATTATTCTTTATTTCGCATAAAACACCACTATACAATTGATTATTTTGAGCACTGGAAATTCTAGGTATAAACAAAAAAATAATAAAGTAGTATTTGAAAAATATTTTCATAGTATTATCAATTTTCTTTTTTGACATTTAAAACAATTATTTGAATCTATATATAAACACTATTCTAGATCTGTAAATCTTGTTGGTAGAGTAAATTTTATACTTTAAATTTAAATCACACACATGAATTTAAATTTGAAAATATTCATATAGCTACAATCCAAGACCTAGACTTCCAATTAGGAATACTCGAATTTTGACAGCTAAATAACAATCAAAACTAATGGCTATAAAAAACTTTCTTATCATAGGTTTTTGTAGTTTAATTATTTTATAGAAGTAAAAAAACGAAATTTATTCCATCGCATGATTAATTAAACAAAAAAATTAAAGTAAATTTCCTTCAGATAAATATAGATCAATATAAACAAAAAAGGTTATGAAGACATATTTTGTTGTTTTAAAAAAGTAATACATTGGTAAAGAAGCCTATGTTATTTTCGTTCTGTTTCATAGGTCCGTAATATTCGATGTTTGCACCTGCTCCAAAAGAAATTTCTTTATAGCTCAAACCTGCTCTGCTTCTTATATAACTCCTTCCATGATCTTCAATTTCGGTCATATAAGAATACAAAGCCTGCACGCGGAAATACATTCTCCAATTTTCATTTAATTTTGGTTTGAATTCCACTAATGCAATTCCTTCAATATTGGGATCTTTTTGCAAATCAATTCTAGGTGCGAGAATAATTGTCCATTTTTGATTTACAAACGAATATATCAATCCGGCTGAAGGACGCAGACCTGTAACAACAGTGTGATGAAATCCTCCATACAAACGAAATCCTTTTGCTAGTTCTAATGTCAAGTTGGCTTGTACCATTAAATCATCCGTTTTTTTCTCGCTCCAATCAGAGTTCATATCAATTACACTGAAAAACCCCAATTGCGGCAGGCTTTCGATTTTTTTATCAATTATCATTTGAAAAGATATTCCGCGACTTCCAACCAAAGCTTCAACATTGACCGGTGGATTTTGAAATTCTTTTTTTTGATTTTCTTGTCCAAACGAATGGAAAGTTATTGCGCATACCAATAACACTAAAGGAATTCGAAGAATGTCATTCATTATTTAAGTTGTTTTTTTACTTTTATTTTGGGCACAAGAAATCACCATAGCAGTTTTTAAACTGCCAATACAGAATGAATCTCAATGTGTTTTTAAATTTTAGTTAGTTAAAAGAAGTCCTGAATTCTAAAGGAGAGAGTTTAGTTTTAGTCTTAAAAAATTTATTGAACGATTGTGAATGTTCAAAACCCAATTCATAAGCGATCTGACCTACAGATAAATCAGTCGTAGAAAGTTTTTCTTTAGCCTTTTCTACAATTTTATTTTGAATGTGCTGCAGTGTACTCTGACCGGTAAGTAATTTTAGTAAACCTCCCATATAACTGGGTGAAATGTTTAGACTTTCTGCAATGTATTTTACAGTAGGCAGACCTTTATTAGACAAATCATCATTAAAATAATTATCAAGTAAATCTTCTATTCGTTCTAATATCTTGTGATTGGCTATTTTTCGGGTAATAAATTGACGCTGGTAAAATCTTTCGGAATAATTTAATAAAGTTTCCAGCTGAGAAATGATAATATTCTGAGTGAAAGTATCAATATTAGAATGGTATTCGATCTTGATATTTTGAATAATATTCAGAACCATTTCTTCTTCTTTTTCAGAAAGAAATAAAGCTTCATGCATGGCATAATTAAAGAACTCATATTTTTTTATGGTTTTGGCCAAAGCTGTATTCCAAAGAAAATCTGGATGTATTAATACAATAAAACCTGTGTGATCTATTGTATTCCTGATTTCTTTCTCAATTTTAAAAACCTGATTGGGTGCCATAAAAAACATCAAACCTTCATCAAAATCAAAAGATTCTTGTCCGTAAACGACTTTCACACCCAAATCACGTTTGATGGTAATAGAAAAATAATCCATAATCACGGCTTGATCAGAACCTAATAACGAATGGTTGATTTCTCTGTAATCAACTACGCTAATCAACGGATGTTCCGGTTTTGGCAATGCCCAAAGCTTATGAAACTCTGTAATTGTTTTTAATCGGATAGGTGGTTTATTTTCCATTTTTAAAATCTTTATTTCTATTACAAAAGTACGGATAAACAGCAGTTTGCATTTAGCCCAATCGACTTTTATTGTAGCTATATTTTACTAAAAATATCTGTACATGTGAGTTGTTTTTAGTTTTTAATTTTTCTTGTACTAAGAGTTTTTATAAGCGGCTGTAAATTCTTTAGCAAAGTCTTCTATTTTTACTTTTCCTAAAGTGATTTCTTTTTTATGCTTTGCAAGATCTTCGTACAAAATGCCTCTGTTTTTAGCTTCGTTTAGTTTTACAAAACCATTTGCCGCTTGTGGACTCATTCCAAAACTTTTATATAATTCCTTCAAAGCTATATGCGAAACTGTAATCCATTCAATTTCTTCACCGATCGCATCTCCTAAAACCTGCACGAGTCTATCACTGCTTACTTCATCGCTTATAATGTATCTCACTTTTCTTCCTGCAGTAACTGCAGTTAATTCTTCTGCAGCGGCATCGGCAATATCAAACGGCGAAGCCCAAGGTTCAGGTTCATTGGCTTTGTAACTCGTAATGATTGCTTTCTGCCCTTTTATAGTAGGTAAAAATGCCATTATATTAGAATAAAAAGATACCGGGCGAAGTGTCGTAATGGTTACATCTTCGGGCAATTTCTTTAAGGTTTGCTCTGCATAGTAATGAAAAGCCAGCATACCGTTTCCAGTACTCGAATGTCCGCCGATACTGCTTAAATGAACTATTCTTTTTAAACCTGATTTTAAAATTGCCTGCACGTATTTCTCACAAATTTTCTCGTAGTGTTTTAGAATATCTAATGCAGGATCAAAGAAATTTATGGTAGGCTGCATCAGATAAGCAACATCTGCTCCAGTGAAAATTTCAGCCATAAAATCAATATCTTCAATGTTGCCTATAGCGGCTTTTGAACCTAAAATTTCTATTTCATTCTCTTTGTCTTTGTTACTGCTAATCACGGTTACATCATGTCCTTCAGCGATTAATTTTACAGCAAGCGGTTTGCTGATTGGCCCTAATGAACCTGTTAGAATTATTTTCATTTTTATAGTTTTTTTACCGTACAAAGATCTTTAAGAGTTGAAAATCAAATGTATCTGAATCCACTTTTGTTGTAGTTAAATTTATCTTAACTGTATAATATTCGAGTAAGCGGTAATGCTGGAATAAAACATAGATTTTTTAAATTCATAAAAAAATTAAAAAACAACAAATATTGTTGTCGTATATACTATATTTGCGACAACAATAAATTTAAAAAAATGATACAATTGACTTTTGCTTCACTACAAGTGAAAAATTTAGAAGCTTCAAAAGAGTTTTATACACAAAAATTAGGGTTTGAAATAGACAACGCAAATCCTCAAGCCTGTATTTTTAAATACAATCAAGGACAAGCAAGTTTTGCTATCCGTACACCTCTTGAACCATTAGATGATAAAGATTTGGGAATTGGCGTAGCTCTTTGGTTTGCCGTTACTGAAAATGTAGACGAACTAAAAGAGAAATTGACAGCAAATGGACTGACTAATGTTGGACCAATTATTGAAACTCCTTTTGGCAGAGCATTTCACGTAAAAGACCTCGATGGCTACAAACTTACATTTTTGAACGAAAAATAATTACGCGTAATTATGTCTAAAGAAATTGAATTTCAGTTTAAAAGCCCTAGTGACAGCCCTGGTTATTTGCTTGGACAATTGACAACGTTATGGCAGCGGAAACAAAAAAAAGTTTTAGATCCTTTAGATTTGACTCAGACACAATTTGTTTTTCTGGCCGCAGTAGGATGGCTTTCTAAAAAGCAGGAATTTGTAACCCAAATCGACATTGCCAACCAAAGTAATGCAGATAGAATGATGGTATCTAAAGTATTGCGAACGCTCGAAGAAAAACGATTTTTAACGAGAAAAGAACATTCAACAGACACTAGAGCCAAAGTTATTAAATTGACTGATGATGGTTCAATAGTTTTACAAAAAGCATTGACCGCTATCGAAAATGCCGATTTAGATTTTTTTTCTAATTTAAAAAATAACTTGACTTTATTTAATCAAAATATGACCCTTTTAATTGAACAAAATAAAAATCAATAAAAGCATCTTGAGTATTAGAGCTGTAAACTTTTTTTGGGCTACAACTAAAGTTGATTCAGATACACGGTATTTTTATTTTTCTCAGAAATTTGCATCATTAAAATCAGATAAAAGATGAAAAAGACAATAACAATCGGAGCGAATACAGAAAACCCAATTACTATTAACAGAATGGGTTATGGTACAATGCGCCTGCCAGGTGACTATGTTTGGGGAGAACCAAAAAACAGAGATGAGGCTTTAGAAATATTAAGAACTACTGCAAAAAAAGGCATTAACTTTTTGGACACTGCAGATTTTTATGGTGAAGACATCACAAACAAACTTATCGCAGAAGCGCTTTATCCGTACAATGATGAATTGTTGATTTGTACTAAAGTGGGCGCAGCAAGAACACCAGACAAAGCTTGGACGGTATTTAACTCACCAGAAAATTTAAGAACAAGTATTGAAAGAAACTTGAAAACATTAAAGTTAGAACAGATTCAATTGGTTCATTTTAGAGTAATGCCAAATTCTGAAACACCTTTTAGAGAATCAATGCAAGCGATGTTTGATATGCAGAAAGAAGGAAAAATTCTTCATATTGGTTTAAGCAATGTGAGCCCCGAAGAATTGGAAATCGGATTGTCTATGGGAAATATTGTGAGTGTTGAAAATGCTTTTGGTTATGGACAAAGAACAAGTTTTGAGTCACACGGACAACAAACGAGAGGACTTCAGGAAGTAATGCCTTTGTGTATTGCGAACAATATTACAATGGTTCCGTTTTGGTCTCTTCAAAATTCATTACCAAAAAACGATGATAAAATTGCTGTAATCGCCGAAAAATATAAGGTAAGCACTGCTCAAATAAATATTGCTTGGTTATTGCATTTTAACGATTTGATTCTGCCGATTCCAGGTACTTCACAATTGAAACATTTTGAAGAAAACATAGCTTCATGTGATATTCAATTGACAGAAGAAGATATGGCTTTTTTAGGTTAATTACTGAAAATCATTTTATAAGAAACGTTAAAACCTTCAGAATGGAAAAAATCTAGTCTGAAGGTTTTTTTATTACTATTTTAGCTAAGTCACAAAAAAGAAAAGATGAAAACAGAAATTTTTGAAACCATTTGCGAAGACGGAACAAAATTAAATGGCACTTTGCTCCTGCCGGATAATCCAAAAGCAGTCGTACAATTTAACTGCGGAACGGCTACTTCAGAAAAAATTTATCTTCCTTTTTTGACGTACTTAGCAGAAAATGGTTATTTATGCTGTCTTTGGAATTATCGCGGAACTAAAAAAACAGATCATCTTAAAAAAAGCAATATTAAATTTTCGGATTACGGAACAAAAGATATGCCTGCCATAAAATCTTATTTAAAGAATCGATTTCCAGATCTGCCTTTCTTTTTTGTTGCACATAGTGCGGGCGGACAGCAAATTGGTTTTATTGATGATTTGAGTAATGTAGCGGGAAACATCAATATTGCAGTTTCATCAGGATATTATCCAAATATGCCTTTTGCATACCGAATGAAAGCCTATTTTTTCTTTTATATTTTTTCTCCAATTAGTGTTTTTTTTAATGGTTTTGTTAAGGCAAAAAGGTATAAACTCATGGAAAATCTTCCAAAGAATGTGGTATTTGAATGGCGCAATTGGTTAGAAAAAGAAGATTACTTCTTTAATAAAAAGTTTTACGGCAAAACCGTTCCGACTGGGCATTTTAAAAACTTCGAATTTCCGATACACGTTTATTATTCAACAGACGATACTATTTCGAATGCAAAAAACACAAAGGCATTTTGGAGTAATGTTCATAGTGAAAAAGCAATCAGCTTTACAGAGTTGATACCAAGTAAATTTGGATTAAAAAAGATTGACCATTTTGGGTATTTTAGAAGAAATATGAAAGACATCCTTTGGAAGGATGTCTTAAAACGGTTAGATAATTTATTATTTTAATATAAAGAAAATAAAGTCGTGGCTTTAAAAATTATTCCTCCGCATTTGTAAAAAAAACTTACTCTTAAATTTTTTCCAATTGCAAGAATTATTTAGTTAGGATCTGATGCTGTGTCTTATCAATAATGCAAAATATTAATTCTGAAGTTGGTATCACTTGATTATGAATAGTTTAAAAATCCTTTCGATTAAACAAAGATTCGACTCCCGTTAGAGTTAATTCAAAAAGCCTGAAAAACATAGATTTTTCAGGCTTTTTTTGTGGTTCCACGCTTTACATAACGTATTTCTTAAACTTCTTTCATAAAGATACTTTTTGTGTATCGCTATTTCAGTACAAGACAAAATTTAAATACCCAGCGTTGAATTGTCGCATGATCCACTTGTATTCCACGCATTTTCATTATTTCCTCAACGTCTCTATAACTCAATGTAAATCTTAACTTGAAATAGACTGCCTGCAGAATTATAGCTTTGGGATAACAATGGCATTTAGTATTCATTTATTTTTTTTGGATCTCTAAAGATAACTAGTTATTCTTAGATGCGACAAAGCCCATTCATGTTATCTTATTATAAAAAGGCAAAAAACCTTTGTACAGGCAAAACCGCTTGCACAGATATTCTTATAAAATGGTATAAACCTTTTTTGATATATCCGCTTCTTTTATTAAAAAAGGGATATTTTTGATATATCATCTGAATAGCCGAAGAAGCTAATACATGTGCACAAATTGAGTTTTGTTCTTTTACATATTCATCCCGCATCACATCCAGAATAAGTATAAGCCTCTTTTCTGTAGTATGGTTCCAGGCAGTATGTGTATGTGCATCACAAAACGGCAAGGTAATTCCGTTTGCCCAGGGCTTTATTGCTGTGCCTACCTGAAAGCCACAAACGGGTAAAATACCTGGTATGTCAATACCTACATGACAGCGTATAATGGCATCTGTATCACCCTGATGCGGATTAATATTTGAACCCGGCTCTAAAACACTTAATGAAAAAGAAGTAAGACCTGGTATGGTTTTTAGTATTTTTATAGTCTCAGGGCATTTTTTATAATTTTCCTTTATCACAAATTTCCAGAAATAAATCCCCATTGTCTTCCATTTTTTAGGAGGAAACGACATGCTTTTATTAATAAAATAAGGCTTAAGGTTTTCGGGTTTTTCTATCATTAGTCCAATAACTTCATCTCTAATAATTTCCCAATTATCTTCAATAATTTTTGTCCACGGTAATTTTTCACGTTCGTAAAAAAAAGGCTGGTTGCCCATGTAACGCCCTCCTCCAAAATTATACCATGGCTGACTCTCGTTTTTAATTTTAGGTTTCATGATGTTATCCAGTATTATTAATTTTCTAAGTGGTGATATAACTTCGTCGTGGTATAATTTACACCTTCTTTAATTATTTCAATTATTTCAGTGCTGTGATTTTTAATCAATTCGTGGCCGCCGTTTATGTAATGAATTGCAAAATTATTATTGCAGAGGCTTATCCAGCTTTTTACCTTATCGATCCCTGCAATATGATCATTAGTTCCTGCAATTACAACAATCGGGATGTCTATAGGTTCTTTAACAGAAATATAGGTTTCGAGTATCTGTACATCTGCCCTTACAACTGAAACATTTCCGTTGAGTGCTGCTTTCCTTGCCTGTACATCTTTTGAATTTTCATATTTAACAATCATTTCTTCGATAAATTCAGTATCGGACAGTTCATGCAATCTGCTTTCTGAAGGTTTTATTGGTGCTTCGCAGGCAGAAAGAAATAATTTACAAGGCAGCTTTTTATTGTTTCGATTTAGAGCAGTATAAAATTCATAAGCCATAATTGCACCAAAGCTGTGCCCAAAAAATATAAAGTCGTCTTCTGGTTCTTCAAAATGAGAAAGCAGCGATTCTATTAGTTCCAGCATTGAGATAAAAGGTTTTAGATCGCTTCGTTCTTCACGTCCAGGAGGCTGTATGGCAATCAACTCTACATCATTTTCAAACATATCGGCCCATTTTTCATAAACCGATGATCCTGTGCCCAAATAAGGAAAACAATAAATTTTTAACCTTGTCTTTGCAGTTGCTTTTTTTATTACCTTAAATAAGGTTCCAGATTCTTTCTTTACTTCTGCAGTATTTATATTTACTAATTCCGGTTCTGTGATCTCTGTAATGGTGTTTTGCTGCTCATTTTCTCTTACTTTATATATTAGAGAAAATATATGGTCGCTTACTGCATTAATAGTAGGGTAATTATAGGCCAATGTATTAGGAAGCTGACAGCCAAAATATTGCTCAAGCTCTGCAACAAAATGTATGGCCATGAGCGAATCCATACCTAAAAAGTTAAATCTCTGGTCGCCTTCAATCTTATCAAAAGATTCTATAAGCATTACATTTCTAAGCTTAATTCTAACAGCAGCCTCAATTAATTCTCTTGCTTTTTCAGGATTGCTATCCAATATTAGTTTAATACTGCCACTTATAAGTTTTTGTTCTTCTTCATTATGTGCAAATACTTCTGAGAAAAGTGAAGGCTGTAATGAAAAGTCTATAAAAGTGCCAAATTTATTCCATTCAATATCGGCTATTAACGAGAGTGGCTCATTCAAAACTAATACGCTCTCCATAGCTGCTATAGCTGCATGCGGCAACATTAAATTAAATCCTAATTTTTTAAGCAGGTCAGATTCTCTTTCTTCGGCACTCATACCTACTTCTGCCCACGGACCCCAATTTATACTTAGGGATGGTAAATCCCGCTGCCATCTGTAAAGACTTAGCATATCCATAAAATGGTTTGCTGCCGTGTAATGACTTAATTCTACAGAACCCCATAAAGCAGAAACTGATGAGAAAAGCACAAACAGATCTAAATCCATTGTTAAACTTAACTGATGCAGCGCCCATGATGATGATACTTTTGTTTTTAGTGTTTCTAAAAAGTCATTTCTGTCCAGATTCATTACTTTGGCAAACCAGTTTACACCAGCTGCATGAATGATCCCTCGTACTGGTATTTTCTTTTTGTCAAGTCCTTCAAATAATTGACCTAATTCTTTAGTATTTCTTATATCAAGAGAAACAACCTCAACTGTAACACCTTTATCCTGTAATACTAAAAGCTGCTGAATAATAGCAAAATCGGGATTATCTTCGGTAATAGTCGACCAAAGATGAACTGGCGGAATTGTTTTCCTGCTTATCAATACAAGGTGTTTTCCTCCTTTATTTAAAATCCAGTTGGCACATTTTAAACCTAGTCCTCCTAAACCTCCTGTGATAATATAGGCACCATCTGACCGCAGTTTTGCATCTGTATTTATAGCATTTTTTTCCTGTGGAGCAATATATTCAATATAGTACTTACCCTGCCTTAATGCGATACTGCGCTCAGTACCGGGAGTTATTATTTTATTCAGGACAATAGATGGAGCTGTTTCCAGATCTATGTCTATTAATCCTCCTCTCAATTCAGGATGTTCCAGAAACAGGGTTTTTGAAAATCCCCAAACCGGAGCCTGTTTTAGGTTTATAGCATTATCATAATCTGCAATATATTGAGACTGTGCCGTTAGGATCCATACTGGTAAAACAATGGCATTTTTTTTAAGCGCCTGCATCAATGGTATCAGTAATCCTGTGCCATTACTAACGCCATATTCAAGAGCAGCAATATCAAATTCGGTATTTATTATATCATTACCGGGCGTTATAAAAACCAGTTTCCAGTCATTACTGCCTTCTCGGCTTTTAAAGTTTAATATTTTATCAATAATACTAACCCATTCGCTGGTTTCTGTTTTAGATGTCACACTAAACTCTGGCTTAATTTTATTTGGAAAAGTAGTTTCGGTGTTAACTCTTATCCAGAAAAAGTCATTTTTATTTTCTTTTAATTCGTGCAGCAAATTTTCAACAAATGCATTGCTTTCGCCTATAATAATCCAGTTTGTATCTTTAGACCAACTGACATTATTTTCCATAGAATTTGAGATTTCTTTCCATTTAAGGCGATAGGTGTCTGTAACTGATTCTACATTACTAACAGCAGGTTTATAAACAGTTCCTCCTTGTAAAGGAGAGGCAAATTCTGATAATCTTTCGGCATTTATTCCCTCCATCCAATAGGATTTATGCATAAATTTCTGCCCTGGTAAGCGATCCGGATATGCATGTCCTTCTGTAATAGCATCCCATTTTATATTTATCCCTGATTGATAAAGCTTACATACAGAATCATAGAAAAAATAATCTTCGGTGCGATCTCCTTTTTTTACATTCAGTGATCTTAACAGCATAGCATTGCTAAGGTTCAATGTGTCATTAACGGCTACAAGAGTACTTGCTCCCGGGCCAATTTCTACATAATTAATATTCCCTTCTTTAGGAAGTAAATTTACTGCAGCTTTAAAATTAACCGTATTAAGCAGATGCTCTACCCAATAATCGGCATTAGGAGCTTCATGCATTTCTTTTTCTTTTAGAGATGAAATCCATCTCTTTTCGGGCTTTTTAAAGTTGTACTGTTTTATATATTCACCCAGTTCCCGAGCAATGGGTTCCATAAGATGGCTGTGAAAAGCATGTGATGTTTTGAGATGGTAAGTCTCTACTCCCAACTCTCTAAAATGATTTATTAATTTTGAGACAGCTGCCATATCTCCAGAGACAACCGTTTTTTTATCACTGTTAATAGCTGCTATTTTAACATGCTCTTTATCCATTACTTTGCTTATTTCTTTAGAATCTGCAAAAATGGTTACCATCATCCCTTTATTGTTAAGGGTTTCTATAAGGCTGGCACGTTTTAATAAAATTTTCATTCCTGTTTCGGGCTCGAAACAGCCTGAAAGGCAAGCGGCGGCATATTCGCCTAAGCTATGCCCTAATAAATAATGAGGCATTACACCACATTCCTGCCACAATATTCCCAAAGAATACTGTACTGCAAAAAGAATAGGCTGCATATATTTATCAAGCCAGAATGAAGTATCTTTTTCTTCAAAAGCGATGTGGGCAAGGCTAAAGTCGTTTGCAATCGCATCATTTATGACAATCGCACATCTGTCAAAAGCTGCTTTAAATACCGGGAATCTCAGGTATAGCGTTCTGCCCATATGAAGGTAATGTTCACCTTGTCCTGTAAACACGAAGCATACTTCAAAAGGAGAAATTGCTTTGCTGCTTTCTCCTAAATTCACAAAGTTTAGCAGTTTATCTTTTAAAGATTGTATAGAATTGACCATAAAACACTTGCGGTATTTTAAGTCAGATCTTGATTTTGACTGGGTATAGCAAATGTCCTTTATAGACATACCATGATTTGTATTTACCCATTCTAATAAGACTTCGGCCTGATCTTTTAATCCCTGCGCTGTTGTTGCTGAAAAAATAAACGGACGTTGTGCATAATCATAATATGCCTTATCTTCAAGAGGTTCTGCTGAATTTTCCAGTTCTGATAAAATAGTATGTACTAAAGATCCTCCAAAGCCAAAAGAACTGATTCCGATTCTACGAACTTCATTATCATCAATTTCCCAATTTGTTAATTGTTTAGCAATCTTTAGCCTTGTGTTCTGTAATTGTATTTGAGGATTTAATATTTTAACATGTATTTGCGGCGGTATTTGTTTATGGTTCAGCATTAGTACTGACTTGATTACACTGGCTATTCCGGCACCGGCTTCCAGATGGCCTAAATTTGCTTTTACCGACCCAACATAACATGTATTTGTCCCTGTACCATATTGTTTTCTTATTTGTTCCATTTCTATAGGATCGCCCGAGGCTGTTCCTGTTCCGTGAGCCTCAACATAGCTTATATCCGTTCCTTTTAAGCCTGCGACTTTTAAAGTTCGTTCTATGAGCTGGTTTTGTGATTTTCCGTTAGGGAAAGTAATTCCCGGACTTCTTCCATCCTGTCCTGCCACAGTTGCTGCTATTACTGCCAGTATTTTATTGCCATCTTTTATAGCTGCCGACTTTCTTTTAAGCATTACAAGTCCGCATCCTTCAGCTCTTACATAACCGTCGGCACTTTCGTCAAATGTTTTACATCTTCCTTCGGGAGACATCATCCCAAACTGGGATAAAGTAATGGTAGGGCCTGGGGATAATATGGCATTGACTCCTCCTGTTATGGCTTGCGTGCAATTGCCATTTAAAATAGACTGTGCCGCCAGATGTAAAGCTGTTAAGGATGATGAACAGGCTGTATCTACCGCGAGACTAGGGCCTTTTAAATCATAAAAATAAGAAAGCCTGTTTGCAGCCACACTATTTGAGTTGCCTAAACCAGAGTAAGCATTAAACCCTTCCATTCCCGGGCTTAATTTTATCTTCATATACAAATAATCATTGGTAGACATACCTATAAAAACTCCGGTACCGGAACCAGCAATATCTGCTTTTTTTATTCCTGCGTTCTCAAGAAGTCTCCATGAAGTTTCCATAAGCAATCGTTGCTGAGGATCAATTTCGGGAGCTTCGGCTGTAGAAATATCAAAATGTGCTGGATCAAACTGATCAATCCCATCAATAAACCCCGCCCATTTCGTATTTACTTTTCCAGGCACAGCTGCTCTTGTATCATAAAAAAGATCGTTGTTCCATCTGTTTGCAGGAACTTCTGATACGGCATCGATTCCTTGAGATAAAAGTTCCCAATATTTATCAGGATCATTAGCTCCGCCAGGAAAACGGCACGCCATACCTACTATTACCACAGGATCATCAATTGGATTTACGGTCTCTATTAAATTTTCAGCCGTAACATATATCGGTTGGATTTTGCCTGATATATATTGATCAAGACATTCTTTTCGTGATATTTTATAATTACTTGTTTTAGGAATAAGTCCTTGTGCAACAAATATTATTCTATTGGGCAATATGCCGTAACTCTCTGCCAGATTAGCTTTAATATGAGAAGCTATTTTATCTAATTCTGTATTATTTGTATGCCTGTGGACTTCCTGAAACACATAGAACTCTTCTTTTGTACCATCAATAGAGGTAACACAAACAGTATGATCGTTTGTTCTGAGTTCAGTTAGTCTATAACGGCTGCAGGTTTCCAGATCTTCTGCGTCATAATTAACTCCTCTTACAATAATGATTTGCTTAACACGACCTGTAATATAGAGGAAACCATTTAAAATAAAACCAGTATCTCCCGTTTTTACAGGCATAATTCTATCATTTGCCTGAGGAATTTCGTCCAGATAACCTTCAGAATTTGAAGTACCTTCTATCCATATTTCTCCAGATACGCCTTCTTTGCATAATTCGCCTGTAGTAGTATCTACAATTTTAATGTTATCCTCAGTATTTATACGGTACGGCAGTAATGGCCTTTTTTGTTTTTGCCCAAGATCATTCCAAAAGATATTTTTTTCTACTTCCGGAAGTCCGTCTTTTCCTCCTGCTGCAAGCAATGTAGATTCTGCAAGTCCATAAACAGGTTTAAAGGTGTTTCTTTTAAATCCTTTGGTTTTAAACTTATTATAAAATTCGTCCAAAATGTATAATGATACCGTTTCTGATCCTACGTAGGCATATTTCCAACAGCTTAAATCGGGAATTTTACTTTCGTTAACCTTACGTACGCAATGCTCAAAACTAAATGTAGGTGCTGCTGCCGTATTTGCCTGATACTTGTTTATCGTTTCAAGCCATAAATGGGGAGAAGATATAAACGAATGTGCCGGCAGGAAAACGCCAAAACCTGATTCATATAATACTGAAAATAAATGCCCTACCAATCCCATATCATGATGAAACGGAATCCAGCCTGCAATTCTTACCAATTCTGAACGCTCAAAAACACGCAGCATCTTTGCCATGTTACTAATAACGTTTTTATGCTTAAGAATTACTCCTTTTGGTACAGAAGTAGACCCCGATGTATATTGTATATATGCAATATCATCAGCATCTATTTTAGGGAGTATTACTGCATTTGTTTTGGCTTTAAGCGAATCTATAGTAAATACTTTTACTTCTTTTATATTTTCGTTTTGCAGGACTTCCATTAATGGATCATAATGAATATCCTGTACAAGTACACTTTTGGACTGTCCTTTTTTTATGATTTCAAGAATACGCTCATATCCATGCTTATTTCTTGATTTTCGAACTGGTGCTAATGGCGCCGGAATGCATCCGGCAAGCATGCTGCCGAAAAATCCCAGAACAAAATCTGCTTCATCTTCAATAACTATAAGCATTATCTCATGGGCAGTAACAGCCGAGAGAAGGTTGTATGCCACATATAGGCAATTTTCCTTAAGGGTATTAAATGTAAGTTGTTCCTTTTCTACACCATAACCATCCAAAAAAACCAGAGCTATTTCTTCTCCTTTTTCTTGGGGATAGTTCATTACTAAATCAACTACTGTATTTTTATTCATAGATAATTAGATTGTTACATTTAACTGACTTGTTATAACAGCTCCATTTTGAGCTATCCCTTTTAAGACATAAGTAGTTGAGGAATCAAGGGTAACTTCTTTAGTACCCGACTTAATTTTATCTGCTGGAATAACTTCTCCGGGAATTAATTCCAACTTAACAAGATTAGCCGTAACCCATGATAGTTCATACACACCATTGCCTTTACTTGTAAAATTAAAATACTGAATCTGCGGGTGCGTTGTATCTCCGTCGCCCAAATAATACACCTCAGTTACTCCTCCAGGCTGGTATAAGGTAAGTATTGCTAATGAAGGACCTATTTCCAGTTTATGAGCTCTCCAACTCGGACAGTCAAAGCTTCTTACGATTCCGCTTAATACATTACCTACTTTTCTGGTATATTTAAAATAAAGCAAATTTACTGGCAGCAAGTCTATAATTACTTTTTTTGCTGTCATCTTTTTAAAACCATTAACTTCTAATTGATAATAAATAGAAGATGGCATATTTTCAAAATTATTGCTGTAAAAATTCGCAACTTCCTCTCCCGGATTCACTTTCACTCTACTACCTGTTAAGGGATTATTTAACAGCAAGCCTGAATTAGAAGTAATAGCCGATGATGTTCCCCATAGGAAGGCAAGATCCAGCTCTAAAGAATCATCAACAGTTATAGGAACGCTTTTATCACTGGTAAATACCGTAATCAGAGGTGGATTTTGTGTTAAGGTCACCGAAACATGTGTATGTTGCTGGTCTGATGTATATACTGTTAAAGTGTAAGTTCGCTGAGATTCTGTTGAAGATGGTATATTAATTCTGGTATTACCGGGACTTGGGGGCGGCCCTTCTACAGGAAATGTTCTGTCACCTCTATTAAAAGGTGCAACCACTACTCTTGTACCACCCATAGATTGCCAGTAAAGTGTGGCAGAACCATTCAAACCTATCGTTAATGGGCTCACCCATGCTATGATATCTAAAGTGTTATTAGGATGTTTGTTGATACTCACAGAAGCAGTGCCCTCGTTCTCCAGATTTTCTTTTATCTTAATAACAGCCGGGGTTTCAGGTTTGTATTTAGAATTAATAGGCACAGACAAAAATGTTATCTCCAGCTGTTCTCCAGGCTGCAGTTTTGTTGAGTTATTGGTAAACCTAATGATAAATTCATCTCCAAACAAAGACTTTCTGCAAATGATACCTGCGGGTGTTTTTGTATTAAAATTTAAGTTCTTTAATAAGTCTGTTTCTGTATTGCCTACTGGAAAAGTAATCTCAATAGTATCGCTATTAGGTCCTCCTATAAAATTTATAAGCTTTCCGGTTACAGGATTTGTAATAACAATCTTGAGATCTGTAGAAGTGTCTATAAAAACTTCATTAGGTTGAAATGAATATTGTAAAATGCTTGGATTTGCCATCACTTTTTTCTTAAATTAATTATTTTCTGCATTAGACCCCGTTAATACTATCCATCCTTCAATAAGTGAAGGCGGAGCTGAATTTAATGTAGCCTGCGGTGTAGAAGGTATTATTGCTATCTCCTCATTCCAGCTGGTTACATCTTTTCTTGCCATCCATGACCAGCTTCCTTTAACCTCGGCCGGGGTTGGCATTTTTATTCTTGCCGGATCCAATAATAATGGCCCTGCCCTAAATGTTGCTTTAAGATTATTTAAGGCTATAGATACCGGCCCATTAGGAAGACTTGTTGCTATTGCAGGCAAACTACCCGAGATAACAGGTATATTTCCCGAAGGATCTACCAATATGGTTAGTTTTACTGTTTTATCATTGGCGGCAAGCGCTATCTTATGACCTGATTTTACATAATTGGTTTTATATCTTACTTCTTGACCATCGTCAATAAGATCAGAGATATTGGCATTGGGTACATTGGCATCATAAAGCATTTCGTTTGCTCTTACTGTTTGTCCGCTTACCCCATGCACGGCATAAAAAGTATCATAATTATCTGCTTCAAAATAGCCTAATACTCCGTTGGTTTCAACATGAATGTCGCCTACCCTTACGGTAAAAGGCAGATTGCAAAAATCAGGCAGTGTGAGTTTATAGGTACCATTTTGGTTATAATATCTCCCTGTTTCGTTCCAGTTTTGGTTAAATAACGGCATACCCGAGAGCGATAAATCTATTTCGGCACGTACAACAGCCAGCGGTCTTCCGAGTAATATGGATAAATTACCATTTTGATTGCCTACATTACCCATTGTCCATAGTGAATCGTCTATAGAAGCCATAAGATCATCATAGGCACCTGATCCATCAGGAGCAGTTGCCAGTAGGCGCATTACAAAAGCCTGAAGGTGTGCATTATCTAAAACTGGCGGTGCACCCAGAGCTGCATTACTGCCGGGAACAGCATCCCATCTTATACTATAGCCTCTTCCGGTTTGATCCTCCCTGATTTCCTGCCCTACTTTAATAACAGCCCCCATGTTCTCTCCTTCTGCATTAAATACCATTAATGAGTTATCGAGGCGATTAGACATTACCCATCCGCAAATAGGGCTGGTGAGATCTGAAGAATTACTTTTAATGGTATCATTATCGCTTTGCAGCAAATTTAGTCTTACTTTGGAAGGCTGAGCAAGTCTTGGCTGCAGCTGTCCAAAATTTTTAGTATTGCCGGTGTAAGCAGGACTAGATGTAGTAATACTTTCTGACCAGTATATATCAGGTATAGGCGATTGCTGTCCTCCCCTTAGTATTTGTCCGAATGAATCTACCACCCAAATATCCATAACTTCAAAATGCCCTGCCGGAATTGGGAAAAATGGCCTCGGATTGGATCCATTTTGGCTTCCCGTCAATGGCCTGAAATTCGAATTTGAATTATGTAATAAGCGAACTACATTAGCTTCTGTAGGATAGGTATTCATAGAAATAAGCATTGTGCTAAACTGTTTCATTAATCCACTCATTGACTGGGTCAGCATATCAATTTTTGATATTTTCTTAGCTACAATCTTAAGGTCATCTTTTATATATTGAGGTATCCTTGATGACCCATAATTACTATCTAAAGTAAAAGTCTCAAACTTATCCTGAATAACTCTTGCAGTATTGGCATTTAAAATGGCCCGCCCCTGAAAAGGAAGAAAATTTTGAATAGGTGTTATCCGGTTACCCATCCACTCATAATCTATAGGCCCCAATTCCCACGAATCAAGCCCTTGTGTATCATTTATTACTGCAGGCCTCCATCTTATGCTCCAGTCCATATATATAGGTGACCACGGTTGCGCTCTTCTGTATGCAACACCAACTTCTGATGGAATTACTCCTTTAAATTTAGCAACATCGGCTAATGACTGCACATGACATTCAAAAGTTTTAGGGTCATTCCATATAACGGTTTGCTGCATTCTTACCTGCTTTGCTAACGGATTTACCTGTTCATTTGTGGGGCTGCCAACTCCAGATAAATTAAAAAATATGGTAGCAATAAGCCTTGCACAACTTTGGTCCAACAATAATGTTTCTATCCATAAATCCATTACCTCTTTAGGAATGGCATTCCACAAAGGCATCCTTACAGCATTTAAAATTTGCTGTGCATCAATAGTTTGGGTCTGCCGCACGTTATCTATAGTATAAGTAACATCAATAGCGGTTACTGTTTGTCCGGTTACCCTTACGCTTAAAAAGCTGTCATCATCAAATTCTGTAGGGTCAGATAGTTTAGTGTCCTGACCAATCCCCGCCACCATAACTACAGGATCATTAGGCGATGAATAAGGCTCAAGATCAACTGCTTTTACCACAAAATCTTTTCCTAGTGATTGTCTAAAAACTTCAGAAATATTATCAATCCGATCTATTATACTTTCATGATCGTTAATATTGGCATCAAGATTTGTCGATAGTGCCTGAAGACTCTGTGTAATAGCAACGGGAACAGGCCTTCTACCGAAAGAACTCTTTTTAAGACTTAAGGAAAACAACTCTGTTCTTTGGCTCGCAATAAGTCTGTGAAGATCGTTAACTTTTGCTTGTAATACATTTAATTCTACTAAAGTCATGGTGGCTTTTTCATCAAGATCTATTGTTTGTTGACCACCGGTTTGGGCAGCATTTACACCATCTTGCTTTGCATTTACTACAATCCATTCCTGACCTGCATAAGCTGTTTCAAACCTGGAATTATGTGATAGGGTTTCTACCCTTACAGGATCTTTATCAAAATCAAAAATAAGGTCTCTTTGAAAAGCTTCCAATGCTCTTTCTATATCATGCACAAATGGTTCCTGTCCATTCTCTTCAGCTACTTTATTTGCCATATAAGCAGATATTGCTTCTATAGCATTAGAGCCAATAGCCACATCAGGAAATGCAATACCACCACCAGGTGCACCTGATCCATAAGCAATATCATAACCTTCCCAAACTACATTTGCCACCATAGAATGACAAATAGTTTGTCTTGCCAAAGCCGCAGGAGTATCTTTACCCTTATTATATTTTTGCTGCCAGTTATGCCACGCTATTATTGCATTCTTAGCCTGCTCTGGCAGGTTAAAAGTATCAGGGTTAAAAGTTCCCAGCAGACCATGTGTTTTCTGCCAGTAAAGCCAGGCATTAACAGCTTCTTCCACATCAGATGTTCCATCTCCTACAGACCATGAGTATTTTTCCTTCAGGGTTCGTTCCCAAAGCTCTTTGTTGTCTGTTGGCATATCTATTAAAATATCACTACAAGGATCAGAATACCATCCCACAATAGAATAGGTAAATATTGATTTATCTTCTCCCGGGATATCATGGAGCGAAAAAACATTTGTTACATTATCATAAGCAACAGACCATGAGACAGTTCCTGGCCCTACTGCTTTTAGAAATGGTTTTCCATCTGTTACTTCACCTGTCCATTCTTGTAGTATATAACTTTTACCAATACCTCTTACAGGAATTCCTTCTGTATCTTCGGGGTAGGGATATTGATTATGATTATCAGGACTGTCGCCAAGATCAAAAAGATCATCACTTTTTAATACAGTAACGCCATCATCGTTTATAACTGGAGAGACATTTATAGGAGTTCCATTAGGAATTTTGTCATCGTTTATATTTCGCGGATATTCAAAACGGGTAATAAGCCACCTGTTAGGAACATTAGGAAAAGCGACTTTATTAGTCTCCTCATCCTGCTCTCCCCTTCGCAAAGTGTAAGGAAGTGTCCACATGATATGTATTCCAGGTTTTGGAGGGCTGGGATTTATTCCAAAAGGGCGTGGTTGATCAGGCTCAAGTCCAATAGCAAGGTTATAATAATTATCTTTTACACTAGACCATTTTGTTTGTGAATTATAATCAATATTACTGATAAGCAAAATATCAGTAGCCATAGGAACCAAAACACAGGGTCCTGGCCATACTGGTGAAAATTTTGAATCTGACATAGTTATATCGTTTAAATACTGTTAATTGTGTAATTGCATTGGGGATAGTGCTCTCCTTTTTCGTCTTTTATTTGATACGACTGCCTGCCTGCTCCCTGAGTTAACTGTATGGCAAAACCTGCGGGAGTAAGTTTGTTTTCTGCCAGGGCATTATTTGCTATCAGTGCTTTAGTGACAGAACCTGCAAGGCCGGCTATATCTACAACACCCAATTCTGTACCTTGTCTCATCTTTCCCGGAGCAGTAATACTCTCTATTTGCATTCCGGCAGGATGTTCTTCTTCAGACGGATATCCTAATCCTCTTATTGATACCTCATAGTTTTGTGCACTTTCTTCTCTTGTGATGCCAAAATGCAGTCCTTCGGCAGGTTCAGAGAAATCAACCCTGTCCGGCACTCCATAAAACAGGCAGAGCAGTACATTTGGCGAAAGCCTGTCCATTCTTAATATAGTAAGCAAGGTATCTCCCTGATAAGCATTAATCTCTATTCCCGGCCATCCTGAGATTACCTGAGAACGAAAAACAAAACCGGAAATAGTCCCTCCTGTAGTATTTGTTTTTGCAGTTTCGTTACGAAGATCAGACCTGAGCTCTAATTGGGATTTATCTATCTGAGCATATATTTGCTGAAAAAAAAGCTGATTAAACACCTGGTCTCTGGATGACAATACCCCGGTGCTTAAAGCGCCGTCTACAAGCCTGTCAAGCCAGTTTCTATCCAGAAAAAAGAATCTTAATGACTCTGTTGGCAGCATTCTTGGATCGGGTATTAAATATTCTGTTGGCACTCCATATAAAAGTGTAAGCTGCGACAGCCATCTGGCAAGATCATCTGGTAATTCAGGTACAATACTGTCTTTTTTTCCAGCTGATGCGTCCATCATATTTTTAACTATAGATTTATGCAGTGTTTTTCTATTTACCCAGGATTTCATAAGATTAGTTTTTTAGTTTTTTTGCAAGCTCCAATAGCGGATCATCATCATTTTCAATAAGCGTTTTGACCTCATTCTCACTAAAAACCCCTGGTAAATGATCCCCTAAAAGTTTTTCTTTGCGGGTTTCAAATACAGGCCAATCTACTTTCTTGAACTTATTTGTAAACAGACTTAATGTCCCTGATACAATATTTGCATCTTTTTCTTCTACATCACCAATTATCATGGCTTTTTCTTTTAGTACTTCATTTGTAGACTTTTTCTTAATTGTTTTTAAGTAGGCATTTCTCCAGTTAAAAAAACCATTGGCAAAAGTCCCATCTGATAAAGCCAGTAAACGCCCTATTTGCCATGCTGAACTATATGCATGATTAAACAATCCAGACTCCGGATCATAATGAATAGCGCGATCACTATATAAATAAGGCCCATAGCACTCGATAAATTTTCTGTCCGTTGGCGCTGCTACTAATGGCCCGCGATACCATGAAGTTGATGTTTCTCCTTCGCGCATATTATTCTGCAGCGGGACATAACTTATCTCTAAGGCTTCTTTTGCAAGGTTATTTGTATCTGTCTGTGCTTCTTTTGGTAATTGCAGCAGGCTTACTCCTCCTCTGCCTTCCAGGCATAAATCAGCCATTAATGTTTTAAAGCTGGCTCTGGCCTCATTGCAGGTAAATTGCCATGATCCAAGGGTTACAAGCCTTATTTTATCATAGTCATCCATTTTATTGAGACTTAAATGATCCTGGTGTCCTTCATAGGAAACTAAAAAAATATAATTTTTTACACCTGCTTTAGGCAGTCTGTTTCCTATTACTACAGAAAAACATCCATCATCATTCATCCCCAGCATTACTTTACCTCCTGTATTTACGCCTCTTGCATGCGCCAGAAAAGGCAATTCTTCTATCGTAGGTGCTATTGCCTGAAAATAATTAATATCAAAATCTATAGCTGTTAGCGAATCACTGCCATTGATTACTTTCCCTAACGACGGAAGCAATACTTTTGGTGATGGCGTAAGCATTTGATTAACAGTCATCACTACAGGATTAGGCACTTTTCCAGAATCTATATCATCCTGATATACTGTTAGCAAACCAATCCAGGGGATTTGGTTTATTTCCGCTGGGTTTGCCATTGCTTTTTCAAATCTCAAACTCTTTTCAGATTCTGAAACTGGAGGATTTATTTCACGCGACCACGGCAGTGAAAAGTTATTGAATACTATATGTGGCAACGAATTATCGTAATTACCTAATTGGTTTGCCGGTGGGAACAAAGTATGTATTGTACTAGGCTCAATACTAAATCGCGGGCCGTTAACCAGCAATGGCTGGTTTGAAACATACGAAGGATCTTGACCATCAGTGACTCCTTTAACTTCCTGATTTGCTTTTAATGTATAATTTCCCGCAGGTAAAGGTGGCTGGATATAATCGTAAAAACGAATTTCTCCTGCTCCTATTGTATCCGGTTGTGTTGTTATGCTGGTACTCATCGTTTCGTTATTTAGCAGTTACTTGTATAGTACTTGATTTATTATGGTTGGCTTCCAGGTCTATGGCTCCATATTTAAGAGAAAGATTTTCCCATATTTGCCCTGAAATTTCTTTTATATCACTAAGCCCGTACATACCTATAATATTCAAATTGTCATTACCTGGTTTTGCAATCACTCCGCAATAAGAGTCTGCAGACTTAGCCTCTGGTACAGCATATACAAAAGTGGTTTTGCCGTTTTCTGTAAATGATTTTACCGGTTTGCTTAAACCGGTTTTTAACGGAATTTCTCCTGATGCAACAGTAACCAGAAGATCGTCGTCGCCTTCCATTATGCTTTCTGTCATTACTGCAATAAACTTGCTTGATACAGGGAAAAGTGATTGTATCCATCCCGGTTCCAGATCCTTTACTCCCATAACCTCATTATTTTTTAAAAGGTGTCCGGTATCCATTAATCCTATTTGTTTTTTAGTTCCCGGGATCAATATCCTCTGACTGTTTTGTGTTCTTATTAATGCTCTGTCTGTCAATGCCCAAACCGGATTAATTTTAGAAAGCAATGTGTCTTTTTGCCAGCCTGCGGTATTATCAACGTCTTGTCCGTAACCCTGTACGACTACCTGTGCCGTAAAGGCCGGAAGGGTATAAGTTGATCCCGATTCAAAATATTTCATACTGGTTATCTCTCCGTATTTATTAAATGAAAATACAAGAACCGGAAGGCTACCCTGATTATTCACGGTTGCAATACTGTTTACATCTGTTTCCCACATTGCTATACCTCCATCATGAACTGTTATAAAATCAGGAGATGCAATTTCTTTCTCATTCTGAGAGAATAAGTCTGCTGTTTTATCAGACCATTTTGCCCTTACGATTTCAGAGTATAATGGCATATCGTTTAATGAGTCTATGTTTTTACTACTTTTTAAAACAGCTCTTGTACTGTATCTTTTTAAGATGCCCTGTAATACCGGCTGTCTTACCTCCTTTTTAAAAATTACTGCTTTTTTAATTCCTTTTACTGCGGTTCTTGGAGTTCCTTTAACAGGTTTTCCTCCGTTTTGGTAGATACCAAGTCTGGCTATAACCGGAAGATCCTGTAGTATCATTTCTGCAGCAAAAGCCATTATTGAAAGATCAGGGTTATCCGGAGCGTTTATACCGCTAGCTCTCAAAGCTTCAAATACAGCATTACGTTTAGCAATCACATTACTATTCATAATAGATTGCTTAATTATAGTGTAAGATCTATTTTGATCCGGGTAAAGCGGTGCTGCAGGGTAATTAGGCACTAAGGCATATGGCAATAGCTTAACAGCATTATTATCGTATTTTAAATTACCTATATTAAAAGCTGGTATATTGCCCGCAATTACATAACGGTTTGCATGTATGGTTAAACCAAAAAGCGCACCTTCTATGAGCATGGTTTTGGGATCAGGAGCTTGTTTTTTGTCCAGCATTTCTTTAGACCATAATGCCGAAGGCGCTCCATTTGTAATTGCTGTCATTGCTATTCCTCTTGCTGAAAGATCAACCTCATTACCTCCACTGTCAACAATAGAAATAGTAAATGGTGCGTCGAGGTTATTGATAAAGCCCATTGGACGCACTCCTACTGCCATACCACTCTTCTCAAATCGGGAGTTGCTCACTGTAAGCTGACTCACAGGAATAGCCGACTGAACCGAAACGGAAAAAGGAACCGGATTTACCATCCATACTGCACTGTCTGCATTAGTACTTTGCAAGCCAGAATCTGCATTCCATTTTACAATTTCTTGTGGGACATCAGCTGTTTTTTGAAGCATTAAGTTTTTTGGAGCAGATTGCTCTGGAGATGTTTTTGGTAAAAAGCTTTGTTCAAATGCTCCCCAGGTAAGCTGGTTATCTTTTCGGGCTTCTCCTGATCCAATAGGTATCGTGAATGATATAACATACCAGTTAATTTCTACAGAACCGTGTGTTGGCGGGCCTTCAAGGTTTAGTTTAGCACCAAGTTCTGCTTTAAGTGTTACAGATACTCCTGCAATGGTTATACCAAAAGATACCCCAACAGTAATACCAATACCTACATTAAAATAGAATGGTTTCCATTCTATAAGGAAATTAGCATAAGCATTAAGCCATGCACTAAGCGGGCCTAATTCATAACTCACATTCAGGTAACCACCGGCCATAATTGCCGTAGGACAAAGTGCAAAATATACACCTCCTGTTATGCTTATTTTACCTACCGCAATATCCATTTTCCATTGCATCCCTAAACGAGGCACATCTGGATAATAAACCGGTTTATCGAATGCCGGGTGGTATCCGCCAAGCGTAATCACAAAATCCCCGGCAGCTATTTTATAATCTTTTGTAGTTATATCTTTATACCATAAATAAAAAGCAAATCCTCCGGTTACCTTGCAGTCTTTAGTTAGTACAAAAGAGTTAGGTGTTAATCTTGCCTCTGCAGATATGATGCCTTCACCTGGTTTGAAGGAGACTTTAATAGCAAGCTCAAAATAAGCCAGAGCTAAACCAGAATCCTTATCTCCTACAGCAGGCGGAAGGGTTGCATAACTTAATCCCAGCAGATTAATATCCCATTCTTTACCAAAACTAAGGAACAGTAAAGCCACCGTAGTAATAAGTTCAAACGATTTGAATTTTAATCCGGCCGCTACCCAGTATTGTCCTATTTCTGGTTTTACAACTTTAGAAAGGTCTGTCAGCGCTTTAACGGGGTCATTACTTGTAAAACTGCCTTCTGCAACACCTTTAACTAAAAGAAAGCTTTGTACATTTTCTACAGACGGAATCTGGATCGAGCGGTTGTAGCTAAAACCGGCTGCTACAGCTGTTATAAAAAATGCAGGTGGTCCGCCAAGCGGAGTATTTAATACTCCAAAAACAAATAATGACGGAACTGTATTTGCCCCTTTTTCACTGGAAACTGGTATTTCTGCATACGATCCCAGTGCCATTAATGAGAATGATCCTCCTTTAATAACTGCCGTACCGTTGTAACATAAAAATGGGTCTGTTTGTTTTAACAAGCCCGCATCAAGACTTACACTTCCTCCTTTAAAACTTATATCCAATCCTTGCAGATCAAGAATATAAGATCCAAAATCTGTTGGTTTAGTTGTTGGTAAACCTACATCCAGTCCTATTAGGGTTGCTTTTAATCCGGCAAGCTCTACACTTCCTGAAAAAAGAAAATGCAAATACTTTTCTACGCTTTTACTATCCCAGCCTAGTCCTAGACTGTCTACAAACAATGGCCCAAATGCTCTTTGAATAGGCAGTATAATCTCGGTACCATTTCCTGTATTGCTTTTAAGGTTAACATATACTTTATTAATATACCCTGCTGTTACAGAAAAAGTAGGATTGGTTGGCGGGTTGCCTTCGCTTTTTTCATCACCAGATCCTAAAAGATTGCTCGCAATAGGATTTTTACTACCTTCGGACGCCATTGCAGAAGGTGACAACGAAACACCTATATCTTCTAGTGTAACTCCTGCTCCAAATGTTACTTTAGGATCACCTCCGTTTAAGTTAAGATCAAATAGTACTCTTGGTTTTATGGCATTTATTACAAACCTGCTAAAATTTACAAGAGGTTTTCCATCCGTGCCTACAATATCAAAACCTACATTATCCAGTACAAGATTTATACTGCTAAAATCGGCCGATAATTCATTGGTCTTCGCATCAACTGCAATAGGCATGTATATCCCTATACCGGGATTACTAACTTCGCCTCCGCTGCCTGTTACCCAATCAGCATTTTTATCGCCCAGCTGCAATACAATATTTGGCAAGGCCGCAATTTTAAGATCAGGGGCAAATAAATGCAAGCCAAAACTACCCGGTTTATTAGGCTCTGGCCCAATTATTATTTTTGATTTTTTATCTGTACCAAAAGTCAATAGTGTAATCTCATTTTGCATTAGAGTTTTAAGCAAATTACCAAAGAAGGCGTGAGGTGTAATATTGCTGAGGTTATCAAACGAATTGAGATAATATTTTTTGGATGGACTTCCTTCGCTGTTAATAAGCGAAGTCGCCTCAAGGAGTAATGCAGGCGTTGGTATACCTGATCCTGTACTTATAACAGGAGATTCCAACCATGCATGTACACTATCCTGATTTAATATCAACGCTGATATATATCTTGGCACTACATTTTTAAACAAACTAAATATCCAGTCAGACATCCTGCCTGATAATTCACCTTCTCCAGGGAAAAATTCGGGTAATAATTGTCTTTCAAGTGAAGAATTTACTATACCTGTTTGTGTTTTATTGGTGAGAGGATCCAGAGACAATACAAATCCTTTATCTGAAATATATTCAAGATTTATAGAAGGTCCGGAAGTTCCCTCTATAGGTACCAAAAGATTAAGTCCAAAACTAAAATCGAATTCACCGGTATCAATATCAATTCCTGCGCCGGTATCCTGAATAGCAATATCAACAATTTCCAGTGCAGGCATTTCAAGTCCCGCCCATAATCCCAACAGGTTCTTATCATTTAAGCCTGCTTTAATTATCGGCATATTTGCTCCTGGAGAAAATAATACAAGACCTTTACTTGTAGTAATTCGGTTTGGAAGTACTGTATCCAGCAATGTTTTTACTGCAGCAGCTGTTGCCGGGGCATTAGATTTACTAAACTTACCTTTTAGCCAGGTCAATCCTGCATTTTCAAGTAAATCAAGTAGTTCCGCTTGCGTTTTGTCTATAAAGTTTTGGGGGGTAAGTATCAGTAACAAAGCATCTATAAGTGCATTCAAATCGACAGCCGTTGCAAACCCTGTCATTTTTTCTATAAAAGGTTTTGCGCCAGTTTGCGACAAAGCCTCTAATAATTTAGGCGTAAGATCTTTTATTAATGTTACAGAAGCCAATCCGGCTGCCTGTCCTGCTATATTTCCCCAACCCAAAAACGGCAGCAGCTGGAGATTTAAAGGTTCCGGGTTTTCCGGGTTACCTCTTGTTATTTTTAGTAAAAACTCTTTATCGAAACCGGTAGATATAAAGAACGGAATATTAGCTGCCTTTGTAGCGATATCTACTCCTCCTGAAAATGCAGGCTGGAAATTTGCATCGAGATCTACTTTTAATTTTAGATTATCCAGTACTGCCGTTCCGCCGGCAATCTCTATATGTTTGGTACCAAACTGAAAAGAAGCCAATCCGTTATCTCCTGTCAGATCTATACCCAAGTCATAAGGCATGCCAGAAATCTTTACCCCGTTTGTAACTGGAGTAACCTTTATACCGTTTGTTGTAGATACCTCTGGCAAATTACTCAGTAAATGCACGAGCGACCCTACATTAAACCTTCCGTTATGTCCCATTACACTATCAGACAATAACCATGGAAGCGGATCTTTTAATAAACCCAGTATAGATTCCATGTTCCAGTCCTGAGTATTAGATGCTGCCTGCAGAAGATTTTTATTTTGAGAGGCATCACTTTTTTTGGCTAAACCAAGTCCTTCGAATACCTGTTGTAAAAAAGGATATTTGTTTAATAAGCTGTCTTCAAGTACCGCATTTAAAAGTACATTAAGTACATAAGCCGGAGCTATTTTGGACAACTGGCTTACAAAATCATCTCCTTTAAACGGATACAGCTGCAATGCATCGGCAGCAGGTTTGCTGCCATCACCCCAAATTATTTTTGAAGTAAAAATAGTATCTGTAACTAATGGATATCTTAAATTTATAGTATTGCTCAATGCGAGCTGTAATACAGGGCAATAGGCATTAAGCGTGCATTGCATAGATCTGTTGATGAGATCCAGGCTCAAACTACCGCTAAATTCGGCAAAACTGCCAAGTTTAAAGGCATTTTCCGGTAATACAGAAAGTGTTACTACCCCGCTGCTGTTTGTGCTAAAAGTAAAATTACCCCATTTTGAAGGCTGAATATCCTTTACAAGTTCTCTAGTAAGGTCTTGTAATAATGCTGTATCTGTAAATAAATTTTCGAATCTGTCGCGTATACTGTTTACCGGATTTGAAGCTATATCAAGCAACGCTTTTGGATATAAAGGATAACCTTCAGAGGCTGGCCCGCATATACCCAAACCATTCAGTAAATCCAGAAGAGGTTTAGGAAAATCAGGGATTTTAACATCAAAAATGTTCTCTAAAAATGCAAATAGTTTTTTTCTTACCTCAACATTGGTCAATAAAGAGGAAAGCTGTGATTGTATGTAGGTGTCAAAATTAGCTATAAGTCCGTTCCAGCCTGCAATGTTTATAGCATATGGATCGTCTTCGGTGGTGCGGTTAATTACCAATCCCAGTATAGAAAGCAGTTCATATGTTGTTTTAAAGCCCTGTACATCTTTAACCTGTTCAATAGCAACTTGTACTGCATTATTTAAAATTGCATAAAACGCTTGTTGAAGGCTTGCAGCAAAATCAGGGCTTAATATTTCGTTAAGCGTTAATGAATCTCTTTTTTCCTGCCCTGCCAGCGTAACATCAAGCATAGTTACTACAGGCTCAAATTTTATGGCTGCATCTTTTATGCTTAAATTTAATCCCAATATAACTTTACCTACACTCCCTGCATTAAGCGGTAAGTCTACCAAAAGACCATCAGGGTTTGATAAAATTCCTAAAAGACTAAATGATGGGCAATTAGCAGTTATAAAATCTCCGGTTTCCAGAGAATATTCTATAGCATTTAACCTTGTTTCAAGATCAAATTGAAAATTTAATTTGTTTGTCTTGTTCGTATATTTATATACATCGTTACGTCCTATTCCAGTTCCTACAACCTTACTGACAGTATTATACCATAATGGTATTTCAAAACCTTTTGGCAGCGGCATTTTATATGGATCAACAAAACTACCGGTTCCCTTTATTGCAGGAGGAGTTTCCAAATCAGGATTAATCGTCCATGAAAGTAATGCCAGTACGCTTTTCGATTTATCCTCTGTACTAAAGTTATCGACAATTTGGTTTCTGATATCAGTCCACGGAGCTGAAAAACTATTAATTTTAAATTGGGTAAAGTCATCCCATTTAAATTTGGCAGGAAAAATAGATGATTTAGAAAGATCAGTCAGTAAACCAAATGCACCTGTTGTAAAAAGCCCGGCCCTTGTATTGGTTCGCATTAAGAAAGTACCTAACGCTCCTACAAGAAAAGGTCCAAAGGTTTTTACGCCATTTTTTACCAAATCTTCGAGTGAACTTTGATCATCAAAATTAAGATCCTGACCTAAAGCTAAATCTTTTCCATCTAATTTTAAGGCAGGTTTATTGACAAATAATGACCAGTTCCAGCCATTAAACCTGCTCCATGAGGCAGAGAGCTGTGATTTTTCTACACTTACAGAAACACCTGCAACTTCGGGCGTATGAAAACCATCCGGCAAAGTCAGTTTAGCTTCAATAAGAGGCAGCCAGTTTGCAGTTATTTGTGAGTCTGTTGCATTTGCTGAAGGAAAATCTACACTTACAAAATCAAGTGTTATTGCTGGTACTACTTTTATATTCTGTAAGCTTATCTCAGGTTCAAGGCTAAGCCCCAAAACCAGCCTTGTATCCTTGTTTGGCAATTCTGTAGTATAAGCTGTCAGGTATGCAGGTAAAGAAACCTCATCCAGCGATATACCAGCTTTCCACGGCGAGGCCAAAGTACCGTCACCAGTAACCGTTATGGTTTCTGTGCCACTTGCGGCATTTAGCATTTGTGCAAAATCCTGCACTATATAGGTAAATGCTGTTTTATTATTAACCAATGGTGCATATTTAAGGACTTTTTGATAATATGCTGCCCATGCACCTATTGGATTTGTTATCGAATTAATCATTTGCTGAGTATCAAACGGTGCTGCTAATGACGCAGGCCAGTCTGATGTACCAGAAGGACTTATTAGTCCTATAAGCGATGCTACATTATTAGCAAATTTGTTTGCAGGGGTAGATGTTACCCCAAGTAATGTCTTGATGCCATCGCTTAATAATGAAGCTCCGGCATTTGCTAATTGTGAAGGCGAAAGCAGATCTATTGTATCAAAAGAACTGGTACCGGTTACTACCTTATTTAATCTGAAATAAGGAACCACGCTTCCAGATAAACCAAATGACATCCCACCTTCCAGATTACCAAAACTATATTCATTGAATTTACATAAAGGTTCTCCGGCTTTTTTATTGTTAAGACTACATTTAAACTGAAAATTAATTGTTGGATCTGCCGATATGTTCTGGCCGCTTAACTGGAATTTTGCAAGCTCTAAATTAGCCTCCATACTAAGGGCAACGTCTGAATCTCCCAATATAATATCTTTTCCCGAAAATGATATACCTGGATAAAAATAACGGGTACCTCCTAAAACCACATCGGTGCCCACTGTAAAATTTAGTTTTCCAATATCATTAATACTGATTAATGAAATTTGAAAAGGATTTGTTCTTGTACCGCTTCCTGTAGCAGCCGTGGGAGTACCACTTATAATGCCTCCCAGACATGAAAGCCAGGTTTTTAATTGTGCGGGATTAGTGCTTAACGTATTAAACCAATTTAAAAATGGTGTTGCAGCCCCATTAGGATATTGTCCCGGATTTGAAGCTATTTTAAACAGTTCATACCATTCTAGTACCGGTAATTTCTGGTCAGAATCAGGAACAATAGAAGTTAATCCCATTAAAGGAGGAAGATACCCTATTCTGGTTTGTTGTGTTCCATCTGTAAACACTTTACTTAAAGCACCTACAAAAAGGCTGGATACTGTTTCCAGTATCTGCTGGCCTGTTATAGCTTCAAGATCTGCAAGTGTACGGTCGCTTGGTTTTTTATCTCCTACAAGTTTTAAAGCTAGTACCTGAACCGTAATATTAAAAGGTATGGCTGCCGCCAAATCTATACTGGCGTTTACTTTTACCCCATTAAAAGAAACATCATTAATATCTATTAAAGGGCTGTTGGTATTTGCACCTTCTACGGCTATCCCAAAATTAATTGGATATCCTTCTTTATCAAATGTAATATTAACCTTCCCTTTATCTATCCTTAAAAAAGGAATCTGTCCCCAAACATTAACTTTAACTAATGGATTCTCTGATGTTACTGTCCATGTATGTAAAACACCTAAGCCTAAAACAGTTTCTGTACCATTTTGTGAGGTTACAAAATAAAGCCCCGTTTCCTGGTCGTCATATTTTACAGGGTACCATGTACCTAATAAGGCCGGATCTTTTACAGGAATACCTAAAGCATTCCCTCCTACTTTACCTAATATTTGCCCTAATAAATCACCCAGATTAGACGATTTTTCTGTGAACCCGTTTTTAGTTTTTTCTATAGGGTCTGTAAACCATTCATTGATGAGGTTGTAGGTATCATCGTGGATTTCTTCTTTATCAAGAAGTCCTATCATTTCACCAAGACTGCCTAAAATGGGATCAAGTCCAGAAAACGTAATGCCATTATTGCTTTCCTCTGTGAAGGTTTCTGTATCGTAAAAAGCTGTGTTTTCCATGAGAGATAAAACTTAGGGTTCTATAGAGATTCACTATCAGAATCTTTTTGGGATATTGAAGAAGATCCGGATGGATTTAAAAGATTAATATAACCTGCCAGTGAATGGAAGGTAGATTCTTCTATTTCAAGTCGCCCATTTACCGTTATCTGGTTCGCTAAACTAAAATATCCTAATCTTTCAATTGCGTTAGACAATCTATCATTAAGCCTTAATAGCTGATAACTATAGGCTCCAACTTCATCGTTAAAATAATTTCTAAAGATAATATTAGAAAATAAGGTACTCCCAAAAGTGTATAAAGCTGTTACATCAAAGCCGTATTTGCTCATTGCATAATCCATTGCTGCAAGGCTGGCTACTGCGCCACCTATATCATGGCCAGTTATATACAGTTTTTTACCCGGTGCAATAGTTTTGAGTTCTGCTATTAATGCGGCAGATAATGTTGTTGTTGAATTATTGATAGGCAGATTATATATTGCTTCTGTACCAGCATGTACTACTGCCCCTGGATCCTCAATAAAACTAACATTAGCAAAGATTGACTGACAATTATAAGTGTAATACTCCTTAAAGCTTATTGTCCCCCTAAAAGCCACGACAACCGAATCCAGACTTTGGAAAATGGTCGCGAAACTAGTGCCGTCACCAATCGTTTTGTACGGTGTGTAAGGAGCTATATTTAATTTTATTAATGATTCAGGATGCTGTGCCAACTGATAAGTTGCAGCCGTCAATAATGATAATACAAAGGCCATATTTTGTGAAAAACCATTAGGCAGGTTTGAGAATGAAACTGGAATAGCTAAATTGTTTATTGGTTCTCCTCCCAATTGCTTTAAATAATAAACATCACTGCGATTCCACCAAGGAACATCATACTTAGGCAAAACAAGATTACTAATATACTGTATTGCCCCAAGTGCAAAGTAACCATCATTTAAAGGGAAAAAATCAGCTCTGATGCTTGGCGTTGCTGCACTAATAGCATACTGCGCTGGCATATTTTTATTGGTTATCAATGAATTATAAAAAGCCTGAAATTCAATATTTGTAAATGCCGGTGTAGAAAAAGTATATCCTTCTGCCAGTTGTGCAGGAGGATCTTGTTTATTAGGACCTACATTTCCACTTTTAAAGTCCAATGAACAAATTTGCGCTATCGGTGCACCTAGCCCCATGCCGGTTATATAAAACGGTAAGTCACTATATTCGTCTTTAATAAAAGTTAGACTTTCCCATATAACATTTTGTGCGTTGATATAAGCATCTGCAAATACAGATAATACCATTGGTCGAATATCAGATGGTCGTGCATTTTTGCCTATAACCCTTGATGGTAGCGCTCTAAGGTCAATACCTGGAACAGGAAACCCCAATAAATTATTTTGAGAAAATCCATTCCAGGTAATACCAAGAGATAATGCGACTGAAAGATCACCATCTTCATTAAAAGGCCCAACAGATAAAAACCCCTGCACAGGTACAACAGTTCCTAATGCCCTGCTGGAAAAAGTAGTTAGTCTTACCCAACCAGTTGGCAACTGTGGTCCTGATGTAACAAGAGTAGGCAAGACGGCCTGTGAAGCCAGTTGTACCATTAAGACCTGTAATGATGTATCACTATCTTTCATAATATTATTTTGTTTTTTTTAAGTAAAGTAACTTTTCCCTGAGTTCCGTTTTCTGCAGGATTTCCTCCGCCCGAATTTCCTCCGGGAAAACCGCTCGAAGCATGTGACGAGCCACCTTCATTAGTACCGCCATTCCCAGGATTTCCAAAATTTCCTGGAAGACCTCCCTGTCCTCCCCTTCCCGGATTAGTTCCCAAGGTCATCTTACTCATATCAGTAGAATAATTGTAGTAATACACTATAACATTACCAGCATTGCCCCCAGTAGCACCATTACCTCCTGTAGCACCATTACCCCCATTACCTCCATTACCTCCTGTAGCAAAAGGACAAGAGTTATTGTCAAGGCATCTGTCTATATTTATTCCTGAATTACCGCCGTTTCCGCCATTACCGCCGTTTCCGCCGTTTCCGCCATTACCTCCATTACCTGCCTGACTAAAAATATTAAGTTCAGAACCAGTAATGACAAAATCAACAACAGTCATAACAAAACTGACAGGTGCATCTAAACCAGGTGTACCATCGCTTCCTATAACTCCATCTTTGCCATTAAGTCCTAGTTTGCCATTTGTGGCACAAGTACATCTTGGAAACCAGCCTCCGCTGCGTGAGCCATCAATACCATTAGGACCAGATGCTCCCTCAATACCATTAAGTCCGTTAGTGCCATTTAATCCATCTTTTGCAGATATATAAATACTATAATTTATACCATTGACTATCATAATACATCAAAATTATTGTTATTTAAAAAGGTACCGGATACATTAAGCATCCGGATATTATTTAAAAAAAATTAGGGATTTAAAGGCCTTTGCGTAATTATAGAAGGCGTACCTACCCTCCCTGGAAGCCCATTAGCACCTCCTACATCACCACCTCTACCAGCTGCGCCAGGTTGACTATTGATAACATTATGTGATATATTCTCAGAACCTGTAGAGATGTAAGAAAGTACTATCTGAGCTCCTGCCCCGGCATTACCTGCATTACCACCTGTACCACCTTGACCCTGAGGCCCCTGAGGTCCATCCGGTGCATTTTTTCCATCATTACAGCTGTTTCTTATATCAGTATAACCATCAGGATTCCAGGCACCACCAAAGCCTCCTCTTCCTCCTTGCCCGCCATTACCGCCGTTACCACCAGTTTGTCCATTCCCTGCTCCGACAACAATTGTAACATCACCTCTAATTTCACCAAGATAACACATACTGATAGGACCCGGAACTCCGTTATGCCCATTAGTACCATTTAAGCCTGTACCACCCCGTCCTCCTTCTGAACCTCTGGTGGCTGGACCTGAGCAATTATGTGTGCAACTACCTCCGTCATAAGTATATGTTGCAGGGGATCCATTACCTCCACTTGGTCCAACTGGTCCATTAGTTCCGCTAGTTGCTGGACTAGTAGGATTTGCAGATATAAATTCTATAGTATTTCTAGTCTCTTTAGTATTTTCCATTTTGTTTAAAATTTAAGATTATTTAGATTATAATTGTGTAAATAACTGGCATGTTAATTGGATATTTCCAACCACAGACAGCTGCCCACCCTTCTCAATAGTGATGGTCCCAAAATTGTAAATTTCTGGTTCTCCAGTCGATCCAAAAACAACAGTCTGTCCATTTTTAACATATAAATTCTCAACAGAAAATAATACTGCCTTGCCTGGAAACAGAGTATCATTAATAGCATCCTCATAATCTTTAACCTTCTCAGGATCGCCTAAAATATAAGCTGTTGCTGCTTTTGCAATATCTTCTTTTTCACTATCGCTAATATTCTTACTACTATTATACTTAACTGCTGGTTTTTCAACGTATTGAACATGAGTGTCATCGCCATCAGACGGTACACCTGATAGTCTTTTAAGTTCTGCTATGTGAGGAACTGGTATAACTTTACCAACTATATCACAGCTCGCTTCGTCAGCTCCAAAGACAATAGTATCTTTTTTTGCTAAAATATCATTGCTTAATGATTTTAATACTTCATTTTCAGAAGTCAATCCTAAACGTTCATTTACTTCCTCAAAGTTTTTCTTGTGGTGTTCTTGTAGATTATTCATATTATGTTTGTTTTATGGTTTAATATTCTTTATATTTAGGTAATAGCTTTTGAACATTATGATCTAAGATTGGTGCTAAACTCAATTTTATATCTAAATTTTTTCTCGATTCTTTTTCAAATGCAGCACTTTCTTTCAGAGTAAAGCTATTGTCTAATTGTAAGAAAAATTAAAAAAAATGTATCAAATAGGCAATTAGCGTCATGAGTGAGGTATTTTATGTCATAACAGTCAAAATGGGACTGCACTTTTTTGTAAGATTATGAAATCTACATCTCATGATAAATATGAAATTTATCAGCAAATAAATAACAACTCTTCTTATTTGTAGTTCAATTATTTAAAACCTCCATCTCATTTAAAATCTGTAGTTTACAATTGATTTAAGCGTTTTTTAAATAGGTCGAATTCACCCATTCCTGTTGGTTTTGGCTGACTCTGCTCCATCCATTTGCATGCTCATATACCTGAACTATTGTACCTCGGATTAACACCCTTTTAACCGCAAATCTAGTATTCGGGCCTATTCTTACATTGAGTCCGGAAGCTGTTACAAGCATACTTACAGAAGTATTATCGTCATCATTCATTTTAGCTATATAGTCACGAATCAAAGGATAAAAGTTACTTTCTGCCGACAGTAGCGTATTTCCTTTAAAATCATTACTTTCCTCCAAAAAGAAATTAGTACCGGGACAGCTTTTTTGTAAGGCTCTTAGCTGCACCTCACCTGAATTTATGGTCTCTGGGTTAAATCTTCTTCCCGAACTATTGAACCAATGATGATAAACAATTAAAGGTGTAGAAGGAACTATATCGAACTTGATACATAAAATAGCATTTACAGCGATTATGATATCGCGATGCTGTTGGGTCATGACATCTCCGCCAATATCAAAATTACCAAAGTGTTCTATGCATATTGCGCCCGTATTGGCACCCGCAATACCTGCCGGAATTCTATTTATAGGGCGACAAACGGCAATTTTGCCCGAAGGGAATGTTGTAATATTTTGTCCAATGTCAGCCCATTTCCTATCCCTGATATGGCTTGTTCGCATCGACTCAAGCCAGTAGAGTTCATCACGTCCTGGCCTGATATGGTGATAACTGGGTCTCCATGTATGATGATTTTGTAAAAACCATATTTTACGGGAAAAACGGGTATTCATTATATAATCTCTAAAAGTTTCGATGGTATAGATTCTAAATTCTGATTGCATAACTTGTCTTAGTATTGTTAATGATTTATATATACTTTACAAACAACTGAAAATCAAACCTTTTCATTAACCCTCTGCAAATATTAGACTCAACGATTAAAACTCATAATGAATTGGTTGATCACAAAGTAACTGAATTAAAAAACGATAAGTAAGAGTATTTTTACCTGATTTTTAATTACAAAAAATAATAAATGGTTTCTAAATTGTTCAGTAACCTTCACTGCAGCCAAAAGACGCCAATTGTCTTCAATTGGCACCTTTTTTTCATATACTTTATTAAAAAATGAGTTTGGTTCGTTTTTACTTTATTTTTTTTCATATTAAAACCAAAAACAAACTGTAGAAAAACATGTATTTACATGTGGACTTGATATCTTTTACGCCACAAAAAGTTAAGAAGAATTTTAAAGAAATGTTAGCTATTCATACTTTGTGCTGAAACGTGAAGTTTTTTTAGAAATACCACACGTACCGCAAAATTTAAGGCTTGTCTTTTTTTACTAAAATAAATTATCACTTTCTTTAAAATCTTTGAGAAATCAAATAGATTTTTGTTTCAATCCCCAACAGGACATCCAAACCAAATTTATAAAGCCAATGAAAGACAGACACTAGATATAGTAAGCCAATCGCTTCAAATCCTCCATAAAATGTATAGAAATTTGTCCCGTCGAGGTCACAAACAAGCCAGATGGCGTCAATTGAAGACAATTGACGCCATTTTTTATATAACCTTCTTGTTTTTATTAGTCTAAAGAACCGGGATCCTCCAGCAGCCCTAGCCCCGATAGCAGTGGAAATCCTTTTGTGCCGGGGTTCGGCACAAAAGATTGGAACGTATAGCGGGAAAAAGCTCCAAAAAATAATATTAAACCTAAAAAACTCGGTGATCAGCATCTTCTATTGTATATAATACCGGCACTTACCCGCCTGATTACCTGACCCCTAATTTTATAAATTCTCACTATTATTCTGTAAAAAAATTATTACTATCCTCTTTAAATTTGACAAAGGTCAAACGACAAATTCAGACGCGCCACAAAATTACCCTTTGGATAACTGAAATTTTCAAAACGCAAGCACAGACCCAAAAAGAATCGTTCCAGAGGGCAGCACTTATGATTCAGAGAACCTTGATAATGAACCCGGGTGCGCATCCAAAGATATCACCAAGAAGGACACCCAAGAGGATATAAGAGACCATGGCCCCATCTGAAGGGTTTAAAACTGATTTGTATACTCTCGAGCAATAAGGAACAAAGCGACCCTTTTCAAACCAGTGAACCAGATAAGGATAATCCCTCCGGCAGGGAATTCGAAATTGGGTAGACTGGCCGTGATGAGTTTGAAGAAGATGAACTCACAAGGTATAAGCCAGCTCATGGCGGAGTCCATAATACTAAAGCTTCTCAGAGAAAATTTTAATGCAGATTTAACACCAATAAAAAACCTTATCATTACCGTTTTTTTATAGGATTACATCGACGATCTTAAATATCCAAGGTCGATCCGGAGTATTTTTGTACAGCGGCCGGCACCTTGCACAGCAGTATTATTTGATGGAAATCGTATCGGCAAGGTTCTCTGCGTTGATAAAAGCCTCTATGTACTGCTGGGCTTCACTGCGGTTCTCGGCCGCGGTTTCAAAGGTATTAATATGATAATCCTCGTCCTGATCCAGTATATGGATAATTTGGGTATAACCTCTGGAGATAAGGCTTCCTTTTAATTTAATAACGGTGAGCTGCTGGCGGGGATCCAAATCTTTTCTCACTTTTAATTGTATTGCTTTTTCCATGGTGAAAGACTGGCTGGTTAGAACTTTATCTACTACACCAAATTTAAAATTTTATCTTTTTATGACAATGCACAGCACTGTTAAAAATACAGTGCAGAAATAAATTCAGAAACAGTTTAAAAGAACTCAAAAAAACATATAAAATAAAACCAATCTTCTAAGCAAAAAGAAAGAGTTACGGAGTAAATTAAAATACCCCGCGCTGAACGGCTGCAATTAAAAAATCCCAAAGAAATCAGAAGTTTTTTTATTTTACATTTAGCAACTACAGCTTGCGAATGTCAGCTTTAGTCATTGTTCTTAAACCAAAGTTAAAAATTGATTCATTTCTTGATCTCATAATTCAAAAAAGCATCATCGTAAACTACATTTTGTCTTTACATTAGTTTTTTATAAAAAAACAATCAAAAAATGAAAAAGCTGTCAATATTTATTTATTGACAGCTTTTTTATTCTTAATAATAATTTTAAATTACATTACCATCTTTTTTTCAATGCTTACTTTTGCAACGAAAGAAGATATTGTTTTGGTATCAGAACTATTTTCGACTGCATAAATGCCTAATATGTTATTTCTAAATACTGTATTGGCACTTGTAACACTTGAGCCCGGAAAATCAATATCAGTCCAATTTGCTTCTCCAAATGATCCATCAGAATTTCTGCTTACAGAAACAAAAGATGCTCCGTTTTTTTCTCCATTTAAACTAATCCAATCCGATGGCATATTATAACTATTATCTTTAGAAGCAGTAATACCTTCAAAATGAGTAATTATAGATAAAGCTGTTTCATTCTTGCAGCTGAATGATTTTAAATTACTGCTTTGTTTCGTTTTAGAATTGTAATCCACCAGAAAAGCCTGGCTTATTTTCCCTAATTTAGGACTGGTATATCCTCCGGCCATTGTGTAACTGTCTCCGCCATTATGCCAAATGCCATACAAAGTAGTCGTTAGTGAATCTGGCACTTTAAACTCGGTAGATTCTTTACTGATTGTATTGTATATAAATGCATATCCATTTTTATCATTTTCAACATCGTAATTTCCAACAGCTAGACCGCCCATTACACTGTGAACAAATACATTATTGGTATTTCCTTCATTTGGTGATACCTGAATCCATGTACCGGAACCGTCAATAGAACCTTCGTAATAGAATCCGAGGTTTCCACTTGGAACTTTACCCGCAGAAGCAGAAATTTTATAAGAGCCAACAATTTGTACTGTGCCATGAGGTCCGTTATTAGGCCCGTAACAAGAAGTATTAACAACTGTAGCAGCTGGTGTACTTGGAAAATTAACAATATGCCATTTCTCTTCTTCATTTGTTTTAAGCGATCCTTCATAAATTAATCCCTGAACAAGATTGTTCTCACTTAATAAACTCCCTGCGATATAGACATTTTCAGACTCTGAAACTCCTCTTATTCCCTGAATGGTTGTTTGTCCGGCAGGATTATTAAAATCTGCATAACTTACTGTATTTGTATTCACGTCTTGATTTGTGTTTTGTGACATAATGTATGTGTTTTTATTAGTTGAATGCTGTGGTGCTATAAACGTCTTTTGGCATATTGACCCAGAGTTTTTCTACTTCAAGCTGATGCAGCTGCTCTTCTAAATCTTTTCTAATTTCGCTGTATGCCGGATCGTAAGCCAGATTAGTAATTTCCAGCGGATCATTAATTAGATCATACAATTCATATTGTTTAAAATAAGCTGTTGCCGCATCAAAGTAATAATCATACTTCCACTTTTCTGTTCGGATGCACCGAATGCGGTTTGCAGCTTTTACTATATTCCAATTACTATTTGAACCAGCCTTAATATCATCATAAGTAAACAAAATGCTTTGCTGAACAGGTGTGTTATTTTCCATTATAGGCAGTAAACTTGTACCCGCAAGTCCTGCAGGCGGATTTGATACATTTGCTATATCAATAAAAGTAGGCATGATATCTGCCAGCGTTGCTAATGCCATTGACTGCTTTATGTCGTGATCTTTAAATATAACCGGATTTGAAATTACAAGCGGTACTCGTAATGCCTCTTCGTATGCAACAAAAGTTTTCTGACGCAGTCCGCCATGAGCTAAACCCATTTCGCCATGATCAGATGTTAAGATAACAATGGCAGAATCTGCCAATCTGCCTCGATTTTCATCTACTTTGTATAATTCTTTAATCAGCAAGCCAATTTCTTTATCAACATGACTCAATAAATAGCCATAAAAATTAATATAATTTAGCTTGTCTTCAGTACTCTTAATTTGTCCCAGACTTAGGGCCATATTAAGTAAAATTTGTTCCTGTGCCATCGGTTTTTTATTTTCAAGCAGATTTTCATTTACGGTAGCCGGAAGACCTATTTCTCTGCCTGTCCAGCTGTCTTGATGGTAACCTGAAGTACCCGCAGATTTTGGATACGCCAAAACATCATGCGGATTAACCAGTGAAAGAATAAGACAGTAAGGTTTATGATGTCCTGCAGCTCTTTGAGCTTTCACTTCTTTTAAATATTGTATGCTTTCGGCTGTATATTTTGCATCATGATTTGCATATCCGCCGCCAAAATTAAGTGGATTTACATCTTCACCTGCATCTGGACCAACCCATCCCATTGCACCATATAATGAAATATCTGAGGGCGTTAAATCTTCATAATTTGTTTTAGTGCCATTAGGAGCTACTCCTTTACTCATATGCCATTTACCTCTGTATTGCACATCATAGCCATCTGCCCAAAGTACATTCATTATATTAGGCATCGTATTACTAAGTGTTGGTTCTTGTGGAGATAATAAACCTCCTTCAGTTAAAGTCTGGCTGACTCCATGTTTGGCAGGATAGGTTCCTGTAAATAACGTTGTCCGACTAGGAGAACACATACAGGTATTACAAAAAGCCCTGTCAAAACTAAATCCATTCTTCTTTAAAAACGTAAGGCTAGGAAGGTTTTTTTCCTCCCATCCAGCAGGAAAATGCTGTGTTGCACGCTGCTCATCGGTGATAATAAGAATCAAGTCTGGTTTTTGTCCAATTTGATTGAGTTTTTCTTTTAAGTCCATTACTTATTGATTAAATTATTAAATAAAAATGTAATTCATAGACACATCATATTTCATCCGCAATATTGATTTGGGAATAAGCTGAAGAATCTTGCTTAAAAATTACAAGATCGACCAGTTGAATTAACAAGAATAAAATTACACTAATAAAACAACTCTACACAACGTATAAATACCTGTTTTACAAACACATAAAGCAAATTAAACCATTCAATAAATTAATATTTAATTCTGATCGAAGAATTGAGTATATCTGTAAAATTTTTTACGTTTATTAAGCAAAAGCGATCAATTTCCCCAAAGTAGTAGCAGAAAGAGAAATTGGGTTCTGTCGCATCTACCAAATAAATCCGAAAGAAATTAGAAATCCAAAAATTATGCGACCAATTTACAAAATGATTTGAACATACTTGTACTTGGCTTAAGCATCTGATTCTTTCTCAACATCTGCACCACTCCAATTCTTCCCAGGGTTCTTTTGGCACATTCAAAACTTTTCAAACCTAAACCGTTTTGTATCCGCCATTTTATAAAACGATGATCCGCCAGCTCAATCCTACTCTATTCTTTCTCTTTTTCATCTGAGATTCAATGATTGGAGTAAATTTAAATCCCCAGAGCACTGAATCATCGCATGATCAACTTGTATTCCACGCATTTTCATTATTTCCTCAACATCCCTTTAACTCAAGGTAAATCTTAATTTAAAATAAACTGCTTGAAGAATAATTGACTTAGGATAACAATGATCTTTGGTATTCATTTGATGAGTTTTAAATCTTTAATAGTAAAAGTTATTTGCAGATGCGGCAAAACCCAAATATTCTTAAAGACAAGAGTTCTTTTCCAAATTGATGCAATATGATTATTGTTTTTCATCTCATTACAAATTATACTATTCTTACTTTAACCATCCCAAAATAATTTGTTCTGTTAAGGGAATATCGTCAACATGTCGGGAAAATCAGGTATCAGCTATAGTATAAGCTATAGATAACTTTGTCCTGTAATTTTAAAAAACATGAAAAGATGAAAACAAATCGAACAAAATTAACATGGCTGACATTAGCAGCTATTCCATTTTTTTTAGTATCCTGTAACAATGATGATAGTGATAAAATGGAAACAGGGACACTTTCCTCCATTACAGTAGAAAATGTACTAGACTCAAAACCTCTTGTAGAATCAGGAACTTTCAAAAATACTGGAGCTTCTCCTCTTGTAATGCCTGGAGAATCTATTTCTTTTCAATTTTCGGCTGCCAAAGGACAGGCATTATCTTTTGCTACAATGTACGGCTGGTCAAATGACCTTTTCTTTGCTCCTGCCAATCCTGGCATAAGTTTATATAAAGAGGACGGAACTCCAATTGAAGGAAATGTTTCGAGCCAAATTAAACTATGGGATAACGGTACAAGAATAAATCAGGTTCCAGGTTTAGGAGCAACACATCCAGGAGTTGCAGAATCTGCGACTAAAAATATTAAGGAGGTTAATGGGACAGATGACCAAGGCAATACATATGCTTCAGCATCAGCAATGATGAATGCGTCATTACATTATGATGGTAATTCAACCTTTACAATCACAATAACAAATACTTCAGGTAATACTACAAATCCAACTCCATTTAGTCCTGGAGTGTGGTCTATATCTTATATTGCCGGAGGAACTTTATTAAATCCTAATCCTTTATACAAAGATGGTACGCCAACTGCAAATGGACTTACAAATATTGCCGAAATGGGTGATAACAGTGTTTTGGGGGCTTACATAAATGGCCAAACAGGAATTTTCACTCCTTTGTCTCCTATATTAGTAGTTGTTTATAATGGTATAGAAAATCCAATTTATAAAACAGGGGAAAATGACAGAGGCAAAGGTTTAAAAGAACTTGCTCAAAAAGGAGATGCTTCTGTATTGGCGGCATATCTGAAAACTTTACCAGGTGTAAAAAACGTTTATGTATTAGCAGATCCAACTTCAAAGGTTCTTTTACCTAAAGTGGGTACACAAACCGGAAGCAGCGTTTCACAGCAACTTACTACATACTCTGGCGATAGGATTGCTATTGCTACGATGTATGGGTTCTCAAACGATTGGTTCTTTGCTTCAACAAATAATGGCGTAGATGCATCACAAAAAGGAGATATTTCAGCATCGATTGGCTTATTTGATAACGGAACAGCTATTAATCAGTTTCCTGGCGCAGGGATTACCCAGTTTAACTTGGCAGGTACTCCACTTACTGAAAGTAAAACTATAGGAGAAGTTCCCAATCCAAATGCATTTACAACATTGCCGACTATTGCAAAGATCATAAAAGTAACTCTTCAATAATTATTCTAATGGAAACAATATTTTCTGTACCTAAAAGAGATGAAGTCTCAGTAGATAATCAAAAAATTTTCGATCAAATAGAAAAAGCATTTGGGAAAGTTCCTAATTTGTATGCAACACTTGCCTATTCAAAGAATGCTTTAGGAGCTTACTTTCAATTACAAAATAGAGCAACCTCACTTTCTTCAAAAGAGAGTGAGGTTGTAAATCTGGTAGTAAGCCAAGTAAACAATTGCATATATTGCCTTAGTGCGCATAGTATAGTTGCCCAACATGCGGGGTTTACTGAAGAACAAACCCTTGAAATTCGTTCTGCATCAATATCATTCGATACAAAATTAGATGCCTTAGCAAAACTCACAAAAAGTATTACAGAGCAAAGAGGAGAAATAGATTCAAATCTTCTTAACACATTCTTCGATGCTGGTTATACCAAGGAAAACCTTGTAGATACTATTGTGCTCATTGGTGATAAGACTACCACCAATCTTTTGCATTCGGTTACAAAAGTACCCGTAGATTTTCCGCTGTCAAAAGATATTAATTTACCAGCTTTTTCAAAATAATAAAAAAAAATTAATCAAGCAGGTTATCCTGCTTGATTTTTTTTTTAGAAAAGGCTTTAGGCTAAAATACACATATTTAATTTGCTACATTATTGAGGTAAACTAGATATAGACTTCTATATAATGCTGAAATAAATATTTGAAAAATCAGCAATAACTTCATAATTACTTACCGTTGCGGTAATAAAACAAAACAGCCATTTTGGTTTATATTTGATTAAAATTTCTTAAAGTAGAAATATGATAAAAGAATACAAAGAGAAATCGACACTTGGGCATTTTATAATGCACTTAAATAATGAAAGTTTCAAAGGCGCTGGCATTCTTGAAGAGTCAGCGGCTCCTATTATTACCTTTGTTTATAATAAAGGTGAATCGCAGCAAGTGACTATAGACGAAATTGTGTATACATTGCCTGCTGCTGCTACTTTACCTCTAGTTTCCAATCAGCATTTCTTATTTGAAGATCCTGATAAACTTATCGCCTGGCAATTCAATCGTGAATTCTATTGTATCGTTAATCATGATGCTGAAGTCGGCTGTGTAGGTTTTCTTTTTTATGGTATACATCATCCCATGTTTATTCAATTGGACGCTACAGAAAAAGAAGCTATGAGTCAGTTAGAAAAAATATTTTCTGCTGAATGGCTGTCAAATGATAATTTTCAAGGAGAAATGTTAAGAACTCTGCTTAAACAATTGATTATTAAAACGACCCGCACTGCTAAACTGCAAAATGAAAGCTATCAGGAATTTCCTGATGAAAAAATGGATATCGTACGGAACTTTATGCTTGTGATTGAAGGGAACTTTAAAAAAGAACATAGTGTGAGTTTTTATGCAGCTGCATTGAATAAATCACCTAAAACATTAAGCAACATTTTTTCAATGTTAAAGCAGCCTCCGCCGTCAAAACTCATACAAAATAGAATTGTGCTTGAAGCGAAACGTTATCTTCATTATACCAATAAATCAGCAAAAGAAATTGCCTTTGAACTTGGATTTGAAAGCCCTGCCCATTTTAGTAGATTTTTTAAAATGTATTCAGGAATCAATGTATCTGAATTTAAAAATTTATAAGCGAATAAGTCAATAAAAGAATAAATATGTTTTTAACAGATATAAAACACCAAGACAAAATAAGCGAAAAGAATAAGGAATATATCGAATACTTTAATAAAAAAATAGGATATGTTCCAAATATGTTTGTTACTATGATGCATTCTGAAAATGCATTAACTGCTTATTATCCCTTTCATAAACAAGAAAGTTCTTTATCAAAGAGAGAGCAAGAAGCCATTGCACTTGTCGTATCCCAAGATAACAAGGCAGAATATTGCTTGAATAATCATACCATGATAGCTAAACTTAATGATTTTAGCTATCAAGAAATACTTGAACTTCGTAATGGTACTGCTCATTTTGATCCAAAGTTGAACATATTAGTAAGTTTAATTAAAAACATTATTGAACACAAAGGAAGTGTTGATAATTACCTTCTTGAAAAATTTTATATCGAAGGTTATAATCAAGGAAATCTTGTAGATGCTCTTCATGTGGTTGGAGATAATTATATTACCAATTTTATAGGGAAAGTTTTTAAAACACCAGTTGATTTCCCTAGACATGAACTTTAAAGGACAAAAATAGTTAATAAAAAGAATCATCTGTTATACTTAAGATTGACAGTCACAACAAATACCTGACAGAATGCAATTAACACCTTCTACTATGTAACATTATGGAATTAAACAATTAACAGATATAAAAAGACATTCAATAGTGTCATAGGTAGTACTGGACTTGATACCTTTTTTGTCACAAAAAATTGAGGCTTTCTCTTCTTACATAAAATTAATAAAGTAAAAATTATCAAATTACATTTTATGGCAAAATCAGATATAAAATTACATACATTTTCGCTTCAATCTTCAACAGGACATCCAAACCAAATTCATAAAACCAATCAAAGACAGCTCCTAAATATAGTAAGCCAATCTCTTCAAATCATCCATGAAATTTATAGAAATTTGTCCCGTCGAGGTCACAAAAAAGCTCAATTCTTTCGAATTGAGCTTTTTTTATACAGTAAACTTTATTTTTAACCGGTAAAAGAGAAGAAATTTATACTCTCTACTAAAATGGGATCAATAAAATGAGGTAGTGTTTGAAAGAGCAAACAAATGAAAACAACGTGTTTTAATCTTTAGATGTTTATAGAGAAATAAACGTAGTTTTCTTTACTCTTATCCTAAGCATATTTTGTAATTTTACTTATCTATTAATTCCTCTAGAATAACCTTCATGATTTACTTAGATAATAATGCAACTACAGCCGTTGATGATAAGATATTATCAGCTATGCTTCCTTATTTTACTCAGCAATATGCAAATGCAAACAGCAGTCATTTATTGGGACTAACTATAAACGAAGCTGTTGAAAATGCTCGCTATCAGGTAGCTGATTTATTAAATGCAAAATCTACAGAGATTACTTTTACATCGGGAGCCACAGAGGCAATTAATTTAGCGATCAAAGGTCTTGGAGATTCTGAGAGGAAACATATTGTGACGGTTTCAACAGAGCATAAAGCAGTTTTGGATACCTGCCAATATATGGAAGATCAGGGCTATATTGTTACCTATTTGCCAGTGCAAAAAAACGGGATTATTGATCTTCTTGCATTAGAAAATGCAATAAAATATGATACCTTATTAGTGTGTGTAATGCTTGCTAATAACGAAACCGGAGTACTTCAACCTATTAAAAAAATTGCTGAAATTGCTCACGCAAAAGGCGCTTTTTTTATGTCCGATGCTACACAGGCAGCTGGTAAATTACCTATTGATGTTAAAGAAATGGGGATTGATCTACTAACGCTGTCTGCACACAAATTTTATGGGCCTAAAGGCATTGGAGTATTATATATTTCGGCAAACGCCAAAATAAAATTGGAGGCTCAGATACATGGCGGTGGACACCAAAGAAAGCTGCGCAGCGGAACACTTAATGTACCCGGCATTATTGGACTGGGAAAAGCCTGCGAAATTGCTCAGGAAGAAATGACTAATGATGCCAAACGTATTAATCAACTAAGAGATCATCTTGAAAGGGAACTCCTTAAGATTGAGGGTTCTTTTATAAACGGTTCGGCAAATCACCGTCTATACAACACCACTAATATTTGTTTTCCAGGTATCAGTTCTGAAAAGTTAATAATTGCATTACAAAACATAGCAGTATCTAACGGGTCAGCATGCACTGCCGCAACAACTGAACCTTCACATGTTCTAAAAGCATTAGGCTTAATTGATGCTGATGCATTGGCCTCAATTCGTTTTAGTTTAGGGCGATTTACTACAGTAGAAGAAATTGATCTTACGATTGTAAAAGTGACCAAGTTGGTGAATAAGCTGCGCATACAGCAGTAATAAGATCCTGTTCGAGTGTAAAACTAAAAGACAACAAATAAATGAAACTTCTTTTACTTTGAGGTCTTGAACAGCATTAGCTATTCTCTTTTTTGCCTCTTTTACCGAAATCATTTTTATATTTTATCCTGCCTTAATAGTCTGTTATAATCTTCTATCGTATCAATATCTATTGATCCTTTTTCAAATGAAACTTCTGCAACATCATTTTTATAGTGTTGTAATAATTTCTTAGCGCCTTCATTTCCTTTAAGATTCAATAGTTCTTCAAAATAATGGCTGGTAAATAATACCGGAACACCTAAAATTCCCACATATGCCGATGCTGCAATACCTTTTCCCGTTATAGATTGCTCTTCTAATAACTCATTAAAAATATTTGTTTTAAGGAATGGCTGGTCGCATACAGTAAAAATACAGGATTTTACTTTAGGGTTTATTGCGCATAATGTTTCCAGTCCAATAGTTATTGATGACGACATTCCGGTTTCCCAGTTTGGGTTATTAATAATTTTAACAGCAGTATCGGCGAGTTCCATATCCATCATCTCTTTGTAAGCACCCGTTACAACTAAAACAGTGCTTTTTGGGACTAACTTTGCCTGAAGTACGACGTTACGAAGCAGTGTAAATTCTTTGTACTCCAATAATTGTTTAGGCTGTCCCAGACGGGATGAATTTCCTGCTGCTAATATTATGATGCCTGTTGTCTCTTCCATATTATCCACTTATAATTATCATGCTTGTGTTTTGCAACGTGAAGCATCAGAATTTCTCTTTCATTTATAGGACTGGCATGGCAGTATGTATTTTTTCTTCTTTATATTTTAACGATGCGACTTTCCTGCCACTGATAACTGCCTTAATTTCTGCAATTATAGAAAGAGCAATCTCTTCCGATGTTTCTGCCCCAATATCTAAACCTACAGGGCCATAAATACGTTGCAATTGCTCATTGGTGACTTTTATCCCTTTAGAATTAAGCTCTTCAATCATTCTGTTAAGCTTTGTTTTGGGTCCAAGAATACCAATATACTTACAATCCGTTTCCAAAAGCAATGTAAGCATTGCCAGATCATATTTATAATTATGCGTCATAAGCACAAAGAATGTATTAGTGTCAATTAGTATAGAATCAACAAGCTCCTTTGGTTTAACAACCATTACTTTTTTTACAGAAGAAAATCGTTGTGTTGTTGCATGTGTAGCCCGGCCATCAGCAACAGTAACTTCCCAGCCTAAAACACTGGCAAACTCAGCAACTGGTTTGACATCATTACCCGCTCCTGCTATTATAAGCGAAACCGGAGGGGCTATATATTGTATCAGTGCCTCGCATTCTATATCGTTTATCGCTACTTTTTTTAGTAAAGACACTTTATTATTTATCGCATTGGAAACCTCTAAAATAAGTTGGTTTGGAGTATTGTTTGGAGTAATCGAGATACCTTCTTTGTAAAATAAAATAGTACCTGGCTGTTCTGTATTCCTAATCAAAGAGAATACTGTTACTATTACCGCTTCTTTTCTTTCTGTTTCTAATTGCTGCAACAATGTAATAGGGTTATTAACCAAATCATCATTTATATATTCAAACAATATATGCACAATACCGTTACATCCCAGCTGAACACCAAACTCCAGATCATCATCATTGCTGGTATCATAGGTTATAAGCTTGTTTTGCTGCTGGTTTATTGACAGCAAAGCTTTGCGTAGCGCATCTCCTTCAAGACAGCCCCCGCTAATGGCTCCTGTAAGTTCGCCATCTTCACTAACAAGCATACGCGCCCCGGGCTGGCGGTAAGAAGAACCTTCAACCTTTACTACAGTAGCCAATGCCGTTTTTTTTCCTGCCTGAACGGCTATTTTATAAGCCGCTATGATGTCGTTTATTTCTTTCACTCCTTATTATTTCTTCAAAAAATAAAGCACTAACTTTCGGTAGCACTTTACTCCTAAAAATTTATAAGTTATTTTTTTCTATACTTCTGATAAAGCAAAAGGTAATTTCCTGATGCGCTTTCCTGTAAGATCAAAAATGGCATTGGTTAGCGCCGGTGCAAATGGAGGGAGAGCTGGTTCACCTACCCCACCAGCATCTTCACCATTCTCCATAATATGCACCTCTATAAGAGGGATGTCATAAATTCGGGGCATTATATAATTATAAAAATTCTGTTTATCAGCCATTCCGTTTGTAAAGGTCTGTTCATGCATTGTTGCTGCACCAAGGGCCATAATAATAGATCCTTCTACCTGCGCATGGATAATATCTGGATTTACATACCAGCCACAATCCATTACCGCCCACACTTTATCTATTTTCACACCTCCCTCGGCATTTTTAGAGACTTTAACTACCTGAGCAACTGTCGTTTTAAAACATTCGGTAATGGCAAGCCCAAAACCTTCATTTTTCTTTCTTGATTTCCATCCGGAAACTTCTGCAGCCTTATCCAAGAGGTTTTGTACACGTTCTTCTTTTAAGTGTTCCTTTCTAAATTCCAGAGCATCTTTACCTGCCTGATGGGCTAACTCATCTATAAAACTTTCAAAAGCAAATCCATTTGTCGAAGCGTAAACCGATCGCCACCATAAAACAGGAATAGGTGTTTCAAATGGAATATCAGAAAAACTGATGTTCTTTATTGAATCAAAATAGGGAGCCAAAAAGCCTTCAGTAGTACTTCCATTCGGTTTTCCTCGCTCTTCAGACTGCCAATGACCAATATTCTGACCCGCCATCCTGAATTTTGCAACCGTAATTGCACCATTTTCGACCGTTCCCTCCGCTCTGTATGTTATTCCGGGTCTAAAAGGACCTTGTGTTGCGTCATCCTCACGAGACCAAACTACCTGAACTGGTGCCTTTATTTTTTTAGAAATTGCGACCGCCTCGTTTGGATAATCCGTAAAGGCCTTACGTCCAAAACCGCCTCCAAGGAAAGTCATATTCACAATAACATTCTCCTTTGGCATCTTAAAATCGGCACTGATGGCATCCCTAATCCAATCTGGTGCTTGTATAGGCCCCCAAATTTCAATTTTATTATCCTGATAATGTGCTACACAGTTAATAGGTTCCATTGCAAAATGTGACTGATAAGGCGTCTGGTATACAACATCAAGTTTATTATTTTTATCCTTTAGCACTGAATCAGGATCTCCTATTTTCTTAAAGGATAATCCTTCTTCTTTTTGAAGTAAATCTAATTGGCGTGTGTAGATATCGGCCGTGCTGATGTGTTCAAATCCGGAATCATCCCATACAATTTTCAATGCCTTTTTTCCCTCTAAAGCTGCCCATGTAGTGTCTGCAACAACCGCAATTCCTTCTCGGTTAGTATTGTGAACCTTCATTGTAATAGTAAATACATCACGAACACCCTTAATTTTTCTCGCTTCTGAATCGTCAAAACTTTTTACTTTACCTCGTAGCCTTGGATTGCGTTCAACTGCTGCAAAAAGCATTCCTTCAACACGCTTATCAAGACCAAAAATAAGTGATCCATCAGTCTTCATTGGGCTGTCTTTACGATGCAGGGGTTTACCTATTAATCGATATTCAGAACGTTTTTTTAGTTTTACTTCTTTAGGAGCTGCAAGCTTATTTGCATCTTCAACTAATTCTCCGTAATGAAACTTTTTGCCCGTTGGTTTATGATAAACATGACCTGACGATGCATAACATACATCGTTAGAAACGCCCCATTTGGTAGCCGCAGCCGTTATAAGCATTTCTCTGGCTGTAGCACTAAGTTTTAGCAAATTTTTATAGGAACCTCTGATTGTAGAACTTCCTCCGGTAATCTGGTTACCGTATTTTTCTTTATTGCCCTGCGCAAATATTACATTTATATTTTCAAGGTCTACTTCAAGTTCTTCAGCTACGATTTGTGGTACTGACTGATAGGAACCCTGGCCCATTTCCGAGCGGTGATTAACTATAGTAACTTTGCCGGAAGTTTCGATAATAATCCATGGATTCATTTCGAAGCTATTTGCACTAACATTATGGGGTTTTATTATTTCTGCGTTGGCTTCGCTAATAAAACTAAGACCAAGACATAGTGCAGTTCCTCCAAGGCCTGCGATCTTTAAAAAATTCCTTCTTGAAAAATCTGTATTTATAGTTTGAGGCATCGTAAATTCTTTTAGTTAATCAATTAGAAAACTGTGCTGTTTATTTTGGCGCATATGCGCCAGTTTCAAGCCATGTTATCCAGGCTTTTTTAAATTCTGTGTGGCTAATAGGTGGTAATTTATAACCTTTGGCCGGCTTCCATCCCGCTAGTACAAGGCCATCATCAGCATGCTCAATAAGCTTTTTCATATCCTTGTGCCCGTTAAGATTTGGGTTTATTAACTGCTTAGCCAATTCATGGGCAGATTTTCCCTCAAACACCATCTTCATATTTGCAGGCGGCAGGTGCCAATTCGGGTTTCCAGGTGGAGTATGTATACCCTGAGTATTTTCGAGCTGGTGGCAGTTAGCACATTTCATGGCATACAGCCCCTTGCCGTCAGTTCCTCTTTTAGGAGCCATAGCGTGCAAATGGCTGTCTTCTCCCTGCAAAGGAATATCTCCCTTCGGATGACAGTTCATACATCGCGGACTCATGAGCACTGAATATACCTTTGCAAAAGCCTTCACTGATTCTATACTGTCTTTTTTAAGATCGGTTACTGGTATTACTGTGTATTTACTTTCGTCGTTGCCCATCCGTGCAATTCCAAAAGCCATAAGGGTAACCAATAAAAGGCAAATTGAAATAAACCCTGCAAATTTTACAAGGAGGGATCTCTTAAATTTTATTTGTGAATGTTGTTTCATAGGAAGCGTTTTTGTACAGTTTTGATTATGACTTTATGTTTTACCTAAAAAATCATTTCTCATTAACTGCCTTTTTTTCTCTGTATTTCTGCTGCAATATGAATGGCTTTACGAATTCGGGGATAAGTACCACATCTGCAGATATTTCCCGACATAGCATTGTCAATATCCTGATCAGTTGGGTTTGGATTTTCCTTTAATAATACTGCCGCCGACATGATTTGACCCGAATGGCAATAACCACATTGCGGCACATCGATATCCTGCCAGGCCTGCTGTACCGGATGGTCATTATGTAATGACAACCCTTCTATTGTAGTGATACTTTTACCTTCTGCACGGCTAATCTTTGTAACGCATGAACGAACTGCTTCACCTTCAAGATGAACTACGCAGGCTCCACATTGAGCAACGCCACAGCCAAATTTTGTACCGGTAAGTCCTAAAGTGTCACGTAATGCCCATAATAGCGGCATTTCCGGACTCACATCTAGTTTTTCAGTTTTGCCATTTACGGTTAATTGTATCATAATATGTCTGATTTAATATTGACAATTTATTTAGGTTTAGTACTTTAATTATAATTCTAAATTTACAAAAAAAAACAAACAAGTGATTTTTAATTATTTTAAATATCAAATCACCTGTTTATCCCCACTTATTTTCATTCACCATTATATTCCAGATCTTTTACAGGATCAAAGCAAATTGTTTCTCCTTTTTCTCTTCGTGTTATAGTTATCTGAATAAATTTTGCATTGACTGCTTTAGAAAATAATTCATTAGTCATATACTTTATCATGAAAAGTCGTTATTTTATTAATTCAATATTGGTGAAAGAATCGTGGGACATGACTGTTTTAAAAGATGAAATTCGGCAAAAAAAGTCCTGCCGAATTTGGGTTTAAATCTATGTACGTCTCAATTGTTTTTATTTATACAGAAAATAATTCAAGTCCACTTCCTGCCAAAAACAAATTTACCATTAAGGCTTGTTGCCAGAAATATCAATCCTTTTATTTTAAATTCTCTTTAAAAAATGCATTCAACTTATCAAATGGAATTTTATCTACTTGGTCGTATAAATCTACATGAACAGCATTTGGAACAATAACCAATTCCTTTGGTTCAGAAGCCATTTTAAAAGCATCCTCACTGAAATATCTTGAATGTGCTTTTTCTCCGGCAATAATTAAAATAGGTCTTGGCGAAATTTCTTTGATGTAAGTTAAAATTGGCATATTCATAAAAGACAATGGAGTTGTTGCTGTCCATGATCCATTAGAATTTATCGAACGCTCGTGATAACCTCTTGGAGTGCGATAATAATCGAAATATTCTTTTAAAAATTGAGGTTCATCGCCCTTCAAATCCGCGTTTAATTTTGGACCATAAGCAAATGTTCCTGCTTCTGCATCTTTCCAGCGTTGTTCACCCAAGTGTTCCAATGTTTTTGTACGTTGTTCTAAGGTAACAACATCATTGTATCCTTTTGACATTACTCTTGTCATATCATACATAGTAGAAGTAGCAACGGCTTTTACACGTTTGTCAATGGCAGCTGCATTTAAGGCAAAACCACCAAAACCACATATGCCTATAATGCCAATTTTATTTCGGTCTATATTTTTCTGTATGCCTAAAAAATCAACTGCAGCACTAAAATCTTCAGTATTGATTTCGGGTGATGCGAGATCTCTTGGTTCTCCGCCGCTTTCGCCTGTATAAGATGGATCAAAAGCCAACACTGCAAAACCTCTTTCTGCCATTTGATTGGCATACAATCCAGACGACTGCTCTTTCACGGCTCCAAAAGGGCCGCTAATTGCAATTGCAGAAAACTTACCGTTTTCATTTTCTTTTGGTAAGTATAAATCTCCTGAAAGTAGTATGCCATAACGATTTTTGAAAGAAACTTTTTGGCGGGTAACCTTTTCGCTCATCTTAAATGTATAATGTTCTGATATATTATTCACTGTTGTTTTATTTTTTATTTGTGCCATCATCTGTCCTGAAAATAGAATTACTGCAACAATTAATATTTTTTTCATTTTTCTTTTTCTTTTTAATCTCCAGCATTGTTTCTTTATTAAGACTTTCTATATCTAAATAGAAAATCCATTTTAGACATTGAATGATTTTTATAAGGAAGAATTATTGGTTATTAGCTTCTTTATAAACTTCCTCGGTTACTGGCTCTAACCATTTATTTTCGTTTGTTGTTGGATTACCATTTGTGGCAAGATGCGAAAACCAGCTTGTAGCAGTGGCTCCGTGCCAATGTTCTATGTTGGGTGCAATTTCTACCACATCTCCAGCCTTTAAATGCTGGGCAGGTTTTCCTCTTTCCTGATACAAACCTTCACCGCCCACAACTATTAAAAGCTGTCCGCCCGTATGGCTGTGCCAATTGTTTCGGCAGCCCGGCTCAAAAGTTACGTTCGACATTGGAACATTTAAATTTTTATCCTTCGTTAATGGAGCCAGCCACGATTTACCTGAAAAATATTGTGCAAAACCTGCGTTTTCTTCTCCTGTTGGGAAATCGCTGATTTTTGGAACTGATGTATTCATTTTATGTTGATTTTTTGAAGTACCACAAGACATTAGTAAAAGAAATAATACACTAATAATTGCGGATACGATTAAACTTTTAGTTTTCATTTTTTTGAATTATATCATTCAATTACTCTAATAACTTTTGCAGGAACGCCTCCGACAATAGTATTGTCCGGCACATCTTTTGAAACCACTGCACCTGCAGCTACTATTGCATTTTCGCCAATTGTTACTCCCGGAAGAATAATCGCATTAGCGCCAATCCATGCATTTTTTTTGATATGAATTTTCCCTGGAACCAGCGATTGTCTTTCAGATGGATTTATAGGATGACCTTCGGAGAGTAGACTAACTTTAGGACCAATCAGTACGTTATCTTCTATTGTGATGCCGCCTAAAGCCAAAAATGTGCAATCAAAATTGATAAATATATTTTTACCGATGTTCAAGTTTTTGCCGTTATTTATATACAAGGGCGGAAAAATGGAAACACTGTCATCAATCTTTGTATCTGTTATTTCGCTTAAGATTTCAACAATTTCTGTTGGATTGGCACTATTGTTTAGTTTTTGCAAAAGGGTAATTGTAGCAAAAGATGCTTCCCTTAATTGGCTTCTGTCAGGATGATTGGCAGTAATAGTTTCACCGTTTTTTAAACTTTCAAATATGGAATTCTTTGTAGTGCTCATTTTTGTTTTTTTTTCTCTATTACAAAATTAACTAGAATTTCGTTCTTATTTATGACACGGATAACGGCAATAATGTCAAATATTACCTATTTTAGCCAGAAAAAATTACAAATGGACAAAAGTGCATTATCAAGAGTCGTTTTTTTAGAAATTGAAAAAGAAAGCGATTTCCCAAATAACTTTAATAAACTGTACCACAAACATTTATATTGTCATAATGGAAGTATAACCTTTTTATTTAACGACCAAAAAATGGTTTGCAAAAGCGGACAATTTTTGTTTTGGTTTGCAGAAAGCAGATTGTCTGAATTGGAATTTTCTAAAAATTTTAAAGCAACAGTATTATTAGCAGAAAAGGATTTTCTGATGGACAATATTCCGGATCAAAGCTGGAGCATCAATGCGCAATTGCATTCGCGGGTTTATCCCATAAAAGATATCAAGACTAAATCTATAAAAGAAAAAATCCTGACTAATTTTAAACGATTGAACGAACGTTTTCTGGAAACCGAACATCGTTTTTACGAAGAAGCTTTAAAGCTGCAAATGCAATTATTTATTTTAGAAATGTGGCATATTTTTGCCAATGAATATGAACAGCGCAAGCATAGTTTGCAAACCGGAACTTTGTACGAACAGTTTATTCAATTGCTTCAACAGCATTGTTTAAAACATCGGGAAGTACAATTTTACAGCAGCGAACTAAACATCACTGCAAAATACCTCAATCATCTTTGTAAAATTCACTCCGGCAGTACTGCCTCAGAATGGATACAGCGTCATGCCAAAGAGCATATTATTCTTCTGCTTCAAAACAGAAACCTTAACATATCTGAAATTGCCGATCAAATGGATTTCAGCAGTCGCTCTTTTTTTACCAGATATGTAAAAAAATTATTGAATTTAACGCCAAAAGAATTTAGGGAAAGATTGGGGTAAACATGGACAAAAACGTTTTGTATTTCCAATCAAATTAGCCCTACTAAATACAAAGCACAGTAAAACAAGTGATTTAACTCTGGTTCGAGTTCTGCCTTGCCTATTAAGACAAAGTAAAAGTCTGCGGAATTTAGATTCTCAGGCTCTTTTGTAATTCGAAAAATCTTATTTCATTTTTTTTAAATAAAAAACCACATTTTCAAACGAATGAAAATGTGGTTTTAACTTATATATATTTTTTAATTTAATCGACTATTATTTTTCTAACAGTAGTAGATCCTTCAGTTTCTAAATACACATAATAAATTCCTTTTGGGAATCCTGATAAATTGATGCTATTAGTGTTTGAACCATTAGTAAATTTCGTAGCTGTTACCAACTTTCCTAATGCATCGTACACGCTTGCTTTTTCTAACACAATGTTGTCAATGTGTAATTCTCCTTTGGTCGGATTAGGATAAATGGCGATTTTGTTAAAAACCAAATCTTCGATTCCTAAAGTACAAGTTGTTTTAGAATAAATTGCTGTTGCATCTTTGGCGGTTGACCAATTGGTATTAGCATAAGCAACATCATCTACCTGAATACAGGATAGTGCAGCATTCGTTTTGAGGTTGATATTGACCAGTTTACTATTATTTCCATTGTTTAAATTCAAAGAAGTTAATTTATTGTTGGAACAATTTACATCTGTAAGAAGAGTATTCTTAGAAAGGTCTAAACTTACTATCTGATTGTTAGAACAACTCAATTTAGTCAACGCTAAATTTTTAGAAACATCTAAGGCCGTTAGCTGATTGGTAACGCTGGTTTTGGCATTGATTTTTTTGGTGATTGTTACGATACCATCACAATACAATTCTGTAAGTTGGGTGTTTTTAGAAACATCTAAAGCCGATAACGGATTATTTGAACAATCTAAATATTTCAATGCAAGGTTGGAAGACAAATCTATTGAAGTCAATAAATTTCCCTGACAGTTTAAGGTTTCTAGCTTTGAAAAATATTCGATTCCTGATAAACTGGTGATACCGGAATTGGACACATCTAAGCTGGTTACATTTGTTATACTCGCAAACAAAACAGAACCGTTTTTTCCATCCTTATCGACTCCTAAAGCGATTAATTTGTCTTCAAACGCACTGCTAACTGCAACAATGTAAGGAGGGCAACCTTCACTATAACTTGCCGTAGCATCTTTGGCTGTAGCCCAATTTGCATTAGAATAAGCAACATCATCTACCTGAATACAGCTTAAATTAGGATTAGTTTTAAAATCTCTGTTGCTTAATTTAACATTCTTTCCATTCTTCAAATTTAAACTCGTTAATTGATTATTATAACAAAGTAAATTTATCAAAGCAGTATTTTTAGAAACATCTAAAGCTGTTAATTTATTAGAATAACACACTAATTGTTCTAAAGCAGTATTTTTAGAAACATCTAAAACTGTTAATTGATTATTAATACAACTTAAAAATCTCAAAGCAGTATTTTTAGAAACATCTAAGCTTGTTAATTTGTTAGATTCACACATTAAGCTTTCTAAAGCAGTATTTTTCGAAAGATCTAAAGTCGTTAATTGATTACCTATACAATAAAATGTATGTAAAGACGTAAAATCTTGAATTCCGGTTAAATCAGTAATGTTATTACTGTGAGTATCCAAAAAAGTCAATGAAGAAATACTAGCTGTTAACACTTTTCCGTTTTCACCATCCAAATCAATCCCCTGACTGATTAGTTCTTTTTCAAAATTCACATCAGGAATAAGGGTGAATTGAAGAGCAACTGAACAATCTATACTATAATTTGCCGTAGCATCTCTGTCTTTAACCCAATTTTTATTAGAATAAGAAAAGTCATCTACCTGAATACAACTTAAATTAGGATTGTTTTTAAAGTTTCTGGTACTTAAATAAGTATTAGTTCCAGTCTTTAAATTTAAACTAGTCAATTGATTTGAACTACAGTTTAAAGAATATATAGACTTATTTTTAGAAACATCTAAAGCTGTTAATTGATTACCGCTACAATTTAATGTATACAAACCCACAAATCCCTGAATACCACTTAAATCAGCAATTGAACTATTGGATACATCCAAATCGGTTAATGTATTTATTTTATAAGTTGGCACTTGTCCATCAACTGTTGCGGAATCAATTCCTAAAGAGATTAACTTTTTTTCAAAATTCACATCAGGAATAAGGGTGTAAGTTAGGCAATCTTTATTATAACTTGCCGTAGCGTCTTTATATGACTTCCAACTGCTATTAGAATAATAATCATTATCTACCTGAATACAACTTAAATTAGGGTTGTTTGTAAATTTGTAGGTGCTAAAATTAGTATTATTTCCATTCTTCAAATTTAAACCCGTTAATTGATTTGAGCTACAGTCTATATATTTTAAAGTAGTATTCTTAGAAATATCTAAAGCCGTTAATTGATTAGAATAACAATATAGTTCGATTAAAGCAATATTCTTAGAAACATCTAAAGCAGTTAACTGATTAGAATAGCAATATAATTTTGTTAAAACAATACTCTTAGAAACATCGAAACTTGTTAAGTTATTAGAATAACATTTTAATTCTGTCAAAGAAACATTTTGAGAAACATTTAAGCTTGTTAATTGATTAGAATAACAATGTAAATATGTTAGAGCAGTATTATTAGAAACATCTAAAGTTGTTAATTGATTAGAATAACACGATAATTGCTTTAAAGCAGTATTGTTAGAAACATCTAAAACCGTTAATTGATTAGAATAACACTGTAAATATTGTAAAGCGACATTCTTAGAAACATCTAAAGTCGCTAATTGATTTGAGTTACAAACTAAACTTGTTAAAGCAGTATTCTTAGAAAAATCTAAAGCCTTTAATTGATTACTGCTACAATTTAATGACTGTAAAGCCACAAAATCTTGAATTCCGGTTAAATTACTAATAGATCTACCAGAAATATCCAAAGAAGTTACCCCAGAAATCTTAGATGTAGGCACTTTTCCGTCAGATGTTCCAAAATCATAACCAAGTAGAATTAACATTTTTTCGAAATTCACATCAGGAATAAGAGTGTATTGAATAACAGCCGAGCAATCTGTATTATAACTTGCCTCATCATCTTTGGCTGAACCCCAATTTGCATTAGCATAAGCCACATTATCTACCTGAATACAGCTTAAGTTATTGCCATAAAAGAGACTATTCGTCGATAATTTAGAATTATTTCCATTCTTCAAATTCAGTTCCGCTAATTGATTGTAAGAACAATTAAAGTATGTTAAAGCAGTATTCTTAGAAACATCTAAAGTCTTTAATTGATTCTCATAACAATATAAAGTTATTAAAGCAGTATTCTTGGAAACATCTAAAGCTGCTAATTGATTATGATAACAACGTAACTCTATTAAAGCAGTATTCTTGGAAACATCTACAACCGTTAAGTAATTGTCTCCAAAACTCAGGTATGTTAAAGCAGTATTCCTGGAAACATCTAAAGCTGTTAATTGATTGGTATCACAAAACAAAGATTTCAAAGCAGTAAAATCCTGAATCCCGGTCAAATCTTTAATGTTACTTGCGCGAACATTCAAAGTAGTCAGGGTGTTTATTTTTGAAGTCAAAACTTTACCATCCGGTGTACCAGAATCAATTCCCTGACTGATTAGTTCTGTTTCAAAATACGTATCGGGGATAAGTGTATATTGAGCAAAAGAAGATACGCTAACCAAAAGCAGGATAAAGAGTAATTTTATTTTCATAGGTTAATTTTTTGTTAATATCGAAGTGCGAATGTATAGAATATTAACCAATATCTTACATAAACTGTTAAATAAATAAAAATTAAAAAATCTACTGAAAGAAATTTTCGCTTGTGAAAAAATTTTATAAAAACATACAAAAAACCACATTTTCAAGCGTGAAGTGGTTCAAAGAATTGTTTTATTACATTTGAAAAAAATTAAATTTCAATTCCTCAAACATCACCAAATTTTGAACAGGATTATCTTCAAATTATATTTTAACTTTAGATAGAATAAAACTTAACTTTCCTAATAAAATATTAAAGAATTAATCTTACAAATTCACTTGATAATAAGCCAATTTCTTTAAATCATTCATAAAATGGTTTGTAAATTGTTCAGTAACCGTCACAAAATTAAAATCCCATTTCTAACGGAATGGGATTTTTTTATGGATTTTTGGGAGATGTTTGGTTGATTATACTAAATTTTGTTGCTGTTAAAATTTAAAAAAGGAATTAGGACATAATAAACGTGTCCGAAGTCGGGAGACTTCGGACAGCTGGTTTTCAAGAAAGTCCATTTTTTGTAACTTTAGGGCATGAAATAGGGCATGTAAATGATCTTACCAAAATTAATGATTCATGGTATAAGGATGATGTATCTAGAAGTGAAATTAGAGCAACGCATATTGAAAATAAGATCAGATCTGAAGCAGGATTACCGTTAAGAACTCATTATTCCTCTTTATTTAATAAGCAATCTAATAGTTTTATACCTAATCCTTTATCTACAATTATTGATAATCAAGGAAATAGTGTATATTATATTATTTCCGGATCTAGATACCTCCATTCTAATACTACAACTTCTAAACAATTGGAAGCAAGTATTAGAGATGGAATAAAAGCAAGTGGAGGAGTAATATTAAATTCAAGATTTAACTACAATGAATGTCATTAAGAAAATATTTTTAACTTTTTTAGGGCTTTTAACCCAAATATGTTTTTCTCAGGAAATAACTATAAACAAAATAAATCAACCTTATAAAAATTATTTCAAAAATAAAATAAGTGAAATAAAACAAGAATATAAAGATTTCCCAGATATATCTAAACAGATTGTTGAGGATGAAACATATTACTTCGATAAGAAGATTGAGATAAGGAATAAGATTTTGAACTCTTTGAATATTCTTAAAAATAAAAGAATAATTATTATCGATGTCGTCCGTGATTTTAATGGGAGAAGAAACGAAGCATCTTATTTTTTTTATAATAATAAAGTCATGATAGCTGAGTATACACTAATCGAAGAAAAGAAGAATGGGAGAACAATTATTAATAATATTCCCTATATAAAATCTTCTTCTGAAGAATCCCTAAAATCAAATTCGGATGATGTAATTGTTTTATATAACTTTTTCAATAAAAATAATTTTGATGAAATTAGGGGTGAAATAGCCTTTAAACAATTTGTCTACTTTAATGTTACGGTTGTAATAGCTAACAAGATTGCATACTATATTGTTAGGTCAGATAGTAGCGGTTATAGAGTCACAAAGCTTTAGCCCGATAGCGCAAATTTGTAATCTGTGCCCGCAAAGTGAATCAATAAAGCCATTCCATAACGGAGTGGCTTTTTGCTTTTGTCATACGCAACTATATGGTAGTGTTTCAAAGTTAGTGATTTCAGATTTTAGACTTATGACGTATTGAAATAGAGTGAATATTAGCAAAAAACAATTTAAAGATGAGCCTTACTGCTTACAAAAGCTGAGGCGAATTTCAAATAAATATACCATCGCGGAACTATCCATACATATTTTTTATCTCCGACATAACAAAGGTACTTTGGGTACTCCCAATACTTTCAACTGATCCCAATTTATTAAAAACAAAATCCTGATAATGCTTCATATCTTTGGCAGAAACTTTCATTAAAAAATCGTAATCTCCTGAGATATTGTAACATTCTACAACTTCTTCTATTTTCATAATATCATTAACAAACTGATTCCCGATATTACGATCGTGCTGTTTAAGTTTAATATTACAGAAGACAATAAAACCTCTGTTTAGTTTTTCTGCATCCAGTAGTGCTATATACTTCTTAATATAACCATTATTCTCCAATCTTTTAATCCGCTCAAAAACAGGCGATGCCGAAAGATTTACCATTTTAGCAAGCTCTTTTACAGTGTATTTAGAATTATCGTGAAGTATATTTAATAACTGAAGATCAATATCGTCTATTTGTTCCATAGAATATTACTTTAAAACAGGTTTAATTTATTTTTAAATCAGAATAAAATTCTTCAAATATAACCAAAAACAATACAAAAATCTTATTTTACAGAAGTTAAAAACACAACAACCTGCAAAATGTATTTTTACAGTATAAAAATCTTAAAGGCATTATTTTATAGCAGGGAGCGTTATCCTTGGTGCCCTTTATCGAAAAAAGATAAAGGGTCATATCATAAATAAAATTATACTTCTTTTCGGCGAGCCATACCCTGAGCGATGATACTAGCGGTAATCAATTGCAAGGCATGATAAAGCATGAGTGGCAGCAATACGATGCCGGTGATGGTACTGTGCTGAAAAAGAACTTTTGACATAACAGTGCCGTGTACCAATGATTTTTTAGACCCGCAGAATAAAACAGTAATACGATCTTCATCTGAAAAACCAAACAGGCGGCTGAGTAGTCCAACACAAAAGAATACGGCAAAAAACAACGCCATCAGCCCTACAGCGAGTCCAGCAAGTTCAAGGGTGGTGAAGCCTTCAAAAAGATGTTGGGAAAATGACTTGCAAAAAGACGTGTAAATAATCGTTAGAATAACTGCCTGATCGAAATATTTGAGCTGCTTCTTGTATTTTTCGGCAATGGCTCCTAAACGGGAATTGAGGCTTATACCAATGATGACAGGCAACAAGACTTGAAGAATCAACTTTATGACGATTTGAGTGACATCAAAATCGCCTGTTGCAGAAGCTATAAACAGCCCAACCCAGAGCGGCGTAACCACTACTCCGATCAAACTGGAAATACTCGCATTGAAAATGGCTGCGGGAATGTTTCCCTTGGCGATGGAAACCATGACCACAGAAGAGGATACTGTAGACGGTAAAGCTGCCAGAAAAAATACACCCAGCCAAAGCAGCTCGAAGCCATTATTGATAAACAACGGGCGAAATGCCAAAACAATGAGCGGAAAAAATAAAAAGGTTGTCAACTGTACGACAATGTGCATTTTCCAGTTAGAAAGTCCAGCTTTTAGTTTTTCAACACTGAGTCGCATGCCATAAAACAAGAAAATAAAGGAAACGCCAGCATTGGCAATCTCTTCCAGCGAAACAGGTTCTTTGACCATACCTGGCTTTGGCAAAAAATAAGCCATCAGAATCATGGTGGCTATCATTAACAGGAAACCGTCGAAACCTGCTTTTTTTAATACTTCTAATAATTTCTTCAATGTGTTTTAAATATTATTACTCCGTAGAGTCAAGATTACAAAAATATCTTACGCAGATAAACGTGGATTCTCTAGATTCATTAGTATGTCCGCAGAATCGATCTGTTAAATTCTACGGACAGCAGGCTTCAAACAAGGAAACCCTATTCAAATTAATACATTGAAACTAAATACCAAGTTCTTTACGTATAATTTCTGCCCCTGCGCTTAAAGCACTTAACTTGCCGCTAGCTACGTTTCGAGACAGCGGAGCCATACCGCAGTTTGTAGAAGGGTAAAGATTTTCGGCATCTACAAACTCAAGAGCTTTACGCAGGGTATCAGCTACTTCTTCTGGTGTTTCGATAGTGTTGGTTGCCACATCAATGGCACCTACCATTACTTTTTTACCGCGAACAAGTTCCATTAAATTTAAAGGCACATTGGAGTTGTGACATTCTAAAGACACTATATCAATTTTAGATTTTTGAATTTTCGGAAAAATTTCTTCGTATTGTCGCCACTCTGAACCTAATGTCTTTTTCCAATCAGTATTTGCCTGTATTCCATAACCATAGCAAATATGAACCGCGGTTTGACAGTGTAAACCTTCAATGGCTCTTTCTAATGCTGCCATTCCCCAATCGTTTACTTCATCAAAGAACACATTAAATGCAGGCTCATCAAACTGGATAATATCCACTCCTGCGTCTTGAAGTTCTCTTGCTTCTTCATTGAGTGCTTTCGCAAATTCCCATGCCAATTTTTCTCGGCTTTTATAATGGTTGTCGTACAAAGTGTCTACCATTGTCAACGGGCCTGGCAATGCCCATTTTATAGGCTTATTAGTCTGTTTGCGTAAAAATTTAGCATCTTCAACAAAAACTGCTTTTTGACGTGCAACCTCACCTACAACCACTGGGACACTCGCGTCATAACGGTTACGGATTTTTACTGTTTTACGATTTTCAAAATCCACACCGCTTAAATGCTCGATAAAAGTCGTTACAAAATGCTGGCGTGTCTGCTCGCCGTCACAAATGATATCCAGATCTGCCAATTGTTGTTCCTGCAGAGAAATGCGTAAAGCATCTTGTTTCCCTTCAATTAGCTGATCGCCTTCTAATTTCCATGGTGACCAAAGTTTTTCGGGTGGAGCAAGCCAGGCAGGTTTGGGTAAACTTCCAACAATAGAGGTGGGCAATATTAATTTCTTCATAATAGTATAATTTTAATGCGTTGTAATCAATTAAATGGTAAAATTAGCAGACCATTGTTCCAAGAGACTTTTGTAAGGTTTAATGAAATGCTCTTCTGCATATTTACCTTGTTCAACAGCCAATTGGCTGCGTTCTTCGCGGTCATAATCCACGCGAGTCAGCGAATAATCTTCGTGTTTAAGACTAGGTTGGTAAATTTTCCCAGCCACTGAATTTGCATTGTAAATTTCAGGGCGATAAATCTTCTGGAAAGTCTCCATCGTGCTGATTGAGCTGATTAGTCCAAGATCAGTATAATCAGCAAGCAGATCTCCGGAATGATAAAAAGCCATCGGTGCCACACTGTTCTCAGGCATGAAAAAACGAACTTTTAAGCCCATTTTAGAGAAATATTCATCAGTAATAGAATACTGATCCTGCAGATACTCAAAACCCAGAACCGGATGCTGATACTCAGTGCGAGTATACGTTTTGTTGCTCGATACACTTAGACAAATGATTGGTGACATCTTAAAGTGCTCTTTGTAAGTGGCTGAATTCACAAAGCACTTATAAAGTTTTCCGTGCAAATCACCAAAGTTTTCAGGAATACAAAAATTAGATTTATTTTTATTGTGCTCGATCAATAAAATACTGAAATCATAATCACGAACGTAAGAAGAAAAATTATTTCCGGCAATCCCTTCAATACGCTGGCTAGTCTTGCGGTCAAAAATATTCGTTTTTAAAACTTCAATCAACGGCAGATTTTTAAGACCATCCTTATCATCAATACTCATCGTTACTGTGATGATCTCAAGTTCTACAAGGTAACGATCAGCTTTTGGATTATCCAGATGAGCCAATGCATTAAATCGATTGTTAATCATATTTAAGGCATTGCGCAAGTTTTGCTGGCGATTAGCTCCTCTAGCCAAGTTTGCAAAATTGGTTGTCAAACGCGTTTGACTTGAAGGGTGATAGTTTTCATCTAAACAAGTGCTCTCTAGTGTGAATGCAAAATCATTCTTGATTGTATTCTGGGTATTTCCAATATCCTGCTTTTCGTTTACTCTTAAATCTTCTTGTATGTTCGCTTTCATCTGATGACAACTTTTAGTTTTTTTACCCTGCAAAATTGAAAATAAAAGATTTAATATTTTATAAAAATAAAAAATTAAGATAATTATTCTTTTTTAATACATTTTTGAAGATTATTAATCTTTATATAAATATAATAATGAAGGAAAACAGATAATTATTCTTTAGGGAACTAGGAAATGACTGATTTGAAGTTTCCCACAGCAACTCAAGACTCGAAAAAGAAAACAATATAATTTATATTTGCCAAAATTTAAGATAGATATTGCAATGAATTTGATAGAAAATTTAAAATGGCGCTACGCCGCAAAAGCTTACAGCACCCTTAAAGTAACAGAAGAAAAAGTTGATCAGATATTAGAAGCTATAAATCTTTCAGCATCTTCTTGCGGTCTGCAGTCTTACCGTATTTTTGTTGTAAGCAACCCAGAAATCCAAAAAAAATTAGGTGCTGACTCTTATAATGGTCAGATTAGCTCCTGCTCTCATTTGTTGGTTTTTGCTGCATTTAATGACGTGACTCCAGCTTACATTGACGATTACATGACAATGACAGAAAAACAAAGAGGTCTTGATGCTGGTGCCTTATCAGGATTTAGAAATGGACTGCATGCTTATTTTGGCGCTATTAACGCAGAACAAAAAATTCTTTGGGCTGCCAAACAGGCTTATATTGCACTAGGAACAGCACTTATTGCTGCGGCAGAATTGAAAGTGGACGCCACTCCTATCGAAGGATTTAATGCTTCTATTATCGATGCCGTTCTGGGTTTGAAAGAGAAAGGGCTGCATTCCGCAGTTATCCTTGCTTTAGGATACCGTGATTTGGAAAAAGACTACATGGCAACTATGAAAAAAGTTCGTTTGCCAATAGATGAAATGATAACGAAAGTTTATTAATGTTATTAGATAGCCGTTTAAAAATTCGCATAATACTCGCCAAATTTTGATATGAATAATTCCCCGATTATTTTAATTTTTTTTTGAGAAATTTTTCTAAATCTTCTGGACTAATATTTCTTGCAACTATTTTACCTTCGGGGTTAATTAAAAAATTTGATGGGGTAAAAGAAATATATTTTTTTACAGCTTCGCTATCGTCAATACCTCTTTTTTCAATCAAATTTTTCCATTTTAAATCATGTGTTTTCAGGAAATTTTGCCATTGTTGTAAATCTTTATCAACAGAAACTGCTAAAATTTCAAAATTCCTGTCTTTATATACATCATGAATCTTTTCTAATTTAGGAAATGCAGCGATACAGATACTACAATAGGTTGCCCAAAAATCTATAAGATACCATTTCCCTTTTAAAGATACTGTTTTAAATACAGTATTGTTTTCATCCGGCAATTCAAAATCATAAACCATATCGTTTACATTTATGTCGTTTTTAGGATATAGTTTTTTCTCTAAAATATAAATAGTACCGCTTCGTTGACTTTTTTTATCTAATTTGCTGTATATTTTTCTTAATTGATTTTTATCCAAGGTGCTATCCCAACACATTTCCTCTATTAAAGTACCCACATAATAATTTTTTGGGTTTTTAACTGCCATTGTGTTTAGCTTTCTGTATAACTTTTGATCCCGATCTTTAGCATATAAATTACTAGCAGCAAATCTTTCGTAATCGTACTGTATTAGAGCTGTTTTTGTACCCACAATTGAACTTGTATGAAAAAAGACTGTAGTATCTTTGTCTTGGATTTCTTCATAAAAAGCTAAGTTGATTTTAATGTTTTTATTTTCGATAAAAAATTCTTTTTTCATTACACAAGGTTTTCCTCTCACCCAGAAAAATACATGTATCATCTTACCTTTTACATGCCCTTTGAAAGAAAATTTATTATTTTCTACTAAACAACTATCATTTTTATCACCATAAGAAACGTGTAAATACCCTTTGTAATTGTTTTTTAAAACACCCTTTAATGTAAAATAATCTTGACTTTTCTTTTGTGCTTGAATTAGATTAATAAAAAAAAATAGGATAATAATATAAGTTTGTTTTTTCATGGGTAATATTTTGTAATTAGAATAATTATTGAATATTAAATCAATTTTAGCCACACAACTATGATATTTTTGCCACAAAATTTAAGGAAGATTTATTAATGGAATACATTATCATCTTCTTAAAAAAGTTTCGAAAAACAAATAGATTTATTTTTAAATCCCAGCCAGTAATTCATAAACCCAAAGAAAGACAATTCTTCCTTAAATATAACAATCTTTTCAAATCCTCCATACTATTTGTAGCATTCTATATTAGTTTACTGCCATAAACCAATTTAGTTTCACAAGGGTAATCTATCCGAAAAGTAGATATAATATCTGACAAACGGATGTTTTACGAGATATTTTTTTATCTTTGAAATTCAGGATTTTTAATCCAAATGGCTTTATCTTTGAGCCTTTAGAAAAATTGACATTCGTTATGGAACAGAAAATACATCAGGGAAGAAACGTAAAACGTTTTAGAGAAATGCTTAATATAAAGCAGGAAGCATTGGCTTATGATCTGGGCGAAGACTGGAACCAAAAGAAAATTTCTATGCTGGAGCAAAAAGATGTAATTGAAGACAATCTGTTGAAACAAATTTCGGCTGTATTAAAAATTCCTGTTGAAGCTTTTCAGAATTTTGATGAAGAACAGGCTATAAATATTATTTCTAATACTTTTGGAGATAATGGTATTGGATATCAGAGAAATGATAATCCTATTTTTAATCCTATAGAGCAAGTGCTAAAGATGCACGAAGAAAAAATTGCCTTGTACGAGCGTATGTTGAAAGAGAAAGATGAAATGATGGCGAGGCTTGAGAAATTGATTGGTAAATAATTTATAGAAGATATATTAATTCTACAAAGAGACTTTCGAGTCTCTTTTTTTGTTTTAGAACATTATTTACGGTGCGAGTTTTTCCATTATGCACAAATTTTACAAGTGCAAAACAAACTTTAAATTCAGCCAAATCTTTTGTAACGACTGTTAGCGGATGTTTTTTTAATATCTCCAACTATCCCTTACCCAACTTGGTCTATTATTCAAAATATATTGTTTTTGTTGTTCAGAAGGGTTTTGGATAAAGTTTATGTCCTCAAATGTTATAATCTTATTTACATAGTTATCTATTGATAAAGGAAAAGTCATACCATATCCGACAGTACTTCCATTAATTTGTCTATTCATTTTCAATATTTTTTTGTCTAACAAGCCAGATATTACATCGTCATTAATAGGCATTGAAATTGAGCTTTGTCCTTTAATAAAAAATTCTCTGATAACAGATTGTTCTTGATGGTCTAAATCTTTAATAGTTTGCTTTATTTCGGCTTTAAATTTCTTGAGTTTAATATTGAAATCAATTTTATTATATATCCAAATTATCAAATTTAAGATTATTAGACACGTTGAAAATAAAAAGACGATTCCAATATATGCTCCATATTCTTCCAATTTATCAAATCTGAATTTTTTTAAAAGCGTTTCTGTAGAAAAAATAAAAAAACCAGTTACAAAAGAAATGACAATAAATATTTTTGTCGGTAGTTTTGTAAAATCAAAGAAAGATTTTAATTCCATTATCATTGTATTTGTTTGTTGTTTTGCACTCGTTTTTTCAAAATATCATCTAACGGTCCTGGCGCTACAAGATGTTTGGGATTAAAGAAATGAGTTTTTTCCATTATGGGCAAATTTTCCAAGTACAAAACCATCTTTAAATTCAGCCAAATGCCTAAATCCCTTATAGCTGTTAGACGCTGGCATTTATTTTTTTCTTATTTTCCATAATAAATATGATGGATTTTCTTTTACTTTTTCTTTATAATCAATATAGTCTTTATATCCTTTACCTAAAGCTAAAGCTGTTGCTAACAAACTGAATCCTCCTGTTGAAAAACCACCAGCTAAACCACCAACACCGATTACAGAATTTACAAATACTTGTTTGTTTATATAATCTATTTTTTGTTTTATTTTTTGAACTTGAACCTCATTTAATTCGTGAAAAATATTTTCTGTTTTTTGTTGAATAATTTTCGGATCGCTTAACATCCTTAATTCTCTAAAATGCTTTTCAAGTTCGATTCTGAAATTCGTAAAAACTTCTGAATCCATTTCTCTCACTGTCATTAATTTATCGATATCAATGTTATCCAGAAAAGGTAAGTCAAAATTAATTATTCGATTTGCAGTTTCAGTCTGAATTGTTTCTTTTATATTGTAGTTTTGAGATATTAACTTGCTTGTAAAATCATTGTCGCATAGGTAGGTTGCATTAAGATTAGAAGAAATGAAATTTTCTTTAAAAACTCCATCGAAAAAATGTTTTGATGTAGAATTTATTGATTGTGTTACCCAAGCATTAAAATGATTTGCATCCGGTACTGTGTCAGGTAAAGTTTGTCTAAAAGTTGCTACTCCTGTTTTTTCATCCAAGCTTAAAATTTCCATTTCAAATAAATGATAAATCATACTAGACTTTAAATTTGTTTTTTTAATATCTACTACAATACCTCTACAAGGATAAAGTTTGTCTTCAACAACTTGCCAACCATCGCCTGATTTCAATTTTTCCATTGAACGGACTGAAATATTATCCCAAAAGAACTCCATAATTTCTTTTGGAAGAACTCCATTATAGTAATCAGTAGGTAAGTTTAATGGAATTTCTTTAGGGGCTTCAAAATGATAACTCAACGGAAATATTTTTGCATAATTTCCCGCAATCATTGGAGTAATATCTTTTAAAAATGAAGATGCTTTTTTAAGTTTGTTTCTGTCAATTTTGCCATTATTTTGGTATCCCAAATATTTTGCCATTACAGTATTTGTTTCAGATTTTATATCTGTCAAATTAAATAATGGATCTTTAATGATAAATTGGTCAACATACAATGATGTCTGTTTTAATAAATTTATTGGTGTTTCATCAGATGAAGAAAAAACTTTTAAGAAAGAATCTCTGTCAACAATTTCTTTAATTAATTCTTCATAATTATCAATGCAATGTTTTCTATAATCTTGTAATTCCTTTTCAATTCTTTCATCACTTTCTTTAACGAAATTATTTTGTATACTGTTTTCGTGAAAGAATAAACTATCGGCTAAAAAATTATATGTTACACTTCCCATCTATTGTTTTATGTTATTGAATTCTCCATTTTCACGGGCACTTGCCACTAACGTTCTGGCGCTACAAGATTCTTGGGGTTAAAGAGGCGTAATTTTTCCATTATGCATAAATTTTCCAAGTACAAAACTATCTTTAAATTCAGCCAAATGCCCAAATCTCTTGTAACAGCTGTTAGCAGTAGTTAAGTTACGTTTTTTTTTATTATCTTCTCAAAACTCATTGTTAAACTTGCTATATCGTCTTTACATTTATCCGTTGAATAAAAATCTAAAAATTTATAATCAGGACTTCCATATTCATTTTTTAAGTCAAAAGGAGTTGGAATTGGAATCATTCTGAATGGTTCATCTTTAGTATCTAAATCGCACATTGGAACATAAATTTGAAATGTATAATTACCATAAGCTAATAAAAATATCATATATGGTTCATTTTTTAAATTATTGCTTTTTCTCTTTAATAAAATACAAGTTGTGAAGTTATGTGGAAGTGGACCTGGAGTTATTGAAAAAACACATTCCAAACTACTCATAAAATATCTACTTTCATTATGCTTTTCTTCATTTATCCAATTTATTGTTTTTTCAAAATGGACTAATTCTTCATCTTTCATTATTGTTAAAGCCATTTTAGTCAGGCATTTATAAATTGCTATTGGAATATATGTGGCTCTAGTAGCTGTTATTGTAATAGTTTTGTTTTTTTCGTCAATCGTTACATTTTCTTTCTCTTCTTGAAAATAATCAATTTTTAAACCTTCCGAAGTATAATCAATCCTTGATTTTTCTCTGCCTTTTTTAAATGAAGGAACTCCACGTTTTCCTTTAATTTGGGATAATGTATGATAAACATTCATATAATCTCCCATATGAGTTTCTATTGTTCTTGCGAATTTAGAATTACACGAATCACATTCATAATAACTTATCAATCTATGGTTATTTACAAATTCAGGAATAGCGTGAGCAATTGTGTTAAAAGTAACAACTGGTTCTGATTTTGAACAAAAACGACACTTTTTATTGTCCTTATTTCCAAGATATATATATTTCTCGCTATTTAAGTGGAACGTTTTATGAGTAATGTAATTGTTCTCAATTTCTAAAATTCTTTCTTCTAATGTCATTAATTTACTGAATTTGTCGTTCTGAGGATTAATTACTGCCAACGTTCTGGCGCTACAAAAGGTTTGGTATTAAAGATGCGAGATTTTTCCTTTATGCACAAATATTTCAAGTGTAAAACCATCTTTAAATTCAGCCAAATACCCAAATCTCTTGTAACAGTTGTTAGTGGCTGGTATTATTTTTCTATATTGTTTTTACGTTGTTATTCCATTTTTTAAATAAAAATATCATAATTAAATTCAATATTATGAAAGGAGTAAAATATATAATTCCAATTTGAATATTTTCAGAGGAATGTATAAAAGTACCTATAGACCAAATTATTAGCGAAACAATGCATAATACTTTTGCAGTTTCTATTTTCGATTTATAATAAATTAAATATATTGATAGTAAATTTAAAAAGGAACAAACTATTAAAAAGAAATGTATAATCGTTGCCGTTATTCCTTGATAACAAGAGCCTCCTTCAGTTTCAATTTTTTTTGGCATACAAAAAAAAGAATATGTAAAAACAGCAATAAGTAATATTAAAAGAAGGATTATTATTTTTTTTTTAGTCATAATTATTCATGATGAATTTTCTGATTCTGCGGACTACTTGCCACTAATGTTCTGGCGCTACAAGAGGTTTGGGATTAAAGATGAGAGTTTTTCCCGTTATGTACAAATTTTCCAAGTACAAAACCATTTTTAAATTCAGCCAAATGCCCAAATCTATTGTAACGGCTTTTAGTGGCTGGCTAATTTGCATTAAATCTTCTCACTAATTTTATTTTAGTACCAAATTCTGATTCTGAAACTTCTATTGCGATAAAAGATTCTACAATCATTTTATCATACCTTAAAACATCTATCATAGTTTCATTTTCAACTGTATAAATAGCAATTTTATAAAAATCTTTCGGACTTTGAGTGGCCTTTCTTGTTGGTGGTTCTTTACAATTCGATTCTTCACCCAAAACGAAAGCATTTTTATTATAAAATGTCCAATCAACTACTTCACACAAACTCTTATGTTTTGAACCTTCTTTATAAACAAAAGTATTTAAAGTATCTTTTTTAAAGTACAAACTATCAATGTTATTAAATTTCCAAGACTTATTTGAAGGCAAATTAAACTTCCCTTTTTTCATTTCCACAACACTGTTTTTGACTACTTTCTGAATTGTAGACTTTGTTGGTTTTATTTGTGCAAACAAACAAATTGGAAATGAAAAAACTAAATAGATTAATTTGTAATTATTCATTTGATTTTTTTTGCAGATTATTTTTCCTGTTTTCAAGGGCGCTTGCCACTAACGTTCTGGCGATACAGGAGGTTTGGGATTAAAGATGCGAGTTTTTCCCATTATACGCAAATTTTACAAGTACAAAACCATTTTTAAATTCAGCCTAATACCCAAATATCTTGTAACGGCTGTTATGCGTTCGTGCTTTTATGTGTTAAAGTCTTCACTTATTAAATTTACAAAATAATCATTAATCATGGCTTTATATATATTCAATCGAGAATAAATAGGTGTATTTTCACCTTCAAAGCTTAATTGTCCATTTTTTGGAATAACTTGAATTACATTTGAATTTTTAAATATTTCTGGATTCAATTTATTTTTAGCAAGTGGATTATGGAATATAAATAAACTATCGCTCAAATATTCAGGATTATCCATTGTTACAACTTGAGGTTTGTAATGAGGATATTCATAATCATGGCGTACATTTATTACACCATTTAATTGAACATCAGATTCACCATTAGAAATTGAAAGAGAAGTTAATTTTCCTAATGTTACAGTGCAAGAAAAAATTATAGCGGAAATATGTTCATAAGATTCGTCTTTAAATAGACCCAATGGAATTGATGAATTAGTTCCTAGTTTTAATATTGATTCTTTTGATTCATAATCATCTAATTTTGGATGAAAATAGTGTCCATATAATAATGCTAACATTGGATAAAAATGCTCTCTACCATAATTAACTTGGTCAAAAGAACTTAAGGCTATAACAAATGGTTTGTCGCTATCAACCCAATCACAATTAATATATTTATTAATATATTTTTCGCTTTTACTAAGTATTGCGTTAGAATTTCTAACAATTGCTTCATCCATTACTTCATGAAAATCACTTTGTTTATGTGGAGGAACAATCATTGAAGATACATCTTCTGCATTTCTTGTTTCTTCATCTCGACCTTCTTTCTTAATATTTGAAACAACAGCTTCTATGAAAAATTTTTCAGGGTAATTGATAATAAAGTCAGGTCTATCTTTTGTAAAATCGATTTCAAAATCCAATTCTTTAAAAACTCTAAATAGATAAAATTCCCAAAAACTTGAGTGAAAAGTCGTCTGAAATTCTTTTATAATTTTGTTGTCTCTATCTATAAACCCATCTGTCCAATTAGTAAGAACATTTCTTTCTCCTATTAGCATAGGATTATCACGTAAAAATTTAAATTTTGGATGCAAGTTACATTCGTCAATTTCAGCAATTTTTTTAAACAAATCTAATTTCATAAGTTTCTTTTGAGTTTTTTTTTTAGCATGACGCATAACTTGTATATATGCCTGACGATATCCGACTTATCTACTCTAAATTGGGTGGATATGTCTGATAAATATCAGTATTTATTCTCTTTCAAAAATAGGTTTTTAATAAAAAAATAAATCCCGTATAAATACCTGTTTTTAAAAGCGATCGCGCGGATTTGTAATCCTCCCCTGCAAAGTATATCTTAAGAGATTAAAAAAAGGAAAACCAGTTTTATTAAATATAGGAACGCGCATGGAAAGAATTTCCGCGCTATCGTTGCGCATATCCGAGCGATTGGGATTTATACAAAAAATAATATTTAGACTTTTAGTGATATTTTTAAATCTTATTCTAGACATGATAGTTATTTTCATATCTCAAATTTGTGAGACAACTAAATAATTACCAGTAAAATATGGATGAAAATATTTTTAAAACAAAAACTGATTTAGATCCTTCGGAATATAAAAATACAGAAGAATTAGATAGAATTATTAAAGGATTTAGCTCTTTAAAATGAAAAAGAAAATATACATAGCGATAATCGTTATAATTCTTTTATTTGCTTCTTATTTTTATTGGCAAAACAGGTATGTAGAACTTCGTCCTGTAATTTTAGCAGAAGAAGATTACACTCGCCAAATAATATTTTTTGACAATGATCTTTACAAATTTGCAGAACCAAATGAAATTTCGCCAAATTATTATAAAAATATAAAATTTGTTCTAGATCGTTCAGGTCAACCCTATATTGAAAAAAACGGAATAATTTATGTTCGAAATTACTACTTAAACGACATGAATCTTATGTGGAATTACACCACTAGATCAACAAATCCTGCTTGGTTTAAATTAAAAAGAGAAATGGACAGTATTAATGGAGATTATGAAAATAAAAAAAAATTAGATAGTATCATTAAGGGATTTAGTTCGTTAAAATGAAAAAGAGAATATATATAACCTTGACCATTCTAATCCTTTCGCTTTCGGTTTACTATTATTGGCAAAATAGGTATGTTGAAATTCGACCTGTTCTGTCAAGAGAACTTGATCGCCAAATAATATTTTTTCAAAATGACTTCTATAGAATCGCTGAAAGAAATGAAACTCCATCAAATTTTTACAAGAATATAAGATTTGTTTTAGATCATCAGAGCGTCGATTATATTGTAAAAGATGATGTGGTTTGTATTAAATATAAGGATATGAATGATTTGGAAATGATTTGGAATTACACCAATAAAACTAATGATCTAATTTGGATAAAACAAAAGCAAGAAGAAGATATATTTAACAAAAAAGTAAATATAAAGAAGAATTAGATATATCCCGATCGCGCCGCAAAGTATATCTTAACAGATTTAAAAAAGGAAAATACAGTTTTTATTAATATTAGGAACGGGCACGGAAAGAATTTCCGCGCTATCGTTGCGCACATCCGAGCGGTCGGGTTTGACTCCCGATGATTTTGATGGCAGGATGCCTATTTCTTATACAGATTGTAGAAAGCTTGCCGATTATCTAAAAGGCTATTGGAAAGATTAAAAATTGATTATACACAAAAAAGATTTTGCCCCGGAACACTGGGTATTTATTCAAGATATTATTAGTGATGCTTATATAGAGAAACAGCTTGCAAAAGGAATGCTTAATAAAACTATCCTTCCGCTTGACTATGTAGATGGATTGAAGGCTACTGTAAAAAATAATGGGACACACATTTTCTTCCCTCTCAACAAAAAAAGGATTTCAGAAGTTGGAGGTGCATTTATCATAAAGGGATCTGAATATGACATTTTACCAATTATGGGATTTAAATATTAAAAAAATAAAAATGAGTACAAAAGTAGAATATAGAAATTCTTTAGGTTCTATAGTAACGGAACAACAAAAAAATAATTTGTCAGAACATTTTAAACTAACTTATGATCTAGATACTAATAAATTAAAAACAAAACTTCATTATTTTGATAAGAATGTTATTAATGAGGGAGTTTATTATATGGATCCTAATGAAGATATCACGAATGTAATTACACAAATTAACCCATCACATCGTTGGGGAATTATGAGTGATTTACAAGTAATTAACGGATATAAAGTTTGGAGAAGAAATTATTTTCAAAATGGAGAGCTAAGTGATGTGTATAGTAAAGAAGTTTTTAATACAAATGTTGACTACGTTGCAGGTATGGGCTACGACAACAATGACCAACCAACTCGAGGCTCCTATAAAAAATTCGATTTGAGCAATAAAAATATGATTGATGAAGATGGAGATGTTGTAGGAGTATTCGAAGATGGAGATATTGTTACTTTTGGTTATGGTAGCGATGGTTCTTTTACTGTAAGATCATCCAACACAGATATATTTTTTAAACCTTATATTACTCTTCAAAGTTTTTTAGAAAGCCAGCAAAACGGTTTTGTCATGAACCTTATGACACAAGAAATGAAAGAGTATTATTTAAATTTTCAACCTTTAGTACCACCTTTTTAATTTTATTAATAAAATTGCAAATTTGCACTAAAGATTATCGAGACATATCTGTATGATCGGGTATACTTATCTAGCACTTAAATAAAAGTAAAAATTAGGCTCTATTTTTACTTTCTATTATTTACTATTTTATTATAAAAATCAGTTTAAATATTATAATAACTCCAATATTTTTTTACTTGTAAATTTGTACATCAGAAGAAAAACTCGCATCTTTAATTCTTAAAATTGCCAAGAACCAAAATATTATAGGTAATTCAGTAAGACATAATGCTAATGGAAAATATAGTTAGACATTTTGATAAATATCTTTCTTTGGATGAAAAAGAGAAAGATGCCTTATTGAGCCGCTTGGTGGAACGTAAAATAAAACGTAGACAATTTATATTGCAGGAAAATGATACCTGCAAATATTTTACCTATGTTGTTGAAGGCTGTTTTAAAATGTATGGGGTTGATAAAACAGGCAAGGAACACAATCTCTTGTTTGCAACTGAAAACGATTGGGTTGCTGATATTGACAGCTTACACAAAGAAAAACCTTCTAAACTTTACATAGAAGCAATAGAACCCTCGACCATTCTCCAGATATCTAAAGGAGATCTTTGGTATCTATACACCAACTACCCGAAATTTGATAGAAATTTCCGCGTGATTATAGAAGACAAATACATTGAACTTCAAAACCGATTGCTGCAAACTTTTAGTTCAACAGCCTATGAAAGATATGAATTTTTCCTAGAACAATATCCAAAACTTTCCAAACGATTACCCAGCACACAAATAGCCTCTTATCTTGGAGTAACACCCGAATTTCTAAGTAAAATTAGAAACGATAGAGCGGGTAAATAACCCTTACCCTTAATCTATATTAAGACTATTTCTTAAAGTAGTTCATAGATATGAGCGAATAGTTGATCGCATCTTTGTATTGTTAATAATAACATAACAATTTAATACAAAGATAAAATGAAAAATTCATCACAAACTAAAGTAGCTATAATTGGACTTGGGAACATCGGTTTAGCTATTGCAACAGATCTTACTAAAGGTAATCACAATGTAATTTTAGCATCAAGAGAATTTGAAAAAGCTAAAACAATTGCAAATAATTTAGGTGTTACCGCTACTGCCAAAACTATTACTGAAGCTATTGAGGAAGCCGATATAATTATTCCTTCTATTGGTTTTAATCTCATTAAAGATTTTCTTAAAGAATATAAAAACGAGCTTTCAGGGAAAATGATTATTGATGTTTCCAACCCAATTGCGCCAGATGGAAATGGTGGTTTCAAAAAAATTATTGCAGAGAATGAATCTGCAGCAAAAATTCTTTCTGAATTATTACCTCCTGATGCGAAACTAGTAAAAGCATTCGGGACGTTGGGTGCAGAGTCACTTAAAAGTGATGCTTTTAAAACTCCTTTCAAAATGACGTTGTTTTATGCTTCAGACAACACAAATAATAATTCTCAAATCGAAGAACTGATTTCCAGCGCTGGTTTTGAACCTCTCCATATTGGCGGCATTGACCAAAGCATACGCATTGAAGTATTCGGTGATCTGCATCAGTTTGGTGCATTAGGTAAAACTATTTCACTTGAAGAAGCAAAAGCAGCAATTGCAAAATCATAACCCTAAAAATGATAAAATGAAGAAAATTATAATTACCACAATACTCTTGGTAACATTAGCAGCCTGCCAAAACAAATTAAAAAATAATTCAAACAATTTAAATAAAATCAGCATGAATAATCAAGTAGAAAAATTAGCAATCGAGAAACTTCTTTTCTCATATCGTGATGCGCTGAATGCATCAGATGTTAATAAAGTTTTGCCACTTTATACTAATGACGGAGTTTTTATGCCTTCAAATGCACCATCGGCAAATGGGCAACAACAAATAAAAGATTCCTATGAATTTGTTTTCAAGGCAATTCAATTAAACATAGAGTTTTACATTGATGAAATTGAAATTGATGGTAATTTTGCCTTTGCAAGAACAACTTCAAAAGGAACAACTTTAATCCACGCTAACGGACAAACTGTACCTGAAGAAAACCGAGAATTATTTGTATTTGAAAAAGCAAATGGACAATGGAAGATTGCTCGATATATGTTTAATAAAATGAAATAGGAGTTGTTAAAAATTAAAAAAACGATCGCGCGGCTTTGTAATCCCGCAAAGTATATCCTAACAAATTTAAAAAAGAAAATCCAGTTTTTATTAATATTAGGAACGGGCACGGAAAGAATTTCCGCGCTATCGTTGCGCATATTCGAGCGGTCGGGGTAAATTTAAATACCAAGCGCTGAATTGTAGCACGATCTACTTGTATTCCACGCATTTTCATTATTTCCTCGACATCTCTCTATAACTCAATGTAAATCTTAATTTAAAATAAACCGCTTGAAGAATAATAGACTTAAAATAACAATGTCCTTTAGATTACTACTGAGTATTTATTTATCTTTTGTTTTAGAACATTAATAAAAATACATTTTTCAAATCGATAAGATATAAATTGATCAAAATGTAAAATTTCTGTAATTGTTCTTGAAAAAATTATTATCTTGTTCAAAAAGTAGGAAGAGTATTTAAAAAAATAGTACAGTACAACTTTGTAATATTGATTTAAATATTTTGAAAACACAATAAGGACTTTATTAGAATAATAATATCGGCTTAAACTATGAATTGCATTATTATTGATGACGAAGAAATGGCAAGAGCCATCATAGAAAAAATAATTGAGAGGATTCCTGAATTAAACTTATTAAAAGAGTTCTCAAATGCTCTGCATGCCATCAAGTACCTGAACCAAAATGAGGTCGATTTAATTTTTCTAGACATCCACATGCCTGATTTTACGGGTTTTGATTTTATTCAAACTCTTAAAAGTCCTCCCAAAATTATACTTGTAACTTCTGATAAAGATTTTGCCATTGAAGCTTTTGAATATGAATGTATTGTTGATTATTTAGTAAAACCTATTACCGAAGATCGTTTTCTGAAAGCAATTCAAAAAGTGAATGCGATACCTTTATCTACAACAACGATTATAAGCAAAAGCCCAAGTGAAGATAATGCACGTGAATTTTATATTAATATTGATCGCCGTTTAATTAAAATCGAATTTGCCACGGTAAATATCGTAGAAGCCAAAGGAGACTATATTCATATTAAGACAGAACATAAAAACTATGTGGTACACTCTACCCTTAAAAAAATTGAAGACAAATTACCTGAAAGTTTGTTTTTGAAAGTACACCGTTCGTTTATCATCAATACAAAAAAAATTATAGACATTGAGGACAATAGTGTTTTAATTGGTAAAGATGTTGTCCCGGTAAGTCGTGCTAATCGACCTGATTTAATGAAGCGTTTAAATTTATTGTAGCCTTATAATAAAAGGTAAATTAGATTTCTTACCGCTTATTTTTTCTATTATTTTACTTAGGTACAACTAAAAATTAAACAATTAGCAAATAAGAATTACTACAAGCTGTTTACAAAACGTTGAATCAATTGTAAAATGCTCTCAAACTCATTTGGAGATTTGATTATGCCATTAAATAAATCAGTTTCATATTCATTCGTGATATCGTAGCCTTTTTCAAGACCAAAAATTGATATTTTATGTTTTAATTTATGAACATATTCTGCTGCATTTTTGTAATTTTGGCTTTCCAAACTTTTATGATATGCCGCTATTTCGAGTGGTAGTTCTTTTTGAATAATAGTAATAATTTTTTTCTTAAACTCATCGTCATCTCCAGAAATTTGATCTATATAAGTTAAGTTAGGCTGTTCCATAGTTTTTAGGTAAAGTAAAATAAAATGTTGTTCCGCTGTTTTCTTTACTTTCAAGCCAAATAGAACCTTTGTAAAACTCTATAATTTTTTTGACTATTGAAAGGCCCACTCCTGAATTTTGATTGTTGCTTTCTAATTTTGTGAAAATTTTAAAAATTTTGTCGTGGTATTTTTCAGCAATTCCGATACCATTATCTTTAATATAAAATTCAAAAAAATTCTTGTTTTCTATACAGCCTATTTCAATTTGTCCTTCTGTCTTATCATTATAATGAATACTATTTTCAATTAAATTCTGCATCAATTGTTTAAATCGCCAAGTATTTCCTTTTATTTTAGGTAAATCATCAATTATTGAAATTTTTATGTTTTTGGGAATATGAATCTCTCTCGTAATTTCATCAACTATTTGATTAAAATCAATTAATCTTTCTTCAGATTCTAACTTGTCTATTGTAGAGTAAGCTAAAATCCCTTTGATTAGCAAATCCATTTTTTCGACATTAAACAGTACTTGATTTAGTAAATTTAAACAACTTTCGCTCATTACATCCTTATTCTCCTCAAGAACCCAATTTATCAGTGTATCTATATTTCTTAGTGGTGCTTTTAGATCATGCGAAACAACATGAGCGTATTCATTAAGTTCTCTGTTTTGATTTTCCAGATTTTTTAGCAATTCTTCCCTTTGTTTATTCATATTCATATTTCTATAGATTGCTTTTAAGAGGTCGAACTCAAAATTCCAAAATCATTTTCTGATAGTAGTTTATTTTAAAAAGCTAAAAAAATATTTAATACAATAATTTCTTTTTCTCAAGGTTTAAAAAATAAGTTCACTTAATTTATTACTGCGAAATTAATTCATTTATACTCCAATACGTAAGTAGTTTTGCTAATCTGTCTACATATTCCTCATATTTCAAAGGTTTTAAAATATAGCCTGCAATACCAATTTTATAACACTCCAAAACATCTTTATGATTATTGGAAGTAGTTAATATAATTGCAGGTATGAATTTTAATGTATCATCTGTTTTTAAAATGTTTAAAAACTCAATTCCATTTAATTTAGGCATATTAAGATCTAAAATAATAATGTCTGGTACTATTTCTTTCTTCTTCAATATACCAAGAGCTTCCTCACCATTAGTTGCTTCGATAATTTGATGATTAAATGCTAAATTTTTTAGTACCCTATTAAATTTCATCACTTCTATTACATCATCTTCTATCAATAGAATATTTAAAGATTTTGCCATTTTCTTATTTTTAAATTTCAATGTATACCTAATACAATAAATATACTATACTACACTTAAAACCAATGGCTTTATTCGTCAAGTCTTCTTTAAGTGTCGCTGAATGGAAATTAAGTATCGATGAATGGTAATGTCTTTTCAATTATCGATAAAAGTATTTATATTGATTAATAATTAAAGTATAAAAGTACATCCTTTAATTATTGTGTATTATATAGTGACGGATACGAAACTTCTAAATTTCTCATATAGCAAAATAATTGTGGACCAAGCAATATGAATGTTCAAAAAAACTAAAAAATAGTACTATTTCCTTCTAATGTTAATTTGTCTACATCTGAATTCCAACAAATTGCAAGTCAGCCATAAAGATTGAAGATTCACCTACAGCAAACTACTATTCATCGAAAAAAATAAATAAAATTTAAGTATAGCCTTACGTTTGTATCAGAATTTAGAAAGAATCAAACAAAAATAGCACAACGATTTAACCTATTACAATTGCATTAATTATTTAGTTGATTACAATTTTATTATTAACCATTTAAAAAAGAAAATTCTATTAAATATAATTGAAACAAATAATAGTAATTATAATATCAAGCATTTTGAGTTATCTAAAAGATGAAAAAATATTATGATGCTATTACAGCTACTTCCTGAATTACATTGTCATTACAATTGGAATTTGCACAATTAAAATCATTTTTGAACTTGCCTACATCTTCAAAAAAGAGCCGCTAAATACCGAAAACATGACACCCTTTTTGCCCCAAAAAGCCCTGAGCTTTCCCAAATGAAAAATTAGTAAAGGCAATGTAATTTTAGTGAAGTAATATTATTAACGTAAAAAAAATTTTCCGTTTTATAAATTTAAAGTTTATTTTTTTTACTTGATTTTGCATAACTAATTACTCATAAGTAAGTAATAATCACATAAAAATCAGCAATTATACTCTCTTGGTAAAACAAAACAAAAACAAGCACCTTTTTTATTATTTTCTCTATTCTTTAAATATATAGCACCTCCTAATCGCTCTACTACAGCTTTTATTGTTGATAAGCCAATGCCAGAATTTTTAGTATATTTTGGACTGACAGTTTCAAATAATTCAAATACTTTTTGCCAATACTCTTCTTGTATACCTGGTCCATCATCTTCATAAATAAAAGAATAACTAGTCTCATTTTCTTCTAGGGATATCCAAACATTACTTTTTGGTTCGTCAGTATGTTTTACCGTGTTTGACAAAAGATTTTGAATGATTTGAATAAAACTTATTTTTGAAAACCTTATGAGAACATCGCAATTAATATAATCAATGTGCACTGGAATATGTAAAGTATTATTATCCAATATATATTGAATAGTTTCTAGGACATTAAAATATTCAAAACAAATTTTTTCATTGCTAACTTTGGTATATTCTAAAATACCATTAATTAAAAACTCCATGTATTCATTTCTGGAATAAATTAAATCAATCCATTCCTCTAACGTAGTGTTTTTTATAAGCTCTTTATGATCCTCTTTTATAAAAGTTATCAAGGAGTTTACACCCTGAATTGGAACTTTCAAATCATGAGTCAGCCGATAAGCAAATTGATTCAATTGTACATTTTTCTCCAAAATTTCATTATTCAAACTTTCTAAAAGACTATTTTTTTTTCGAAGTTCAAATTGGGAAATTACTTGGTTTGCCAATGCCTTTAATGATTCTTTTTGGCTATCTGTAAGACCACCTTCTCTTGGTTTTGTATCAATAACACAAATTGTCCCTAAAGAATAACCATCCTTGCTGTTTAAAGGAGCTCCTGCATAAAATATTACATGAGGGTCATTAGTGGTTAGGGGATTATCATAAAACCTCTTGTCTTTAGTGGCATCGGGAATAATGAATAATTCATCGGGCGTATTTATGGTATGTGCACAAAAAGCAAAATCTCTGGGAGTTTCGGTCGCATTTAAACCATGATGCGATTTGAACCATTGTCGTGTATGATCAACTAAAGTTACCAATGCGATTGGAGTGCCGCAAATTTCAGCGGCAATTTTTGTTAGGGCATCATATTCTTCTTCAGGTAATGTATCTAATATTTTATAAGCATCTAAAGCTTCTAAACGGCGATCCTCATTATAAGGAATTTCTGGCTTATACATATAACTGAATTTTTATTTATTTGTTTAAACTAAATGTATTGAAGATATGTATGCTATTTTCAATTCATAAAAATAAATAATTTATAATTCTTTTTGGAAAAAATTACTAGAAAAAACATAATGCTATCTTTAAATAAAGCTTTTCAGGAATTATACTATAAAGTGAGCAGATTGAAATTAATTGAATGATTTTTTATAGGCGATTTAATTAATACATGGCAGAACTAATTGAGACTCTGTAGTATCTGCCATATAAATCGGTTGGTCCAGCTCAATAATATTATTGAGATATAACTACTTGAAAATATTTAGATTAGAAAAACTTAAATTTTTACAAGATGCATCTGGGCAATATCCTTTGTTAGAAATTTATTATCAACAATCTTAAATTTCGTGTTCAATTCTTCTGAATTACCAATAATACCGCCATTGCCAATAATCATTGGAATAAAATTAAAATACACATCAGTTACTAATTCCCTATCAAGAAATTCGTTGTAGACTTGCACTCCCCCTCCTACTATAATTTCTTTAAATCCCTTTTCACTTAGGTAATTAATCGCTTCTTCAGGATTATTTACCACTGTGAAACCTTCTACCGAGATCTTCGAATGTGACATCAATACAATCTCTACATTAGGAAAAAATGCTTTTAGTCCTCCCGGAAATTGCTGCATAATTTCATAAGTTTTTCTGCCCAAAATAAGATTCCCCTTTAGATTTGCCTGCTCTACAAAATAACCCAAGGCCTCTTGCGGTGCTTCTTGAGTTGATGGATTATCTGCTAAAAGTACTTTTCCATTTGCAGAAAGATTTGCAATCATTATTACTTTCATTTTTATTTAGTTTATTAATTATTTGTTTAAAAATTTAAGAAAGAGTTCCTAGCTTGTTTTTCTATAATTGTAGATCGCGAGTCCATTGAGAAGGAAAGCAAAACCAATTAAATAAAACAATTCATTTTTAACTTCTGAAAACCTGCTGCCCTTAAGTACAATTAGCCGAACGACTGATATAAAATGGGTGACAGGTGTGAAATTAGAAATTTGTTTTGCCCAATCAGGCATACTGTCAGTGCTGGTGAAAAATCCGCTCATCAGCATAAAAATCATCATAAAGAAAAAAGCTATAAACATCGCCTGCAGTTGTGTGTCAGCAAACGTGGAAATAAGAAGACCTAATCCCAATAGAGCAATTAAATAAACTGCCGCAAAAAGATATAAAACCAACAAACTTCCTTTTGGAAAAATGCCATAGACAATATACATTACAATTAATCCGATTGTAAATACAATGATTCCCACAATCCAAAATGGAATAAGTTTGCCTAAAATAAATTCCCATTTTTTTATTGGTGTCACATTAATCTGTTCAATAGTGCCGATTTCTTTTTCTTTTACAATGTTAAGCGCCGTAATAAAACCACCAATCATAGTAAGAAGCAATACTAAAATTCCTGGAACCATGTAATATTTGTATTCTGCACGAGGATTATACCAATTGGTAGAATCAATTTCAATACTTGCTTTTTGGGACGGAGTAATTCCTCGCGGTGATTTAAAATTTACGGCCAATGAACTATTAAAATCTGCAATTACAGCCATTAAATAACCACCTCCAAGTGAAGATTTAGTTCCGTTAATAGCATCAACGGAAAGATTTACTTTCTGACTCCCTTCTCTAACAAGATTTCGTTCAAAACCAGATGGAATTTCCAAAACCAGATCTGCATCTCCGTCTTCTATCATTTTTAATCCCTCACGATAAGAGCCTGGAGTACCTGCGATTTTAAAATAACCAGAAGCTGCAATCTTATTGATTAATTTTTGAGAATAGGTACTGTGGTCATTATCAACATAAGCCACGTTGACATTTTTAACTTCAAAATTAGCTGCCAACGGCATAATAATAAGTTGAATCGTCGGCATTGCAAACATCATCGCCAAAATTGTTTTATCCCTGAAGATCTGACGAAACTCTTTCTGTAATATGAATCTTAATACTTTCATGAGAGTCTGATTTTAAAATTTTTCAAAGCCAGGGTCAGCAATACAGCTGACATTCCCAATAATACCAAGGTTTCTTTCCAAACATATGAAAAACCGAGACCTTTGAGCATTACGGCTTTAACAATTGCATAGTAATAACGTGATGGAATAATATGCGAAATCACACGGAAAATCCAAGGCATATTTTCTATTGGAAACATAAATCCTGTAAGTAGCATGGTTGGCAGCATCATTCCCATCATTGAAACCAGCATTGCAGTCTGCTGCGAATTTGTCAAATTAGATATCAAAAGTCCCAAAGACAAACAGGTAATAATGAATAAAATACTTTCTGCAAATAGTAACAGCAGACTTCCTCTAATTTCTACATGCAATAAAAACACAGAAAGCAATAGTATGATTATAAAATCAACTAAAGATAATACCAAATATGGGATTGCTTTTGCCACCAAAACCAAAATAGGTTTAAAAGGAGAAACCAATAAAATTTCCATAGTACCCATTTCTTTTTCACGAACAACAGCTACAGAAGTCAGTGCAGTACTTACAATCATAAAAATTAACGCAATTACCCCCGGAATAAAATTTAGTGAACCGTTTTGTTCTTCATTGTAAAGCTGCCTTAACTCTGGAATTATGCGGTACGAAATATTTGCAGTAGGATTGATTTCCTGCTGGTAATTATTAATAATGGATGTTAGATAAGTAGTTACAATTATTGCTGTATTTGGATCTGAAGCATCCGCAATAATCTGTATTTTACCGCCCACTTTTTTAAATAGGTCTGAGCCAAAATTAGGCGGAAAAATGATAGCGCATTTTATATCTCCAGTTCGAAACTTACTTTCAATTTCGGTATAATTTAAAATTGGTTCTTTTACATGAAAATAGGAACTAGATTGAATTTTTGCTATTATCTGCTGCGAAGCGGCATCTTTAGCATTATCTTGAATACTTATTCCGATATTTTTTACCTCGCTGCTAAGTGCAAAACCAAAAAGCACAATTTGCATAATGGGTAAACCAAAAAGTATAAGCAGGGTTCTACGGTCCCTAAATACGTGATAAAATTCTTTTCTGATAAATACAAATAACTGTTTCATTTTTAATCTCCGGATCTTTTGGCGCTTCTGGCCAGTTGATAAAAAACTTCATCCATAGAATGCGTATTAAACTGTTTTTTTAAGTTAGTTGGTGTATCCAAAGCCTCTACCCTTCCATCGACCATAACTGTTATTCTATTGCAATATTCGGCTTCATCCATATAGTGTGTTGTTACAAAAACGGTAATACCATCATCCGATGCCTTATAGATCATGTCCCAGAACTGTCGTCTTGTGAGAGGATCGACACCTCCGGTAGGTTCATCCAAAAATACGATTTGCGGTCTGTGGAATATTGCAACTGAAAAAGCCAGTTTTTGTTTCCATCCCAGCGGTAATCCTCCAACTAATTTTTTAGCTTCTTTTTCAAGACCTAATGTTTTGACCAAATCTGCACTGCGTTTTTTTATTTCATCTCGAGAAACACCATAAACTCCACCATAAAATTCAATATTCTCCAATATGGTTAGATTATCATACAAGGAAAATTTCTGGCTCATATATCCGATATTCTTTTTTATTTGCTCCTGTTGCTTATAAACATCAAATCCGGCAACTGTGGCCGAGCCTGATGAAGGAAAGGACAGTCCGCAGAGAATACGCATAGCAGTAGTTTTCCCCGCACCATTGGCGCCTAGAAAGCCAAAGATTTCCCCTTTCTCGACTTCGAAAGAAATCCCATCGACGGCCTTAAAATCGCCGAACTGTTTGGTTAGATCTTTACAAACTATTGCTTTATTATCCATTGGAAGTTGGTATTATGTCGTTTGTACTTTGTTGTTCGCGCATAAGTCTTATAAAACTGTCCTCTATAGTTGGTGTAATTTTTAATACTTCCAGTTCTTCGGGATTATATTTTTTGGCTATTTGCTGAACTGTCTTTTCATTGTCATCATCATTTTTTAAGGTCAGGTGCAGGTATTCGCCAAATGCATAACAGCTTTCTACTTCAGGATCTAAACGAAGACTATCCAATAACTTATAAATTATTTTAGCTTTTACTCCAAATAGCGCTTTTGGATAACTCAGAACAATTGTTTCAGGTTTATCAACGGTCATGATTTTTCCATTTTGGATCAGTGCAATACGGTCACAAAGTTTGGCTTCATCCATGTATGGGGTAGAAACAACAATACTGATATTCTGTTTTTTTAGTTTATCGAGCATTTCCCAGAATTCTTTTCGGGAAACCACATCAACACCTGTGGTTGGCTCGTCCAAAAACAAAACTTCGGGTTTGTGAATTAATGCACAACATAAAGCTAACTTTTGTTTCATACCACCAGATAATTTTCCGGCTCTTCGATCGCTGAAAGGCTTAATTTGCTCGTAGATGTCTTTAATTAAATCGTAATTTTCTTCAATGGTAGTACCAAAAATAGTAGCGAAAAAATTTAAGTTTTCTGCAACAGTCAAATCCTGATACAAAGAAAAACGTCCGGGCATGTAACCAACTTTATTTCGGATTGCCTGATAATCTTTCACTACATCATGACCTTCAACTGTTGCTGTTCCGCTGTCCGCAAGAAGCAAAGTAGTAAGAATTCGAAACAACGAGGTTTTTCCTGCTCCATCTGGACCAATCAATCCAAAGAGTTCTCCTTTTTCTACCTCAAACGAAACATCGTCAACTGCTTTGAGTTCACCGTATGTTTTGGTTATATTTTTTACACTTACTGAAATCATAATGCTTTTATTTTGTCCAGTTTACTTCGCCGTACATCCCAATTTTAATGTAGCCGTCATTTTTTACTTTAACTTTTATGGCATACACCAGATTAGCTCTTTCATCTTTGGTTTGAATGGTTTTAGGAGAAAACTCAGACTTGTCTGAAATCCAAGTTATGATTCCTGAATATTCTTTATACTTATCATTTCCCTGATCTATTCTAACGGTAACCTGTTGTCCCATTTTTATCTGCGGGAGTTGTGTTCCTGTAATATAAGCACGAAGATCAAGCGTTTCTGTATTGGCAATTTTATAAAGTGGCTTTCCTATTATAGCCATTTCATACTGCTCTGCATATTTAGCAAGGACAACACCTTTTATCGGATTTTTTATCACACATTTATCCAATTGATCGTTTGTTCCTTTCAGCTGTTCAGCAACAGTATTGGCTTGCTCTGTCATCGACTCTGTTGTAGTTTGCAGAGAGTTTTCCTGAGCGCAGATTTGAGATCGCAAAATAGCTGCTTTTGCATTGGCATCGTCAAGCTGTTTTTGAGATGCAACACCGCCTTTTACCAGTTTTTGGGTTCTGTTTACATCAAGTTCTGCATTAGCCAATTGGTTTTTTAAGCTTTCTGTCTGAATATTTATAGTTGGTTTTCCAATCAGGATTGCTTTTTTATTTTGCTTTAACTGCAATCTGGATATATGGAGCTGTGTACTGTCAATAAGACCTACAACTTCTCCTGGATTTAAAACCTGGCCTTCCTGAACATCTAATTTCAAGATTTGTCCATTGGCTTCTGCAGAAAGTATGGTTTCTACAGCTTCAAAAGAACCCGAAGCATCAAATTGATTTTCTTTATTTCCGCATGATATTATAAAAAGCGATGGAATAAGCAGTAGTAAGAGTTTATTTATTTTCATAATATATAGTATTAATTTCCTATAATGGTTTGATAATCGTACATTGACATTAGTAATTGTATTTCATGTAATGCCTTTTGTGTATGAGCATTTTTTTCATTTTCTATAGCATTTAGCAAATCCACCAATGGACCAGCTCCATTGTCATATTTTAATTGATACCCTTTTTGAATACTGGCTCTAAGAGCAATAATAGCATCGTCATCCTTAAGGATTTCTTTCTGCCTGTCTATATCTGCTGTTTTCTGATCCATCTGTAGGTTGGTATTAAACAAGAAAGTTTGTTCCTGCACATTTATCTTATCCTTTTCCAGTTTGGTTAACTCCTTTTCATTGCCATTTTTATAAAGTGCATTAATATTCCACGAAGCATTAAGTCCGACAACCCCAAGCGTTGAAATTGTAGAATTACCAAGACTCATGCCCGGAGCAAGCATAATACCAGCACCTAAAACTCCAATCTTAGGCATTAAGTTCACTTTTTGCATCTCAGCATTAACATCACTAAGATCACGCTGATTTTGGTATAAAAGCAATTCGGGTCTTTTTATGGTGGCATCAGGAGATGGATCAGCAGTAATGGGTTTTTCAAATTTTGTCTGCTCGTCAATTTTTGTACTTATAAGATACGACAGCATTTTGATGTATCCTTTTCGAGTAAAAATAAAATCTTTTTGCTGCTGTTTTAACTTCAGCTGTTCCACCTGTATCTCGTCAACATCCATTTTATAAGAATATCCATTTTCATTGAGTTTTTTTACCTTGTCAATATTATTGTTAAGAATGCCGTTTTGAACCTCGAGCTGCTTTAATTGTTCATCAATAAGCAAGATCCCAAAATAAAGTTGATTTACTCTGGATCGCAATTCGCGCAGCGAAACATCTATATTCGCCTTCTCTACTTTGGTAGAAGATTCCAGAATTTTTTTTTGCGTTTTTGTGGCTCCGCCATCCCAAATTGTCTGATTGACCTGTCCGATACCAATAAATTTAAATTTGCTGTCACTTCCGGATCCCATACTTGGAAAATCCCCAAAAACATACCCTTCAATAGCAGTTATACTCACTTGGGGTAAATAAGCTTTGTTAGCATTACTGATATTATACTCTTTTGTTTTTTCGATCAAATCATATTGTTTGATTAAAGGATAATTGTTTTCTGCAAGTTTGTATGAACTGTCTATCGTTAGTGTCTGTGCTTTTGCTGAAAACACAAAAAGTATAATAACGCTGACTGTGAAATGTAGTTTTCTCATATAATTTATCTTAAAATGTAACCGTGGTTCTGTCGCTAACTGATCGTAAAAAATCAGGCAGACATCATTGCTTTTACCCAGATTGGAATCATTTTTTTTCTTTGTTGCATTATTTTATTAAAATCGCTCTCAGCAATATCATTCCCTGCCATAAGAATAGGTTTAGCAATAAATGGAAATACGACCAAACCCATTAGATTCATTAAAAAATGAAGTGGATTTGGTTCTGTTATAAAACCGTCCTGAACAGCTTGATTATGTTGCTTAAAGAAAGTCGAGTTTTTGACCACCTCGCTAAAAGATAGTTTTTTTACTAGCAAAGCTGGATTACTGCGGATTTCGCTCACAATAAAAGTTGGTATTTCAGGATCTTTAATAATCGTATCAATATAATGCTCGGCAATTGCTGCCACTTTTTCATCTAATGTAGTTTTCTCATTATTAAGAATAATAGCAATTCGCTGGATAAAACCGGATAAAGTTTCCATCATTATAATTTCAAACAATTTAGATTTTGATCTGAAATAATAATTTAACAGTGCAAGATTCAAACCTGCTTCTTCTGCAATATCTCTTGTTCTTGTAGCGGCAAAACCTTTTTTATAGAAAACAATTCTTGCTGCTTCCTTAATTTTATTTTCCGTTGTAGTATCTAGTTTCTTTTCCATTTTTAGGTAATTGCTTACAAATGTATATTGTTTTATTGATTTAAACAAATGATTAAATCATAAATTTAAAATAGTTTAACAATTTTACATTTTATTTGACGCTTAAAATAATGCCTTTGAAATAAGGCGGCGGTTCTTGAAAGTAACAGCTATAAATAAAAGATTTTATACTTGATAATGAGCATCTTAAAACAGTAAAATGATTTTATACAAAAATTGGCATTAGGTGTGCGGTGCTCTATTTTACAGCATTTTACATTCCAAAAGGTTTTCTCACTGGTGATTTCCTGAAGATAGAATTCACTATTAATTCCAATTTTATGTCTTTACTTTTCATTGATTTGAAAAATTAGGGATACTGCTTAATTCTCACAAAAAGTTGGAATATGCTTCTTAATAATATTACTAACTAAATTTTATGGCAGAATCGTGGCACATACTTATACTGAAAAACAAAAATCCAGCAAAATTAAGACTTACCAACTTTAGGTTCGAATGGTATATCAAAGAGTTCTAGTACTGTCTTGATATTAGATTTTTTTTATAATAATTTTTAATTCAAAAAATAGATCAAAATTAAAAGATAGTGCTGTAGATCTTCCCTATCACTTCTGTTTAAATAAGAATAGATTTGCTTTATCAAGCTGAGTTTCTAATAAAAAAGAACACGAATTTTCAACCTGTTCTTTAGTACTATTAAATGGGGAAGTTGGTAATTATAGTAATATAATTATTTCGTGACTTACTTTGACAAAGTAAAGCTTACCACAGAGAGAAATAGAGATTATTTAATCCTTATGAGAAATATTTTTTTCAGAAACAAAAAATATGTTTTTAACCGGATTCAGTAAAGCTTTTGTCCAGTGAAGAATAAATACTTTTTTCAAAATGAGAATAAAGCCGGTAAAAGAATTTGGCTTTTGTATATATAGGTTTGCTCCTTTGTTAAAAGTCTCCTCAATATCGTTGGGGTTATTCGAAGTAGAGAGCATAACAGCAGGGATATCTTTAAGTTCCTGATCGCTCTTTATTTCTGCCAGTGCCTCCTTGCCTCCTTTAATGGGCATATTTATATCTATAAAAACAATATCAGGTTTTGGTTCAGCCGGATCTTTTAAGGTGTTAACCAATTCCTGCCCGTTCTCTACCGTAGTAACCTCAGCAGAAACTTTAGTAGCATCAAGCGCTTCTATAAATAATTCCTGATCATCCTTATCATCCTCAGCCAATATAATTTTTACTGGCTCATTTTCTTCTAGTTTATCAGAAGTCACAGCTGCATTTTTAGGACTTGTCATATTGAAGCGGTTTATAATTTTCAAAAGTAATAATAAATGCTTAATAAAATTTCGACAAAGCAAAAATCTTAAAATAAATAGATTTTTTTATCTCAAATTCACAAAAACATAACCGTTAATGATTTAATTATGTTGGAGTTGTGCAATCATTTGTATTAAATTGTATAACATAACTTTTTAGATAGTACACTACTTTAGCATAAACCATAAAGCTGATCGATGTGCAGAATAATTTAATTTTTCTACAAGATATATTACAACAAACTCCACTGCCTACTGCAGTTTATTCTACTGACGATTTAGTAATTTCCTTTGCTAATTCCGCCATGTGTAATTTATGGAATAAGGGCGAGCAGGTCATAGACACAAAATTCGCTGATATCAGCGCTGATTTTGAGAAAGATTCTATTAGCGAAGAAATTCTAAGGGTAATGAAAACAGGAATACCTTTTCTGGCGAGTGATAGAAAACTTGAAACCCTTATAAATGGAGTATGGACACCCATTTTTTTTAATTATAATTTCACACCTCTACGTAATGAAAAGGGAATTATTTACGGGGTCTTACATACCTGCACAGAAGTAACTAAATTACATGAAGCAAAAACTAAGATAGTAAATTCTGATGAAATGCTGAGCATGGCTATCGAAGCCTGTGGTATGGGAACATATGAAATAGACGTTATAACAAACACAATCAAAACTTCTGATAATTTTAAAAAGCTATGGTGTATCGACTCCGAAGTTACTTTAGAGGCAGTGGTCGCAAAACTACATCCAGACGATCAGCAGCTTCGAGAAAAAGCTCATAAAGATGCCATTGAAAACGGAGTGTTCTGCTACGAAGCGAGAATTATACAGAAAAATAACGCTGAGAAATGGATTAAGGTTTTTGGAAAAATCATAAAAAATGAAATGGGTGAACCATCAACTGTCTTAGGAGTTGTACAAGATATACATGAACAAAAAGAATTTGAAGTAGAACTGAAAAGAAAAATCGAAGAAAGTACCTTGGAACTACGACGATCTAATGATGACCTATTGCATTTTGCCAATGTGGTAAGCCATGATCTTCAGGAACCAGTGAGGAAAATTAAAATCTTCAACGACTTCTTAAAAAATGAGATTGCAGACCAGCTGCCGGATCGTTCTGTTATGCACTTAAACAAAATTGCTCATTCTGCAAATCGTATGCAATCCATTATTGAAGGGCTCCTTGCCTATTCTACTATAGACAAGAGCAGTCAGCCTGTTGAAAAGATTTTCTTAAACGATTTATTGGATAACATCAAAACAGATCTGGAACTTATAATAAAAGAAAAGGGTGCAATTCTAATCATAAGTGATCTTCCTGAAATCGAGGGAGCGCCAATTCTTATTCAGCAGCTTTTTTATAATCTTATCCAAAATGCTTTAAAATTCACAAAAGCAGACCAGCCTCCAAGAGTTATTATAACCTCGACTATAAAAAATATCGATTCGGTTGAATCTATTGAAATTTCCTTCAAAGATAATGGCATCGGGCTGGATCCTTTATATGCTGAAAAAATATTTGCCGCTTTTGAAAGACTTCATTCTAAGAATGAATATGAGGGAAATGGGATTGGTCTGGCTCTTTGCAGAAAGATTATCAATAGACACAATGGAACTATTATGGCTAAAGGAGAAAAAGAAAATGGAGCTGAATTTATAGTTACACTTCCCCTTAAACAAAATAGTAAAAATATCTAGACGATACGATTAATCTGCAATTTCCTTATCTGCCATACGCTCTCTTAACTTTAATCTAGTTCACTAATTTGAACATCTATTATCTTCGAATTAACATTTTGGATGGTTTCATTTAAAACATCTTGAATCGGAATATAAATATTAAATACTGAGCCTTCGTTTAATTTACCATCAGCTGTTATAATACCGTTATGATTGTCTACTATTTTTTTTACAATCGCTAGTCCAATACCTGTTCCTGGATATTCCTCATTTTGATGCAGTCTTTTGAATATTACAAAAATCATTTCATTGTATTGTTTCTCAAAACCAATTCCATTATCTTCAATACTTAGGTGCCAAAAATCATGCTTACCTCCTTTATAATTTAAATTCAAAAGGTTGAAATCATTATTAGTTAAAATTTCAGATTTTATGATTATACGTGGAACCGCACTCGAAATTGAAAATTTAAGCGCATTACTCAATAAACTGTAAATCAATTGTCTAAATTGAAATACTACAATCTTTACTGGTACCAAATCGATAATTTTGATCACCGCCTCTTTTGATCGAATCTCTTCGGTAAGTTCATATTTTACCTCTTCTATTATAGTGCTCAGATCACAAATTTCAAATTGTTGTTCTGAAGTACTGACCCTTGAAAAATTTAAAAGATCTTGAATCAGCTGGCGCATTCTTGTAGCTGCAATGGCTATTCGCTCCAAATTATTCTTCCCGGCAACACTCATCTTCTTCGATTCACGTTCCATCAGTATGGAAATAAAAACCTGTATTTTACGCAACGGTTCTTGAAGGTCATGACTTGATATAAAGGTAAATGCCAAAAGCTCCTTATTAGCATTATAGAGTTCAACTGCTTTTTTTTCTTTCTCTGCATTCTGAATTTCTAACTCCTGATTGGCTAAAAGAAGTGCTGCGGTCTGAATTTTTAATTGTTCAAGCAATTGTTCATTTTCCTGTTTTTCAGCAGCCTCCTTAAGTGCACGGTCGACTTTTTGCGGAAGACCCGGAAAATTCTCTTTAGAAGAGAAATCAGTCACACCCAGCTTTATAAGCTTCACTGCATTTTCTTCTCCAATAGTTCCTGAAACAATAATAAAAGGTATTTTTAAATTGCTTTGTTTTACAATTTCAAATGCCGTTACTGCATCAAATGCCGGCAGCGAATAGTCTGATAGTATAATATCAGGACCAAATAATTCAAATGACTTTTCAAATGTTTTTCTGGTATCCACTACTTCCGAAATAAATGACATTCCTGATTTTGTCAATTGGCGAATTAATAAATCCGCATCAATAACATTATCTTCAATTATCAGAATTTTAATTATTTTATTCACCCATTTAAAATTAAAGTTGAAGTATTACAAACCTGATATTATAAAGGCGGCTGGCTGATGATCATCCAGTACATTCCTATTTCTTTTATAGCATTAAAAAAATTATTGCTGTCAACAGGTTTTACAATATAACTGTTGGCACCTAGACTGTAACAGCTCGCTATATCCGGATCTTCTTGGGAAGAGGTCAGTATTACAACTGGAACAGATTTCAAATTAGGATCTTTCTTTACTTTTTCAAGCACCTGCATTCCTGAGACTTTTGGCATCTTTAAATCCAGTAATAGCAGTTTGGGCAGGGATTTTGGATTTCTATCGGAGTAAATACCTCGACAGTACAGAAAATCAAGTGCTTCTGCGCCATCTTTTACATGCAGCAGTTTATTGGTAAAACCACTTTTATTCAGCGCACGTATCGTCAGCATGGCATCATCCATACTGTCTTCTGCAAATAAAATTTCAATGTCTTCGTATTTCATTTTTAATTTAATTATTGATTCTAGGCAGGCTGAAGTAAAAGCTTGAACCTGAATCTAATTTTGACTTTGCCCACACTTTTCCATTATGACGGCTCACTATTTTCTGCACAATAGCAAGTCCAATCCCTGTTCCGTCAAACTCCTCTTGGGAATGCAGACGCTGGAATACACCAAACAACTTATCATAATAAGCCATATCAAAACCAGCACCTTTGTCTTTAATGCAGTATATGACTTTGTCTTTTTTTATAATTGAAGTTATTTTTATAAGTGTTTCCTTCTTGTATTTTGAATATTTTACAGCATTAGAAATCAGGTTGAGCCATACCTGCTTGATAAGCGAAGCATCACCATGAGCTGGTAAGATATCTTCCATTTCAAATATGGGAATATTTTCATTTTTGTCAATGATTATCTCACTTACAATACTATTTATTAAGACACTCATATCTATTTCAGCCGCCGCAACCTGTTTTCGTCCCAGCTTACTGAAAGCCAAAAGATCATCGATAAGAAATCCCATTTTTCTAGAACTCATAATTACAGATTCTAAAATTTTCTGGCCATCTTCATCAATGCTGTCGGCATGATCCTCTACTAAAATTTGTGTGTATCCGTTAATAGCTCTTATTGGAGCCCTTAAATCGTGGGAAACCGAATAGGAAAAGGATTCCAATTCTTCCTGAGCCTTTTTAAGTTCACTATTAGCCAGCATTAGTTCTTTTGATCTTTTTTCCTGATAGGCCAGTTCGAGATTTGTAACTTTCAGTTCGGCTGCCCTTTTTTCTTTCTCGACTTTCCTTTTTTGTTTCAGAATAGTCTCAGCTGCTAATTTCTTATTGGCAATAATTAATGCTGCAGCACGTTTTTCTTTTTCCTTACTTTGAACAGCAAGCTCTTTATTGGCAATACTTAATTCTGCAGCACGTTTTTCTTTCTGATCGTTTTGAAATTCGAGTTCTTTATTGGCTATAATTAATTCTGCTGCGCGCTTTTCTTTCTGCTCATTTTGAAATTCGAGTTCTTTATTGGCTATAATTAATTCCGCTGCGCGCTTTTCTTTTTCTAAATTTTGGAAGGCAAGTTCTTTGTTTAAAGCAGCAAGTTCAGCTGATCGCTTTTGATTCTCTGCATTTTGGAAGGCAAGTTCTTTGTTAGCCGCAGTAAGTTTTTCTACAAGCTTTTCATTCTCTCTATTTTGAAAAGAGAGCTTCTTGCTGGGAGTATCTAATTTATTTTGATTTTTTTCTATTTGAAGTTCCGTTTCTTCACTATTAGATTCGCTGCTATCTTCGATTTCTTGTATTCCTTTTTGAAATGCAATTTTATCAATCGGATAAATAACTGCTTTATCACCTTCCCTTTGTGTACTGCTCATATTTAAAAATTATTTATAAAAATAATGGCAGTAATTTGCTGGAAAAGCACCTATATTTTATGTTGCTGTGACGATTAAATCATTATGCTCTGTTAGGAGAAATTTCCTTAAGATTTTGTGTAGTAGTTCCTATTTTTGAGGAGTTTGAACGAATATAGTGAAAACAGCAGGAAAAAACTAATTATTAAGGTATTAAACTTTCCTCTGCACTTTTTATGAGCACTAACAGCTTTGCAATATTTTGAGATTTTGAGACATTATCAGGAAGTATAAAAGTTATTGAATCAATTTTTTTATCATTCCATTGAAAATAAAACCATGAAAAGGCACAACAGAATACCAGTAAAGTTTGCCCAAAATTCCTTCGGGCTTAAAGGTAGCAGCCTGATATAAGGTGTTATTAATAATTTTAAATTCCAGCCAGGCCTCACCAGGTAATTTCATTTCGGCATATAAAATCAATTTTCCTTGTTTTTTATCAGCATACAGCACCCTCCAAAAATCTAATACATCTCCTGGATGTATTTCACTTTTATGAGTTCTGCCTCTTCTTGCTCCAACCCCACCAAAAATCTTATCAATAAAGCCGCGCAGATCCCAGAGCCAGTCTGCATAATACCATCCCGTTTCTCCGCCGATAGACCATATTTTATCAATTGTATAGTCCCTGTTTAGGATTTCTCTTTTTCTTCTATCAATAAAACAATCCTTTTTAGGAACTTTAAGATAACTGTTTAAATTTCCTTTAAATTGGCCGCTTATTAGAGAATCCTTCCAACTGGAAACTATATTATCTTCCTTAATTTTTACAAGGGCTCTCTCCAATGCCTGTTTATAACTAATCGGATTTACTCCCAGAAGGGTATCGATTCTGTTGTCATTACAAACCACTTCTACTTTCATACTGCTTACCAGCGCGGAAGCCAATTTGTAAGACGTAGAGGTTACAAAATAAAGCCAGTATGATGATAATTTAGGAGTCATTACCGGAATTGTATAGATATATCTTTTTAATTTTTTTGCTTTGGCAAATTGTAGTAACATTTCCTTATAAGTCAGTATGTCGGGACCGCCAATATCAAAACTTTGTTTGTATGTCAAAGGATTCAGCAGTGATTTGATTAAAAACTCCAAAACATCATTTATAGCTATTGGCTGACATCTTGTATTTAACCATTTGGGAGTAATCATGACAGGCAGTTTATTGACTAAATCACGTATTATTTCAAATGAAGCGCTTCCTGATCCTACAATGATCCCAGCTCTTAGAGTAGTAACCGGCACTACCGAGGTATTTAAAATATCCTCTACAGCTTTTCTTGAAGACAAGTGTTTTGATAATGATTTATCATTTACAATTCCGCTTAAATAGATAAGCTGCTGTGCCTTTGTTTTATTTATTGCTGCAGCAAAATTATTGGCAGAGAGACTTTCCAATTCATCATAATTAGACGCAGAGCCCGACATCGAATGAATCAAATAATACGCAGCATCAATATCGACAGGGATATTTATTAGTGTTTCCTGATTCAGAAAATCGACTTCAATAACCTGTATCATTTTCTGATAATTTTCCGGATAATAAAACCTATTTTTATCTCTCACACAGCACACTACATAATGCCCCTGTTCGATTAGCAGCGGCAAGAGCCGTTTTCCAATATAGCCTGTTGCGCCTGTTAGGAGAATTTTCATGTTTTCTTTTTTTAGGATTATAATTTAAAGCTTACCAATCCGTAATCCATCTGAAAAACCTGACCCGAGATAGATCCTGCATTTTTAGAAATTAGATAATCTGCCATTTGGGCAACTTCCTGAGGTTTTAAATAATCTTTCATTGGATGGCGTTCCTTCATATTTTCCTTCATACGGTCATTTCTCAAAATTGAGGAAGAGAGTGCCGTTTCTGTAATAGTCGGCGCAATAGCATTAATACGAACTACGCAGGCCAATTCTGCTCCAAGGGATTTTACAAGTCCCTCAACACCTGATTTGGCTGTTGCAATACTGGCATGAAAAGGCATTCCTAATTTTGCAGCGACTGTACTAAACAGAACAATAGATGGATTTTCCCCTTTTTTTAAAGCAGATAAATATTTCTGAATGACTTTTACTGCACCAATTACATTGATTTCAAAATCATTCCTGAAATCATCACTACTCAAACTTAATATAGGCTTTAAATTTATAGATCCTGGACAATAAATCAAAGCATCAATACTTTCTATCTCTGGGAGTTCATCCTTAAGAACATCAAGGGAAAAATGAATTAAATTCGGGTGAGAAATTTCAGGAACACTCCGGCTTATGTTGTAAATTAAATTATGCTCCAGCTGCTGTTGCAAAATAGCATTTCCAATTCCTTTGCTGCCTCCAATAATTAAAATTTTATTCATCTTTTTGAACTTTAAATTAAATACTATTACAGCTATTGTAAGATCCAACACAAAAGTGTTTGATACTCCTGCTGTTTATGATAAATATTTTGATTAGGATTTACTGCTCGGATTTGATCTGTAATTATCCAATCACTTCATTTGACAGTGATATTTATAAGTTAAAGGTAATGATTGTTTAACCATTTTCACAAAACAATAAACAAAATATTATTTTAAAGATCTTGAGAGGCTGATTTTTCCAGCTTAAGTAACAACTTTATTTTTTGGAGCTTATATCTTTTTTGCCGCAAAAAAATAAAATAAATACTAGATGCTTTTTTGCTTCAATCCCCAACAGTATATCCAACCCAAATTGTTTATACCAATAAAAAACAGAGTCATATATACACTAAATGTATTTACTTCAATCCTCAACAGGACATTCAAAGACAGACACTAAATGTGGCACACCAATCTCTTCAAATTTTCCATAAAATGTATAAAAATTTGTCCAGTCGAGGTCACAAAAGCAAAAGCTCAATTCTTCCGAATTGAGCTTTTTTATAGCTTTTTTTAGGTTAAAAATTAATACCGCTTATTAACTATTTTTTGAAGTACTGAACCCAAAAATAATACAAAGACGAGACAGCCTAAAAAATTATAAATAGCTTATAAATAAGCTGAAAAAACATTATAATGAGTTATAGTTAACTAATATTTTTTCTGATTCTGCTCAAAGAAGTCGCAGTAATTCCTAAATAAGATGCAATATAGGTAAGCGGTATTCTGTTGGCCAATCTAGGGTAGTTTTTTAGGAAATCCATATATCGGTTTTTTGCATCGGTGTTAAGCTTCGGCTGAATCACATTTACTTTATCCAGCAAGGTTTTTATCGTGATTTTATGAATGATCTCATCCCAGACAATGATCGTTTCTGAAAGCTTTTTAAAATTTTCATACGAAAAGGTAATCAGCTTACAATCCGTAACCGCCTGTATGTAAACTACAGATGCAATTTTGTGGTTAAAACTCTCAAGATCTACTACAAAATGACTTTCATCTACAAAATGATGAACAATCTCTTCTCCTTTTTTGTTATAGTAACAAATCATCAAAACACCTTCCACTACAAAACCAATATGATTTGCTATTTTTCCAGCTTCTGAAAAATACACTCCTTTCGATAAAGTTTTTTCCTCCCCTTTACTTATAACCAGCTCGATTTGCTGTTGATTCAGCTGTCCGAATTGCAGCAAATAACCAATCAATTCTTCCATAATTTAACTATTCAAAAAATAATTTTTGTCTTTCCTCTATTATTGAATCTATCCCTAGTAAACATAGCTCTTTATATCTTGTTTTAGCATCATTCCCAGCAAAATAATGCAATTGTTTTTTACCATCTGTCGCAGCTTGGTAGACAACTTCTGCGATGTCTTTAGGATCGTCTGCGTTAGCACCCGCATTTGGATCAGCATAAGCTGCTAGTACATGGTTAAAATCTTTTTCATATGCGTCATGCAAGGCCATTTGAGCATTACCAGAAAAATTTGTCTGCATAAATCCGGGAACAATAGTTTTAATCACAATATTCTGTCTGCTCAGCTCGTAACTCATGGCTCCAGTCCACGCTTCTAATGCTGCTTTTGCAGCTACATATAATGACATAAAAGGATCAGGAATATAAGCACCCAAAGAAGTCGTTGTTATGATGGTTCCTTGCTTTCTCATTCTGAAATGAGGTAACAATGCTTTTGTCAACCGAACAGTTCCAAAAAAGTTCGTATTGAATTGCTGCTCCATCTGTTCTTCCGAAAACCCTTCTAATGGTCCCGCCAATACATAACCTGCATTGTTAAATAATACATCAATTGGTCCAATTTGTTGGGCTTTGGCAACTACTTCTTTTATTTGACTCGAGCTAGTGATGTCCAATTCGAAAAGATGAATATTGGGAAATTGGGAAAGCTCCATTTCGTCTTTAGTATTTCGCATTGTTGCAATTACTTTCCATCCTTTTTCTGCAAATAATTTAGCTGTAATTTTCCCCAGACCAGAGGATGCTCCTGTAATAAAAATTGTCTTGTTCATTTTTTTGTTTTTTAATTTCTATTGCAAAGAACTTCAATTAAAAAAACACAAGACTTGTCATTTGGCAAGAAGTAATTTAGAGCGTGATTTATTACGGAACTACTACTTTTTTTCCACAAAAAGTTAAGGTAATTCTAATAGCTATATAGAGATTCAAGTCCCTTTAGGACTCAAGCAAAAAGCTTCAGATATTTCTGAAGTCCTTTATTTGTTAAACTTTAAATTGATTCACTTTGTGGATACATAGTTTTTTCCATTATGCACAATTTTACAAGTACAGAACCATTTTTAAATTCAGCCAAATGTCCAAATCTCTTGTAACGGCTGTTGGTGGCTTTGCTTTTATTTAGTCCTGATGTCCATATTCTAATTCTTCATTTTTGTCCCAAAATGCTATAAAAAGTTCAGCAGGAGTTCCTTTTCTACTTGTCCAATCTGCTACTATTTTGATAGCCTCTTCTAAATCTTCAACATAAGCCATTCTTCCGTCACTTCCTCTAATTCCTTTTTCATCCTTCTTTGCACCTCTGTTTATAAGAATATTTTTTTCATCATAAACTATTCTTCTAACATCTTCAAATTCTTTACCTTTTGGTAAAGTGTCTTTTAAGAGTTTTGTAAGTCCGTGATAATATAGTTGGAACTTTTGTACAGGGTCGTCAATTCTTTGACCAAGAAGGAGTTCAGCTTGGTTTTCAATTACAATTTCAGAATCAAGATTTATAATCAACTGTTCGCCTTTAATTTCTTCGGACTTTTGTAATATTTCTAATCTTTCCTGATCTTCTTTGGAAAGTATTCTTTCAATCTTGTTTTTGTCAATATTTTTATCGCTCATTTTGCTGATTTTATACAGTTAATAATTCTTTTATTTTTAATGCGGTTTCCTTTATTGACTCAATATCCCAATTTGAAACATTTAGTTTTTTCGTGATACCTTTTATGTTTGGAAAATGCTCTTTGAAAGCTCCCCAATAATCAATTCCTTTTTCATGTTGTCTCCATTGATATTGAGAATAAATTATACATGGATGAATTTGGCATTCTTTTGCAAATTTTTCTACCATAAACTTATTATGAATCATCTTTTCTATATATCTCATTCTCTCTGATGAAAATAAGTACTCTGAAGCAAATTCATTTGCTTTGTCTTCTTGAATTAAAAACAAATCAGGTTCTCCAGATAAATGATAATTTGTTTTTTCAATTGTTTCCAAGTCAAATAATACGTGATGAAGTTCGTGAATAAGAGCAAACCAAATTGTAGCGTAATTTTTATTGAAATCTGTGATTACAATACAAGGTTTGTTTTTTATTAAAAATGTCGCACCACGGATTTGCGTTTTTGGTAATGAAGGCTGGAAAACTATAGTAACTCCTATATTGTATAAAGCTTGAAAAACAGTAAATAAACCTGTTTCAACATTTTGAGTATAAGGTTTAATTTTTGGAATTAAATCAATAAGATTCTGTCTTTTGTACTCATTAGGATTGTCGATTAATTCAAAGTATTTATAGCTTGATTTAATCCAAAAATCTTTCATTTTATCGCTAAATGATTTTTTGGTTCTACTGTAAAATGCTTCATTTAATTCTCTATCATATTCATATATGCTATTAATGTCAAAGAATTTACAAATTCTTTCTTTTAATATTTCTAATGAATCATTTTTAGCAATAAAACCTAAACTTATTAAAGTTTTAAGATCAAAAAATTTATTTATAAAGGTAATGTCCATTGAAGATTGAAGTTCTTTTATTTCCTCAACGGGTCTATCTTTAAAATGGACAATTAATGCCTGATTAAAATCTATTTCTAAAAATTCAGCAAGTTTCAATAGTTTAATAATGTCGGTTTGTTTGGAAGTTTTGTCAAGAATAGCGTCTAAACTTCTTCTTTCCATTCCAGATAGTTTTTCAAATTGAGTTTTAGTCAAACCTGAATCTTCAAGTTTCTCTTTTAGTAAATCTTCAAGAGATGGACCTTGGTATTGGAAGCTTTTATTTAAAATATCGTCTATCATATCATTATTGAGGTAAATATACCGCAAATGTAGTGAAATGTTTTAAATAAAATAAAAAAGAGAGGTAAATTTACCTTTTATATGTCTTAGTGATTTTTAAAAATCGTAATTGTGTATTTTTAAAATATTTTTCTTGCTTTACGCTAGCATTCCCACCAACTTGTATATATGTCTGATAAAATCCGACTTATATACCCTAAAGTCGGTGGCTATGTCTGACAAATGTCAGTGTTTATTTGCTTTCAAAAATAGGATATTTACTTAACAATATTCAAACGAACTTATATTTGTTGAATCCTTTAGTACATATGTGAGTGCAATTTGAATAGTATAAAACTTTATGTCAACCTAATTCTTGTTTAAACTCTAATTAATTCTACTTTCTGAGAATAAAAGTAAGAACTAAATCAGCAAACTTATATTCCATAATTCAATATTATAAATGACTAAGATCAAATTTAAACATGGAAATCAATATAAAATAATATTTATTTATTTTTTAAGTCATCTAAAAAATGGTTCGAGAATTGTCCCGTTAGGCTACTACTTGGGACAAAGAAGAAATATTCTTCTTTGTCCCTTTTTTATTTAAGACTATATACCTTTTAATAAAGTAGCTCAGACACAAAACGTCATTAACTATTGAAGAGGATTTGCAAATTATTATAAATCAGTTCTTAGAATTGCACCGTTACTTGCATTAGTTACCAAAGCTCTATATTGACCAAGCCATTTTGAATTTAATACTTTTTTTATTGGCTCGAAAACAACTCTTCGGGCATTAATTTGTTCATCGGTCAAATTTACAGATAAAATATATTGGTCAACGTCAATATGAATTTCATCTCCATCGATAAGAAGTCCAATCAGACCGCCTTCTGCTGCTTCGGGCGAAACATGTCCAATTGAAGCACCTCTGGTAGCACCGCTAAATCTTCCGTCTGTTATTAAGGCGACAGAACTTCCTAAACCCATTCCCATAATTAAACTCGTTGGAGCCAGCATTTCCTGCATTCCGGGTCCGCCTTTTGGACCTTCATAACGAATAACAGCTACGTTTCCAGCTTTTACTTTACCTTGCATGATTCCAGCAATTGCTTCGGCCTGACCGTTAAAACAAACTGCTTTTCCTGTAAAAACTCTGTCACCTGTAAGACCTGCCGTTTTAATTACGGCTCCTTCTAAGGCAAGATTGCCATATAAAATGGCAAGTCCGCCTACATTGCTGTAGGGATTATCAATAGTATGAATAATAGTTGTGTCTTTAATTTCAGCATCAGCAATTTTCTCCAATAAAGTTTCACCGCTAATGGTTAGATTATCGATTAGAACACCAGAACCTCTTTTGTTCATTTCTTTCATAACTGCATTTACACCGCCGGCTCTGTTTATATCTTCCATGTGAACTGTGCTTAAACTTGGTGATATTTTAGCAATATGAGAAACATTCGCAGAAATGGTATTAATATCCTTTAGTTTAAAATCTACATCTGCTTCATTAGCAATTGCAAGCATGTGCAGAACGGTGTTACTGCTTCCGCCCATAGCCATATCAACTGCAAAAGCATTTCGAACTGCATTTTCATTTAAGATGTTCTTTAATTTAAATTTTTCAACTTCTTTTTCATCTTTTGCAATTTCACAAATTCTGCGCGCTGCTTGTCGATACAATTTTTCACGTTCGGGAGTTTGTGCCAAAATTGTTCCGTTGCCAGGTAAAGCAATTCCCATTGCTTCCATTAAAGTATTCATCGAATTAGCCGTAAACATTCCAGAACAGCTTCCGCCACTCGGACAAGCATTACATTCAATATCATACAATTCCTCATCGGTTATTTTTCCTGCTTCGTGTTTTCCAACTGCCTCAAAAGCGGTTGCCAAATCGATTGGCGTACCATTTTTGGTATGTCCTTTAGACATTGGACCTCCGCTAACAAAAATCGTAGGAACATCAACGCGTAAGGCTCCCATAATCATACCTGGAACAATTTTGTCGCAGTTAGGAATAGCAATCATCGCATCGAGTTTATGTGCATTCATCACACTTTCGATAGAATTAGCGATAATTTCACGGCTCGGAAGCGAATACAACATTCCGTCGTGTCCCATGGCAATTCCGTCGTCAATTCCAATTGTATTAAATTCAAACGGAACACAGCCATTTGCTCTGATTTCTTCTTTTATTATTTCAGCAACTTTATTAAGGAAAAAATGCCCAGGAATAATTTCGATAAAGGAATTGGCAACACCAATAAAAGGCTTTCCAAAATCTTCATTCTTTAATCCAGTTGCTCTCAATAATGATCTGTGAGGTGTTCTTTGAACCCCTTTTTTAACTTCATCGCTTCTCATATATTTTTTAATTTTATTGTGCCAAAATCTAAATGCTAAATCTGAGTTTTAATACGGCTTAATGTTTCGGGAGAAATATTGAGATAAGCAGCCAGATTTACATTAGATAATCTCTGAACTAATTCAGGATTGTTTTTTATAAGATTTCGATATCTTTCGGTAGCATTTTGAGTCAATAAACTATTGAGTTTTGACGTAATTACGGTCAATCCGTATTCTAATATGTAAATATACATTTTATCCCATTCGGGAATAGTAGTTTTTAGATGGAAAAAATCCTGATACGAAATAACTAATAATTCTGAGTTTTCTACTGCTTCTATATATTCTAATGAAGGATCTCTTGAAATGAAACTTACAATAGAAGTTAAAAATGTATTTTCAAAAGCCATAAATCGGGTAGATATACTGCCATCACTATTACTGTAGTACAAGCGTAAACATCCCTTATTAATAAAGAAAAGCCGATCTGCCGTTTTGTCTTTTTCTAGCAATAACTGATTTTTCAAGGCAGAAACAGGCTTGAAATAATTGAGTATTTCAGACAGCTGGTTCTCTTTTATTCCTGTTTTCTTTTGTATAAGTATTGCCAGATTCTCTTCCATTGTATCAATTGCTTTTTTTACAAAATTATTTTAAATGATTTTCATAAACATTGACTTGCATCAAAATCGTAGTTTTTTTCTAAAAATAAATTCTTGAGATGCGATAAAAAATTGAAATGCAATTTTTTCTACAAAAAGTTAAGGCATTCTCTTTTTAATTTAAGTAAATAAATTAAAAATTTTCAAATTACATGCTATGGCAAAATCATATATACACTAAATGCATTTGCTTCAATCCTCAACAAGACATTCAAAGACTGGTTCAACATCCAGTTCCCCAATCTCTTCAAATCTTCCATAAAGTTTATAGAAATTTGTTCTGTAGAGGTCACTTATAAGACTAAATAATCCCAATGAATCTGATACATAGGGATTTTTTTTTTTATCTGGGATTCAAATCTATTTTCTTAATTAATACACAAAACAATAATAATCAACAACTTACATATTTTTATTGTATATTTATAAATTGATTTTGTATCACTTACTGCCCAAATACTTCCCACAATTTTCCATTGGGCAACAAATTAAAACATTAAAAAATAATTTTAAATTAGAAAATTCTACAAATGAAAAAAATTGTAATAATAGGATTCTCCATTTTAATATTGGGAGCCTGTAATAAAAAAAATGATAACGAATTAGCAACTAAATCCGAAGAAAGTATAGATTCTACCTCCAGCGTCGAAGTAATGTCTTTCAATGATCGTATAAAATATAATAGAGCTTTCGAAGCAGTTATATGGGGAATGCCAGCTGTCAATACAGATCTCATGCGACAAGAAATGTTAACTAAAACGCAAGGAAAAATCAATGAGGTAGTGTATTGGGGCAAAGTTCTAGATTGGCACAATCAAACTCTTACACCAAATCCCGATGCAATTTATTTTATGGTATTTTTTGATGTAAAAAATGAACCTATTGTGCTGGATTTACCTGTGGCAGATTCCAGTGGATCTTTTAACGGTAATATTGTAACAGATTGGCAGATGCCTTTAGAAGATGCAGGACTAATGGGAGTAGATAAAGGCGCTGGTGGAAAATTTTTAATTTTACCTCCAAATTACACAGGTAAAGTACCTACGGGATACATTGTATTGCAGTCAGATACTTATTCCGGCTATATGTTATTTCGTTCTAATGTTACTAGTCATAGTGATTCCGATGTTGCTAAGTCTATTGCATATGGAAAAAAGCTCAAAGTTTACTCCCTTTCTAAAGCTGTAAACCCTGATAAAACCAAATTTACAGATGCCAAAGATGTTTTATTTGACTCTGAAATTAAATATGATGCGAGTTATTTTAAAAATCTTGACAGAATCATACAAAACGAACCATGGTTACAACGTGACCGTCTTATGATAAATACCCTAAAGTCAATAGGAATTGAAAAAGGTAAAACATTTAATCCAGATGCTCAATTAAATAAAATATTAAACCAAGCAGTAAAAGATGCAGGAATGCATCTAGAAAAAATGTACGATAAGGGTTGGGGAGAATTTTTTGAAAACAAGAATTGGAGAGCTGCTGGAGCTGCAGAAGTTATAAAAATGCAAGCAACTGGCTATGCCGATATAAATGAATATCCTAGCGATCTAAGGGGGATGACCTATACTTATGGCTATGTTGGTATAAAACGTTTGGGGATTGGACAATTTTATCTTATTTCAATTAAAGACAAAAACGGGAATGCATTAGATGGCAGCAAAAATTATAAGTTAAATGTACCCGCCAATGTGCCCATAGAACAATATTGGTCAGTAACTGTCTATAATAGAAAAACTCATACTTTAGTTCGTAATATGTCAAGAGCAAGCCGCTCTTCACAAATACCTGAACTTGTAAAAAACGACGATAGTTCTGTCGATATATATTTTGGTTCAAAAGCGCCAGAAGGTAAAGAGAGTAACTGGATACCTACAGATTCTAAGGGCAATTTTGAACTAATGTTTCGCCTATACGCTCCTAAAAAAGAATTTTTAAAAAAAGTATGGATATTACCTGATGTCGAAGAAATCAAGTAATCAAATTTATAAACACTACTTCCCACAAACCACCCAATACAAACACACTATATCTGATAATCAAATAATTATACCCAATATTAAATCCAGTCAAGGTCACAAAAGCAAAAACTCATTTCTTTCGAAATGAGTTTTTGCTTTTGTCTTTTTTTTGCTTTTATAACAGATAATCTAAAAAAAAATCGATATTGAAATTTTTATAATATCGTATTTTAAAGTTTGAATAAAGGATATTTTATTCCGTAACAGCAACCCGATCCGTTTTCTTTATTTTCTCAACGTTCCTTTCCCTTATTAATTCTACTGCATCGAGCATTTTGATTATATGAATATAGGGCGTCGTCACGTCAGAATCTGGATCTCCGCCATGGGGAGACAAGGAAAGCTCCAGTATTAAACATAGAAAAAATTCAAATTCTTCAAGAGTTTTTTCCTCAAATGCTTTTTGAAATACAATAAAGGGATTATCGTATTCTTCCTTCGTTAGAGAAGAAAGATGAAAAACCTTTTCTGAGCGCAAAGATTCTTTCACTTTCCATTTTTTGCTTTTCTCTTGCAGACAATAGCAGGCTTTGAGAAATGAGCTGACAACGGTATACAAAACAAAAACATCTGAAGGATTGTTCTCTTTGTAGACTTTTGTTTTATAACTGTAAATTAACACTTCGGTTAAACTCTGTTTATAATAATCTAGGTGTGCAAAATCAAAAAAAGCGTTAATTGCCTCAAGTGGATTTCCTGTCGCATATCCTGCCCAAAAGCTAGTTCCAGAGGATATTTTATTCTTTTTCATACTAAGTAGATTTAAAAATTCTGGAGCGAAGTTCTATTCTTTCAAAAGGATAATCTATTCGGAAAACGGCTATAATATCTGACAAAAACAGAAGTTTTATGGGATATTTTTTTATCTTTGAAATTCAGGATTTTTATCCAAATGGCTTTATCTTTGAGCCTTTAGAAAAATTGATATTCGTTATGGAACAGAAAATACATCAAGGAAGAAACGTAAAACGTTTTAGAGAAATGCTTAATATAAAGCAGGAAGCATTGGCTTATGATCTGGGCGAAGACTGGAACCAAAAGAAAATTTCTATGCTCGAGCAGAAAGATGTAATTGAAGATAATCTGTTGAAACAAATTTCAGCAGTATTAAAAATTCCTGTTGAAGCTTTTCAGAATTTTGATGAAGAGCAAGCGGTGAATATTATTTCTAATAGTTTTACAAGTAATGATACATCAACTTTAAATGCGGTTAATCCACACTGTACATTTAATCCAATTGACAAAATTGTTCAATTATACGATGAAAAAATTGCGTTATACGAGCGTATGTTGAGAGAGAAAGATGAGATGATGGTAAGGCTTGAAAAATTGATTACTAAATAATTATTTATAAAGATATATAATTTAAAAAAGAGACTTTCGAGTCTCTTTTTGTGTTTTAGAACATTATTTACGTGTGCGAGTTTTTTCCATTATGCACAAATTTTCCAAGTACAAAACTATCTTTAAATTTAGCCAAATGCTCAAATATCTTGTAACGGCTGTTATAAGCAGTTGTTTATTCGGTTCGAATAAATCTAGTTGTTTTTTTCTGCTTTTCGTAGAGCAATTCCATTTCGGAATCAGTTAGTTTTAACACTTTAATATTCGATATTTTTGCGTTTCCAACTTCTATCTGAATAATATTTGAAATTGTATCAAATTTATACTTTCCATTTTGTTTTTCAACTAGTTTTTTATTCGCAAACATTTCTATAGCTAAACTATCTCCGTGATAAAAAGTTGTTTTGTCAGTTCCGTTTTGTCCGCTTTGGTCAATAAAGTCACGCATTTTCCAACTTCCAATTAGTTCCTTTGGCTCAATACTTTTACACGAAACAATTAATAATAAAACTAGAATTGTAAAGAGATATTTCATTTGAAAACGATATTTAGAATTGCTTATAAAGTTCTGGCGCTACAAGAGGTTTGGGTTTAAAGATGCGGGATTTTTCCATTATGCACAAATTTTACAAGTACAAAACCATCTTTAAATTCAGATTTTTGCCCAAATCTTTTGTAACGACTGTTACCAGTAGTTTTTTTACTCAGTAACCACCGAAGACTTTGTTGAGGGCATTCATATCAATAATTGAGTCTTCACCTTTATAAATTGAATTTGGGAAATTACGTCTTAATTCTTTTTTTACATTCTCATCTTTAATGCTTCGTAATGCTATTTTAATATTATAACCTTTTCCAGGAATGATCATTTCCAGACTAATTTGATTATGTTTATAATTAATATAATCATCTTTTAAAAATGACTGAATGCTATTTTTCAAAAAGTCAACATTTTGTTTGAGAATCATTTCAGCGAGGGAGTTTTTTCGAATTTTTCCAATTCTAACTAAGTCAAATTTCACTTCCATTTTTATGATGAATTTCTGGTTTTTTCTAAATTACTGTTATCAGCACTTTTTATAATTTTAAGTATTCAAATATTCCGTAATAAGAATCAATTTGCTTTTTTTCATTTTGTATGTGTAATTTAATGGCCGAAATATTTAAATAATATTTCATTCCACGTTCCCAAGAATTCCAAGCGATTATATCAATTCTTCCTTTTGTATGCCAAAGATATTCTTCGGCACAAAGATTTAAATAATCAATTACAAGAGGCTTTTGCTTCTCGGTTAATTTATATTCTGGATTTTTTGAGACTTCATCGTCGATTTGGTTAAGACATTTATTGAATTTTGTATCGTACTTATCATTATACATTATGAATAATTCTTTAAACATCTTGTCATTTTCAATTCGAGATTGTCTTAAACTAAATGCAATGGAAATTCCAAATCCAAGTATTGCGATTAATAATTCTAATTTTCTGTTTAAGAATATAAATACTAAAAAACCAGATAAACCCGTAAGGAGAATTATATATAAATCAGAATATTTTTTAAAATGCTTGTGTAATAATTTTGTCATAAAATTTCTTAATTTATCTGGTTTCGTTCAAAATTACTGGTAAAGTACTGGCGCTATAAGAGATTTGGGATTAAAGATGCGCGTTTTTTCCATTATGTACAAATTTTCCAAGTACAAAACCATCTTTAAATTCAGCCTAAAACCCAAATATCTTGTAACGGCTGTTGGCAGAAGTTTCTTTATTTATTATTTTTTCATTATCTTTATATTTTTAATAATCAAAGTTATGAAAAGTGATAAGGCAATTATATTAGAAAACAGAAGCGCTTTTGCATTATTTAAAAGTAAAGGGATTAATTCTGTTAAAAATCATTTTCCGAAGTCTGTTGGATTTGTGCTTGAAAATTCAGAAAAAACTCTACGCCAAGTTACTGAAGAACTTACGGAGAAATTGAACGCTTATAGTGAAAGTCCTATTCCTGCTTGAATAAGATAATTGTTTAAGGCGTTAATGTTTTTTGAGCCCGGCTGTATCATAAATTGTCCTTCCCACCAAAATCCATTTGTCTTCCAAAATGACCTTCCATCAACAGTTTGCATTAATTCGAATAAGCTTGTTTCTGTTCTACTATTGTTAAAAATCAATTCTTTAAATTGATTTTTATCTTCGTCAAAAATGAAATCATAACCCATTCTCGCCCAAGTGTAATATCCATTAAAAGTTGCACCTTTAGCGGCTGAAACAAAAAACACTTTTATTCCAAGTTTTCGGGCTTGAATAATTTGATTTATAAATATATTAGTTCCAATTCCATATCCAGTAGAATATACTTGCATAAAATCATTACGTATCGACTTATTTCTAATATTTAATGTTCGTTCAACGTTATGTTCTGGACTATTGAGTGCTAACTCAAAAGAATGATTATCGTAATTGATATCTAACAAGTAATTATTAGCATAGTCAATAGGAATACCTCCACAAATATTAAGTAAATCAATTTCATGAGTGTGATGCTTTACCATTTCGTCATCTTCAATTTGATTATAATTGAAGCCCATTAAATTAATGTAAGTTAAAAAGTTTGTTTTCATATTTGATTATTTGGTCTTTTTTTTGAAATTTCTGCCAACTTGTATATATGCCTGACGATATCCGACTTATCTACTCTAAATTGGGTGGATATGTCTGATAAATATCAGTATTTATTCACATTCAAAAATAGGATTTTAATAAAAAAATAAATCCCGTATAAATACCTGTTTTTAAAAGCGATCGCGCGAATTTGTAATCCGTGTCCGCAAAGTATATATTAATAGATTTAAAAAAGAAAATCTAATTTTTTAATATGAACGGCACGGAAAGAATTTCCGCGCTATCGTTGCGCATATCCGAGCGATTGGTATTTTATTTTAATATTTCTTTATAATATTCATTATGTTCCATATTATTCAATGAAACTTTTTGATTGTCTTTATATTTATCAAACCTTTCAAATAACTCTGTAGCATTTTCTTCATCTTCATTACTATGAATTAGTTCAGTTGCGAAAAACCATTCAGAAAAATAGAATAATTCGGTTATCCCATAATTTTTAGAAATTTCTCCAAAGATTTTTTGCCAACCTTCTGCAATTTCTTTTGGATATTTGTCTCCAAGTAGAAACCAATCACCAAAAAAATCAAAAGGTCCGGAAAATTCTAAAAAATCCGAATTGTTAAAAATTATTCTTATTGAATTAGAAATACTTTTTGGTTCAAAATTATATTCAAAGTATTCATTTTCTTCTGTTTTTCTTACGTTCCAATTTTCAGGATTATATTTCGATTGTGATAAGAAGGCTAAATCAAGATTAATAGTATTGATAATCTTTATTATTTTTTCTTTCTCTTTTTCTAAAGATTCAAGCTTTCTTTTTCCGATAATTTGAAGCCATACTGCCAATTTCTTCTTTTTTTTCAATCTTTCTGCCAACGTTCTGGCGCTACAAGAGGTTTGGGATTAAAGATGTGGTTTTTTTCCATTATACAAAAGTTTTCCAAGTACAAAACTATTTTTAAATTCAGCCAAATGCTCAAATTTATTGGAACGGCTGTTTGTAGCAGCATTAATTCCACTCCTTTTGTTCTTTGTCAAATTTTTTGTGATTATGATTTAAAGATTCAAGTTCTAATTTATATTCGTTTCCGCCATTTTTGTATTGTATTTTGTTTGCAATATAATCTTGAAATAAGTTTAAATTTAGTTTTTCACGAATATTATTAATTTCGTTTGGATATTTTCCAAATTTACTTTTATAAGTTTCAATTTCGTTGGTAATTTTTATTCCGACTTTGTTTGAAGTTGAATCATAAATTTTAAAAATCAGTAATAATACAACCATATTTATACAACCTAAATATGTCATAATTCTAGCATATTTATAAAGTTTTGTTTTGTTATTTGTTCCTGTATACCATTTTGCTATTAATGCAGAAATTCCCATTAAAATCATTATTGACATAAACGCAATGAAATTGCTTAACGATATGATGACTGAAACGAGTAAAATAAAAAAATAAAATAAAAAATTCAGGTAATCAAAATTTGTTTCTAATTTTTGATTTGTTGAAAATGTTCTAATGAAATTTAGTCTTTCATTTTTTTCTGAATTAGCTATTTTATTGATTAAAACAGAAAGCTTAATTTCGTCTGTTTTTATTTGGCTTAAGTTTAGATTTAATTTTTGCGCACCAACAAATTCGTTTAGTTTTTCCGCCCATTTGTATCGTCTTTTTTTAAATTCAAATGTTTCGTCAACAACTATTGAGATAAATTTTTGGTTATGAATATCAATTGGATATACTTCAATAATCTGTTCCCATTTTATTATGCCTTGTTTTAAAGTTCTGTCGAAAATTCCAATTTCATTAATTATTATTTGAGCACGTTTATCAAATAATGCAAAAATTCCAAGTGGAATTCCTAAACCGAAAAAAGAAGTAATAAACCAACCCATATAAAAATCAAAAGTTCCTTTTTGTTCTTTAGAAATCATCCAAATTCCGATTATAACGAATGGTAATGCTAAAGCAATTAATTTAATTCCTTTCCAATTCGATTTGTATAGTTTGATTTCTGTCATTTGAATTTATACGTCATTTTTTGTAGGTACGAAAATATTGCTACCAAAGTCTTGGCGCTACAAGAGGTTTGGGATTAACGATTCGAGATTTTTCAATTATGCAAAAATTTTACAAATACAAAACCATTTTTAAATTCAGCCTAAAACCCAAATATCTTGTAACGGTTGTTAGTAGCATGCTTTTATATTCCAATTTTATATTTCGTTTCAATAATTATAGCTTCGTCATTTTTATCAAGTGATTGATATTTTATATGAAGAGTATTTTTCTTAATATTTGTCTCTTGAATTGACAAGGTTGGAGATCTCGCAAACTCGGGTTTAGGTTTTAGTTTAATTAATTGAGTTTTCTTTGTTTCTAAATTAATAATATGAATATTTTCAGTTTCTGGGTCTCCATAAACTAAATAGTCTTCTTGACAAATAATGAAGAAATCTTTTTCAAAACCTTTATCTTTTTTGTTTTTGGGAAGCACAATTGCATAATACTCCAATGGGGCAGGATTACCTCCGCTTGATGTCCAAAGTATGTTCGTGAAAATTAAGTTATTTTTTGTTTCTGATTGGAGTTTTGGAACAAAATCCCATAATCCGGTGTTTTTATCATAATCGCAAGTATACAAAGAATCATATATTCTATTGTAATACTTGTCTCCGTAAGAAATTTTATACTTCCCTTTTCTATATACGTATTTGATTTTGGTACCAGAAGCGGTAATCGTATCATTTTGAACACATTCTTTTGACAAAGAAATTGTGTCTGTTTTTATAGAAACTGTATCTAATTTTTTTTCAGTGTTATTTTTTGTGCGATTTCCGCAACTATAAAATAAAAGAATTAAAAAGATTAAATTCGTAATTTTCATTTATGCGTTCTATTAGCTAAGCTTGTTAATGACGTTCTGGCGCTACAAGAGGTATGGGATTAAAGATGCGAGTTTTTTCCATTATACACAAATTTTCCAAGTACAAAACCATTTTTAAATTCAGCCAAATGTCCAAATCTCTTGTAACGGCTGTTAGTGGCTGGTTATTTATTTAACTTTATCATTCTTCCAGTTTGAAATGATATATGAACACTATTTTCATGATGGATTCCAAATTGAATGGTGTCTTTTTCGGTAAACCAAAATTCTGTATAATCTGTTGAAAAAGTTTTATGCACAACTTTATCTATTTTTCCTGCTGGGATATACATTGCATAATCTTTTAAATGAATAATGCCTTCTCCGTTTTCTCTTAAGTATTTATCGATTTCGCCTTTTCCAATAGTTTCTCCTTTGGAGTTTGTTTTGGAATAGTTATTTTCTCTAAAAGTTATAATATAGCCTTGCGTATAGTTATCATAGAATTCAACTTTATATTCTCCAACTGGACCTTTGCTTTGGCAATCACTTTTGAATAATGCAATTAAAAGAAATAAAAAAATAAAAATTGATTTCATCTTCTGTGTTTTTTTTATCTGATTTTGAGTTAACTAGCCACTAACTTGTATATATTTTATTTTCATAATTTATATTTTTTTGAATATTAAACAGTCAAGTATAAAAGTAAAATGTCAATTTTCGTTTCTGTTTATTTTCGGTTTCCTGTCGCTCGAAAGTGAACGGCTGTTAGTGGCTGTATTTCTATTGACGTGAAATTTCAATTTTTTCACTAAGAAGTTTATAAATTTTCTGAGTTTCTGAAGAAACAGTAGACCATTCTCCAACTGACTTATATTCACAACCCAAAGTTGTATTTCTATCTCTTAAGCTGATTGAAACATAACCTGCATAACAAGTTGCATTTTTATCAGTAAAAACGGGTTTGGTAATCATTTTATAAACAAATTTATGAAGTGAATCACGTTCTTTCTTATTAAGTAAAAAACTTTTACTTAGAATTTCATTTTCAGAATTTCCTCTTGTGTTCATTCTATTTTCAAAATTGGCAGTATCAGAATCTTGTCTGACAGTGATTTTTTGATTTCTTGTAAATATTACAATTTCATCCCAATAGGCGGTCTTTTCTGTTTTTTTTTCTTTATTCCCTTCACATGCTATCAAAAGAATTATAAAAAAATAAAAAAAGGTTTTAAAGAATGTCTTTTTCATTAGGTTTCGTTCGGTTTTTCAATATAGCCACTAACGTATTGGCGCTACAAGAGGTTTGTTATTAAATATGCTAGTTTTTTCCATTATGCACAAATTTTCCAAGTACAAAACTATCTTTAAATTTATCCAAATGCCCAAATTTATTGGAACGGCTTTTGTGCGTCGTTTTTTTATTTAATTTCAATTTGAGGAAAAACTACGACTTTTATATATTCCATTATGTTTTCTTCAGATTCTTTTATTTTGTTTTTTATTTTTATTAATTCTGGAAGAATAATTTTGGCATTTTTTTCTCTTTCTTTATTTTCTTGTTTGCTAAAATCATTACATATTACTGTATTGTCATATAAAAGAATACAAATTGATTCAATAAGTACGTTAATCTTACTATTCAAATATTTACCTTCATTTATTGCAGTTAGAATGATTGGCAAATAATGCATTTCTGCAAGAATTATTTCTTCGTCTTGAGGATTCAAATATAGTTTTTCGTCATTTCCCCAAATGTCTAAAACTTCTTTGTCCAATTTCACAAAAGGATGATGTAATGAAGAGCAATTTAGCGAATTACACTTTGAACAATTTTTTTTCCAAATTTCATTTGAGTCATAAAGTTTAAATGCAGATTGAATTTTTGTGAATTCAAAAGCGTCCTCATTTTTACAATCTTTACAAGTTCGAATTAGTTGATATTTCAAAATTCAGATTTTGATGTTAAATTCTTCATTTCCATTTCGTTCCGCTAAAATCTCGCACAACGTTCTGGCTCTACAAGAGGTTTGGGATTAAAGATGCGAGATTTTCCCATTATACAAAAGTTTTCCAAGTACAAAACTATTTTTAAATTCAGCCAAATGCTCAAATCTCTTGTAACGGCTGTTAGCTGAAGTATTTATTCGCTTTTGAAATTAATTCCATTTAATTTTAATCCATTTTTAGTTACAGAACCTTTGTAATCTTTTTGCTCTAAAACGTCTTTTATATTTCCTTTTTCATCTACATTAACTAAAACTCCACAATCTCCACATTTGTATGCAAAAGCTACAAATTCTAGATTATTTTTTTCTTTTTTTACAATTCCTTTATATTGATAACTATATTCTGTTTTTTTTAAATTCAGAGTATCTTTTCCAATTATAGAAATAGAATTTCTAACTACTAATACACTGTCATTTTTGAAAGTTAATACTGTCTGAAATGTTTCTTTTGGGGAATCGAAATACACATCTTCTTCAAATCCAATAAAACTTTTTCCATTTAATTTATCATTGTTATTATTTTGACAAGATGTAAACACTAAAATAGATAAGATTATTGTTTTTTGAATTATTAGTTTCATAATGAATGCTTTTTGGTTTTTTTGGTGTATTACAGCTAACGTCCTGGCGCTACAAGAGGTTTGGATTAAAGATGCGTGTTTTTTCCATTATGCACAAGTTTTCCAAGCACAAAACCATTTTTAGATTTAGCCAAATGCCCAAATCTCTTGTAACGGCTGTTAGTGGCTGGTTTATTTTTCGGTACTATTATATGGCGCATCTATAAAGTCTAAGATAATATTCGGATATTTCTCTTGTATAAAATCCATATAATTTATAGCAAAAGGTAAAATTCTATCATTTTCAATACCATTTGTAACATTCATCCAAGTTGTTGGATAGTATCTTGAGATTGTTCCAAAAATAAATGTTGTTGCAAACATTTTTCCAATATCATTTAGGAAAATATTACCTGTAAAAGGTGGTTGAAGGTATGGATCTCCATTAATTTTAAATGAACTTTCCCATTTTTGAGAAATATTTGGCCAATTGTTACTTTCATAAGAAACAATTTTTTGATAGTCTCCATCTTTTACATTCAGATTTGGGTATAGGTCATCAGGAAATATCTCTTTAATAAAAGTAATATCTCGAATGCCTATTTCAACTTTATCATTTTCGCAGGATAATGATTCTATCATTGTTGATGGAATTGATAATCCAAGCCATGATTCTATAGATTTTTTCAAATCTGGAAAAGAATACGACAATTCTTTAAGGCTAAGTTCAAAATCTTTTTCTTCAATATCAAATTCTGATTCCCAATTAATATAATTACTTTTTCCTCTAAAATATGATATGTTTTTAGTTGCCTCAATTAATTCTCGAAAAGTCCCCGAAGAAGTTTTAACTTTTATATTTTCAAGCTTTTTAGTTTTTACAATTGTACTCCAATTACAGATTTTTAAACCGTGTGATGGTTTGATAGTATTTTCACGAGCAGTTTTATTCAGAATTAGTATTAATCCTCTGCTTAAAGCGACAACTCCATAATATTGTAATAAGGGTTTTACAGAAATATCGGAATTTAATGAAGATTCAAAATAGCTTCGTCCTTGTTTAAATGCAGATGAAATTTCTAATGCTTTTTCCGTAGTAATAGTATATTGGTATTTTTTCTTAATGTATTGTTTAACTAACTCCTTACTTTCAAATTCTCTTAAAAAATGCCAAGTATTATTCATAAGTATTTTAATTATAAACGATTACGTCTTGATTTACAAAAAACTAGCCACTAACTTATATATATGCCTCACGATATCCGACTTATCTACTCTAAATTGGGTGGATATGTCTGATAAATATCAGTATTTATTCTCTTTCAAAAATAGGATTTTTATTTCATGAATCATCAAACGAACTTTTTATTTGTTGAATACTTTTCGTACTAACATGGATATATATTTGGCTAGTCTTTCTGCTTTAATGACCTAATAATTCTTGAATATATCCAGATCATGCGGATTTGTAATCCGTGCCCGCAAAGTATACCCTAACAGATTAAAAAAAAATCCAGTTTTTATAAATAAATAGGAACGCGCACGGAAAGAATTTCCGAGCTATTGGAGCCTTGTATTTAAATAATAATTCGCTTCTCAATGTTATGTGAATTTTACTACACAAATCATAACTTGCTTATAAATAGCAAGTTACAATGTTAAATAAAATTAAAAAACAGGTAAAATTCTTATATTTATAGGAAATAGTAGTAGAAGCATTCATATAACTTATAATACAAATACTATGGTGTTGAGAGATAAAATATTCCCAAAGATTCTGATTTCCTTTTTAGTACTTTTTATGTCTTGCAATTCATCTGATGAAGTAAAGATTAGGACAGGTAGTATTGAAGAAGCTCTAAAAGTGGCTTCACAATCTAAAAAAAACCTTGTTGTGATAGTCACCTATCCGGGATGCCCAACATGTGATATTCTCCTTTCATCTGCAACCAAGAAAAATGAATTCACCGAAGTTTTATCCCATTTTGTAGTATATGATTTCAATGTATTAAATCCTGCCAATAGTTGGGTGGAGCAATGGATGTTTGAAAAAGCATATCCTATTGCCTGCGTTTTTTCTCCCGAAGGCAAATTAATAACATTAATCGAAAATGGGGATATTAATAAAATAGAAAAAGTTCTGACAAAAATAGCGGCAAATGAGCAAGACAAATCCATATATGATTATAGCAAGACAAGACTCACGGTAAAAGGTAAAGAATTAGTTGAAACATTAAATGCGAGTTTTCAGGGATATAGAGTGCTAAATCAAAACAAGGCTACAAATGAGGCTATCAACAAAGCAATTTTAAATGTTAAGACTAGTGTAGCGAAAGAATCCTATTTTTTTAACAACTACGTTCTTTCTAAATTATATTATAAGATAAAAGATACCACCTCGGCTGCGAAGTATACGCAGACAGCATTAAATTTTAGCAGTACTATGGATGCGGTCTTGTATCCGCCGCTTAGAGCAGAGTTAAAATATCAATTAAATAATAAATATGATCAATACGACGACGCTTATCTTGCCATTAAGCAAACAACGAGGGATATTGGTAAAATTGAGCGATCAAAAAAACCGGTGATTTCGTTTCAGGTCAAAAATGTTGGTAAAAAGCCTTTACTAATAAAAGAGGTGGTCGTTTCTTGTAGCTGCACGGCTGCGCAATGGCCCAAAAAAAACATTATGCCGGGTGAAGAGGCAAATATTGATCTTACGTATAAACCTGGTAAAGAAGGCGTATTTCAACAAACAGCTTACATTATTTCTAATGCTTTTAATAGCTCAGTTACAATTACAATTAATGGTTACGTTCAATAAAAATTTATTAATTCTAAAAACAAAAATTATGAAAACTAAAAATTTTATCCTTAGGGTATGTTTAGTACTGCTGCTGCTGACATCTCCCTTTCAAACAAAAATGCTCGCAGCGCCTGTTGGCACTTGTGACCTTCTATCGCTTCAATTAACTGTTCCAGACGATTCAGATTGCCAAGTCTTTTATCTCTGTGTAAATGTTCCTGCAGTAGGTACTGTTTTTGTAAAAAATGTGTGTCCCCCAGGATTTGGTTATGATGTAAACTCAAAAACATGCAACTGGCTGGATGCGGTTAGTAATCCTGCTTGTGATTAAACTCTAAATAGTGAACTTATCTGTATCAGAATAAGAAAAAACTATTTTAAAAGAAACCTCGCATTCCCACGAGGTTTCTTTTTTTATAAAAAAAACGTACACATTTATAGATTGGGTTCTGTAGTATCTATCACATAAACACTCAAAGAACAAATGGGAGCGTCTTAAATTTTAAAACTAAAAAACGCGATCGCGCAAATTTGTAATCCGTGTCCGCAAAGTATATCTAACAGATTTTAAAAAAAATCCAGTTTTTAGTAATATAGGAACGGGCACGGAAAAAATTTCCGCGCTATCGTTGCGCATATCCTTGGGATCGGGATTAACTCAGCTGACTGCCGCTAATTCTGGAACGAAGAAAGTAAGAAAGAAAAATTGACATAACTTTCATCTTAGTATTCCTTTTTTCTGTAGTATTGTATCAAGTAAGGACACATAAAAACAGACCGTTACACACTGTACAAAAACAGTTGTTTCAAAACTGCATCCAATTGACAAAATATGAAATCACACAATAAAAAAATAGTCATTATTATCATTCATTTTTTGTCCTTATCAAATTCATATGCTCAAAATGAGATTAATCAATTATTCTTCAATCTCCCATTGCAATCAAGCAGAGATACGATCTATTCCTCAATCAAAAAATATGGATTCATAGAAAAACATTCAAATAGAAATGTTTCTCAAAATGACCAAATCATCAAAACATTTTACGGTTCTTTAGATCGAAAATCGTCAGAAAAAGCCATATTAGCTGTGGATAGTATAAAAATTCAATTATCGATCGGAAGTACTTCTTCAGAAATTGACAAATATTACCAGAATTTACTCGTTGTCTGGAGCTATTATCACTTTTCAGATCCCAGAGCAGCAAAACTTTTTTACAGGGATAAAAAAATAGAAATAGATAAAATAACAGCCGCAAAACAACTATATCAAAAAAATTTCGGTGATCATACAAAAACAGGGGTCAGTGATAAATTTATGGATGACCAGAACGAAAGAGTTTCAATTTCGTTTAAAAGAGAGCGGCCAGGATACATTGTGGTTGTCCTAGAATATGAAAGAAATGAAGGAGAAAAAAAACTCAAACACGAGTTTATGCCCAAAAAAGAATTAGTATTTCGTAAAATAGACATCAAAAATGTATTTCTTTCAAATAATGTAGAACAGATCCCCCTTACCAAAAAATGTGCAATTAAAAATGATAGATCAATAGAATGTTTCAAAGAAAGTATTGCAAATCACATTTCGTACGATGTGGACTTTGATTCTTTTTATCTGACTCCTGAAAGACGACGGATTGCAATAAACTTTATTATTACTAAAAATAATGAAATCATTAATATTAAAGTATCACATCCCAACAAAAAACTTTGTGAAGAGGTAATGAATAGCATAAACGAAATAAATATAATAGGACCTGCAATTAACAAAGGGATAAAAGTCGACTATTTGGTTGATGTTCAAATGAGCATTTCAAATGTTAATTAATGATCGAAAAAGTTCTTGCAACTAGTCTTTGAAAAGTATATCCTAACAAATTTAAAAAAATCTAGGTTTTATTAATATTAAGAACGGGCACGGAAAGAATTTCCGCGCTATCGTTGTGCATATCCGAGCGATCGTGTGATTTTAGATGATCAAGCATACGGCAACACTCTGAAGTTCTTTATACAAAATCCTGCTTAGTATCTAGAGAATCTTTTAAAAAGATTGTCTGTACTAGCGAGATGAGCATTAAAATGTTTTTTAATTAATAATTTTGATGTGGCTCTTGATTAATATTTCATTAAAAGATTAATTTAGAACGTCGAAAACCTCAATATGAAAGAAGATTACATAAAACGAATTAATAAGGTATTATTATTTATTGACCAAAATTTAGATCAGGAACTGAATTTGGAAACTATAGCTAAAATTGGAAATTACTCGCCTTTTCATTTGCACAGAATTTTTAAAGCAGTTACAAATGAAACTATAAATGAATACATTACTCGCAAAAGAATTGAAAAAGCGGCGTCAATACTTTTACACAAAAGAGAAATAACTATTTCAGAACTTTCATTACAATACGGGTTCAACAGTAACTCGTCTTTCACCAGAACTTTTAAGAAATTTTACGGGATGAGTCCAAAAGAATTCCGACTAACATATCCAGATAAATTTAGCAAGATTGGTAAAATGGATAGCAAGAATAGACAAGAAACTGGGATTTTTGACCAATATATTTGCAACATTAATAATCATAAAAATTGGATAAAAATGAAAGCAAAAATTGAAATTAAAGAAATGCCAAAATTAGATCTTGCTTATATTTCACAAATTGGACATAACGGGATGCAGCATGCTTATTCAAAATTAATTAAGTGGGCAACTTCAAGGAGGCTTCTAGAAAATGAAAACTTAAAAATAGTTACCATTTACCACGATAGTTTTAAAATAACTGAACCTGAAAAAGTTAGAATGAGTGCCTGCATTTCGTTGAAAGAAAAAGTGGAAGTTGATGGAGAAATTGGATTGACTACAATTGAAGGAGGTAAATTTATTGTAGGACATTTTGAAATTCAAATAAACGAATTTGAAAAATCATGGAGCGGTCTTTTTATTTGGATGAACGAAAACGGATATAAAAAAGCTGATCGAAATCCTTATGAAATTTATTATAATGATTTTAATGAGCATCCGGAAAAAATAAGCATCGTAGATTTTTGTATTCCAATTGAATAAATTAAAACTTCTTAAAAATGGAATACAAAGAAATAAAAACAGTGCTAATTTTGACTTTAATACTTACAACGTTTTTAACTGTGTTTGAATTAAACATCACAAAAAAATATTATTCGAATAAGAAGTCCAAAATCAGTTTTACTGAAGTAACAACTTATGCCTTAAAAATTAAAAATACAAAGTAAAAAAAAGCTGTAAGTATTAAAATTTTAAAAAAAAATCTAAACTTAGATAATCATATCCCGATCACGCGGATTTGTAATCCGTATCCGCAAAGTATATCCTAACAGATTTTTAGTAATATAGGAACGGGCATAGACAGAATTTCTGCGCTATCGTTGCGCATATTCGAGCGATCGGGTTGGGTAATCTATTCGAAAAGCGGCTATAATATCTGACAAAAACAGATGTTTTACGGGATATTTTTTTATCTTTGAAATTCAGGATTTTTATCCAAATGGCTTTATCTTTGAGCCTTTAGAAAAATTGATATTCGTTATGGAACAGAAAATACATCAGGGAAGGAATGTAAAACGTTTTAGAGAAATGCTTAACATAAAGCAGGAAGCATTGGCTTATGATCTGGGCGAAGACTGGAACCAAAAGAAAATTTCTATGCTGGAGCAGAAAGATGTAATTGAAGATAATCTGCTGAAACAAATTTCGGCGGTATTAAAAATTCCTGTTGAAGCTTTTCAGAATTTTGATGAGGAACAAGCGGTGAATATTATTTCTAATAGTTTTGGAGAATACGCTTTCAGTAATTCATTTAATTACGGAACAATTAATATTCATCCAATTGACAAGATGATCCAACTTCATGAAGAAAAAATTGCGTTATACGAGCGTATGTTGAAAGAGAAAGATGAAATGATGGTTAAGCTTGAGAAATTAATTAAGCAATAATTATTTACAGAACATAATTAATACTATAAAGAGGCTTTTGAGTCTCTTTTTTGTTTTGATATTATTTGTTCAAATGCAGAACTGTTTTAATGAGCTATTATCTATTAAACTAATGTTTTTTTTAACTCTTATAAAACCATTTTTCAGGTAATTATATTGAAAACCCCTGAAGTATTAATACAGTAGAAATTGTAAAAAAAGCTAAAGAAATTACATATCACTTTTTTTCGATCGATTCTAAGTAACTTATATTTAATTACTGTTTTCATTTAAATATTTATGTATAGCTGAATAAGCAATATTTTTACTTTTATTAATTTGCTTTTGAAAAGAATTTGTCTGAAATTCACTGCAACAACGTTTTATATAACTATGATAATTAGCGTGTTTTTTATTGTTTCTTATGCTAAATTTAAATTCATAAAATCCTCTATCATTCAAAACAAGATTATACCTCATTTTTCTATTTATTTTCTTTTCTGTTAAATCTCCGTCTGTAAACTTTACTGGAAGGTTATAAATTTTTCTAAGTTGATTTTTAAAAATAGTTTTCTTAGTATTGGGATTTTCTTCCATCAACTTTAAAACCCTCTTACTTTTCCTTTTAACAGTAGAAATTATCTTCCTGTAGTACTTCGCGAGATTTGTAGATTTTATTCCTGTATGATAACCTCTGAACTCAAAACCTAAATATGTCATTGCCGAAGCAACTTCTAGAGAATCATCTCTAATTCTGAAGCACTGTAACCTTGTATTATTATTATTATTCTGAACATTTTTAAATACAAATTTTTCAGTTTTTTCTGTACTTATCTTAATTTCATATTTTCTGATTAGGTTGCTTATATCTTTTTCAATTTCATCACATAAACTCTTATCACATACAATAAATATATCATCTGAATATCTTCTATAGTAAACATTATGGGGCTTAACCCAGCGATTAACAATATCTAAATCAAAATCAAAAAGATAAAGATTGGCTAGAACCGCACTAATTGGCAATCCTTGTGGTATACCATTTTTAACAGTTTTTCCGTTTTCTAGTTTTTTAGAAAATGGATTTGAATAAATAGACAATTTACCCTCTTTTATATAAGTTCTAAAATCATCATTAGAATCAAAAAAACATCTAAAACCTTTTGTCTTACGGATATTTGCTAATTTACTTTCATTATAAGGAGCTTTTTTTCCATTCTTATTTTTTTTAACACGCAAATCATCCAAAAGTACATATTTAAAATTAGTACAAGCTTTATATACTCTATAATGATCTTTAGGAATATCATTAGTTTGATTTAAAACTTTACTCCATTGTTTTTTTAAGATCTTATGATCTAAAGTGGAAAAAAAACTTTTTAAATCAATTGCTAGTACAGAAACTTCTTTATCGTTTTGTGTTCTATTTTTAATTTCTTCAAAACATTCTTTCGCAAAATGAATATTTGATTTACCAGTTTCTGAACCATTAAAAGTTTCAATTTTTCGATAAGCAATAACTGCTTCATCTTGTAGAGGTTCTTTTTTCAATAAACTCTCATATTTCTCTTTTAAAATATCAGCATAATAACCGTAAATCAATGCGTCCATATGACTAGCATAATGTAATGGTCTATCTTTTGAGTTTCTTACTGGATGCAACGTTTTACTTCTGTAATGTGTGTGACTCCTTTTATCTGTAGTAAATTTTTTTAAATTTCCTTTTTTAAATTTTCTATCAGAAATAATTGTGTGTATTAATGGATAAAATGCATAAGTTTCTATATATTTTTTATCCTTAATTTTTTTCACAGTTTTAGACCAATTATTTCCTAATTCTAAGGATGGAGATAAATGTAAATATCCTTTTTCTTTGAGCCAGCTAGGTTTATCCATAATTGAAATTAAAAAAGAATCTGCGATCAGCAATAGCGTTTAAAAAATTACATGACCTCATTGAATGAGTCGGATCGGTACCCAATTACTGAGTCATTGGTTATGTGATTAAATATATTAGAATACTTATGAAATATATAATTAAATGCCTAAATTTGCTTATCTCGCTTATGACGAATGAGCCAACTGTACTATTAATCGAACTTCTAGTTCTTCTTCTAAAGGGAGGTCTTATCATAGACTTTAGCCCAAGATTTGTTAAATCTCATTTCCTAATATACCTTGTTGTATAATAGTAAAACAGAATAAATTCTGTTTTGCGATCCACACAGCTGTAATTTCACTCATCACGCAGATTCTTTTCAAAATTAACATTAAAATTCATATATTCGACATCTATTTTAACCAAAAAGAAATTATGTCAGAATTCAAGCAAGGAGAACTTATCGTTTTCAAAACACATCCTTATATCAACAAACTAACAAATATTAAAATTACCGCATATTCTGATTACTCCTCGCCTGTTTTAGTAGTTAAAGAAATCAAAGAAAAATCATTTGACAAAGAGTCAGGAGTAGATATTGGACAACAACTAAACTGTATTTACTATAATTCAAAAGAGGGAAAATTCACAGAAAAGTGGATTAATAGCAATCTTGTAAACAGAATCTTTTTCTCTATAATAGATCAGAAATTTCTTTTTGAGATTAACTTTAAACAACAGCTAGAGGATGAAAACAAGGAACTTACCAGTAAGAATTATGAAAATTTAATTAAGCAATTTTACATTAACAAAAAAGTTGTTTTAAAAAGCGTAGATATAGAATTAAATAAGGTAAAAGTTAATCGAACAAAAGATAATGGGGAATTAATGGAAACTAATCATCTAGAGTTTTTACCGCCAATTATGACAATAATTGGTTTTAAATTTTCAGATGAAAAAAATAAATTTTCTGAAAAATCTGGATTGCCTATAATCGAATTAAAGTGTAAATGGTATAATTCCAATTCAAAAAGTTTTTCAGAATTGTATCTTTCGAGTGAAACTTTGTATGAGGTTCGAAATACACAAGATTTATTTCCTGACAAAGATTTACTATCAGATGTAGTAGAATCAGTTGAGAAAAACTCTTACTTTAACTTGCCAATATTGCCACTAAATAATTCTTTTATATTGGAAGGTAGCCCTACAAAAATATCAAAAACTCTGGGTCTCTCAAAAGCTATACTATTTAAGCATTATTTCTATCAAATGAATTATTTTGATTATGTGGCACAAAAGAAATCTGCAATAACAATTAATGATAATTTTAGTGTAAAGACTGAAAATGAAATATTTGGAAAGAAATTTCCAGATTACAATTCACGTGGTTATAAATTAAAAACCTTCGATTGTAAATTTACCCTAAATGGTTATTATTATATCCGATACAAAGACACTTATCATAACATCACAACTAGGATAGTAAAAATTATTGATCTATTTATTTATATAAAAGATTTTAAAAAATTTAAGGATTTATACAAAAACTTAAATTCTTGGATTTCTGATGGAGATCAATATTTTGTCAATTATAATTATAATGACAATGGAAGTATTTTTATTAATTTACCAGGCGAAATAATCCCTGATAATACTCTACCTAAAACAATTTTTGAAGATCAAAATGTTGAAGTTGTATTGAAAACAAATTGCCTACTAAGAGATGGGAAAATTCGAAATTTCAAAATTAGTAGTATACTTGAAATTCAAGAAATAATTAATGGACAAGGAATTTTTGAAGATTAACTTACTTCTTGTTTCAAAATATTAATTGAAAAAAAATGAATCCGTGCCCGCAAAGTATATCTTAATAGATTTAAAAAAAGAAAATCCAGTTTTTATTAATATAGGAATGGGCACGGAAAAAATTTCCGTGCTATCGTTGTGCATATCCGAGCGATTGTTTTTTTTAGACTGGTGTTACAACCTAATTAACTCAAAAACAGCACGTAATTGCAGAACTAAAAATGCGAGCTGCCTCCCACTCTGCTATTCCTCGCATTTTAATTATTTCTTCTACATCCCTATAACTCACTTTAAATCTTAATTTAAAGTAAAGTGCTTGAAGAATAATAGACTTAAGATAACAATGACTTTTGGTATTTATTTGATAATTTTTAAATCTTTGGAGGAAAAAATTATTTACAGAAACGACAAAAGCATAACATAGATAGGTACTAAATTGTTAAAAAGGCGATTAAAAAAGCAATTACGGTTAGCACTATTCCAATCATAAAAATATTATAGGCAATTCGCAATAATCTAAATTTTTTCTGTAATGCTATTCCTAAAAAATACATATCATCAATTAATGAGTTATAGAGATATTCTTGGTCTTTCATCATTTCATTCATAGCCAATCGGTACTTTACCAAAGGGATTTTATAAAAATTTCCAAAAAACAGCAGATTTACCTTTCTATCTTCAATGTCTTTGTCGGTAAACTCACCTCGTGCAATTTTTGGCCGTGTAGAAAGGATAGCAAAAATAATTGTAATTACACTAGATATTACCATGATGAAAGTTGGAATCACTAAATAGGCATTTTTTATGTTATCTAATTTTGGAAATAATCTAGAAAGAGCTATCGAAATAATGATAGCATTTACAGAGAGTAATATATTAGCCTTTCTATCTGCAATACCACTCAAACGGGTAAAATTACCTAAAGATACTTTGAATAAGGTATCTACTCCACGTTCTGGTTTATCTTGTTTCTTTTTACTTTTATTGCCTTTTTTTAATTCAGTATCCATTTTTTATTTTTTTATATCGTGGTTTTATTTTTTAGAACTCTGTACTAAAATTATACTGCCAATTTACAAAATGATTTAAACATACTTGTCCCTTATTTAACATTTGATCCTCCTCAGCATATATAGAACTTCAACTCTACTCAGAGTTCTTTTGGCAGATTAAAAACTACTAAAAACCAGACCATTATGTATTCTCTATTTAATAAAACTAAAGCCTTTTACTTTGATCCTCATGACTGACTAATTTTTCCGTGTAAATAATATTCCCTGAAATAGCATCAAATTTAGTTTTCTTTTAAGTCTTGTTTTAAAATTCCATCATTATATAAGCGTATTAAAGCTATAACATTTCCTTTTTCCTTAATAATTTTTAGACGTAGATAATCAATTCCCTCAATTATAAAAGTTTCATTATCAAGAGCGGTTAGCTTAGCTTTTTTAGTTCCTTGCCTTTGGTAAAAAAGATTATCATTTTCGTAAATTAATTTTCTCTCTCCGTAATTTCCTGCATAAGACTGTAAAGTTATCTTATCTATTGCAAATGGATTTTGTTTTGCTTTAAGCCCGTCTATTATCCACGAATAAAACTCTTTTTTTGAAGCATTTTTTTCTGATAAATCTTCCAAGGCTTTTACCTTTGCAATATATAACGCATCTTCTGAGGCTGTTTCTATATCGGGTTTTACGCCAATAGTTTCCCATCTAACATTTGTTTTAGAAATAGAGTTTATAATTTTTACTGCTGGAATATAAGCGATGTAATCTCTATTAACAACTTGAATTTCTACGGGATTTTCTCCTCCACCTGTATTTTCTCCTATTAAGGTGGCTCTTTTCATGATTTTGAGGTAATATGAAAATGCTTCTGCACCCGAAAAAGTAGATTTAGAAGTCAGAATATACAATGGCATGTTGTATAATTTTTTGCCTGGAACATAAGATACCGTTTGTGATGTATAATAACTATTTGTAAAACGATTATAGCTTGTTGCAAACTGAACATCACCATCAAGAAAATAACTCAGTAAAAATTGCACCATATTGTCATCACCTCCACCATTGTTTCGAAGATCAATAATTATGGCATTACAATTTGATAGAAAGTTCATCGCTGCAATTGCAGTTTCTCCTGCATATTTAACGGGACAAAATTCTCTTAAATCCATATAACCCAAATTACCGTCGAGAATTTCTAATTCTCTAAATTCAAAATTTTTCTGTTTAAGATTTTCAACCACTTCTAAAGTGTAATAATTTTCATTTGGCTGCTGCGTCATTTCCGCTGCCTTTTGCGGATCGTAGACAAGTCCCATATGTTTATCATTAGTCACATACTGTAAGTCTTTATCAAGTTGAAAAGCAAAATCCATGGCCGTTTTATAGGAATTATAATCGCCATCATTATTTTTTTTATTTAAATATTTACGAATTTTATTAACGTTTTCAGGATATAAATAAACAGTATCCAAGCGGTTACATAATAATTTAATTAATTCTTTTTTTTCTTTTACAGTAATAAGTTTCTCTACATTTTTTTGCTGAGCATGTAAACTTACTGTTGACAAAATATAGGTTAAAAACAGCACATACAGAATATTGATATTTACTTTCATTTTGATGTATTTTTTATTAATTCTAATTAACTCCTAAACAGACAAATAACTTTTTTTTATTATAATTTTATAGGTTGTTTATAGGTCTATTTTTTTTAAATAAGTTACAAGTGGACAATACCAAAACGTTTAAACGAACAAATGATTCCAAAATATTAGTTCTGGAATCATTTGTTTAAATACTCGGTTCTGTCAAGTTTAATATTGGTTAGTCTACTTTTTCATTTTGACTTTCGATACTTGGCGGAATCAGTTTGTACATTACCGGCGTTACAATTCTAGAAAGAATGGTAGAACTTATAAGTCCGCCGATTAATACAATTGCCAATGGTGCAATTAAAGGATTTGAATTTAATGCCAGCGGTATCAAACCGCAGATTGCTGTAATAGAAGTTAGTACTACCGGCAGAAAACGAGTTTCTCCTGCAATAGCAATCGCTTCATCAATCGATTTACCTTCTTGTCGTAATTGATTGGTGAAATCTACCAGCAGCAGCGAATTTTTTACCTGTATTCCTGAGAGTCCAATAAAACCAATAATCGCTACCAATGACATCGGACTTCCGTTAATGAGCAGTAATAAAACACCGCCTAAAATTCCTAAAGGGATAATCGAAAGCACAATTATAATTCCTTTAAAGGTTTTAAACTGAAGCAGTAAAACGCCAATAAACAAAAAGGTGCTTAAAATAATTACTGCCAAAAAATTACCGCCTAATGCATCGCCTTCTGATTCTTTTTCTCCTGATAATTTATAATAATATCCTTTTGGCATTTTTAGCTTATCCAATTTTGGTACAATTTTTACCAGTAAATCATTGGCATAATAACCGGGTTTTGATAGTGCACTTACTTTTGAAAAACGGGATTTATTAAAATGATTTATCGCTGTTGGAGATGTTTCAAAAGAAATCACCGCAATCTGATTTAATGCTACAGGCGTTCCTTGGATGTTATTAACATATAAATTTTTTAATGCATCAAGATTAGAAAATTTATCTCTTGGCAGCGTCAGCGTTACATTTCTTGCGTCACCACGGTCGTCTATATAATCTCCAACTGTTAATCCGGCAACGGCAAGACGAATTACTCTATCAACTTCGCTTGTTAATACACCGAGTGTTCTGGCTTTTTCTTTATTAATTTTTACTTTGACATCGGTTTTATACGTATTAAGCTCATTGTTAATGTAAACAGTTCCTTCTTGCTTTCGCAGAATATTCTCGACCTGAGAGGATAATTTTCGTAAAACTTCTTGATCTTCGCCAAATAAACGCACTACAATATTGGCTTCTAAAGGTGTTCCCTGTTCAAAATCTTTTACCTCTACTTTGGCATACGGCATTGTTTTAAATTTGTCTCTGAGTTTTTCAATCAAAGCCGTTTTGTCTGTTGGTTTTGCTTCATCATCCAATTGAACAAAAATCTGTGCAAAATCTGGTTTTCTGTCCTGTGGATGCACATTGTAATAAATCTGCGGATTTCCTTTACCTACATTGGAGGTATAAAATTCTATTTCCTTATGCTTTTTTAACTCTGCCTCTACAATTTTGGTAACCCTGTCACTCTCTGATATATTAGCCTGCAGCGGCATTTTTATATTGATAAGAAACATTGGTTTTTCTGATGTTGGGAATAATTTAAATCCTGTTGCTTTTAATAATCCAAAAGCGGTAATGCTCAATACAATAGAAATTGCAATTGTTGTTCTTGGATATTTTAATGCTTTTGGCATAATATCACGATAAGCTCTGGTAAGAAACCTTTGCAGATACTGAAGAAAAATGTTACCGCCGCCGTGTTCATGTGTTTTTAAAAATCTGCTTCCCAAGAATGGAACCAATGTCAAAGCAACAATCATAGATGCTAATACACTTGTAATAACCGCCATTGGTAAACTTCTGATAAATTCTCCCGAAACATCTGGAAGGTAAACAAGTGGTAAAAAAGCGATAACCAGTGTTGCAGTACAACCCACAACGGCAATTCCTATTTGTTTAGTTCCTTTTAAAACGGCATCCATTTTAGAATGTCCTTCTCTAAGCCAGCGTTCTATATTTTCTACAACAACAATACTATCATCCACCAGCAGTCCCAAAGCAACTACTAAACCAACAATACTTAACTGGTTTAAAGAAAATCCTAATGCATTCATAGCAATAAGTCCCAATGCCAGAGATAATGGTATTGATATCATAACGATTATGGAAGCTCTTGATCCTAATGGCAATAAGGTGATGATCACTAAAATAATAGCAAGTGCAAAATCAAAACCTAAATGGCCTAAACGCTGTGCCACCATATTAGCCTGGTCAAAACTTTTTACCAGTTTTATATTTGGAGGTAAATCTTTGGAGAATTCGTCTATTAATGGCATAAATTCTTTCTGAACATCGGTAATGTTTACATTGTCTTTCATACCGGCAGTAACCAAAACGCAGCGGTGTCCGTTAATGCGGGTAATATGATCTACCACCTGAGATTTGTAGCCTACTTCGGCAACATCTTTCATGTAGACTATTTTTCCATTGGCATTGTAAATAACTGTATTGGCAACATCTTGGGCATTTTTAAATTTACCGCTTGTTTTTACATTAAATACTTTACTGTCAAGATCAATACTTCCTCCCGGTATATCGGCAGCTTCACTCTGCAGACTTCCCATTACTACATTTAAAGGAATTTTTAATTGTGCCAGTTTATCCAATTTCAAATCAATACGAATTTCCTGTTCTGGAATTCCAGCATATTTTACATCTTTAAGATTGGTAATTTTTTCAATTTTTGTTTTTAATTTATCTGCTTCATCACGCAGTTTTTTATCAGACGCATTGGCAGATACTAAAGCTACTTGAAGAATTTTTACATCTGAAGAAGCAATTTTTTCTGTTTTAATCTGATAAATATCTTTTGGAAGTTCGCTGTTTTTAAGCGCATTCATTTCAGTAGAAATCTCCTGATATTTATTATCAACGTCTACTCCGTATTTAAATTTTACCTGAAAAGCTGCTACTCCATCTTCTACTGTAGTCAATATTCTATCGATGTTCTCTAGTCCGTAAATTTTATTTTCAATAGGTTTTACGACTTGTTCCTCCATATCTTTCGGACTCGTGCCAGGATAAATAACCGTAATCAAATATTGCGGTGGATGCGTAGAAGGGTCTTCTGCTCTGGGCATTGAAAATAGGGTAAGATATCCTACCACTGCTACAAGAAGAAATATAATCAGCGTAAACTGATAATTCTTAACGGCAAAGTTTGTAATTTTCATACTATGGGTTATTTAATGATTTTGATCGTTGATTCTTCGTTGAGATAAGCGCTGTTGGAAATCACGATTTGATCTGTTTTCTTTAGACCTTCTTTTATGAATACTTTGTTATTCTCAAATTTATTGATCGTGACAGACTTACGTTTTACTTTATTATTTTCTACTATAAATACAAAGGCTTTATTTCCATCGGCTTCTATAAGTGAATTATAGGGAATGATGATAAAATCTTCGGCATTTTCTGCTTTAATTTCTGCTTTGCCAAACATTCCTACTGCTGGTTTACTTTTCTTTAAATTCAGTTTTAATTCTACCTGAAAAGAACCCAGTGCTGCATCTGCAGCTTGTGATTTTCTAAAAACAGCCGCATCAAAATGTTCGTCTGGATAACCATCAAGGGTAACAATTGCTTTCTGTCCTATTTTTACTGCTGCCCATTCTTGGTCTGTCAAACCAATTTTTAATACATAATTGTTGTTTTGACTGGTTTCGTTTATAGCTAAAATTGGAGATCCTGCTCCAACTACTTCGCCTTCATTGGCTATTTTAGAAGCTACAAAACCATTGGCAGCTGCATAAATTTTAGCGTAGCGTGCATTAAAAGCAACCGCATCTTTTTGCTTTCTGGCAATATCAAGTCCTGTTTTTGTATTCTGAAGCTGTTCTAAAGTATAGACGCTGTCTTTATACAGATTGTTGGCGCGGTTGTAATCACGCTCGTATTTTTTTACATTTAGATCGGTTTGGTTTAAACCCGCATTAATTTCGGTTTGATCTAATGCTGCTAACAATTGTCCTTTTTTAAAAAACTGCCCTTCTTCTACATAAATACGGCTTACGACACCACCTATTTTAAAACCATAATTAGCTTCATTTTCTGTGCTTACTAAACCTGATGCGCTTATATTACTGGTAAGTACTAGAGATTGAACTAAAGCTGTTTTTATAGGAATAACATCTGCTGTTTCAAATTGATTTTTTTCTTTTTTTTCTTCTTTACAAGCATAAAAAAGAGGAAGTACAAGAAGTGTTATGATTATTATTTTTTTCATGATTTTTTATATTTTAGTTAAAAGTAAAAGTTGCATTAGCTCTTTCTAATTCTGCAAAAGCGATCCAAGAATTATAAAGGGCTATATTGGTGTTGAGCTGGGCATTTACCCATTGATTTTGCGCATCTAGAAGCTCAATATAGATTGCCTGCCCTTCTTTGTACAATTTGGTTATATCGTCATTGTATTTTTTGGCAGATTCTTTTTGATTTTTATCTGCATGAAATTGTTCCAAAGCCGATTTCAAATTATTCTGAGAAACCTGAAACTGAAGCAGTAACTGCTGTTTTACATTATCGATTTGCGAAGTGATTTTTTTATGGTCTTCTTCTACTTGTTTGAGTTTGTATTTATTTTTATTTCCCGAAAAAATATTCCATTCTAAACCCAATCCGGCAAAATAGTAGCGAGAGTCTTTATTGACGTCAAAATCGAAATCTTGAATTCCAAAATCTGCAAAACCATTTACTTTAGGAAACCAATACGACTCTGTAAGTCTGCTCACATTATCGTTTATTTCTTTTACCTGCGTAAGTTTTTGCAGCTCTTCTCTGTTTTGCGTATTTTCTGAAAGCGCTCCAACTGGTAAAATTTCACTTTCATCTGTTTTTATTGCGGTATCTAACTTTTCATTCAATAAAAAATTAAAATAAGATTGGGCATTACTGCTGGTCTGCTTCGCTGTCTCTAAGTTTGCCTGAATGCGTATAACTTCATTATCACTTCTTAGAACAGCGGTACGGTTTATTTTATCATTTTTAAATAAAGACTGGTTCACTCTTTGGTTTTCCTTTACCAAGGCTAAAGCATCCTGATAAATTTTAATGCCTTCAACAGATTGAAGGTATTTGTAGTACGCAATTTTTATTTCCTTGACCAATTCCCTCTGATAGATTTCTAATTCTATTTTTTGCAGGGAAGTCTGCTGGTTTTTAATTCTCTTGTTGTAGATAATTTCATAATTCAACAGAGGCATTGTGGTATGAATTTTAGCATCATAGAAATTATTCGGATTAATTAAAACAGACTGATTTTGTAAAGTTGGAAACGCATTAGAATTGGTAATCTGATTTAAGGTATTGTATACTGGATTGAGCAGATCACCTATCGGGATATCAATTGTCCTTCCTCCTTCTGCCCTAGTATAATTTCCATTTAAAGTAACCGTGGGATAAAACAAGGATTTTGCTTCTTTTAGCGCATACATACTTTTGTTGATATCAAAATTATGCTGCTTAATTACTTCATTATTTTTTAGTGCAGTTTGTATGTAACTGTCTAAGATGCTTTGCGAATATCCTAGATATCCAAAACAGAGCATTACGAGATTTGCTATTATTTTCATTTTATTATACATTGTTTATTAATTGAACATTGTTCATTTTTTTGGTCAAAAAAATTATAGTTTTTCTATAATTTTTATATATTCATTATATCCATCAAACAAAATAGTCTCTGGATTTGTAAAATTTACCTTTTTTATTCTCTGGCGAATTTCAAGACAGCACATTCCGTGAACAAGACTCCAAACCATAAAAGAAAGAGGTTCTACATTATGTCCTTTAAAATATCCTTTATTTATGCACTCTTCGATTGTTTTTTTTAAAAGATCAAATGTTCTGCAGCCCTCATCCCATTGGCCATTATCAGAATCTTCTAAAAATTCCATTGGCGCTTTAAGGTTAAACATCAAATCATACATTTCAGAATTTTCTAAGGCAAATTTTATGTACATAAGTCCTGTCTTTTTAAGTCGTTCTTTAGGATCTTCTATACTAAACAATTCCCTAAAACTATCACCCAATTCTTGAAAACCTATAGAATGAAGATCATGTAAAATCGCATTTTTATCTTTAAAATATACATATACTGTACCTACACTATAATCAATTTCATCTGCTATGTTTCTAATCGTGGTCTGCTCAATTCCTTTTTCTACAAATAGCTTTTTAGCGCCTTTTAAAATTAAGGCTTTCAAGGCTTCCTTTTCACGTGCTTTTCTTTCTCCCGTACTCATATCTAGAATTTATTTTACAAATATTCATTGAACAGTGTTCATTTTTTATTTTAAGTCTCTAAAGCAAATACCGTTTAAAAGTTAAGCTTGTAGTTTTTTAGCAATTGTCTTAGGATTCAATAACTTGTAAGCCATTTTCGGAAAAAATCTGCTCAAAGCATATATCGCTTTTGTATCTCCCACACGAATGGTGTAATTGTCATTTTTTAATCCTTTTACCAAAGCATTTATAAGTACATCTGGTGTAATCGATTTACCATCCATTCCTTCTGCCATTTTGGTGGCTACAAGCGGAGGTAATAATTCAAAAACTTTTACGCTGCTTCCTATAATCTTCAAGTGGTCTCTTAGCGCTACTGTATAAAAACGCACCGCAGCTTTAGAGGCTGAATAAGTTGGAACCAGATTAGCAGGTAAATAACTTAAGATAGAACTTGTGTTGATAATGGCTGTTTCTTTTCTGGATTGCAGCATGTCCATGAAAAGATTATTCAAAAGAATAACACCCAAATAGTTGGTATTCATTTCTGCAGCTGCTTTTTCAAAATGTTTCGCATTGCTTATTCCTAAATTATCAAGTCCATGCATAACGCCGGCATTGTTATACAATATGTCAATACCGCCCAGCTGCTTTATCTGATTGTATAAAGCGACAGCAGCTTCTTGATTAGAGGCATCACTTTTGATCGCAATAATAGACGGATACCTTTTTTTAGCAGCATCTAATTTTATCTGGTCTCTTCCTGTTATAATTACTTTACTGCCCTCTTCTATAAATTGTTTTACAGCCTCTAAACCAATACCCGCAGATCCTCCGGTAATCAATATTGTTTTTCCTTTTAATTCCATAATTTTTTTATTTATATTATTATAACTATATTTGCTTGCGAAATGCAAGTGCAAATATAAATGTATTTACTTTTAAAATGCAAGTGATTTAAATTATATTTTATGAAAAATCAGAAAAAAAGATCAGACTGTCCTGTAAGTTACTCTCTTGAAGCCTTTGGCGACAAGTGGTCACTGCTTATTGTGAGGGATTTATTAATGAAAAAAGAATGTACTTATGGAGACTTTGCTAAGGCTGATGAGAAGATAGCCACCAATATTTTAGCCGCCAGACTTATTTCATTAGAAGAAAATGGCATTATTCTAAAATTAGAACATCCAGAAAGTAAAGCAAAGGTATTATACCGCTTGACGCAAAAAGGAATTGATTTAGTCCCTGTAATTGTTGAAATTAATCTGTGGGCAGCAAAATATACTGATATCCCCGAATGCAGAATGGAGTTGTTGGCTGAAATGAAAAACAATAAAGAGGAATTTATTAAAAATAGTATTAAAGAATCTAATGGAGATTTTATTTCATAGTGGATATACTGTAAAATTAGAATAATTGAATACCAATTTTTAAATTTAATTCACGCATCAAATTTGATTCACTAGCCTTTAATAAAAATATAAATTGAAAACAGTTGTATTAGAAATAGAATATTTAAAACTAATATGATAAACTTTTTTTTTAAGTTTGAGATTAAATTTAGCAAACAAAATCTAACACCACAAAAAGCGAACAAAAATGACAAAACAAGATAAAGCTTTATTAGTAATGGACATGCAAATATCTATTACGGAAAGATATGATAATGCAAATGATGTAATAAAAAACATTAAAAAAGCTATGTTATATGCCAAAGAGCAAGAAATTGCAATTATTTTTGTGAAAGTTGGCTTTAGACAAGGAATGCCAGAAGTAAGCTCCAGAAATAAAGTATTTTATGCTAGTAAAAAAAGGGCAGAAAACATTGACTTAAGTGAAATGATGAAAATACATCCTGATCTTACTCCTCTGCCAAATGATCTTGTCATAACCAAAAATCGATTTAGCGCTTTTTCAGGAAGTGATTTAGAAACATTATTAAGAAGTATGGATATTAAAGAACTCATACTAACTGGAATTGCTACAAGCGGTGTTGTTTTATCAACGTTAAGGGAAGCCTCGGATAAGGATTTTGTTTTAACAGTATTAAGTGATGCTTGTACCGACAGCGATCCTGAAGTTCATAATCTGCTATTAACAAAAATATTTCCAATACAAGCGGCTGTGCTTTCAACACAAGAATGGATTAAATAACCTTGATTAAGCTAAAATTATTCGGTTTTTCTACAAATGCAAGGCTCTTAAAACTTTTAGTGAGTCTGCCTTAACACGGTGCTTTACATTAGAATAATTTCAAGTAATTAAAAAGATAAAATCATAATTTATAATCTTTTTGATTAATCTGAAACTGTCCATTTTTAATTTTTCAGCCAGCTCAAGACTTTTCCTTTTTTTTCTTTACTCACAATAATATCTTTATTGAAGTCAAAGTTTAATGTGATTTTAAGCTTCCTTGGAAAGTAATCTGATACAAATTCAATTGCTTTTTTATGGACTAAAAACTGCCTGTTTACCCGAAAGAATATCTCGGGAGTTTTTTTCTCCATCTCTTCAAGGCTTTCTGAAATGATGTACGATTTACCAGTAAAAGTATACAAGTAAATTAATTCATCTTCTAAAAAAAACATCGCAATTTTTTCAAATGAGAATGGTAAAATTTTATCCCTGTACTTTATCATAACTGTAGTGCTTGTGCTTAATCGAGATTCTGCTTCATTCAAAGCATCCATAGCAGCTTGATTTTTTTCTGAACTGTTGTTCATCATCATTTTTAGACTTTCAAATTTTGCAAGTGCAGTCTCTAGAGATTCTGTATTAAAAGGTTTTAATATATACTCAATACCATTAGCTTTAAAAGCTTCCAATGCATACTGGTCAAATGCCGTGCAGAAAATAACAGGAACATTAATCGTTACTGCCTTAAAAATTTCAAAACTAATTCCATCGCCCAGCTGTATATCACTAAAAATAAGATCCGGCTGTTTGTTTGTACTAAAATATGCTGTAGATTCAGCGACAGAACTTAAAATAGATACAATTTCTATATCCGATTTTAGCTGCATAAGCATACTGGCTAGATCTTCTGCAACAAGCATTTCATCTTCAATAATTACTATTTTCATTTGGAATAATTTTAAAACTTACTGAAAAAACAACTCCGTCGTTATTAATATTTATAGTATCGCCGGACCACAAAAAATAACGTTCTGATAAATTTTCGAGCCCGCTTTTAATAGAGCTTCCACTGAATTTTTTATTACTTATAGAATTAGATATTTTTATATAATCTCCGCTTTGTTCTATCACAATTTTAAGCGGCAGTTCCTTAGTGAGTTTATTATGTTTGATGGCATTTTCAAGAAGAGGCTGTATAGAAAAGGAAGGAACATAACCTTGAAGCGTATCTTTATTTTCAATTTTTAATTCCCAGTCAAGAGAGCTTCCAAAACGTATTTTCTGCATTTTTAAATAATTAATGCAGAAAATTAATTCTTCATCTAAAGTAGTTGCTACACTGCTATTGTGAGAAACTGCAGCTCTGAGAAAATTGGCCAATTGAATAAGATATTCTTCTCCTAAAACTAAATCTTTCTTATATAATGCTTTTAATGTATTGAGTGAATTAAATAAAAAATGCGGATGTATCTGCTGTTTGAGTATTAAATTTTCTGATTCTGCCGTACGCATCTGCAGTCTAACATTTTCTAATTCTGTTTTTGCTTTGGCATATCTTAAAATAGCAAAATCCTGCAGTAAAAGAATTAAAGTTGCCAATATTAAAGCTTCTATTATAAAAATTAAAAGTAATTTATAATTATCATACTCCCAATAAATACTTCCCATCCGCGCAAATATCGGCCAGATTATTAACTGTATCACTATGGCACTTAAAAAGCTCAATGAGATACGGCTTAATCTGTATTTTATTAAATTATTATGAAAATAATTTGCCGATTTATTTAGAATATAAGAAAGTGTAAAACTAAGAGTAAGCATATAAAACCCGCTTTTCAAAACCATTGCAATTATAAGTAACCGAGGTTCATCAAATAATTGAAGGAAAAACATCGATAATATTAAAAAAATGAAAGTTAAAACAATATTCATTTTATAAATTTCCTTTAAGGTTTTAGGTGCCAGATTATTTTTTAAATTATTAACCATTATGCTTTTATAATTTTATAAAGAAGTTATTGTAAATATAGTTATACAGATTGATAGTAAGGCTGCAAAGAAATAATGCATTCTATAGAAACTCAGACTACACGGCCTAAATACAGAAAACCGGCCACATATGTACCGGTATTTCACTTATTTTTTAATCTAATAAAGGTATTATATTATCTCTGTCTTAGAAAATATAAAACACACTAACCTGAGCCGTATTATTTTGAAAATTTGTATTTACAGCAGAGGATTTACTTTTACTCACATCGGTCAATCCCATATAATATCTTGCACCAATTCCAAATCCGTTTTTAAATTGATAACCAATTCCTGTAGCGGCACCGCCATCTATTTTTTCTGCAAATTTATCTGATGGATCTATTGCTTTAAAATCTTCAGAAGCCAGTATGCCGATCTGAGGACCCGCTTCCAGATATATTCCATTATTAAATTTATATTTTAATAGAATAGGAACTGAGATATAAGACAATTTTATTTCTTGTCCCTGAAATATGCCGTCTTTGATTTTGCTTCCTTGTGTAGAGTATAAAAACTCTTCTTGAATTGAAAGTTTCTCATTAATTTCAAAATTAACAATTGCGCCAGCATGAAATCCGACTAAACCTTCTGTATCAAAATCTGCATTTGTAAAGTCACTGTAATTTGAACCCGCTTTTAATCCAAAATGAAATTTGTCAAGAAAACTTTGGCTGAAGGAATTTGTTCCTATTAAGACCATACAGATAAGCACTAATTTTTTCATAGTAATTTAATTTTAAAAGTTATCAAACCATCGCTGGTCTTATTTATATTATAATGAGGCAAATGTAAAAGTGCTAAACGGAATTTTTACAGAATATAAAGTCCAAGCGGACAAAAACAAAGCTGAAACGGAAAACCTCTATTAATTCAATTTAAGGGAGTCGTTTTTACTTAAGAGAAACACTAAAATTCTTTTAAAAGAACCGCCTTTTCAATTTTTACTCCATCTGAATCCGTTTCATTTGCCAAATTGTCCGCTTGACCTTACTAATTAAATATTTTAATTAAATCCTGAAGTACTTTAGACCAGATGAACAGCAAAAACTCATTATACTATTTATAAGTGCTTAAGAAATCTTTTTATGTTCTATGCTTTTTATACTGTCCTATTCATGATGAATTTAATCCAGAGCTTGCTCAATACATACTATCAAACCAATTAAAATAACTTCTAAATTAAAAACAAGTGGAAGAACAAGACCAAATAATATTAGTTTTTAAAACTTCGGTAAAGTTTAAAAAGGATATAATTAGAATTAAAAACACATTTAATCTTTCTAAAGAATTAAAGATTTGTTTTGATCTTGAAGATTGTGATAAGATTATGCGTACCGAAGGTAATTTATATACCGCAGATGAAATCATTACTAAAATTAAAAAATTAGGCTATCAATGTGAAGAATTAAAATAATGCCCTGTATAGTCTAATCGAATATCCTTTCATCTTAAAAAGATATGATTTTGTAGTAATAATGCTTTTTTAAGACTCTACTTCCATTTTTATTTTTCTGCTCTTTCTGCACGAAGTGTTTTTAATAAATAAGCTAAAAAAAATAGTCCTGTGGTACCTCTTTTTTATAGATAAAACCGCTTTAAGTACAATATTGTCCGTTTGACTTTGATAATTCCTTTCCTAGATTAATTCTTGAATTACTTTCACCAAAGTAAAAATTAAAAAAAACAATTATGAAGATAAACAATCTTTTAAACTGCAGTGCACTAATAGGCTTTATATGCTTATTTAATACTGCAGCCATTGCACAGATAAGGTCTGTCACGGTTACTGATATCAGATCGGAAAAAGGACAATTAATAATTAATGTGTTCAAAGACAGTAAATCTTATGAAAAAGAAGTTGCATTTAAAAAATTTCAATTTGATAAGAAAGCAGTAATTAATGGCAAAATGACTATAAATTTTGCTCTTGAGCCTGGTGTTTATGGAATTACTTTAATTGATGATGAAAATAGAGATAATGAACTTAATAAAAATATAATAGGAATCCCAAAAGAAGGATTTGGGTTCTCTAATTTTTTTATGTCAAAAATGAAAAAACCCGATTTTGAAGACTTTAAAGTAGACCTGAGAAACAAAGAAAATAAAATCAGTATACAGGTTAAATATATGTAATCTACAAACAATTAATTAAAATTAAAATTATGAAAACTAAAACAATGCGTAAATTTATCAATGGATTTTTAATTGCACTGACGGCTTGTTTGCTGCTTTCTTGTAACAGCAATGATATAGATCTATTTGGTTCTGCAAAACTTAAAGTTGTAAATGCAGCACCAAATTCAGACTCTCAAAGATTTGCTATGGCGAATATACCCTATATAAGTGATTTGAAATTTTTAGATCATTCGGTTTCTTATCTAAAAGTGAGTTCTGGAAATAATTTAGTAGCACAATTTAGAGACGACAACGACAATGATAAATATGCAGAAGCAAAAGTCAATCTTGATGATGACAGAAACTACACTGTATATTTAATCGGTGAATCTCGAGATGAAGCTGCTATAAAATTATATCAGGATGATTTAGCTGCACCAAACAGCGGAAAAGCAAAAGTAAAATTCATTCATTTAAGCGGCGGAGCACCTTCTGCTTTAAACTTTAGCGATGATAAAGGCACAATTCTGGCTTCAAATCTGGAACGTTATAATCAGAGCGGTTATACTGAAATCAATGCTGGGACAATGACAATATCAGTGACTGCTGCTGGCGGAACACAAAGTTTGACCAAATTAGAATCTGAAGAATTTGTTTCAGGAAAAATTTATAGTGTTTACCTAATTGGCTCTTCTTCAAATTTGAGCATACATGTAACAACTCATAATTGAGAATAAAATATATTTTAAGCTATTAAATATAGAAACCTATTTATTTTTTGATAAGGTAAAAAGAAATTTATTCCAATGAAGGAGTAATGAATCAAAAACCTTTAAAGTAAATTTACTTTATATAAAAATAGGTGTATAAAAATGGAAAAAAAAATTTGAAGTCAATATTGCAATAAACTTTAATTAATACCAAAATTATCACTGCTTAAATTACTTTTTAAATTTAAAAACAAGGTTTCGAACACTTATGATTTGTAATCTGTGCCCGCAAAGTATATCTTAATAGATTTAAAAAAAGAAAATCCAGTTTTTATTAATATTGGAACGGGCACGGAAAGAATTTCCGCGCTATCGTTGCGCATATCCGAGCGATCGGGTTCTTAATTGAACTGCCCCAAAAAGTTAAACACTATTTGGGGCAGTTTAAATTATGACAGTCAATTTTAAAAATGCTTACTTACTTCAAAATATTCAACTATTTTAGAGTAATCAAAAAGCGGCGGTTTTAAAACTGCATCTTTGCGCTATCAAGATAAAATTTGATATCACAAAATCTGAAACAATCTCGAATTTTTCTAGAATCAAGGATAGACAACTTTCACTTTAGAATCATTTTCTCTATTAATTCTAATCTCCAATTTTAATACGTTTGACAGCTTACAAACATTTAAGTAATCCCCATTAATACCCTTTTCCCAATTAATAAACTCTATATTACTTTTAAACTCTTTAAGAATTAAATTGTCTTTTTCATTTATTGTTTTAAAAAGACCTCCTGTAGGTACTATTTCAACATTTCCATTACTTTTGAAGATTAAAAAAGCATCCATGCCGCCATCAAAATCTGAAAAGGTTTCCTTAACGCATGATTGTGGTAAAGGTTCTTCTTTTTTATATTTTCCATAATAAAAAAAGATACTATTTCCCTTATCTACTCTAGTTATTGTCGTTTTATTATAACTGTAATAAATATAATTTTCTTCTGATGAGCAAGCTCCTAAAAAAAAAATCATCAATAAAATTATTATATTCTTCATCATTTTTGCAATATTTTTCCAAAATTTTTACCTGCCTCAATACCTGCGCTAGATAATGGATTTTCGCCATAGTTTGCCTTAATAAACATTGATGAAGCACCAGTACCACGTGTTGTTGGATTACTAACTAAAAGCAAATCTTTAACTAACATTTTAATAGAACCCCAAACACTATTACCTGATGCATTATATGTTCCAAATCCGTAATCTGAAAATGAAGTAGGAAGTAATGATAACTGGGCTATTGCCCCCGCTGCAAAATTACCAGCATCTCTTGCAGAAGCATAACTTCCAAATAAATTAGAACCATAATACCAATTATCATTAGGTGTATGGTTTTTAACATCCCAATCTTTGCCTGTTCTTGCATTGTATGCATATCTAGGCAAAGTAGGATTTTCAGCAAATATTTTAGAAACTTCATCTGTTGCCCAAGTTGAATTGAAATCAATCCTAGCTCCTGCTCCTGGTTTAAGAATACCTGTAGCGGCATATGTTTCAAAATCAGCAAACCCAAAAGGAGTTAAAGATTCTCCCATCTTTTCTCCGCCAGCTGAAGTACCTAATTTGTGCTGTCTGTTTTCAATCATAGATTGTGTTGGAGCATTTCCATCTGCATTGTTTTGATGTTTATAAACTCCCATATCACCATCATCAATTACTGCTATGACATTGCCATCCTCATCTGTATGCGTTGATGGTGGTGCTGCCATCATTCCATCAGGATCGATAAAATATACAGGATTATTAAGAGCATAAGTGTATGGATTAAATCTTCTCGATTTTTCCGCTAATGGGTCAATATTCATCCAACGTCCAAGTGTAGGGTCATAATTCCTAGCTCCATAATCATACATATTAATCCCCAGCTCATCTTGGAGCTCCTTGCCGTTGTACTTATACTTTTGAGCTGTTGCGTTACCCGTAGAATTAACTATATTATTATATCCAAGCTGTTTTAATCCAAATGGATAATAATTATTTTCTTCAATAATACTTAGACTACTATTATAACTCAAACGAACATTCCCTAAGTGGTCTTTATACTGGTAAATATATTCAAAGACCCCATTATTTTTATATACATATCCTTCTGGTTGTGAAAAAAACTGCAATCTATTATTTTCATACTGAAATCCTCTTATATAGTCTGTTGTAATACCTGAAACTATTTTTCTCTGTTTAACACCTAGAGCATTGTAAACATATTCAATTGTTCCACTAGCAGTAATAATTTTTGTTGGAAGATTCAGAAAGTTGTACTCTACATTTGTAATTTGTTTATTAGCATCTGTTTTCATATTTCCGTTGGCATCATATGTATATTCTGCTATAATGTTAACTCCATTGAAAAACCCCTCAGGATTGTTAGAATTATCTTCGACTTTAAGCAACCTATTACCTCCATCATAAGTATAAATTAAATCATCAATGGTCTGCATCACTTTTTTAGAAGTAGAAGTTGCTTTAGGTTTCATATCTGTTCTGTACATAGTAATAATGTTTCCATTTTTATCATATGTTGGTATCTCTTGCTGATCATTCTGATCTCCAATTGCATATGCTAATCTATTTAATTCATCATATACATACACATAATCCTTTATGCCATTGTCTACATTAGCAGTCCTCCAAGAGGTCTTACTTATGTTCCCATTATATAAAGATGTAGATCTAGCAGCTATATCATTATAATTAATACTAAAAGCAAATAAATCACTTCCAATAGTATTTACATCGTTAATATTTTTAAGCCATCCTCTAATATTATATGAATAATCAATATTTTGTAGTCGATTATTTGTTATACCTCCACCAACTTTTTTAGTTATTAACTTTCCTAGATTATCATATGTATTAGAAGCTATTACTTCTTGAGTCTGATTATTAATGGTTTGTTTATGATCCAATAATCGTCCTACATGATCATACGAATAAACATCTACCACAGTTATTACAGAATCGCTTCCTTTTTTTTGTGTACTAGTCGTTTCTAAAACGCTGCCGCCAAAATCAAATTGTGTTTTTATTGTATTTAAAGCTGTTAAATAATTGTCTTTGCTATAAACATAAATTATTCTTCCTTTTGCATCATAATAATTTACCGTTGTAACCCAATTTGTTGTTCCTAAAGTACGAATTTTTTCGCAGGTTGTAAAGCCTTTAGCATTTGTAACAGGGGTTTTCCCGTATGAAACAGCAGATATTCCTCCATCTAAATCCATATTGAGATAATCATCATAATAGTTTATAGTTAACAGATCTATTCCTGTTTTAGGAAAAGCATAGTTAGAATAATTAATATCAGTCCCATTAATATTTAAAACTGTTGTCTGTTTTATTTCCGATAAAACAGCATTATCATTTACCAATCCTTGCACCCCCAACCTAGTAGTATTTACATTATTAAAATACTCACCTGTATAAACTGGCCTGTTAAAATCATCATATTTAATAAAGTTCCATTTATTCAATACTTTTAAATTAGCATCTTGTGTTAAAACAGGTCTATCAAGTTTATCATACACAATGTATTCCCAACCTTTTCCCGGTAGTTTCTTTTCTACAAGCCTGTTACGATCATCGTATTTATATTGATAACATAGATCGTTAAGAACATTAGAATTTACATCACCGTCAGCTTTTGGAGTTATAACGTAGGTAAGATTACCATAGATATCGTAAACATAGTAAGTTTCATGTGACACTCCTTGATTATTTCCATTTACTACAGAGGTACCATATATTTTTTTTAATATTAACTTTCCTTGTTTGTCTTTAAATTCCTCAGTAGTATAATAATTCCCTGCGGCTGGTGTCCAGTTTTCATCTTTAACAATTGTTTTGTAAAGCTGTCCTGCTGGATAAAAAGAAGTACCAGCATTATTACCTAAAGCAATATCATACAATCCTAAATTTTCATTCCACACCGCAGACACATTATAAAACCTGACATTATCTGAGGCCATATTAACTGAATAGTCTGTTTTTATTTCATGTCCTGAACCCAAAGTCCAGTCTTTTCCTGGAGCACCTTTTTGCACAACACGATTTAGAGAAGAATTCTCAAATAACTCTTGTGAAAATGGATTAGGTGCTGCACTGTTAATATCTGTTGAATAATTTGAAATAAAATAGCTATTAGTCTTTCCCTTTGCATCTGTTCTATAGGAAGCAATTGTACCTGTAGTTTCAGGATAGGAAAGATATTCTTTATCTTGTCTTCCTAAATTGTCATACTCCACATGGGTTACAATATCATATTTACTTGGAGATATTTTTATGCCAATATTTTGCATAACCTTTCCAAGTCCATTAAAATACTCAATTGATTCAATAACGTCTTTATTATTAACAATTCCATCAGTACTTATCATTTCTGTTTGGAATTTTCTGGTAAAAATATAATTCTCATTACTAAAGACAGGTACTATATAGGCATCTGGATTAATTTTTGCAGTAAATACACTTCCCTGCTTTATCCATGTATTTGGCTTAAGAGTAATACTTTGTGTTGCAGTTAACGTCTCCACTCCAGTGACGATATAAGAATTATTAATTTCTCCTTTAACAATTACCGCTGGAGTTTGAGCCTGAATCACAATTGTAATAAAAAACAATAAAACAACTTTAAAAGATTTGATAATTTTCATTTTTATTATTGATTTTTATAGTGATACTGATTTTCCGAAAGGAGATTTCCTTGTGCGTCTTTTACAAATTTCAGCCTTCCAAAAGAATCATATGTATAAGTTATGATATCTCCTCTAGGATCTGTAATAGTAGTTACTCCAAATAGAGGTATATAAGTATAAGTTGTAACCATAGAAGAAAGCAACGATGCTCTTAAATTATTTAAAGCAATAATTAGATTGGATTGGGTTCCTGTGTTTGAAAGATTTTGTAAATTAGAAACAAATGGTAAAACATCATTATAAGATACATTCTCTATTTTGGCAATCATTTTTGTTTTATTATATCCCCATATCAAACATACAGATTTACCTTCTTTAGATTTAAATTCTAAAACATTTCCTTCATTATCATAGTTTAAAACTTTAAGAGTTTCCTGAAAGGCAGAACTACTTCCTTTTTTAAATAAAACAGCCTGAGGTACCTGTGTCACTCCTCCTATATTATTTACAATTTCTGTAAAGTTGGTCTGCTCTTCTGAAATTGCTGTTCGACTAGTTGGAGAATTAGAGTCTCCTATCACAAATTCAGTTTTTCCATTTACAGGAGAAATTATTCGTGAATTATACATATTGTTATAGATAGACGAAGAGAAGTCAAATGGATATTTATAGGTTTTCATTATACCGCCATCCACTGTTTGCTCATACTCTGTATTTTTAAACAAATCTCCATTATTAGCTATTGTTCCTAAAGATAAAGGATAATTTTTATAGGTATATTTATTTAATTTGGTTATTTCTCCAGCTGCAGTATACATTGATACTGTTTTTTCTGTCAGATACTTGTCACTGTAATAAATTTGATAGGCTCCCATAGCTCTTTCATTTCTTGAATCAAAATTGTAAGAGCCGTAAGATTCATAACTTGCATCGACAATTACTATATTTATAGCATTTGCCTTTAAATCTAAATTACTTTCATATTTAAAACTTGATTTTTGTTTTAAATTACCTAAATTATCATATACCATCTTTTCTAATAACTTTCCTCGTTCAAAGCTTTTGTCTGTTCTGGGAAATTTAAAATTGTAATCAGGAACAGTAGTGTTTAAAGGAGCCAAATCAGGAAATTGAGAATAATTAGAATACTTGTAAATATTATATCCTGAATTATTAATACTAGTACTTGAATTAAAATAAGACTCTTTTTCTATTATTGTTTCATATTCAATAGTATTGCCAAATAAATTTACCATTGGAATGAGTTGATTGATATCATAAATATAAGCTGTTTTAGGAACAGATAAGATTGAAGCCGTATTAATATTACTAACATAATAAAGGGGTTTAAATAAAAGATTTCCACTTGAAATGTTAGAATTTATTCCAGTTGTGTATTGGTATTCTTTTACATAATTATTACCAAAACCATCATTATTGATTATTTTTTTTATTCGTAATCCTCCAATTATACCTTCTGAAACGCTATTTATTAAAACACCATTTTTATCAATTTCTTTAGAATAGCTATGTGGTTCATATACAAATTCGGTAAATCCTTTTGTTGGATATGTTATTTTTTTTAAAGAACCATATTTTACAGCCTCGGGATTAGTTAATCTTTGATTATAGTAACCCGACCAGTTTGTCTCTGTTAGAGGAATTGTAAAAGGAGTACCATCAAAATAACCTAAGTGATCTACTGCTGAAGACAGAAAATTAGGCAGTAAATTATCTCTGTCATATTCAAATATATATTTCTGTTCTGTATTAATAGATAGACCTGTTAAAAACAGCCTTCTGTCAGGCTGGTTTATATAGTTAAAATCTGCTGTCAATAAATTATTTGCATTAGCATCTTTTATGGCAATATTATCTAACTTTTTCCATTTTAATAATGAAAAATAATCATTTGCAGCATTCCATTCGGGATTTAATGTTGTGAAATCTAATAATTTTCTGTAAAAATAATAAGGCCCTAAAAAAGTGTCATTTATGTAAGTTTGTCTGTTATAATTAGTCGAAGGATAAATATTATTATTTAATGTACCAAGAGTAAAAGCAGCATTATCATTCTCTTTAAATTTCATTGAATTTGAAATAGATGAATTCATTTCAATACTTAAACCTGCCTTAGTTTTAATTTTTTTTAGATAAATAGGTAAAATTAACTGTCCAGGCGCTTTAAAATCATATCTAAGAGTGGAGTCATAAAATCCTGTATTAAGAATACTAAATTTATTATAACTTAAATAAAAATGGCCAATGTAAGGACCTTTCTCATATTCAAACTCATAAATTATACTCCCAAATTTATTCTTAACATATTTTAAATACCAAGCACTCGAAATTATAGGCGAATATTGCTGATTAAAAAAATCAGGAAAAGTGAGCTCAGTCGCTTCATTATAACCAAAAACAAACTGATTACCATTATCGTCAATCATAGTTATCTTGTTAATAACTCTTGGAAATTCCCTATATTTTTCAGTAAATACATGAGGCGTAGAATATGGAGGCGAATTATAATTATATTCAGGTGTTGATACAGGGGATACTACATCTGAACTAAAATCACAAATTACTTTTAGATTACTTGAAGATGCCACTTTCCACTGTCCATCTTGACCGAGAAAAAATTTACCCGTATGTCCCATAAAATTAAAACTGAAAATATCAGGTTCTAAATCTGGTTGATATTTTTTTAAATCTAATGCATTTGACGAAGCATTTCTCCACTCATAGTCACCATCAAACCAACCTGGTGGATTATATGTCTTTCTTGAATCGAGGTAAATAGAATATAAATTTTGGGCTGAAGACCAATTACTTCTTTGTAAAATTGGCATATTATATTTATATCCCTGATTCCACCACGGCCATAAAATGGTAGAACAATAATCATTATTACAATCATTTCCATAATCATCCCAATAATTGAAATGCGGAAACAAATTATTGTAATTATTATTACCTCTAGTAACATCAAACTCATCTGCAGATCTACCTTTTACACTTCTCTGTATTAAACCTCCAGCTTGTAAGGACCAATTTTGTCCTACCCATCCAGGGACAGAATTTACCCTTACTCCAGAAGCATCATGTTGCAAATTAATATCCAAAGGAATATTTCCTTCATTAATTTGATATATCGGTATTGAAACTTCTGCGGTCCCAGAATATAAACTTACAGGAATAGCTCCATAGGTCCCTAAACTAGCAGAATTTGGAGATTGTATATTTGAGTTTATTGAAAATGATGTAATTGTAGGCTGTTCACCCTGTGCTTGTATATTATTAAATAAACATAACACAACAGTCATTATTGTCCACTTAAAAGCAGAACATACTTTTGTTTTTTTCATTTTAAAATAAATTGGTTTAATCATAAATTAATCGACACAGTAGTTCAATGATACAGATATGTAGACAAAATAGATACATACATTTAAGACATTATTATTTTCTAATGACATTTTTCATTCTTAAATTACTATAATCATCTGATTGTCTAAAATTTATGATTTTTTATATTTAACTTCAGTTTGGGCGCTATATTACAATATTTTTTATTGTTATTTTAGAAAAATTAACAAATTAATTCCTAATATAAATTTCTTGTTTCACAATCTGTAATGATGAATTATTTCTATGGTTCTATCGCATTTATCATACAATTAGAAATCAGTGATCTAAAAATTATGCTTCCGATTTACAAAACGATTTAAACATAGTTTTCTCTGGCTTATTCATCTGATTCTTTCTCAACATATGTAGAATTTAAATTCTATTTAGAGTTCTTTTGACAGACTCAAAATTTTTGAAATCCAAACAGTTTTGTATTCTCCATTTTATAAAACCATGGCCCTGTTCAACGATAGTATTGAGATATTTACATTGTCGAATCTTTATATATTCGAAAAAGAAAATTTGTTGTAAAATCTAATTGCACTAACGTTAGGGCCACTTTTATCTATATTTAATACATTTGGTCGACAGGGCAAATTTAAATACCCAGCTCTTAATCGTAGAATGATTAAATGTTATTGCGTTCATTTTTATTATTTCCTCAACATCCCTGTATCAATGTAAATCTTAATTTCAAATAAACTACCTGAAGAATATTAGCTTTAGGATAACAATGACCTTTGGTATTTATTTATGTTCTTTTTTTAAATCACTAAAATGTAAGGGTTTATATATAGATACGACAAAGCCTTAAAAAGTAATAATAACCAAAAAAAACGGAAACTATACTTTTTATTCTAATATCATAATGAAAAATCAATAATTTCCCTTAGCAAATCAACAACAACCTATATTCTCCTTCATTTTCTATTGGTGCTCTATGAATACAAGGTAACACTTGTTGTTTTGGATGATCTACGGCCAGTCGCCAAAGATGCACTAATCCTAAATTAATAGGTTCTACATCCGCATGTATCTGATAATGCAAGTCAAAATAATTTTCCTTTAGAAAGTTTTCGAATTCTTCCGATGGTCCATTATACAGCTCTTTTAACTTTGTTCGGATTTCTGGAATTAGAATTTTTTGTTCTGCTTGCGAATTAGAAACAATATCACTTGCCGCTCCGTGATAGGTACATAAAAAAGTATCTGTTGCAATTGGCGAACGATCAACATGAAACGAATACACATCAGTCGATATGAAATCAAATTCATCATCACGCTCATAACACTTCAGTAAATTAAGAGAGGGCGAAGCCCCAAAATCAGCCAATAATTGTAAATCATTTAAGATTATTTCCCTTGCTCTATTCCCTTTTTCTGATAATTGGAGCGCTATTAGATCTTCAGAAAAAACTTCCGTTATATTTTCTTTTATACTTAACTGGGCAACAATCTCATTAAAATCTCCATCCAAATTTCTGTGCCAGCATAGCGCATTCATTTCTCCCTTAAAATCGGTATGTACAAGCTCAGAAAAAGAAGATACCATTCCTATTTGGCTGTTGTCAGAAAATGTATTGCTCATAGTATAATATTAAGAAGCTGGCTGCTTCATTACAAAATTAAGTAATAGTTGTAAGCCGCGCAGTTCTGTTGTATCTAGGTAAATTAAAAAATAAATCAAAGATATAAAAAGTCATACTGACAATTTACAGAATGATTCTGAACTTACTTATTCCTTTATAACTTAAAATAAACCTAAGTTAAAAAATGTAAATGTTACCCACAGCTCTTAGACAATATTATCTTCTTTTAAAAAATATACAAATTCATAAAAGCTTGTAATATATCTATAATCCCTTTACCATTCTTTATAATTTAATGTTTTATGCAAAATAAGACAACTAAAACAAACGTCATAACTTAATCATAATCAATATTTTAACAGTATAAATACTGAAAAAAAAGGGTGTTTTTCCCCTTTTATGGTTAGTCCTTCCTTTTCTATCTTGCATCAATATTTAAGCCCATTGTTTTATTTCAAATTTAAAGCAAAGTCAGAAGACTCTTCTTTATTTTTTAATATAAGACTTAAAACTTGTCACTTCTAGTAGGACATATGCTTACGATTACACAGAATAAATTTTACTAATGTACCACCTGATAAAACTTTATTAGACATGATTTTTGAGGTTATTCAAATAATTACAGAACAAGTAAATAACTATCTCGACGAAATCGGATTAGAAAAATCTGTTGTGGCAGAAAACATCGCTCTTTTAGAATCTCAAAACGATACTATAGCTACAAATTTAGAAAACAAAGTAGCGCTTACTCTAATCAATTTAGATCAAGAAGCTGCTTTAAAAAATTTTCCAAATCATTCCATCGAAAATTCCAAAACAATATATAAAAACAGCGTCATCAATTTAAACCTATATATTCTTTTTAGCGCCAACAGAAATAAATACATTAATTCCCTCAATGATATTTCAAAAATCATTGCTTTTTTTCAGGGCAAAAAACTATTTACACAATCCAACACTATTTACAACAGAAATAATGTTGCATTAAATAATATCGACAATTTCAGATTCTCGGTTGAGCTCTACACACCCACTTTTGAAGAGTTAAACTACATCTGGGGAACATTGGGAGGAAAACAATTTCCATCGGCTTTGTATAAAGTCAGTATGATACAAATCGAACGCAATATCGCACAAGGAGAAGGACAATTAGTCAGTACCGTAAAAGGTGTAACAAAAACCAAAGAACAGTCATGAGTTTTGATCTTACATATAGATTGTTATTTGAAGTAACAGTTCTTCATAATTATTTTCTGAATAACGGCGAAGAGACCTTTGAAAGTATGCCCGATGCAGCTAAAGAAAATATGCTGCAAAAATTCAGTACAGATGCATTTACAACTATAACGCCCACTTTTGAAACCAATAAAGTACTCAAAAACTACAAAATGGTATTCAAAAAAAACAAAGCAGGCTTTTGTGTATACATTAAAGTTACTGAAACAGATGAAACAGACCCTTTTATAAAAATTCCTGCTGCTTTAAACTTAAAATTCCGAATAAATATCAATGACTATCAATTTGAGAATTATACTAATCTAGATTTTGCTTTCAATCAAATATATCTATTCAGCAATGTTAAGCCTTCTACAGAACCAGCTTCATTTGAATATCTCCCAAAAATAAATGATAACAAATTAATCTCAAATCAATATTTGGTATCTGAAAAAACGACTACAGATCTAATCTCGACATTTCAACCATCAGAAAAACAAGGTTCGTTTGGGATAATTTCACTAACCATGAAGGGCGACAATAATTCGGCAGATATTATAACAAATCTGGGCAAAATGATAAGTCCAAATTTTAAAATTCATTTTGACAATCGAAAAACACTTTGGAAATACATCAACCGCAAAACAGCAACCGAAATTAAAACCAATAAAACGAAACCATTAGCTCGATTTGGTTTTGTTGAAGTTGACCCGCTTACCGATTTTACGCCGCCACAACCCGTTAACAGTCATTATGCTAATCCATCTGTAAAATCAATAACAAAAATCAATGACGATTATTATTCGGAAATATTTATTTAATAATTAAAACAATCAATTATGGCAACAACTTACAAAACGCCTGGAGTATATATTGAGGAAATCGTAAAGTTTCCTCCTTCTGTTGCTCAGGTAGAAACTGCGATTCCTGCTTTTATTGGCTATACAGAAAAAGCTGCTAAAAAAACCGAGAACGATCTCGACAGGATTCCTACACGAATTACCTCTTTACTGGATTATGAAACTTATTTTGGATTTGCATATCCAGAAGATACAATTTCAGTAGATGTGACAGACGTGGTAACAGACAATGTAGTAACCGAAAGAAACATCGTTGTAAATCAGCCGAGTGATCCAAAACCATTTTTAATGTATTATGCACTTCAAATGTATTTTGCAAATGGCGGCGGCCCATGTTATATCGTTTCGGTAAAAAATTATGAGGACGTAAACAGCAAACAAAATCCTGTTCTTTTTACTGATTTGACAGCCGGGTTGGATTTATTAAAAGCGGAAGACGAACCGACATTGTTATTATTTCCAGATGCCAAAGCACTGCTTGAACCTGATTTTTACGCCTTATACTCAAATGCTTTAATACAGTGCCATGATATGCAGGATCGATTTGCAATAATCGACACATATAATTCTACTGATATTGGAGAGGATTCTAAAGCTTTGAGAGAACAAATTTCTCTTGAAAAAGATTACCTGAAATACGGTGCAGCTTATTATCCTTATCTCGACACTATTTTAGATTACAGATACAATGAAGATGATATTTTAATCAACCACGTAACCAATGTACCAGATGCCATATCAACTGCTTTTGGAGAAGTTGAAGATGCTTTGGCAACCGTTACACTAACTACAGCAAATCTAGTCGTAGTAACAGATGACGATGCCGATACTGTAAACGATTTAATTTCGGGAAGTGTTGCCAGTGCGCTTACTTATATAGACAGCACTGCAGGATACAACAATGCCGCTGCAGGATCTGAAACTTTTACTGTAGCAAAAACAGCAGCTTTTGTTACTATTTTAGAAACATTGACTGCCGATCTGAATACTTTAATATCAGAGAAAGATAAAATTCAAAACGCTGCAGAATCAGCTATTGCATCTGTAGAAGAAGTTGCCAATGCAGGAGATGCGCTTCAGGCAGCATTAGATGTTTTTGTCGATTTATTTGAAGGAAATAACAAAATCGAAAAAGTTAGAGACAATCTAACAGATCTTACTGCTAAATTAAAAGCATCAAATACCAACCTTAAAGTAGCACAGAATATAAAAAGCAATACTGTAAACGTGATTGATGAAATTGGTAAACTCCTTACTTTCACGGTACCTACTGCTCCTACCAATTCTATTATCGAATTACCTAATAACAATTTGGTTATTACGGTTGATGTTTTCAATAAAGCCACTGCAACAGAAGATATGACAACGCTGGTTGAAACCATTAAAGATGAAATCAATAATGTTACGACTACAGATGTTAACAATGGTGCAATGAATGGACGTTTTCTTGGCGATATTGAAGGTCTGGACAACAAATCGTACAACGCTATCAAAGCCGAAATAGCAGCTTTGCCTGTTACATTACCGCCAAGCAGCGCAGTAGCCGGAATTTATGCTCGTGTAGACTCAAACAGAGGCGTTTGGAAAGCTCCTGCAAATGTGGGCATAAATTATGTGATAAAACCAACATTAAAAATCACCAATGGCGATCAAGACAACCTGAATGTTGATACTGTTGCAGGAAAATCTATCAATGCAATAAGAAGCTTTACGGGTAAAGGAACCTTAGTTTGGGGATCTAGAACACTGGCTGGTAACGACAACGAATGGCGTTATGTACCCGTTCGCCGTTTCTTTAACATGGCAGAAGAATCTATCAAAAAAGCTACTGATCAATTTGTATTTGAACCTAACGATGCCAATACCTGGATAAGAATTAGAGCAATGATTGAGAATTTTTTAATTCTTCAATGGAGAGCTGGAGCTTTGGCCGGCGCAAAACCAGAACAAGCTTTTTATGTAAGAGTTGGGTTGGGACAAACCATGTCGGCACTGGATATTTTAGAAGGCAGAATGGTTATTGAAGTCGGAATGGCAGTAGTTCGTCCGGCTGAATTCATTATCCTTCGTTTCTCTCACAAAATGCAGGAATCTTAATTAATATCAACATTAAAAAAATATAAATCATGAGTTATCCGCTATCAAAGTTTCATTTCTCAGTTGACTGGGGTGGAACAAAAATAGGATTTACAGAAGTTTCTGGATTAGATGTAGAAACGGAAGTCATTGAATACCGTCAGGGAGCAAGTCCCGAATACACCAAAATTAAAATGCCCGGCATGCAGAAATTCTCTAACATAACAATGAAAAGAGGAACTTTTGCCAGCGATAATGAGTATTACAATTGGTGGAATACTGTAAAACTAAATACGATCGAAAGAAGAGACATTACGATCAAATTACTCAATGAGGAACACGAACCAGTGGTTACTTGGAAAGTAAAAAACGCATGGCCGACTAAAGTTCAGTCTACTGATTTAAAAGCTGACGGAAACGAAGTTGCTATTGAATCTATGGAATTAGTTCACGAAGGTTTATCCATTCAAAATGATTAATCATGGCTAACTATTATCCACCTGTTGGTTTTCACTTTTTAGTTGAATTTGAAGGTCTTGGCACGCAGCAAAAAGACCATCAGTTTCAAACCGTTTCTGGTTTATCTGTAGATATAGAAACCGAGGAGATAGCCGAAGGTGGTGAAAACAGATTCAAGCACAAACTTCCTGTAAAGACAAAATATCCAAACCTGACTTTAAAAAGAGGAATGCTGATTGATTCTGCAGTTATCGACTGGTGCCGGGATGCTATAGAAAACTTCGCGTTTAAACCCGTTAACCTCACAATCAAATTACTCAATGAGGAACACAACCCGTTGATTTCATGGAATGTGGCTCACGCCTATCCTGTAAAATGGTCGGTTGAAGATTTTAATGCCGAAGAAAGTAAGCTCGTTGTTGAAAACGTTGAACTTACCTATAATTATTTCACTTTAATTAAAAGTTAGTCATGCCGATAGAAATAAAAGAGCTTCACATTAAGATAAACATAAGTGAAGGATCAAAACCAAATTCTTCGCCAACCGCTCCAAAAAGCAAGGGCGAAGATCCGGTAGCTGAATGTGTAGAACAGGTAATGAAAATTATTGAACGTAAAAAAGAACGCTGATCATGGCTGGGGAATTAGAAAAACTTAAAGTTGTTGCTTATAGCGATCCGGAATTTAACAACAAAATTGCCGATGGCGAATTTGCGACTTTAATGAATCCGGAGAAGTATACGTACCACTATAAAATTGAAACCGACGATGCTCAGGCTTCGGGTACAAGTACAGTTTCTCCTAAATTCAATAAAAAATTACCTGAAAATCTAGAACTTGATTTTGTTTTTGACCGTTCGGGAGTCATTAACGGTTATCCTAGTTCTGAAAATGGAATTATTGATGACATTGAGAAATTCAAGAAGGTTATTCTGGATTATAATGGCGATGAGCACAAACCCAATTATCTGATTATTTCTTGGGGAACGCTCCTTTTTAAAGGCGCTATGACCGAAATGACTGTAGAATTTAAACTCTTTAAACCCGACGGAACTCCAATAAGAGCAATTGCAAAAGCAAAATTTCAAGGGTTTGTAGAAGACAATTTAAGAGCTGCAAGAGAAAACAACAAGTCGCCCGATTTAACACATTACAGAACGGTGACAGAAGGCGATACACTGCCTCTAATGTCTTTTAATATCTACGGCGATTCTAAGTATTATCTGGAAGTTGCTAAAGCAAATAACATTGTCAATTTTAGAAAACTAAAAACAGGGCAGAAATTATTTTTCCCTCCCTTACAAAAACAATCCTGATGAACAACAGCGGAGTCATACAAACCAGTAAAAGTGCCGATTTAGTAACGCATAAAATTTTAATTGAAGGAGAAGAATTGTCTAAAACCTATCAAGTAAAAAGTATTGTGGTACAAAATGAAGTAAACCGGATTCCTATGGCTCAGATTGTTCTTGTTGATGGAGAAGCTTCGGAAAGGGATTTTAAATTAAGTAATGAAGAACTGCTCATTCCTGGTAAAAAAATTGAAATAACTGCTGGTTATCACAATGATGAAGAAACGATTTATAAAGGAATTATCATCAAACATTCGATCAAAATAAAAAGCAGTACTTCTTTATTAATTATCGAATGCAAAGACGAAGCAGTGAAGCTTACTATTGGAAGAAAGAGCAAGTATTTTTATGATGTTAAAGACAGTGAAGCATTCGAAGAAATCATTGACAGTTACGGCTTAGACAAAGAGGTTGAAGCAACAAACTTCAGTCACAAAGAACTCGTTCAGTATAATACTTCCGATTGGGATTTTATAGTTTCAAGAGCGCAGGCCAATGGTAAACTTTGTTTTGTTGAGAATGGAAAAATCAGCATTAGTAAACCCAACGTAACGGCATCATCTGTAGAAACAGTAACTTTTGGAGCTACTCTACTCGATTTTGATGCTGAAATAGATGCTCGAAATCAATTTGCAAAAGTCTCTTCGTACAGTTGGGATTACGCCAATCAGGAAATAGTTGAAATTGAAGCAAATGATCCGGGTGTAAGTCTAAACGGAAATCTTTCTGCTTCTGATTTAGCCGAAACTATCGAACTGGATAACTTACAATTACGTCACGGCGGCACGATTACAGAAGTTGAGCTTCAGGATTGGGCAGATGCCAAATTACTTTTTCAGCAATTATCTAAAATTCGCGGAAGAGCTAAATTTCAAGGAATTCCAGCTGTAAAACCAAACACGATCATTACGCTCGAAGGCGTTGGTGATCGATTTAATGGAAAAGCTTACATCACTGGAGTATTTCACGAAATATCAGAGGGAAATTGGACTATTGATGCACAATTCGGATTAAATCCAGAATGGTTTTCTGAAACGTATGACATTCATACACCAACAGGTTCTGGAATTATTTCGGCCATAAAAGGACTTCATACCGGAATTGTAACACAGCTCGAAAGCGATCCAAATGGTGAAGATAGGATTTTAGTAAAAATTCCAATCATCAACAATGACGAACAGGGAATTTGGTGTCGCGTAGCTTCACCCGATGCGGGAGAAAACAGAGGCATTTTTTTTAGACCTGAAATTGAAGATGAAGTAATTATTGGTTTTGTAAATGAAGATCCAAACAATGCCATCGTTTTAGGAATGCTTCACAGCAGCGGTAAACCTGCGCCAATTACAGCTTCTGACGATAATCATAAAAAGGGAATTGTAACCCGAAGCGAAATGAAGGTTTTGTTTGATGATGATAAAAAAACAATTGGGATTGAAACTCCAGCAGGCAAAAAAATAACGCTGGATGAAGATCAAGGTGTCATAAAAATAGAAGATGAAAATTCTAATATAATCACCATCGACAGCAAAGGAATAAAAATGGAAAGTGCCGGAAACATTGAAATAAAAGCTACAGGAGATGTAAAAATTGAAGGAGCCAATGTTTCCATAAAAGCCACAGCACAATTTAAGGCAGAAGGAAGCGCAGGTGCAGAATTGTCGTCTGGTGCTACTGCCGTGTTAAAAGGAAGCATTGTACAAATAAATTAAAATTATGGGAGCACCAGCCGCAAGAGTTTCAGACATGCACGTCTGCCCAATGGTAACAGCAACCGTCCCTCATGTTGGCGGTCCAATTTTACCTGCCGGCGTACCAACCGTTTTAATTGGAGGCGTGCCAGCCGCATGTGTTGGAGATATGGCAACCTGCACCGGCCCGCCCGATAGTATTGTAATGGGTTCTTCAACAGTATTAATTGGAGGAAAACCCGCAGCCAGAATGGGAGATTCTACCGCACATGGCGGTACAATTGCAGCCGGATTAGCAACTGTTTTAATAGGTTAGTTATGGAAAATGAACAAGCTTTTTTAGGAACCGGATGGAGTTTTCCGCCCGAATTTAAGAAAATAACAAAGTCTGTTATAATGATTTCTGATGAGGAAGATATTAAAAGCAGTCTAGAGATTTTATTGTCTACCAAAATAGGAGAACGCGTTATGCTGCCAAAATACGGCTGTAATGTAGACGAACTCCTTTTTAATCCGCTCAACACAACATTGAAAACTTTTGTGTCTGAATTGATTAGAACCGCCATTTTGTACCACGAACCACGAATTGATGTAGAGAAAATAGACATTAGTCAGGGAGATGATTTAAGCGGCGAATTAATATTGAGTTTAGATTATAAAATAAGAGCAACCAATTCAAGAACCAACATGGTTTACCCATTCTATAAACTAGAAGGAACTAATATTTAATAGTATTATGTGTAACAACAGCGACCATACAAACGATATAGTATTTAAAAGAAATGGCACAGACCAGAGCGATCGCTTGAATAGTATTCTCGATCCCGACAATTTGCAGCTCCATGACTTTGATATGGAAGATTGGTTACTTTTTACCTATAACTTCGCAAAACAGGTTAATTTTTTTGAAACAAACGACAGCGAAAATCCATCTGGCAACTGGCAGGAGATTTTTGAACATTTTGGTTTTTTTCAAAAAGAAATTACAAACAGAAACGACAAAGCTTACAATACTTTAAAACAAACCATTTCGCAGACACTCAGCAGTATTGAGTTTGAAGGTACGTTAACCCCGCATATGACACTTTTTGTATGTTTCTTAAAACTGTTAGAACTATCAAAAACGCGATTTAATTTAATTACAAAAAAACATCTCGATTTCTTTTATAAAGACATTTTACAAATCGAAAAACTTCCTGCAAAAGCAGACAAAGTACATGTTATTTTTGAATTGGCTAAAAAAAGTATCGAAGAACGAATTCCAGCGCAAACACAATTAGATGCTGGTAAAGACCTTCAAGGAAACAAACTCATTTATAAAACTACCGAAGAATTAATTGCCAATAAAGCTCAAATTACGCAGCTTAAAAATGTATACAATGACATTGTTTTAGGCGAAATAAAATCAAGCGAAATTGCTAATTCTCTCGACGGAAAAGGAGAAAGTCTTAAAGAAGATGCAAAATATTGGCTGCCATTTGGCTATACTTCAAACGAAAAAAAATATACAGAATTACAAGATGCCAAACTAGGTTTTGCCATCGCTTCTCCAATATTAAAATTACAAGAAGGTGAAAGAAATATTGATATTACCATCACTTTTAATGAAACATTTACTTTTGAAACTGGACCATTTACTGTAAATGATCTTGTAGACAATATTAGTCTTTTTTGCAGCGGCGAAAAAGAATGGCTTGGATCTATCCCACTCAATGGCGCCGCTGCCACATCAAGCATTTCAGGAAACCAGTTAAGACTTGTTTTTCAGATTTCAAAAGATATTCCGGCAATTGTAAATTATAATCAAAAAATATTGGGCGAAAATTTTTCAAGCAATCAGCCTATTATTCGATTTTTAATTCATACCGAAAATAAAAAAGGACATGATTTATTTAGAAATTTAGTTACTAAAACCATTAAAGATATTAATGTAAAAGTAGATGTAAAAGACGTAACTTCTTTATTGTTAGAAAGTGACACCGGTTTATTAAACGCGTCAAAACCTTTTTATCCTTTTACCACACAGCCTACCAAAGGTTCTTCTTTTCTTATTAATTATCCTGAAATATTTTCTAAAAAGTGGAAAAATATTGATGTTACGATAAACTGGAAAAATACACCAACCTCTTTTAAAACACTTTATGAAGCTTACAAAACAAAATATCTTACTACAATAAGCAAAGACATCTTTTTTAAAGGCATGTTTCTGGAAGAAAAAATAACAGCGTTAGCTGCAAACCAGCCCGAAGATCCAGAACGAAAAGATCCTATTGCTGTTGAAGCTTCAGAAATAAACAAGCTGATTCTGAACTCCAATACAGCAGATCTTATTGTAGGCTCAGATGCTTATTTTAAAGCCACAGTATCGGTATTAAATAAAGAAAACTGGGAAAATAAAAGTACAAATACTGTATTGTTTACCCAAAAAGATACTGTATACCAAACAGCATTTTCTGTAACAGGAAACAATTATGATATTGACAAAAGCGGGCCGATTAGATTAACATCAAACCAATCGTTTTTACATTCTTTATATCCAAAAATATATGCTCTTGCGGTAATGAGTGAAAATCCAGAAACACTTATTCCAAACGAAGCTTATACACCATTTGCAGAAACAATAAGCTTAAATTATACGGCAGAAGAAACAACAGATTTTACGCATCAAACCGAAAACGAATACGAAACAGAACGCACAAAATTATTTCATGAAGCGCCTTTTGGGCAGAGTGAAGAACATTCGTACTTAAAAAATCTAGCCATACAAAAAGCAGTTCTTGATGCCAATAGTGCTATTGCAAGCCGTCTGGTTCCTGATTATTGTAATGGAGGCGAATTTTATATCGGACTTGAAGAAGCCGAAGTAACACAGCAAATTTCGTTATTGTTTCAAATATTAGAAGGAAGTGAAAATCCGCTGGCGCAATCATTTATAGGAAGACAAAAAGTAGAATGGTTTGTACTTTGTGACAATTATTGGAAAAATATTGAAAATGAAATTTTGGCAAATTCCATAGATAATTTTTTAAAATCTGGAATCCTAAAATTTGCAATTCCAAAACAAGCAACCAAAACCAATACTTTATTTCCAGGCAATTTAATCTGGATCAAAGCAAAAATGCACAAAGCCTATGATGCTGTCTGCAAAGTGATTGATATCAAAACACAAGTTGTAGCCGCCGAGTTTTTTAATAATGACAACGAATTGTCGCATTTAGAAAAAGGATTGCCTGCCGAAACAATTTCTAAACTTATCAACCGAATAACACAAGTTAAAAGTGTTTCGCAGCCTTTTAATTCTTTTAATGGAAAACCTCAAGAGTCTGATGATACTTATTACAAACGAGTAAGTGAACGTCTTCGTCATAAAAACCGAGCGATAACACTTTGGGATTATGAGCATCTTATCCTTCAGGAATTTCCAGAAGTATTTAGAGTAAAATGCCTCAACCATACCAATAATTCAAAAAGTTCATTTCTTTCGCCCGGCGATGTTACACTTGTCGTAATTCCGGATATTATAAATAAAAACGTGTTTGATATTTATGAACCTCGTGTGAGTACAGCGACGCTAAATAAAATTCAAAATTACATCAGCAGTCTGAACAGCATGCATGTAGAAACGGCAGTAATTAATCCAGAGTATGAAAAAGTTGTAATAAAATTAAATGTCAAATTCTATCCAGAATACGATGAGAATTTTTATAAAAAACAACTGAATGAAGATATATCAAAATTCTTATCTCCCTGGGCATTTGATACTAGTAAAGATATCCTTTTTGGAATTGAATTGCACCGAAGCACAGTAATTGACTATGTAGAAAAATTATACTATGTAGACTATTTAGCCGAATTGGAGATGGCGAAACTAAAAGACGATACAGAATCTGAAAATTCAAATGATCTTACTGCACTGGAATTCTTACCGGTAGTATCACCATCAAATCCAAAACGTATTCTGGTATCGGTAAAAGATCATATTATTTCTACCGAAATCAAAACCTGCAAAGAACCTAATATTCAACCCAAAGAGATATGTCAATATTAAATTCACATAGTACGATTCCTAAAAAAGTTGCTTCAGAAAACGACTTGGATTTCTTTTTTCTAAGAAAGAAAGGTATTGAGTATATAGAACAGCTTGGAGGCAGGTTATGGACCGATTTTAACTCGCATGATCCTGGTATTACGATGCTGGAGATGCTGTGCTACGCTATAACAGACCTTGGCATGCGAATAGATCTCCCGATCGAAAACATTCTTGCTTCTGATCAAAAAGATAAAGGAATTGCTACGCAGTTTTTTAAAGCCTCAGAAGTATTGCCGTCAAGCCCGGTAACGGCGCTAGATTACAGAAAAATATTTATAGATATTGAAGGCGTTAAAAACTGCTGGCCGGCAAAACACAAAAAAACAGTTTATGTAAATTGTAAAGAAGATAAATTGTCTTATAATCCTAAAGACTTTAATGACGTACCAAGAAATTTTAAAAAGAATTTTGAGCTTAAAGGATTGTATGATTTATATGTAGATTTTGAAAGCAAAAAACTTTCGGAAATTAATAGTGTTAAAGATCAAATCAGAAAAAAATACCATGCCAACAGAAATCTGTGCGAGGATTTAATCAATATTATAAAAGTAGATGAATATGCTATAAAAATATGCGCCAGCATTGAGGTAGATACACAGGCAGATGAAGAAATGGTTCACGCTCTGGTATTAAATACATTGGATGCTTATTTATCGACTACAGTCAATTTTTATTCGATTCAACAAATGATGGATAAAGGGTATTCTTCCTTAGAAATTTTTGATGGTCCAATTTTAGAACACGGTTTTATAGACACCAAAGAATTAATTGAAGCGGAACTGACAAGTGAAGTACGTTTATCTGATATTATAAAATTGATTATGAATGTTCCGGGAGTTATAACCATCAAGGATATTTCTATGGGAAATTGCAGCGACACCGATACGGATGCAAATATCAATCAATGGCTTATATGCCTTAAAGAATATCAAAAACCTGTAATTTGTTCTAAAAGCGTTTTCAATTACAACAAAGGCGTTTTACCACTCAATATCAACAAGACTCAAGTACAAATTTATTTGGATGAGATTGAAGAAGTAAAAGACAAAGCCACCGCATATTCCAGCCACAATAAAGAACTCAAACTTCCTAATGGCAGTTATTTACCTATAGACAGTTATACTACAATACAAAACGATTTTCCAGATACTTATGGTATTGGTGAAGTTGGTTTGCCATCTAGAGCTACAACAGCCCGAAAATCACAGGCAAAACAGCTTAAAGGGTATCTTTTATTCTTTGATCAGATTTTGGGAAGCTATTTTAAACATTTAGAACAGGTTAACGAAATACTTTCTGTAAGCGGCAACCTCACTAAAACATTTTTTACGCAGGCGATAAAAGACATTGACGGACTTAGTGATCTGGTAACGAACTATCCTGAAAATAATGATGAATACCTGACTGAAATTCTTTTTGAAAAATTGGACAATAATATCGAAAGAAGAAATAATATTCTGGATCATCTTTTAGGGCGTTTTGCCGAACGTTTTTCGGAATATGTTTTTATCAACAAAAGTATCTACGGCAGTGCTGCAGACGAAGTGGTTCTTAAAAACAAAGAAGACTTTTTGAAAGATTATAAAATCGTCAGCAAAAACCGCGGTAATTCTTTTAATTATTACAAACAGCCCAATAGTAATTTGTGGGATACCGATAATGTATCTGGAGTAAAAAAGAGACTTGCCAGACTTTTGGGTATTAAAGATTATAACCGAAGACATCTTTCGGATTCATTTGTAGAAGTATACCATTTTATTGACTCAGACAATCAGCTTGTGTATCGATGGAGAATAAGAGATAATGATAATAATATCATACTCTCAGCAACTACAGAATACTATGATACATCTGTTGCCAACAGAGAATTATATTTTGCGGTTTTACAAATTATACAAACCAGAGAATACAATGTTGAAGAAGCCTTTAAAGCAGGGATTTCAGATCCGCAGGTTATTGATAACATTCAGATTCATCAAGCCGATTCGGGAAAATATTCTTATGACATCATTAATCCTTTGATTACAGACGAGGACAATCGCGATCGAATTATTGCAAAACGATATACGTATTATGACACTTTACAAGAAGTAAAACAATCGATTCTGGATTTGATTTATTTTATGAAAGAAGTCTTTACAGAAGAAGGAATGTTTATAGTAGAACATATGATGCTTCGACCAGATGTAAATCAGGTCACTGTAAATCCAGCGACGTTTTTACCCATTTGTACAGATGAATGCAAAACCTGCGAACCTCTAGACCCTTACTCCTATCGCATAAGTATTGTACTTCCCGGATATACACTCCGTTTTGCCAATACCGATTTTAGAAACTATATGGAGAAAGTAATTAAGGAAGAATTACCCTCTCATGTTTTAGCAAAAATCTGCTGGATTGGGCATAGAAAAAATGAAATCGAAAACCCCGCAGAAAATGAGCTTTTACAGTTTGAAAACACTTACAAGAAATATTTGTTTGCCAAAACACTATTGAACCAAGAACAACCCGAACCAGAATTGATACCATTTATTGATGCGTTCTCTCATCTTAGCAACTTATACCCAACAGGAAGATTATTTGACTGCACAGATGAAAATGAAAATCAATTTGAGAAAATAATACTAGGAAAAACAAATTTAGGATCACTATAAATACTATTCACAATGTTAGCAAAACTTTCAACCATAACAACTCTGTACCGAAAATTTACAAAAAATCAGGTACTTACAGAAGGACATCTTAATGAGATTGTAGACTTTTTTGACGATCAAGACCGTATGTCCAGGATAGATCTGAGTGGTGTAGGCATCATTTGCGGATTTCAAGTGTCTTATAATGAACCTGCAAAAACGATCTCAATAACACAAGGCAGCGGTATTACTACAGATGGAGATCTTTTTCATTTATATCAAAGTAAAGTTAACGGTGATAAATTTATTGATTTTGAAAGTAACCTATACACACATTATAAAGTTTACGATAATAAAAAGGCAGCATACAAACCTTTTTTTTATGATGGTACAGAACAACTTCAAATCTTTGAGCTTTTAACGGCCGAACAGCTGCTGCTTGATACTGCCAATACTTTTCCTATACAATATCTTAAAGCCAATACAGGATTAGAAATAACTGATGCTGTAGCACTATTGTATTTAGAATCTTATGAAAAAGATTCAGATCTCTGCGTAAGTCTTTCCTGCGATAATCAGGGATTAGAAATTATTGGTAATCACAGAGCTTTGTTAGTCAGTAAAACCGTTGCGGCACAAATTAACAGTCATGACAGCATTATTAGTACAACCAATTTTGCTAATCTTTACTGCAAACTGCCCGCTGTAGTATCCAATCGTATTGTATTGCAGCCTGAAAATTTTAGTAATTATAATGAAATCAAAAAGAAATTTACCAATGGTATTTTTAAAAACAATGTAACGGCTAAACTTGGTGATGGTTTTGAAATATTGCTGAGCAATTTACAAATGCCTGTAATTCTTAGTTCAATCAAAAAGAATCTATCCGATTTATACAGTTTTGACGAAAATAATGCTCCTCCCGATTTTCAATACAGATACGATCTTCTCAACGATTTGATAGATACTTATAATGAGATAAAACTTTTATTATCAAATATGGATGGAGAATTTTGCTGTCCAGATATCAAAGCTTTCCCAAAACACTTAATGCTGGGAGAAATAGTAAAAACCAAACCTTATTTTGAATACCGACATGCTTTTTACAAATCGCCTTTGCTTACGGGTCAAAACCTAAGTACTTTCAACGATTGTCTGCCGGTTGATACGCTTACTGAAACAGGTACTGAAAGTATGGTAAACGAATTTATTGTCGATATGGAAGGCAGTGAAATTCAAATCTGTTATGGCAAAAACACCGATTTGCAGCAGTTGTACAGCCTTATAAAACGCGCTGCACAATTGTTGGCCAATTACAATGTAAACTTCAATTACATAAAAATTACGCCTAGTTTTAAATTAGGAACTTTGAGTAAAAAAGCAATTCCGTTTTATAATAATGTGGGAAATCAGATTATTGAACTTTGGGATTACAAAAAAACAGCCATCGGAAAACAACGCAGTAATAGAAGTTATCACGATAACTTTTTAAATACCAAACGTCCGCTGGAATTTATGGCAGATCATGATTTTTATAGAATCGAAGGACATCAGGGTAAAAATTACAAAGAGGCATTAAAAATTATTCAGGACATAAGATATCAAAACGGTTTAGGTTTTAATGTTGTTGTACTTGGCGTAAACGCATCTGAAGCACAGGAAGTTATTCAAAATTTTACGTCTTACTATCTCAACAAAAATCACGGATATGAGCATAAATCTGGTGTAGCGCCGGGAGGCACATTTATCATGATTTATATTGAAGGCGAATACAGTCAGTATCCGTATTATTACGGTTACGGTTATCCTTATCAATATCCGCGCGGCAGTTCTCTAGCGGGCGATTTTGAAAGTGAAGGCAATGATGGAGAATCTGTTATATTAAATCCGATAATAGCCGATTTTACACTGCCTTATTTATGCTGTGATGATAACGTAATCTCGTTGTCTTTACCAGTAAACAAACTTTGTTTTGATGAATTAACGCCGTATTTCCCATTTCATGTATCTCCAACAGGAGGTTTCGTAAAAGCTGATGTAGAAGAAGATTTAAACGGAGGAGTTACCATAAATCAATACGGAGAATTTGTTTTTGATCCTAAACTCGTGAGCGAAGAACTAATTGGAAAACCAATCACTTTTACTGTTAATAATTTTGACACAAAATGTGAAGTAACCGTTTTCAAAAAACCAAAATTTGACTTTACAATTGCAATCACAAAATCAGAAAAAACCAACGAAGTCACTGCCGATTTTACCATTACGGGAGAAAATCAAGAAGGCATGAAATACGCTTGGGATTTTGGTGACGGAACTGTTATTGAAACTACTACAGAAACAAAAATACAGCATATTTATAAATATGAAGCACCTGCTAAAGAAAGCTATACTTTTCCTGTAAGCGCCACTGCCGACAACGGAAACTGCAATTATCAGGTAAAACATTCAGTAACTTTTGAGATCACAGATATTAAAGTCAGCATCGAAAATAGATACGTCTGCAGAAATGACGATACTCCGTATATTTTAACCATCAAATCTGAAAACAAAAAAGTAATTCTATCTGGTGAAGGCGTTTCTCAAAATGATGCAGGACGATATGTTTTTATAGGTTATAATGTGCCTGAAAATGTAGATAAAGTCATTGTAATGGCAAATGGTAAACCATCTGGACTTGTAATTACAATGCGAAATCTGCCAATAGCAAAATTTACTTATGCCATTAAAGATACTGATCTTGTACTTACCAATAATTCTGTAAACGCAGAAATATACAAATGGGACATAGCGGGAGAAATAGTTGAAACCGATTCTAATTCAGAAATAATACGTCCGCTTTCAAGCTACAAAAGTACATCAATCACAATATCACTTACTGCAAGCAACAGAGATTGCGGCGAATCTATTGACGGACCAAAAGATGTGCTGCTTAGAGTAATAATTCCGACAACAAATTGTTTAAAAAACGCGACTGCATTTATCAAGAAAACAACCGAATCTTTTGCAAAAATACACCAGCAGCCTGAAATAGGGAAATTTAGTCCCGAAACCACTTCTCTTATTGATGAAATAGAAAGACAATTTAAAATCGTTAATGAAAATACTACTGATTTTATAAATGGTAATTCTAATAATCAATTAGGAGAAATGTATAGAGACTTTATTTACGAAAGTTTTTTATCGACTGTAAGAAACACCAAAATTGCCGAAGAGAAAACGACATTAAATTTCCTTATCGAAAGTCATATTTCACTGTTTTATACCATCTTAAAATGTCAAAAACCAGATGTTTTAAAAACTTTTCAAGATCAGATTACAACTATTACACCTCGTTTTGAAACGTTGTTTAAAAGTTTTATAAAAATCAAATACAGCACAGATCCAAACGGAACATTAAAAGAATTCCTGACAGAAATGGCAGTTAATTTCAAAGATGTTCAATTTATTTTAGATGCCATTAATTCAGAAATAAGCAATTTAAGCTAAATGTACAGTGCCGAAAGACATATTATCAACAATCTATTTCTAGAAGTAAATACCCATTCTAAAGAAACTGGGTATTATCTAAAAGATCATCTAGATACGTTTCTAAAAGAAGAACTACTTCCTCTTTTAGAAACCTATTTTGATACGCTCGATGTAAAAATGTCGTTGCAAAGTCTTCAAATAGAAAAATTAAACATGGATTTTTCTGTCGCTTCTGGTTTTGATTTTGAAATTATAAAACTGGAAATTATTAATCAATTTCAAAAACAAATCGAGAAACAAATTGAAAAAGGCTTTCCTGATTCTAAACATTACGCATTAATCAATAACAAAGAAAAAAATGCAAATGAGTTCTTTAATTTTTTAGAAACCGGAACTGCTGCATGGTGGACTGTTTCAAAAGATATACTTAACAGCAATGAAGATAATCAGTTTGAAAAAATTGCCAACAGTAAAGCTTTTGGCATAAAACTATTAAATGCATTAAAAAACCATCAAACCAGAAACCGATTTATAAAACAATTATCAGACGAACAGATTTACAGCATTCTCAAAAAAACATTTCTTTTAGAATTGACTGCGGCAGAAACAACATCAATAAATATCAGCCAAATTAAAGACAATATGAATGCTGTTATTTCAGCATCTAAACAAGGATTAAACCAGAGAAATCTAATTTGGAATATTGTTCTTTCGCAATTATTAAAACATAGCGAAAGCAGTATACAGCAAAAATTATTTGATCTGTTTATTTCTTTTCCTTCAATGAAAAAACAGGAACAAAAGTTTGTTTTAGAAGCTGTTAAAAATCAGATAAAAGGCAGATCTGTTTTAGATGTATTAAGCAATCTTACTCATGAAGTATTGATTGTAACAACTATTCTTGAAGATAAAGCTTTAGAATCTCTTCAAAAAAAAAACAAAGACGAATCCTTAAAATCTGATTTCAAAACTGATGAATCTCTTGCATCAAATAATAAAAAAGAGGTAGAAATGAGCCGTGTTTTCGATACTAGTGAAGATGTGAAAGAAGAAGAAAATTTGGCTCTTTCTTTTGTATTAAATGAAGAAATAGTTTCTGAAATTCCTTCTAATTATTACGTTAACAATGCCGGATTAATATTAATTCACCCTTTTTTGAAATCTCTTTTTGAGAATTGCGGCTTATTAAATAAAGACAATAGTATAAATGATCCAGAAGTTGCGGCACATCTTTTACACTATATCGCAACAGAACAAGAACAGGATTATGAACACGAAATGTTGTTTGAAAAACTATTGTGCAGTATACCAATAAATCAAACCATTAATAGAAATATTATCCTGTCTCAAGAATTAAAAAATCAGGGGAATGAAATGCTTCGAGCAGTTTTAGACAACTGGCAGGTCATGAAAAATGCTTCTTTAGATTTATTACGAAATGAATATTTACAAAGACCTGGAAAAATAATTCTTACCGGCGATAATCCTAAAGTTCTTGTAGAAAGAAAAACACAGGATATTTTACTAGATAAGATCAGCTGGAATTTAGGAGTTGTAAAACTGGCATGGAAAAACAAAATAATTTTTGTGGACTGGTAATTTTAAAAAACATGGAAAACGAAAAAAATACATTTTTAAAAGAAGATGAAAAAAACATCTTCTACGAGCAGCAACAGGCGCTTAAAAATATTTTTGACAAACTCGATTTGTCAAAAATTGCCTTTGTGGGCGGGATCGCAGATTATATTAATCTCCGAAACTATTATGATATGCCTATAAATGATATTGATATTATTTTTCAAGATGAAGACGATTTGCTGCCTATTAAAGAAAAAGACGGCATTACGCCCTATTTCTGCAGGTTTTATGATAAGGGCGGCCAAGTTTTGGTTTCGGAATATTTTATCAATGATAAAAATGTGCACACTGATTATTACAAAAGAATTTTTTCTAAAATAAAACTTACTCAATCTCCCTTATTAGGCAAAATGGTTTGGCATGCCGATTTTAATGAAATGAAAGCCTCTCATAATAATCAAATAGCAGAAACGACTTCACAAGCAATGGGTGAAAAATACGAATGGAAAAGGCTTTACAAACACAGTAAAAAGGCTTCTTTATATAATAATATCTCCTATCTGGAAGAGAAAAAACTGCTTCAAACACTTAAAAAATAATGGTATGAAAGAGGAACCAAGAATTATATACAGCATGGATGCTTTTCCGCTCATAAATGACCGCTGGCAAATGGGTAATAAACTCAAAGAGAGCATTTACATGACTGCTTTGAGTATTTTATACAGTCATCTTTGGTATAAAGATATTGAATTGTATGCAGACGAAACGGCTTATAAATTTCTATACATGCTGCCCTGCAGAGTCACAAAAATGAATCACGAAAAAAACAAAGAACTGTGGATGAAATCTAAAATTCATGCGATAGAAAAACAGACAAAACCGTTTGTGCATCTGGATACTGATGTATTTATAAAAAAGAAAATTGATTTTGATTTTGATGCTGTAATTCTTGAGCGTAAAGAATGCGGTTATGACGTGCATTATAAAAAACAGATTGATTTTTTTAATCAATACACGCAGCATTTACCCTACTGGCACACCAATTTAGGACGCTCGTACAGTTGTGGCATACTGGGTTTTAATGATCTTACTCTGCGAAATAATTTTGTAAATGCTTATTATGATATGGAAGAAATTTTTACAGCGCATCGAGAAGAATTTTCTCCATTAAAACAGCAGGGATTTGAACCCTGCATTGTTGTAGAACAATACAATCTGGCATCGGTATTAGACTACAATAACATTACGCCTACATTACTCCTTAAAGGAAGAAATATAATAGAGCAAAGCAAATATGCCAATGAAATGGGTTACAGTCATCTCTATGGTACCAAAAAATACAAGAAAGATATTATAGAGGAAATTGAATATCGATTGTTTAAAATATTTCCGTACTGGTATGCACAGATAAAAATTGAGTTAGAAAAGCATCAGATAATCCCAAAAGAAAATTTAAACCCTGAAATTATGCTCGCCTCGTAGCTCTTTTGTTCAGGATTTACACTAGGTTTTCGAATGATTCTTAGAGCCTGTTTAAATTTCATTCAAAATGATTTAAATAAGATCAAAGTAACTCATAAAATTATTTGTAGAATTTTAATTATAGCTCCAGAGGAGCAGAATATTTATAGAACATTTTAAGATAGATGGAACAAAGCTCCAGCGGAGTGGCATTTGACAGCTAATATAAATAAAAAATATTTCACCCCGCTGGGGTTCTTAGTCGCATAAATCATTGTTTGCTATAAATATATCGTCCCGCTGGGACTTTTGAAGAAATTTTAAACAGGCTCTAAAAAATCCGTTTTTATCCGCGTCTTCGCAATAGCGAATCAGTCTCATCCGTGTTCTATATGCAGCATTTGAATTGAGACGCAGATAAAACAGATTCGCTATTGCGAAGATGCGGATTTGCACGGGTTTTTATTTTAATCGGGCAATAATGAAAAATAAGGTTTTGTATCAAATAATAAAACAAGAAAGTTATGAGAGCTTTAGAAAATAGAAAACTGGACAAACACAACTCTTCTCCCTTTTTTGAACCCAAAATTCAGAAAAAATTAAAAACAGGAACAGCAGGAGACCGATTTGAAATAGAAGCAGATAAAACAGCAGACAAAGTAGTTCATCACAATTCGGCTAAAGGCGGACTTCTGCAATCGAAAGAAGAATTGCAGCAAAAACCCATTTCAGAAACAATTTCTTCTGTTCAGGCCAAAGATATGAAGGAAGAGAAAGAGCCTGTACAAAAAAAATCAGATAAAAAAGAAGAAGAAAAACCAGTTCAGAAAAAAGAGAAGGAAGAAGATAAAGCCGTTCAGAAAAAATCAGACAAAAAAGAAGAAGAAAAACCAGTACAGAAAAAAGAGAAAGAAGAGGATAAAACTGTTCAGAAAAAATCGGACAAAAAAGAAGAAGAAAAACCAGTACAGAAAAAAGAGAAGGAAGAAGATAAAGCTGTTCAGAAAAAATCAGACAAAAAAGAAGAAGACAAAGCGATCCAAGCCAAATGTGATGCTTGCGAGAAAGAAGATAAAGTTCAGAAAAAAGAGCAAAACTCTGAAAGTGAAATTCAGAATAATGAATTGGAAGGAAAATTAAATAACTCAAAAGGAGGCGGTGAAGGTTTAGACCAAAAAACAAAAAGAGAAATGGAATCGGGCTTTGGCAATGATTTCAGTAATGTAAAAATTCATACCGATACAAATGCTGTTCAAATGAGTCAGGAATTAGGCGCTCAGGCTTTTACCAACGGAAATGATGTTTATTTTAATAAAGGAAAATACAGTCCCGACTCTAAAGAAGGAAAACATCTTCTCGCACACGAATTAACTCATACGATTCAGCAGACGGGAATGGTACAAAAATCAAGTCTTGAAAATCATCCAGAAGACCTTCAAGCAGAAAAACCTCAGAATCCTCAATTTAAAGGAAATTCAACACTTGAAAGCGCCAACGACAATGAGTTATTGATTACAACAGGTCATAAAGGCAGTTATGTTAAAGAAATACAATCTGGTTTATTAGAATTAGGTCATCCACTTCCAAAGTTTGGAGCCGATGGAGATTTTGGAACCGAAACCCGCAATGCAGTACTAGATTTTCAGAGTCAGCAGCAATTAAACGCGATTGACGGAATTGTTGGTCCAGAAACAATTGGCGAATTAGATAATGCACTTGTTGAACTAAAAGGCGACGGAAAAAAAGGCGGCTGCAAGGACGATGTTCCTTTCGTGAGAGGACCTTTTACAAGTCAAGAAAGTGTTGGTTTTTTCAGCACAGCACAATGTCCTAACGTAGACATTACCATAGAAGTTACCGCTCAATTGGTCGAATCACACTTTTGTTCCACATTAGAAATAAGCATCGATCACGTAAAAAGAACAAGAAGAACCGTAAAGGTAGACCATAACGGAAAAGGTAGTTTTTCTGAATCCTTTACACTAAAAAATCATAAAGAGATTCACAATTTATTTTTCAATATGCCCGAAGACTGTAAAGGAATGGGAGATACATTCTCTGTTAAAGGAAACATTAAACGTCATTAATAAATTCATTTTTCTAAATGTCAGCATTCAGCCCAAAAGTAAAATCAGCTCCTTCCCGCTCCTCTTTTAATTCAAGAAAGGGAGAGGATTTTTTTGGCGTACAGGCAAAGCTCAACATTGGAAAATCGAATGATAAATATGAAGTTGAAGCCGATAATGTTGCTGACAAAGTAGTATCAAAAAAACAAAACAATACTTCAGAATCTTTCTTTAATCCATCACCAGTCGTTCAAAAAAAGACAAATGAACCACAAAAAGAAAATGAAAATACTGTACAAGAAAAATCATTAGCAGGATCTATTTCTTCTGTTACTCAATTAAAAACAGAAAAGGAAGAAACCATTCAAAACAAAATTGAAACTCCTAAAACTGCTGAAAAAAATCTAAGTCCAAAACCACTTATTCAACAAAAGAAAACCGAAGAAGAAGTTCAAACTAAGGAAGAAGAGGAAATTCAGAAAAAAGAAGACGAGAAAGAAGTTCAAATGAGCGCTGCTGCAGATGCAAACCCATCTGATACTTCTAATCTTGAAAGTACTTTAAACAGTAGTAAAGGCGGCGGTGCACCTCTTTCTGGAAAAGTAAAAAACGAAATGGAATCTGGTTTTGGAACAGATTTCAGCAATGTTCGCATCCACAACAATTCTACTGCTGTACAGATGAACAAGCAATTGGGCTCACAGGCCTTTGCTACCGGAAATAACATTTATTTTAATGAAGGAAAATACAATCCAAGTTCTCAAGAGGGTAAACATTTACTGGCTCATGAATTAACACATACCGTTCAACAAGGAGCTGCTATTCGCAAAAAACCAGAACAAGTTACTCCTGCTCCCGAGATGATTCAGGGATCGTTTCTAGATTTACTTCCTAACTGGATAATCGATGAGGCACGCCATATTCCGGGTTATACGCTTTTTACAGTAATTGTTGGCTACGATCCGCTGCGACAAATTGATGTGGAACGAACTCCGATTAATCTTGTAGAAGGATTAATGGGACTTATTCCTTTTGGAACTGCAATATTTGACAAACTTCAGGAATATGGAATACTACAGCAGGTTTTTGACTGGGTACAAGGAAAATTAGGCGAAATAGGATTAACAATCGACAGTATTTTAAAAATGGTTGAAGATGTTTGGGATGAAGTATCTTTTCCATATACTGATATCATTGATTTAATTGTAGAAAAATTTAATGAATTAGTAAATAGAGTTAAAACTTTTGTAAATGCAACAGTAGATCAGGTAATTACTTGGATAAAAGAAGCATTGATTGATGTTGCCGAACCGATACTTGCAGAAAATAAAGCTTGGTCATTAATTAAAAAAATAATCAAATACGATCCGCTTCGTAATGAAGAAGTCAATGCAACAACGGTCGAAATTCTGGAAGATTTCCTTATCCTAATCGGAAAAGAAACAGAATTAGAGCAGATGCGTGAAAAAGGTACGCTGCAAAAAACTGCCGATTGGCTTGATACTCAGGTCGGGACTTTTACTTCACTTTTAGGCGAGCTTCGCGGCCTCATAACTGCAGCGTGGGATGCCATTCAGCCCGCCAATCTGATGAATATTACTGATAATCTCTCTGCACTGGCGGCTCAAGCCGGTGGATTCCTGCAGCGTGTTTGGGATTTTGCCTTAGGTGTCGCACTCAAAGTATTAGAACTTGTTAAGGAATCACTGTTAGGATGGCTGTCTTCTCAAGCAAGTACAGTACGAGGTTATTCTCTAATAAAGGTAATTATAGGGCGAGATCCTTTTACTAATGAAACTGTTGAACGATCTGTTCCTAATCTTATAAGAGGTTTTATGAGCCTTATGGACGGCGGAGAAGAACAATATGCACAAATGGTAGAATCTGGTGCAATAGCCCGAATTACAGGCCAGATTGAAGCTGCTGTTGCTACTTTAAACATGACGCCTGAATCTATTATTCAGCTCTTTACCGATCTTTGGAATTCGTTTACTATAGACGATCTTATTCATCCTCTTGATGCTTTTATTCGAATTATTGAAAAATTCGGAGAACCAATTGGTCGTCTTATTGCTTTTGTCGCAGAAATTGTTCGTATTGTAATCGTTGCGATACTCGAAATTATGAATTTCCCATTTGATCTCATCGGAAATATCATAACGCGAGCAATGGAAGCAATTGAGGACATTAAAAAAGATCCAATTGGTTTCCTTAAAAATATTCTGCGCGCTATTAAACAGGGATTTGTTCAATTCTTTGACAACATTGTAACCCATCTAATAGGCGGTGTTACAGGCTGGTTAATGAGCGAATTGAAAGATGCTAATATTCCTGTACTGACTGATTTCTCTTTACAAGGAGTAATTTCCTGGGTATTGGAAGTTCTGGGAATTTCAATGGAAAAAATATGGGAAAAATTAGCCGCGCATCCAAGAATCGGTGCGGCACGTGTAGCCCGAATTAGAGGAATGATCAATACGCTGGAAGGAATCTGGACCTTTATAAAAGATGTTCAGGAACGCGGAATGGCAGCAATTTGGGACAAAATTCAGGAACAACTCAGCAATCTGTGGAATACTATTCTAGAGTCTGTGAAAAACTTTGTCATGGAACGCATTGTGAACCAAATTACAGCCCGACTGCTGAGCATGTTAGATCCAACGGGAATTATGGCCGTGATAAATAGTGCTATGGCTTTGTACAGTGCTATTCAGAGTTTTATAAAATACTTGCGAGAAATGCTCGAAGTAGTTAATTCGTTTGTCAACGGCGTAGCAGATATTGCAAAAGGAAATGTAGCTACAGCTGCCAACTATCTCGAAAGAACGATGGGCGACGCTATGCCAATTGTAATTGGTTTTCTTGCTAATCAAGTTGGGCTTTCTGGAATTGGCGCAAGAGTTGGCGAAATGATTGTTTCTGTCCGCCAAATGGTTGATGAAGCCTTGACATGGCTTGTAAATCAGGCTGTAGACAGAGGAATGGCTATGTTAGACAGACTTATGGGAAGAGGTGGCGAAGATGGACTTACAGCTGTTAGACAAAACCTGCATCAAGAAGAAGAGACACATTTAACTAATGGCGGTATTACCCATGAAAATGCACAAGCTGTAGCACAAACTGTGGCTGCTAGAAATAATACTTTGGTAAGCTCAATACAAGTTGTAGACGGCGGTAATAAATGGAATTATAATTTAGTACAGCGAACAGCTGAAGAGGGCAAAAATAAGGCAGAAGGTTCTAGTGGAACACACGAAGGAACATTTGTAGGCAGTGATGAGAATAAAACTATAGCAAGAACGGAGTTAGCAACTATAACAGTTTCTATGGTTGGTAATGGAATAGATCAAGATGTTTTGGATAGATATAAAGGGACTGCAGATGGTTATTTAAAATATTTAGGAACAAAAGGCAGTTCTGCAATGATTCAATGGCCGCTTACTTATCTAAAAAGCAGAGCATCGCGCAGAAGAGGAAGAACTGGCGAAGATGGTTGGGTTAAAGAGCAATTTGGTGACTCAGCAGGAAAAAACAATCGTACCTATAATCCAAGAATAACTAACGATGATGGTACTACACAAGTGGTGCCTACAATACCCGATTATGTAGTAGGTGGTGAAATTGGTGATGTAAAGGATGTTAATTACCAATCGTATACAGAGCAATTAAAAGCCATAAAACAAGTAGCGAGAGACGAAGGCAAAAGTTTTTCATTAATTATTCGCAAAGATGATAATCCTAATGGTAAAACAGGTTTGAGTTCAAACTTGTCAAATCAAATACAAACTGGTCCACATAAAATTATTACACCCGAAGAAGCCTCTTCTGAATAAATTAAAATTATGATAGTTTTTAATATATATACTACGTTTCATTTTGATAATTTAAAAGCTGCAAATGATTTTATAGCTTTTATCATTAAGAATGAATTTCCATTGTTTGAGAACTATGGAACTAGCGAAGATGGTAACAAAAAAATAGAAAAATCTAATTTTAAAGCTATTGCAAGAATACTATCTGATTATCCAATGCATGCTTTTGGAGAAATTTATTTTAGAACAAAAAACAAAAAAATTATTTTGAAGATAGAAAATAATGTCCTGGGAATAAGTCGCTGGGTGCTGTTTGTGTCTGAAAATAAATTTGAAAACAGTACTCAATTAAGTCCTATATTTCATTTTTTAGAGCAAATTATTAATAAATATGACATTTTTTTTATCGGAGGAGATACTCAGGAGGAGTTTGATAAATTAAATAGCAGAGAAGAAATTAATAGTAATGGAAAACCAACTATTTTAAAAGTTGGCTTTGATAACATTAACCAATTACCCGGTATCTATTGGTTTAATTTTTTGACAAACAAACTCATTCCAAAAAACATTTTATCCAATAAAATAATGAGTTCTGTAATTACTAAAACAATAAAAGATGGTGTTTTTATTGTACTTACCGAAAATATTTTTAATGATAATAAAAGAAATAGAGCTAATACTATTATTCAAGAATTTCCTGAGAATTTATTTTTTGACAAAAATAAAAAGATGTACTTAGATTGGTCATTAGAAGCTATTACTGATCCAGGTAAAATTAAGGAATACAAATATGTCTTACTGCCCTATTTTGACCTATACAATCATAAGGAAACCAACAATATAAATTGGTCTATTTATAATGACAAATCAATTGACGAAATAAAAAATTTCGTTGATAATGAGGTTTTAATTTCTTTTAAAAATCAAACAAAATTTGAAGACATCTGTAAAAGCATTCCTTTAATTATAGCAAAAAAACCTGCTTTAAAAAATAACTTGGAAAAGCTTACAATAAGTTTAGGAGTCTTAATTGGCGATGCTTTTATTGAGGAATATAATTGCAGCTGGTCAACAAAAAAAGGTCTTTTTAATTGTTCTATTATAGTTCCTAATCTTGTTCCTAAAGGATTCTCTCCTTTCTTTTTTGTTCTTCAGATTATTGTTAATGATTTATTACCTGAGGATTTTATCAACGAATTGAAATATTATATTAAATAAGTTTTACAATAAAAACAAGGACTCTTTGCGAAGAATAAAACACAAATTCTCTTCAAAAATAGAAAGCACTAAATTTTAAAAATTAAACTATAAATACGAAGCATTCAATAAATGAAATGACGAACAAAAAATAACTTTAAAAAAACTTAGTCATGCAAAAAACATTCTACCAAAAAGAGCTGCTTATTAAAGCAGCACAACAAAGAAAAGGAGTAAATAATAACAAGAAAGACGTTGAAAAAATTCAGTCTTGGCTTAATTTATTTGCTATGCAAAATCCTAACTCAGGGACTGCAACGGGTATTGACGGCGATTTTGGACCTGCAACAGAAAAGGCAGTGTTTAATTTTCAAAAAGTCAACAACATGACTCAAAATGGAATTGTAGATCAAAATACATTCGACTTATTAGCTTCTCCTCTTAAGAAAGCTTTTGAAAGTACTATATCAGGAAATAATTTGAGAGAATTAATTCTAAATACCGCCAAAAATCATCTTAAAAACCATCCTTTTGAACTTGTAATCAACAATCAAAGCAATACAGGGCCGTGGGTTCGCAGTTATATGGACGGACATGAAGGAACGGACTGGTTTTGGTGCATGGGATTTGTTGAGGCAATTATTGATCAAGCAGCTTCTATTCAGGGAAAAAACTTCAAAACTTTGATGCCGTTAACCTACAGCTGCGATATTGTTGGTACAGCTGGTATTCAAAAAAAAATACTAACCCGCTATCAAACGGCAAGAACTAATCCTGCCTTAATAAAACCTGGAGATGTATTTCTGATTCAAAAAACAACAAACGATTGGTTTCATACCGGAATTGTAACTGCAGTTAACGGTGATATAATTGAAACTATTGAAGGTAACACCAATTCTGATGGTTCTCATAACGGAAACTCGGTCATGAACAGGATTAGAAACTACAAACAATCAAAAATAGATTTTTTTTCAATTGAATCATTAGTTGCATAAAGATGGAAAAAGTTTTCGCCTACCTAAAAAATCAATTCACATTTCAACTTGATACTCTTTTTCAAGTCGAAACTCCAATAGAAAAACCCGTTTTGGATCAACTTGATCCAAATGGGTTTATCAATGAATTTATTATCGAAAATAATCTGACTGAAACCGATTTACTTTTATTGGGATTAGCGTTTATTCCTCATATTAAACCTGATTTCTTAAGTTCGGTTATTGCCGAATATTTACCCAACGGCGGTGAATTACCAGAGTTTGGCGGCATAAAAACAAAACACCATCGCGGTATTTTACCAACGGGAGAAACGGCTCAGTTTTTAATAGCTGGAAATGATCTTGACAACAGGGTTTCATTCTACAATTATTTGCATAATCAGTCTTTTCTGTATCAAAAAGGAATTATCAAAATAGATATGGTGCCTGCGGGAGAACCTAAATTAAGTGGTTTACTGATTTTGGAAGAGGAATACATTGAAAAATTCATTACTGGAAAAATTCTAAAACCACAGCTTAGCAGCATTTTCCCTGCACAACTAATCGAAACCCAGCTAGAATGGGAAGATTTAGTTCTGAATTCTAATACTTTAAATCAGATTAAAGAAATAGAAACCTGGCTTAAATTTAATGATATCTTACTTCACGAATGGAATATGAAGGCGAAGATAAAACCTGGTTTCAGGGTTATGTTTTACGGCGCGCCTGGAACTGGAAAAACGCTCACTGCTTCCTTACTCGGAAAATACACGAAAAGAGACGTCTACCGAATTGATTTATCTATGGTAATTTCTAAATATATTGGGGAAACAGAAAAAAATCTCTCTTCTCTTTTTGACAAAGCTGCTGATAAGGACTGGATTCTCTTTTTTGATGAGGCTGATGCCGTTTTCGGAAAAAGAACCAATGTGAGAGACGCACACGATAAATACGCCAATCAGGAAGTTTCATATTTACTGCAGCGTATTGAAAATCATCCCGGATTGGTTATTTTGGCTTCTAATTTTAAAACCAATATTGATACGGCTTTCACCCGAAGATTTCAATCTATAATTGAGTTTGAAGTGCCTTCTTTTGGTGAACGTTTACAACTCTGGAAAAATAACCTGCCAAGCGGTATTAAAATTGCGGAAGATGTAAATCTCAGCGAGCTTTCAAAAAAATACGATATTACGGGCGCCAATATTGTAAACATCATTCAATATGCTTGTTTGAGAACATTAGAAGATGATAATAAAAATATTAAACTCGATCATCTTCTTCAAGGAATTAAAAAAGAATATGCTAAAGAAGGAAAAATGATGTAATTGTGGTTATTACTCTAAAACTTTTAAAATTATTAGATATGCAGCATCTGTTGAATTAAAAACAATAAGCAAAGAATTATTTTTTTTACAACGTTAACTTACAGAAATAGGTGAACATACTTCTCTCAGGATTAATCACCTGATTCTTTCTTAGTATATCACAATTACTTTAATTAAAAAGGACTGAGCACTCATGCTCTACCTTCTTCTAGTCAAAAGAAAATCTACAGTATTACTCGATTTATCGACTGCTCAATATCAATAACTCCAAATATTTTTGTTGATACATCAATAAAAATATAATAAAAAAAATATTTTTCTTTGTTAAAATATACTTTTTAGTATATTTGTAATCGATTAATTAAACTTTATACTGATTAAATACAAATCAAAAAAATCTATATTTTTTCATCATAAAACGTTATCAACATCTTTTATGACCCATTTAATGATTACAAATCGAAACAAATAGAGATTTAATCTATACATTATTAACTAAATAATACAAAATTTAAAACCGCCTAATTAATAATTGCACTTAAAATCAAAAATTAATAGGGTTATAAAATATACTAAAAAGTACATTTAATAACCTCGCTTAATCAAACACGAACTGTTGAATATCTCCACAGCTTAAAACTAGCAAAAAAAAAGAACTATGATTTTTTACTTTTTCCAAAACCATAATTAAAAACAAATGCAAAAGGCACATGAGAATATAAATAAAATTACGGATTACCATCTTAATCATTATCATCCTAATAAGCCAAGAATGGCAATTTATCAAATTACAAACTATTTAAAAAAATATGATAAGAAAGCAAGAAGAACTCATACTGATAAATATTTTAAAATAATATGGTTTAAAACAGGGAAAGGAAGGCATTTTATCGACCATAAAGGATATGAAATTATAGACAATACTATTTTCTTTATCAAGAAAGATCAAATTCATAGTTTCGACAAAAACATTTCATACGAAGGGATTTTAATTTATTTCAATGAACCATTTCTAATTAAAAATAAAAATGATACTAATTTCTTTTTAAAGCATGATCTATTTAACAACACCTGCCAACCGCCTTATTGTTATTTGAATACTGCAGATACCTTTTTGCTCAATGAATACATGAGCCTTATAGAGAATGAATTAACAAATGAAGATGAAGTGTTACAGGAAGAAATTCTTAGAACATATCTTAAGGTTTTCATGATGCAGTTACACCATCATAAAAACAGGTTTAATCAAATAAATGCAAATACTATTTTCCATACCGATAAAAAACAGATGAAAATAATGCAATTTGTAGACATGATAGAAGAAAACTATAAGAGAGAATTAAAAGTTCCTCAATACGCAGCACTTCTGCATATTTCACCTCGAACATTGTCAAATTTAACTCATAAAGTATTAGACAAAAGCCCCTCTCAAATGATACAAGAAAGAATTATCCTTGAAGCAGAGCAGATGCTAATAAATACTGATTCAAGCATCACTAAAATTTCAAGCAGTTTAGGCTTCACTGACCTCTCCTACTTCGTTAAATATTTTAAAAATCATACCGATAAATCTCCATCTGATTTTAGAAAGTCCATTACACACAAATAAAGACAACGTAAAAACCTATCAAACACCTTCTTTAACTTACTATTACTATGTACAAAATAAGCACTACAATACTCTATATAAGTATTTTACAGAATATTTAATAAAATATATTTGTTTTTAAAATATACTTTTTAGTATATTTGTACTCTAAATACATAATAATGTTAACAAAAGCAGAAAAAACAAAACAATTTATCCTTGAAATGGCAGTACCTCTTTATAATGAAAAGGGAATTTCTGGTGTAAATATTGATGACGTACTCGCTGCAACTAAATTAACAAAGGGATGTCTGTATGGTCATTTTGAAAACAAAGATGATTTATCTGAGCAGGTAATTGATTTTATGCTGAAGAAAATCTCAAGTAGAATCTATCTGGCCGTGTCAGTAGGAAAAACTGCCAAAGCTAAGATTTATGCTTTTATGGACTTTTATAAAGATCCAATAGATACTTATATATCTGGTGGATGTCCTATTTTTAACACTGCTATTGAAGCGGATAATAGTTATCCTTTGATTAAAAAGAAAGTAGCTGTACTTATTAAAGAAGGACAAGAAGCACTAACCGGTATTCTTAAAGAAGGAATAGCAAATGGAGAGTTTTCATCTAAAATTGATCCAGCTGGTTTTGCATTTAAAATGGTAGCTGCTATTGAAGGCGGTATTGTAATGTGCAGAACTCTGGAAAGCACAAAACCTATGCAGGGACTGATCAAAAGTTTAAAGAAAGAACTCGAGCAACAGTAATTTTTTTTATTATAAAATATACTAAAAAGTATATTTTAACGAATTCAAACAAAATATAAAATTTAAAATTTAAATATTAGAATCATGAAAACAACAGGAAATACTATATTTATTTCTGGCGGAAGTGCCGGAATTGGTCTTGCCATCGCTAAAAAACTAAATGCCACAGGCAACAAAATCATTATCAACGGACGCAGTGAAGAACGTCTTACAGATGCACTAAAAGAATTAGACGGTGCTGCAGCAATTCAAGGTGATTTATCAGTTGAAGCAGACAGAATTCGTATCGCAGAAGATTTAAAAACAAATCATTCTGATGTTAACATTATTATTAATAATGCTGGTGCTGCTTACGCCTATTTATTAAGCGAAACTACCAACGCACATGAAAAAGCTGCAATTGAAATGAATACCAATTATTTGGCTATCATTCACTTTACAGAATTATTATTGCCGCAGTTATTGCAAAAAACAGCAGCTGCGGTAGTAAACATTTCTTCACTGGCGGTTTTTGGCAGCCACAAGTTTTTACCTACTTATGGCGCAACTAAAGCGGCCTTACACAGTTATACAGTCGCCCTGAGATATACCTACGAGGAACAAAAAAATCTTCAAATTTACGAAGTCTATCCTCCGCTTGTAAACACCGAATTCTCTGCGGAGATTGGCGGCGCAAATGGCATCCCTCCTTCTGAGGTTGCAGATGAACTGTTTACTGCTCTTGAAAAAGGACAGTTTGATGTGCCAGTTGGCGAAACAAAAAAATATTATGCCGCAACACAAGAAGCATTTGCAAAAATCAAATCCTAATTTTTATTGCAAACTAGTAATAAAAAGCAATAAAGGGTATTGAAACAATAAGATAACAAGTGAAAATAAAATTATAACTATATTTATAATAACCAATAACTTACATTAAAAAATCAAGTAAATAATTTTAAAATTTATTTTCAAAAACTCATTATAAAGAAGCAATATGAAAGCATTTCAAATAAAAAAATACAGTAAAACAGAAAAGTTACAGCTTATTGAAGTACCAGAGCCAGCAGCAAAAGCCAATGAAGTTTTGGTACAAATACATGCAGCAGGTCTCAATCTTCTGGACACGATGATAAAAACAGGTGAATTCAAACCCTTTTTACCTTATAAAACACCGCTCATAAATGGTCATGATATGGCAGGAGTTGTTGTAAAGATTGGTTCAGCAGTCAAAAATTTCAAAGTTGGTGATGAAGTTTATTCTAGAGTTCGTGATTACGCAATAGGAACATTTGCTGAATATATTGCTGTTAATGAAAATGATTTGGCATTAAAACCAAGAAACATTTCAATGGTTGAAGCTGCTTCTATTCCACTAGTTGCTTTAACAGTTTGGCAGGCTTTAATTGAAAAAGGAAAACTTAAAAAAGGACAAAAAGTATTTATACAAGCTGGTTCTGGCGGCGTTGGTACAATTGCCATACAATTAGCAAAACATTTGGGTGCAACTGTTGCCACAACAACAAGCACAGGAAATATTGAATTAGTAAAAAGTCTTGGTGCTGCTATTATTATTGATTATAAAAAAGATGATTTTGCTGATAAGTTAAAAGATTACGACTTAGTATTACACAGCAGCCGTGATAAAAAAGTATTGGAAAAATCACTTAAATTATTAAAACCTGGAGGAATACTTGTTTCTCTTACAGGACCTCCAACACCAGAATTTGCAGACGAACTTAGCTTGCCTTGGTATTTAAAGTTATTAATGAAATTTTTGAGTGCAGCTCCAAGAAAACTGGCAGACAAACTAAAGGTTACTTTCTATTTTTTATTTATGAAAGCCAGCGGAAAACAACTTTCAGAAATCACATCTCTTATTGAAGCTGGCGTCATTCGTCCTGTTATCGATAAAGTCTTTCCATTTGAGCAGACCAATGAAGCGATGGCATATGTAGAAACAGGTCGCGTAAAAGGAAAAGCTGTTATCAAAATTAAATAACTTAAATAGGACTGCGAAAGCAGTATAAGAATATATAAATAATCAAAATGAAAAATAGTAAAGGTTTTAAAAATCTGCATTTAGCAGTTTCAGCACTGCTAATTTTTGTGATAGCTGCTATTTATGGTTTTATGCCCGAAAAAATTGTTCCTGCCTTGACAGATTTCAAAACGGACAGTAACGATATAAAAAATGCTTTTAAGGCAATTATGGGGCTTTATTTAGGCATTTCAATCTTCTGGACAGCCGGTATCATACGTCCTAACCTATGGCACGGCGCTACATTGTCTAACATACTGCTGATGCTGGGACTAGGAATAGGTAGAATTCTCAGTATAGTGATCGATGGCATACCTTCTGAAGAGATGATTGGAGGAACGGTACTGGAACTTATATTGGGTATATGGGGAATAATAAGTATTAGAAAATATTCGTCTATTTCCAATTCATAAAGCACGCTGAAAAAAGCTTTTTTTTGACAATAACAATTCTATTCAATTTCGAAAGTTACGGTCATTCTACTGCAAATGGCTTGTAATTTACGCTTTCCAAAAAATACATACTATCAAAAAAATGGTCTTATTAGACGCATCTTATCTCAGTAAAACTTAATCTGTTTGTAACTGAATAAAATATATTATCTACTAAGTAAGATAAATTTAAAAAAAGCATAGACCTTAAATAAATTGGTCTATGCTTTTTTTTATTTAGTATTTCAAACTTTAACCAAAATTATTTTCAAAGCAATCTCCTTTAGCATCTATTTCTATTTAAATAAAAAATTCATTTAGCGTAAATCATTTTTTTCTATTTTATTTTGTCGATGCATATAATTTAAAATACTATTATTTTAATAGTTGCTCTATCCAGAATACAGGTCAAAATAGTTCATTGGCCTTGGCTGATAGAGAAAATGTATACAATAGCAATAAATAAAAAAGAGAATAGTTAATTAAAATAAAGGAATAATTTATATGATAGATAATGATATAAACAAGATACGCGAGTTAATTTTAAGCTACATTGATATTAATGAATTAGAATGGAGTTATTGCGCTCCGATGTTTAAAATTGATACTATTAAAAAAAAAGATGTTATTCTTTCTCAAGGTTCAGTGTGTCGAAATATTTATTTTGTAGTTAATGGTTTATTGAGAATTTATTTTATAGATCATAAGGGTGAAGAAAAAACTTTTCATTTTTCAGTAGAAAAAACTTTCGCTACTGATTATGAAAGTTTCCTAAAAAGTATTCCATCAAGTTTCTCCATACAGGCAATGGAAGACACTGCTGTCATATCTATAAGTTTTGATATGCTGCAGGAATTATATAAAACACTTCGATTTGGAGAAAAATTAGGAAGGCTGATTACCGAGGATTATTTCTTTCTTTTTAATGATAAAATCAATGCTTTCTATACCCAGACACCTTTGGAAAGGTATAACAATATGAATGAAAAATTTCCAAAAATACTCCAGCGTGTTCCGCAGCACTATATTGCTTCTTATTTAAATATTAGTTCCGTTCACTTGAGCCGTTTGAAATAATAGAAAAACAGGAATGTAAAAACTGATAACAAATGTTATCAGTTACATTAATTTTATCCTTTTTCTTTGCCTTTCAATTAATTAATTCATCTTATCTATTTATTGTTTTAATTATTTAAACGCAAAGTTTTCTATTATGCTTTGCAAAAAAAACATTAATAAAAATTCAATATCCTTTTAAAGTGAACTATTTATACACTAATAAAAAACAGTTAACCAACGAATTAACTTCTCTAAATAATAATATTAAAAGTCTTAGAGAGTTAAAAAACTTCACACAGGAATACATGGCAAGCTCACTTTCAATTACTCAGGCGGGCTATAGCAAAATTGAAAAAGGTAAAACACAGCTAAGTTTTTCCAAATTAGAAAAAATTGCAAATGTGCTGGACGTCAATTTGGAAACCATTATAAAATTTGATGCAAAAGAGTACTTCAATACTACAACTAATATTAAAGCTACGAACAACGAAAAAAAAATTACAAATTCAAATAACGATAATGTAGTTCAAAAACTTTATCAGGACAAAATTGGGCTTTTGGAATTACTTCTGGAAAGAACAGATTTAGAATTGCAGTATTATAAAAAAAAATTTGGACCATTTTAAGAAGTCTTTTTTATTAGATTTTGTCGCGTCTGTTAGATGATTGTAATAAACATAAAAAACCCTTGATTTAAGAAATAATCTCAATCAAGGGTTAGTCATTATTAACAAAAAACTCTAACTATTTTACATCCCAGAAAATCTTAGTACTTAAATTATCATTTGCTTTAACTGCATTGTAATTATTTGTATTGTATACACTCTCAGAATTTGGATAAGTCCAGCGTGTTGGCGGCGTTTTTCTAATACTGCTTGTTTCGTCTTCTAAAAAAGTCAATGTCGGAAGTTTCAATCTTCTTTGTTCAGCCCAAGACTCATCTGCCTGCATTATATTGTAATGAATGTATTTTTGAAAAGCAATCAGTTGCAATTGATCTGCAGCTGTTACAGCTCCTGCAAAGTTGATATTGGCAATGTATAAATTAATTGCAGCGGTAGTAGGCTCTGCAGTAGGTTTCCAATCTAAAACATCTGCTTTATCTCCTAGCCTTACGTAATATTCAATGGATTGTCTAATCGCTTTTTCAAAATAAGTATTTGCACTACTGCTATTACCATTTCTTGCATAATATTCTGCTAGAATCAGGTTAACTTCGGCGGCATTAATCAATGTTCCCGGAAGCCATTTGTTTCTGCTGATTACAGATCTGTTGTAAACGGCTATTTTACCATCTACTATTAATTGATCTTGAACTCCAGATCCTAAAAGTGGATCAAGTCCTGTATAATCTGTTGCGTTTTGCCCTTTTTCAAACAACCAATCTTCGCGAGGATCACTATTAGCATTCATGTGATCAATCATTGGTTTTGGCGCAATGTTATTGTTGAAATCTTCTAAAGCATCTACAAAACCAGCACTGTCTAACTCTGTATCCTGCGTATAGACTTTGAATTGAATATTCTCTGAATTTTCATCTACAATTTTTGCTTCAGTAATGATTTCAGCAATTTCAGTATTTGCTCTTGCAGCCAAAGCAGGAACAGCAGAAACTCTATTTAAAATTCTCAAACGCAAAGAATTGCAATAATTTTTCCAGCTAACTAAATTTCCTTTATTAATTAAGTCTTGATTTTTAAATTCTAAATCTACTTTAGTACTCAATGTTATAGAATTCAATTCGGTAGAAAAAGCTTTTAATTGATCTAACATCTCAATATAAAGATCGGTCTGATTATCATACTTTGCCAAAGCACTAGTATAATTACCACCTGTTGAGCCTATTTTACCAGCTTCAGAAAAAGGAATATCTCCAAAGTTATCAACCATTTTTTCAGTATGATCATAAAGATATATAGTCGCCGTAATCATATAAACTCTATTTTCGGTCTGTTCGGCAGTCGAAAGAGCAGTCATTACTTTTTCTAATTCTCTGTATTGCGTAATAAATTTGTAATATCTCCCCCATCTATCGTTTGATGCTGCTCCTGGAACGTAGCGTCCTGTTAAGTTTGTAAAACCATGAGCTTGTGTATAGGTAAGCGATGTTGATCTTAGGACTGTAAAATAATTCCAGTACGATGGAATTACATCTTCAAAGTTAATTTTCATGAACCCTGCAAATTGTTTGGGCACATCTGTAGTTGTTACTGTAGACGGATCTTTGTAGGCATCTGCAAAATCATCCTGCGAACAAGAGCTAAAAAAAACTGCCGCTGCTATTACTGATATATATAATATTTTTTTCATTTCGTTTTTATATTAAATTATACTTCCTCAAATTAGAACGATGCTCTTAACATTACTCCGTAACTTGTTGTAGCTGGTGTCAATCCTGCATTATTTACGTTTTGAGACCATCTTGATCCAGAAGTTGTTGCTTCAGCATCCATATCTTTAATTGTTCTGTAGATATAGAATAAATTACGTCCGAAAACAGAAAAACTTAATCTAGAAGCTCCTATTTTACTAGCCCAAGCAGCCGGCATATTATAGGCTAATGATATTTCTCTCACTTTTACGTAGTTATTCTTTTGAATGTACAAATCATAACGTGAACTACTGTATTGAGGTCCACCCCAGTTGTAAGTCATATTATAATAACCTGCCTGCGAAATAATATTTGTATTTGTAGTACCAGATGTTGTTACACCTTCCATCAGCATACCATCGCGATATAATGTTTGACCGCCTGGTCCGCTAGTAGAGCTATTAGGAACTTGAACTCCTTGTCCATTAGCATCTTTATAGTACGTTAAACCACCTCTTTCATTTGTACTAAAATTTAAAGTTTCTTCTGTTAATCCTCTAGATTTCATCCAGTTTACTCCAGTAGGCATCAAATAACCTCCATACGAATAATCGATATTTATATCTAATGTTAGGTTTTTATAGGTAAATGTATTCATTAAACCTCCCACTCCTTTCGGTGTTGCAGTTCCATATTTTTCCCATTTATCTCCATCAATCATATAAAATCCATCAGAATCAACCATTTTATTACCATTTACATCTGTTTTTACAGGGTGAGCATAAATTCCTCCCATTGGCTGACCTACAACTGATTTTAATTGGGCTGCAGAGCCATCATAATCTGCGTGTAATAATTCTGTTGCACCATTAGCCAATTTCACAATTTTGTTTGTGTTTTTTGCCCAGTTTAATGTTATGTCCCAAGAAAAATCTTTGGTTCTAAAAGGAGAACCTGTCAAAGCAACTTCAAATCCTTTATTGCTCAATTCCCCTACGTTTGCCAAGATCGATGTTGCTCCTGTAGTTGGCGCAAGAGTCAAATTAAGAATCTGATCTTTTATCGCTGCATTATAATAGGAGAAATCTAATCCAAGTCTTCTATCAAAGAATTTAGTTTCAAAACCAAGCTCATATTCTGTTTTCATTTCGGGTTTAATTGCCTCATTTCCATATGTGGTTGAAGAAGTAGTAATTAAAACTGGCATCGTAGTGCCTTGAGTTCCCAATGAAGTTTGACTAAATGCAATATTAGCAGCATAACGATCTGGGTAATTTCCAACAATACCCCAAGAACCGCGCATTTTTGCGTAACTAATAAATTCTGGTAATTGAACGGCTTCAGACAATATGAAACTTGAATTTACAGAAGGATAAGTAAAAGCATTATTATTTGGATTCATCGTAGAAGTACGGTCTCTTCTTATCGTTCCCTCAACAAATAAATAATCTTTGTAGCTGCCGCTTAAAGTTCCAAAAACAGCATCTTTTATTATTTCATATTTTGAAGAAGTGCTTGTAGGTGTATTTACAGACGAGTTCATATCGTACCATCCTTCAACACTTAAACCGCCATTGGTAGAGCGTTGTAATAGTTTACCTGTTTCTTGTGTACCAGAATACCCCAACACTGCTGTTACTGTAAAATCATCATTGATTTTTTTGTTATAAGTAAGCAGTAAATCACCGTAAAGAATATTATAATCTTGAGAATCTATTTGGTATGAACCAGGTCCAAATCCATAAATTAAGGGTTTATCTACCGGATTTTTTGATTCTATATTTACTGAGGTTAAATCTGTAGAAACACGTCCGCGTAAAGTTAGCTCATTAGTAAAAGAAAGCGTTTCAGTAACGCTGGCAATCAAACGATTTGTGATTTCATCTTGTTGGTTAGCATTTACATTCCAGAAATAATCACCAATATCTGCCTTGAAGCCATTACGAATAATATTTTCATCTGGTGTTAAACTTTGATTTGTTCCTGTAACATATTTGTACCCTAAACTAGTCATGTATTTGGCTTTGTACCAATCTCCATTATCAAATGGACTAAGCATTCCTGTAAAATTATTAATCAAACGGTCCATAGCAAAAGTACGATTATGAACATCTTGATTCATATAACTCACAATAACATCTGTTTTAGAAATTCTACCTGTTTTAAACGATGTATTTAAGTTGAATGTATTCTTTTTATTATTATTGCCCATACTTAATCCTTCTGATTCTGTATGTGTATAAGAAAAACGAATATTTGAATTATCGTTACCGTTAGAAATGGCAAAATTTGTTGTTGCATCCCAAGCGTTTTGGAATAAATTTTTATAACCATTTTTTTGAGCAGAATACGGGCGCACTACTCCATCCCATGACATAATTGGCTGCCCATCAAACCACATTCCGAAATTAGAACTTCCGTTTGAAACTCCTCTCATATCAGCAATACCATCACCATTGGTATCATAATGTGCAAAACCGTCTGGCGCTAGATATGCCGAGGTAGAATAAGCTGGATTAGAATATCCTGGACCTCTTTCATATTGAAATCTTGGTAAGAATGCAATTTGATTATTAGAATAACTAGTACTAAAATCTATACCTAAGCCTTTTTTTCCTTTACCTGATTTAGAAGTAATCAATACAACTCCATTTACAGCTTCAGAACCGTATAATGCGGCCGCAGAGGCTCCTTTAAGAATAGAAATATTCTCAATATCTTCTGGATTAATATCGGCTAAACCATTGCTTTTAACACGCTGCTGATTCCAATAATCATTGTTATTAACTTCACCATCACGAATAGGCACACCGTCTAAAACGATAAGCGGCTGATTTTTACCTGTGATCGAATTTAGTCCTCGAATCTGGATATTAATTGCTCCTGCGCCTCCTGGAGTAGATGATATACGAACTCCTGGTGCTTTTCCATACAACGAATTGGCAATAGTAGGTGAAGCCGTTTTTGTTATCGCATCTGCTTTAATAATACTTGTTGCATAACCAATTGATTTGTTCTTTTTAGACTGTCCAAGAGCAGTAACTGTAACGCCATTAAGTTCGTTAGTGTCAGGAGCCAATTTAATTGTCATTCCAGCTGCAGCTTTTAATTCTACAGTTTTATAGCCTATTGAACTTATAATGATTGTAGCTCCTTCTTTTACCGAAATTTGAAATTTTCCATCAAAATCAGTACTTGTTTCTTGTTTTGTTCCCTTTTCTTTAACATTCGCAGAAGGAACTGGAAGATTTGTATTATCTATAATAACTCCCGATATTGTAACATCTTGTGCGTAGATTCCTTGGCAGTAAAATACTGCTAAAAAAATTAACAATGATTCAAATAACAATTTTCTCATAATTAATAGTAGTTTGGTTTGATTTGGTTTGATTGTATTTAAAGGTTCATACTTTTTTTCTCGATTAGTAAAACCTTTAATTTTATATTACTCTTTTCTCTTTTTAGAATTTGGTAATAACTAATTTTCTTGTTTAATAAATTGCTCTTTAGTTTATATCATAGGCTTTTATTTTTTTTAATTATGTTTAATGTTTTCTATTACTAAATCGTTTTAGTAACTAGTTATAAAAAAAAGGAAATTGATCCTAAACTGATTCTCTTATGATTAAAACTCCTTTTTTCTTCTCCTTAATAATTTTATAATTGATTCCTTCGCTCATTTGTTCCATTAATAATCTGACGCTTTTTTTTCCCATTTCTTCAATTGGCTGCGCTAAAACTGTAATGGATGGAGAATGGAGTCTGAAACTGTCGTGATCATCAAAACTAATTACAGCTTTGTCTATAGGAATTTTTAACTGTAGTTTTCTAAAAGACTGCAAACCTGCAAGTAATAGATAATTGGCGCTAAACAAAACAGCATCAATTTGAGTATTAGAGCTTAAAAATTGAGAAATTTTTTCTATCCGTTCGTCTTCTGTAATATGATATTCTAAATCAAGAATAGCAGCATCATCATACAAATTGGCTTCTTTTAGTGCTGTAATATATCCTTGTTTTCTCAAATTCATCTGAATCAATTGTGAAGAGTTGGTTACAAATGCAATTTTTTTGAAGCCTTTATTTAAAAAATAATGAGTTGCTGTTGCTGCTCCTTCAAAATTATCAAGTACAACATGACTTACTTCCTGACCTTCAAAATACCGGTCAACTAATACAACTGGGCTTTGGAGCTCTAGCAGTCGATCAATAGTACTTTTCATATTCTCAGTAGGCGTTATAATAAAACCATCAACATTGGCCTGCAATAAACTGTTTACTAACTCGATTGCACGTTCATCATTTCCACCTGTACTACAATAAAATACTCTGTAATTTAAATCTATAGCTTCTCTTTCAATTACTCTTGCTAATTCTGAAAAAAACTGATTTGAAATATCTTCTACAATAAGACCAATAGACCTCGTTTTTCCAGTTCTTAAACTGCTGGCGATCATATTGGGTTTAAAATTCATTTCATTACTAATCCTAAAAACTTTTTCAATTACTTCTTTGCTAATTCCCTTTTTCTCCCCTTTATCATTCAATACAAAAGACACCGTAGTAACAGATACATTTGCTGCTTTAGCAATATCCTTAATAGTAATCTTCTTGCTCATTAAAAGTTAAGTTCTTATTAAATATTAGTTAATTTGTTAAACAAATATATTTAATAAATCGATTTACAAAAACGATTTAGCATTTATTTTTTACATAAAAATTTATTTTTTAACATTTTATAAAAATAATTCACCCTTATTTCGATAATAAAGCTAAAATAAAACAACAAGATCATTCATATCTGTCAAATTAAAAAAGGATAAAACATGCCGTATCTTTTACGATGTGAACTTACAGAAAGATGCGACTCTGCCCTTTCTCTTCTTCATCTGTGATTCAATCATTGAAGTAAATTTATATACGCAGCGATGAATCGCAGCGTGGTCAATCTCAACACCGCGCATCTTCATTATTTCTTCAATACTTCTGTAACTGAGAATAAAACTTAATTTGAAATAAACTCCTTGAAGAATAATAACTCTGGAATAACAATGACCTTTTGTATTCATTAATTCTATGATTTCAAAATCCAGAGATAAATAGTATCAACAGATGCGACAGAATTAACTAAATGATTAATTTTAAAATAAGAACTTATAAAATAAAAAACACCTGCAAAAACGTTTTTGCAGGTGTTTAATTAAAATAGCTTTATCTAATAATCTGTATCGATTATTTAGGACTAGTCAGATTTATATAGAATTTTAAAAATGTTTACTTACTTCAAAGTATTCCACTTTTTCAAAGTAATCAAAAAGCGGCAGTTTAGAAACGGCATCTTTAGCCTGTTCGAGTTCAAGATCCTGAAAAATTAGGACGGCGCCCATTCTATCTTCTTTAGTAAAAAGATTTTCTAATACACCTTTCTCCTTAAGCGCTAAGCTTGCTGCGAATTCCAGAGGCAGTAAATCCTGAAGATTCGGTATTGCATCTAGATTACTAACGATATCTACTATTATTCTTTTCATGTTGTTTTTTTTTAAGACTGTATTTCTATATTATTTTTTAAATTCAAGTTTTCCTTGTAAGAAATTTGCAGACCTCTGCCCTCTGTCACTTTTTTCATCTTTGTTACTCACAAAAGAAGTAACAGTACCATTTTGAGCATCAATAATCTGGCTTACAGTCAGACCCGTTTTTTCAATCCAGTTTATAAAAAACTGATGATCATTTAATCTCTTAAAACTGATTTGTTCATCAGATTCGTTATAAGAACCATTTTCGTTTTTAATTTTCCAGTGCAGCACAGATTCTGATACAAATGTTTCTTCTACCTGAAATTGCGAAAACGTAATTACGGCTGTTTTACCGATAATCTGTGATGTTCCTTTTTCTGTCTGGTTTACTGTTTTTGAGATTGACGGAATTGTTACTGCAGTATTAGAAATACTAGTGAATCCGAATGCTAAAAAAGAGAAAGCGACAACGCCTATTGCTAATTTACCTTGTTTCATTTTTTTTGTTTTTAAATTGTACTTATAAAACGAGCTGTAACTTCTGCTACTCTTTTTCCGAGATATTCGGCTGTTTTTAGGTCTTTTTCACCAGGAGTTACTTCAGGACTGTCATTTTCTGAAAATGCCATTGCACCAAGCCAGCTGCCTAAACCATTTAAATCTTTTGTAGAAAGAGGACTATCAGGATTAGCAGGATGAAGGTCAAGTCCCGCCCAAATCATTCCATGCTGTGCTGCAAATAATGCCATTGAGATAAGAGAATTTAATTTATCGCCGCTTAAAGAACCTGAATTGGTAAAACCGGCAGCAATTTTATTACGCCATTTAAATTCAGTCCACGCTTCTTTGGTCGAATCTTCAAAAAATTGTTTTAAACGGGCACTTATAAGGCCGTTATAAGTTGGAGATCCAAAAATGATGGCATCACTTTTTTCTAAATCGCTCCATGGAATATTACCTTCCTTAACTGGTATTAGGTTTACTACAGAATCTGACACACTGCGTGCACCTGCAGCCACTGCTTCTGCTTGTTTTTGGGTATGGCCGTAGCCGCTGTCATAAACTATTGAAATAATCATATTGTATAAATTTAGTCCTGCAAAGTTCCAAAAGCAAGCAGTAATTTAACTTGTACAAAACGGCTAAGTTTTCAAAATCACATAATTTTGAAACTATTAAGAAATAGAATAGTATTACAATCGTAAGGAGGACTAAACGAATCGTTTAAAAATTAGAATCAATAAGTTGAATCAAATTTCAGGATATATAAACTGAACAAAACGGCTGTTTTTAATAATCATAGTAGCCGAAATACCAAACATACGCTTAAAGAATCTGTTGAAATGAGATTGATCTGTAAAACCAAATTCTATTGAAGCTTCATAAAGCGTATTGTTATTTAAAATAACTGCTGTCAATACTGATTTAATTCTTTTCCAGAGTATATATTGTGAAAATGGTATCTCTACCTGCTCTAAAAACAAATGACGTGTTCTTTCTGGAGACAGAAAAATATGGTTTGCTACTTTTTCTAGTGTTATACTTTCATTGTAATTATTATTAATGAAATCAAGAGCTTTAATAATTCTGGAATCTAAATTTTCAGATAAAACAGGAGAAATTCCTAATTGAAAAATATCATACAATAATTGATCTGAAAGTATTTTTATAGCAGAAGAACTTAAATTTTCCTCAGAAAAATCATTTTTCAATTGGAGCAGACGTTCTGGTTTTAGTAGACTTTCAATATCGATTACCTCTTTAGTCTTAAGCAGATTTTTCAATTGTTTACCCAAGAAACTTTTGGTTTCAATATAATAAACCAAAAAACTTCCTGATTCGGCAGAACACGAATGTTTTATGTATCGATCTATAATAAAACCTTTTAAATTATAGTAAGAAGCTCCTTCTATTACACTGTCAAAAGTATCCTTTGTACTTACAACAATTTGATAACAATTGTGATAATGAACTTCAACAATCGAAATATCGGTATAAAAACACAAAACGTTGGTTGTATCTAATTGAAATTCCATAAGTAATCACATTCGTTTGCAATGTTTCAAACGATTATGCATCTAATGTAAATATTTTATTGACTAATACTAACACTTCATTTAAGAAAAAATAGAGATAATGAGAAGTAATTTAGCTCTTCTCACTATTTGAAGTTGTCTTATGAAATAAAAAAGAGCAACACGAAAAAACCGTGCTGCTCTTTTGGCTGCGTAATTTCGCAGTATATGCTTTTTAAAAATTTTAGCGCCAACCCAGCTCAGGTGCAATATATTTTAGTATAGACGACAATATATGTACATTATACGCTACACCCAATGTATTTGGTATCGTCAGTAATAGCGTATCTGCTTCCTGAATAGCTTCATCCTGCGCTAACTCGGCTATGAGTTTATCTGGTTCTGCAGCATAACTCTTTCCAAAGATTGCTCGCTTGTCACTTTCTATATTACCAAAACTATCAGCACCTTTACCTTGATTTCCAAAATAATATCTATCTTGATCCGAAACCAATGCAAAAATCGAACGGCTTACTGAAACTCTTGGTTCCCGCTGATGTCCCGCTTTTTTCCAAGCTTCCTTATATAACCTGATTTGTTCTGCCTGTTGGATATGGAAAGGTTTACCGTTTTCGTCATACTTCAAGGTAGAACTTTGCAGATACATACCATTTTCTGCCGCCCAAATAGCAGTAGCATTAGATGCTGCTCCCCACCAGATTCGTTCTCTAAATCCTTCAGAATGAGGCTCAAGACGTAATAAACCCGGCGGATTTGGAAACATCGGATATGGGTTTGGTTCGGCAAATCCTATCCCATTAAGTTTATCTAAAAATTCTAAAGCTTTTTTGCGTCCCATATCGGCATCTGTTTCACCTTGCTCAGGTTCGTAACCAAAAGAGCGCCAGCCGTCAACAACCTGTTCCGGTGACCCTCTACTGATTCCTAATTGTAAACGTCCTCCCGAAATTAAATCGGCAGCACCAGCATCTTCCACCATATACAGAGGATTTTCATACCGCATGTCTATCACTCCCGTGCCAATCTCTATTTTACTAGTTTTAGCGCCAATAGCCGAAAGTAAAGGAAAAGGAGAAGCAAGCTGTCGTGCAAAATGATGCACTCTGAAATAAGCGCCATCCAAACCAATTTCCTCTGCAGCAACAGCCAAATCAATTGATTGAAGTAATGTATCGCCTGCTGTACGAGATTGATAGGAAGGATGATCGGTCCAGTGCCCAAACGATAAAAATCCTATTTTCTTCATAGATAGCATTATTTTTATTTTATAATTTCAAATATACGCATCATTATTGAGTCAGTCTGCAACCTTTTTATAGAAAATATTTGTCATTTGTTATACAGCTTAATAATGATTTTAAATTCTAAAAACAGCTATTATATTCAGATGCATCAAAACCAAAAATAATTTCATGACAACAAAAACCCCTTCTATGACATTTTTTTCATTTTGAATGTATTAGATCATTAATTTTAATCTCCAATTGAAATTCCAAACTACCTAAAGATAACTAAAAATGCTTGAAAAAAGATCAATATTGATTGGATGTGATGATACTAAAGTTTTGACTCAGGTATTAAACATTTTGTCTCTAATTGTCGATTTTACTTTTTCTACAGCTTCGGTTTCAAGACCTTCGGATCTATTCAACACCGCAAAATCATTACGTCCAGATTTAATCATTTTAGGTTTCAAAAGAAATCAGCCTATAATAAACGACATCAACTTAAATAAAATTAATATTCCAATTTTGTGCTTAACGCAAAATCATGAATGCGAGTCTACCTGCTGGTCAAAAAACTGCATCATTTTTACGCATCCTTATAAACATATCAATAATACTGATTTCTCAATTTACAGAATTAAATCTATTTTTCTTTTAAAAAAAACAGAAACAAAAACCAAAACAATTACAGGATTTGCTGAAGCAGCTTTGCAAAAAAATATTTTGGACAGTACAAGAGAATTAAGCCATTATGTAATGGAGCTTGACCAAAAAACAGAAATACTACAAAAAGTAAAAACACGCATTTCATATCTGTATCCAAATGTTAATGATGCCATCAGAAGAGAATTAATGTCTATTGTAAATTCTATAAAAGCAGTGGCTAACGATACCAAACTCTGGGATGATTTTAAGATTTATTTTGAACAGACAAATCCGAATTTCTTGTTGACTCTTGCAAGAAAACATCCTTCATTAAGTCCAAAAGATTTAAAATACTGCTGTTATATCAAAATGAACATGACAAATAATGATATCACAAATCTTCTTGGAATTAATCAGGACAGTGTGCGAACTCATAAATACAGACTTAAAAAAAAATTGACACTTGAAAAAGAACAAGACATTTTTTCATACTTAAGAACAGTCTCTTAAAACTTCTCTATACAACAGTTTATATAAATAATTTCGATTGTACTTTATAGGATCTATTTTTTTTCACAATCAATTTATCTCTTCAAATAATTAGATAACTACATAAAAATCAATCCTCAAGCCTTCCTTTTTTTATCGCTCATACGTATAAAACACCTCCTTTTTATTCGATAAATTAATTTGTCTACATTTTGTCTACGAAAGTTGATTTTTTTTGTGTGATGTACACAAAAAGTATATTCTTAAAATAGTCTTTCAATCAATTTCTAAATTACTTTTACAGTATATTCTGACTATCAGTTTCTTATACGCATACCAAAAAATTCATAACCAAACAATCATGATTAATCAATCACTACAATTTACGAGTAAATTGCTCGGAGAGTTTTTGAAAAACCTTTTTAGTTTAGACGAAGATAGAATCGTCTTAAATTATCTTGTTGACACAAGCGGAACATTTCCAAAAGTAAATCAAAACAAAGTGGTTTTATCCTTGATTAATATTGAAAAAGAAACCAATCAGCCTTTTTATGTTCAGAACAAAAAACTCGAAAATGGAAATTTTTCTCGTTTTAATCCTGTAGAAAAATACAATCTGGATATTTTAATCAGCAGTAATTTTGATGATTATACCGAATCTTTAAAGTTTCTGGATGCTATTGTTTCCTTCTTTCAGATTAACAATTATCTAGACGCTTCTTCCTCCTCTTCTATCCCGCAGGGCATTTCGAGACTGGAATTTGAATATGAGAAAATCTCTTACCACCAGATGCATAGTTTATGGACTGCAATGGGCGCTAAATATCAGCCTTCTATCATTTACAAAATGAAACTGATAAAAGTTCAAGGCAGCGAAACCCAAGAAATTATACCTGCTGTAACGACTACAAATAATACTGTACAATCATGAGCCAGAACAATTTCATAAAAGCGTTTGATGTTATGGTTTATCATAGTTTTTTTGATAACAGCAAATGCAATTGTCTGCACTTTATACCTGATAATGATACGGATAAAATATTTAGAAAATTTGGTTTTAGAATCAATACTATTTCAAATGGTTTTGATCTTTTCTATACTACAACAACATCATTAACAAGCACATTAGATTATATTACTAAAACAACTTCTAAGGATTATTTTGAATTTAATATCAAAAGCAGTAATCCTTTTTTCTTTCTGTTTACAGCTTTGCCAATTAACTTTATGGGACAGCTTATTTACAACAGTCAAGACCTTAAAAACCAAAATAAAAACGGTAATATACAACTCAACGAAACCTTAGAACCAAGTATTTCTGCACCCTTTTTTGGTCAATTAAAGATTTATTTTGAAGATATTTTAAAGAGCCGGAATACTGCCGAAGACTTACATTTTACAATAAATTTTATTGCAAGAGCTACACAATGGCAATATTATATTATTAATAAAAATGCAGTGCAGCTCGACAATCCTGTAATTTCAGAAAAAGGATCTATTCAATTTGACGGCCCTAAAACGGTAACCTTGCAAACAGGCGAAAAAGCACTTCTTTTTACCTCAAACGAAACTAATATTCCGCTTAGCCAAAAACCAAAAAACAAGTTCGATTTAATAAACCAAAACGAACCAAATGAAGCCGGTCAAAAAAGTTCAAATGGCAAAACAATAATCAAAGGATTACCCATTCCAGATGTTTCTAGAATAGGAATACTTGCAAACGCAGAAAATAATCAAGTTACATCACCCATGTATATTTACATATAAAGAACAATTTAAAAATGAACATTAAAAACTAGAATCAATGAATTTATCTACCATCCAAACCCCTGGTGTTTATATTCAAGAATTAAATGCTTTTCCAAATTCAGTTGTAGCAGTTGCTACAGCAGTACCAGCATTTATTGGATATACACCACAAGCTTCTTACGAAGGGAAATCGTATACGAATGTTCCCGTAAGAATTACATCGTTTGCTGATTTTCAAGCCTTTTTTTGTTTACCAGATCCACCGCTTCCTGCGAGTCCTGCTAAACAATACAGTCCTGAATATTACTTAGTACAGCAAAAAAGTCAACCTGCAAAGGGAGATTATATGTTAATCAACGGATCCTACTATTCTATAGTTCCAGATCCAAATACGGTTTATTATCTGTATAACAGCGTTAGGCTTTTTTATGAAAATGGCGGTGGCGATGCCTACATAGTATCTGTTGGTACTTATGGCCCTGCATCACAAAAGCCTGCGACTCCGGGAACACCGCTTGTAAATCCAAACGTACAATTAAACGATTTAACAGGAGGTCTTGCATTGTTACTAAACGAGCCTGAACCAACCATGTACATCTGTCCTGAAGCAACTTTGCTAAGTTTAGAAAACAATGGTACACTTATGCAGGAAATGCTGCTTCAAAGTACCAATATGCAGACTGCAATGTGTTTGTTTGATATTATTGGCGGCGATGCACCAGATCCAATTTTATATACTCAGGATATTTCAAATTTCAGAATGAACACAGGTTCTGTGGGATTAAATTACGGAATGGCTTATTATCCTTTTATTGGAACTACCATCATGCAGAATACCGACATTGATTATACCAATCTATTTGGTGGTGATGTAAAACAATTAGAAGCCGTAATAAATCCGCCAAGCGCACCAAATGCAGCTGTTGCTTCCATTATTGCGGCTATTCAGAATCCAGCCAGTACTTTAACCGTTACACAAAACAATAATGCCCTTACGATTGCAAGTCCAATTTACGCGTTGATTATAAAACATGTGTTGAGTGATGCTAATATTTTACCGCCAAGCGGAGGAATGGCTGGAGTAATTACTACTGTTGACAATGCTGTTGGTCCTTGGCAGGCTCCTGCAAATACCTCTATAGTAGGCGCAGCATCTTTACCAATTTCAATTTCAGAAAGCCAGCAGGCCAATTTAAATATAGATGCCGTTTCTGGTAAATCTATAAATGCAATTCGATTATTTAACGGTCTTGGTATTCTAATCTGGGGTTCTAGAACTCTAGACGGAAACAGCAATGACTGGAAATATATTCCGGTAAGAAGAACTATGATTTTTCTAGAACAGTCTTGTAAACTTGCCGCTCAGGCGTATGTTTTTCAACCGAATGACAAAAACACTTGGGAAGCTGTAATCTCGATGATTTCTAGTTTCTTAAACTCTATTTGGAAACAAGGCGGCTTAATGGGTGCAAGTGCCTCTGATGCTTTTTCTGTTTCCTGCGGATTGGGCACAACAATGACAGGAGATGATATCTTAAACGGTTTTATGAATGTTACAGTAAAAGTAGCAGTTGTTCATCCGGCAGAATTCATTGTGTTGACATTCCAACAACAAATGGCAACCTCAAGTTAATCGATAACCAACTCATTTAAGAAAATTTATAATTTAAAAATACAATATTATGGCAACAGATGATGGAAGCATTCAAGGTGCAACGTGGCCCATGCCTAAGTTTAGGTTTGAAGTAGACCTTGGAACAGAATTAACAAAAGTAGCTTTTCAGGAAGTTACCGGAATGGATGTTGAAAATCAAATCATAGAATATCGCAAAAGTAACAGTCCGCTTTTTTCTGTAGAAAAAATGCCGGGAATTACCAAATACGGAAATGTTACTATGAAACGCGGCGTTTTTGTCAATGACAATTCTTTTTGGGACTGGCATCAGCAGATCGTAATGAATACGATAAAAAGAAGAACAGTGCTGATAAAACTATTAGACGAAAAAGGAAATGTTACCATGCAATGGACGCTTAATAATGCCTGGCCGACTAAAATTACCAGTACCGATTTAAAATCTGATGGAAATGAAGTTGCAGTAGACACTATAGAAATTGCACACGAACAACTAATTATCAAAAACGGTGGCAAGTGATTATCCGGTTAGCTTTTATTTTACACTCTCTTTTTCTGGTGTAGATGCCGCTTTTAAGGAAGTATCTGGCATATCTAAAGAATTAAGCGTAGAAGAAATTGTTTGTGGAGGCGAAAATAGATTTAAATACCGCCTCCCAACTGTTTCTAACAGTCAGAACTTAGTTTTAAAGAGAGCCATTGTTCCTGTTGGATCTGCATTGGTAAGCTGGTGTGCTAACTGTATCGATCAAGGATTGGCAAATGCAATTCAGCCGCATAACGTAATATTGAGTCTGCTCAATGCCAATGGTATTGTGTGTATGCAATGGACTTTTAACAATGCCTATCCCATAAAATATGCTGTTTCTGATCTAAACTCTCAGGAAAGCGGCATTGCTATAGAATCTATTGAACTCGCTTACACCTATTTTGATATTTCTTCGAATACAACTTACGATAAACTTTTTAGCAATTAATTATGCCCGTAGAAATAAGAGAACTCATAATCAAAACACAAATCGTAAGTACTAATACGAAGAATTCTTCTCTTGCAAAAGAAAAAGAATTGTCTCTGTTAAGGAAACAATTACTGGAAGAATGCAAAAGAATGATTGTAGAAAAAAAATACGACAATAGTTATAAACGCTGAATACTACAAAAATGGCAAGTTTAGAATTAATGAAAATAACGGGATATACAGACGAAGAATTTCAGAATAAATTCTCCGGAAATCCATATTCCTTTATGATCAATCCAGATACTATTAAGTTACAAAAAAGTATTGAATACAACGAACAGCAGGCTCCTGCAACAAGCTCGGCTTCGCAAAAGTATAAAAGTACACCTAGTAACAAACTTAGTTTAGAAATGGTTATAGACTGTACCGGTATTGTAGATGCTAAACGTGTTGATATGGCAAAAGAAATAACCGCCTTAGAAACGATTATTTACACCTATAATGGTAAAATTCACCGTCCGAATTTTGTAAAAGTGCAATGGGGACAGAATATTACTTTTAATGGTGTTTTAGAGTCAATTGATATTTCTTATACGCTGTTTAAACCCGACGGAAGCCCTTTGAGAGCCAAGATATCACTGTCTTTCAGTCAATATATTTCTTCTAAAACAGTAACAATGACAGATGCACCAGAGTCTCCAGACTTAACGCATATTGTAAACGTCACAGAAGGAATGTCTTTACCGCAATTGTGCTTAAAAGTCTGGGATGATGATTCGTATTACATACAAGTAGCCCAATACAACAAACTAAATAAATTTAGAAACCTAAACGGAATCGATAAATTGATATTTCCACCCTTAAATCCCTCCAATTAATGAGTGCTTCAGACGAAATAAAAAGCGGCGGAATCGCAACATTCACAGTAAAAGTCAACGGTACTACAATACCCGATGAACTTAGTGTGTTTTCTGTACACGTAGAAAAAAAAGTAAACCGAATTGCTTCTGCTAAAATTGTAATTCTAGACGGAGAAGCCAATACAGGAACGTTTATAGCAAGTTCTTCCGATACTTTTGTTCCCGGTGCAGCAATCAGCATTGAAGCGGGTTATGATAATACCAACCAAGTTATTTTTAGCGGTATCATCATGAGTCAGTCCATTAGAATTGACAGCTTGATAGGATCTGCTCTGGAAATTGATTGTAGTGATGCTGCAGTAAAAATGATTGTGGGCAGAAAAAGCCTTACCTATTCTAAACAAAAAGACAGCGATATTATTTCAACAATTATAGGAACTTATTCTGGATTAACGCCAAATGTTACAGCAACCACAACCACATGGCCTGAACAAGTGCAGTATTATGTAACCGATTGGGACTATATTCTGTCTCTTGCCGAAGCAAATGGCTTAATTGTGACCACTATAAATGGTACCGTTTCGGTAATTGCTCCAGACAGCAGTACATCATCTGTACTTATTGTTACATATGGAGACAATTTATATGAATTTAATGCCAAACTAGATGCTACTTCTCAATTGGGAAATGTTACATCTAATGCTTGGGATTACAAAACACAAGCCATTATAAACAGTCCGGCAACACCAAATGTGGCAGGATCAGGAAATTTAACGTCCAAAAAATTATCAGACGTTATCGGGCTTTCTACTTTTCAGCTCCAGACTTCTGGACCTTTAGAAACCGCAGATTTAAATATTTGGTCAAAAGCGCAAATCATTAAAAGTGAATATTCTAAAATAACTGGCGAGGCAAAATTTCAAGGCACCAATTTAATCGATCCCGGAAAATACATGACTTTTGCTGGTCTTGGCGACCGCTTTAACGGTGATTATCTTATTGCAGGTGTTGTTCATGATCTTTCTGGGGGAAATTGGGTTTCTGAGGTTTCATTGGGACTTTCACCGCTTTGGTTTACAGAAGCTCCAGATGTTATGTCTCCTCCCGCATCAGGTCTTATTCCGGGAGCCAGAGGTTTGTTTAACGGTACCGTAAAACAAATGTATGAAGACCCAGATTCTCAATATCGAATTTTAGTAAACATTCCGCTCTTTGATGCAAATGGCGCAGGCATCTGGGCAAGACTTTCTAATTTTTATTCTACAAGCGGTGCAGGAGCCTTTTTTTTACCTGAAGTTGGAGATGAAGTAATTCTTGGTTTCTTAAATGAAGATCCGCGTTATCCTGTCATTTTAGGAAGTTTGTACAGCTCAACAACTATAAAACCCTTTACAGGTTTAGAACCTAACGATAAAAATTCGATAAAAGCCATTGTTTCCAAATCTGGAATTTCAGTACAGTTTGATGACGAAAATAAAATCTGGACCGTCGCAACGCCCAATAAAAACACCATAATTATAAGCGACAAAGATAAGAAAATCACGATTCAAGATCAAAATCAAAATAGTATTGTAATGTCAGAAAGCGGTATTGATTTGAGCAGTCAGAAAAACATAACCATTTCGGCGCAGCAAAATGTGAGTATAAAAGGAATGCAAGGTGTTTCTATTGAATCCAGTGGAGGCGATGTCGCCATAAAAGGAATGAATATTAAAGAATCTGCAGATATGCAATATTCTGCTCAAGGCGGACAAATGGCACAAGTATCTGGAGGAATGGAGTTAACGCTGAAAGGTGCAATGGTAATGATTAACTAAAAATATTTAACACATAGTCCCGATAGCTATCGGGATAGATTTTATTTTTTTAATAGCAGTAACATAAAAGAAAAATATTTCTCTCACATAGATAAGATATCTGCATTTGAACAAGTAAAACGCCTGTTTTAAAACCTGCAAAATTGATGTATTAAAATAAATACAAACGCTTAAACAATAACAAGATATGCCACCAGCAGCTAGACTTACAGATTTTCACGAATGTCCGATGGTAACACCCGGAGTCCCTCCTATTCCACATGTTGGCGGGCCAATTATTGGTCCAGGAGAACCAACTGTTTTAATAGTAGGATTACCAGCAGCAAGAGTTGGCGATACATTGATGTGTGTAGGACCGCCAGATGCAATAGTAAAAGGATCGGCAACTGTAATGATTGGCGGACTTCCCGCCGCAAGAATGGGAGATACAACCGCTCATGGAGGATCAATAGTCCTTGGAGCATTTAATGTAATGATAGGTGGATAATGTAGTCGATAAAAGTAAAAGCACCTTTTTAGGTTCAGGATGGGCATTTCCCGTCTCATTTTCTGTGGGAAATCATCAGTTGAATACGTCATCAAATGAAACGAATATCAATGAGTCTATCAATATTATTCTGAGTACACGCAAAGGCGAACGCACGCTAGAATCTAATTTTGGATCTGGTTTACAGCAATTTATGTTCAGAAAAATTGACAGCAGTCTAAAAGGAGAAATTATAGAAACTATCAAGTTCGCTTTACTCCGCTACGAACCCAGAATATTGGTACAAGATGTACAAGTTGCATCAACAGATATTACAAATGGAATAATCGAAATATTAATCATTTATGTCTATTCGCAAACCAATACCAGACATAATTATGTGTTTCCTTTTCACATAAAAGAAGGAACCAACTTAGCCAAAAAATAATGATTGTAATGGATCAAAATAGTGCCCTAAATTCACGCAACGAATCACTCGTTCCAAGTCCGTATTTAATAGACGGAAGGGACGAGCAGGATTGGCTGTACTTTCTTACTGAATTTAGCAAACTAATTAATTTTTATAATGATACCAATACAATCGACGGAAACTGGAATCCTTTTTTACTAAAAGATCCTGTTTTTTTAATGGTGTCAATATCCAAAACAAATTATAAAAACCTGCATTCGATCTATAAAAACAGCTGTACCGAAATTCAAAATTTACTTCAAAAACAAATTGACGGAAATCTGACTTCTATAGCACTCAATAAACTATTTGACCACATTACTTCGATCTACAAAATCATTGAACGCTGGACGCATTATATGCAGAGTTCTAATGAAATATATGATCTTAAAAATTATATCATTCACGAAGTAAAAACAAAATTAAGTGTTGATTTCTGGGCGATACAATCTTTCAGACAATATTTAAACAACTTGTCTGCAAAAGGAATATTTACTGCAAATATGCCTAATAATGATTTTACCTCTTTTAATACAGATATTTGGTCTATAAACAAAGACAAAAGTCCGTTTTGGGAGGTTTTTGGTTTTGAAACAGAAAAAACCGTTCTGGATGCTGCATCAAAAATGACTTCTTTCTCTCTGAATATTTTGACTATAATTGCAGATCATTTATTTCATTTTTTAGAGACCATAATTCATCATTCAACAAATGAATTTAAAAAATTAAGCCATAAAAAAAGTAAATTTCCAGACACAACACTTTTGCGTTCTTTTGTAAATACCTTAAAAGTACAGCAAGATCACTTAAACGGAATTTCGCAAAAACATCTTGATTTTTATTATACCGATATTCTAAAACAAACCAAATTGCCTGCCGTGGCAGACCATGCTTTTTTGTGTGCCGTATTAGCAAAAACCGATTCTGTATTTAATTTACCTTCGGGTACATTATTCAATGCTGGAGTTGATGCGCAGGCAGATCCAATACTATTTGCATCACAAAAAGACGTAGTCCTGAATCCTGCATCAATTACAAGTGTACAAACTCTTGCTTATCAAAAACAACCAAACTCCTGCTCTTATAACTTACAAACTATTAGTAAACCATCGAGCATTCAGAAAGATGAAGCGGGTAATACAATAAGCTGGCCAACCTTTGGAGACGAAACTCCAGCCACTACTCCATTGTCTACGGGATTTGCCTTTGCTTCTCCAATGTTATTATTAAGAGAAGGACAAAGAACGATCACTTTGACTTTTGAGTTTAGCGCTGCAATAGATTCTTCTGTTTTACAAGGAGCAGATTTCTTTCTCAGCACACAAAAAAGCTGGCTAAAATTAACTGCACCTGCATTTCCGTTAAACACGCCGCAGGTACCAAACGCTATTACTGTAGTGTTTAATCTTACGCCTGCAGATCTGCCAATTGAGCCGTTTCTAATTAATCCAGATGGAGTAAAAACAGAATGGCCAATGCTAAAAATAGTATTCGAAACTATTGCTGATTCAAGTGCATCGCAGCAAATAACTTCCATCACAATAAATACAGCTGTAAAAGGAGCGCAAACCTTTCAATTGTATAATGATTTTGGAGAATTAAATGCCAAAAATCCCTTTCCTCCTTTTGGACCAACTCCGTTATTGAATTCTAATTTTATTATCGGAAATAATGAAATATTCAGTAAACCTCTGGATAATTTTCTGGTAACAATAGATTGGGATAAACTACCTTCTGATTTCATGACGTATTACACCGCATACAATACGTATTTGGTTACACCTTCATCTAATAATACAAAATCAGATACAAGTCTATTTAGTTTTTTAAAAAAGAATGATAATCCAGTCACCACTATTCCTGAGACATTTAACAATGCAAATTTTAAAGCAAATTTTAATATTCTTCAAGAAAAATCATGGACTGGTCTGCAAATAACAAAAGTTGACCAACCCAAAACAGATCCTACATCTGTTTCATTTGTTTCAATAGAAGAAAATACAAATCCTGTTGATTTATTCAATCCTGCTAATGGAGATCCAAAAATACCATTTGTAAGCAACTTAAGTAGTTATTACAGTTATTACAAACTTAAAACTGATTCTCAAAATACTGCTGATGCTGTAAAAACTAACGATACTGACAGCACTGATAAAGCTTTAGAACTGCTCGATCCCAGTATTCAAAACCAGCCATTAAAATTTACAGATACCAGTACTTCAGGATTTATAAAGATGGTTTTGGCTAGTCCTGAATATGGTTTTGGTTCAGAATTGTACCCAAATGTTGTTACCAGTATAGCTTTTAAAAACGGAAATATTTTTAACAAATCAAGAGGAAAAGATGTTAGTTCTCAAATTATACCGCCTGCCAGCGTACCATTTGCACCAAAAATAAAAACAATTTCGGCAGACTATACCGCAAATATCGTTTACAAACTAGACGGCACAGCAGGACATTATCCGCTGCAGTTTTTTTTGTATTCTCCGTTTAAGAATTATTCAATATTTGACAGTACAGCTATTCAAACAAGTACAGCTTTAACAAATACAGCAATTGTGGGTCTGCCGCAAACCGATCTAAAAAATGGTTTTCCTATTTACCCAACTTTTGATTATACTGGTGCTTTATTCCTAGAATTGGACAATTTAATCTGCAACAGCTCTTTAAATTTATATTTTGAATTGGCTCGAAATTCAACTGTTATTACTTCTTACGACAGTGTTCAATATTTCTATCTCAATAATTTGGGCTGGAATGAAGTAAAAATACTATCAGACGAAACCAATCAATTTAAATGCTCTGGAATTATAGAATTGGCTATTCCGTTAGATTGTAATAACAATCAAGATTATATGCCGGGAACAAATAACTGGCTTGCAATTGCAGTCTGCGGGGAACTTGATACGTATTCTAAAACTACTTTTTTACAAACCAATGGTTTTAGTGTACAGCGAACAGGAACATCATTTTTAACCGATACTCAAGTACCGCAGATAAATGCTAATGTGATAACCAAACCACAGACTGCAATTCCGCAGATAGCATCTTTATTGCAGCCATTTCCGTCTTTTGGGGGAAAAGCAGCAGAAAACAAAACCAATAAAAATGAGAGAGTCAGTACTACAATTAAAACAAAAAATAGAGTTGTAAGTCCTGCCGATTATTATACGCTGATTGCTCAAAATTTTGATGCTGTTTATTATTCTAAAGTTGTAACCAAGCAATCTAATAACAGCTGTAATGTCTATCTGATAAAAAAAACAACTACAGACAACAGTAATGCTTTTATGCCTTTGGTAACCAATTGTCTTGAGATTGAGATTCAGGATTTCTTAACTCAAAATGCATCGCCTTTTGCAAACATAAACGTTTCTAATTTTAATCTGGAATATGTTACGATCAATGCGGTAATCGGGCTTAAAAGCGGTTATCAGGAAACATTGGTTTTAAAAACTATTAACCTTGCGTTAAAAGAATATTTATCGCCTTGGATTACCAATTGTACGCCTCAAATAGAAATAGGACAACCGCTCCTAGATGCCAAAATAAACTCGTTTATACTAACCATTGAAGGAGTAGAAACCGTTCAAGACATTTCGTTTTCTAGTTATTACATCAATTCGGTAACCAAAATACAAACAGTCTGCAAGAAAGATAAAACAAAACTTCAGGCTTACGGAGCTTCATCACTTTTAGTAACGGCACCCAATCACAATATTACTTTTTTAGCATAAAATGGATACTATTAATTACATATCAAAAAAACAGCTTCCGCCGCATCAAGATTTTTCATTCTTGAAAGCGGAGACTATTGATTATATCCAAAAACATATTGGCAGTGAATGGACAAACTTTAATCCGAGTGATCCCGGAATGACCATTTTAGACCAGTTTTGTTTTGCTTTGACAGAATTGGGTTATTGTACAGATTTTAGTATTCCGGATATTTTAACGGATTACAACGGAAATATCGAGATTAAAGACCAATTTTATCTTCCTTATGAAATTCTTACCACTGCTCCGTATACGATTGATGATTACAAAAAATATATCGTTGATGGCGTAGAAAACGTTTATAATGTTGTGATACTTTCTTATAACAATAATGTTTTTCCATTTAATAAAGTCTATCAGGTTTATCTTTATGTAAATCCAGCAATTACAGATACTGCAGGCATTTGCAAAGCGGCATTTTATGTACTTAATAAAAGCCGAAATTTAGGCGAAATCTTTAATGAACCAATTGCGCTGAGTCCTGTAAACTGCTGGATTGGCGGTAAATTAGAAATTCAAAAAGATGCCGATCAATATACTATTTTACTAAATGTACAGACCAAAATACAGACTTACATTTTTTCAATACTAGAACAGGCTGGCTACGATACACTAAAACTTGCTGGATATACTGCCGCCGAAATATACGACGGCCCTTATTTAGAAAATGGCTGGATTCTAACGGATTCTTTAGTAGATAAAAAAGACAATATTCGCAGCATTGATTTGGTGCCGATCATAGAATCTGTAAGCGGCGTTGTTTCAATAACTGGTTTACAACTTTACCAAAAAGAAAAAACAGTAAACGTGCTTCAAGCCTTAATAGAGCAGATTCTGTCTGTTGATGTATTAGCTTCTTATCAAAATAAAAAACTGGTATTAAGCGCCAACGGAAAAGATTTACCCTTTGATTCCTTTGCGCCATTGCAGACAACTATTGATAATTTTGAAGAAACAACAGCTCTTATAAACAACAAAGAAGCCTCAAAAATACCCAAAAGCAGTTTTAGAGACATCAATACTTATTATTCTATTCAGAATACATTTCCGCAGCAATATGGTATTGGCGATGATACCATAGAAGATTATTCACAGCCAATACAAGTTGCACAATCACGTCAGTTAAAAGGATATTTGATTTTATTTGATCAGATTCTGGCCAATCAATTTTCGCAGCTGGCCAATGTTTCTAAACTATTTTCTTTTAAAAACTCAACTTCTGGAGCTCCTTCAGACGAAGAAACTTTTTATGCCCTAAAAGATAAATACGAGCAGAAACATTTAGAATATCCAGTTCCGTACAAAATGTTTTCTCCAAGTTATTTTTATCAATCTTTATATAATGTGCCTCATATCAAACCTTTATTAAAAGATACTTCTATTTTTAATTATAGTTATGGTACTGAAAATCCTGCTGTATTATTAGAAAAAAGCTGGTTCGAATACCAACAAGATCCTTACAACCCGTATATTTTTGGTTTAATGAAATTGATGGAAGAGGAAAATGCAAACCTTAACCGAAGAAATAATTTATTAGATCATCTTCTTGCCAGACACGGCGAATCGCCAAAAGTAATTGATGCTCTTATTGAAGACACTATTTATACAGGAGACAAAAGAAAAGACCAGATCATCTTAAAAAGTTTGTATCTGCAAAATCTTGGATTGTTATCGTACAACAGACAAAAAGCATACGATTATTTAAGTGCCAAAAATATAGCTGGAAATACAGAAGGAAAAATAGATGTAAACCTTCCGAAAATTAAGATCAAACATTTTAATGTAATCAATGAAAATACGACCGATTTTGTATTTAGATCAGAACAAATCAATAAAAAGGAAAAATTAGACCAAAACGATTTCAATGATTTCTCTGGATTTGAATTGAAACTGAATTTACTTTTCGGCTTAAAAAACATTTATACCAATTTTATTTCGGTTCAATTAGACCGACAAAAAAACAATGCCGAAAGCTTATTAAACAGTACACTTTTTAAAACCATTCAAAAAGCTTTGTGGTTTGCTGAAATCCGAAATGGCAGTATTGTTTTGGAAACGGTGCTTCTTTTAAATCAATTAAAATTCAGCCTCGAAATCATCAAACCAAATCAGGTAAATCAGACCAATTATACGATTGATAACATTAGTTTTCAAACTGTAACCAATCTGAATTCTGTTTTAAACACAATTGACGAAACATCTCTTGATACTGAATTACAAAACGGATATCTGCTTTTTTCGGGTATAAGATATCCGTTTACAGTAAGTACTTCAGAACTAGAAAACACAGCCGATTATACAAAAATAGGCACAGCAAATTATACATTTCGTATCACAATTCCGTCTGGAAATGGTAAAATAACCATTCATTCAAAAGTATTTAAAAAGACTCTTTTATTACTGTTTCCAGATTTTATTCCGCCATTGCAAACACCTGAATTTAAAAAACGATTAAAACAGTTTCTTAAAGTTACGCTTCCAGCAAATGTAAGCTGCGAATGTCTTTTTGTAAGCAGTCAGGAATTAGAAACCTTGATTCCCGATTATATTTATTGGTACGAAAGTTTACGATTCAAAAATCAATTACTTCCCATCTCAACAGAACCAGGAAGTCCATCAATAAGCGACTCAGAGAAAACAGATTTTATAAATCCTGCTGTTGCAGCAATGAATCTTATCAATAGTTTAACCACAATTTTAGAAACAAAAAATGGAAGAAATAAATAGCCATATTGTATCAAGTCTAAAGTGGGATACTACTTTTGATAAGAAAGAAGAAGGATACAGACTTCAGGAACGTTTGAGTACGTGGAGCAAAATTTCTCTGCCCAGAGAAGCTGCAAATGTATTTAATGAACTCTGTCCGCCGGAGCAAAGCTGGAGAATTCAGTCTTTAGAACTCGATCTTGGAGACTGTGATTATAGTGATCTTGAATTTGATTTGAGTACAAAAATCAGAACGCAGCTGCGCGAAAAAATTGCGGAACTGATTATGAATCAAAACAATCAGAAACAAAACCTAATTTCGGTTTACAACAAAGAAAAATCGATCTTAGAGAATCTTTCTGTTTTTTTAATAGAAGGTTATATGCCTTGGAATTATCAGAATAAAGAAGAATCTGTTAATCAAATGATGGCTGAACTGCTTTTGAATAATTTATCTGAAATTATCGCCATTATTAAAAAAATAGGAATCACGCACGAGGAAGTTAGAAAGAGAATTTCGTGGCAATTTAATGAGAAAAATGTAAACAAAATAATTGCAGCGCTTGAACCTAATAACAGCGATTCGATAATTGAATTTACATCGATTATGACCAATCTTCAGGTAAAAGAAACGATTGTTCAGACCAGTACGGCAAGTTTCAAAAAGAACTTGTATTTCTTTATCTTGAACTTTTTGCTTCTAGAACGCGGCACGCTTTTTAATAAACTGGCTTTCATGAAAAGCAGCATTCTGCAAATGGCAAATCATTACAATATTGCGTATGCTGATCTTATTGTATTGATTGAAAATACGATTCTTAAAATCTCTGATAAAACAACCCGCAACAGCGATTTTATTCTTTCGCTTAAAACGCTGACAAATGAATATGAACTGCAAAAAAGAGAACATCATCAGCTGGAAGAAACTGTAGATTATTGGACGGTTTTTGAAGAGTTATTAAAAAATAAAACAGAACCTAAATCGAAGTCTAAAAGAGCTGATTTAAACGAATTGATTGCTGCGCTGCATTATGAGAATCCAACCAAATTTTACAGCATTTTAAAAAAAGTGTTACATACCGAAAGTTCTTTGATGCTGCTCATTGAAGACTTGGATGAAACATCGATAAAAATTCTATTTTCTAAATTAGACACTACTCCATCTTCTCTAAATCTGGATACTGTACTTTATCTGAACAAATTAAGCAAAACGCTTAGGCTGAAAACAAACGATAAAGTGCTATGGAAAATTGGCATTGCTTTTCTAATCAAAAATAAAAATACAGATCACACGGCATTCTTACTGCACTGCATCAAAGAATTGAGCCAAAAAAATAATATCGAAACCGCACAATTATTAGAATCTTTTACCAATGCAAGGATTCCTGAAGCGGTAAAAACAAGTAATGCTGCCGAAATTTATAACAATCTAAATGCTATTTATTACAATGAAATAGATCGTAATAATTCGAGTTATCCAGCCTTTCATTTCAGAAATTTAATGTCTAAACTTGAAGTACAGCTTCTAAAAAAAGCAAACAAAAACGAGCTTTATATCAACTTACAAAGAGCCTTAATCAAAAATATTTTACTGCATCCTAAAATGGCTTTTGAGGTGATGCTTTCTTATGGTAATAAAGACTTTCTAAAAAAACTACTTCCATTGGTTTTAAATCGAGAACTGCTGCAGCTGCTTATAAGAACAACTGGTTATAAAAAAACAAAATTGGTGCAGACGATACAAATCGTTTATGAAATCCTGAATGCAAAAGACAACTACGATTTTCCAGAAGAACTTCTTACCGAAGATTTATTGTTGTTGAGTATTCAGGAAATAGTAGTACATCCTGAGCATAATTCATCCCTTTTTCTGGAAACTGTAATTATTCAGTTATCTAAAAAAGTAAGCAATATTAAACGCAGCCAATACTTTGAGTTTATAACCAAATTGCTGCAATCTAAACGAATTAAATCTTTTGGAATTAATATGAAAAAGACATTTCTAAATCAGCTGAAAAACAATACTTCTATTGCGGTTCTTGAGCTTGCTTCATTAATAAAGAGCACGTCTCAGCAGGCACAAGTGGAATTGTCAAATGTATTGTCTGCTAATTTTAATGATGCTAAATTTATTTTACTGCGAAAAGAAGACAAAAAACAAGGCGAAGATATTATTCAATACTTTCTGAAAAACGGACTATTCTTAAAAAACAATTGGATCAAAGAACAATCTGATTTCATTATGAAACAGTCCGAATCTCTTTCAAAAAATGAACTTATTTCTGATTTAAAAGAATTGTTCTGGAAAACTCTTTTGGAATATAATGCTTATAAAGGAAATGAAATTTTGTTTCAGAAAATGCTTCAAAATGCTTTTACGGTTTATTTGAAAAGCAAAATCACTGCTGGAAAAATTGCATTAAAAAATGATATTGAAACAGCTTCTAAATCGTTTCAAGAATCTTATTTAGAAGAGAATAACAGCTTCAATAAACTTTTAGAAAACAGTTTAGATTTTAATGATAATACAACTGCAATCAATTTTAAAACTGCTGAAAACAATATTTTATTTGAGGGACAAAATCTTTCGGAAAAAGAAAAATACGATTGGTGTCTGCTGATTATCTGCCAGAAACAAATTCCTGCTGGTTTTAGTATTTCGAGTTCATTTGAAATTAAAGATTTACTAAACGAGATTATTGTAAAAGATCCTAAAATATTCTTCAAGATAATTAAAAAAGAATTTATTCCAGAAGCGCAGATAGACTGGCTCAGCCGAACTGTCAATTTTAATAGTTTGTGTAAAGCAATCAGCCAAATAGACCCAAACAAAGAATCTTATTTAAGAATTCTAGAAAATTTTTATAGTGTTTTAGGCATTATCAGTATTCGCGGTATTACGGCAAAAGAAATTCAAAGCCTTTTACTTCGAAAAGTTCTAAAAGCCGCTGCACATGACAATTGGAGATTAATTTCGATTGATAAAATATGGAACGAACTCATTTGGGATGTTGTAACTAAAAAGGGAATCGACAAAAAGAATTTCATTTCTGATATTGAAAAAAACATCTATCAGCTTCCGCTGTCATTACAGCTCAGTTTTAGAGAAATTATAAATGCTGAAAAGCAAACTCATCAAAAATCAATACAACTGGAAACACTCTCAAAAATAGAAATTATGGAAGTTATTAAAAACCCAAAAACACCGCTTAAACAAGGAATTTCGATTAGAAATGCTGGAGCTGTTCTCTTAAGCAGCTATATCGTAATGTTGTTTGAACGGCTTAATCTGGTGCACGACAACGAGTTTATAAGTACAGAAAAACAGCTCAATGCGGTGCAGTATTTACAATATGTAATTACAGGATTAAGCAAAACAGAAGAGGCTTTTTTACCGCTGAATAAAGTGCTCTGTGGTTTGCCTCTAGACCATGCCGTTCCTGATGAAATCGAAATTTCTAAAGAAAACGAACAATTGATAAATGGCTTAATAAACGCTGTAATTGCGTATTGGCCGGCAATTGGAGACTGCTCTATAGATGGTTTTAGAGGAAACTGGCTGGTGCGTGACGGGATACTTTTAGAACTAGAAGAAAGATGGGAACTAACCGTAGATAAAAGGGCTTATGATATTTTGATAAACAAATCGCCTTTTGCTTTTTCGATTATAAAATATCCTTGGATGAATAAGCCTCTTCATGTTAACTGGCCCTATTAAGTTCTTTTTTAAATCAAAAATGAAATTTTATAATAATAAACCGAACCGTGAAAATAAAAAATTAATCAACTAAAAAAAACAGTTATGAACAGCTACAGTGAAAATTTACATTCCAGTGTATTGGCTTCATTAGAAAGCCAGGAAACGAATAAAAAACAATTGGATTCCCAATTGAATTCTTCCATGTTTACACTTTATTATGCCGAAGGTGCCGAAATAGTAACCAACGACAAGCTTGCTTCGGCAACAAAAAAATACAATCAAACGCAGGCAGTAAGAGCGCAGGCAATTGAAAACAAAAACATTTCTACCAATGTCTTATTGTCTGCTGGACAGCAGAAGACTTACACGGCACAATCTGTAACTAATGTAGCTGTAAGTGCCTCTAATATTCAGATTGCCACAAATGCTATTGTACGCTTAGCAAGTGATATGGGAAGTATTTTTAGTATTATTAATGCCGCCGATTATGGTACTCAGATTTATCAGCAGAGTGTTGAAGCTTATAATCTGATGAACAGAACTGCTTATCTTGCTGAAGTTGCTTCTCAACATGCAATGGAGACTTCTGCTTCTATTGCAGAGGTTGCCTCTTCTACAATACAAGACAAAGCTAAAGCTACAGATACTTCTATGAGCAATTTATTAACGCTCGCTAATACTAATTTTACCACTATTGCTGCCGTTGTTGCTGCCGAAAATGATGCTAAAGCGGCTGCAAGTGTAACAACCAAAAATGCACAAGGTGCAATTGAGTCTAACAAAGTAGAACTTGAGGCCGCCAAAAATGCTTATTCTCTTAACAACAAGAGTTTGAATTATAATTTAAAAGTACATCTTCCAAAAGTTTTCAATAACTCTTACACCGTATCTTTTGATTATTTCAAACCGCCTTTCAGTCCAATTGAAAAAGGAACCAATACTCCAGCACTTGGATTAGAGAATCCAGTAAAAAGCTATAATCTTTTCTTAGTTAAAGACAGCAAAAAAGCTACTTTTTCGGCATTGACTGCAGAAGAAGCTATGAGCAGTCCTTTACAGTACATTCAAATTCTTCCGTCGTTGAATACTACTGCAGAAAATGAACATAATACTGTAAGCGAAAACATTAGCAATTACAATCATTATTTTACTGCATTAACCAAAGAAAAAGCATCTAAAGAAAAAGTGGGTCAAGCAAAGGATAGTCTTCGTGAAGCAAATACTCTTTTATTGACTGCTGCCCAAGAAAAAAATGATGCTGATGCACTAGTTGTTGATGCTAAAAGCCATATTCCTAAATTAACAAAAGATGTAGCTGACGCTAAAGAAAATGCACAGGAAGCTGCAGATGCTGCCAAAAAAGATCCTAATAATACAGCACTTAATAAAGCTTCTAAACAAGCAGCCGATGCGTTAATTACTGCCGAACTTGTTCTTGGACAGGCAAAACTTAATGAAACAAAAGTAGTTGATGCTGCAAAAGTTGCTGTAGACAATTTTAAAATTGTGGATTCAAATGCTAAAGTTGCTAAAGTCGAATTTACTCAGGCTGAAATTCATGCTGAAGCTGACAGAATAGAAACCGAAAAAGCATACGAAGTATTTACTAATGCAAAAAAAGAAGGTTTTAAAGTCATCAAAGCTCTTGATTTAGTTGATGTTGACAATGAAATGCTTGCTTTGGGCGAAAAATACGTGATTTTTCTTCTTACTATATTTACAGATGATTATAAAAAAGGAATAAACACTTATGATGATTTTCTTTCGGCTCCATCTGAAACTTTCAGCTTGAAAAAAACGTTAAAAGCTATAAAAGGTATTTCTATAGAAAATGAGCCTGAAAAAAAGACTCCTATCAATCCAGATCTTCCTGTATTAACTCCTCATGCTATAAGCTTTACAGTAGATAAAGAAGATGCTAAAATTACAGAATACAGATGTATGCTGCTGTCTTACAATGAAGATCTTTTTACAAGTAATGAACTTGACTTTTTTGAAGAAGCTATTGAAGTTTCTGTTGTTAAAAAAGAAATGGACTATTTAACAGATGATATCAGCCAATATAAAGAAGAATTAAATTCTATAAAAGAGAAAACATCCGAATTAAAAAAAGAATTGGATGCAAAAACAAAAGGATTGGATCCTGCTAAAGACAAAGCCAAAATTGACGCTCTGACTCAAGAATATAATATTTCTAAAAATCGTTACATTTTAATTGAAGCTGATGTTGATGCAAAATTATTAATTGCACAAAATAAACTACAACAATTAAATATAACTCTTGAAAAAATATTAGCTCAGAAATCTCCAGACATTAAAAACAAAAAAGGATTTTTCTTCAACTTAAAATTAGCAGAAAATGTTCCTTCAGGAAATTATACTCCCGCTGTTGTTTCGCCTAAAGATTCATCAACTTATGAGCTAATCATTGATCCTACAACGACCGATAATTTTGGTAATGCCTTAATAGATTCTAAATTGTACATCCCGGTTGTTCTTTCTTATTATTCAGGTACTGAAACAAATGAAAGTCAATACAACAATAGTTTATCAGATTGGGAAAACGAAGAACCTTTTACTTTTTCAATAACAAATATTCAATAAGATCTAACCCATTAAAATATAAATTATGGAAGCTATACTATTAAATACCACTCCAAAAAGATATGGAATTACAGAAAAGAAAAAATCAGATCTAGATTTATTAACTTCTCAGGTAACAGATGCACAAGCAGTTGTGCAGCAGCAACAAGCTGTAGTTACATCTTTAAACCAAAAAGCAATAAAATATCAGGGTTATTTACTTGATGCAGAAAACAACAGAACGCAGTCGCTGAGCAACAAACAGCTTGCCGATCAGGTTATTCAGAATGCATTAGATTTAAGTCAAAATTCTCAAATTGCTTTTTCTAAAATGACTGCTGCAAATGAAAATACAGCAGAAATTTCAAAAGAAGTAACAGAGTTAATCAACAAGCTGATTTATTCGGTAGAAATTATCAATAAATTATCCAATCTTGTAATTCGCAAAAAAGCGTTAAATCCGCTTATTTCAGATGATTTAATTACTAAAATAAATGCTGCAGGAACAGATGCAAACAATGCTGTTGCCCTTACCCTTATTGCCTTAAAATCGGTATTTGCTGCTCAATCATTGTGTCTAGAATCTGAAGCAATTACAGCGCTGGAACAAAAACAAGCTTTGTCTCTTTATTTGGTTTTGACTGGGAAAAAATATTCAAAAGAAGTTTTCAGTTTAAAAAATAACACTTCGATACAAGCCTTACTTGATATTGCCAATAAAGAAGCAAAAGCAGCTTATCTGGAAGCAAATAAAGCCAATGATGAAACGTCAAGACAACTCAATGTTGCTAACGCTAATTTAAATAAAGCGCAGATTGAACTTAGTTCATTGCAGGCAGCTTTGGCGGCTGCAAATGCTGCAGCTCTGGCTTCTTAAACGAACCAAAAATGTCTACTGCTTTGTCAATGTAATTGCGTTAAGGATTGCTGAAAAAATCTTTAATTAATGACATTGACAGTGCAGCGGTAGACTTTAATGAACTAAATTTTAGTTGTATGGGCAATGTTTATAAAAATTTCTATAAGTCTTTGTATTTAAAATCGGGCGGTTTTATCCCCGCTAAACCTTTAAATCAAAACCTGTTTCCTGGAGATTATTTTCAAATTAAAAATGGAGAAATAATCGTGCTGGGAAATTTATACCGCAATGGTATTATAGCTCCTGAAGATATAGATTTGAGTCCTTTAATGATGCTGAGTTCTGCAAACTGGGATTTTAGCAGCGGTATTTCAAAACCTTATTCAGGTCGCGGACACGGAAACAGTGCGATTGACGGACAATTTGAATTCAGTAAGCAAGTACTCGCTTTTGCCAGCAAAGGCAGTTTTATTTTTAAAGCCGATAAGCCTCAATCCATCAAAATTAAAAACTGGAACGACATTCAGCAGCAATTAATTATAAAACTCACACAAACTTTATATTCTTTTCGGGAGCTTTATGTAGTCACAGAAAGTGCTGTTGCAGAAAGTACAACACTGGCTGTTTCTGGCGATAAAAATGCTGAACTGGAATTGGCAAGTGATGCTGAAAATTTTGGATTGGTTGATCTTTTTGGACATCCGAATACGAAAACAATTCAATCAAAAGGCATTGAATATTATCATCGTGAAACCAAAAAGAAACCTGCTTATTTTAAGGCTCAAAAACTTGCTGTACAGCACGAAAAACTAGCCTATTTTATTACTGATTTTATTGGCAGAAACAATAATTCGAGTGAATGGACGGATCAATTTTTTGATTCTAATTTTGATAATGATACCGATTATAGTCCGCAATTGACAACGCAGGATTCTCAGGGAGTTTACCTTGATTTAATGCAGTCTAATGAATTAAATCCAAATACTGCTTTATTGTATTTTAGATGGACAGAAACCACTTTAGACGATATCGAAAAACTATTTGAAGGTGATGGAAACTAACCAAAATATAATTGTTTTACACCAAGAAATGGATTGGCTGCAAATGGTAATCGATCAGGTTATCTGTAGTTATCTGCTGCAGGAAGGTCATGAAAATCATTGGATGGATATTCCGTTTCCAGAAGCAGATGAAGATACCAAAGACAATGTTTATTATACAAAATTAAAAGAATGGAATCTCAATAAATTTGAACGTCTTTGTCTTGCATTGATTATTGCGCCTCAGATAAAACCGGAAGTTCTGGATATCTTTTTCAGTAAAAATGCTATGTACGACCGCGGTTTTACAGAATTTGGCGGTGTAGTCAATAAAAATCACAGTGGTTTTTTACCAACGGGTCAAACCTTGTCTTTTTTGATTACGGCTGTTAATCCCGAATTAAAAATTGAGGTACTAAATATTCTTAATACCACAAATATCCTTTCGAAAGAACAGGTTTTAATTCTGGAAATTACAGAATCAAATATGCCTCTTTTAAATCAGACGATTTCAATTAATGAGCGCTGGCTTCATTATTTTATAACGGGAACACTGCCCAAATTAGAGCATAGTGTTTCGTTTCCGGCTCAGCAGATTACCACAAACCTAAATTGGTCTGATTTGGTTTTAGAAAATCATGTTATGGATCAAGTTCTAGAAATCAATGCTTGGCTGAATCATGGTGAAACGCTGATGAGAGAATGGGGTCTTGAAAATAAAATTAAAGCTGGTTACAGAACGCTCTTTTATGGACCTCCGGGTACAGGAAAAACACTTACGGCGACTTTGTTAGGAAAAAATACGAACCGGGAAGTTTATAGGGTTGATCTTTCTATGATTGTGTCTAAATATATTGGAGAGACAGAAAAAAATCTTTCTAAAATATTTGATGTTGCACAGCATAAAGATTGGATTTTGTTTTTTGATGAGGCCGATGCTCTTTTTGGAAAAAGAACCAGCGCATCTTCATCAAACGACAGACACGCCAATCAGCAGACGGGTTATTTGTTGCAAAGAATTGAAGATTTTCCGGGAGTTGTCATATTAGCATCCAACTTAAAAGAAAATATGGACGAAGCTTTTTCGAGAAGGTTTCAATCTATGATTCATTTTACAATGCCCGGCCCAGAAGAACGTCTTTTATTATGGGAAAATGCCTTTTCAGGAAAATGCCAATTGGATCCCGATATTAATGTCGAAAATATTGCGGAACAATACGAACTGGCTGGCGGCGCGATTATTAATGTGTTACGATATTGTGCGTTAAAAGCGATTCAGAAAAATGAAACCGTTGTTGGTTTTCAAAACTTAATTGAAGGTATAAGACGTGAATTTAAAAAGGAAAATCGAACTGTAAGTGTTGTAAAAATGAATTGATTATGAAAAAGATTGAAAATACAGCAATAACCGTTTTATCAAAAAAGCACTTCTATAAGCATAATGCTGTGCTTAAAATTGGTGACTGGAAAAACAATTTTGATCTAAATTACAGAAACTCAATTATTGCCATTGCTTTAAACCATTGCTGTAAGCATAATGATCTTATTATTAATGGTTATTTGATAACCACTAATAATCTTTATTTGGTCGCAAAATCAAATGAAAAATTACTAGATGCCATTCTTAATAAGTTAGAACATCAAATCAATCATTTATTAAAACTGGATCATAAAGCTATACATAAAAAGAAATTCAATATTGATTTTATTATAGATGACGAAGAAACTTTTTATGAAATTCAGGAACCATTATTTAAAATATATCCGCTAAAAGACGACTATTTAATAACGCTTATTACAGGAAAAAAAGTAACACTCCCCTATTTTGACCGAAGGCTTGAAGATTTAAAATCAATGATTCAAAATCATCCTTTTTGTTCTGCTATCGATTATTCTGGAGCAATTGGACCTGTATATATGACATTATTAGAGGAATAAAATTATAACCTAACAATACACCAAAACCAAAAAACTATGAGTGATTCTCAAACAACTGCCAGCAATTTTTCTGTATACGGAATTGATATTTCGAAATATCAGGGAAATGAAATCAATTTTCTTAACAAACAAGTAGATAATCTAACTTTTATAATCTGCAAAGCTACAGAAGGAATTACCTATACCGATTCGGATTTTAAAACCAATTGGCCTGCAATTCAAGCAAAAGGTTATGTGCGCGGCGCGTATCATTTTTACCATTGCGATGATGATCCGTCTAAACAAGTCGCTAATTATTTAGGTGTTATAGGCAAATTTTCGGCTGCGGATTTTCCTCCTATTGTTGACTTTGAAGAAACTAGTATTGATCCTGGCATTAATACAGCCTCTATTCAGCCAAATTTATTGCAGTTCTTAACACTTCTGGAACAAAAAACAGGGAGAAAACCACTTATTTACACCGATAATAATACTGCAAATACTTATTTGACTGATCCTAGTTTTGCAGGTTATAATTTATGGATTGCTGATTATAATAATACTTTGACACTGCCAACGATATGGCAATCAAAAAGCTGGACTTTATGGCAAAAATCGGCCAGCTATAAATTAAATAATCAGCTCAATGATTTTGATGTTTTTAATGGTAATACTACCGATTTTACCAATTTCATTCAGTCTAGTTAAGAGTACTAAAACATGAAGTTATTTAATTTAAAAAAAACAGAAAATGGAACAGCATCAAGAAAAATCATCAAAAAATAAAACAGAATCAAGTGCAGCAAATGCAAGTGCGGGCAAAACTGCTATTCAATTAAAAGATAATCGGGAATCATCTGTAGTTCAAAAAAAAATAAGTGACGGAACGGCGATGAAAAATACAATGGACAATAATTCAGAACTGGCAGGAGAAACAGTTCAAAGAGTATTAAAACCAGGAAAAGACCCAGCAGTTGAAGCTAATTTAATCAATGAATATCATAATCATGAAAATGCAGGAGATGCATTTAGTTTGAGCAGTGGCAATGTCGAAAGCCATAAGCAAGCAGTCGCACAGTATAAGCATGCTATTAAAAAACGAAAAATTGCAGGCAAAATGCATGTCAATCAAGATGGAGGACATCTCACTGCCATTGCTACCCTTCAACAAAAAGTTCAGTCACGTAATCAAAAAATTAAAGGATTGGAAACTCAGGCAGCAACGGGTAAAAAGGCTCCACTTCCATCATTAAGATGGAGGTAAGTATTTTAGAATTAGGATAGATTAACTATTTTATAGGTTACAATACTCCATAATTATATTTTAAAAAGTAATTAATAATTAATTAATTTTTAAGTCAATGCTTCAACATCAAAAAAAATCATCTGAAACTAGTGTTGATTCTGATATCAGGATATCAAATAATAATGCTGTGCAATTACAGGACAATCGTTCGCATTCTGTAATACAAAAAAAAGTAAGCAAAGATACTAGTGTATTGCAGCAGCCAGCCCCTTTGGTACCTGTACAACGAAAAGCAAACAAGACTGGTTTACCAGATAATTTAAAGGCAGGAATGGAAAGCTTGAGTAATAAAAATCTGGATCATGTAAAAGTGCATTACAATTCATCCAAACCTGCTGCTGTACAAGCTCTTGCTTATGCACAAGGTTCAAACATTCATCTTGGACCTGGGCAGGAAAAACATTTGCCACACGAATTGGGTCATGTTGTACAGCAAATGGAAGGACGAGTAAAACCAACAATAAAAGTTGGCGGTACGCCCGTCAATAATGATCCTGCACTAGAACAAGAAGCTACTCATATGGGAAATCGTGCAAGTTTTGCACGCCCTAAGGAAAATGCTAGTCCTGTCCAGAAAAAAGCAGATACAGATAATACTGCTCAATTTCAATCCATGGATCATTTAGGTATGGCGGGTGTAAATTATGCCATTATGAGCCAGACGGGCTATAATCAATGGCAAAAAACAGTTCAGGCAAAATCTATTAGCGGTGTCCAGCAGTACGGTGACCAAGTTGTTGTTACTCAATTTCAAGAATCTGACGAAATACAACAATATTTTTTGTCTAATAAGACTCTTGGTAACTTGATAATTCTTGAAGGAATATTAGCAACGGCCGCCGGCGTGGCCATTCTTGCAGTATCACATGGAGTTGCTTTTCTTCCTGGTATTACTATGATTGGAGTAGGAATCGCAAAAATGATACGTGGTTATTACTCTAAAATTGATAAACCAACTCCTAAAGAACAGAAAATAATAAATGGGCTGCGTTTATTTGAAGCTGCTTTAGCTTTAATTGGTGCTGGAATAGGTCATAATATTCCATTAATAATATTTGGTGCTGCAAAAGCATTGCGTTCTTTACTGCATATGGTGATAGATGGTATGGACAAAGCCAATCCAACTATCTATTTCAAAATTATCAATGGTATAGCTGCGGCACTGCATTGGATTGAAGTTACTGCTGGTTTTGTTGCTGGTGGTATTAGCGGTAGTGGTATTAGCAGCAGCAGCGAAGGCATAACTCATGGTATTGCTGCGGGAGCTAATATAGGAGTTGCTTCTTCTAAAATTGCAAGAGCAGGAAATCAAACCTTAAAAGCTAAAGCTATTAAAGTTTCTGAAACAGAAAAAACAAAACCAATACCAACAGAACATACACCAATATATATGCCTCTAACTTAGTTTTTAACTATAGTTATGGATAAAAAATTCTTATAAAACATTTTATAGCTGTATAACTTTATGCAGCGTTTTTCTGGTGTAGTAAGCAGTATAAATAATAGATTTAAAAAATTGTAGTATGCTGCAAACTAATGATAAAACAGACAAAAGCAAAACGCAGTCTATTTCAGATAGTTTGAATAACAAAATTATTCAAACTAAAGCTATAGCATTGCAAGACAATCGTCCTAGATCTGTTTTACAAAGAAAAGCAAACCATACGGGTCTGCCTGATAATCTAAAATCAGGAATAGAAAATCTCTCGGGTCATTCTATGGATGATGTCAAAGTACATTATAACTCTGATAAACCTGCACAGCTTAATGCTCATGCATATGCTCAGGGAACAGATATTCATATCGCTTCTGGGCAGGAAAAACATTTACCTCATGAAGCTTGGCATGTGGTACAGCAAAAACAAGGCAGAGTAAAACCTACTCTGCAGATGAAAGGAAAAGTAAATATTAATGATGATAAAGGTTTGGAGAATGAGGCTGATGTTATGGGTGCGAAAGCCTTGCAATTAAAACCTATTTCATCTGTCTATTCCAAACAAAAGGCACAATCGAGCATTATTCAGCGCAAAATATCTGTCAATGTAAACAAAAATGATAAATACGCAGGAGATTTTAACTCTTATCTAAATGAATTGGATAGTGCCACTCAAAAGGCTTATTTTTATGTAATTCATTATCCAGATCTTAGAGCATATGCCAATTTAGACGGTCATACAGAACATTGGATTGAGGCTTGGAACAATTTTACAGTAGGCAAAGAAAAAGGACAAGGTTTACTAAAAGCCGCCTTTGGTTACGCTGTAGAAACATTAGCGACTATTATCTATCTTCCTTCTCCTGGAGGCGGATTATCTGCCGAGCTTCAAGGTATTCGTGGAGGAACACGACCTGATGTTATCTTAAAAGATGGACCTGTTGATGTGGGCTGGCTGGATATTACGGCATCAGAAAGCGAAGGTCATGTATGGAAAAAAGCGGGTTGGATGGCAAAAGATCTTCATAAAGGCGAGGTTTCTTATCCATCTTTAGATCCTCAGATTATAAAACATAATCTTGCACACAACATTCAATATGATGATAAAACGGATCCTAAAACAATTCTTCAACGGGTAAATTATCTAAAACACATACAATATATAAGAAGATTACATTGGAAAAATATTGGAGAGAAATATTTTGGAACACCTCTAAGTAGTTCGAACAAAGAGTATAAAAGACAATATATACGCAAAAGAGTCGCAGAATATCTTGGCGTAAATTATTCTGATTTACCTCCGCAAACATTAGGAAGCGTATTGTATGCAATGGGACAAGGTGCTAAAAAACATGGATATGATAAGCTAAAAGGTCTAAGCAAAGCCAAAGGAGAAAGTATTTTGCAGGAACATGATAGAGAATTACCAGGAATTGAGAATTTTTCATCTGAAATTACAAGAGATGTTAGTGATTACCAAAATTCTGAAAATATTCAAAAAATTATGGCTAATTCAGGTAACAGCGGGTTCACTCCTTCTGCTTTTCATTATGATCCGTCTTTATCTGATGAATCTGCACTGACTATACGTGATAAAGGTCCTGTTGAAATAACTGGTTTAGCCAAAAAATACCAGTCTTATTTAGACACTCCATTTGAACTGAATTATTTAGAGATTAAATCTTTGTTTGCAGGCATGAAAAAATCTATGCGTGAGAATGCAATAAAAGGATTTGGAATAAAAATTAGATTATTTGACGGAACTACTGGTATCGTTAGAGTTGACAAGATGACTAATTCATCTCTTAAACGTTATTTTGCCAATGCAGTTAAATATCAAAAAGATGGTAAAAAAAGAAGAGATACACTTATATGGAAAAAAAGACGTGAGATTACTCACAATTCCGCTGTTGAACATAATTCGGTACCTCACGGATTAACTGCTCCGCAAGGACATGCAACATTAACTGACTCAAACGATCAACAACTACTTACGATACCGCTGTCTTTTCAGGTGGTAGGTTTTGCTTTTCAATTTGAAAATGGGAATACATTAATTGTTTCGTCTCCAGGGGATTTTCATTTACAACCTTCAAAAGATAATTCTCATAAAGAACTAAAATAAATCCAAGTATTATGGAACATTCTAACTATAAAACCAGCAAAACAAACACTCAATCTATTTCAGATAATTTGAATAAAAAAACAATTCAAAATAAAGCAATAGCACTTCAGGACAATCGCCCTGCTTCTATCTTACAAAGAAAAGCGAATAATACTGGCTTGCCCGAAAATTTAAAATCAGGAATAGAAAATCTCTCTGGTCATTCTATGGATGATGTTAAAGTACATTATAACTCTGATAAACCTGCACAACTCAATGCTCATGCCTATGCTCAGGGAACAGATATTCATATCGCTTCTGGACAGGAAAAACATTTACCTCATGAAGCTTGGCATGTTGTACAGCAAAAACAAGGACGGGTAAAACCTACTCTGCAGATGAAAGTTAAAGTGAATGTAAATGATGATAAAGGTTTGGAGAAAGAAGCTGATGTTATGGGTGCGAAAGCATTACAATTAGCTTCAATTAAACCTCATACTATATCACAAAAAAAGTTTCCGAAAACAACCACTAATAATTTAAAATCGAAACAGAATACACAACTTATTACTAGTAATAATGTAATACAAAGAGCAGTTGATTTATCAACTCTTTCTTCTACCAAAAATGACTTATATTATACCGTTGTAGGTGGTGGCGCTAGTCTGATCTCAAAATCTGCTGCACCAGGACCACAACCAAAACCTTTATATAATGTAGAGGACAAAGTTGCAATTAATGGGGATAATCTTAAAGTATGGAAGCCCAGATCAAAATTTGCAGACAAAAAAAAATTAAAAGGAGAAACCCTTGTTTATAATACTACAGGTCAAGTTATTAAAAAACATTTTGATATTCAAGATAAAGTTCTTGGTGATTTAATGAATGAAATTGAATTAGATATTCAAAACCGTAAAGGAGATAAAGATACCAGAATTGGCACTGCTGGTATGAATGACTGTAAAGGTTATGCAACTACACTAAAAGCTCTGATTCGCAAATATGGTAAAAACCCAACAGGATTAATAGGTAAATCCTGGCTGCACGAAACTCTACCTGACAAAGCTTCTTTTCCTTATCACGGTGCTACTGTAGTTGCTCAAGACGGTAGTGATGCAGTTACATTAGAAGCACATGCTGGACAGGAATTAAGTGTTCCGGTTTTTCATATTAGACATGGTGGCAAAAGCGGCTTTGAAGAATCGAATAAAAAAGCATACCCTGGACAATATAAAGATACTTCTGCAGAATCAATATTAATCTCTCTTCAAGAAGCCAGTCATATAATTACTACACTAAAACTTGCATGGACAAATAATACACAAAGATCTGATAAATCTGCAGTAAAGGAATCACCAGCAATTCCAAATTATTTACAAAGAAATTGGAAAAAAATTGCTGTACTGCTCTTATCTATTATAGTAGCATTTATAGCCATTCTACATCTTAGTAAAGATAAATCAAAATAATAATGATTATAAAAACAATCTTCAATAAGTTTATTTATACATCATTATTGTAAAATCATTTTCGACATAGGATTCTTTTAAAAGAACCGTTTTAGAAAGCGTTTTACAATACGTTATAATTGTTTCTGGAGAATAAGTCCTTAAAATACCGTCAGGGTTTACTGTTTTGCTCAATAAGTTAAAACCTAAAGCTTTATGACAATGCGCAAATAAATGATAAATAGCATTAAAAATAAAATCAGGATTGCTATTTTTATAGTTAAGGGAACCAGATGCTACTACATAATCTGTTGTAGGTAAATTGTTTTGCATAAAGTCACCGAGATAAAAACTGGCATTTAGAAAATCTTTATTCTTTTCGATAGCATTGTCCAAAAATGCTGGCATGATATCAATACCGTAATAAGAGACATTATAAAACCTATTTGATAAATAATGACACAAATCCCCATTTCCGCAGCCAATATCCAAAACAGAACTATTACTTAAATCTGCTATTTGGGCTAAAATATCAAATCTTTTCAATTGGTCTTCCTCAGAAAACCAGGCCATACTTTGTGCATTTCCTGAACCGTATTTTTCAATTTTGTCTTCGTGAAATTTCTGAATATATAAGTTATCTAACATATTAAATTATAATTCATTACTGTTTTTCATATTATCCAAAGTTATAAAAAATCAATTCATTTACGCTTAAAGTTTTTTGACAATCACAAACTATGATTGGGGATATTGAAAAATTAAAATGTTATGTCAGTACATCGGCAATTACGAACATAATTTCAGTATTGCTCAATTTATTGGTATTTACAGCTAGACTTTTATTATCGTAAGGAGCATATTTAATTTCATCAGTCACACAAAAAAGTCCCATTGTCGGCGTTCCAGATGCTCCAGCCAAATGCATTACACCACTGTCTGCTCCAATAAATAAAGCGCATTGCGCAATCACCGAAGTCATCTCGCGAATATCATCGCTGTAATATCCAGGAACTTTTCGCTTCAATCTCGATATATTCTCAATCGGCAGCATTTCTATAATATTATAATCAGGAAAATCAGTTTTTATTTTTTCATAAAAAATGCCCCACCATAATTCTGGGTAACATTTTTCTCCAGTAGCATTGGTAAACAAACAGATGGTTTTTTTATCATTCTTTACGATATTCATAAGTACCTGTTTTCCGTTTTTAAGTTCCTTAGAATTCAGTTTTAAATGTAGCGCAGGCATATCAAAATAGCTGACATGAAATCCCATTTTCTTCAAATATGCTCTAAAATTATAAATGGGATATTTAGCAATATGATGGTAATCGGTATAAAGCAAATCTGCTTCTTGATTATATTCTCCTAAAAATTTGTAATGTGAGTTTGCAAAAAGAGTACTTAATCGGCCTGATGAAGACTCCTCATTAGCATTAATCACCAAATCATATTTGGTAAATCGTATCTTAACCCAGCTCGAAAGATAGGTACCTAAACTACTGAAAGGTTTTTTAGGAAGCTGAATTAAACGGTTTACATTTTTATAATTCTGGAATATTACATTACCAGCGCCGCCTTTAATAAAAAGATCAATCTTACTGTCTGGAAATCTATTGATCGTCTCTTGCAGCAATGGTGTAATCAAGAGCAGGTTTCCCAATCTGTGATTAGGTCTTGAAATTAAAATTCTTCGAATTGGATATTTTACAACATCTTTCTTGTCAAATGAAGACTGACCAATATTCTTGGTAAGTCCGCGCATTAGAGATCTTCTAAAAATATTGATCCTTTTTTTTATCTTCATGGCAACATGTGGTATTATAAAATGTTTGTTTTAATTCTATTTGCTATTACTTTTTTTATAGCATTTTCTTGAATTTTAATACTATTTTTAAATCAATTGCGTGCGAAAATAGAGTTTCAACAGCTGTATGTGCTATAAACTATACCAATTGGCTGTATTACTCGTCAAAATTTATTTATCCCCTTTAATTTTCGATAAAGGCGTAAATAAACTTTTTACATCCTTTTATTTCCAAATTAAAACTACTGTTCCGCCAATTATTAATAAAGCTCCAAGAATGGTTTTAAAACTCAAGCTTTCTCCCAAAAAAATAACTGAAAACAGTATGGTCAATGCAAGGCTTAATTTGTCGACAGCGGCCACTTTAGAAACCTCTCCCATTTGAAGCGCTTTGAAGTAAAAAATCCAAGATAATCCTGTTGTGATACCAGAAATAACCAAAAAAATAATATTGTGTTTAGAGATCATAGTGATTCCTTTTTCTTCAGATCGAAAAAGCACTATAGTCCAGATGACAAACAGAATAACAACTGTCCTGATTCCTGTTGCCAGATTAGAATTTACATTGGCCAGACCAACCTTAGAAAAAATAGCAGTCAAAGCTGCAAAAAGCGCCGATAAAATTGCGTAGATCCACCACATATACGTACTGTTTTATTTTTATACTTTTTACTACAAAAGCATATAAATCAATTTAATACGGTAAATTTCATATCCGATTTTGTACAAAAACTGAATTTTAAATCTTCAAAAAAACAATTAACTTTAGTTTTACATTTAATCTTAAAGTTCAACTGATAATCAAAAAAAAAGCCGCTAAATACTACTATTTAACGGCTTTTATCTTTTTTACAACTTTGCTTTCTCCAGAATCTTTCCACTGCTTTTCTTCCTGCGCCATTATCTCTAATTCTGCAACAATAGCGGCGAGATAATTTTCTAAAGGTTTTCGAGTATCCTTCCACTCTTTTTTGGTTAAGTCTTTACCAATACGTAGAATAAATCTACCCGTTGGTAGATAATTTGAAGAATCTAAATTGGCTGTCTGCACTCTCCTAGATGCTTCACGCAGATTAACATCGATTTCAATACCATTACTAAAAAAAACAGTATCCGTATTATACAATCCTTTATCAAATCGATGACCTCTGTAGGCTAATAATTTAATTAAAGCATCCATAAAAAGTAAAGCTCTTGGTATATTCTCACTTGAAACATTAAGATTTAATATGGATCGAAAATCTTCCATATTTTGCATATTTCGATTCTCAAGATCATAATAAGTCTGAGTTCTAACAATTACAGGGCTTGGATCAACCAGAACATCTCCAACTTGCAAAGGAGCATTTCTATCACTCCTTATACTTTGTACCAAATCTTGCAAAGGTGAAGATTTTGCAATAACACGTATTTTGACTTTATACCCTTTTGGCTCAATTTCTATAGCATCACTGCCTTTATAACTTTGAGAAAGCTGTGGTACAAGTGCTTTTTTAAAATTTGCTTTTAGTAAAAATGAAGGACGCGGTAAAGGTATTTCCATGCGTTCGCATGCGTTTTTGAGTCCAAAACTGGAAACATTATATTCTTTTGTAATTTGGCTTATCGGATATTTCCAAACCAAATCAAACAGCTGTGCTCTTGTAAATTTAACCTTATCCATAATTTAAGTTAGACCATCCAATTATCACAACAATGGTGTCAACGTTAAACTACTGTTCCTAAAAAGCGTTTACACCAAAAAAATAATAAAGAAATTTTTGTAGATCTCAATTAAAAATTAATATCAAATATTAAATTCAATTCTGAATTAATTCTGAATTAATTATTTGGATGAAGAACAATTTTAAAAAAATGGTACGGTTTTTTAAATTTCTGGCTGCGGTGAAGCATCATGATTTTCTGTTTCTCCTTTTTTGAATTCCAATTTTCCGAATTTATAACTCAGCGCAATTCCAAAAGATTGAACAGGTACATCTTTGATATTTACTTGTTCAAAAGTTGCTCCATAATTGGTAGAACGCTGGTTCAAATATTTATTGAAAGGATTCGCCATAACAATTCCTACACTCGCATTTTTATTCAAAAATTGTTTTCTCACCGATAGATTATAGAAAAAAGAACCCGGTCTGTTTCCTTGAAGATTTTTCTGCATCGAACGGTAATTCCCCACAAGCTCTGCCATAAAATCTGAACCAAATTTATACGTAAGATTCATATTGGCTCTGTAAGCAAAACCACTTACACTTTTATATCCCGGCGTTGTATTGGTACGCTCTCCAAAATCAAAAGTTCCCTTTGCAGTAAAACTTTTAGTAAAAGGCATTAAACCAAAAATACTTAAACCAATATTAGTCTGTGAACCAATATTATAACGTTCAGTTAAAGTTACATCTGTATAAACCGTTTGTTCAATTGTGAGCTTTTTATGAAAAGTACTAAAGGTTTGAATATCATCTGTATTGTAGCGATAATAACCCGACAGAAAAAGGTTTGCTCCGTTATCATAGCTTTTGTTGTAAGAAATCTCATATCGATTGCCAATTTCAGGTTTCAAAAATGGATTTCCTGTGCTAATATTATGTGGATCGCTAATATTATAAAATGGATTTAAATCATTATAATCTGGTCTTTCGATTCGGTAACTGTACGTGAATTTTACAGATTCTTTTTCACTCAGTTTATGCTGTATGGTAAACGACGGAGCAAATGTATTATAGTCTGGTATGCTTACTCCTGCAAAATCTGCACTGGTATTGGTACGCTCGTAACGAAGCCCAATTCTTCCGTCTAGAAAGCCGTCAAATAAAGCAAATGAACTCGACAAATAACCAGCGTAAATATTTCTTTTGTAATTAAAATTATAAGACTGCCCAATATTAGGAACATACATTCCTGTGTCTGATAATGTATCAGAAGCTACTTGACTGCTGATATTTTCGGTTGTTAATTTTGATCCCGTTTCTAAAACAAATCCTTCGCTTATAGGTGTTGTAAAATCTACTGAAACATTTTGCTCATGATCCTTTCCTGGATTATTAGTCTGATTACCGCTTAAAGAATTATCACTCAAATCGAGTGTTTCCTGCGAAGTTCTATTTAAACTTTTACCTGAACTTGAAGTATACAAAACATTTAGCTCCTGCCCTTCTTTATCAAACTTTTTTTTGTAAGCAACGCTGTAATCGATCGCATTGTTTTTAAATTTAGTCATCGAGTTTCTCTGGCTGTTTACATCAGAAAGAATGGTTCCGTTTGACAAATACGACTGCTGATTCTGAAAAACTGCAGCTGTAGCATTATTATCAAAATAATTATAACCTAACGTTCCTGTTATCTCATCTTTTGGAGAAATACTCCAATTTAAGTTAATTCCTGTTTGATATCCTTTTCTCGTAAATGGACTTACTCCTTGCTGCGAAATACTATTCAAGCTGTCTTTGGCTGTATTATAAGAAAGTCGTTCATTGTTCGTCAGCGTTTTTGTATTTAATTGTTTATTACCGCTGAAATAAATTCCCGCACCAAAATTTCCTTTTTTAGCATTTAAGGTAAATCCGCCATTTTCAAGTCGAGTTCCTAATGATAAATTTGCACTTCCGTTGATCCCTTCTACTTTATTGTCTTTTAAAACAATATTAATAATACCTCCTGTTCCTGATGCATCGTATTTAGCGCCCGGACTCGTTATAACTTCAATATTTTTTATCTGGCTGGCTGGTATGGACTGCAATGCATCAGAAACACTTGCACCAAAAATACTCGACGGTTTGCCATTTATTAAAAACCTAATATTACTATTTCCTTGTAACTCTACATTTCCGTCAATATCAATACTTACGAGCGGTACATTTTTTAAAACGTCTGTAGCTACACCGCCTTGACTGCTTAGATCGTTAACAGGATTATAAACCATTTTATCGATCTTATTCTGCACAGTCGCCGCTTTTGAAGTAACTGTTACTTCACTTAACTCATTTGCTGCTGGTAAAAGCAGAATCTCTCCTAAATTTACTTTATCTGTTACACTACTTATGATTATATTCTGACGATTAACGACTTTATAACTAATAAAATCTATCGTAATTCTATAAGATCCATCTGCAAGACCACTGAAAGAAAAAGAACCATTGTGATCTGTTGTCAAACCATTAAACGGCTTGGTTTCTCCATCTTTAAAAATAGAAACAATTGCCATTTCAATAGGAACTTTAGCTTCTGAATCTAAAACTTTTCCTGACAAGGTTCCCTTACCAGTTTGTGCAGTACTAATGACTGATAAAAAAAGAACAAATAATAAAATTGAACGACGCATAGTAAAAATTTATACCACAAAACTATATTCCAAATCTGAATATATCTTGAAAATTCGATTTTTATTTCCTTTAAAATATCCTTTTCTAAAACATTCAACATAATAGACTCCTATACAAAAAATTAAGCTTTTAGGTTCTTTCTATTTTATCAAAATTAAAAACCTCTTTTTTAATAAGTAAAATAACTTTTTGACCGTAAAATCCAGATTTAATTCAAAATCGTGTTTGAACTTTGATAAAAATAATTAGAAAGTCATAAAAATATTAAACCTATTTCTAACTAGTTTTTTTCTGCATAATAGCTATAGTCAGGAATTTAAAATCACTAAAAAATAGTTGCAGAAGGCAGTCAAGAATGTGATTTTCTCTCATTCTGCAAAGTATTGGTAATCGGTCAAATGTAAAAGTTATGAAGTTAGTTTTGGTTTTAATGCTTTTTTTGATTGTGCCTAAATCCTTCTCTCAGCAGAAGAATCTAGACTATTATCTTGAAAAAGCACAAAAAAATTCTCCTCTACTCGCAGATTACAATGGTCAGATCAAGGCTGCTTCTCTCGATAGTTTATTGGTAAGAAGCGGTTATAAACCACAGGTAGCTGCAACGTTAAATGCTAGTTATGCTCCTGTGATTAATGGTTATGGTTATGATACCGCTATTAGTAACGGACAATCTGTAACGGGTTTAGTGGGAATCAATCAAAGGATATTGGGCAAAAATCAAATAAATTCTGAGGCCGAAACCTTCAAAATAATCAAGGAATCCTTAACACTCAATAAAAAAATTGCCCTAAAAGATCTTAATAAATCGATCACTGCACAATACATTACAGCTTGGGGAACTGCAGTGCAGATTGATTATAATAAAAAAATTACTGATCTTTTAAATGAAGAAAATTCGATTCTGAAAAAGCTGACTCAAAATTCGGTATACCGACAAACGGATTATCTGATTTTTAATACAACGGTAAAACAGCAGGAATTTGTTTCGCTGCAACTGCATCAGCAGTATCAGAACGATTTGGCTTTACTCGATTATCTCTGCGGCGAAAACAGCACGGATACAGCGCAGTTACAAACTCCAGAAATAGCTCTTTTAGATCAAGGCAATGGAGAAAAAATATTTCTGAATCAATTTGAAAATGACAGTCTAAAAATTCAAAACAGTAATCGGTTAATTGATAATAATTACAAACCATCGTTATCCGTAATGGCAGATGCAGGTTACAATTCTAGTTTTATTTATCAAGGCTATAAAAACGTTGGAGGAAGTGTAGGTTTGGGATTAACAATTCCTATTTACGATGGCGATAAAAGAAGTCTGCAATACCAAAAAAATGAAGCCGCACTGCAGACTGTAAATGCATACAAAAGTAATTTTCAAAGGCAGTATAAACAACAGCTCAATATGCTCAATCAAAAAATAGAACAGAGCGACCAAACTGCAAGTGCCTTAAAATCTCAGTTTATAATTGGCGAAGCGCTTGTTAATGCAGATAAAAAATTACTGCTTAGCGGTGATGTTCAAATCACAGAATATATCATTGCTTTGAGCAATCTTATTACGATTCAAAATGGAATTACACAGAATACTGTTAACAGACTCCAATTATTAAATGAGATAAATTACTGGAAATCTAATAAATAGAAACAATGAATATAAAATATATTGCAGTGGTATTCTCGATACTTTTTCTTTCTTGTGCAAAGAAAGACAATGCTGCTGAATCTCAAAATCCAAGTATAGCAGTCACCGTTACCACGATTGATACCTCGGCCGTTGTTACCTATACTGACTTGAATGCGACAACAGCATATTTGATTAAAAATACCATCAAAGCAAATGTTACCGGTTATCTCGATCGTGTGAATGTAGTTTCTAATGATTTTGTAAAAAAAGGACAACTGCTCTTTTCTTTAAAAACAAAAGAAGCAAAAGTACTGGGAAATACGATTAACAATATTGATCCGAATCTCCATTTTGGAAATGCCTTAAAAGTAAACGCCACATCAGATGGATTTGTGAGTGCTGTTAACGTACAGCAGGGCGATTATGTTCAAGAAGGAGATGCATTAGCGATAATCAATGATGCTAAAAGTTTTTCTGTTGTGCTCAGCCTTCCGTATGAACTTAAAAAATTTGTAAAGGTGCAGCAACAACTTGAGATGTACTTGCCTGACGGAACATCAACCTCTGTAATCGTTGATAATTTTGCACCAACGGTTGATCCAGCTTCACAGACTCAGAATGTAATTTTAAAGCTCGTAAAAGCTCAAAACATACCCGAAAATTTAATTGTAAAGATTCGCATTAAAAAAAGTTCGGCTGCTAACACAATCTCACTGCCAAAATCGGCAGTGTTAAGTGATGAAACGCAAACTGATTTCTGGGTTATGAAAATGACAAATGACAGCACGGCGATTAGAACTGCTGTAAAAAAAGGAATTGAAAGTGATGGACGCATTGAAATTCTATCTCCAAGTTTCAACTTATCTGACCGAATTCTAGTAAGCGGCAATTATGGAGTTTCTGACACTATTAAAGTAAAAATCAGCACTAAATAAAGATGATAAAGCCATTTTTTGCCAGACATAAAAACGGACTGAGCATGATGATCGTACTGATTATTCTTGCCGGAGTTTTTTCTTATTCTAATATGCAGACTGCTCTTTTTCCTGAAATTACTTTTCCCAAAATAAAGATCATTGCTGATGCTGGACAACAGCCTGTTGACAAAATGATGATCACGGTTACAAAACCGCTTGAAAACGCTGTAAAAAAAGTACAAGGCTTAAAAACAGTGCGAAGCACAACCAGCAGAGGAAGCTGCGAAATCTCGGCTTTTATGGATTGGGAGGGCGATATTGATTTGAGTAAAACACGTATTGAAGCTCAAATCAATCAAATAAAAAATGATCTTCCGCCTGATGTTCAGATTACTGTAGAAAAAATGAATCCTTCGATTCTTCCCGTGATTGGTTATGCCATCGAAAGTAAAGACAGATCTCCTATTGATTTAAAAAAAATAGCCAATTATACCATTAAACCTTTCCTTTCTCAAATAGACGGCATTAGCGAAATTCGTATAGTGGGTGGAAAAGAGAAAGAATACTGGCTTAATCTGGATTTTGATAAAATGAGCGCGCTGGGCATTACACCTGCAATGGTTACAACAGTTCTCAGTAATACTAATTTTATTAAATCTAACGGATATTTGTCTGACTATCGCTTTTTATATCTCACGATAACCGATGCACAGCTCGATAAAAAAGAAGAATTAGATAATTTGGTGGTGAGTAATAACGCTAAAGGAATTATTACGCTAAAAGACATCTGTTCGGTAGAAATTCGCGAGGCAAAAGAATACATCAAAGTCAATGCAAACGGAAAAGAAAGTATTTTAATTGGCGTTATAAAACAGCCAGAATCTAATCTAATTTCCGTTTCGGATAGTATGACAGCCCGAATGACAGAACTTAAAAAAATACTGCCCAAAGACATTATTATCAAACCTTTTTATCAGCAGGCAGATTTTGTAAAAGATGCTGTAAAAAGCGTCACAGATAGTCTGCTTATCGGTTTATTTCTGGCGATTGTAGTAGCCGTTTTATTTTTAAGATCTATAAAAGCAAGTGCGGTAATTTTAATCACCATTCCTGTTACTTTATCCTTAACGCTTCTTGTGCTTTACTATACGGGACAAAGCTTCAATATTATGACTCTTGGCGCTATAGCTGCTGCTTTGGGACTTATTATAGACGATGCAATTGTGGTGGTCGAACAAATTCACCGCACTCACGAAGAACATCCTGGAGAACCAACTCCAGCATTATTACAAAAGGCGATTAATTATCTGTTTCCTGCAATGCTCGGTTCTTCTATAAGTACGATTGTAATTTTTATTCCATTTTTCTTAATGAGCGGTGTTGCTGGTTCTTACTTTAAAGTTCTTACTGATACTATGATTATAGCGCTGGTTTGTTCTTTTTTAGTTACCTGGCTGCTTTTACCGGTAATTTATCTTTTTCTTTCTAAAAAAGACACGCAGGGAACTATTATTCCAGAACCAGAACCGCATGAAAAAGTACATCAATGGATTTCATGGTTCATTAAAAGACCTATTTGGAGTATCGGATTTTGTATTGTTTTATTGCTGTCTATATTTCTAATATTACCCAACTTACAAACTGGATTTCTTCCCGAAATGGACGAGGGAAGTATTGTAATGGATTATGAATCTCCTCCCGGAACTTCGCTCGAACAAACTGATCGAATGCTTCAGGAAGTTGAGAAAATTATCATTGCCAATCCAGAAGTTGAAGCCTACAGCAGACGCACAGGAACTCAAATGGGTTTCTTTATTACCGAGCCAAATACGGGAGATTATCTCATTCAATTAAAAAAAAACAAAACCAAAACCAGCAATGAAGTAATTGACGAAATTAGAGCCAAAGTAGAAAGTACACAACCTGCTTTGCGAATAGATTTTGGACAAGTGATTGGTGATATGCTGGGTGATTTAATGAGTTCTGTTTCGCCTATTGAAGTTAAAATATTTGGTAATGATCAAAAACAGCTTCAGCACATTGCGAAGCAAGTCGCTGCAATAGTAGAAAAAGTACCCGGAACTGCCGATGTCTTTGACGGAATTGTTCTGGCTGGACCCAGTATTAATATAGAACCCAATTATGTACAATTAGCGCAATACGGCATTACACCTGCTGATCTGCAGTTCCAGATGCAGACTGCTTTAGAAGGTAATATTGTAGGCATGCTGCCACAAGGAGAGCAGATTACTCCTATTCGATTGATCTATCAAAATTCTGAAAACCGTTCTTTAGAAGAAATTAAAAAAATGCGTTTGTTTCTCCCAAACGGACAGCCTGTGCCTATTACAAATTTGGTCAATATTACCCTCGAAAAAGGAGCTGCTGAGATGAACAGAGAAAATCTTCAAATGATGAATGTAGTGAGCGCACGCTTAGACAATAAAGATTTAGGATCGGTCATGAAAGAAATTCAGCAAAAAATAGGCACCAATATAAAACTGCCTCAAGGTACTTATATAGAATATGCAGGAGCATTTAAAGACCAACAGCAATCTTTTAAAGAGCTCTTGATGATTCTAGCTTCTTCTTCCCTTTTGGTATTTATAGTCGTCTTGTTTTTGTTCCGAGATTTTAGAGCTGCAGTAGTTATTCTGCTCATCGCTGTTTTAGGAATTTCGGGAAGTTATCTATTGCTTTTCATTAGCAATGTGCCACTTAACGTTGGGAGTTATACCGGAATCATTATGATTGTTGGAATTATCTGTGAGAATGCCATTTTTACTTTCTTGCAATTTAGAGAAACTTTCAAAAATACAAACTCTGTCAATGATTCACTCGTATATGCAATATCAACTCGCCTAAGACCCAAATTAATGACTGCCATAGGTGCAATTATTGCTTTACTACCACTCGCTATTGGTATTGGTACGGGATCTGAGCTGCATCAGCCTCTGGCAATTGCTGTAATTGGAGGATTTATTGTTGCACTGCCTTTACTGCTTATTGTTCTGCCTAGTTTATTGGCTATTATTTATAAGAATCCAAAACATCATACACATATCATTTAAAACAAAAATACGCCTGAAAATGTTGACTATTATTAACCTTAATTCTTTAAAAATGTATAAAATCATTTTATTTCTGCTTTTTAGTTTTCTTGCTAATGCACAGACTGCTACAGATACAATCAAAGCCACTCAAAGCACTGTTACAACAGATACTATTACTCAAAAAAAAGAAAACTTTGTGCTTGACACTGTATCGCCTTATAAATTTAAATACAAACAGTTAATCATACCGGCTGTATTAATTGGCTACGGATTTATTGGACTGGAAAGTGATTGGCTTAAAGGTTTTAATTCTGATATTAAAAACGAAGTAACCGAAGATATTGATCAGAAAATCACCATTGATGATTTCTCGCAATATGCTCCTGCAGCCTCTGTTTTTGCTCTTGGTGCTCTGGGTATAAAAGGAAAACATTCTATGCGCGATCAGGCACTTATTATGGGCGCGTCATACGTTATGATGTCGGCTACAGTATTCAGTTTAAAATCAATTACGCATGTAGAAAGACCTGACGGTACTTCTTTTAATTCTTTTCCTTCTGGACATACTGCCAATGCTTTTGCTGGTGCCGAATTTTTATGGCAGGAATATAAAGATAAATCTATTTGGTACGGAATTGCAGGATATGCTGTGGCAACTGGAACGGGAATCTTTAGAATTGTAAACAACAGACACTGGCTTACCGATGTGGCTGCTGGAGCTGGAATTGGTATTTTAAGTACCAAAGCGGCTTACTGGCTTTATCCTTACATGAAAAATAAATTATTTCCTTCTGAAGGAAAAAAAGTATCTTCGCTAATCACTCCATTTTATAACGGAAGAGAACTTGGATGTGCTGCGGTGGTACAGTTTTAAAGGCTGTATTATTTTTAAAAGGATTGATGTTTGATAATTTTTTTTAAGAATATGCTAACTGTTATAGAACACGGATGCAACTAATTCGCTATCGCGAAAACGCGGATTTACACAGATTTTTTTTAATCGGATAATTATTAAATATGCTAATTGACATTACAATAGGTTTTAGAATGATTATAAAAAAATCCGTGTTAATCTGTGCCTTTACGAAGTAAATCTGTTTTATCTGTGTCGCAATTCACATGCTGCATATAGAACACGGATGAAACTGATTCGCTATCGCGAAGACGCGGATTTAAACGGATTTTTTTTAATCGGATAATTATTAAATATGCTAACTGACATTACAATAGGTTTTAGAATGATTATAAAAAAATCCGTTTAAATCCGTGCCTTTACGAAGTAAATCTGTTTTATCTGTGTCGCAATTCACCTGCTGCATATAGAACATGGATGAAACTGATTCGCTATTGCGAAGATGCGGATTTAAGCAGATTTTTTTTAATCGGACAATATTGTTTTAAAATATAAATTCAAATTTCATTCAAAATTGAATTATTAAATTTGTACTATGAAAATCCTGATAATAGAAGACGAAAAGGAAATTGCTGTAAGTATTAAAAGTTATTTTAAAACAAACGGCATAAACTGCGAAACTGCAGACACTTATAAAGAAGCGCATCATAAGATTTCGTCTTATGATTACGATTGTATTTTATTGGATTTAATGCTGCCTGACGGCGACGGTTTTGAAATTTTGAAAGAATTAAAAAACCGCAAAAAAACTGAAGGTGTTATTATTATTTCTGCCAAAGAAACGCTGGAAACCCGTCTGGAAGGTTTTAATCTTGGAGCAGACGATTACCTTACTAAGCCTTTTCATTTATCGGAACTTTTGGTGAGAATGCAGGCGCTTATAAGACGAAAAAACTTTAAAGGCAGTAACAATGTTGTTTTTAATGAAATTGTAATTGATGTACTTTCTAAAATAGTCAGCGTAAATAATGTAAAATTAGATTTCACCAAAAAAGAAATTGATCTTTTACTTTATTTAATTGGTAATGAAAATCAAGTGCTTTCTAAAGGAGCAATTGCCGAGCATCTTTCTGGTGATATGGCAGACATGCTGGACAACCACGATTTTATTTATGCACATATAAAAAATCTGAAAAAGAAACTACATCAGGCAGGAAGCGGCGATTACATCAAAACGGTATACGGTCTGGGATACAAATGGGAAAATGAATAAAAAAAAGTTACTCCATAAATCAACTAGAAGCTTTCTGGTTTTTGCCGTTATCGTGCTGCTGATTTCTGCACCTGTTTTTTATTATATCTGCGAATGGCTTTACATATATGAGACCGAGGAAGTTCTTTTAATGCATAAAGGTGACTTTTTAAAAGAAAGCCACAAAAATTTTACAGCTGCTGATATAACAGCATGGAACAAATACAATCGTGATGTAAAGATTGTTCCCGATATGGGCATTACTGAAGATTCTATTGTAGGCAAAATTCTATACGATCCTACTGCCCGCGAAAAAGAGCCTTTTTACTTAATTTATGCTCCAATCGATATCAATGGAAAACGATATACGTATATCGAACAAATTAATCTGCTGGAAATGGAAGGAATGGTTTTAAGCATTGCGATGATGTTTCTTCTTATTATTATAATTCTTCTTGTTGGAGTTATATGGCTTTCAAAAAGTACTTCGGCAAAACTCTGGAAACCCTTTTATAATACTTTAAATCAGATTCATGATTTTGAAATCGATAAAAACAAAGCACCCCATTTTATCGAAACTGATATTGATGAGTTTGATGGTTTGAATAAAAGTTTGGAACAGCTTATTGAAAAAAATACTGCTATTTACAAAAATCAAAGAGAATTTATTGAGAATGCGGCTCACGAAGTTCAGACGCCTTTAGCATTATTTCAAACCAAAATAGATACTTTATTGCAGCTAGAACTCAATGAGGAGCAGTCTAAAATTGTAGGTGCTTTAAGTACTGATGTAGCAAGACTTAACCGATTGAATAAAAATCTGCTGCTGCTTTCAAAAATAGATAACGAAGTTTACTTGGATAAAAGTGATGTCTTAATTAATGATTATATCAAAAGGCATCTGGACTTTTTTACCGAACAGGCGGCTTCAAAAAACGTAACGATCGTAACCGAATTTACTTCTGATTTGGAAGTAAACGGCAACCCAGCTTTAATAGAAGTTTTGGTCAATAACTTGTTTTTAAATGCCATACGCCATAACAAACAAAATGGTAAAATCATTATTACTACGCTGGAAAATGAATTAGTATTTTTAAATACAGGACAAGAAATTCCTCTTTCGGTTGAAAAGCTGTTTAATCGTTTTTCAAAAAACAATCCTTCATCGCAAGGAAATGGTTTGGGACTGGCTATTGTAAAAAAAATTACGGAACTCAATAAATGGAAAATCAACTACTCTTTTTATAATAATCTGCACTCTTTCAGTCTGAAATTCTAGAAATTCAAAGTTCCTACAAAATCCGCAGTTAGGTTTGTTACTGTATTTAAACTATAAATTCAGTACAAATGAAAACATTCTTATTAATACTTTCAGTATTCTTATACACTGCAGTTTCCTCGGCTCAAAAAATTAATGCAGCTAAAGTTCCTGCATCAGTAAACTCTAATTTTAATGCTAAATTTCCAAATGCTTCTAAAGTGAAATGGGAAAAAGAGAAAGAAAATTATGAAGCCTCTTTTATTGTAAACCAAACAGAACAATCTGCGCTTTTAAATTCCGTTGGCGAATTAATCGAAACTGAAATCGAAATCACCAATAAGGAACTTCCTAAAAATGTACTACCTTATGTTGCCTCAAAATATCCGGGTAAAAAAATTAGCGAAACCAGCAAAATAACTAGTGCTCAAGGTCTAATTACTTTTGAAATAGAAATAAAAGGGAAAGACTTAATTTTTGACAATAATGGTTTTTTAATCAAAGAAATTATTCAATAAAAGCCAGATATGAAAACTAGATTTTTTTTACTACTATCCTTATTTATACTCCTAATTTCAAAAGTAGCTGCACAAAACAAAAGTGTTTCAATCTCCGGTCATATCATCGATAAGACAAGCAAAACGAACGTACCTTTTGTAAATATTGTGCTGAAAAATGCTAAAACAGAAACCATCACCTCGGGCGTTATTTCAGATGAAAACGGCCGCTTTACTTTTTCTAATATCACTTCTGGAAACTACATTCTCGAAATTAGTTCTGTAGGATTCAAGCCCAAAAAACAAAGTTTATTTGTAGGCACATTATCTGATTTTCTTGACTTATCTAAAATAGGAATAGAAGAAGATATTAATACTTTGGCAGAAGTGGTAGTGACCGCACAAGCCGAAAATCAAACTTCTAAAATGGAAAAGAAAATCTTTTCTGTTGCTGATAACATTACTCAAAGCGGAGGCTCAGTCCTTCAATCGATGCAGAACCTTCCGGGCGTTACAGTACAGGACGGAAAAGTACAGCTTAGAGGAAATGATAAAGTAATGGTGCTTATTGATGGAAAGCAAACCGCTTTAACAGGTTTTGGAAACCAATCTGGACTGGATAATATTCCAGCATCGGCAATCGAAAAAATCGAAATTATAAACAATCCTTCTGCTAAATTTGATGCTAATGGTAATGCCGGAATCATCAACATTGTTTACAAAAAAAACAAGCAGGAAGGTTTTAACGGAAAAGCAGGCATTAGTTCAGGATATGGATCATTGTGGGAAAGAAAAGCAAATCTGCCTCAAATGACACCTCAATATCAGATAACACCAAAAATCAATCCGAGCCTTTCGCTTAATTACCGAAAAAACAAAGTAAATACTTATTTACAAGCAGATTATCTGTATACAGAAACACTCAATAAAAATGAATTCGTGACTAGAACTTATGATGATGGCACTATCATAAAACAACAAACGAAACGAAATCGCGATACGCATTTTACTACCTTAAAAGCAGGCATTGACTGGAATTACAGCGAAGCCAATACTTTTTCTTTCTCAGGTTTATTTGGAACTGAAAAAATAATAGACCACGGACAGGAACCCTTTTTTAATGAAGATCTTTCGCAAAGACTCCGCCTTTGGGAATTCTTAGAAGATGAACTAAAAACGACTGTAATGATCAGTGGTTCTTATCAGCATAAATTTGAAGAAGCGGGACGTAAATTAAATGCTGGAATTAATTACACGTATCACAGAGAAGATGAAAAATATTTCTTTGATAATATCTTACCTAATTTTACGGGCAGAGATGCCTTTAAACTTTTGTCTGATGAAAAGGTAGTTGATATTAATGTTGACTATATTCAGCCTTTAAAATATGGACGTTTTGAAACGGGTTTAAAATTCAGAAACAGAGAAATTCCAACCAATATGCAATTTTTCCCCGGTGTAAATTCTCCATTAGATTCTGATGCGGGCGGATGGGCAACGTACAAGGAAATCATACCAGCTGTATATGGCAACTACATTTATGAAAATAATAAAATCGAGGCAGAAATTGGGCTTCGATTAGAATATGTGCATCTTATTTATGATGTAAATCCAAATCATCCAACCTATAAAAGTGACGGTTATGATTATGCAAAGCCTTTTCCGAACATGCAGTTTGCTTATAAAATAAATGATAAAAATAAACTAACTGCCTTCTACAACCGAAGAGTTGACAGACCAAGTGAGGTAGATATCCGGATCTTTCCAAAATACGATGATGCCGAAATTATAAAAGTCGGGAATCCTGCCCTGCGTCCGCAGTTTACAGATGCTTTTGAATTAGGTTATAAAACTAATTTCTCAAAATCATATTTTACGGCATCAATCTATCATCGAATAGTTGATGGAACTATTACCAGAATTGCTTCTACTGCACCAGACAGCAATCTTATCTATGCTGTTTTTCAAAATGCAGGTAAAAGCGCTTCAACAGGTTTAGAAATGATTTTCTCTACTGAAACTGCCTCTTGGTATTCTTTTAATCTTAATGGAAATATTTACCAAAATAGAATTGATGCTTTTACTGTAACTAACTTATACCCTGTTCCAGTTGTTTACCATGCTGACCAACAGAAAATGATTTCTGGAAATGCAAAATGGAACAATACTTTTACTTTTTCAAAAACATTGACAGGACAACTCTCAGCATTGTATTTAGCCCCAGATATTATTCCTCAGGGAAAAATTAAGTCTCGGTTTTCTGTAGATGCTGGAATTAAAAAAACGGTTCAAAAAGGAAAGGGAGAAATTTTCTTAAATGCATCAGACTTGTTTAATACTCTTGTGATTAAAAAAGAAATTCAAGGCTCAAATTTTAGCTACAACAGTGATGATTATCTTGAAACACAAGTTATTAGATTTGGATGCAGTTATAAATTTTAAAATAAAATAGTATACAATAAACTTAAAAATACTGAATTTCTTAATTTTTTATAGTTACAATTTAAAAAGTAATATATTTAATACAAATTCAGAATTAATTCAGAATTCATCTCGAAACTTTATGCAAATTTTCGGTTAACCTCTATATTGAATGGTATCAAAGAGCGGATTACCTTTTTACCAATAAATTATTAAAATAATGACCTATATACATTTTGTAATTAATCCTATTTCCGGAAAAGGAAAACACAATATTTCTTTACCATTTTTAAAAAGCTGTTTCCCTGAATCTGAATATAGAATTGAAGCAGCTTATACAAAACATAAAAAACATGCTATTGAACTTGTTCAAAAAATTGTTGCAGAAAATCCGCATTATATTGTTGCCTGCGGAGGTGACGGCACTATTAACGAAGTTGCTTCCTGCCTTATAGGAACTAAAATAAAACTTGGAATTATACCTGTAGGATCTGGTAATGGACTGGCGTCTAACTTAAATATTCCTAGAGATATAAAGGACGCTGTGGAAATAATTAAAGCCGGTAAAGATATTTCAATGGATGTGGGTAAAGTAAATGAGCATTATTTTTTTAGCAATATGGGAATCGGCATCGATTCGATGATTATTAAAAAATACGAACAGTCAGGAAACAGAACCTTGCTTGCTTATATTAAAGCTTCTATTTTTTCGAGCATAGAATTTAAACCAAGAGTATCTGTACTCTTCTTTGACAATAAAGTCGTACGCACTAAACCACTTATTTTGTTTGTTTCCAATTCTAATGAAATGGGCTATAATATGAGCCTTACTCCAAAAGCAAGTCTTACAGACGGATGGCTGGATTTAGTAGTAATTCCGCATCTTTCCTTTTTAGAAAAAATTACGCTGGGCATAAAAGTACTCACTAATAAAATACAGGATTTTAAAAAAGCAGAACATAGTCTTATAAAAAGTCTAATAATTGAAGTACCAGAAGCAATTTATCTCGATACTCAAATTGATGGTGAGAGTTACAACTTAAAGACCAATATTCTGAATATTTCACTAATTGAAAAAGGTCTCTGTGTTCTTGTAGATTAATTGATTGCTCAGCTTCTTTTAATATTGTTGAATCATTCAGATTCTTTTAGTAGAATTATGTATGCCTCAGGATTTAACTATCCGCACTATTTTAGCCGTCTGTTTAAAATTAAAACAGGAATGACACCACAAGATTTTACAAAATTAAACGAAACCCTTTATTTGATAAATTATTGTTAATTAATTGTAATTAAACAAACCAAATTCAAAAAATTCAAAATTGATTCAGATTTGAAGTGGAGTTTTATCCTCAAAATTGTATTCAACCAAAATACATTTTTAGCAGCTATAAAATTTTCACCAAAAAAATCTAACTGATGAATGCAATTACGACTCACAATTGTGCAAAACTAAAATTATCTATTCTTTATTTACCAATCTCTTTGGTACTTGTCATTCTACTTCTTCTGTATAAGAGAAATGCAATCAATGTACATTCTTACATTCAGATTCAAAAGGATAGTTTTTTTTACCTTAATGCTAAATTATCTCAGTTTCCTGTCATAGAGTATAATCTTAGCGAAGTAGGAAACACATTGGTCAATTTTTCATTCTTAAGCATATTTGTTGTCTATGCTCCTAAAATATGGGAGTCTTTGTTGTCGGCATCTATATTTGCTCTTATATTTTCTTGTATCTTAAAAAAAATATTTGCAGTGCCAAGACCTGCAGCAGTATTTAATAATAATAGTTTCGTAATCATTGGCAAAACATTACATGGCTGTAATAGTTTACCTTCGGGACATTCAATAACTGTTTTTGCAACGCTTACCATTTTATTAATTGCATTTATGCCCAAAAAACTAAATTATAAAATACTGTGGTGCAGTTTAGTTCTTATTGTAGGATCAATGCTTGTCTTAACCAGAGTTGCAATTGGAGCACATTATCCGCTTGATGTTGTTGCTGGAAGCATTGTAGGATACATCTGTGCGCTTCTAGGTATTTTTATAAATGAAAAATATAAAATTTGGGCTTGGGTTAACAATAAAAAGTACTATCCAATTTTCATTTTGACATTTTTAATTTTTTGTGTTTTATTAGTAATCAAAATTCTTAATGAAAATTTAATAATCTTTGATTTATCTTTAGTTTGTTTAATTATTTCAATCTATAAAATTACTACAGTATATGTTCAAAAATAATTTAAGACTAACTCATTTTGCGCTATTAATGAGTTTTCTCAATTTTTTATTCTTTCATTATCCTTTTTTTTCTTTCGTATTTAATAATCTCGATTCTAGTAGTTTTAATGGTATTACAATCATTGTTAGTCTAGTAATAGCAATGCTGGCTGCCAATTTTTTAGTTTTTTATCTCGTGTTTTTTCTATCACAATATGTGGGGAAATTTTTATTGGTTTTATTTTTCATTATTAACTCAATTGCTATATATTTTGTTAATACTTACAGTGTTATAATCGACGAAAGTATGGTTGGTAATATCCTTAATACCAACGTTGAAGAGTCTAGCAGTTTTTTCTCCATAAAATTAATCTTCTATGTAATTCTACTTGGTATTATTCCGAGTATTTATATTATAAAAACCAAAATTATAAACGAAACTTTTAAGAAATTTTCAATTACTACTTCACTTACCTTATTGCTGATTTTAATTTTAGTATTTGCTAATGCTAGCAATTGGTTATGGATTGATAAAAACTCTAAAAGATTAGGTGGTCTTGCTATGCCTTGGTCCTACTCTGTAAATGTTTCTCTTTTTTATATTCATAAGCATAAAAAGAATGAAAAAGAGATTTTATTGCCTAATGCAACTATAAAAGACAACAAAAAAGCGATTGTGGTTTTAGTAATTGGAGAATCAGCGCGAAGCCAAAATTTTTCTTTATACGGATACAAGAAAAACACAAATCCACTGCTTTCTAAAACACCAAATTTATATCATTTTAATGCTACCTCTTTTGCAACATACACTACGGCTGGTGTAAAATCTATTCTGGAACATAAAAGAACCGATGATTTATATGAAGTGCTTCCTAATTATTTATACCGCAATAATGTAGAAGTTATCTGGAGAACTTCAAATTGGGGAGAACCGCCAATTCACATTAAAAATTATCAAAATCGTGATGTTTTACGCCCAAATTGTAAAGGTGAAGGGTGTAACTATGATGAAGTTCTTTTGACTGGATTAAAAGAACAGATATTAGCAAGTACAAAAAATAAAATATTGATAATACTGCATACAAGTACCAGTCATGGGCCAACGTACAGCAAAAAATACCCGCCTCAATTTGAGACTTTTAAACCTGTTTGTAATAGTGTTGAGTTAGGAAATTGTTCTCAAACCGAATTGGTAAATGCTTATGATAATACGATTGTTTATACCGACTATATCTTGCATAATGTAATTGAAGATTTAAAGCAGTTAAAAGAGTATAACAGCACCATGATTTTTGTTTCAGATCATGGAGAATCATTGGGCGAGAATAATCTATACATGCATGGAATGCCAATAAGTATTGCTCCAAAAGAACAATATGAGATTCCTTTTATTGTTTGGATGTCTGACAGTAAAAAACAGCTAAAACCGAATAAAGAACTAAATCAAAACTATGTTTTTCATAGTGTTTTAAATTTTCTAAGTGTTCAAAGTCCAATTTATGAGGAGAAAATGAACATTTTTAAATAAATGGAGTTCATGTAATTTTTGTACAAGTATTTAGAATACTATGTTTTTAAGAAAAGGTAAACGGCTTGAAAATATATCATCTAAAAAAAAAACTTCCATGAAAAATTAAATTTTCCAGTAAGTGGACAAATCAATTAAAAAAGCAAAACTATGCAGTTTTGCTTTTTTTAATGTCTTTTTTCCATTTTTTGACTAAACCTATATAAGCAGTTTGTATGTCTTTAAAATGTTTTTATTTGAAGTCCTAATTTTTCTATTGGAGTACAAATATCTATATTGTATATATTTTTATCATCTATAAGAACATTTTCATTTACGATTTTTAATTTTGAAAAATCACTTATGCTATTTTCTTCTGCTAAAACAAATTCCACATCATTAATTTTTTTTATGCTGTAGCCTGTCCTGTTTCCAATACACATCACTTTTTTCCCATCTGAAATAAAATTAGTTTTAATATCTCCTTTATATAATAACCTAATGCTTTTAATATTCATTGTGGTATAAACAGGTCTGCCACTTGAAAAAAGACGGTTCTTATAGATGTAAATATTGTTTTTTAAATAATGAAAATCTTCCTTCTTTAATTCTTCTTCTTTTTTGGTGTCAATATTATATATAAACACTTTATTTATTTTTTTTGCCTCAAATCTAAAAGGAATACGATAATAACTCTTGGAGGTTTGAATTAAGAATCCTAGATTCTTGTTTTCGTAATTATTAGCTCCAGTAAACAACAAGTCTGATTTGTTTTTTGGAATAAACGTTAGCTCATTTGAGAATACATATTTAATATTAATACCTTCAAAGAAAAGAGCATTGACCATTCGAAATTTGATTTTAGGATCGTGGCCTGTATAACCATATCTTTCATTTTCATAAGCATTCTTACCATCTGTCAATATACTGAAGTTGGAATATTCATCTATAAAAATTTCCCACATTTTCGTTTCATCAAGCTTCATTTCTAAAGGCGTAGTTGTCGTTGCAAATACTTTTTTACCATACGTAAAATAGTTTTTTGTAACTACCGATTTACTGATAGTACCATCTCCATCACTAACTTTCGTTAACTTCGCGGTACTCATTCCCGTACGACTCCCATATTGGGGGCATAAATACAAGCCGTTTTTATCTTTTATGTAATTGCTGGCGATATATTCAACTGTATTTAGGTCAATACCGTTGGGTTGTTGTATCCGTGCTAGTCTTAATTCGTAATCACCCGTTAAAAGCACCAAATCACCGCTGGGGTCAAGATATATATTATTCCTAAGTTTTTTTAATGAAGAAATATCTACTGATGAAAATCCACTTCCAAGCATATAAGTATAGATTTTGTTCTGATCACTAAAAATTTCCAATCGATCATCTGATTTAATGACTTCGATAGCATCAAAATTGCAATCTTTTGGTAAATCCTCTTTAACAAAGACATGCTGGCCTATAAAAATTAAGGCCGTAGTATCAAAATTGATTTTTGGGTCTACAGTATACATAAATCCGTCCCAATTTACGCCACCTGTCATTCCGTATCTTGCTACCGTTTTATTTTTGGGATCGATTTGATAATCCCCAATTATATAAGCATTGTTTTCCTGAACAGGAATGTTATCCTCTTTTTTTTGACCCTTGCAAGCAATAAATGCTAAAAGAAGTAAACCGTAAAGTGTTTCTTTCATAATCTTATTTTTTCTTCTTTATATTGGTAATATAAATTCTTTTGTTTTGTGGTGTTATATGGTAAACTTTCTTCCCTTTTTTACAGTCAAAAAAACTTCTGTTATTCAACAAAATGCTATCATATTCAAATGGAATTACTATTTCACTTTTTGAATTGATTACACCATATTTTCCAGATTTTTTAACAATAAAAAAATCATCAATATTTGTTACAATAATTTCATTGTATATAAATGGCAGAATTTGCTTTAAATCTTCTGTATATAAACCGTAAAAATTGTTCTCGTCCTGTATTAATAAGTCTTTTAAACTTTCTCCTAAAAAATCTACAGACACTTGAACTTCTTTAAAACTGACAACAGGTGTTTTATAAATTATAATGTCGTTTTTTGAGAGATAATATTTTTCTTCAATCAGCTTAGAATAATTTATTTTAAGTTGCTCTTCCCAGCTTATATATGGATATTTATCGGTAATATTTTCATTGAAATCCATATAAAACATTTTGCCGTTTTTATACAAATGATAATTATTATTAAAATCCATATCAACACTATCCATTACTACCGAAAAAGCCTCTTTAACTCTAAAATCGTAAACCTTTACAATCGAATCTTTTTTAGCAGTTATAATAGTTTTTGAAAGTTTAATTTCATCAAATTCAGCCGGTAAAAGCATCTCTGAATTAAGACCAAGAAGCCCAAATTTGTTGTTCTCTTTTACTTTATAAGCCGAAAATAAAGTTTCGTAACCGGAATAACGGTCTTTTATTTCTACCCATTTTATGTCCTGATATTTTCTATCTGTAATCGCCAGATTATCTTCATCAATTATTCCAAATAAATTGTCTTTTTTACTGATAAATAATTTTCCTTTTTTAGACTCCAGATAATCATATTCAAACGGAATTCCAGGTTTTCCTTTGGCGTTTATAGTGCCATACTTTTTAATTCTTTTTAAAATATAATTTTCATTAGAGCTGCCATAATACTGCTTATTCTTATCTACTATCGTATCAAAAATGAATTGACCTTTACTGCTGTATTTTTCATATTTGTTTTTAGCTGTTTTAGCATCAATATAGGACGCAGTATATCCAAAATCTTTATCTTCCTGAAATTGATTGGCTTTTATTTTCAACAGGATCTTTTTGCTCTTTATATCATAAAGTTTTACCGAATCGGCTTCTCTTATAATGATTGCCTTATTAAGATTGCAAAAATTCCAATTCCCGTTTTGTTTAACTTCAAACTCAGCTATAATTTCTTTTTCTTGTGTAATAAGCCGCAGCGTTTTACTTTGTCTTTTAGAAATTGTACAGGCAAACAAATCATTTTTATATTCTTTCAGAAATTCATTTTCTTCAAAAAAATCATAATTTTTTATTCTTCCAAAATGAAGCAATCGAATATCATCATAAATTTCCGGCTCAAAGAGTATTGTTCCGTCAAATTTTACAACACCATCTTGTAATGAATTTTTATTTGAATTAAATTTAAAGTAAGAAGATGCTTTTTCACGATATTCTTTTGAAGGATTAGGTGTCATATTGCGGTACTCCTTCTCGATAATATTTTTTAAAACAGGAAATCTAAAATTAGCCGCTATCAAATTTTTGTTCATTACTCCAGTTTTATCGTCTTCTTTAAAAAAATAATTATCATTTTTTATTTCATAAAAAGGATGTACTACCGTTGCTTCGTTACCTAAACTATCAACTACAGTATCATAAGCATTAGCTCTGGTGGCAAAAAACCTAAAATTTGCATCGTCATTTATTATATTAAACCCATATATGTCGTCTATAATTTTTCCGTTCTTCAAATTATAAAAAACTACTTTGGCTGTACGATGATTATGAACTCTTATATAATTAGAATTTACAAATTCAAAAGAGTGACCTTCTAATTTTAATCTTTCGACTTTATCATCCTTAATTCTTAGAGCAGAATTAATATACGATTTTTCCTTTTTATCCAGATTATTCTTTTCGCCTGCATCTGAAAATTCCGTGACAAAAACATAATCTGTTTTTGTTTTAAAATCAAAATAATCATTTGTAATTTCTTTAATATTAGCCGGATAAAGCTGTAATCCTTTAGAATTAAAAATACTTTTCACTCCATCGTCAAATGTTACATAAAACAAATCAGAATAAGGATTTCTATATTCGATTTTGGCACATTTAACTGGGATAATTTCTTTACCATTCCGATCAATCAAACCTACTTTTGAACCGCGGGAAGCAATAAATGTATTTTTTTTTGCGAATTGAATTTCACTATATGTAGCAGGTAAAATTTCATTATAATAATAATCATCAAGACCAAACTTTCCATTTTTTTCAAATACATACCTGTCAAAGTCATTTACCCTTGCAAAATCATTCATATTTGTAATAGACTCTTCAAAATTTATATGCTTTTTGAGTTTTTGATTATTTTGGGCTCTAAGATCTGCTTTGTCACCGTTTCTCAAAAACTTGGTTACTTTCTTATTTTTATAGCAGGCGATATTTCCAAATTCACCACTTAAATAATCAATATAATCAAACTCTGGCAGTACAATTTTATCTTCTTTTTGTGTACCTGCAAAACCCCATTTTAAACCCTTTCTTAAAACAAAAACCTCATTCGATAAATACCTGATTTCATCATAATCAGCTCCAACTATAATTTTTCCATCCAAATTCATAAGTCCGAATAGATTGTCTTTCTTAAAAACAATTCCCTCATACCTGTCAGAATCCGGCGGACAGATTTCTTCGCCATAAATAAGATTTATCCATTTATCATTGTAAAAAGTATTACCAAGCCTGCTGATAGAATCATAAATAGGTTCTTTATAAAATTGGTCTTTTGAAATATTAAAAATTCCGTATTTATTGTCTTTTTTAACAATAGTATAATAGCTGAAAAAACAAGTTCGGGTTTCTTTTTCAGGACATGAAGCAGCATTATCTTTTATATTAATGAGTTTTGTAATTGAATTATCAAAGTAATTAAAATTAGAGTATAATGGAATATAAGTATCAAATTTATGCCTATCTGTAATTCCATCAGTATTCATTTTGTAGAGATAATATTGATCGTTTTTACGAAAAGGAAGCCATACATTATCATACTCAATTTCATTTTCTACTATAGCTCCGTTTGGATTGAAAAAATAATCAATATCGTCTAAAATTACCTTTTTTGTTTTTGCATCAAAAATCTGATACTTATTATTCTTGTTTTTGGTACGTATATAATTTGGATAGTAAATTAGACTAAAAGTATTTAAATCTTTGAAAAGCAAATTTCCGTTAAGATCAAAAACACTTATAATTTCATCATACGAAAATTTATCGTATTTAGGATTCTTTGCAGTTAAAACATAATCTCCGTACAAGATACTGTAATGATTCCCCAACGGAACAATAACTTTTCCCGTTTCGATATTTACAAAGGCTTCCTGTTTATTTTTATAAACACATGAATATTTGAAGTAACGCTCACTAAAAGGAATAGAATCGTAAACAGGCGGTAAAGTATATTTTTTTGATTTCTCGTTATAAATTCCCTGCGATTTTAATACATTCGACTTAATATATACTTTATACAACGAGTCATTTAATTTCGTTTTCTTAAAAAAACGATACTGCATTATGTTTTCTAAATGAAGTTTGTACATATTAACATTGGTATTCTCAAGAACATCTTTATCCTTAATTTTATTTAAGGTTTGATATGCTTTTAAAAAATCACCATTATCATAGTAGCTTTCAGCTTGTTCGCGCAATACCTGCACGTTCTGTGAAAATCCAAATATGGGAAATAAAATAAATAATAGCAGTAGATTTTTTTTCATACTTTTTTTAAATATATAATAGGCGACATTTTTGCATTTAAAGAAAATTATTTCACTGAACATAATACGGTATACTGTACAAACATCTTACTGGTTTTCCTGCCTTCATTGCCGGAATCCAATTAGGAGATAATCTCAAAACTCTTTCTAATTCTTTTCCCGAACCGTAACCAAAATCACGAAGGATTTTTATCTCAGATAGAGTTCCGTCCTTTTCAATTTTTATCGTTGCAAAAACTCCTCCTGCAAGAGATTCATCTTTAATCACTTCTTGTGGTATAACATAATTTTTCTTTAAAAAGACATGAAACTTTGTTATACCATCCGGATATTTGGGTAAAACATCTACCGATGCTGGACTATAAACCTCGTTATCTTCTGTCTTATTCTTTTCTGATTTTATTGGTTTTTGAATTACAATTTTTCTACCAGCACCATACTTTTCAGCAGGATCTGTTTGAGCAGGTTTACTATTATTTTGACAACTTAGAAGTAAAACAAAACCAAAGACTCTAAAAAATATTTTTATCATAAGTTTTTCTATAAAAAATTGTAATTATTTTTTTCAATCCTATCTTAATTTAGATAACAAATTAAATTTCGTCTCTTCAAATTAACAATAAAAAAAATAGTATTAAAAGTTTAATTTCTTTTATATACATAGATGATTTAAAATACAAGAAGGTTGGGAAGAAGTGAAAATTATTTAGTACTTTAACATTTACAAGACCTTAAATTATTTGAATATAAAATCGTTAAAAAAAATACAGCGTTTGCATTAATTTAAAAAATAAAAGTTAAATCATCATATAACATGCGACAGAAACAAAATTTGTCTTCCTAATTTTGTATTTTTGCACATTACGCCGCTAAAGAATGAATAATACCACACAACCTATACCACATAACGAAGCTGAGCGTCTTGCTGCTTTAAAACGTTATAATATTCTTGACACTCTTCCCGAATATGCTTTTGATGATGTAACAAAACTTGTTTCTTTTATATGTGGTGCACCCATTGCACATATTTCATTTATGGATGAAAGCAGGCTTTGGTTTAAATCTGAAATTGGAATCGGAGTTTCTGAAGTACCACGCGAAATTACATTTTGCCAATACACAATTATGGACTATGATATGGTAGAAATACCTGATACTTTTTTAAACGAACGGTTTAAAGATGATCCTAATGTAGTTGGAGGTTTTAAGGTTAGATTTTACGCAGGGATTCCACTTACTACACCCGATGGCTATAATATAGGAACACTATGTGCTATAGATCAAGTAACTAAAGAACTTAATGATAACCAGCGAAACGCGCTTTCTATTGTTGCAAAGCACGTAATGAATTTATTGGAATTAGGTTTAAAGCATACTGAATTGGACACACAAAAGAAAATCGCCGAACGTGCAATCTTAGCTAAAGACAGTTTTTTGGCCAATATGAGCCATGAGATTAGAACACCTTTAAACGCAATCATTGGATTTACAGACCTTCTGGCTCAAACAAAGCTGGATACCGTTCAGAATAAATATATTGATAGTGTTCAAATAGCAGGAGAAAATCTGCTTTTAATAATTAATAATATTCTCGACTTATCTAAAATAGAGTCAGGAAATTTGACTATTGAATCAGAACCATTCAATTTAAAGAATACGCTGAAACATGTTTACAATCTTTTAAAAATAAAGGTTCCAAAAGAAATTGAATTTAATCTCTTTCTAGACGCCGATATGCCCGAAACTGTAATTGGTGATCAAGGAAGATTAAATCAAATACTGGTAAATCTTACAGGTAATGCCCTTAAGTTTACTCAAGAAGGTGAAGTAACAATTTCTGTAAAAATGGTGAATGAAACTGATGATCAATATTCACTTAGATTCTCTGTTAAAGATACGGGTATAGGAATAAAACAAGAAAAAATTAAAACTGTTTTTGAACGTTTTACACAAGCGGAAGATAGTACGACAAGAAGATTTGGCGGTACAGGTCTTGGATTGAATATTGTAAAGCAGTTAGTTGAATTGCAGAATGCAGAAATTCATGTAAAAAGTAAGGAAGGCTACGGTTCAGAATTTTTCTTTGTATTGGATTATAAAAAGACAAATTACATCGAAACTACTGTTGCATCATCGGTAGAAGAGAATCTTTTTAAACTTAAAATACTGGTTTGTGAAGACAATGTTTTAAACCAAAAATTGGTAAAAAGTGTGATTCACAATTTTGGTTTTGAATTAGATATTGCAGATAATGGCGAAATAGGAATAGATCTTTTATCCAAAAATAAATATGACCTTATTTTAATGGATCTTCAAATGCCTGTTAAAGATGGTTACCAGACTACACAATTTATTAGGAATGAAATGAATTCTACAATTCCTATTATAGCTATGACTGCTCATTCTCTTGTGGGAGAACAAGAACGCTGTTATGATGTAGGTATGAATGCTTATGTGCCAAAACCTTTTAAACAAGCTGTACTTTTAGAAGCTATAAGAACTGTTATGAATAAAGAAAACAAACAGACAAGCAATAGAAAAGCAGATCTTTCCTTTTTGGATGAAATGTCATCTGGTGATCCAGCCTTTAAGGAGGAAATGATAGCGCTTTTCATAGAAAAAATTCCTAAAGAAGCTGCCGAATTAGAAATAGCTTTTAATAGTAATGATACAGAAACAGTCAAACAACTGTCTCACAATATGAAATCTAGTCTGGGTATGTTTATGCTGGATGATCTTACTAATTGTTTGTCAATTATCGAGGAAGAAGCAAAAATCGGACAGTTTACTACTGAAACCAGAGACAAAATGGATATTTTTCAATCTGGTATCATTGAAGTAGTTAAAAACCTAAAGGAAGTATGATATATGAGAAATATACTATATTTTTACTTAATTGCATATAATTAGTTGTAAAAGTATATTTCAGAAAATAATCAAACCATGAAAATAGTATTAGCCGAAGACAACGATATCCTGCGCAAATCATTATCTTTTTTCTTAGAATCTAAAGGATTTACCGTAGATCAGTTTCCTGATGGTCAGGAAGCACTAAACGCGATTAAAATAAATAACTACGACTTAATCCTGACGGATATAAATATGCCTGGAGTAAGCGGAATGGAAATTACCCAGCATGTAAGAGAGCATATTGACTCTACTATTCCGATAATTATATTTACTTCTTCTGGTGTAGAACAAACTGAACTAGACTCTTTTGATATAGGTGCAAACGAATTTATTGCAAAACCTATCAGCCCGGCTGTGCTTTTAGTACGAATTAACAAACTATTAAAAACACAAGCTAAATGAAATTTCTAAAAAATCTGTTTTTTTTATTCTTTATCACCTTTACTGCAGCTGGGCAGGAAATAAATGTTGATGCGGTTATGTCTGACATTAAACGTGAAGTTGAAAATGGAAACTACGATAAAGCACTGTCACTTATTGAACCTTTACATAAAAAATTTCCTCAAGATGAAGATATAATAATTTATACCGGCCGTATTTACAGCTGGAAAAAAGATTATACCACTGCAATACAAATATTGACACCAATTGCAGATAGAACAAATCCTAACACAGATGCTTTATTAGCTATTATTAACACTTACTTTTGGTCTGAACAGTTTGATACTACTATTCTGTATTGTGATAAATATCTGGCTGTTGACCCTAATTCTATTGATGTAAAAATAATTAAGGCAAAATCTCTAGAACGTTTAAATCGCGACAAAGAAGCATCTGCTATTTTAGAAACAATTGCGGTAACAGAAAACAGTACACTCGCCATTACAGGACTGCGCACACTTATTGGCCGAAAAGCAAAAAATGCAATAGCAGTTTCTTACTTAAACATTTCTACATCTAGTCCAGGGCAGGCTCCTCTACATTACGGATATGTTGAGTATTCGCATAAATTTAGCACATCAGCACTTGTAGGCCGCGCAAATATCGGGCATGTAAACGATGATACACAAATGCTGTTTGAAGCAGATTATTATAAAACTTTTTCTAAGAAAAACTACTTGTATGTAAATGCAGGTGTTTCAACAGGACAAACGATATTTCCAATAGCTAGAGGTGGAATCGAATATTATTTTATTCCGCACAAAAAATTTGATTATGCTTTAGGTCTTAGATTTATGCATTTTGAAAATGACAATGTAACATTACTTACAGGTCAGTTTGCTTACCACATTGGTACTTATACTCTTGCCTATAGACCTTTTTATGATACTTCTAATGCTTTATTTTCTCATGTTTTAAGCATACAGACTACAAATGAGGAAAAAGAAAGTCTCTTAAGGTTTGAACTTCAATATGGAAGCGTGCCTTATCTTTATCTCTATAATGCCTCTATTAAGCCTTTAAATGCCTATAGAGTTGGTTTACAATATCAACAACGTTTGGGTAATTCCTTTTTTGTAAGACCTGTTTTACTTTATGAATATGAAGAATATTTACCTAACCAATATAGAAATAAATTTAATGTTCAGGTAATTGTTACTAAACGTTTCTAGCATGATAAAATTCTGGGAACTATATCAGAACCGCGAATGGGTAAAACCATTTCTTATCCTGTCAATAAGTCTATTTATTGCGATATCTTTTATCTTGTATCTTTTAATTATCAGAAGCCGCAGCAAGAATATAAAGAAAGACAAACTCCGAATTGAATACAGTATGCTGATTGAAAAATTTACGTTCTCCCTTATTTTTCAAGACCTTCCTTATTCGGTTGTCAAAGAAGATAAAGATTATAAGCAGCTTAGTAATAATTCTTTCTTCCGAGAGGTTTTAATGGACTCTATTCTAAATCTTCATAAAAATTATGAAGGTATTTATGCAAAAAAACTCGAGCTGTTTTATAAAGACTCCGAATTAATAAATGACTCGTTTAGAAAACTTAAAAATCTAAAATGGGAAATAAAATGTAAAGGGATTACAGAACTTGCAGAACTGAATATTACCGAATCTTTTGACAGTATCTTGAAAGTTTCTAAAGCTCGAAACCAAACCCTAAAAATTACTGCTTTAAATGCTTGTATCAAACTTGCAGGCACAAAAGGAATAACACATCTTACCGAGCATCGCTATCCGATTGACGATTGGACGCAGGTAAATATTATACACGCTTTTAAAAAACATGATATAGCCGATACTAAAGGTGTCGAACTCTTACTAGAATCTCAAAATACAACTGTTGTTACTCTTGGTTTAAAACTTATTAAAGAATTAAAACTTACACAAAAACTTCCTTATGTAACACAATTGGCGGCTGCGGCTCCCAATACACAAATAAAATATATTGCACAAAATGTATTGCAGACATTAACAGTTTAACAATCAACAAAAATGACTTTTTTTAATAACGAAATAAAAGTGTTTTCTGATATTTATCTGATCCTAATACTTGGATATGCGACACTAATTATGTCTTCTTATCTAATATTAGCGTACCTCTCTACTAAAGAACTCCGAAAATATCTTAAAAAAAATAGTTTTGTAGATTACAATGTACTGCTTACAAGTGGTTTTGCACCAAAACTCTCGCTAATTGCTCCTGCTTATAATGAAAGTTTTACCATTGAAGAAAATGTAAAATCTTTACTTTCTCTAAATTATAACAATTATCAGGTAATTGTAGTAAATGACGGCAGTAAGGATAATTCATTAGAAATCTTGATTAAAACTTATGATTTAGTTCTTACAGAACTTGAAATTCATTCAAAAATTAAAACTAAAAACATTAAGGGTATTTATACCTCCAGAAATGCTGCTTATAAAAGACTTATAGTAGTAGACAAGGAAAATGGCGGTAAGGCAGATGCTCTTAATGTGGGGTTAAACATTGCACAAAATCCTTATGTTGTATGTATTGATGTAGATTGCATCTTAGATAAAGATGCATTATTAAAACTGGCAAAACCTTTTCTTGAGTCTTATGGTAAAAGGGTAATTGCTACAGGAGGTGTAGTAAGAGTAGCCAACCAATGTATTATTAAAAATGGCCGTATGATTGAGGTTAATATCCCAGATATTATACTGCCAAGAATACAAGTTTTAGAATATCTAAGAGCATTTCTTTTAGGAAGAATGGCTTGGAGCAGACTTGATGGACTACTTTTGATCAGCGGGGCGTTTGGTGCTTTTGATAAAGAAATAGCACTTCTTGCAGGCGGTTATAATACAAAAACCGTAGGTGAAGACATGGAACTGGTAGTACGAATGAGACGCTACATGCTTGAAAACAAAATTCCATACACGGTAAGTTATATACCAGATCCGCTTTGCTGGACAGAAGCGCCTGAAGATTTTAGTATCTTTAAAAAACAACGCAGCCGATGGATGAGAGGAACAATTGAAACGCTAAAGCTTCATAAAAAAATGTTCTTGAATCCTAAATATAAAATGCTTGGCATGATCAGTATACCGTATTGGACATTTTTTGAATTCCTTGCTCCCGGAATCGAATTTGTTGGTCTTGTACTAACTGCTGTTTTTATGATTTTAGGTTTCCTTAACTGGCATTTCTTTGTTTTACTTTTATTGTTTGTATACTTCTTTGCTGTTATGTTTTCGGTCATTGCTCTTTTCAGTGAAGAAAATACTTATCACAAATATCCTAAACAAGCCGATTTTTTCAAGCTCCTTTTAGCTGCTTTTATAGAACCTTTCTATTTTCATCCGTATACGGTATATGCCTCTTTAATTGGATATAAAGAAAAAATAATGGGAACAAAAGGCTGGGGCGAAATGACTAGAAAAGGTTTTAATAAAAAACAATCCTAATTTCTAAACTGTAAAGTAGTTTTCAAAATTGCAAGATCAACTTCTTTCTTGCTTATTTCTTATACCCTAAAAATTAATACCGCAGACTGGATCTGCAGACAAAAACTAATAAAAGTTTTTAGTTATAGTATTAATATGGAATATAAATATTAAATGTAACACCTTTCATAGGTTCACCCACTGCATCTATATAACCATTATGATTATCAACTATTTTCTTGACAATTGCCAGTCCAATACCAGTTCCTTCATACAAATCTTTTCCGTGTAATCTCTGGAAAACACCAAATATTTTTTCGTTGTGCTGTGGTTCAAATCCAATTCCGTTATCTCCAAAAGTAATATGGCAATAATTGACATCTGCAGCTAATTTTTCAATCTGCAAATCAAAACCATGTACCAAACGGCTTTTTATGGTGATTTGTAAGGGCAACTCTTTTTGGGAAAATTTTATTGCATTATGAATTAGGTTTTCCATTAATTGAATAAACTGAAAAGGAATAATAGTAGCCTTATCATGAAAATCTGTTACAATAACTGCTTTCTTTTCTAATAAATTTTCATGCAGTGCTTCTTTTACATCTTTGATTATAGTACTCAGATCTACCGATTCAAATTTTCTGTCTACCAGAGTTGCTCTAGAAAAAGTAAGCAGACTATTGATAAGCTCTCGCATTCTATTGGTTGCATACAGAATCCTATCAAACTTTATCTTCCCATTTTCTGATAAATTCGGATATTCGTTAGAAAGTATAATATTGGTAAAAGTCTGGATTTTTCGTAATGGCTCCTGAAGATCATGACTCGAAATATAGGTAAAAGCATCCAGCTCCATATTTTTCTTTCTAAGCTCTTCGGCATGTTTTGCAATTGCCGTATTCTGAAGTGCCAATTCTGCATTGGTTTTCAAGATTATTTCATTCATTGCTCTGGCTTCCTCTTCTCTTTTTTTTAATTCTTGGCTTTTTCTAAACAATTCTGTAAAAATCGTGACCTTAGCTTGCAATATTTCAGGCGACAAAGGTTTAATCATATAATCAACCGCGCCCGACTGATAACCTTTGAATATATATTCGTTGGTATTCATATTGGCCGTTAAAAAAATAATAGGAACATTTTTTAATTTGTCGCTCTGTCGGATCAATTCGGCAGTTTCAAAACCATCCATCAATGGCATCTGAACATCCATAAGTATAATAGCAAAATCTTGGTTTTTCAGAAGAATCCGCAAAGCATCTTTCCCAGATGTTGCTTCAACAAATTGATAACCGCGATCAGCCAGAATGACTTGCAAAGAAAGTAGGTTTTCTTTTTTATCATCTACTAATAAGATTTTAATTGCGTTGTCCATTATTTAAAATTGAATAAAAAATTATTACTTAAGCCATACGCGCATCAGCGACGACAATTGTTCAACGTTAACAGGCTTTGTCATATAATCTGAGGCACCCGATTCTATGCATCGCTGTCTATCGCCTTTCATTGCTTTTGCTGTTACCGCTATAATAGTCAAATCTTTGTGTTTAGCATCTTTTCTAATACGTTTCATGGTCTCATAGCCATCCATTTCCGGCATCATAATATCCATTAAAACAATATCGATAGCTTTATCTTCATTTAAAAGATCAATCGCTTCCTGACCGCTCTCTGCACTGATTACGTCTAATCCGTATCGTTCTAGAGCCGTTGTCAAAGCAAAAAGATTTCGAACATCATCATCAACCAGCAATACTTTTTTACCCGGCAGAACATCTTCTTTTAGATAAAAAGATTCTATCGTTTCTCGCATAGATTCAGGTAATTCTTTGTGAACACGATGCATAAACAAAGCAGTCTGATCGATCAATTCCTCCATAGAATTGATGTTTTTTGTAATAATGCTGTGTGCAAATCTGTTTAGTTTTGCCTTTTGCTGTTTAGTAACATCTCCAGCCGAATGTACAATAATAGCCGTTTCCTGTCCAGCAATATTATTCTCTAAATCAGTAATTAAATCGAGTCCGTCTGCGTCTGGGAGCATTAAATCTAAAATAATACAATCAAAAGAATGCTCTCTAATAAGCGTTACTGCTTCATTAGCCGTTTTGGCAGTAAAGACTTTAATATCATCACCATCAATAGCGTTTAATATTCTATCGAGATCCATTTGATTATCATCTACAATTAAAAGATTTTTTGACTTTTTATTTTTAAAATCATGAATGTCATTAAAAAGATAAGCCAATGAATCATTTTTTACCGGTTTCAAAAAGAAGTTTCTTGCACCGCGTTTAAGCCCTTTATTTCTTTCATCTTCACCAGAAATAATATAAACCGGAATATGACGCAGGTTAAAATCTGTTTTCAATCTATCCAAAATTTTCCATCCGCTGGTATCCGGCATATTCAAATCCATTGTTATCGCATGCGGATTAAACTGATTTATAAAATCAATTACATCATTTCCTTTTGTTGTCACAATAGCTTTAATTCCGTTAATATGCGCCTGCTCGAGCATAATTTTGGCAAATGTCAAGTTATCTTCGGCAATTAATAATACTTTATCATCAGGCTTAATATCAGTTCTGTCGTCGCCAACCTCATCAACAAAAAACAAATCAATATCTGATCTGTGAAATTTTTCTGAAGGCAGTGATTTTATACGTCCTTTTAACTCATTTTCCTCGTTTACATTAATTTCTTCTATTTCTGCAATGTATACGTATTTTAAAGGAAGGAATAAGGTAAATTTACTTCCAATATTGGCTTCACTTTCGAGTTCGATACTTCCTCCTAATAAATCTGAAAGTCCGCGGCTGATCGACAATCCTAAACCAGTTCCGCCATATTTACGGCTTGTAGAACCTTCGGCCTGCTGGAAAGCTTCAAAAATGATATTTTGTTTTTCTTTAGAAATTCCAATTCCTGTATCAGAAATTTCAAAAGCAACCACAGCTTCCGCATTATCAAGACTTGCGTTTGCCATTTTCCAATTGTTATTGGCTTTGTATATTTTAAGCTGTACTTCTCCTTTTTCGGTAAATTTAAACGAGTTCGATAAAAGGTTTTTCAAAATCTGATTTAATCGCTGCGAATCCGTTTCCATTAATTCAGGAAGTGCGTCATCCATACTAATTTTAAAGCGTAAATGTTTGGCTTCTGAAATTGGATTAAACGTTGACTCTACAAATCGGCTGATTTCCTCAAAACTAATCGGATTGTAATCTACAGAAATATAGCCTGATTCAATTTTAGATAAATCCAAAATATCATTAATCAGCTGAATAAGGTCATCACCGCAAGAATTTATCGTTTTGGCAAATTGAATTTGTTTTTCAGAAAGGTTTCCATCTCTATTCGCAATTAATTCATTCGCCAAAATCTGCAGACTATTCAGCGGTGTTCTTAGCTCATGCGACATGTTTGCCAAGAATTCCGATTTGTATTTTGATGTTAAAGTCAGCTGATCTGCTTTTTCTTCTAATGCTTTTCTAGCAACCTCAACCTCTTGGTTTTTAAGCTCAACTTCTTCTTTTTGATTGGCCAATAAGATGGCTTTTTCTTCCAGCTCTTCGTTGGTGTTTTTCAATACTTCCTGCTGGCTTTTTAGCTCTCCTGCCAAAGATTGTGATTGTACCAAAAGTTCTTCGGTTCTTGAGTTCGATTCAATCGTATTCAATACAATACCAATACTTTCTGTTAATCCTTCAAGGAAATCTAAATGCGTCTGGCTAAAAGTATCTAAAGAAGCCAATTCGATAACAGCTTTCAATCTTCCTTCAAAAAGTACCGGAAGAATAATAACGTCCTGCGGTTTGGCGTCTCCAAGTCCCGAATTGATTCTGATATAATCTTTAGGAACATTACTCAAAATAATTCTTTCTTTCTCAACTGCAACTTGTCCAATCAAACCTTCTCCCATTGCATACTGCGTAGGCGAATTTTTTCTTTTGATGTAAGCGTAAGAGGCAATCAGATTTAATTTAGAATCCATAAATTCTTCATCTTCCTGCAGAATAAAAAACAATCCGTGCTGCGCCGTAACAACCGAAGCAAGCTCAGACAAGATTTTTTTAGTAACCGAATTCAGCTCTTTCTGCCCTTGAAGCATTTGTGTAAACTTAGCCAAATTCGACTTCAGCCAGTCTTGTTCTTGATTTCGTAAAGTCGTTGCTTTAAGGTTAGAAATCATTTGGTTAATAGTATCCTTTAAGGCCTCTACTTCACCTTTTGCTTCAACACCAATTGTTCGCGTTAAATCTCCTTGTGTTACCGCAGAAGCTACTTCTGAAATCGCACGTACCTGAGTCGTTAAGTTCTCTGCAAGCTGGTTTACGTTTTCGGTTAAGTTTTTCCAAGTTCCAGATGCGCCAGGTACATTAGCCTGACCTCCTAGTTTTCCTTCTGCTCCAACCTCACGCGCCACAGTAGTTACCTGATCGGAGAATGTTGCAAGCGTATCAATCATTTCGTTGATTGTATCGGTTAATTGTGCTACTTCACCTTTGGCATCAATTGATAATTTTTGTTTTAGATTTCCTTTGGCTACAGAAGTTACCACTTTTGCAATTCCACGCACCTGAGACGTTAAATTGGAAGCCATTAAATTAACCGAATCTGTTAAATCTTTCCAAGTTCCCGCAACACCTTTTACTTCAGACTGACCTCCTAGTTTTCCTTCTGTACCAACCTCACGCGCCACACGAGTTACCTCAGATGCAAATGAGTTTAGCTGTTCCACCATGGTATTAAAAGTGTTTTTCAGATCCAAAATTTCTCCTTTTACGTCAACTGTAATCGGTTTAGAAAGGTCACCATTTGCCACGGCTTTTGTTACCTCGGCAATATTACGCACCTGATCCGTAAGATTAGATGCCATTTGATTCACCGAATCCGTTAAATCTTTCCACGTTCCAGCAACTCCGGGTACAAAGGCTTGTCCGCCCAGTTTTCCGTCGGTACCCACCTCACGTGCCACACGAGTTACCTCTGATGCAAAGGCACGAAGCTGATCCACCATTGTGTTTACAGTTTCTTTCAATTGAAGAATTTCTCCACGAACGTCGGCAGTAATTTTTTTAGACATATCTCCATTTGCCACGGCAATCGTAACCTCGGCAATATTACGTACCTGAGTCGTCAAGTTACCCGCCATTTGATTCACCGAATCGGTCAAATCTTTCCATGTTCCGGCAACTCCGGGAACGTTTGCTTGTCCGCCTAGTTTTCCTTCTGTTCCAACCTCACGAGCCACACGAGTTACCTCAGATGCAAACTCCCTCAACTGATCCACCATCGTATTTAAGGTTTCCTTTAATTGAAGGATCTCACCACGAACATCTACAGTAATTTTACGCGACATATCACCGTTGGCAACAGCAATCGCTACATCGGCAATATTACGCACTTGTGCCGTTAAATTTCCTGCCATTTGATTCACCGAATCGGTTAAATCTTTCCATGTTCCAGCAACTCCCGGTACGTTGGCTTGTCCTCCCAATTTTCCTTCGGTTCCTACCTCTCTGGAAACCCTTGTTACCTCCGAAGCAAAACTTCGAAGCTGATCCACCATTGTATTAATGGTATTTTTAAGCTCTAAGATTTCTCCTTTTGTATCTACGGTAATTTGTAATGATAAATCGCCTTTTGCAACGGCTGTAGTTACCTCTGCAATATTACGTACCTGACCTGTTAAGTTAGAAGCCATCTGGTTTACAGAGTCCGTTAAATCTTTCCAAGTTCCACCAACACCTTCTACCTGCGCTTGTCCTCCTAGTTTTCCTTCGGTTCCTACCTCACGTGCCACACGCGTTACCTCAGAAGCAAAAGAGTTTAACTGTCCCACCATGGTATTAATAGTGTTTTTAAGCTCTAGAATCTCTCCTTTTGTATCTACGGTAATCTGACGTGATAAATCTCCTTTTGCTACCGCAGTGGTTACCTCAGCAATGTTACGCACCTGACCTGTTAAGTTAGACGCCATCTGATTTACTGAGTCTGTCAAATCTTTCCACGTTCCACCAACACCTTTTACTTTTGCCTGACCTCCTAGTTTTCCTTCTGTTCCTACTTCAAGTGCTACACGCGTAACCTCTGATGAAAAGGAGTTTAGCTGATCTACCATTGTATTAATGGTTTTTTTAAGCTCTAAGATTTCTCCTTCGGCAACAGCTGTAATTTTTTTAGAAAGGTCACCATTTGCTACCGCCGTTGTTACCTCGGCAATATTACGTACCTGACCTGTAAGATTCGATGCCATTTGATTCACGGAATCGGTTAAATCTTTCCAAGTTCCACCAACACCTTTTACTTTTGCCTGACCTCCAAGTTTTCCTTCTGAACCTACCTCACGTGCCACACGAGTAACCTCGGCACCAAAGGAGTTCAGCTGATCTACCATGGTATTAATTGTATTTTTAAGCTCGAGGATTTCTCCTGCTACGTTTACTGTAATTTTTTTGGATAAATCTCCTTTTGCTACCGCTGTTGTTACCTCGGCAATATTACGCACCTGACCCGTTAAGTTAGATGCCATTTGGTTTACAGAATCGGTCAAATCTTTCCATACACCACCAACACCACGCACTCTTGCCTGACCTCCCAATTTCCCTTCCGATCCTACTTCCACAGCAACACGAGTAACCTCAGATGAAAATGAATTCAGCTGATCCACCATCGTATTGATTGTATCTTTTAGTTCTAAGATTTCTCCTTTTACGTCAACGGTAATTTTTTTAGAAAGATCTCCTTTTGCTACCGCAGTTGTTACATCGGCAATATTACGTACTTGACCTGTAAGATTCGATGCCATTTGGTTTACCGAATCGGTCAAATCTTTCCATGTTCCGCCAACACCTTTTACCTGCGCTTGTCCTCCTAGTTTTCCTTCTGTACCAACCTCACGCGCCACACGAGTTACCTCAGATGAAAACGAGTTCAGCTGATCCACCATCGTATTAATGGTATTTTTAAGTTCTAATATTTCTCCTTTTACGTCAACGGTAATTTTCTTCGATAAATCTCCTTTCGCTACCGCCGTTGTTACATCGGCAATATTACGTACCTGACCTGTTAAGTTAGACGCCATTTTATTTACAGAGTCGGTCAAATCTTTCCATACACCACCAACACCTCTTACTTTTGCCTGACCTCCCAATTTTCCTTCTGTACCTACCTCACGTGCCACACGCGTAACCTCCATAGAGAAAAGATTCAGCTGTTTTACCATTCCGTTTACCTCTTTGGCAATTCTTAAAAATTCTCCCTGAAGCGGGTTTCCTTCTATAGAAAGCGGCATTTCCTGAGATAAGTTTCCTTTTGCTACCGATGTAATTACGTGTGCAATCTCAATTGTTGGATGCACAAGATCTGAAATAAGTGTATTTACAGAATCTACACAGGAACTCCAAGAACCTCTTGCGCCATCTACTACAACCCTATTGGTCAATTTTCCTTGTTTACCAATACTTTTACCTACTTTTTGGAATTCAAAAACCGTACGCTCATTAAGATCAATAATTTCATTTAAAGTATCACAAATAGATCTTTTAGTCCCATTCTGGTCCGTTGGAAAACGCTGTGTAAAATCACCATTTTTTACCTTTAGTAAAATCTTTAAGAACTCTGCATCTGTCAAAACAGAACCTTCAGAATCTTTTTCCTTTGTTTTAGCTTTTGAAGGTTTCTCTCCTGAAACAACTGGAAGCACAAGGATAGCTTCTTGTAGAATTTCAGCTTTAATTTCTTTTATTTTTTTCATGTCCTCAATTCTTATAGAATGATTTAATATTTTTCAAAAATTCAATGGCAAATGGCAAAATTCAATATCAATGTCAATTACAAACTCAATGTCAAATTTTAATTTTTAAAATTGATTTTTGATATTGCCATTGTCATTGATATTGCTATTTACATTTCATCAAGTAATATTTTCCTTAAATGAAATTGTACAAAGGCATCCATTGAGTCTGACCGTTTTGTATTGTCGGTATAATTCAATGGTTTTATAATATATCCTGATATTCCTAACTTTTCTGCTTCAGAGCGATCGCTTTCTTCTGATGAAGTTGTCATGATAAAAACTTTTAAATCTTTTAGATTTTTATCTTCTCTAATCTCTCTCAAAAATTCAATTCCATTCATTCTCGGCATATTAATATCCAGCAGAATTACATCTGGAACCAATCCCACATTTGAATCTCTTATAAGGCTTAAGGCTTCAATTCCGTTATAAGCGGTATGAAGTTCATATTCACTTTCTAATTTCTTTAAAGAGCGCTCAACACTTATAATATCGAGTTCATCATCTTCTATCAATAAAATTGTTGGCTTTTTCATCGTTTAATTATTTCTCCAGGTAAACATAAATTCAGTTCCTTTTCCTAACTCCGATTTAACGGCTATATATTCGTCATGATCATCAATTATTTTCTTTACAATTGCTAAACCAACTCCGGTACTTTCTTCCTCATTTTTTTCTCGAAGTGTCTGAAATATTTCAAATATTTTTTTATGATATTCTACTGCGATACCAATGCCGTTATCTTTTATAGAAAATTCATGAAAATGCATAAACGTCTCACAGCTTATCTTAATATGTCCGTCGGCTTGAGGTGTGTATTTAACTGCATTACTAATCAAATTAGTAAAAACCTGTTCTAGTTTAATTCTCTCCGTAAATAAATCGGGTAAATTTCCAATTTCAAGTTTAAAATTTCTTGGCACAATAGAATCTGCAATTTCATTAACCAATGCATTAGTATTAATATATTCAGGAGAAGCTTTTACATTTAATCTGGCATAATCTAATAAACCGTTTATAAGTGCTTCCATACGTTTTGTTTTTTGCGGAATAATTTTAAGGTATCTTTTTAGCTCTGGAGATAACTCGCTATTATGATCTTCTTCAATCCAGCTTACAACGTTATGAATTCCTCTAATTGGTGCTTTAAGATCGTGCGAAACTACATAAGCAAACTTATTAAGCTCAGCATTTCTATTTTTAAGTTCATGGATATTCTTATCTAATTTCCCCGACATTGTATTTAGTGAAGTTGCCAATGCTGTAAGTTCATCATTACGCGTATCTTCAACTATTGTAAAATTTCCTTTTGAGATATTTTCGGCAAGACGCACCATTGAGGTAATTCTCTTATTGGTAACATACATAATAAACATTGTACTTAGAATACCAACTATCATGGTGAGACTAAGAAAAATAAGCGAAAAAGTGCGAGTATATTTTAAAGAAACTAACAGCATATCGGTATGATGTTTTCGCATTTTATATTCGATTCTATCAAATCTGGAGAATTTCTTAGAAATATCATCGTTGATCTTTTTCCCTACATGTCTCTTTAATGAATTTTCAAAAAGATTTTTATACGATTCCGGAACTTCACTTCTGGATTTTATTAGTTCCTGAGAATATTCCAGCCATCCGTTATGAAGCATTTTTATAGAATCTAATATAGAACGCTGCACATTCTTCTCTCCTATTCTACGTTGTTGTTCTTTTATTAAAAGCGGTACTTTTTTAAGTCCTCTAAAATAAGAATCTAAAAAGGTCTGATCTTCTGTTAGCAGATAACCTCTAAAAGCGCTCTGCATTTCTATAATCGCTTTATGGGTTTTATTTGAATTACGAATGATTTCTTCTGATCTGGCAAGAAACTGCGAATTGAGATTGACTTTTTTCGACAGCATATAATTGGTGTATGAGTCTGCTACAGACAATAAAATTACCAGAGTAAATGCCAGAAGAATTTGGGTTGATAATTTCATCCGTTCAAATTAAAGTTCCATACAACTAAATGGTTCTCTATTACTTACTAAAAATAGTAAAAAAAATAAAATCTTTCCTGAATTTTTTACGTTCGTAAAAACATTCTTAAACCTTCTGTGACTATAACTTGTTATAATAAACAGCATTTTAGGAAGAAAAAAGATAGCGACTTAAAATCTTTTTTAAATCGTTGAAATTATTTGGCTTTGAGATAAAATCCTCTGCTCCGTGTTCTTTGGCTTCTCGAATTATATCATCTAATTGTGAAGTAGAAAAAATAATAACCGGAATTTCTTTTAGTTTTTCTTCTTTCTTTATTTCTGTTAAAAATTCAAGCCCAGACATTATAGGCATATTTAAATCCAGAAAGATTACATCGGGCACAATTTCCTGATGTATTAATTTTTGAAGAGCTTCTACAGAGTTGTAGATTGCCGTATATTTTGCTGATGAAATTGCTTCAACTGCTTCCAGAAACAATTCGCAGTCGTCTGAATCATCATCAATCTGCAATATATTTTTATAAATCATAGGTCGTTTTAAAATTCTTGGGTAAAAAGCTCATTGAGCAAAATTATTAATGGTATTTTTCTTTAAATTTATTAATTAAACCACAATGACTAAAAACAAACATTAGTTAATGATAATTAGAAATACTCTTAAAAGTTTTAATTATCATCATCAAATTTAATAATTTAATTACTAATAATGCCAAATATAATTAAGAAAAATAACACAGCCTTTTTCATTAAATACCTGAAAGAAAAAAGGATAGTTTAAGCATAATGTATTAGAAATCTGCCAGATCTGCCGAATCTGCGTGAAAAAAACCTTAATTGCCCGAGCGATAGCGAACAGACGAAATAAATCACAAACGAAACTCGACAAAGAATTGACGGATAACTATATGGAATTTATAGTGCGATCCCTCGTTTCTCGTTACATACCTGCAAGGTTTCCAAAACCTTGCAGGTCTATTTTTTACATACTTACTTTTCTAAAATACCTACAAGGTTTTGGAAACCTTGCAGGAATCTCACTACTTTAAAAAATTCCCATATTTTCAGGTTTAAGAACAAATCCTAAACGCAGCATGCTTTTATGTTCTTGGTAATCTATTAAACTTTCGGTGTAACCTACAAACCATTGCAGTGTGAGGTAATAATTTTCATGTTTATACGGTTTCCAGTTTACCTGCGTCTGTAAAGATCCGTAATTGATAAGACCGCTTCCTTTTCTAAAAACGATGTCTGCGCTCCATCGTCCGGGCTGAATTTGATAGCTTGCGCTTGCTTCGCCATAACCCACATATTTTAATAAATCAGGATTGTCTTCTTTATCTACAAGCGGAAACCAGCCTCTTAATCCAACCGTCCATCTTGGTGATACTTGAGATTTTAAAGAAAAAGCCAACATGTTCCAAGTTCTGGAATAAATAGAATCTCTGCCGTTTGATTCGTGTTCTAATGAGATTGTACCATAAGTCAATCTATGTCCTTTTAAGTAAAATGGACGAACAACTGCCACTCCTGGATTAAAATTAATTTCTGAAAATGGTTTTGAGCTTGCATAAATATCCCAAAAGGCTTTTTGAGTGTACATTAAGTATAGAAAAAAGCCTCCCCACAAAGGTTTTGAACTTAATCGTTCCTTAAAACTTACTTGATATTTTACATCTGCAGTTGTACGGGTAATATCTTCATTAAGCGGTACGCCTGTTAGAAAATAATTGTCTTTGTGAATAGAGAAACTAGATTCTTTCATCAGCAAATCTGCGGCGTGAAAATCTTTGTCATACTCTAAAAGTTGTGAATTTGCTTTTATCGAAATAAAAGCGCAAAAAAGAAGCAGGTATTTTAAACGCATTTTTATGAATTAAGTTAGGATAACGCTGCTCTCAAATTTTCAATATTAAATTAAAATTTAAAATCTGCTGGTAGAGCTGTCATCTTCAAAGTTATATTTTATGAGCAACAGATTATTATATAATTACAATTGGTATTTACACAATTTGCGCACAAAACAGCAAATACAAATCTTGATTGCAAAGAGTTATTAATCAACTATAATGAGAATTATATAAATTGAGAATATAATTCTGTAAATAAAATATTCTAGTAACTTTTAAATTTGGTTATATAAAAATTTAACCAGTGATTAATTTCAAAACGACCTTTATATGAATACACAGCAATATAATTATTTCGTCGATAATGAGCCTAACTTTCAGAGTCTTATAGAGTGGGAAAACAACTTTACTGGACAAGAAAGTATTTCTCATACACAGCATGATAATTTAGATTATGAACTTTTTTTTAAAGCTATTGATGGTCTTGACATTGAAAATGATTTTTTAAACGCGTTTAAAGAAGACTATTACCATCAGGGAAAAAATTCTAATGAAAATTTAAGTCAAAATACTGCTGGTCTTCATAAAAAAAAGGATGCAAATATCACTAAATATGATCCTTACAGTCAATTTGTTTACTTTTAAAATCTAATCAATATATGTGCGCAAGGTTTTAGTAAAAACATTGTATTTGGGGGCACAAATAAAAAAGCTCAATTCTAATTGAGCTTTTTTTATGCAATATATCAAGTACTAATCAGCATTTGTATTAATTGGATGCTTCTATTAATTCCGAAGAATATTTTGTTTTTTCTGTAGTATTGTTTTGAGCTATTTTCTGAATTTCAATATCGATATCAATGTCATTTTTAAAAACCTTATTCAATACATCGACAATTTCCTCAGGTGTAATATCATTAGAATAACCCGTAAACTCAATCCGTTTATCTTTCCTTTGATGCATTTTAAATCCTGCCAAAGACAATCGAGATAAAGCATTAGAAACATCAATATTGTTGATTTTCACTTCAGCTTTTGTGTAAAAAACTACTGGATTTCGAGCTTCCAAATCAATTAAATAAGGAATAGCATTTTCTATTTTTAAACTGCAAAAATCGCCTGTTCTATAACGCACCAATGGCAGAAAAGGATTATTACCTCCCGTAACCACTAATTCACCTCTTTCTCCATAAGGAAGCGGTACATCTTTATGCTCATCAAAAATTTCTAAATATAAGTCAGGTCGAATAACTTTATGCCCAATTTCGGTTGCGTAGGCTATATTTCTACATTCTGTCATCGAATAAAGATCTATTACAGGACATTCAAAATATTTTTCTAATTTTTCTTTTGTGCCTTTTGTCAATTTCATAGCCGAAGAAATCATAGCACTTGGAGCTAATTTTGGTTTTAAATCCAGCAATGCCGTAAACGCTAGTGGATCGCCCGTAAGAATTTGCGGATTATACTTCTCGAGATATTTTTTAGCATCGTCAGGTTTATTCCAATCAGAAGCATTTAGATTTATTTTTAAGATTCCGGCTCCATCTAAATAGGTTGATAAAGATGCGTATGTTAATGTTTTTTCTTGAGCACAAATCAAAGCAATTGCAGTTTTGTCCTTCCCTCCTGCTATAGAAAGATTAAAATCTTTTAGAACAGAATCTATTTGAGGCAGCCAAGAAGCTTGAGAAACAGAATCAAAAAGAACATCTAACTTTGATCCCGTTGAACCGGAGGTATAATAAACTAACAATTCGTCTAAATCAGCTTCATCTGAGACAAATAAATAAGGGTGTTTTCTAATGTCTTCTCTAGAAATTGTTGGAAATGAATTTAAAATATTTGAATTATTTTGATAAAATGGAACTGTTTTACTGCACCATTCTAAATAGTCTTTTAACCAAATTGGAGTTTGTTCTTCTGTCCAAAATGTTACTTTATCAAAATTTTTCTTTTTGTAATTTTTTAATTTTAAAAGCTGCTCTGTATTTAATCTATCACCGCTTTTAAAATTAAATTTTGGCGCAAATTCATCTTGTTTAAGCGCTTCCAAAAAACTTAAATCGCTAAGAAGCGGAAAACGTTCCGCATCTGTTAATGCTATTTGAGGGTCACTACTCGCGTCCATACGTATTTGCCGCTTCACGGGCTTTTTGCTCCGCCATTTCTCTTTTTATTCTCATTATTCTTTCATGCGCTTCGTAGGAGTTTTTTAAAACTTCATGACGATTTACACTGCTTATAGAGGATAATTTATCTGCCGCTTCATTAGTGCTTTCTCCGTTGGGTACAATTTCACAGCAGTATAATAACAATCTCACCATTTCTTCGGCTCGTTCGTCATCACTTATCCATTCCTTAAACTTTACATATCTTGAAGCATTGCCTAATTCTATAAACCAAAAATCGCGTAATTTATCTTCTATAGAAGGCTTATTTATAAAATTTGGATGAGAAAGCAGCCAAGTCGAAATATGAATAGCCTCCCAATGATTGTCTTTTATAGGCTTTAAAATATCGGGAGTTGGTATGTTAAATTCTTTATTTAAAAATTTTGAGCTTACGGTCCTATATGTATCACAAATTAAGGCAATCGAATTTATTCCTTCACTCGAAGTAAAAGAAGAAGGTTTTAAAAAAGTGTCTGGACATTTTCTTAAATGTGTAATTAATTCAAAAACATCGTATTTAGACATGTGAATAATTTTGGTGTGAAAATTCTAATGCAAATTTTAAAAGTTCTGCCTCGTTTGTAACACAATATACATTCCAGCCCATTTTTATTAATCGAATTACTACATCTCTTTGATAATCTGGTGGAGAATGCAGTACAATTGTTCCGTGTCCGCCTGCATTTTTTAATGCAATTTCGGCCAGTTCCCAATAGGTTTGCTGGCTATGCGTATCGGACCCCAGCATACTAAAGATATCATTGTCTGTAACAATTACAATATGCGATTTTTTATTTGGTTTTACTTCAAATGGTTTTCTTAATCGCTCAATTCCATACGCATAACCAGTACCTAGATAAGAAGTTAAAGTTGTTAGTAAATCTGTCTCGTCGGAAATAAAACCATCGGTTTCTAAATAACCTCCTGGTTCGCCAGAAAGACATCCCATAACAGATGCTCCAGCGCGCAATGCAGACAATCCTATAATTGTTGCTGCAAGTACAGGCCATGAAAAGTTATGTCTCGGATTCATCATGGAGCCCGAACAATCGATACCAATATAAACATTTAAAGGACTTTCTGAAATCTCATTATCAGAATCTGAGCCATAGGTTCTCTTTTGAGTGGTTAATCCCGGAATTATTTCGGGCGATAAAATGGCAGATTGTAACCAATCTACTTCTTCTATTGCGTCGCCAATGTCCCAAGTTTCTAAACCTTCGGGTAAATCAAAAGATACATTTTCGGAAATTTCCAGAGGAAAATTAATTAAATGCGGTAAAGCAATTTCTTTATAATAGGCATTAAGCAATAACTGTTCGTCTGCTTTAGGATTGACTTGTTTCATCAAATCAATATAATTTCCTGGTCCCATATAGCCGTTTCTTGGTCCATGACCTCCAATTGTGCTTTTTTCTAAACCTAAACTGTCTTTATCTTTTTTATTAGTATGATTTTCCATAGTATCTATGGCTTCTTTTCGCATATCGATTATCTCATCATATCCTTCTAAATCGAGTTCTGTCATTCCAGAAATAGCCGTTGCATCTACACCAGCATTTTCTGCATCCAATAAAATTAAAATCTTTTTGCGTGCCTTTTTAAAAGTTTCGTCATCCATTAAATAAGGATAAAGCATTACGGCAAATCTACCGCCGCCGTGAATCCAATCTTTTGAATAACTTCTAATTAAAGAAGCTAATAATGAAGCATCTGCATCTATTTTTTTACTATGAAAAGATAGATTTGTCGCTAATTCGCCTCTATTTAAACGCCATAAATATTCGTAAGTACGCATCATTAAGGTCCAAAGTTCAGTGAAATTATCTTCTGAATTTATCGCTTTATAAACTTCGACCATTTTTAATTTATTGAAGCGCTGTAACTTATCATTAATAAAAAAATCTGCATATAAATTGGCAACCATCGGCGCTCTGTCTTCAATACCAGGCAGACCAAAACGAATTCTATTTAATAAAATGGCATTATCATATAAATTGGCAGGCGTATAAATATGATGTCCAATTTCGTGCGCTAAAACCTCAACAGCATAATCTACAATCCCGTGTTCTACAATTTCTTCTAGATTGATTACAATACGATGATCTGTTAAACGAATCATTGCAAAACTCCCCGTAAGTCCTTCTTTGTGCGCATCTTGATGCGATAAACACCATATAGGTTCTTGCAATCGCAGCAAAGGATTCCACTCTAACTTTGCTTCCTGCCAATGCGATCTCCATAACGCAAATGCTTTTTCTATGTCGGATTGATTATGCATTTCCAAGGCTGAATAGGTATAGAAAATAAGAGTTTTGCAAAGTAAAAACCAAGGTATCTTTTGTTATTACAGCAGACGAAATATTTTTTAGATCAATTTCATTATTGTCTTTTCCCAGCCATTTTTCTAAGGTTTCCAGTTGTCTAGAATTTGATACTATTTCTGCTGCATCAACTGTATTTGCAGGCATAAAAACACTGCCAAATTGGTCTGCAAAAAAAGCATAACTATTTTCTGAATCGGTTACAAAAATATGTTCGCCTAGCTGTGCGAGTTTTGGCGGATGTTCAAAAAAACCTGTTGTACCTTTAAAACCTCCTTGTACACCTTCAAAATTGGTATAATTATTAGACCACGGATTGTCAAAAATTTGAATTGTATTTTTATTTGTACCTATAGTATTGGCAATAATGTGCTGCAGGTTTTCTGAAAGTTCACCAAAATCAGTTTTTAGGCGAATTCTTAAATGGGCTAAGCCGCATTTCCATGCATAAATACGTCCCACTATTTTAAAATCTTCTATTGTTTTAACCTCAGCACTGGCAGTCTGCATTAGCTGGCACCATTCTATCGTTTTTTCTGATGTATAAGTCTGAAGATTGAAAAGAACATCATTTAATAATGAAATGGTTTTTACTGGAAATTTGAGTAATAAATTGGGCATTTCTGCCATTAATAACCAAGCTGTTTTGTATTCCTCTTTATAACGGATTGCTGCTCCGCTTCCTATTAATTTCAACGATTCTAGATACAAAGCTTTTACTACTTCATGCCTTTTTTCTGGAGCTGTATTTAACTCAAAAGCAGCTTTTACAATAGGTTCAACAACTTCAACAATCCAATTGGTAATGACGTGAGAAGGCAGATTGCCGTACTTCATTTCATTATCATTGTACCATTGATTGTACAAAGCACTATTATCGCTTAATTCTGTTATAAGTTGCGGAAAGCTTATTTTTTCCATTGCAGCCATCTTTTGTAATTGGTGTAACGCTGGTGCAGGTATTTTAATTTTAAAATATCATCTGCTCTGTAACCGTACAATTTTTTCTCTTCAGACCATTTCTGAAGTTGTTTTTCAATACTTAAAAGGCGATTATCAATTTCTCTTGATGATATGTTTTCAAGTCCTTTTTTAAATTCTTCTTCAAATTGATCTACTGGATCATTTCGGTCTAAATCCTGACTTAGATATTCGTCGCAAGACAAATCAAATAAGTTGCGCAGCCAAACAATTCTGTCTACGCGATATACTTCATTGCCAGCTTGATCAAAAAATGGTGATTCTAAATGCGGCGTTAAACTATCGTGCAAAACAAATGGCAAAACTTGTCTTATGTCTTCTAATTCTACTTTTTTGTTTCCTCTAAAATAGGCCATTGCTTTAGAAAACATCAATAAAGTCATGATTTTTCTAACCGATAAACCATTTTTTGCCTGCGAACCTAAATCTTTAATCGGGTCTTTTCCTGTTTCTTTTCTAAAAAGCGTACGCATATCCATGCCGGACAATTTTGCGGTGTCTTTGGTCATGTATTCCAATCGATTGGACGCTGGCTCAAAAAACTCAAACTGACGGCAGAAAAACTCGATACGTTTACGTAATTCAGGATCTATTTTTACACCTCTAATTTGTTTATTGATGGTTGTAAGCTCTTCTTCTGTAAAAATAATTTCTTCTGGAATTATGGCTTCCGGTTTAAAATTGAGTTCAATTCGCTGTAATAAATCATCAATAAAACGAGTATTAAAATGCATTGCTCTAATGACAATGTCAATTCTATCTTTTAGCGCTTCAATAACTTGATACGTTCCTCCGCCGGCATCATCATTGGCAGTTAAGTACCAAGCGCCGTCTGGACATTCGTAAATCTGATCGAAGATTTCAGCATAATTATCTGCCAAAACGGTTAATAAAGCAGATTGCGTTCTGGTTGGAATTCGATTGTATTCGTCGATAATTTTTACGCGCATACTCAGCCATTTTCGCCAAGCAATTCTAATGTCTGACGTTTTTTCGGCCTTTACCATATCAGAAGGTAATGGATGTCCCAATAAATCAGAAATCGTCATTTGTGGCTGTCCGTGCTGAATCGCACGCAATACGTCTTTATTATCATATCCTGCCAGTAAACCCATCAATACAGAAGTAGCGGTTTTTCCACGTCCCGGCCCGCCTACAATAAGACATTTACCTCTTGCCGCTAAATTCAGCAAAGGCATTAATACAAAACTAGAATAACTTTGATCTGTGGGTAAATAAACAGGAACTTTGCTGTCTCCGAATAAAAACTTTTTAGGATCGCCATCGTTGAATTCGATATCATAATACGGACTTATAATGGCCGTATTAGTGATCCAAAAATAAGCTTGACGCAATTTTTCATCTAAGGTAATTGTATCACTGGATTCATTTTGAGGATTATCACTTGAATATAAATCTTCTATCTGAAATTTGCTAGTGCTTTTGGAATCTTGCGGATGTGTTGGCGATTCTGGAACTTTCTTAAAAAATCCCATTGTTTTGTTTATTAAATCAGACATGGTTTTATTTTTATTCTAAGTTAATTAAAATTTAATACTTTTTATAAGCAGACAATACTTTCGATACTTGTTCAATTCTTTCGGCAATAGTACCGTTAAGCATATAATATTTTAGATTTCTAGTATTTAAATCTTCGATAATTTTTTCTTGAAATTCTTTTCTTTTCACATCGCCAGATCTGTCCCACGTGTCATCATACGGAATATCAGTATCGCAGACAAAGATAATGTCGTGCCTTTTTTCGGCCCTTTTTGCTAAATTTTCTAATGCTGAAAGTGCTTCGCCATGATAATCTAACGAAAATAAATAGGTCGTAATTGCATTGGTGTCTGAAAACAAAATTTGATTTGATTTTAACACCAAAGCGTCTTCTCTTTCAATATGAGTTTCGGCTATTATTAAAAGATCTTCTAAGGTTAATCTTTTATTTACCTGATGATTTTCCCAATATTCTCGGCCGTACTCGGGCATCCATTGTGTATCAAAATGTGCTGCTAGTTTTTCTGCCAAAGTCGTTTTTCCTGTTGACGGCGCACCCAGCAACACAACTTTAGTAATTAAATCTTTATAAACTTCGGGATGAAGGAATTCTTTGTGCTTAAATGAATTTTCTCTGATTTTGGTGGCAGATATCGGAATGATATTTCTACTCAAATCAACTTGTCTATCAATCGCATTTAAGGCAAGACTCATATGCTCGCCATAAGGTTCGCTGGAATAAAAATGTGATATCTCACGATTATCAAGAATTGACAGTACATAGTCTTCTTGAATTTTCATAATGTCAGCTGTATATCCAGAATCATTTGGTGAGTTTACACCTTCTATGACTTTAATATTCGGATAGATTTTACGGATCCAATCTGCTCTCGTTGATAAGGGAATATTTATTACAGGATCATCGTAAATTAGCACTATTAATTCATCTATCTCGTTAATAGCGGTTTCTATTAATAACTGATGTCCTTTATGAAAAGGAGCAAATTTCCCCAGTGTTAATCCAACTTTATGCTTGTTGTGTTCCATTTACAAGTTCTTCTTTATAAGTTTTTTTCCATTGCAGATAGCCAATTACAGCCATAATTAAAAAAACAGCATATAAGGCTGTTGTATAATACAAGCTTTTATAGCCATATACAACAATGGCAACTAGATCGACTGCAATCCAGAAAAACCACGAGCCTAATACTTTTTTTATCATTAAATATTGCGCGATTAGACTTGCAACTAATATAAAAGCATCAGGATAAGGATAAGATGCATCTGTTTTAGACTGCATAATATAACCAACTCCTATGCTCATTATAATCGTTAAGGCGATCCATAAAATGGACTTTTTCATCAAGGTTATGCGTAATGTGCCGTGATTGACTCCGCCATATTTCCAATTGTACCAGCCGAGTATTTGCAGAAAGATGTAAATAATGTGCAAAATCATATCTGAATATAATTTTGAGGTATAAAAAACAAAGCAATATACTGTTACTTGAATGAATCCAAAATACCAACAGAGTATATTTTCTTTAATTGTAAAATAAACAGACAAAAAACCGAAAACTGCACCAAAAATTTCTAAAGATGTATCCATAATATATTTGCTAATATATAATAAAGTATTGTGTTTTTTAATAATAAAATCTGAATAATAACACTGATTTTTTTTTAAATTTCATCTTACTAATACAAAACTTGATAGGAATTCGGAGCTTTTTTGTTTATATTTACTTTTATAAGCCTCGAGAACTTTAGACATTAATTTAAACAATACAAATGGAATATAAGAAAGTATGGTCAATAGATGAAATTCAAAAAATATGGCAATTGGCTTCAAAATTACACAATGGACAAAAATATGGCGGTCATAATGAGGGCGAAAGAGTGGAATACATAAACCATATTGGAAGTGTTGTTTTTGAAATTTTTAATGCGATACAATTCACTGAAAATATGAATGCCGATTTAGCCATCAAATGCGCAATGCTTCATGATACTATTGAGGATACTGAATTGACTTATGAAAGTGTAAATGAACTTTTTGGACCAGAAGTGGCGCGCGGTGTTCTTGCGCTTACTAAAAATGATAAAATCGAAGGACAAATTGAAAAAATGCAAGACAGCCTAAAGAGAATTAAAGAACAGCCTGTGGAAATCTGGGCGGTTAAAATGGCTGACCGAATTTCAAATCTTTATGAACCTCCATACTACTGGAGCGACGAAAAGAAAATCTTGTATCTTGAAGAGGCTAAAATTATACTTAAAGAATTAAAAGACGGAAATAAATATTTAGCGGAACGATTAGAAATTAAAATTAAGGAGTATCATGGTTTCCTTAAAACAGCTGTAAATTAATATATAGTTTTCAGAAAAATTATAACAATCATTAATAAACTGGGTTAGCTATTTACTAACCCAGTTTTTAATCTTTTTATCTTTAAAAAGTAATTGCAAAATAGTCAACGAAATTAAAAATACAATAATGTAGTTTGCATAATTAGGGAGCAGCATTAGTTTTTGTGTAATTAAATTTGGTGTATTGGTTACACGTTCTATAATCCAGAAAACGGAGGCTGTAAAAGCAAATAGTGCTCCCGAAATTCTTAAATACGTATAGTCTTTATTTTTACTCAAAATAAGCAGCCAAGGCATAATCATGACAACAACAAATAACTGCATGATTTCTATTCCGATATTAAATCCTAATATGCTTAAGATTGTTTTGCCCGGAGATAAATTTAAATTGGTTAATGTTGCCGCAAAAGCTAATCCATGTATAAGACCAAATAGTGATGCTATGTAAACTTCTTTATCTGGAAAAATAGGTCTTACAGCATGAACTGCCGTAATTAAAATTGAAACGGCTATTAAAATTTCTACAATTTGCGATGGAATATGAATTAATCCTGCTGCTCCTAAAAATAAAGTAATAGAATGACCAATTGTAAAGCCTGTTACAATTTTTAAAATTTTAATCAAACTTGGTCTGATTCCTGCAAAACTGCTCCATCTTTTAGTATTTACCAATAATGGTGAAGGCAAAAGCAATACTAGTAAAAACAACAAATGATCGACTCCTTCTACAATGTGTTCAACTCCTAGAAAAACCATGCTTTTAAATCCTTTCCAATTACTGCCTTCAGATAGGTTAATTTTTAACGGATAAACTATATTCTTTTCGGTATTCATACTGATGACTCCAATTTCTGCAGCTTGATTGTTTACTTTCCCGCTGTCCCAATCCTGACGAATAGAAACCAAGGCTTGATGGTTGATTACTTGATGTACAATTCCATCATAACGAAGTGTAAATTTTCGGTTTGATTCTTTTTCTGGAATATTCCATACCAGATAAACTTCAAGCTGATTGTAAATTCCTGTATAAGACTGTTCGGCCTTACCAATTTCCATCTTAACGATGTTTAATTTCCATAATTGCCCATTTTCTCCATAAATATGGGTATGCTCAAGAATGTAATTTTTAAGTTCGGTATTATAATTTTGCAGCGATAGCTGTGGATTTGAAATTAAACTTTTCCCAAATGCTAATTCGAGTTCACTTAAAGGCAGTTGAAATTCTGCCTTTATCGTTTTTTCTTTTATATCAAAAATCAGCAGCGAATTTGGAACTGGATGTGCCCAGCCAAATATCGAAATTAGAATAAGAAATTGAAGTAAAAAGTATTTTTTCATAGCTAAAGCTTATTTTAATCACTATTATAATCCGATATAATCTCTTGTGTGATCTCTCATTACAGTATGATAATGAATACCCGAAACAACAACTCCATTTTGACAGGCAAATTCTATCCAAACACTTGGGCCGTCAATTCTCACATAATCTGTATTAGCAATTAAAAATGAGCTTGCTGTACCTGCAACTGCGCTCGTATTGCTTGCGTAACTCACGTAAGTACCAGACAACTCGCTTTGATAAGTAGCCAAGAATGTTGTCGCAGTTGTATCATCGACATCTTTTACCCAAGTTCCTATTGCTGTTAATACTTTTGCTTGAGCAGCTGTACTAAGACTGCTTACTTTTATACCTGCTTTTGTGCTCGGCATCGTATTAGAAGTTGATCCTGGAACCATCAAACAATCTGAAAATGTACCCGAAATTTTTGCGCTGGTTAGTTCTGTACTGGTAAAAGAACCTAGCATTTCCTGCATTGCCGTGTGTTCAGATTCTATTGGACCGGTATAACTTGTACTGTTGTATGTAAATACTCCTTTTGGTTCTACAGCTTCGTGCATTGGTGTAATACTTGTTATAGTGCCAGCATCATAAGTAATGTTTTGTGCATAATGGTGTCCTCCTAATTGCAGCTGCCATTTGCCGGTTGTACTTGGCGTTCCTAAAAAAGCAATCACATAATTTCCAGAAGAATAACCTGAAGCTGTTTGTCCTAAATAATCATCTGCAGCCATAATTTGAGAAAACTCATCGTAACCTTCTCCGGTAGCCGTACCCAAAGCTGCTTTTGCTAATGCTTTTGCAGCAGTAAGCTGAGAAGACGATAAAGAGCTAAATGCAATTCCGTTTCTACACGAAAGCCCGCATGGAAGGTTTGACCATCTTTTTGCATTGGTAAGATTTAAAGCGATCACTACAGATTCCTGCTGACTTGTACTAAGTGTTGCTAAAAAATTATTAGCCAAACAGACAATTTTTGCAGTTCCTGTAAGTGATGAACAGTCTGAGGAAGTGTAACTTCCTGTAGATTCAGTTGTTGTGGTAGTTGTGGTTGAACTATCGTCACTTTTACTACAGGAAATAATAACTATAATGCTTGCTAAAAGAAACAAGACTACTGTAGTTTTTAAATTAGTTGGAATTTTCATATAAAGTCGGATTTAGAGGTTATATAGTTTATGAAATGGATCTTTTTACCCAAAAAAACATAGTTGTTTTTTCTAAATAGTAATTAAAATAAACAATTGATTTTAAAAGTTTTAGAAGAATTTAATAAGTGCTTTTACAGTAAACATTCTTAGAATATCTAACTGCTGTAAAAAGGTTTTTCATCCATATCTTTAATTTTTGTATAAATAAAATCAAAGAATACGGATATCTAGAAGTTATGTGGTAAATGAAGGTTTTTCTGTGACTAAATGTTCAATAATCCTAAAAATGCGTCTTCATAAGTTTTCCCAAGCGGAATCTCATTATCAGCTATATAAATCATTTTATTGCGATAAGAAGTGATTTTTGACATCGAAATAATGTAAGATCGATGTACTCTGCAAAATTGTTTTAAAGGTAATTTCTCTAAGATATTTTTGATTGTCATTCGCACCAAAATAGGTTTTTGGCTGGTTAAATGTATTTTAATATAGTTATCGAGTCCTTCGATAAAAATGATGTCTTGAATGCTGACTTTTGTTAAACCATAATCTATTCTAAAATACAGCTGGTTTTCATTAGATTGTGCTAACAATTTGTTTTGTTCTACAACTTTTTCTACGGCTTTATTAAAACGCTCAAAACTAAAGGGTTTCAATAAATAATCTATGGCTCCAAATTCATAACTTTCAACTGCATATTCGCTGTAAGCAGTTGTAAAAATTACCATTGTTTTTTGAGAAATCGATTTGTAAAAATCAATACCAGAATGAGACGGCATATTAATGTCTAGAAATATTAAATCAACAGCATTTTCTTCCAGATAAAATCTAGCTTCACTTGTTTTAGAGAATACTTTCTTTAAATCTATTGTTTCAATCTTACTGCAGTATAATTCAATAATTTCTAATGCAGGAAGTTCATCATCTAATGCTATCGCTGTTATCATTCCAGAGTAATTTTTAAGACAACCGAAAATACAAACGGATTGCTGTCGATACTTAAACTATGTTTATTCTGATAATATAATTCTAATCTTTCCTTTGTGTTTTTTATTCCAATATTAGTCGATTCAATACTATGTATGGTAACAATACGATTAAATACTTTTAGAATAATCTCATTATCAATCATTTCAATTCCAATTTTAATAACGGAATTTTCATCTGGGTTTACTCCATATTTAAAAGCATTTTCTACAAAGGTAAAGAGTAATAACGGAGCAATTTTTTTACCCGAAAAATCCCCTTTAGTCTCATAAGTCAGATCTACAGCATTTCGAAGACGCGATTTTTGCAGATCGATATAATTGCTAATATAGTCAATTTCTTTTTCTAAGAATACTTCGTTCTGATAAGAATCCTGCAAAAGATATCGCATAAAATCAGACAGTTTTATAACCGTTTCGGCTGCTCTGTCATCTTTTTTTATAGACAATGCATAAATACTGTTTAAGGTATTGAATAAAAAATGCGGGTGAATCTGCATTTTTAAATGAGACAATTCGGCAAATAATTTTTCATTTTCTATTTTTTGCATTCTATTCTGAACTCTTAAAAGAATAGAAAATACAATAACAATCGCATAGAGGTAAATATGATGGCTTACTTCATTCCAAAAATTCCCCAAACCTCCTAAATCATTCATTGGCATGCCATGATTTAGGTCACGATTTAGGTTGTAAATCTCTGGATTTAAAGGAACTCTTCCAGTAATTAGAGACGGTATCGTAGAAACTATGATTAAACCTGATAAAATCAATAATCCATACAAAAAGTATTTTTTACTGATGAAATAATGTTTAATCAGATAATAATAATTTCCGTAAAAAATAAACAGCATCAGCAAATTGGCAATAAAATCGCGGCGGGTTGGCACAGAAAAAAGAAAATCTTTTTCCTCAGGCGGATGCGTTGGGAAAATAATCGGCGTTGCCATAAAAAAAACACAGGCAGCGATATGAAGAGCGATTCTTTTATATTTCCCCATTAAAAACAGTTTTTACTACAAATATAAAATTCCATCCGAGTCTATTTTAAAAATTGTTGTAGAAAGCAGAAATTATGGGGTTAAATCAATACATATTCTATTTGGAATAAAATTTTATTGAAAACTCATAGATTTCAGCTTATCTCTATACGCTTCTAATGCAGCATCTTTATTAGCAAAACCTATAAATTCTTGATTAATTACAACAGGAATATTATCCTTACCGCTTTTCTCAAATTTATTCATTGTAGTTTCCATAGTATCAAAATGATAAATTACATATTCTGGCTGCACCATAAAATCTTTTATTAAAAAATCTTTTAAAAGAGAATCACCCAAAATTAATCTTCTTATATCTTTAAAATATACAACTCCTTCCAACTGTTTATCAATCGTAAGAACCGGAAAAATCAATTGTCCTTCTTTTACAATTATAGATGCCAGTTTCTCGATGGTGTCATTTGATGTAACGGCTAAAAAATCAGTTCTAATGATGTCTTCAATCTTTAAAGTCCAAAGAATATTAGTGTCTTTATTGCTTGTAAAAGCATTTCCTTTTCTGGCCAGATTTTTTACGTCTAAAGAATGTTTTTCAAATCGTTTAGAAACGGCAAAACTAACAGAAGCTACAATCATCAAAGGAATCATTAGATCATAACCTCCAGTAATTTCTGCAATAAGAAATATCGCTGTTAATGGTGCATGAAATAAACCGCTCAGAATTCCTGCCATGCCCACCATAGCAAAATTACTCACAGGCAGATCGGTAAAACCAAAAAGATTGAGCGCTTTTGAAAAGAAAAAACCAGCATAAGATCCTAAAAACAAAGACGGTGCAAAATTACCTCCGTTCCCTCCGCTTCCTAAAGTTATTCCAGATGCAAACGCTTTAAAAAACATTGATGCGCCAACAAAAAGTAACAAAACCCAGCTGTTGTTTCTAAAATCTCCAAAAAGAGTATTATCGAGAATCTTTCCTGGATCTTTATCGGCAAGGTTTTTAATGCTTTCATAACCTTCTCCAAAAAGAGTAGGAATAACAAATATCATCATGGCGAGCAGCGAAGCTCCTAAAAAGGCTTTTTTATAGACTCCGAATTTTAAATTTGAAAAATAATGCTCTGTTTTTAGAAATTTCCTAGAATAAAACACCGCAATAAATCCGGTAAAAAGTCCAAGTAAAATGTAAAATGGAATATTATGATAATCGTACGTCTGTTTGCCTTTGAAAGACAACAATATATTTTCATTTAAAACAATAGTAGAAACCAAAGTTCCCGTAGCGGCGGCAATCATAATGGGCGTAAAAGCCGAAATTGTAACGTCTACCAAAAGTACTTCTATTGCAAAAAGTACACCTGCTATCGGTGCATTAAAAGCTGCTGCAATACCTGCTGCTACACCACAGCCAATAAGTAATGTACGCCCTTGATAACCTAGTCTGAACTGCTGTGCAAAATTAGATCCGAAAGCGGCTCCCGTAACCACAATCGGGCTTTCTAATCCCGCCGAACCTCCGAGTCCTACCGTAAGCGAACTTGTTATAATCTGGGCATACATTTGTTTTTTGGGGATAAAACTTCCCTTTCGTGCAACAGCATATAAAATCTGTGAAGTTCCCTTTTCTATAGTACCTCCAAGGACTCTTTTAACAATAAAAACGGTCAAAAGTATACCAATAACAGGCAGTATAATATTTAGAAAACTCAGTTTAAGAACGCCGTTAATGTAGCTTGCAAAAGAATAAACAGAATGCGCAAAAGTTTTTAAAAGTATTACGGCAAAAGCAGAAGATATACCAACTAAAACGCTGGAAAGAAATATAAACTGTTTGGGGGATAATTTTTCCTGACCCCAGAATAATAATGCCTGAAGTCTGAGAAGTTGTTTTTTTAACATGATAATTTTATTATGATTGAATCAATGTAAAGCCATTTTATTGAGCAGAATGCTCTAAAGTAATGTTTAATAAAAGAGACCTCCTTTTTTAGAAGGTCTCTTTTTATAAAGATAAGTAAAACCACTAAAAGTGGAAAAACTAATTCCAGCCGCCACCCAATGCTCTGTAAACATTTACAAAAGCATTCATTTGCTGTTTTTTAGTTTCAATAAGTTCAAATTTAGATTCTAATGCATCTTTCTGCGTAAGCAAAACCTCCATATAATCGGCTCTTGCAGACCCAAATAAATCATTAGATATTTGTACCGACTCATTAAGCGCCTGCACTTGTTTTGATTTTAAATCATAACTTTTTGCTGTATTTTCAATTTTCGAAAGCTGATTGGCTACTTCAACATACGCATTTACCACCGTACGTTCGTAATTATAAACGGCTTGAATTTGTTTGGCATTTGCCGTAAGATAACCCGCTTTTATTACATTTCTATTAATTAAAGGCGCTGTTAATTCACCAGCCAGAGAATACAATAAAGATTCTGGAGAAGTGAGCAGGTATTTGATATTAAAAGCTTCGTATCCAATTCCCGCAGAAATTCCTAGAGAAGGATAAAATTTTGCCTTGGCAGATTTCACATCCAATTTGGCCGCAATTAAATCCATTTCTGCTTTTTTAATGTCTGGACGGTTTTCTAATAACTGCGACGGAACTCCTGCATGAACAGCACTTGGAATCATTGTTGAAAATGCAATGTCGTTTCTGATAACTTTTTGAGGAAAACGTCCCAGTAGAAAATTAATCTTATTCTCTGTTTCGTAAATTTCCTGTTGAATATCAAACTGTAAACTCTGTGTATCTAGAATCTGAGCTTCAAAACGACGAACTGCCAATTCATTTACTCTGGCTGCTTCTTTTTGTATTTTAACAACTTTAAGCGCATTAGACTGAATATCGATGTTTTGTTTTACGATCTCTAATTGATTGTCTAAAGCTAATAATTCGTAATACGAATTTGCTATTTCTGCAATCAAATTGGTAACTACAAAATTCTTTCCTTCTATAGAACCTAAATACCGATTTAAAGCTGCTTTTTTAGCATTATGAAGCTTGTTCCAAATATCAATTTCCCAAGTAGAAGAAAGTCCAAAAACATAATTGGGCAATGGATCTGGTGTTTCCTTACCAGGCATAATTTCTGTTGTGGCTTCGCCAGAACCTGTACTTGTGTATCTACCCGTCTTTTCAAAACCTGCTCCCGCATTAAAACCAACAAAAGGCAGATATTCTCCTTTTCTGGCTTTTACTTCGCTTTTGGCAATTTCAATTTCTTGTAACGTTATATTTAGTTCTTGATTGTTTTTTAATGCTATGTCAATAAGGTTTTCTAAATTCTGATCTTTAAAATAACTTCTCCATTGCATTTTTGCGCTATTGACCGTATCTAAAGAGATATTTGCAAATGCCTCTGGAACGGTTTTATTTTCATTTCTTTCTGTAATAGAAGGAGCTTTACATCCTATAAAAGAAACCAATACGCAGGTTAAACCTGCGTACTTTATTTTGCTGCTATTCTTCATTTTCTTCGTTTTGATCGTTTGTTGAAAAATCATGTACGTGATGCATAAAATCATCTGATAATGAACTTTCTTCTTCTCCTTTAATTAGTTTTCTGCCTTGCGCCATTGAACCAAAAATATAATACAATCCAGGCACTATAATTACCCCGAAGATTGTTCCAAAAAGCATTCCGCCCAAAGCAGAACCACCAATTGTACGGTTCCCAATTGCACCGGCTCCCGAAGCAAAAATCAAAGGAATTAATCCTGCTATAAAGGCAAACGAGGTCATTAAAATAGGTCTAAAACGTACTTTGGCGCCTTCAATCGCAGCTTCGAGAATGGTTGCTCCCTGCTGGTGTTTTAGAACCGCAAATTCAACAATCAATACGGCATTTTTACCCAATAATCCCACCAGCATAATAAGTCCAATCTGGGCATAAATATCATTTTGCAAGCCCATAAACTGCAACATTACAAAAGAACCTAGAAGTCCGATAGGTATTGACAAAATCACTGATAAAGGAATAATAAAACTCTCGTATTGTGCGGCTAATACAAAATAAACAAATGCCAATACGACTAAAAAGATGTACAATGATTCGTTACCTCTGCTTGCTTCATCATAAGAAAGTCCTTCCCAAGCAATGTCATATCCTTTTGGAAGTGTTTTGGCAGCTACTTCTTTGATGGCTTTAATCGCGTCTGCTGTTGTATATCCTTTTGCTGGAAGCCCCTGAATTGCCGCCGAATTGTACATGTTGTAACGGGTTACTTCATTTGGTCCCTGCGTTTTCTTCAATTTCATAAAAGCAGAATAAGGAACCATTTCTCCGTGATCGTTTTTTACATAAAGATTTAAAACATCCGAAGGCAGTCTTCTAAACTTAGGATCTGACTGTACGTATACTTTGAAAAAACGTCCGAATTTAATAAAGCCCTGCTCATAGGTACTTCCTATCAAAATGTTTAGGTTTTCCATTGCTTTTCCAATAGAAACTCCTTTCTGCATCGCCAGATCATTGTTAATCTCTAGTTCGTACTGAGGATAATTGGCAGCGAAGAACGTAAACAATCCTGTTAATTCTTTACGCTTCGCCAACTCGGCCATAAACTGCTTGTTGATTTTATCAAATTCTTGATAATTAGTACTCGTAGTTTTATCTAATAAACGCATAGAAAATCCACCAGAAGATCCGAAACCCGGAATTGCCGGCGGTTCAAAAAACTCGACTACAGCACCAAGATCTCTTGATTTTTCTTCTAATTCTGCCATGATTTCTTTTACAGAATGTTTTCTGTCCGACCATGATTTCAAATTAATCAAACAAGTACCTGCGTTAGATCCTCTTCCTTCGGTCATAATCTCATAACCTGCCAAAGATGATACTGATTCTACTCCTTCAACACCTTCACAAATTTTTTGAAGTTTTTGTGCTACCAGATTGGTTCTTTCTAACGTTGCTCCGGGCGGTGTTTGAATTATTCCGTAAATAGTTCCCTGGTCTTCACTTGGAATAAATCCAGAAGGAAGGATTTGATTTTCAATAAAAATAAAGGCACAGAAAGCAATTAAAATTCCAAAAGTCAACCATCTTCTGCTTACAATAGATTTAAGAACAGCAGTATATTTACCTGTAAGTCTATCAAACCATCTGTTGAAACCATCAAGAGCTTTGGTTAAAAAGTTTCCTTTCTTTTGTTTTCCGTGATTATTTTTTAATAAAATCGCACAAAGAACAGGAGTGAGTGTCAGCGCTACAATTGCAGAAATTATAATAGAACTTGACATCGTAACAGAGAATTGTCTGTAGAAAACTCCAACCGGTCCCGTCATAAAAGCAATTGGAATAAATACCGCAACCATAACCGCCGTAATTGCAATAACTGCTCCACCAATTTCACCAAGTACCATTTGAACTGCTTTGTATGGCGTAATATGCGGAAATTCTTCAAACTTGGCATGAACAGCTTCGACGACGACAATCGCATTATCGACCACAATACCAATTGCTAATACTAAAGAGAATAATGTTATTAAGTTAATTGACATTCCAAGCATTTGAATAACAAAAAATGCCCCAATTAAGGATACTGGCACAGCTATTATTGGAATCAAAGTGGAACGCCAGTCTCCTAAAAACACAAACACTACTAAAGCAACTAATATAAACGCATCACGCAACGTATGAAGTACTTGATCTATAGAAGCATCCAAAAATTGTGATACGTCATAACTAATTTTATAATCCATTCCTGGAGGAAAACTAGCTTTCATTTCTTCAAGCTTTGCTTTTACATCTCTAATAACATCGCTGGCATTACTTCCGTAATTTTGCTTTAATACAATTGCGGCAGAAGGATGACCGTCTAGATTTGAATAAATATCGAAAAATTCGCTTCCTAATTCAACTTTCGCAATGTCTTTTAAACGAATACTTTCTCCTTCAGAATTGGCACGAACAATTACATTTTCATATTCTTTTGGTTCATTGTATCTGCCTTTATACGTTAAAACATATTCTAAAGATTGAGCTGATATTCCAGAACTTTGTCCCAATCGCCCGGGACGACCAATAATACTCTGCTCCTGCAGCGCTTGCATCACTTCTTCAACAGAAATTTTGTAGGCTCTCATTCTATCAGGATTCAGCCAGACACGCATAGCATATTTACGGCTTCCTAATATCTGAGATCTTGCTACTCCTTTTACCCTGCTGATTTCTGGAATCATTTTTACATCGGCATAATTGTACAGGAATTTTTCATCCATGCTTTTGCTTTTCGAATAAAGATTGACATACATCAGCATACTGGGCTGAATAGGCGTAATTACAACTCCTTCTCGCTGCACCAGTTCAGGTAATAATGGCATTACCTGATCTACCCTTGTCTTCACCCTGATTACGGCTTCGTTAGGATCTGTTCCTGGTTCAAAGATTATTCTAAGTGTGGCTTCTCCCGCGCTGGTTGCGTCTGTTGCCATATAACGCACGCCTTGAACTCCGTTTAAGGAATTCTCTAACGTTACCAAAGTAGATTTTACCAATACATCGGCGCTGGCTCCGGGATACGCTATGAATATATTTACTGTTGTTGGTGCAATTTGAGGAAATTGTGATATAGGAAGCTGCTTTATAGCGAGCGATCCTATAAAAACAATTACAATCGAAATTATAATTGCAAAAACGGGTCTATGTATAAATTTATTAAACATTTTGTTATTTTTTTAAGATTCGATTACTCTGCGTACAATTCTAGATTAGAAAGTACAGCTTCTGGTTTTACGACTTGGTATTCTATTTTGTCATTTTCTTTTACAAGACGTAATCCCTCCAAAAGAATCTTATCAGTGGTTTTAAGGCCTTCTTTTATTACAAATAAATGAGGCATTTCTGCAGCAACAACCACTTCTCTAGATTTCACAGCATTGTCTTTGTCAATTACATACACATACTTTTTGTCTAAAACTTCAAAAGTTGCTTTTTGCGGAATCAGCATGGCGTTTTTTAATTCTACCGGCATTTCAATACTTCCGGTTTCTCCATGTCTTAATAATTTTTTAGGATTGGGAAAAGTAGCTCTAAAAGGAATATTTCCCGTTTCATTGTCAAAATCACCTTCAATAGTTTCTACTATACCTGAGTACGGAAATCTTTGATTGTTTGCCATCAAGAGATTAACTTTCATTTTGCTTACTTTACCTGCTTGCGATTCATAATCTAAATATTCAGATTCGGGAACATTGTAATAAACCCACATTGAGCTGTTATCTGCTAATTCTGTAAGGAGTTCGCCTTCATCTACCAAACTTCCCTGTCTAACATGAAATTTGTCTATAACACCATCAAACGGCGCTCTAATTTCTGTAAACTTAAGGTGTATCTGACTTAAGGCCATTTCTGCATTTGCTTTTTCTAATTTTGCTTTTGCCATCGCCAATTCGTTGGGAGAAACTACATTTCCATCAGATAATCTTTTGGTGTTTTTATATTCGATTTCTGTAAAACTTACCTCAGCTTTGGCCTTTTTTAATTCGGCTTCATAAAGTGTAGGCATAATTTTAAATAACAATTGACCTTTCTTTACTGTCTGACCTTCATCTACATAAATTTTTTCTAAATACCCGCGTTCTTGGGCTCTTAATTCAATATGCTGAATAGAATGTATTTGTGATACATATTCTTTTGTTATTGTAGTATCTCTTTCGATGGGAGTAGTAACCAAAAACTTGGTTTTTTCTTCTTTTATTTCTTCTTTTTTGGAGTTGCAGCTTGTATATAAGAATAAAGCACACAAACTCAAGATCATGAAAATTTTCTTCATAATAATGGCAGCATTAGAGCATAATGATTTTTGATTTATTTTTTTGAGCCTTAGAAATAAGGCAGCAGAAGTCTGTATCCATTTATTATCTATAAAAAACAATAGATCATAAAGGATATAAACAATACATTATAAGTAATTTGGAACTACTTAGAAATTAAAAATCAAATTCTAAAAACTTGGAATAGAAGATATACTTTATTAGCGGGTAAACTAAAAATCTTGCCTGTATTTACCTTTTTAGTTAAGGTACTAGAATACAATGCAGCTTTATCACTGCACAAGAAATTTAAAAAGTAATTGTTTTTTACAAGCTGCTTTTGAATGCTAGAAAAATTTTCATCATTCTCTTCATTATCAACAAGACAGCCTTTTCTTTTAAATCTTTCAAAAGATTGATTTCTATCTAATAAATTTGCTTTATCAGAACTTGTCTTTATATGAAATGCAGTGTGTAATGAATTCTCAGAAAAAGGAGTAAAATAGCCGTGCACGGTGGCATATCCGCACAGCAGAATGCCCAATGAAAGCAAAATTTTAATTGACCACTTTTTCATAAGAACAACAAATTTAAACAAAAGATATTTTAAATACAATCCCTAAAATTCTGATATTTCAGCAAGATATTATATTGCAATTATTTACATAATTTATTTCGAAATATCGCTTTTTTTAACCTTCAAATTAGCTTTTTGTCAATGTTATAAAAAATTGGGGTTTATATTTTTTTTATAATTAGTAACTCATAAAAATCTAAACATAAGTAGAAGTACTGTTCTTTACATGTTTACATACATAACGGACTTCCTTTATTATCAAAATAAAGACATTAATCAAAGTTGTTCATTTTTTGTATTGAAACCTTTTTAAAATACTGCTTAAAAACTAAATATCTCCTTAAGTTCAATAACACTTTTACCAGCCGGCAGCATTTTTGGAGCCTTTGCTAGTTTTTCAGCCAAAAGAGAAGTTGGCAAAGGCTTAAATTTTCTAAATAACCCTATTTTGTTTGTTGCATTTAATAAACTCACCATTATCTTCTCAGCAAAACGATCTGAACCTTTTCTTAAAAGTAGTCCAGGTTTGAAGATAATATATTGTTTGAAATCAAGCGCAGCAATAGTCTCTTCGAGTTTTCCTTTTATTTGAGAATAGAAAACTTTGCTTTGCGAAGAAGCTCCATAAGCAGACAACAATACAAGAGAATTAACTCCATTTTCTTTGGCTGATTTGGCAAACGATGCCGGTATATCAAAATCTATTTTCAGTTGATTTTCTTTTGAACCTGCCGCTTTTAGAGTTGTTCCTAAACAAGAAAAAAGAACATCACCAACTATTAAATCCTTGTAGCTGTCAATATTCGAAAAATCAATAATTTGTTCTACAAGTTTAGAATGTTGTTTTCCAGTTGACTTTCTCACAAAAACCGTTACAACTGTATAATCGTTGTCTGCCAAAAGTTCGTCAACCAGAAATTCTCCTGTTGAACCTGTTGCGCCAATAATCAGTGCTTTCATACTATTAATTTATAAATAATGATTCAAATGTTTTAGGCTAATTTTTTAATAAAAATACTCATTTTAAACACATAAAAATATTTCCTTTTGATGAACCTATTTTTACTAATGCTTATTAAGGTTTTTGATAGTTGAGTTTTTACCTCAACTATCAAACCTTAAGTAAATTGATAAGACTCGTTTATTTTTTGATTAACCAATTTTCTACAGCTCTAGAAAAATCGGCTACATCAATAGGATGTCTGCTCGTAATAATATTACCATCTGTAACAACTGGAGCTTCTACTACAATACCACCGGCATTTTTTAAATCTATTTGAATATTCCAATATCCCGTTAATTTTCTTCCTTTCAAAATATCCGCCGAAGCCAATACCACAGGAGCATGACAAATAGCAGCAATTAATTTTCCTGATTGATCAAAATCTTGAATAAACTTAATTACATCTTTGTCATTGCGTAGATTGTCAGGATTCCAAGCACCGCCGGGGATAAATACAGCATCATAATCACTTACTTTTATTTGATCTGCTGTTTTATCAAATTTTATCCAGCCCACAGGCTGTAAATATTGTATTGCCATAACGTGAGTTTTGGACATTTCCGAATAGGCAAGTCCATATCTTTCTGGTGCTGGATTAAATTTTGGAGCCACAATTTCTACTTCTGCGCCTAATTCTTTAAAATACCATACAGGTCCTGTTAATTCTATTTCTTCAAAACCATCTGCTACAATTACCGCTATTTTTTTTCCTTTTAAAGCTTCTTTGTTTTTTACAGGAGTAAAAAAGAAGTCTTTTAATGCCTCATTTCCGGGCGCATCCAACAATTTTGATACTGGCATGTTGACAATCGCAGATTGCGTAGACAATTTGTTTACGATTTCTAACTCATTTGCATAATTTACATTCATCTCTTTTGTTTTTACTTTTATTTGACTTTCTACATTTAATACAGCAAGTACACTCAATGCACCTGCAGCGATAATTTGATTTCTTTTTTTCATTTTCTTTAGATTTAAATAGTGATATAGTTGTGTTTAAAATTTAATTTTTAATTCTTATTCGCGGGTAAGCGGTGCAAATTCTATTAGCGTATGAATTCCGTCCTGAAAGGGCTGTTTTTTTATACTCGTATTCAAATAATCAATTACAGGCTGAATGGGCGGAAAATTTAGATGATACTGAAACGCATCATTGCTTCTGAATTTTTCAAAAGTCACAAACTGAGTTTTATCTTCTTCTATTTGAGATAATTGATACGTAACAACTCCAGACTCGCTGCGGAATTCGGGCATCGCTTTGTGATACACATTCTTAAAGTTTTCTTCTGTGCCTGCTTTTGCATCTACAAAAAGCATAATTGTGAGCTGATTATCTGATGCTTTACTAGTACTGCGCCATTGCGCTTTAGAAATGGGTTCTAAATCTTTTATGTAGATGTTTTTTTCAGGTTTTACTAAAGCTGATTTCGCTAACGCATTTAATGCTTTTGATTTTGAAGTACTTTTGAATTTACTCCATGCTTCTTGATTGGTCCAGCGCTCAAATAACCAAATAACCGATTCGTTATTTTGTTCGAAATAAGCTTCTGACATGATGTTTTCATCATTGGAAAGAGAACTTAAAACATACTCTTTTACGCTTTCTTGAAATTTCTCCTGAAACTCTTTTTTTACTTCGTAACGGGTAATTTTAGCCGTCATTTCCGTTTTACTATTTTCTTCCATTGGTTTATCTGAATTTTGCGCTGCTGCGAATGTGCTGCAGAATGTTAATAGACTTGTAATAGTTCTTAAAGACTTCAAAATGAAGTGGTATTTTTTGATTATCATAACTTTTTATGTTTAAAAATGAAAACTCCGAGATAGTGAAACAATAAACCTATTGTCCATGCTGTAAGCTGCCAAACTGGCCATAGGTAAGTTGTATCGGTAAGAAACCATATTAACCAGATCACAGGATTAGTTAATACAAATACTAATAAGTGAATTCTAAAACCTTTTTTTGGATCGATGTGAGCAACTGTATGCTCGTTTGCTAGATGTCTCATGATATTAAATTTTAATTGTTGATTTGTTTTTATTTAAGTTGTCTGCCTAATTGTTCTACTTTTTTAAGCCATTTATTTCTTTGTTTTTCTGTAGATTTTCTCATAAATCCAAAAGTGGAAAATCGGATAGGATCAAATCCTACATAACCAAAGACGATATCTTTAAGTATTTGATATTGTGATGCGCGATAGATAAGATAGAACCACCATTTTGGAGTATCCATTGTCATTAGAAGCCTTAAGCTTTTTCCTTTTAAAAGTTTTTCTGGAAATATTTTTCCAGAATGGTGTTTAAATGCAAAGTCTGGCAGAAAAATTCTGTCTATAAATCCTTTGGTAATCGCAGGCATAAAACCCCACCAATTGGGATAAGACAAAACAATGTGATCTGCCCAAGAGATCAATTCCTGAGAATGGATCAGATCTTTTTCGAGTTGTACCGTTTCTCCAGTTCTATATCCATCAGCAAGATTTACATTAAAATCAAGTTGAGAAATATAAATCGTTTTGCAGTTAACTCCTGTATGTTCTACTCCTTTTCTATAAGCATCAAGTAATGCATTACAAAAAGAATTTTCAGAAGGATGTCCGAGTATTAATAAGATATTAGTTTTCATTGCAGTTCTTTTAATTTGACACTGCAAAGATTTTAAATATTAAGAGGCTGTACCTGACACAAATGTGTCAAAAAACTATTTGTGTGCTAATTTTTGGCGAATTCTAGTAAGTGTTTGTCTTTCGGTACCAAGAAAGCTGCAAAGATGAGAGACTGATACTCTATGATATAAATCTGAATGACATTTAATAAAATCAATATAACGCTCTTCTGTCGTTTGAAATATAAAACTTTCAATACGAGCCTGTTGTCTTTTTAAGATTTCTTCAGCAACCAATCTTCCATATCTTTCAACGCTTGGTAAGTTTTCATAAATCCATTGTAAATTTTCGTAAGAAAGACAAACCATAGTTGTAGGCTCAAGGCACTGAATAGAATATTTACTGGGCTGCTGTGTTATAAAAGTCGGATAATGTGTAGCATAATCAGTATCTGAATAAAAACCTACCGTAATTTCATTGCCATCGTTATCTACAAAAGAAGATCGTACTAAACCGTTTACAATAAAACCTAATGATTTTTGGACTGTACCGCATTGAAGAAAAAAATCCTTCTTCTTAAATTCTTCAAAAGTAAGTTTTGAAGCAAACTCAGAAAGTTCAGAATCCGTCAAATCAGGACAAACTTTTCTAACTGAATTTAAAAATATCGCTGCTCCTGATTCCATCTTATTTCTTTTAATATAATTTTATAGCTTGTTTAAATTTTATTCAAAAAGAATGTTATAATTGCTGCAAAAATCTCCAGCGGGGTGAAATATTTATAGCAAACAATGTTTTATACAAACAAGAACCCCAGCGGGGTGAAATATTTATAGCAAACAATGTTTTATACGAACAAGAACCCCAGCGGGGTGAAATATTTATAGCAAACAATGTTTTATGCGAACAAGAACCCCAGCGGGGTGAAATATTTATAGCAAACAATGTTTTATGCGAACAAGAACCCCAGCGGGGTGAAATATTCTTTATTTAATATTTGCTGTCAAATGCCGCTCCGCTGGAGCTTTTTTTCTTCAATTTAAAATGTTCTATAAATATAATGTTCCTCTGGAACTATTGCAATTCCAAATTTAAAGTAAAATTAAAACAAAAAAGGATGAGCAATACTGCTCATCCTTTACATGAATATAAAATTCTATATCACTAACACTGCGTATACCTTTCGGAATCCAGCTTATTTGGCATCAAACCATAGTTTTGTAGTCAGTAAATCTTCTCCTTGATCTGTTATTGCAGCTTTGTAACTAATTCCGTTTAATGACTGTTCTGTTCCAGGATAGAAAAAACGATACGGTATTTTTCCATCCAAAACCGTAGCAGGACCGGCTGTCAAAACAGGATAATCAAGTCTTCTCCACTCCACAAAAGCATCAAGACCTTGTCCGAAGAATGCGATCCATTTTTGCGTACCAATTGATTTGGCATAATTTACTGCATCGTACTTCACAGTTGTCTGATTCAGATAATTCGAAATAGTTGTCGCATCAGTAATTCCAAATTGATTAAGCGATGCTGTAATTGCATTTTTATAAAGCTGTTCTGCATCTCCAGAAATATAACCACGAGCTGCTGCTTCAGAAAGATTGAAAAGTGTTTCAGAATAAGAAGCGATTACAGCTGGCGATGTTGAAGTCAAGAAGTAAGTCCCCGGTTTTGAAGTCTTAGCAAAACCTTGACTATTGGCATCACTGTTTGACAATCCGTTTGCTCCTCCAACATATTTCCCTACAGTTGCATCTGATGGCAATTGCGCATAAACAGGTAAGCGCGGATCAACCAATTCATTTAACTTATCCACCATTGTTTTTGAAATACGATAATCATCGCGAGTTTCAAACCAAGCCGAAGCAGGATTTTGCTGCGGTGAACTGATATAAATAAACTGAAAAGTCTCGCTGTTACTGCTAATTAATCCTGCTGCATCACTTGTTGCATCAATCGCAGCTTGTTTTGCCAAAGCTGGTTCTTTGTCTGAAATTCGAAGCGCTATACGCAAACGAAGCGAGTTTACTAGTTTTTTCCATTTTGAAATATCTCCTTTATAAGCCAAATCACCCGTTACAGTTCCGTTTGCTGTATTTAATAAAGACTGAGCTTGTTTTAAATCTTCTAGCAATCCTGTATATACTTCTTTTTGAGTATTATAGGCAGGTGTTACTTTTAGACCTGCTTCTTTATAAGGAATATTTCCATAAGCATCTGTAAGCAATAAAAAAGTCCATGAGCGTAAAGTCAATGCAATTCCTTTATAATTTGAATTTGCCTGCTCATCTGAGAAATTTATAATTGTATTCAAGTCTGTAATAAGCGTTGCATATCCCGTATTCCATAAAGAAGTAAAAGAAGTATTAGACACATCGTATCTGTCTGGTTCTGTATATTGAATTTTAGCCCAATGCTGTACAAATAACAAAGACGAGTTAAAGTTATTGTCTGCTCCCCAATACAAGTCAGCTCCTTGTTTTAATGATCCTGTTAGCAGATATGGCGCCAAAGGAGTTTCTGTTGCATTTGGATTTTTATTAATATCATCCAAGGTATCACTGCATGAGGTGAGTGATAATGCAAATAGTGTTATATATAATAGTTTTTTTAGCATGATTCCGGTTTATTAAAATTTGACATTAAGATTAAGGCTGAAGTTTCTGGTAGTTGGCAAAGCCAAACTCTCCAATCCTTGTGCATTTCCGGTATTGAAAGCTGTTTCAGGATCAATATTTGGTGCATCTTTATAAATAAATAGCAGGTTACGACCTACAGCAGTAAGACTTGCTCCTGTTAATCCCAGTTTATTAACAAATGTCTTGTTGAAATTGTAAGCCAATTTTACTTCTCTTAGTTTCACAAAAGTTGAGCTGTAAATATAAGCTTCGCTGATATTGTATGGCGCTTTGTAATATTCCTGTGCACTAATTACTTGAGTATTTGGAGATCCATCAGCATATACACCTTTAAAGATCATTCCATCATCGTAAACTGTTGTTCCATTTGTAGGAGTTCCACTTGGTAATAATGTTTTTGTAGTGCCCACATAATAGTAACTTAAGCCGCCGTTTGCTGCATCACGGCCCGGCATTGTTTGAGCCAGTACACCTGTATAATTACCAGTTCTGTTCGTTCCAGAAAAAAGCTCACCTCCTACACTTGCATCAACAAGAAATGAAAGTTCAATATTTTTATACGTCAATGTATTAGTAACACCTGCTAAATAATCTGGCGTATAATGTCCTAATACTTTCTTTACCGGATCTGCTTTTGGCAGTCCATTTGCACCAACTACTATATTACCGCTTGCGTCACGAAGATAAGCTGTACCGTAAAGAGCGCCGTAAGCCTGTCCTACAGATGCCAATACATCTACACCTCCCGAAGTACCAATTGTATAGTTTTGAATCTGTTTTTCATAATCAAGAATATCTACTTTGCTTATATTCTTTGAATAATTTACCGCTACATTCCATTTGAAATTTTCAGTTTGAATAGGATTTCCATCCAATTGAATCTCGATACCATGATTGTTTATTTTACCTGCATTGATTAACTGCGAATTATAACCGCTTGAAGCAGTTGTTTTGATTTCTAAAATCTGATCAAAACTATTCGTGTTATAATAAGCAAAATCAAAATGCAGTCTGTTTTTCCAGAAAGAAGATTCAATACCAAGTTCTGTAGAACGAGTAGTTTCTGGTTTCAAGTTCTCATTCAATTTCTTCTGAGAAGAGGTTTGAATTGGATTTCCGTCAAAAGCAGTTTGATAATTGTAAACAGTAGACAATTGATACGGATCTGCATCGTTACCAACTTCAGACCAGCCTCCGCGCAGTTTTAAGAAATCAAGCGTATTGCTTTTTAAATTTAATGCGTCAGATAATACTAAACTTCCATTAAAAGAAGGATAAAAATAAGAACGGTTACTGCTTGGCAATGTCGAAGACCAGTCATTACGAGCAGTTACGTTTAAAAACGCATAATTTTTATAACCCAGTTGTGCTGAAGCATACGCACTGTAAACTCTTAATCTTGAGAATGTGTTTGATGAAGTTAACGCATCTCTCGAATTTGTCAATGTGTATAAATCTGGTACAGCCAAACGCGGTGCTTTTTGATAATTGTTTGCATCGCTGTGGTTACGCACATTGTATCCCGCAAGAGCATCCAAACTAAAATCATCTGTTAGTTTTTTTGTATAAGTAAAAATTCCTTCCGTATTTCTTTCGTTTACAGTGTAGGCATCTTCTGCATACGACCCAAAAGGAGTTCCGTTTGTGCCGTATTTAATGGTATATTTTCTGCGATCGTCATAATAATCAACTCCTGTACGGAATCTAAAATTAAGACCATCGATAATCTTAGCATCTAAGTGAATATCACCAATTAAACGATTACGCTGCTGACTTGTTGTATTATAATAAGCATTCCAATACGGATTGCTGTAATAACTGTTGTTCCAGTTGATATTTCTATTCTTTTCAAGTTCATTAATATCTACCTGACGTCCGAACCAAAGAAACTGAAGCATTACACCCGCAGCACGACTCCCCGATGGACCACCTGGCAAAGCTGGAGCATCGGTAACAATATAGTTAGCCGTAACTCCTACTTTTATATTTTTAGATATTTGATAATTAGAGTTTACCGTAAAGTTTGTTTTATTTACTTCACTGTTAGGTACAGTTCCTAATTGTTTTTGATTGTTTACACCTAAACGAAAATCTGATTTTTCGTCAGCTTTAGCCACAGAAATGCTATTATCATACGTAATACCCGTATTAAAAAAGTCTTTCACATTATTAGGATGCGCCACAAAAGGTACTGCAACTCCATTTGAATAAAATTGAGGAATAAGACGTCCGTCCATTTTTGGTCCCCAGCTTTCATCAACACCGTCATTAATACCGCCTCCTTTACCATCTACGTAACTAAACTGTCCGTTTGATCCTTGTCCAAATGAATTTTGATACGTTGGTAAAGTCGAAACTTGAGAAATCGTTATACCTGAACTAAAGCTTACGCCAAGTCCTTTTTGTCCTTTTCCAGATTTTGTAGTAATAAGCACCACACCATGCGCTGCACGAGAACCGTAAAGTGCTGCTGCATTAGGGCCTTTTAGTACCGTTAATGTTTCAATATCCTGCGGATTTAAATCTGCAATTGCATTTTTAAAATCGCGGGTTGCGCCGCCAACACTTCCCAATTGCGAGTTGTCTACCGGAATTCCATCTACTACAAATAACGGCTGATTGTTTCCTGCTATAGAAGTTTCCCCGCGAATTACAATACGTGAAGATCCCATATCTCCTTGAGAATTGGTAATACGTACTCCCGCCAATTTACCCGTAAGACTATTCAATAAATTGGTTTCTTTTGTATTTACTAAATCCTTATTTTTAAGTGATTGGGTTGTATATCCTAAAGATTTCTTTTCTTTTGAAATTCCTAGTGCGGTAACTACAACTTCAGACAATGCGTTCTGTTCTTCTGTAAGGCTTATCACAATTGAATTTTCAGTAGCTTGAACTTCTGTTTTTTTATACCCAAGGTAACTTACTATCAATGTATAAGGTAATTTTTGCCCGGTTTGAAAATGAAACTTTCCTTCTGTATCTGTTACAACCCCGTGTGTTGTGCCTTTAATGGTTACTGAAGCACCAATAACAGGCTCTTTTGTAACTTCATCGATTACTATTCCTTCGAGTTTTGATTGTATTAATGGTTTGGTTTCTTGAGCTTTAATTCCTATGGAAATCAGCAAAATACATACCCATGCATATCTTTCTAATTTTTTTTTCATTACTTTGTTTTGGTTTAATAAATAAGGCGAGTCAAAAACAGATTTATTCCATTTTTACTTTCCTTATAGAGATGTACAATTTCTTTTTAAGCTTCACCATTTCTGTTCCAGCAGAGATGGTTTTTTTTTAAATGCAATACATTTGGTTTTTCATTTTTTTGATTTAGGGTTACTATTATTTAAATTGGTTTTCACAACATTTCGTCCTTAAAACTAAGGCTGCCTGTTATTGAAATTTTGTATGATTTTTTATTAGAACAAAAAGATTTTTATCCGATGTTTTTAAGTAAAAACCAATCTTTTACTTCTTCTTCAATATTTTCTTTTTTTATAAGGCTTTCAAACTCATTAGAACTTGGATTGTATTGATAATCCTTCTGCCATTCTTGATAGTTTGCCGCTACTTTTTTTACAGCTTTGCAAATGAATAAAATGTCTTCATTTGTCATAATCGGATGGAGTGAAAAACGTACCCAGCCCGGTTTATTACTTTGATTTTTCTGCTGTAATTCGTTTGTTATTTGGTTGGATGCCGTTTGATTAATATTAAACAAATAATGCGCATAAGTACTCGCACAAGACCAGCCGCCGCGCACCTGAATTCCAAAACGATCGTTTAACAGCCTTACGATTAAATTATAATGAATGTCTTCAATAATAAAAGAAACACAGCCAATTCTATCGGCTTTAAGATCTCCCAAAATAGATAAACCTTTTATTTTTAAAAGTTCAGCATAACAGAGTTCTAATTGTTCTTTTTCTCTGTTTTTTATATTTTCAACTTTCATTTTTTCCTTGAGCTGTAATGCCAAAGCTGTTCTCATAACCTGCAAAAATCCGGGTGTTCCTCCATCTTCTTTTACTTCAATAATATCGCTGTATTGATAGCCTCCCCAAGGATTGGTAAATTTTACATTTCCTCCACCAGGATTATCTGGAATAGTCGATTTATATAACTTTTCATTAAAAACCAAAACACCGCAGGTTCCCGGTCCGCCTAAGAATTTATGAGGCGAAAAGAAAATAGCGTCCAGTTGTTCTTCTGGATTTTCGGGATGCATATTGATTTTAACATAAGGCGCCGAAGCTGCAAAATCTACAAAGCAAACGCCGCCATGCTGATGCATAATTTGGGCTAATTTGTGATAAGGCGTAATAATTCCCGTAACATTAGAACAGGCTGTAAACGAACCAATTTTAACTGTTCTGTCTAAATATTTTTCTAGCGCTGCAGACAGTTTTTTAGGATCAACCAGATTATTTTCATCAGGTTCTAAAACAACAACTTCAGCAGTAGTTTCGTGCCAAGAAACCTGATTAGAATGATGCTCCATGTGGGTAATAAAAACAACTGGACGATCTGTATTTGTATTTACTGTATAATTTGATGTATTATTAGTACGCAGACCAATAATACGCTGCAGTTTAGACAAAACGCCTGTCATACCGCTTCCTGCGGTAACAAGACAATCTGAATCATTGGCATTGACATGTTTTTTAATTATATCTCTCGCATGCTGATAAGCGTAAGTTGAGGCTTTACCCGTTTGACTTGAAAATGAATGCGTATTGGCAATCATCGGTCCTATTTTATTTAGCATAATCGCTTCAATCGGCCTGTATAATCTTCCGCTGGCGACCCAATCTGCGTACAACAGATTTTGTTTTCCATAAACAGATTCAAAGCTGTGATTTACACCAATTGTATTTTCTTTAAAATCAGTAAAATACTGCTCTAATTGACTTGGTTCCGTTTTGTACTCAATTGCATTCATGGTTTCAACTTTTTATAATTGTTTTTCTAAAAGTGATTTCAGTGTAGCCTGAAGTTCTTCTCCATGAAGGTTTCTTGCCACAATTATTCCTTTTGAATCTACTAGATAATTTCCCGGAATTGCTCTTACACCGTATTGTTTGGCAATTTTACTGTTCCAGAAAGCCAAATCAGAAACTTGAAGCCAATCTAAATGATCGTCGTTAATCCCTTTAATCCAGTTTTCTTTCTTTTTATCCAAAGAAACTCCGATAATGTTAAAACCTTTATCGTGATATTGTTTGTAAGCTGCTACTATGTTTGGATTTTCTCTTCTGCAAGGTCCGCACCAAGAAGCCCAAAAATCGATTAAAGTATATCCTTTAAGGTTTTGCGAAAGCTGTACTGGTTTTCCATTTGTATCATTTTCTGTAAAATCTGGCGCTTTTTTTCCAACTGCTAATCCGTCTAGAACTTTTACTAATTCTTTTAGTTCATTCACGTAAGTGATATTCTGCAGGCTTTTATCTAGCAAAGCAATATTTTGTGTAATTTGCTCTGGCGCTAATCTGTAAGACCAGTTTCTGTACAAAACATAAGCTGAAACAATAGAAGCTGGATGTTCTGTAATGAATTTACTGATTTCTGGGTCTTCTGCTTTTCTATAGGCATTGAATAAATCCTGAGATGCAGAACCTTCTACTGCAGAATTGTTATAATATTTTGCTGGGCTGAGTTTCACTGAAATTGGCCCTTTTTCAAGAAAAATATACAACGGACTATCTGCTGTGTTAACGCTTAAACCATAAAGCTCTGGAAGTCTTACTTTTGTTTTGAAATTGAAATTTCCATCAACCACTTTTGAAGAATCAATGGTCGTAAACATTTTGTTATGAAATTTTTGCAGATAAACATATTTTACTACAGTATCTGTAACTGTTCCTTTTAACTGTACATTGGCATCTTGCTGTGCCTGAGCTACTGTTATACCTAGACATAACGTAAGAAATAATACTATTTTTTTCATTTTATTTAGTTTTAATTGAATTATTAAGGGAAATTTTTTCATTTTAATTTGATTTAAAATTGGACATAAGCATGTCTGGGCCTATTGTAAAAAGACCTTCAGCAATGTTATTTTAAACAGGGAAAAGTGCGGAAAAAGCTAACTGTTGCGCATTCGAAAAATTGGCTTGTCGTTTTCAAAAGGCAGATCAAATGGATTGTAATAGGCGTGTAAAAAGAATAGCTCAGTTTTCATTTTAATAAATAAAAAGGTTTATAAATTTAATGTAAAGCTTATTCAGATTTTCCAAAGGAATATCTTATCTGTCCGCCTTGGCGGAAGGATTTAGCACCTTATTTGGTTAACAGGTTGCTAAGACATCATAGGGCCTATTCCCTCAGTCTTTCTGGATAAGTCATGCAAATATATATAAATTCTACCAAACTAGTATAGTTTAGAATTATTTTTTTAAAATTATTAAAATAAACTTAAAATCATTTTAGGAAAAAACGTTTTAAAATCGATGAAACACACTCAAAATCAGCACTTTTTAACCAATATTGAATGTTAAAATAAATTAAATAGAAAAGGAAACTTAATCTTACAAAATAGTTTTAAAGAAATCAATTTCTTCAACTTTAAGGTAAACATGAACCGCAATTTTTGTTATTTCAGGCCATAAAAAAAGCTCAATTCTTATGAATTGAGCTTTTTTTATATTCCTACTAATCTCATTAAACTATAATGTCTAGTTTAATCTAATGCTGCTTTTTAAAAATTATTTTAAACTATAACTTTACATCAAGTTTACACATCCATAATTTTTACACTTGTTTTTTTGGAGTAATAATATCACATTCACTAACGAAATAATCTATTACATTCATAACATTATCTCTAGCAAAACTTAAATCAGTAAAATTATCTACTTTATCGTTATCCGATTTAATTTGTTTTAAACGCTCCTTTACAATCTTCAAAACTTCCCAAGTAGAAAATTCTGTAGTATTGGCACGTCCTTTTAATGTTAATTTAATCGTTATTTCTTCTTGGTCTGCTCCGCCAAAACCAGTAATGGTTTTTCTGTCAATTAGTTCTGCTTTTTCTGTGAAAAATTTCATCGTTATTTGTTTTTAGTTTTTGGGACAATAATTTTTTGGGAATACGCATAAATTTAAGTTTTATTTTTGAGAGAATAATTGTGAAGGAGATTTTTTATCAAAACATTCACATTGTTTTAAATTAAATTCCAATTTTTTAAATTCCAAATTCCAAACTTGGGTTAAACTTCAATTTTTAAATTCCAAATTCCAATATTTATTCAATCAAAGCAATTTATCATTATTGAATAGAAAATGAACTTTCTATCTTTTTTTATTACAAACTACTTCTGTAAATCTCTATTGAAATTATAAAATAGTTATATTTACTTTTTACTTGACAAAATATTACGCTGGGAGAATAGTTAATACCTGTAGCGTGAAGTCAATTTATAATAAGCAGTCAAAATGGAAAAATATACCGAATCTGTTGTATCATTACCTCTAAGTGATAATCCAACACCAAATAACTTAATAAAGAAAGTCGATTTACTACCCGATCCTGAATCTCGTTTAGATAGTATGGAAAAGAAAGAAAATCCAATTTTGGATTCAAGCATTCCGTATAGAGATTTGACTGATACTGCGAGTAAAAAAGAAAGTATTCACCAAATTATTACTAAACTAGATGTTGAAACCAATACTAGATACCAGAGAACTGTAGAAGATACGTATTGTAATGTCTACTCTTACGATTATTGTTATTTCAGTAAAGTATATCTCCCAACTGTTTGGTGGACAGATGAATCTTTAGAAAAAGTACTACAAGGTCAAGAAGTTGAACCCATTTTTGAGCAAACTGTCGATCGTATTTACTCTAGCGCAATACACGATTGGTTTCTAGAATGGGGAGCTAGTTTTGGCTGGAAAAGAATGTTTACTGTTGATGAAATTCAAAATAAAGTAAATGCTAATGGCGGAATTGGAATTATTTGTGCCAAAAGAAAAGAGAAAGGACTTTCTGGACATATTGTTCCTGTTGTTCCCGAAACAGATTTACATAAAGCGTATCGCGAGAACGGAATAGTTGTTTATCCGCTGCAATCTCAAGCGGGAAAATTAAATTATAATTACTTTTCGGAGGTTAGAAAAGACTGGTGGAATGATGAATTATATTCTTCTCATGTGTTTTATTATCATGAATAAATAAAATAATTAAACCTATTGTCTAAACATACGAAAAAAATATTGATTTTCAACGCATTAACTACTTGCAAAAACCATAATAAAAAACTAATTTTGCAACTTGGAAAAATCAAGGATAGCAAAAGTTGCAATTAGGCTATTCATCTGCTTAAATTATTGATATAAAAGTAATTACTACTATTAGTGATTTTATAACCCCATTATAAAATTTTATTTTTTTTTATCAATCTTTCAGTTGATTCAAGTGCAATTTTCTAAGACAAATATCGATTCCTAATAAGTATAAAAGAGAATAAACTTTTTTAATGGAGGCAAAACAATTATGCTCAATCCATTAAAGGTTTTTTCGGCTCCAATTTTATCAGATTCGATTTGTATTTCTAAGTAAAAAACGACTTTAAAAGTATCATTAACCATAAAAAGAAAATTAGTATAAATGAAAGACAATCAGACAAAAAAATATTATTGGGGAATTGGATTAGAAAACGAAACCTACATGCAATTTGAAGAATCCCTAATAGTTTCTGGTGAATTTATACAAGAAAAAATTGGTTTTGAGAAATACAGTATCGACTACAGAAAATGCTATAAACCAGAAAGCTTAGCTCCTGTTTTGAAAAAAGCTTTTGGCTTGAATGAAAAATACAAAGTAAGCCGAATGATGAATAGTCATTCGCTGGAAAAACTAGATATCAACTATCAGCATAAAACTTTATCTCCAGTAAAACCTTTGGTTGATACAGAAAATGGTGAAGTAATTGCAAAGCCTCTAGAAAATCCTGAATATCTTGGTAAATCGATCATGGAACTTTTCCTTGAAGATCAGCCGTACAATATTCAAAGTATGATTACCCAAAGAAACAAAACAATGGGTTCTGTACATTTTGATGGTGACTCTATCGAATTTGTAACTAAATATTTTGAAAATAGAACGATTGCTGAATCTTGCAAAGAACTAAAAGCTACTAAAAAATTATTTCTGGATAAAATCAATGAATCTTCTGTTTTAAACGGAAAATTGAATTTCCCTGATTATAACAATGGTCTTAATATGTTCATGACGAATCAAGAAAATCTTGTTTTGTTTAATAATGGAACGTACCATTTTCATATTACTTTACCTTCGCTAACAGAAGACAGTAGAATTGTAGATTACGTTGAATTTGAAAAAACACACGCTAACGCTATTTATTTACTGCAATGGTTTGAGCCCTTTTTTATAGCAACTCTTGGAAGTCCAGATATTATGGGCGTTATAAGTGATAAATATAGTTTGGATAAAAAATTTACTTTAGGTTCTATGAGAAACGCTATGTCTCGTTACATAGGAGTTGGAACTTATAATAAAGCGATGCCAAAAGGTAAAATTCTAACGTACAAAGTAGATGATTTTAGAAAATTACTAAAATTTGAAAAAGAAGAAAACATTTGGTGGAGAGATCAAATTGAAGCTGAAATGGAATACGAAATGCTTTCGGAAGTTGGTCTTGATTTTAATCAGGAAAAAATGTACCAAAGTGGTTTTGAATTCAGAAGTTTTGACGAGTTTCCTGCTGAATACCTAAATGATGTTCTTTTTTCTATTATTTTAATTTGTGAGCATTCTTTAAATCTTCCTGATGTAAAATGGGGACACGATAGCAAAGCTTGGAATAATTTGGTTTTTAAAACCCTGAAAAATGGTTATTTAACTGAAGTTGATGAAGCTGAAAAGAACGAAATTCTAGGTTTATTACAAATATTAAATCCATCAGATTCTAATTACGATACACTAAAATCAGAATTTGAAGCGATTGTAATGTTAGATGAATTTTTCTTTAAAATCTTAGTGGTTTTACACGATAAATACAAAGACAACAATATTTGTCTGGATGCTATGTACGGGCAAAAAACAAGTTTTCCGCCTAAATGGGATAACTTTAATAAATACCAAACTGAAAGACATTTAAAACAAATTGGTTCTTTCTGTGATAATTAAAAGTTCTTATTACAGAGAAAATATTCAAAAAATTAAAAAGCTCAATTCTTGTAAATTGAGCTTTTTTTATATCCTTTTTTTCGCTTTAAAAAATAATACACCCTCTTAATTAAGTACTTAAAAATTATCGCTTTTAAGTATCTTTACCAAGCCAATTTTACAAGCAGAAAAACAAATAATAATGATAGTAATTGATAATAACAACAGTTTTACTGTTGCTGAAACTCTTTTTGTTTTTGCATTAGAGTCTGAAGCAGGAACTGTTTTTGAGGGTGTGAATAAAGTGATAACAGGTATTGGAAAAGTAAATGCCGCTATTGCTTTATCTAAAGCCGTAGCACTACACAAACCAAAACTTATTGTAAACCTCGGTTCTGCCGGAAGCAATTACTTTAACAAAGGCGAAGTAATATCTTGCAGAAAATTTATCCAGCGTGATATGGATGTTAGAGGACTTGGCTTTTTGAGGTACGAAACACCGCTTTCTGGTATTCCTGTTGTTCTTGAGCAAGGTTTAATAATGCAAGGTCTTAAAGAAGGAATCTGCGGCACTGGAGACAGCTTCGAAATGAATCATCTTGAGGATATTTATAATGTAGTAGATATGGAAGCTTATTCCCTGGCTTTAATTGCCCAGCAGGAAAACATTCCTTTTCTCTGTCTAAAATACATCTCTGATGATGCTGGTGACAATGCTGCCGATGATTGGACGGTACAGGTGCATCTTGTCTCTCATGCGTTTAAAAATATACTTTTCTCTCAAGAATAAGATTCACTAACTGCCAAAAGCTTTACTTTTTAAACATGGAAAATTTCGATCATTCTTTTTATATGTCTAAATGTATTGAACTTGCAAAAGCAGCTAAACTTCGCGGTGACAGCCCTGTTGGTTCTATATTGGTAATGGATGGCAAAATTGTTGGTGAAGGAATTGAAGGCGGCAAAACGTTTAAAGACATCACTTTTCATTCAGAAATTGAAGCCATTAGAAACTCGAGAGCTTTATTAGAAACCGCAGATCTTTCTAATTGTATTATGTACACCACACATGAGCCTTGTATTATGTGCTCTTATGTAATAAGACATCATAAAATAAATACTATAATTATCGGGCTTGCTTCTGGTGAAATTGGAGGTTTCAGTTCTATATATCCTGTGCTAAAAGATACCGAAATTACAAAATGGGAAAATCCGCCAGTCCTACTCTTTGGGATTTTGGAAGAAGAATGCAGGCAATTATCGCTTTAGTTTTAAGTTAGATTCCCTTAGCTGTCTTTTTTCTTCAAACAACGTCCTCTAGGTTCATCACCTTCATGAAGTACAATATCAGAATGCAGAAACTCTGCCGCATCTGCTGAATCTTTTACTTTGACCGCACTGCGCTCTAACATTTCTGATTCATACTCGGTTAATACACTTTTCCTAATTCCGGTTGTTTTCCATTGAGAGCCAACTCTGCATCCTTTTGAAATTTCGCGGGCAAGCATAAGTGCATCAAGTAATGCCTGATTTGCTCCTTGCCCTTTAAATGGACTCATTGGGTGAGCTGCATCTCCAATTAAAGTTACTGGTCCAGCTTTTTCTAACAATGCTGCTCCAAGTAATTCTCGGTCATAAACGGGATAACCAGAAATTTGGGCTTCTTGAGTCGCTGCTAAAATCTGCGGAATGGGTTCGTGCCACTGAGTTCTACGACACGCTTCTTCCTTAAGTACCTGAGTTCCTAAAGCACTTAGTTTCTTAGCTTCGTCTTCTGACATTGGAAAACTAAGCTGCCACATTACCGAATCTGAAGTATAAGGCATTATATAAATACGCTCATTGCCATTGGCCGTCTGAAATACAGTAGCTGAATCTAATAAAGAACTATTAAGACCTTCGAGAGCGCTTAAAGGACAAATACCCAATATCACAATACAACCCAGATAACGTAAAGGAGTAATCTCCTCACCAATCAAAAGTTTGCGTACTGAACTGCGAATACCATCGGCTCCAACTACAAGATCTGCTTTGGCGCTCTTTATGTCTCCGTTTACTTGAAAGTTTAATTCAACACCTCCGCTCTCAGATTCTTTAAAGTCTACTAGCTGATGTCCCCATTGTACCGTATTATGTCCGCCCAGTTGTTCAAGCAGTTCTAAACGCAAAGATTGCCTTGCTATATGTATATTAGTCCGTTTTGTGAATGTCTTTGCATCAGTCTGAATCCATTTTCTAATTCCCCATTCACCAATTATATTTCCTTCTGTAGTATGAACCAAATGTCGTGTTGAAACAACGCCGTCTTTTAAAGAAAAAATGCCCAATCCTTCTATCGCTTTACTTGCTTGCTGTAAAGTAAGTCCGTAACCTTGAGATCGAGCCTCAAAATTATTATCACGTTCATAAAGTGTAAAAGGAATGCCACGGTGCAAACAAGCCACAGCTAAAGCCACGCCTCCTATTCCACCGCCAATAATAGCAACGTGCGGATAATTTTCTGTATCGGGTATAGGATGACTCGCTGAGGGAACCAAGCCTGATCCAGAACATTTTAAACAGGTATATAAGTGCGCTTTCGGGCGAACTGGAGCTGTACCTTCTTTTGTTTTTTCAAATTGATCAAATGCTTTCTGATACTCGCGTCGCATTTTATCGCTAAGTCCTCTGCTTTTTTTACCGCGTCCTTGACATTCTTGACAAACAGTCCAGATTACTTCTTCATTTTTCACTTTCTCCACTTCCGCTTTATTTATCTTAATCTTGACTTATTGTTTTATTTGATACTATAACAAAATGCTTTTATTCACCAATTTTCATTCAATGCCATTATAAAAGTCACTAATTATCTATTAGTGGTGCAAAAATACAAATGTTCCCTTTTCTAACCTTATATATGTTCAAAACAAATTAAAACATATTTGCTATAAGAGTATTCTTTCAACCCAATTTCATTTTATAACACATACTATACTTTTCTTAAAATCTCCTTAATTTGCATTAAATTTATTAAGAACAAATCTAAATAATGTTTTATATTTGCGCCCATAAAACCCCATATATTAAATTTATGCCACGATCTTTCCTGTGTTTTCTAGCGATACTGCTAATAAACATTACCTCTGTTTTTGCCCAATCAACCGGTGCTATTTCCGGACAAATAAAAATGGTTGACGGACAGCCTTTCGCTTCTGCTTCTATTTCTCTTGTTGAATTGAACAAATCAACTCTTACCGACGAAAAAGGTAATTATTCTTTTAAAAATCTTCCTCCTTCAACGTATCATATTAAGATTCAAGTATTAGGTGCTGCTCAAAAAGACATTGAAGTTACTGTAGTTTCAGGGCAAATTGCAACCGCAGATTATCAGCTTCCAGAAGAAAACGTTATGGCTTTGCAAGAAGTAACGGTTTCTGGAAATGTGAATAGATTTTCTAAAAAAGAAAGTAAATATGTGGCACGTCTGCCTCTTAAAAACTTAGAAAACCCGCAAGTTTACAATACTGTTCCTAAAGAACTTATTTTGGAACAAAGTGCTGTTGATCTTGGTAGTATTTCTAAAAATGTACCTGGAGCTGGTATTCCTATGATTGCCAATCAAGGTAGAGTTACTTTCCGTTCTCGTGGTTTTGAAACAGAACCAAATGCTAGAAACGGTGTTGCCGGAGCTGCTTTCTCTTCTATTGATCCTGTAAATCTAGAGCGTGTAGAAGCTATTAAAGGACCATCTGCTACTCTTTTTGGTGCAAGTATTTCAAGCAGTTATGGCGGTGTATACAATCGTGTAACTAAAAAACCATACAATGATTTTGGTGGTGAAGTATCTTACTTTGGCGGAAGCTGGAATTATAACCGACTTACTGCTGATGTAAATACTCCTGTAAACGAAGATAAAACTGCTTTATTTAGACTTAATGCAGCGACTACGAATCAAAAAAGTTTTCAGGATCTTGGTTTTACAAACAATATTAGTATTGCTCCAAGTTTTTCTTATCAAATTACCGATAGATTGTCGCTTTTGCTTGATGTAGAATTTGGATCTGAAAAAGGAACTTCTGTGGTTCGTTTCAATCCTTACAACAAAGGAACTAAAATCTGGTCTATTGAAGACATTGCTTTTCCATACGAAAGAACTTTTATGAGTAATGATTTAATTTATCAAACTCAAATGTTGAATATCTTCGGACAGATCAATTATAAAATTTCTGATCAATGGACTTCTCAGACTATATTTTCTAGAGCGCGCTCTACTATCAATGGTTATATTACAGCCATAAATGGTGTTAGTGATACTACTGCACGTGTACAGGTTATTACTGGTAATACTAATTTTATTGCAACAGATATTCAGCAGAATTTTATTGGTGACTTTAAAATTGGAAACTTTAGAAATAGAATGGTTGTAGGTTTAGATTATTATAACAATTCTAATGATTTTGACCGTATCACGGTTAATACGGCTACTTTTGATTTTACAAACCCGCCTGCAAATTCTGGTGCTACACAGCAAATAGTAGATACTATGGCCGAAGCTGGAACGGGTACCTTACGTAAAGAAAAAAACAGCGATAATACGTATGCTGCTTATGTTTCTGATGTATTTAATTTTACAGACAAACTATCTGCAATGGCAAGTTTAAGAGTTGATCGTTACCAATACATGGGCGTTTACAATATCGCTACAGGCGTTACTGCGGGTGGACTTGGTGCTAATGGTACTTCTGCAGGTCCGTACAATCAAACTTCTTTATCTCAAAAAATGGGAATTGTTTACGAACTTAGTAAAGATCATTTGTCTGTGTTTTCTAACTATATCAATGGTTTCTTAAATAAAAGCGGACAGGCTCTTGATGGTACTGCTTTTAAACCAGAACATGCAAATCAATTGGAATTTGGTGTTAAAGGTGATGTTTTTAACCACCGTCTTGTTGGTACTGTAAGTTATTATGATATACAAGTTGCTAATTCGTTAAGACAAGATCCAAATGATGCTAATTATTCTATTCAAGATGGTACACAAGTGAGCCGTGGTGTAGAAATAGAACTTACTGCAAATCCTTTTGAAGGTTTTAACGTAATTGCTGGATATGCTTATAATGACAGTGAATATACTAAAGCAGATACTTCGGTAAATGGCTTACGCCCTGCTCTTTCTGGTCCTGCAAATACGGTAAACGTTTGGATGAGCTATCGTCTTGCCGAAGGAAAACTTAAAGGTTTAGGTGCTGGTTTTGGTGGTAATTATGGTAGTATGTCTTACCAAACTAATACACAAACTACAAAAATTACTATTCCTGAATATACAATGCTTGATGCTGCTCTTTATTACGATCAACCGAAATACAGAATCAGTTTTAAAGTGAACAACATTACCAGCGAAAAAGCATGGTCTGTTAGGTTAACGCCGCAGGCTCCTGCTCAATTTATTGGTGGTTTTGCTTTAAAATTTTAATACAAAAATCAAAAGGTACTACTAAACAGTTTACTACTTTTGTATAACTTGAAACTCAAAAAAGCTGCCTTAATTGGCAGCTTTTTATATTTAAAAGTGAGTTATAATATCACTCTACACTACTTCCATTTAAAAAGAAACTATCTTATGAAAAACAAAATATTACTAACCCTTTTTGTCTTAACAATTTCTCTTCCAGCTTTTGCAAGCGCTTATTGGGTTGATGTAAAAGGTTCTGGGAAAATAAATGAACCTGTATCCATCGAATTGTGCTACGGCAGCATGGACGAACAAGGTGTTAGACATCGAGATACGGCAAAGGAACTTCTGCTGGCTGGAGATTTTTATTTTAGTATAATTGATTCGCAAGGCAAAAAACAGGAATTACAATTTAAAATGGAGAAAGATCATTGGCTTGCGGTTTATGTACCTCAACAAGAAGGTCAATACCGTATTATTGGTTTTAATGATAAACATCCTGTAATAGACCGTTCTGCAAACGGAGGAAAAAACGTTCTTCCTATCGATTATATTACTGCCGTCTATACTGTTGGTGATACTCTTATCACAGCTATTAAACCTGTCCAGAAACTAGACTTGACTGTTCTTAACCAAGACGGAAAAATAACCGTTAAAGCATTCTTAGACGACAAACCATCAAAATATGGTACAAAACTTCGTGTATTTAATCCTGAAAATTGGGAAAAAGAATTGACATTAGATGCAAATGGTGAAGCTGTTTTTTACCCAACAATGAAAGGTTTATACATCATTAGACAAGATTGGATTGAGCCTGCTTCGGGCACTTACCAAAATATAGCATACAGCAGTAAACGCCACCGATGCAACTATTTTTTATTGTGGAAATAATTGGACGGTTTTTAATGCTATCCATTTTTTCAACACTTATCATTCCTATAAAATCTTTCAAAAAAATGAAGTTTCAATTACCGTATTGATAATTCATTTATTGTATTAATTTTATATGCATCTTAAAAAAAGAAACTGATTTCATATCTAACGCTTTAAATAACAAGATGTAACATTTCACAAATTTTATAGTCCTTTAGTAAAACCCTGAATGAAATGAAAAAAAACTTAACTGTATTATGCCTCGTTCTGTACACAGTAATAGCTGTTGCACAAAAAAGCCAGATTGCCACAGATAATCATTTGAAAACAAAACTGGATTCGTTGGTACAAAATTCCAGCCTAGCATTTATGAAAGAAGCATCTCGAGTTGGTCTTTCTATAGGAATAATCAAAGATGGAAAGCAGTATTTTTATAATTATGGTGCTACTAAAATAGGAACACAAAATCTACCTACAAACCAAACCGTTTATGAGCTCGCTTCGATTAGTAAAACATTTTCGTCAACATTACTAGCGAAAGCCGTATTGGAGAAAAAAGTAAAGCCTACTGACGACATTAGAAAATATCTAAAACAAGATTATCCTAATCTAACGTATCAAGGCACTCCAATTACTTTGCTTAATCTTACCAACCTTACTTCAGCACTGCCAAATTGGATGCCTGACAGTAAAGAACTTTTTTCTAAAAGTAATCCCGATGCCATTCCATTTCTTCTGGATTCTATTCACCAAAAATATAGTATGAATCAGTTTTATGCTGATTTGCATACTGTAAAACCAGATACTTTACCCGGAACAATTGCCAGACACTGCAACACTGCTGCACAACTTTTAGGACATATTATGGAAAATGTTTACGGTAATGAATTTGAAGATTTATTAAAGAAGCAATTTATTGTACCGCTTAAAATGAAAAATACTTCATTACTCTCAAAGTCAAATATCCCTTCAACAATGGCAGTTGGGTACGACGGTAAAGGACGACAAATGCCTTATATTAATTGGGAAGATATGCAGGTCGCGGCATCTATAGCTTCTTCTACTTCAGATATGTTAAAGTACATGGCTTATCATCTTAATGAAAAAAATGAGATTGTAAAACTAAGCCATCAGCCTACTTTTGGAAATGTGAAGGATGGTGCAATTGCTTATAATTGGAAGATCAATAAAACTTCAAAGGGAATAGCTAGAGTTTCGCATACAGGCGGAAGTTTGGGTTTTAGTACTTTTATTGTTTTTTATCCAGAACAGAATTCAGGAATAATATTATTATCAAATGAAGCGGATCAGGGAACTCAAAATGAACTTATAAAACTAGCTGATACGATTTTGACTTTTTAAGATCAGGTCTAGAAAAAATCGTAAAATAGCACTAAAAATCTCTGTCTATTTAAAACGAGTGTGTTTAAGTAATATAATACATCATATTTAATGCAAAAAAAGGCTGTTTTACTATTTGTAAAGCAGCCTTTTTGTAAAATAATGTTTTGATGAAATAGGAAATTCAATACAACTAACGTCAAGTTTCTTTTCCTATTTTATCGCAGAAAATTTGGATATATGTATTCAACTACGTAGTTTTGTACATTAAAATTTAAAATCATGAATATCAAGCCTATCCAAAACGAATACGAGAACCAAATAGTCGATTTGATCTTAAACATTCAGCAGAAAGAATTTAATGTTCCAATAACCATACAAGATCAGCCTGATCTATTAAACATTAAAAACTTTTATTACGAACCCGGAGGTATATTTTTAGGTGCTTTTATCGACGACGAATTGGTTGGAACTATTGCCTTAGTAAAATTTAATAATCAAGCTGGAGCCATTCGAAAAATGTTTGTCAAGCAGGAATACAGAGGAAAACAATACAATATTGCACAGCAGTTATTAGAAGAATTAATTTCCTATAGTACAAAAAATGGGTTAAGAGCCCTATATTTGGGTACAGTTTCTATATTACAGGCTGCATTGCGATTTTATGAAAGGAATCATTTTATAACGATACAAAAGGACGAACTTCCATATGATTTTCCTTTAATGAGCCCTGATAATGTATTTTGTAAATTAGATCTAAATTCAGAAAAATGAATATAATTGATGAAATAGGTATTCTCGCCATATCAACAAGATTACAGCGTTTGAGCGAGCAATTACGCAAAGACGGTGCATTAATTTATAAATCTTTTGATATTGATTTTGAGCCCAAATGGTTTCCTGTAATTTACACGCTGCACAAAAAAGAAATGCTGAGTGTGGTAGAAATTGCAAACGAAATTGGGTACAGTCATCCCTCAACCATAAGTCTGCTGAAAGAATTGGAAAAACAAAAACTTATCAGTTCTAAAAAAGACAAACTCGATGAGCGTAAAAGACTAATTGTTCTTACTGCAAAAGGCAGCGAACTTGTTGTAAAAATGCAGCCGGTCTGGAGTGTCATGAATAATGTACTAAATGAAATTTCAGATAATCAAAACAATCTCCTAAAAGCCATTGAAGAAGCAGAACAAAAAATAGCCAAACAAGGTTTTTATCAGCGTGTTTTAGACTTAAATGAATAATTTATTTACAAAATTCTCACCTTCTAACAGACTCTTTTCAATTTTATAAGTAAATTATCTATTACTTATTTCTATTTCGTATTCCACTCATTAAAAATAAATTTTAGTGAATTATGGATCTCCGTAAAATGACTGATTAGTAAAAGCTAATCTTTGGTTTAGATTAAATACAATGAACAAACCATTACTATTTAACTAAACACTCATACGCTGGAGTAGAAATCAGCTAAAATTAATCAACTTTCATAAAATGTCAGATGACTTAAAGAAGAAAATACCTCAAGATGCCAGTAAGATCAGCCTTACTGAACAATGGGAGGTAGATTACTGGTGCAAAGCATTGGGCGTTACAGAAACTAAATTGCGAGAAGCAGTTAAACAAGTAGGGCACTCAGCTAAGGCGGTAAGAGAATATCTTGGCAAATAATTTGCTTTAAGATATACGAAAAGAGGGAGTAGATTACTCCCTCTTTTTACATAATCAACTTAAAATTCTTTTTCTTATAAAATATTATAATTATTAAATCTCAATTCTCTTCCAATTTCCTTTTCTATACACTATTACACTTAAAACTGTGATAAGCGTTTCGGCAACGGGAATTGCGATAAAAACACCCATTGGTCCTAGTTTATAATAATGTACCAAAAGATACGCAAATGGAATCTGGAAGATCCAGAAACCAAAAATATTGATCCAAGTTGGCGTCCACGTGTCTCCTGCTCCATTAAAGGTGTTGTTTAAAACCATTCCTAGACCGTAAAAGATAAAACCAATACTCATAATCTGCAGTGCATTTACCGCAATTTTTACAATCTCGGCATCGTTTGTAAAAAAAGAAATCAGATAATGTGCGCTAAAAAAACAGATAAGCATTATAAAACCCATAAAGATCATATTGTATTTGGCCGTTTTATAAACCGATTTTTCGGCTCTCTCTACTTTTTTGGCTCCAAGATTCTGCCCTACCAAAGTTGCTGCCGCATTGCTGAGTCCCCAAGCGGGAAGTATAAAAAACATGATGATTCTAATTGCCGTCTGATAACCTGATGAAGCATAATCACCGCCCGTTGTCGCAACAAGATTAGCGAGAAAAATCCAGCTGCAAGAAGCAATTACATATTGTAAAACTCCGGGTGTTGCTAATTTTATAATGCCTTGAATTAATTTTAGATTCGGAATAAAATAGCGCCATTTTACTTTTAAAATTCCCTTTCCATAAAAAAGGAAATAACATTGGTACAATACACCAATCGTTCTTCCGGCAGTTGTGGCAATCGCAGCGCCCATTATTCCCATTCCTGGAATAAACCAAAAACCGTTTATTAAAATTGGACACAGAATTATATTCGAAATATTAGCAATCCACAAACTTTTCATGGCAATAATCGCGTTTCCAGCACCTCTGAAAATTCCGTTAATCAAGAAAATCAACATTACGACCAAACTTCCTGCAATCATAATTTGCGTATAAATTGCGCCATAAACTACAGAAGCTTTGGATGCGCCCATTAACAGCAGAATTTCTTTGGCATATATAAAACTCGGAATACTAATTAGTAAATTAATGACTCCCGCAATAACAATGGCTTGAACACCTGATTTTGCTGCTTCATCAGCTTCTTTTTCACCTATTCGTCTGGCTACAATTGCCGTTGTAGCAATACTAATTCCTATAGCAATCGAATAAACAATGGCGAAAACAGATTCGGTTAAACCTACGATCTGAATCGCATGATTACTTTCTTCTAAATGTCCAACAAAATACAAATCGACTAAAGCAAATACCGATTCCATTACCATTTCTAAAACCATCGGAATCGACAAAATTATAATGGCTTTTTTGATGCTTCCGGAAGTAAAATCAAATGATTCTGCAGCTTTCAAAATTTCAAAAAAACGATCAAATGTACCTCGAATTGATTTTACTGACTTTGTATTATATAACATAATTATGTATTATTTTATTTTTTTATCCAGTATTGTCAGAAATGACAAAGTATGCGCATAAACTGAGCGTGCCTACCTTTGTCAAAGTTCAAAACTTTGACAAAGGTTTGCGTGATACTAAAACTTCTTACTTTTTTTGGAAACATAGGATGACAAACTCTATCTCACAAACGAAACAGAATGTAGTGTTTTACTAAAAACTGAAATCGGATTTTTAAGTTTCCCCACAAATTGAAGACTTTCTATTGGCGAAGCCAAATCGAGCATTTGCTTGTTATTTCGCAATTGCAGACGGTTTAAACAACACGAATCAAATTCTGAAACAAACAGATTATACTTTTTAAACTGTTCTTCTAAATCCGGGTGTTCCTCTTGATAATCATGAATACAATTCGCGACTTCTTCCCAAAAATCACTTTCAGAAAGTGTTTGAGATTCTGATAAAATCGCCGAAAGGAATCGGAAATAAAACTGAAAAATATCATTAAAAAGGCATAAAATTTTCAACGGTTCGTTCATCTCAATTTGTATGCGTTTTGCTTTTTCCGGCAGTTCCATTTTGGAATTAAAAACCATTACTTCTTCGGTAATATCTTTCATGATTGCTTTTATAGGAACATGATTTTCAAAAACTAAAATCAGATTTTCACCGTGTGGCATAAAAACCATTTCGTGTTCGTAAAAACAATGTAACAAAGGCGATAAATACGCATTTAGATAACTTTTAATCCAAGATTTAGCAGTGATTCCCGAAGCTTTTATCAACTCCGAAACAAAAGAATTTCCAGATTGATCAACGTGCAGTAAAGCGGCCATTGTCATGATATTTTGTCCTTTAGACAATTTCGGAATCGGGCTTTCTCTCCATAAAGTCGCCAACATTTTGTTGTGTGGTAAACTTCTGCCAAGCGGTTCGTACAGAAAATTACGATAACCTATTGTTGCCACTTCGCCCAATAAGGTAAATCCTTTTTGCTGTAAATAGACATCGTTTTCTACAAGATCAGCAACCCATTGGGTAATCGTTGGCGTGCTTTCCATATAATATGGCGACAAACCACGCATAAAACCCATATTGATTACCGAAAGTGCTGTTTTTACATAAAATTTCTCTGGTGAACTGGTATTAAAAAAAGTTCGAATTGATTGTTGTGCCGAATACTTATCTTCGCCATAACCCAGACAAACTAAATATTCTTCGGCAATATCGGGAGCAAAAATCAGTGCCAATTTATTGAACCACTGCCACGGATGTACTGGAAAAAAATAATAATCATCAACATTTAAACCTTTAGATTTTAGTACTTCTTCAAAAGAAGTAATCGTTTCTAAAGGCAGTTCCTGAGAAAGAACTTTTTTATATTCCAATGTTTCAATTCCCGAAAAAGTGGCTCTGCTCCTATGCCCAGCAAGCCATAATAACTGCATTGGCGCATTAGCCTCTGGCGAAAATTGAGCAAAATCATCAATATTAAAACCATTTTTTCCACTATTGGCAACAAAGCAAGGATGTCCTTCGGTCATGGCATGCTCAATAACCTGATAATCTTGGTTTACTAATGCTGTTGATGAATATTTTTCATTCGCAATTTTATACGCTGTACTGTACAATGTACTTGTAATTTCTTCTAAATAAGTGGGCAGCAATTTTTCATCGATTCCTAAAGTATCTTTAAATTCAATTAAAAATTCTAACAATCGCAAGGGAACTTCTGCTCCATTTATGTTTTTCTTTTGAATAGATTCTAATAAAATTGACCAATGATTTAAAGCCAGAATTGAGCCATCAAAAGTATATTCAAAAGTTTTATCTGGTGAATGTACGCCGTAACTTTTTCCGCGTTTTAAGACTGGAACAATCAGAAGTTCGTGAGCAAACTCGCTTAAGGTTTTCTTTAGCAAAATTGCATTGGCTTTATCCCAATTTTCTTTGGTTATATGTGCAATACTCTTAGTTGGTATTTCCATTTTTTATTTATTTTTTTCCTGCAAGGTCTTTTTCTGACCTTGTAGGTATAGTTTTAAGCTTGGAATCATCTTTATGGAATATTGAAACCTACAAGGTCAGAAAAAGACCTTGCAGGAAACTTATAAGTCATATTAAATCAATGCAGAACTGCATTGACTTAACCCCAATTTTCTTTAATTAATATGTGCATTACTCTTAGTTGGAATTTCCATTTTTTTGATATAGTTTCCTGCAAGGTCTTTTTCTGACCTTGTAGGTATTGTTTTAAGCTTGGAATCATCTTTACGGAATATTGAAACCTACAAGGTCAGAAAAAGACCTTGCAGGAAACTTATAAGCTAAACCTAAGCTTGTAAAGCTTTGTAATAATCTTTGCGTGTGCAAAATTCAAGATGTGCCTTTTTGTGTGGTAAATCGAGAATGGTTTGAAAAACAAATCCAGCTTTTTTATTCAATAAATGAATTTTATGATTGCGCGCATCCGGCTCAACAATAACACGCTGATTGTTAGCATCGCAAAAAATAAAATCCAGAATTACAGTAAATATCGACCATGTAAAATTGGGGATTGATTTCTCAAAAGGCGCTACTAAAATGTGCATGCCTTTGTCTCCTTTTTCTACGTTGTAATATTCGCCAATGCTATCTTCTTCGGGATTATAACATTCTAATAAAAAGGAGATTTCACCATTAAAAATCCCCATATATACATCGGTTTTTTCGAGAATTTTCTGGTACGAATCGTGTACTTCATCTATAGAAAATCCGTTCATTCCCCAATACACCGCATATTCGCGATTTACCCAATTGTGCAGTAACGGAATGTCTGCGTCTAAATCTATCGGTCGAAGTTCAAAAACACCTAAACTTGGAATTGTTTTCACGAAAACAATCTCTGTAACGGCTTTATTTTCTGGATGAGTTATTATACTATTGGTCATCATTTTTAGAATTAAGCTATTATTTTTTTATACGGCGCGATTGGGTTTGGCAGTTTTCCTTGAAATTGTAATAAAGCAACTGGATCGTCTAAATCGATCATTGTTTTATTATTATTCAATTGCAGACGGTTTAAACAAGACAGCTCAAATTCATTGGCAAACAAATCATAATGCTCAAATTTTGACGCCAAATGCGGGTTTGCTTCTTGATAATCTGAAATACAATCTGCTACTAATTCCCAAAAACTTTCTTCGCTGAAACCATCGCTTGTCACTAAAATTGCCGACATAAAACGGAAGAATCCATCAAAAACATCTATGAAAATAGAAAGTAGTTTTACGTCTTCTGGAACTTCAGCATATATTCTTTCAATGTTTTTTGGAATCTCAACATTTGGATTCAGAATTACGGCTTCTTCTGTAATGTCTTTCATGAAAGAACGAACAGGAACGTGATTTTCTAATCCTAAAATAAGATTTTCGCCGTGAGGCATAAAAACCAAATCGTATTGATAAAAACAATGTAATAAAGGACTTAGATATACTTTAAAATATTCCGTTAGCCAATTGTCTATTGATAAACCAGAAGCTTTTATTATTTCTGAAACTAACGATTTTCCGTCTTTATCTAAGTGCAAAAACGAAGCCATTGTCATCAATTGTTCGTCGTTTTCTAGCTTTGCAACTGGGCTTTCTCTCCACAAAGAAGCAATCATTTTATTGTACGGATTGTGTTTTCCGAATTCTTCAAAATAAGGATTAATGTAACTTACAGAAGCCACTTCGCCAAGCATACTAAAACCTACTTTTTGCAGGTATTCGTCTTTGCTTAATAATTGATCCAGCCATTCTGCCATTTCTGGAGCGGTTCCTAAATAAAATACAGGCAAACCGCGCATGAAACCCATATTTAGAATTGAAAGAGAAGTTTTGGTATAAAACTTTTTAGGATTGCTTAAATTAAAAAGTGTTCTAATAGACTGCTGTGCCTGATATAAATCGGGTCCGTAACCTACACAAATCAGTTTTCCTTTGGCAATTTCGGGAGAAAATAAATTGGCTAATTTATTAAACCACTGCCACGGATGTACGGGAATAAAGTAATAGTCTTTTGGGTCTGCTCCTTTTTTCTCGATAATACTATTAAAATGTGCCAATGTTTCGGTACCCAATTCCTGCTGTATCAAAGTATCGTAATCTAGCTTTTTTGTACCGGCATAAACGGTTCTGTCGCGATGACCTGCAAGCCAAATCATTTTAAACGGATTTCCTGTTTCTGGCGCATACGCTTTATAATCCATGCTATTGTAACCAATTCGTCCGTTATTGGCAACAAATCCTGGATGACCTTCCATCATTGCCTGTTCGATGGTTTGAAAATCAGAATTGGCAAGTGATTTTGAAGTCGAATTTTCCTTTAATAATTTATATGCACTTCCGTATAAAGTACTGATAATTTCTTCTATGTACGACGGAAGTAATTGTTCTGAAATTCCTAAACTATTTTTAAATTCCTGAATGAATTCTACGGCATCTAAAACGGCTGTTTCACCTTCGTAAAATTTAGAAATAGAATCTACTTCAATATTTAAGTGATTTAGTGCCAGAAGTTGTGCCTTAAAGCTATAAGTAACTTTTCCGTTGTCTGAAACCAAAGAATATTGATTTCCTTTTTCTAAAACTGGTCGAATTAAAAACTCGTGCGAAAACTCACAAATCGCTTTTTTAACCAGCAGACGATTGGCTTTTTCCCATACTTGGGGCTGAATATGTGCAATAGCATTTTCTGGAAATTCTATTTGATTTTCGTTATTCATTTCAATATAATTGAGGTTAAATAAATTTGTTTTTTTAATAAATTGATCACGGTTACAGAAAGCCAATAAAGCGGTTTTATGCGGTAACTGAACCACGTCTGCATCTACAAAACCAACTCTGTGGCAGATCTCAAACATTTTTTTATTTCTAATGTCGGGTTCTACCAAAATGCGCTGCACTTTTAAATCACTGAAAATAAATTTCATAATTCCAGAGAAAATATGCCACGTAAACTGTGGTATATATTTAGTACACGGCGCAACAATTACGTGCATGCCACAATCGTAATCCTGTACGCTGTAATAGTTTCCTATACTATCTAATTTTGGATTATAACGTTCTAATAAAAAGGAAACTTCGCCATTTACAAGTCCAATAAAAATATCCGATTCAGTACTTAATCGCTCATATTCTTCTCGAACTTCTTGTACTGATTTACCTTGCATTCCCCAATATTGTGCGTAATCTCGATTTACCCAATCGTGGATAATTTCGGTGTCAATATCAAGCTGTAATGGACGGAAATCAATCGTGCCAAATTCTGGAATTGTAATAGTATAAATTGGGTTTGGCGATCCTTTTATAACAGGTTTGCCATTATATAAATTCATCTTTATACGGTTTTAGACTTGTTGGGTATAATTTTTTTAAACACATAGAAACATAGATTTTTTTTAAAAGCAGGATGTAAAAAAGAAATTCATTTCTTTCATATAGACTGTTATGCTAAGGTTTTTTTCACGCAGATTTCGCAGATTTGGCAGATTTTTTTATTCTTTTCCGCTAAAATCTGCTAAATCTGCGTGAGATTTTTTTTAATAATCCCCAATTTTAACAACTTAAACTGCTATGTGTGTTTCTAATAAGTGAAACGCCTGCTTTTGAACTTCTAAAATCTATGTTCCTATGTGTTTAAAAAAAATCACCAACATGTTATTTTTAATTAATTAACGGTTCTTTTACCCATTTTTCACGCAATAGCGCACGGATTGAATTGTACAAAACCTGAATAGAAATACTTAAAGTAATTACTATAGGAAACAAACCTAAAACGGTGATTTGATCGTGTTTCCAGAAACCAATCAAATACATTCCCCAATTGATCAAAACCCATTGAATTACGTATAAACTGGTTACGTTTTTACTGCAGAATATTAGTCCTTTAAAAACTAGATTATCTTCTTTAAAAAGGCTGACAATAAAATTTACAAACCAATACAAAACCATGTTTGCGCCCAATAACAAAATGCTTCCGCCAGGACCTAAATGATAATAATCGCCAAAATGATATTCTGGATTAATAAAATTTAAAATGCCTCCAATTGCTATAAAAACAAATCCAAGCAATAACATTTTCTTGAAAAATATGGTTTGATTTTCTTGTAATTCTTTATACCATCTTCCTAAAAACATTCCCAATAAAATAAAAGCGCTCCAAGGAAAAACGGGGAAATAAACATTAAACTTATTGCTAAAAAATAGATCACAGATATAATCTAATCCTGCAACTCCTACTCTGTAACCGCTGACTTCTTTTGAAATTGCGATTATTGCCAAAGCCACGATTAACGGAACATATTTACTTTTACTGAAATGGTTGATTACGCCCATAATAAATAAAGTCACACCTGCCAATTGCAGAATATCTCCTAAAAGCAAAAAGAATATTCCTGTTTCTAAAGTTCCCGATTTTAATCCGTACGCACTTATGAAAGCATCTGGAAGTCCGCCGAAAATAAATTCTGGGACAAGAAATTTCAAGAAATTCATTCCGTAGCCAATTGCCAAAATGTACAAACCTCTTTTACATACTTTTAGAAAGCTTTGTCTTCTTGATAATACAAACGAAATTCCCATACTGACTAAAAACATAGTTGTTCCTCTGCCAAGCCATAAAGTAATTTCTCCTAAAATAGTATTCGTCTGTGTTGGAATGCTTCCGTAAATAAGCATGGTGTGAATCATCATCATAAAAATCACACTCATTCCTCTAGCAATATCTATCGCTAAAATTCTCTTTTTTTGCTGTACTTCCATCGTATAATAATTATGAAATTTCTTCAAAAACATTCGATTCAATAACTTCAGAAGCAGCAACTCCAAATTCCTGAAAAGCAATTTTGGTTTCTACAGCATAATGCTCAACACCTGTAATTTCTTTAATGATATACGAGTTACGGTAACACGCCATTCCTAAATCTGGCGTAACAAAACCGTGCGTGTGTAATTCTGCATTCTGTACAAAAATTTCGTTTCCGTTTTGGTCAATACTGTAATTTCTATTGGCAGCAAAACGACCTTTTTTATCCCATTGAATTCTTGTTGAAATTCCTTCAATAAAACTCGGGAGTTCATAACCATAACCTGTTGCTAAAACCAAAGCATCGGTTACGTGGCGGTATTTTTTATCCTGTTCTACCTGATGTAATTCTAACTCAAAAGATTGTTTGTTTTCATCAAAATCAGCTTTTATACAAGCTGCATTTGTTCTTAAATTAACATCAATTTCACCAACTACTTTTTTAGTATAAATGGTATCGAAAATACTTCCTATTAAGTCTTTGTTGATGCCTTTGTAAAGCAGTTTTTGGTCTTTTAGCAGATGATCTCTTTTTTCTGCTGGAAGATTGTAGAAATAATCTACATATTCTGGCGAAGTCATTTCTAAGGTAAGTTTGCTATAATCCATTGGGAAGAAACGAGACGAACGCGTAATCCAGTTTAACTGATAACCGTAAACATCTATTTCCTGCAATAAATCATTAAAAACCTCGGCAGCACTTTGTCCGCTTCCTAAAACGGTGATCGATTTTTGTTTTTGCAGCGCTGCTTTATTCTGAATGTATCCTGACGAATGAACTGCTTTTCCTTTTAAAGACTTGCACGATTTCGGAATATGCGGTGCTGTTCCTGTTCCTAAAACAAGCTTTTTAGTTTTGTAAAATGCAATATCTCCTGTTTTAGTTGAAACTGTTTTTACAATATAAACACTCAAATTTTCATCATATTCTATTGACGCAACTTCTGTATTAAAAAATACATTGGGCAATTTCTTTATCGCCCATTGGCAATATTGATTGTATTCGTTTCTTAATAATAAAAAGTTTTCGCGAATGTAAAACGAATACATTTTGCCTTGTTCTTTGATGTAATTCAGAAAGCTAAACGGACTTGTTGGGTCGGCAAGCGTTACTAAATCGGCTAAAAAAGGAATTTGCAATGTTGTGTCCTGCAAAAGCATTCCAGGATGCCAATTGAAAGATTCATTTTTATCAAAGAATAAACCATCAAGGTTCTCAATTGGTGCAGTTAAGCAGGCAAGACTTAAATTAAAAGGTCCAACGCCAACAGCTATAAAGTCGTATGTTTTATTTTCCATAATGGTATTAATTTATCAATGAATATTCCTGACCGTGAGCGACTATTGAAGTTATAATTTCTTCGATATCGGCAGGAGTTGTAAGCGGATTTAATAAGGTGAATTTTAAGAATACTTCGTTGTAGACTTTTGTGCTGGTAATAATGGCTTTTCCTTCATTAAAAATAGCTTTTCTAATGTAGCTGTTTAAGCCGCAGAAAGAGCGTTCGTCTGCTTTCCAAGGCGTGTAACGAAATACAACTGTACTGATTTCTGGATGATGAATTATTTCAAAATCATTTCTGTTTCTCAATAAATTGGCGGTAAACAGCGCATTATCAATTGCTTTTTCCATATAAGTACTTAATCCTTCTGTACCTATAATTCTTAAGGTAAACCATAATTTTAAGGCATCAAATCTGCGTGTAGTCTGGATTGATTTTTTTACCATGTTCGGAATTCCTTCGTCTTCTTGTTCTTTAGAATTCAGATAATCGGCATGGTATTTTATATAATCCACATACGATTTGTCTCTCATAAAGAAACCGCTTGAACTTACAGGCTGGTAAAATGTTTTGTGATAATCGATAGTAACTGAATCTGAAAGTTCGATTCCATCTAATTTATTTTTATGCTGATCGCTAATCAATAAACCACCGCCGTAGGCAGCATCTACGTGAAACCAAAGTTTATTTTCATTAGCAATTGCAGCGATTTCAGCTAATGGATCAATTGAACCAAAATCTGTAGTTCCCGCTGTACCAACAATAGCAATTGGAATGTTTCCTAAATCTTTTTGCTGCTGAATTACTTTTTCCAACGCTTGAGCATTCATTCTAAAATCTGCATCAACTGCAACTGGAACCACGGCATTTTGTCCTAAACCTAATAAACTCAAATTCTTTTTAAGGCTAAAATGACTCACTTCTGAACATAAAACTCTAAACTTTGAGGCATCTGCAGGAAGACCGTCCATTTTAGGATCAATACTGTAATGTTTTTTGATATAATGATCTCTTGCCAAAAGCAGTCCCATCATGTTTGACTGTGTACCGCCGCTGGTAAAAATTCCATCCGCTTTTTCTGGATAACCTAATTTCTCGATCGTCCACTCCACCAATTTCAATTCAATAAAAGTGGCGCCAGTGCTTTGATCCCAAGTATCCATCGAAGAATTTAAAGAAGAGATAAATGCTTCGGCAACCAATGTTGGCGTTAAAATTGGACAATTTAGGTGCGCAATGTATTTTGGATCGTGAAAATGAATACAATCATTAAGATAAATTTCTTTTAATTCGTCTAAAACAAAATCTAAACTTTTGCCATTATAATTATCATCAAGAGCTATTGAATCGATTTTTTCTTTAATCGAAGCAATACTTGCGCCTGTAAATGGTGTGTCTCTGTTTTCTAAATGATTAGCAATTACTTTAACTGCTTTTTTCATACTCTTTTTATAAAGAGAAATAGCCTTTTTATTATTAGAAAAAACATGCTTATGATGGTCTTTTTCTACTACATTCTTCAACTGAATTGTTCTTATCTGTTCCCTTGCTTCCATTTTTTTTAATTTATTTAGATTGATTCTAAAGAATAACGTTAGCAAAAGTAAATCCGATAAAAAATAAAGTCAATACTACAGTAAGAGTAAATAAAATTGTACAAAAAGGGTATGCCGTATACTACACTTGTAGTAGGAATTAACCAATAAAAAAAGTTTAAATTGAACGAAAATTATATCATTTTTTTTTCAATGGCATATAATATAAGCTCTGACGTGGTATGTCTGCCTGTTTTTTTCATAATGTTTTTACGATGAGTTCTAAAAGTATGAATGCTTATAAAAAGCTGCGATGCGATACTTTTTCCGTTATTACCCTGCGCAATCTGCTTTAAAATCTCGTATTCTCTAAAAGTCAGTTTTTGGTCTGCATCAAGCGCAGGCAAAACTAAAACGTCTATAAGGCTGTTTAATGTTTTTGGACATAAATAACGCTCTCCATTTTCAATTTTATATATAGCATCAAAAATGGTTTGTTCCTGACAATCTTTAGAAATAAATCCATTGATATTATCATGAAGAAAACTGCTTACGGTTTGTTTGTGTTTAAAATGCGACAAAATGATGATTTTGCAATTGGGAAAGTTCATTCGCAATTCTTTAAAATCATCTTCGTAGAATAAAAAGATATTATTGGGATCGATAATCAGATATTCGACTTTATGCTTTTCTAAGCGATTCAGCAGTTCTTCTTTTGAGTTTACAACGGTTAAACTTGCCGTTTTTACATATTTTTTAAGTGTATGTCTCAGCCCGATAATGTGTAGGTTTTCAGAATCAGCTATAAGAAAATTTTTCATTTTTAATTTATTTAGATTTGGTCTAAACAAAAATAACTAATATGTTTGATATAAATGTATTAAATTATGCGTACAAATGTTAAAAAAAAGAAAGAAAGAGCGTACAAAAAATACATTTAATTTAACAGCAGAATTAAGATCTTTTGAAACTGTTACAACTCAAAATCAACCGTATAGAGTTTTAAAGGCTGTGCTTTTCCTCTTAAATATATTTCCCCTTTCTGATTGTAGGTTACAGATGAATCCTCGGGCATGGCTTTTTTAACGGCTTCAGAAATAATAAAATCGTGATTTAATTCATTGCATTTACATTGTATTCTAGAAGCAGTATTAAGAAGATCTCCATGATATACAATCTCTTTTTTTATGCTGCCAACCCAAGCCGTAACAGAAGTTCCAATGTGCATTCCTGCTTTAAACTTTGGAAAAAGAGTATACGTTTTAAGGTAATATTCTTTTTTTAAGGCAATACTCTGTTTGAGAAGATAAAAGCAATACAAACACCGCTGATCTTTTAAACCCACTGCTGTTTTCCAGGTTAAGATAATTTCATCGCCGGCATATTGATAAATTTCGGCACGCGAAGCAAGAATGGCATCGTTGAAATCACTAAAAAGGTCTTGCAATAATTTACTGTACAAGATGTCTCCTAATTCTTCGGCAATAGTGGTTGACGATTTTACATCTACAAACATAAAAATTCGTTCTTCCTGCACGGGACGATGATAACGTCCTGTAAAATAATTATAAAAAAATCTGGTGCTTAATAAACTGCTGATTTCTATAAATAATATTAAAAATATTGATGCTCCAAGTGAGAAAAAAAAGTCACCCAGTAAACGATCCTGCAAATAAATTTGTAATGCTTCTTGATAGGATTGATGTCCTAATAACTCTGTAAATACAACAACAAAAAGAATTAAAAATATCAATATGCTAAAACTGTAAATAAGCGCTTTTAAAAATATCGCAATTACAAATGGATAATTGTTTAAGTTGATGAGCCATTTCTCAAAAACAATTACAATAAAGCCAATAGAAATTCCGATAACAATACTGGGCAAAAAACCTAAATGCTCATAAC